>JADLBC010000037.1 GCA_020847985.1 Dehalococcoidia bacterium
CTTCCGCGGTACCCGAGGCGGTGCTGTTGTTGGCGTTATCGGCCGGGCCACCCGCGAGGAGCGCCCAGTCGTCCGGCATCACCCAGCGGTTCGCCGGGAGGACGTTCAGCGGATCGTCGGTGCTCGCGGCGCGGCCCGACGGGTTCTCATTGACGAACCAGCCCTTCACGCGGCCGCGAACCAGCAGGTCCTTGGACACGTTCCAGTCGAGGGTCGTCACATCCTTCGAGGCATCCCACGGGTTGCCCGGGGTGAAGTCGGTGAGGATCGGGCTGTTGTGGTTGACGCCCTTGGAGACGTCGTCCACGAGCGAGACCGTCACGCTCTCGAACTTCATGTAGTAGATGACGAACGCGCGCTTGGTCACGTCGACGACGGCGGTCGGAGTCGTGTCACTGAAGACAGTGAACGCCTCGATATCGACCTGGCCCGGGTCTTCGGACTCGAAGATCACGCGGCTGATGCAGGCATCCTGCGGGCGAGTCGGGGCGTCGCCAATCTGCGACACGTCCGAGCTCAGGTACACGGTCGCCTCATCGGCGCCGTCGAGCATCGCGCCCAGGCCGGCAACGAAGTTGCCGGGGCCGCTGCCCTTGACGTAGCGAATGGCGCCAACCGGCGGGCAAACGCCATTCGGCGCCGCCGCGATGGTGACGGACGATTCGCTGCGAATGCCGGCGATGTCGCCAGGCGGAATCCGCCAGTCAGCCTCGACGACGACGCGGTTGCCCGCCCACGCGAGGATGACCTTCTTCTGCGACACGACGGTCGTGAAGTTGAACGTCACGATTTCCGTGACGGTCAGGCCGGTGCCCGAGCCAAGCGGACCAGGCTCGCGACCGGTGAAGGTGATGACCGGGGCAGTGGAGCCCGGCGTGCAGTTGTTCAGCGGCGTGGTGCCGACGTTGAACTTCGGAGCCGGGGTGTGACCCACGGTGCCGTTGCTGTTCAGCTCGGTCGTGCCCTGGACAATCAGGACAGCGGCGCCGCTGTTGTGCGCGGCAGCGGTGCTGCCGGCGGCCACACCCGTCGCGCTCGTGCCGCGGACAACCGTCAGGTCGGCCCCGGCCACATGCGTGACGAGCATGTATTCGCTGTCGATCTTGATGACGTCGCCAGCACGGAACGGCGAGCCGCTATCCACGGTGACCGACGTCGTGCTGTTGTCCGTGCCACCGCCCGCGAGGAAGGTGTCGTAGAGGATGCCACAGCCGCTCCAGCTGACCGTCCAGATGACGCCCACGAGGGACGCGCGGACGACGCTGTTGGCGCGGGTCACGTGGCTGCCGTTGAACACGTCAGACACGGTGATGACCTGGCCGTTGGCCGTCTGGTAGAGGCCGGTGCCCGGGTTCAGGACGAGCCCGAGGCTGCCGGTGACGACCGGGGTCGTCGTGGAATCGCCCGTGCCCGAGCCAGTCGCGCCGCCCGAAAGGGTGACGGTGCTGTCTTCGAGGACGTTCCATTCCTTGATGAGCGCGCGGTTCACGCGCACGGCGCCTTCGCCGTTACCGTTGGCGTTCGAGTCCCAGTCCACATGGACCGAGGTCGTCCCGTCAGCGGCGACGTAGTTGACCGAGATCTCCTGGTCGCCCGCGCCCGTGGAGACCCACGAGAAACAGGTCGCACCGGCGAGACCACCATTGCCCGGGACACCATTCACGATGTCGCCGATCGGGCGGCCGTTGCCAACGAAGATCTGGACGTCCGTGAACGTCGGGCTCTGGGGCTGCGTCACGACTTCAGAGCCGGCGTAGCCGCCACCAGGCGTCACGATGATCTGGGTGTTCGGAAGCGTCAGCGGGATGTCGATCGCCGTCGGCGTCGGCGTCGTGACGGTGCCGGTATCGGCAACGACCGAGCAGACGACGTGGCGCGAGCCGCGAACGTTGTTCTGAACATCCTGGCCGCCGAAGGTCTCGCCAGCCGTGACCACCGAAGTGGCGTTGTCGGCCACATGGCGGAGCTCGGCGACGACGAAGGTCTTCGTGCCAAGGGAGCTGACGAACGGCGTGCCGGCCGGAACCGTCGCAGTCGTCAGGTCGGTAATGCCGTTGATGCCGACCGTGTACACGCCAGGCGTGTTCGCGGCGACGGTAACGGTCACCTGCGTGGTGTCCGACTCATCCGGGTCCGTGACCGTCGGGCCGGACACGATGGTCAGGCCATTCGGGTTGTAGACGTCGGAGGCGGTGCACTGCACCGTCGAGTCGCTGGGCTGCGCGCCGCCCTGAACCGAGGTGTCGCTCGCGCAGGTCTGGTTCGCGGCCAGCGTGAACACGAAGGTCTCGGCAACGCCGATGGCATTCGTGGCCGCGGCCGGGGTCGCGCCAGCGGTCGAGCGGGTCAGGCCACCACCGGTGGTCTGACGCGCCGTGCTGTCGCTATCGACCCAGATGAACGTGATGTCACCGGGGTTGCCGGGGCCGGTCACGACACCCTGCACCGTGAAGGTGTAGGTAGTACCGGCGGGGGCGCCGGTGAGCGGGCCGCTGCTATTGCACTCGATGCCCGTGAGGCCGCCGGCGATGGCGCCGTCGCAGGTCGCGAGCGTGTAGAGGGCCGACGGAGTGCCGGCGGCGCTGACGTCGGTCAGGGTGACGTTGGCCGGGTTTGCGACCTGGAACGCCACCGCACCGGTCGTGGTGCCATTGGTGAGCGTGATCGACGCGGTGTACGTGAGGAGACTGCCGCCAGAGGGCGTCCCCGTAACCGCGACCGAACTCACCGTCGTCGCCGGGAACGTCGCCGAAGCGGACGTCCAGAACGACGCAAGCACCGCGACCATCGCGGCGAGAGCGAGCACGAGGCCGAACTGGCCCCGGCGCGACTTCGCCACATGGACGGGTTGAATACTCAAGTTCCTTACCTCTCCAGTCGTGTGACTGACTGTGCCCCCCGGGTTTCCCCGGGGCCGCCCGAATCGGGCGGAGGTTGTTTCCGGACTCGCCCGGATCTGCGGGCGCCGCGCTCACAAGGAACGCGAAGTTGCTGGTGAGGTCGCCCGCTCGTCTGCCGCTCCTCTCCTGGCGCTGGCGGAGGCGGGTCCGGGCTTTCCCTCGATTGCCGTGTTCGGGTTTCGGTTCTTCGCCGTGCCATTCACCCTTTCAGCCCCGTGCCGCCAATGGCGGGTGGGCCGCGCCGGGGTGCCTAGCTCGGCCGGGCACTCCCTCCTTTCATGGAATACGTCTCGAAATCGAAAGCCCGCTCAACATAAGGGCGGGTTCCCATCCGGGAGGGAAGGGAACCCGGTTGAGCGGGCGATTCGGCAATTACGGCCGCGAAGGGCGCGGCAAAGGAGGTTCCAGATTCGACCAAGACGCCTCCCGGACATACGGCGCGGACAAAGCCGCCCGGCCCCGCGTTGCCGCGTGGCCGGTAAAGTCCGCTGAAAGGTAGCCAGCGCCTCTCCAAGGGTCAACACCTCGAAACCCACCTATTGGCGGGCAGACTCCTCCGTACTACCGGTAAACAACGCGTAACCGCACGCCGGGGTTAACGCGCGTTTCGCTCTCGCCGAGAGAATTTCGAAAGATCTCGTGGGCTAATCGCCAGAGTCCGCCGCGCGCTTGTCGCATGTGGTCCTTCTCCCCCGGCGTTGCCCACAGGTACCCCACTCGTGCGGCGAGCTCTGGAGTTCCCAGTTCCCAGTACCCAGTTCCCAGACGAGTTCCCAGTACCCGGTTCCCAGTTCCCAGGGGCTAGCCCGGGGCGTCAGTACCCCGCGGGGTTGGCCCGCTCGAGCCTCGAGCCTCGAGCCCCGGGCGGGTGCTACCGCTCGCGGAGGAGGAACTTGCCGCCCTGGTCGCGCGCTTCGAGAGTGAGCGCGAGCTGGCCGCCTTCGTGGGCGATCGTTACTTCGAGGACGCGCGGGATGGAGGCGTCCTGCTGGTTGCCCACTTCGATGCCGTTCGCCAGCACGCGCAGGGCGCCATCGTGTTCGAAGCGGAACGTGTACCGCCCGGGCCCGAGGTCGAACACGCCCGCCGCCGTCAGCGACCAGGCGTCGTCGCGCATGTCGTTGAAGGGGGCGGTGTCGTAGGCCAGGTCGAGCGCGGGGACGAAACGCTGCGAATCCTCGATGACGCCGGGTTCGCCGCGGAAGTAGCGAACGAGCCAGCCCGCCTTCGGGTGGCCCGGCTCGGCCGGCGGCAACGGTGTCCGCGTGGGCGTCGCCTGCACGGGCGCGGGCGTGAACGCGGCCGGTGTGAGCTCGCCGGGGAGGGTCGTGAACACGCTGGGCCGCTCCGTCTTGCCGCCCTCGGGCCGGATGAACGGCACGACGAGGATCGCGGTCACCACCAGGGCACCCAAACCCACGGCATCACGGCGGCTGAGCCCCATGCCACGAGTGTCCGGGCGGGCGCGGTCGGGTGCAACGGCGCGTCAACCGCCGGTACAGCGCCCCGAATCGCCCTTCGCGGCTACTTCAGGCCGACGATGGAGAGGGTGACGAGCAGCGCGATGAACGCGAGGCAGATGGCGCTGAGCGACCCGACGGTCTTCCACATGGTTCGTGCCCCGGACGATTTACGTGGCCTAATCGGCCCAATCAGCATCGTACGCCGGGGATGCCCGTGGCCACCAGCGGCGCGCCGGGCGAGCAGGCTCGC
Source organism: Dehalococcoidia bacterium (assembly GCA_020847985.1). Taxonomy (GTDB): domain Bacteria; phylum Chloroflexota; class Dehalococcoidia; order Tepidiformales; family Tepidiformaceae; genus Amarobacillus. The sequence continues at coordinate 4,614 of JADLBC010000037.1, forward strand.
ACGCCGGCCTTCGCCGCCCGCGTAAGATGGCCGGATGGCGCAAGACAACGTCCCCCGGGCGGTGGTGCTCGCGGCCGGCGATGGCGGCCGGCTGGGCCCGCACACGGCCGTCCTGCCGAAGCCGCTCGTGCCCCTCCACGGCAAGCCGATCATCCAGTACACGCTCGAAGCGCTCGCGGCGGCGGGGGTGCGCGAGGCCGTCATCGTAACCGGCTATATGGAATCGCTGGTGCAAACCGCACTGGTCGAGAGCGCCACCCACGGCATCGCTCTCACCTTTGTTTCGAACCCGCGCTTTCACGATGGCGCCTCCCTTTCCCTGCGCGCCGCCCGCGCGGCCACCGGCGCCGAGCCCTTCCTCCTCGTCATGAGCGACCACCTGCTCTCCACGGAGCTGATCTCGCGGCTCCTCGCGCGCGCGGCGAGCGGCGGCCCCCGCGACTCCTTCGTCGCCGCCGACCATTCGCATCACGACCCTGCGTATATAGAGGAAGCAACGAAGTTGTCACTCGCGGGCGATGGACGCGTGATCGCCATCGGCAAGATGCTCCCCGCATGGGACGCGCTGGACACGGGCGCCTTCCTGTTCGCCCCCGCGGCCTGGGAGGCGGTCGAGGCCGTGCCCGAGGATTGCGAGCTAAGCATCGTCTGCACGGAGCTTGCGCGGCGCGGCGAACTGACCGCCGCCGATGTCTCCGGCGCCACCTGGTACGACGTCGATACCCCGGACGACCTCGCGGCGGCCGCGGCCGTCGTGCCCGCGTGAACCCCCGGGCGGCGGACGCCGATGGCCTATGACGGCATCGTCAGCCGCCACCTGAACCGCCGCCTGAGCGGGCCGCTGGCGGCCGCCCTCGCGCCCACACCGGTCACGCCGAACATGGTGACGCTCTTCACCCTGGTGATGGCGTTCGTCGCGGGCGCGCTCATCGCCGCGAGCGCGAACATCGCGGGCGGGGTGCTCATCCAGGCCGTCTCCGTGATCGATGGGGTCGATGGCGACCTCGCGCGCCGGACAGGCCGCGCCTCGCGCTTCGGCGAAATCCTCGACGCCGTCACCGACCGTTACGCCGATGCGGCGATGATCGCGGGCATGACCATCTTCGCCGTGCGCTTCGAAGGGCACGCGCACGCCGAGTTCGTGGGCGTCATCGCGCTCGCGGGCTCCCTCACCGTGAGCTACAGCCGCGCGCGCATCGAAGGGGCCCTGCGCATGGCGCCCTCGGACGGCGTGTTCGGCCTCGCCAGCCGCGACGTGCGGTCGCTCGTGGCCGCTATCGGGACGGTGCTCGGGCAGTGCTACTGGACGCTCGCCGTGCTCTTCATCGCGAGCGCGCTCACGGTCGCGTGGCGGCTGGCCTTCCTGGGCCTGCGGCGCCGGGCGTAGGGCCGGCTACTTCGGCGTTGGCAACCCGGAAGCCGGCACGCGCACGATGCTGCCGATGGCGAACCCGTTCCGTTCGAACCAGCCCTGCTCCATCTCCAGCACCATGCGATAGGGCACCGGGGGCTGCAGCACGGTGCGGTCGAGCGGCTTGCCGTCCTTCATCGAAACGATCACGCCGTCCTTATCGAGGTAGGCGATGGTGAGCGGGACGTAGGTGTTCTCCATCCAGAAGCCGCCCTGGAGGTCGCGCGGGAAGAGGAAGAGCATGCCCGTGTCCGCGGGCAGCGACGCCCGGAACATGAGCCCCCGCTGGCGCTCGGCATCGTTCGAAGCGACCTCCGCGCGCACCTGTTTCTTCGTCGCGCCGTTCGCGGTCTCGATGGAGAGGGTCACGGTGGGGAGGTTGAAGGGCACGGGCGTCACCACGCCGGGCGGGAGCGTGGCCACCGGTGTGGGTGTGGGCGTGCCGGGCGCGGGCGTGGGCGTCGCGGCGGAGCCATCGCAGGCCACGGCCACGAGGAAGAGCACGAAGGCGAGAAGGCCACTCAGCATGCGAACCACCCGGGCGGGCAGGAATCGGTGCGCGAAACGGCGCGAATCCACCCGCCCACCTTAGCCCGCTCGCCCGCCGCGCGGCAAAATCGGGACGCCGCGCCGCCCGCATCGAGGGTTCTCCCCATGCCGAACGCCGCCCCCGCGCGCGAGCATGGGGCCGTGCAGCGACAACCGCGACCGCAATCGCAGGCGCCCGCCTCCAACGGCCTCATCGCGAAGCTGATGGCGAAGCCGCAGGTGCTGCTCCCCCTGGTCATCGTCGCGGGCATGCTCGGCATCGCCTTCGGGGTGCAGCCCGGCGGCAGCGGCGGCGGCACGCCCGCGAAGGCCTCGGCCAGTGAACCCACGGTGGCGGTTTCGCCCACGGCCACGCCGCGCATCACGACACCCACGGCGGCCGCCACGAAATCTTCCCCGGGCAGCGCCGCCGGCCAGCCCACGACCACCGCGGACGTGGCCGGCGTGCGCGCCACCCCGGCGGCGTCGCCCACCGTCGCCATCGACCTCACGCGCGAAACCACCCAGTGCGGCACCCTCCAGGAGACACCGACCGCGCTCTCCGTGGAGCAGTCCATCTCCGGCATCTCCGTGCGAGCGACGCGCGCCGCCGTTTACCCGGCCGAGTACTTCAAGTGCATCCTCATGGCCACGGGCGGGCAGGAAGCGAACGCGCTCGCGGCGTCGGTGGCGAAGGCCGTGCGCGATAACGGCGCCACCCACGCCGTGCTCATCGACCTCTGGATCACGAACGCGGCGAAGGACTTCGGGCAGGTGAACCTGCGCACGGCCTCCCTGGCGGCGGCGGGCGCGGCGTTCAGCCCCCTCGCCACCCTCGGCGGCCGCTCCGAGGTCGTGGTTTCGAGCGGGCAGGGGCGCGCGGTGACGCTCGTGATCACGGTGAAGAACGGCGTGGGCGCGAACACCGGGCCGATGACGCTCACCCTCGATGCCCCCATGGCGAGCGGCAAGCAGGTGCCCGGGAAGTACCAGCTCTTCCTTCCCACCCCGTGACCGCTCGCGCGGCGTGAAGCCCGGCATGGCGCACCCGCCGCTTCCCCGCCAACATGGAACGCGATGCGACTGACCCGTCTCATCCCGCTATTGGCCGGCTGCGCGCTGTTCGCGGCGGGTGCCGCCTGTGGCGAAGATGCCGGGCCCGCCGCGCCGGCCACGGAGGCGCCCCTCACCCTGCGCGGCGAAATTGCCTCGGGTGCGGGCATCGCCTCCCCGGACGGCCGCCTCGTGGTCAGCACGAAATCGGAGACACCCGTGGCGATCACGCTCGGGGAGGTGCGGGACGGGCCGGCACTGCCCCCCGGCTGGCACGCGCTTACCCCCTATTACGACGTTCGCACGGGCGATACTCCCCTCGCGCTGCCGCTGAGCCTGCGCATGGCCGTGCCCGCCGGCGGCCTCGCGGGCGTCCTCCTCCACGACGGCGCCCGCTGGCGCATCCTCGCGGGCGAACGTGACCTGCTTTCGAACCTCACGGCGACAACCGATACCGGCGGCGTGGTCGTCGCGGCGCAGCCCCAGAACCCGAAGCTCACTCCCACGCCCGTGCCCGTCATCACCATCGTCCCCCGGCCCACGGCCACCCCGGAGGGCGACGGCGGCGCGCTCATCGTCGCGACGCCGACACCGGAACCATCGCCGACACCGACGCGGACCGGCGGCGGGCCGAGCCTGTCGTCGCTGGCGGGCGTCGCGCGCAGCAACCTCGACCCCGTCTTCAACCGCTTCTTCGACCGCCGGAGCAACCAGCTCGGGTTCCGCCTCCTCGACGGCCCGGCCTTCCTCGATATCCCGCCGCAACTCATGGCCCCGCTGAACGCTCGGGGCGTGCCGGTGTTCGCCGTGCCCTACGGGGGCGTGAACGAAGTGCTCATCGCGGTGACGACGGAACGGGGGAGCGGGCACTTCGTGGCGCTCATGGCGCAGCCCTCGCTGGAGTACCCGGCGAACGCGAGCGACGCCGAGGCCACGCTGCGCGCCACCTTCCGCGGCGTCTCGGCCCCGTTCGCGGCGCGCACTTCGGCGAGCGGGGGGTTCGCCTTCGCCGCCAGCCAGGACAACCTCAGCTACCTCTTCGGCGTGATCCACCAGGGCGACCTCGTGCTCGTCTACGCGCTCGTTGGGGGTGGCAGCTTCACGGGCGAAGTCGCGGCCGCCGGCGCACCCTGAAGGCGGCCGTCCACCCGCCCGCGTACACTGGGAGCGTGCACAACGAAGCCATCCGCGAAGCCGCCCGCGCCCTCTTCCCCGGCGGCGTGAACAGCCCCGTCCGTTCGTTCCGCTCGGTGGGCGGGTCGCCGGTCCCCATTGTGCGGGGCCAGGCCGGGCACGTCTTCGATGCCGAGGGCGAGCGGTACATCGACCTCCAGGGCGCCTTCGGGCCGCTGCTGCTCGGGCACGCGCACCCGGCCGTGGTCGAAGTCATCCAGCAGACGGCGGCGAACGGCACGGCCTTCGGCGCGCTCACCCCGGCGGAGGCCGAACTGGGGCAGCGCATCGCCGCCGCCTGCGGGCTCGAACGGCTGCGCTTCGTGAACTCGGGCACCGAGGCGACGATGACCGCGATCCGTCTCGCGCGCGCCGCCACGGGCCGCGACATCGTGGTCAAGTTCGATGGCAACTACCACGGCCACAGCGACGGGCTGCTGGTGAAGGCCGGGAGCGGCGTCGCCACCCTCGGCCTCAGCGATTCCGCCGGCGTCCCCGCCGCGATCGCGGGACTCACCGCCGTCCTTCCCTATAACGACGTGCCCGCGCTCGAGGCCTGGTTCGCCGCCCACCCGGGCGATACCGCGGCCGTCATCGTCGAATCCGTTGCCGGGAACATGGGGCTCGTCGAGCCCGAGCCGCGGTTCCTCGCCGCCCTCCAGGAAGTGCCGCGGGCGCACGGCGCGCTGCTCATCGCCGACGAGGTGATCACGGGCTTCCGCCTCCGCTACGGCCTCTCCGGGGTCCTCCCCGATGCCGACCTCTTCTGCCTGGGCAAGATCATCGGCGGCGGGCTGCCGGTCGGCGCCTTCGGCGGCCGCGCGGACCTGATGTCGCTCATCGCGCCCGAGGGGCCGGTGTACCAGGCGGGCACGCTCAGCGGCAACCCGCTGGTGATGGCGGCGGGCATCGCCACGCTCGATGTGCTCGCGACGGGCGAACCGTACCGCCGCGCGGAGAAGCTCGCCGCCCACCTCGAAAACGGCCTGCGCGCCGCCTCGAAGCGGGGCGAGACGAGCGCGAGCGTCGTGCGCCGCGGCTCCATGCTCACGCTCTTCTTCCGTCCCGAGCCCCCGCGCGACTACGCCGAGGCGCGCGAATCGGACACCACGGCCTTCGGCGATTTCCATCGCGGCATGCTGGAGCACGGCGTGCTGCTGCCGCCCTCGCAGTTCGAGACCTGGTTCGTGAGCGCCGCCCACACCGAGGACGATATCGACCACGTGGTGCAGGCGGCGCACCAGGTGCTGCGCGAAGCCGGCGCGGGCGGCTGGCGGTGAGCATCCGCATCGCCACCCGCGGCAGCCGCCTCGCGCTCGCCCAGGCGAACACCGTCATGGCGCGGCTGCGCACCGCCCACCCCGGCGTCCAGTTCGAACTCATCGAAATCGCCACCCACGGCGACCGCGACCAGGTAACGCCGCTGAACGCGGGCCAGGGGTCGGGCTGGTTCACCTCCGCCATCCAGGCCGCGCTCATTGAACGCCAGGCCGACCTCGCCGTGCACAGCTACAAAGACTTGCCGACGAAGCGGCCCGAGGGGCTCATCATCGCCGCCGTACCCGTGCGCGAAGACCCCCGCGACGCGCTCGTCGCCGCCCGCAAGATGACGCTCAAGGGGCTGCCGCCGGGCGCGATCGTGGGCACGAGTTCGCCCCGGCGCGAGGCCCAGCTGCGCGCGATGCGCCCCGACCTCGATGTCCGGCCCATTCGCGGCAACGTCGATACGCGCGTGGCGAAAGTCGATGGCGGCGAATTCGATGCCGCCGTGCTCGCCCTCGCGGGGCTGCGCCGCCTCGGTATCGAAGACCGCGCGACGGAGATCTTCGGCGTCCACGACATGCTTCCCGCCCCCGCCCAGGGCGCGCTCGCGATCGAATGCCGCGTCGATGACGCCGTCACGCGCCGCCTCATCGCCGCCATCGATGACCCGCACCTGCGCGAGGCGGTGACGGCCGAACGGTCGTTCCTGGCCACCATCGATGCCGGCTGCAGCTTCCCCGCCGCCGCCTACGCCGAGCACTTCGGCACGACCCTGAAGCTGCACGCGCTACTCGCCCCCGGGGGCCGCATCGTGCGGTCGAAGATGGCCGGTTCGGCCGATACCGCCGCAGGCCTCGGCCGTTCCCTCGCCCGCGAACTCATGACGCTCGCGGGCATGGCGCCGGAGTAGTTCCCGGTTGCCGGTTCCCAGTTCCCAGGGGCTACCCCGCCGGGAGGTTGCCCCGTTTTGAGGGACACGGTCCTCCTGTGAATCAGGCGGCGGGGAAGCCTCGCTGCCTGGTTCACCGGCTCGTTCGTACGCTGGCAGGAATGTCCGCACCCGAGCAGCAATTGCCCCATCGGGGCCGACCCCCTTGGAACTGGGAACCGGTAACTGGGAACTCGAAGTCAGCCGACTTCGAATGAGCGCTTTGAAAGCCCCAGGTAATACCCCTCGATGGCCGTTTCCGGTGCCGCCTCCGGGTCGGTCGCCGCGCCGAGGGTGACGAAGAGCGGCACGAAGTGGTCGGCCGTGGGATGCGCGTAGCGTGCCGCCGGGCCCCGGTGGCGGAAGTTGAAGAGCTGGTCCAGGTCGCCCCGCGCGAGGCTGTCGGCGGCCCATGCATCGAAGTCGCGCGACCACGCGGGCGCCGGCGCCGCCGGGTCCCAGGATTCGATGTAGGGGAGGCCGTGCGTCATGAAGCCGCTGCCCATGATGAGCACGCCCTCGTCGCGCAGGGGAGCCAGTTGCCGGCCCAGCCTGAAGAGCCGCACGGGGTCGAGGTCGGGCATCGAGACCTGCAGCACGGGGATCTCGGCGTCCGGGTACATGACCGTGAGGGGCACGTACGCGCCATGGTCGAGCCCGCGGTCCGGGGCCTCGCGCAGCGGTTCGCCATCCGGCACGAGCGCGCGCACGCGGTCCGCGAGTTCCGGCGCGCCCGGCTGGTCGTAGCGTTCCTGGTAGTAGTTCGCGGGGAAGCCGTGGAAGTCGTACACGAGCGGCACGGGCCGGGTCGCGCCGATGGTCAGCGGCGCCGACTCCCAGTGGGCGCTCACGACGAGGATGGAGCGCGGCCGGGGGAGCCGCGCCGCCCACGCCCGGAGTTCGCCCACCCAGGTCGCGTCATCGACGAGCGTGGGCGCGCCGTGCCCGAGGTAGAGCGCCGGCATGCGGGCAGGGATGGAGGATGCGGGTTCGGCGGTCATCGGGGCTCCGGGAACTTGGTTGCAGGATCAACGGTAGCAGGTAGCTGTTAGCTTTTGGCTGTTAGCTATTGGCTGTTAGCTGTTGGCCGGGGCAACCCCGGTGGAGCTGTTGGTGTTGGCCGAGTTGGCTCGTCGCTGTGAGCCGGGAAAGCTCCTTTTGCGGCCGCCAGCAGCTGCCGAGTCGCCCTCGCGGATGGCCGTGCAGGCTCCACCGGGGTTGCCCCGCCAACAGCTAATAGCCAGCAGCTAAAACCGCTACGCCAGCACCGCCCAGATGTCCGTCAGCGCGATGCGGAGGCCGGGGAGGAGGGGCGACGTGAGCGCGCCATCGGCGGGCAGCGGTTCGGCTTCGATCGCGCCTTCGAACAGCTCCACCGTGCGCGACGCCGGGTCCACCAGCCAGCACACGTCCACGCCGTTCGCGCGCATCTGGCGGCACTTCTCGCGCTGCCCCGACTGCGTCTCCGAAGGCGAACGGATCTCCACCGCCAGCGTCGGCGGCAGCGATCGTTCGTCGTCGCCCTCGGGCTTGCCCGGCGCCCAGTACGCGACATCGGGCACAAGGTAGCCATGTCCTTCGAACCAGACGTGCGCCTCGGGACCCCAGCTCCCGCCCGCGCGCTGCCCGTACTCGGCGAGCCAGCGATCGAAGGCGCTCTGGAGCTTGCGGTGCGGGCGCTTCGGCACGGCCTTTTGTACCACAACGCCGTCCCACCACTGCAGGTACGGCTTCTCCTCCGGCAGCGCCTCGAACGCGGACAGCGTCATCCGCCGGCCGTCGTGGCTCGAACGCGCCGGTTCCGGGTTCGTGGGCGAAGCAGGCCACGCGACCATGGGTAGCAGTATAGCTGTTAGCTATTGGCTATTAGCTGTTGGCGGGGCAACCCTGGTGGAGCATTCGCTATTGGCTGTTGGCGGTTGGCCGGGTTGGCTCGTCGCTGTGAGCCGGGAAAGCTCCATTTGCGGCCGCCAGCAGCTACCCGAGTCGCCCTCGCGGATGGCCGTGCACGCTCCACCGGGGTTGCCCCGCCAATAGCTAATAGCCAACAGCTAATAGCCAACAGCTAACAGCCAGCAGCTAACAGCTACTCCTCGAGTTCGATGCCGGCGCGGCGGTGGAAGGCGCCGTTGAAGACGGCGTAGGCGCCGCAGCGCGAACAATCGACGTTGTTGCCATAGCAGCAGAAGGTGCGTTCGAAGTTGCCGCCTTCGCCCATATAGAGGGGCAGCATCTGGCGCAGGCCACAGGTTTCGCCCGCCGACCCCGTCACCGAAAGCGCCCGGTCCGACTTCATCAGCTCCAGCGCGCCCACGTTCGTCTTCACGCGCTCCGGATACTTCTGCTTGACCGCGATCACCTGGTCGATGACGGCGTCGCGTTCGCGAAGGTCATCCCACGCGAGTTCGGACGATTCGCCGAGCGAGGGCACGTAGAACGTGAAGGCGATGCCCGTGACGGGCCAATCCTTCACCTCCTCGACGAACGCCTCGATGCCCGGCGCGTTCTCCTTGGTGATGGTCATCTGCAGCATCACGGTCGTGCCGTCGGTGGGATCGCGGTCGAAGACAGCCTTCTTCACCTTCTGGAAGACGCCTTCGCCGCGGATGGGGTCGTTCATCGCCTCCGGGCCATCGAGCGAGACGGTGACGAGGTGACCGGGCACCGAGGGGATGCCGTAGGTGCCGTTCGTGACGATGGACGAGCGTTCAAAGAGCGGCATCGCCTGCATCACTAGGTTCTTGCGAATCATCGGCTCGCCGCCCATGAACAGCATCGAACGGATGCCGTGGCGGTCGCGCAGCGCCTCCAGCTGATGGAGCATGGTCGCGTCGTCCATCTTGTCCTTCGGCGCGTTCGGGTTATCGGCGCGGAAGACGAAGCAGTGGCGGCACGAGAGATTGCAGACGTTCGTGACGTTGACCAGGGCGGAGCCGAAACGACGGTCGCCGAAATCAGTGGGCTCGCTGGCAGTCATAGAGGGAGTCTATCACGCGCGGGCACCGTCGCGAGCGGTCCCGTGCGCGCATCAGCTTGCGGCATCCCAGGCCGCGATGCCGGCTTCGAAGGCGGCGCGCACGGCCCCGGCCGACTCCGGCGGAATCAACTCCGCGAGGTCGGTGAGACGCCCGGCGAGGTAGGCACGAGCACTCGGGGCATCGGTGACGTCGTCGCTGTCGGCCGCTTCGGCCACGAGCGCGAGGCCGAGTGCGCCCGGGCGCGCGGCGATCGCGGCACGCGCGTCCTCGGCCGTCAGCCCCGTGCGTTCGAGCCCGAGCAGCCGTGCCACCTGCGCCAGGAGGAGGTCCATGGCGCGCATGGTAGCGCGTCCGGGCGAGGCCGGTTGGCCCGCGGACCTAGGGTTCCACGGCCAGCGCCACCCCTTCATCACCGGCGAACGCCGGCGCCACCATCCGCATCGAACGCCACGTCACCCCGGAACCCTCCGGCACCCGCCATCCGATTCCCGGGTGGGAGCGCCGCGCGGCATTCCAGCACGTTCCGTGCATGGCGTCAACGCGCGATGTCGTACACCTGTATGCCATGGACGCCCGGCCCGCGACGGGTACCGGGTCCGGGCAGCGGGTTGGGTTTAGCGGCGAGGAGCGGGAACGTCCTCGCGCGGGGCGGGCGGCTTGATCTTGCTGTAGCAGTTGCTGCAGTAGACGGGGCGCTCACCGCGGGGCACGAACGGCACTTCCGTCATCTGGCCGCAATCGGCGCAGGCCGCCGGGTGCATCTGCCGTGGGGTCTTCCCGCCGAAGCTGGCGAAATTGCCGTAGCGGACGTATCCGTCGTTCTCCTGGAGCGTGCTCTGCGATTGCCGCCGCGCCGAACGGCACGACTGGCAGCGCGTGGGCTCGTTCATCAGCCCCTTGTTCGCGTAGAACTCTTGCTCGCCCGCGGTGAAGACGAAGTGGACGCCGCAGTCGCGGCATGCGATTTGCTTATCGGCAAAGGCCAAGGGATAGGGACTCCTGCTGTGTTTCCGTGCCCGCTCAATACGGGCTCGCCTCCCAGTCTAGCAAAACCGGGAGGCGATGGGTGCGAAGGCCGCCGCCACGGCCTTCACGCGGCTCAGTCGTCGCCCGCGATCACGGGCATGACGGCGCAGCCCTGCAGCCCGATGCAGCGCGGATGCAACTGCAACGGCGCCGGCGTGGGCGCGATGGGGGTGGGCGTGCGCGTCGGCGTGGGCGTGGGCGTCGGCGGCTGCGGCGAACACGCGGTCTGCGCGCTCGGGCTCAGCGGTGCAACGATCCGGCCCGTCATCGTGCGCTCGTACTCGTCGTAGTACTGCTGGTCCCAGATCTGGTTGACGATGACGCCGCCGGTGGTGGTCTCGCCGATGGCGATGTCGCCGCTATCGAAGAGGGGGTGCCCTTCGATGCCGCTGGAGATGACGACGCGGCGCACCTTCGTGCTCTTGTTCTTCCAATAGATGGTGGTGGCATTGCGGTTCACCTGGCAGACCTGCGGGTTGAAGCCGCTATCCAGGATCTCCACCGTCACGGTGCCGGCCGCGTTCGCGCTCGTACCGCCGCGGCCGAGCGAGACCGTGATGACGCCGGCAAGCAGCAGCCCGGCGGCCAACGCCGCCAGGACCGGGCGATGCCAGGGGTTCGACATAGGTTCCTCGGAGCCGCGCCCCGCCACGGGCACGGATCACCGTACGCCCCGGAGTGCAAAGGGGGAAGCCCCATGTTTATGTCATGTTTCCATCGTGAGGCATGGCCCGCGGGACGAACCTCCGTAAATTTGCTTCACGCCGGGCGAATCAGCATGCGGAAACCCCTTGACAGGACGATAAAAGTAAATGAACATTCATTCACTACAAGGGAGTGCAGCCATGTATACCCATACCGCCCTCGAAGCCCTCGCCCATGCTCGCTCCTCCGAGCTTGATGTTCTCTCCACGCGCATCGCGCACCGCCGCGAAGCCGCGCACCTCCTGCGCATCGACCGCCTGCAGCGCGCCCTGTCGCGCGCCCAGCGCGAGTTCGCCACCATCCGCACGGCGCTGACCCCCGGGTAAATTCCCCCGGACTGATCGAGCCCCCCAATTTGAAGACGCTCCCGCCCGGGAGCGTTTTCGCTTTCCCCCGCGCACGCTCGCCGCACCCGCGCGCCGCCCTGTACGCTGGTTCGGCATGTACACGCCCCTCGACCACCCGTTGCTCAATCGCCTGCGCGAAAACGTCCTCTTCGCCGCCGGCCCGATCGGCTCGACGCTGCTCTCCTTCAACCTCACCGAGCACGATTACGTGGCCTACCCCGGCACCGATCGCGAGGAGACGCACGACGGCTGCCCCGAGTGGCTGAACGTCAGCAACCCGGAAATCCTCCGGCGCGTGTACCGCATGTTCTACGAAGCCGGCTGCGATGCCGTCGATTCCTGCTCCTTCGGCGCGAACGAGGTCGTCTTCGCCGAATTCGGCCTGGCCGACCGCACCCGCGAACTGAACCGGCTCGCCGCCCAGGTCATCGGCGAAGTGCGCGATAGCTTCAGCACCCCCGAATGGCCCCGTTACGCCTTCGGCACCATGGGCCCGGGCACGCGGCTCCCCTCGCTCGGCCACATCGGCTGGGACGACCTCGTGCACTCCTACCGCGAACAGGCGCTCGGCCTCCTCGAAGGCGGCATCGACGTGCTCAAGGTCGAAACCTGCCAGGACCTGCTCCAGACGAAGGCCGCGCTCGCCGCCATCGCCGATGTCTTCGCCGAAACCGGCCGCCGCATCCCCGTCGTCGCCAGCGTGACGATCGAGACCACGGGCACCATGCTCCTGGGCAGCGACATCGCCTGCGCGCTGACGGCGCTGGAAGCGATGGACGTCGTCGACATCATCGGTATCAACTGCGCCACCGGCCCCGAGCAGATGGTCGAGCATGTCCGCCACCTGGCCGAGAACAGCCGCCGGCCGGTGTTCATCGGCCCCAACGCGGGGCTCCCCGAAGTGGTGGATGGGCAGGCCTGCTACACGCTCACGCCCGAGGACTTCGCCCGTTACCACGAGATTTTCGTGAACGAGTTCGGCATCAACATCGCCGCCGGCTGCTGCGGCACCACGCCCGCGATGTACGAAGCCGCCATCGCGCGGGTCGGCCGCCGTGCGCCGAAGCAGCGTCCCTCGGCCGCGCGCTTCCTCGCCGGGCCGGGCGCCCCCGCCACCGGTGGCGAATACCCCGGCGCCTGCGCTTCCCTTTATACAAGCGTCCCCTTCCGGCAGGAGACCTCCTTCCTCGTCGTCGGCGAACGGATGAACGCGACGGGTTCGCGCGCCTTCCGCGACCTCCTCCTCGCCGGCGACCTCGATGGCATGACCGCGCTCGCGAAGGAGCAGACGGCCGAGGGCGCCCACGTCCTCGATGTCATGGTCGATTACGTCGGCCGCGATGGCGTGCCCGACATGACCACCTTCGTCTCGGCCCTGCGCACCCAGTCCACGCTGCCGCTGATGTTCGATTCGACCGAGGTGGCGGTGGTCGAGGCGGCGCTGAAACTGTACGGCGGCAAGGCCATCGTCAACTCCATCAACCTGGAGGACGGCGAACGGAAGATCACGCGCCTGTTGCCGCTGATCAAGCGCCACGGCGCCGCCGCCGTCGCCCTCGTGATCGACGAAGAGGGCCAGGCGCGCACGGCCGATTGGAAGCTGCGCGTCGCGCACCGCATCCACGACATCGCCGTGAACCGCTTCGGCCTTGAACCGCAGGACCTGGTCTTCGACATGCTCACCTTCCCGCTTTCGGGCGGGCAGGAGGACCTGCGCAAGGACGCGATGGAGACGCTCGAAGCGATCCGCCGCGTGAAGGCCGAGCTCCCGGGCGTGAACACCATCCTCGGCGTTTCGAACGTGTCATTCGGGCTCAAGCCGGCTGCCCGGCGCGTGCTCAACTCCGTCTTCCTGTACGAAGCGATCGAGGCCGGGCTGGATGCCGCGATCGTGAACGCGCGCCAGATCCTGCCCCTGAACCGCATTCCCGAGGCCCAGCTGCAGGCCGCTCGCGACCTCATCCATGACCGCCGCCGCGAAGGCTACGACCCGCTGCACGCCTTCATCGCGCTCTTCGAAGGCGTCGAAGCGGAGAAGGCGGTGAAGGTGGATCGCACCGCCCTCCCCGTCGAGGAGCGCCTCCGCCAGCGCATCGTCGATGGCGACCGCCGCGGCATCGAAACCGACGTCGAGGAAACGCTCGGCCGCATGGACGCGCTCACCATCATCAATCAGCACCTGCTGGAGGGGATGCGCGTCGTCGGCGACCTCTTCGGCTCGGGCAAGATGCAGCTTCCCTTCGTGCTCCAGAGCGCCGAGACCATGAAGACGGCAGTCGCGCACCTGGAACCGCACATGGAGAAGACGGAGGGCAGCGGCAAGGGCACGATCGTGCTCGCCACGGTGCGCGGCGACGTGCACGACATCGGCAAGAACCTGGTCGATATCATCCTTTCGAATAATGGCTACACCACACACAACCTGGGCATCAAGCAGCCCATCCAGAACGTCATCGAGACGGCGGCGGAAGTGCGCGCCGACGCCATCGGCCTCAGCGGCCTGCTCGTGAAAAGCACCGTCGTCATGCGCGAGGACCTCGAAGAGCTGAACGCCCGCGAGCTGACGCACTACCCCGTGCTCCTCGGCGGCGCCGCCCTCACCCGCAAATACGTCGAGGAAGACCTGCGCGCCATCTATCACGGCAGCGTGTACTACTGCCAGGACGCCTTCGAAGGGCTCGCCACGCTCGACCGCGTGATGACGGCCGTGCGCGCGGGCGAACCGCTACCGGTGCTCACCCGCGGCGGGCGCGTCGTTTCGAACGAAGAGACCGGGTACGACCCCGTGCGCGCGGTCACGCCCACGCTCGAACTCGTGGGCCCGCCGCCGGGCACGCGGTCGGACGTGCAGCCGGCGGCGAACATCCCGGCGCCGCCGTTCTGGGGCGCGCGCGTCGTGCGCGGCATCCCCCTGCGCGACATCTTCCCGTTCATCAATACGACCGCGCTCTTCCGCGGCCAGTGGCAGTACCAGCGCGGCCAGCGCGGCGAGGCGGAGTACGCGGCGTTCATCGAAAACGAAGTCCAGCCCGTGTTCCGGCGCATGCAGGAGCGCGCCATCGCCGAACAGCTGCTCGTGCCGCAAGCCGTCTACGGCTGGTTCCCCGCGCGCGCCGAAGGCGATGACCTGCTCGCCTGGCCCGGCTTCGAAGGCGGTGCGCCCACGGGCGAACCCGTGCGCTTCCACTTCCCGCGCCAGGCCGATGGCCGCCACCTCTGCATCGCCGACTTCTTCCGCGGCGGCGAAGGCGAGTACGACGTCCTCGGCATCGCCCTCGTGACGATGGGGCCGAAAGCGACGGAGTTCGCGAAGGAGCTCTTCGCCGCCAACGAATACCGCGACTACCTGCACTTCCACGGGTTCGCGGTCGAAAGCGCCGAGGCGCTGGCCGAACTCTGGCACAAGCGCATGCGCGAGGAGCTCGGCATCGCCGGGGCCGATGGCGCGACCACGAAGGAGCTGTTCCAGCAGGTGTACCAGGGCGCGCGCTACGCCTTCGGCTACCCCGCCTGCCCGGACCTGGAGGAGCAGAAGGGGATCGACACCCTCCTGCAGCCGGGGCGCATTGGCGTCGAGCTGAGCGAAACGTTCCAGTGGCACCCCGAACAGACCACGGCCTCGCTCATGGTGCACCACCCGGAGGCGCGCTACTTCGTGGTGAAGTAGGCGCTAGGGGTGGGCGGTGTGGGCATGCTCGAACCGGGCCGCGGCCTCTCCGAGCACGAGAACGAACCACCGCGCCGTCGCGGGAAGCGCCTCCGCGGGCGCTGTGATGGCGATTCCCTGTGCGAGGAGACGGCCGGCGGCTTCCTCCAACTCGCTGATCACCGCAGCGGTCACCCCGGCATGGAACGGCTCCGAGAGGAAGCGCTCGCGAAACCCATGGAGTTCGAGCCCGCTGATCGCGCCATCGGTTTCGCGGATGTACCAGCCGTCACCAGCCTCTTCTGTGATCGCTTCACGGGGCTCGCCGAGAAAAACCGACGCGACATCGCACTCTTCGTCGTACCGGAAGGTCACGTCGCGAAGGCCGTCCAGGTCCAGGCTAAGCATCGTGGTCATGGCAATCGACCTCCGTTGGAGAAGAGCCGAATACCGCCCGAAAGGCGTCGTCGCAGAAAAGCCGTCACGACACGCCCCCTGATGCCCATCGGCAGGTACCGGTACTCGACGACTACATCGAGGAACAGCCCCGGCGCCACCTCGATCACGTGGTGCTTTCGATTAGTGTAGCTGGTATCGGCCAGCACAAGGCGCGGATGGGCGATCGCACGCCGGACCTGGTCCATTCGGCCTTCCAGCTCCGGATGGCTGCCAACCAGCTTCTCCTGCCACCGTTCCAGCGAACACTCAACGAGAACACCTTCGAAGTCCCGCTCCTGAATCAATTGTCACCCCTCCCGGGTGAACCAGAGGGCGAGGGCTTCCAGGGCGCCGATGAGGATGAAGCTGTCGCCCATGGCGGCGAGGACCCAGCGCGCGCCCGGTTCGAGGTCGCCCCAGCGCGCCGCCACCGCCACCCACAGGACCACCCCGCCCACCATGTTCGCGCCCGCGAGCAGCCCCGCCGACGAGCGCCGACCGCCGTGCGCCATCACCGCGACCGTCACCGCCGCGACCAGGAAGACGCCGGCCGAGAGGTAGGCGACCTCCCGCGCGATGCCGGTCGAGCCTTCGATGGCCCCCGCCAGCACAACAATCACGACCGCGCCCGCGACCTCGCAGGCCGCGTCCAGCCACATCGAAAGCGAGACCGGGTCGCGCGCGATGCGCGGGCGCGAGGTCATTCGCGCGAATCCTGGCCATCGAGGCGCAGGCGGTACGCCCCGCCCGGCACATCCGGCTCAAGGACCGCCACGACCTGGCCCTTCGCCAGCGCTTCGAGCGGGAGCCACCAGTGTTCGTGGGGCTTCTCCGGACCGCGGCAGATGCAGGGTTCGGCCTCGATGGCGGCTTCGCGCACGCCCGCCGCCGTCTCCAGCGCGAACGGCGTGCCCGGCGGCGGGAAGAACGGGAACGCCGTCTTCAGGATGAAGGGCGCGCCGCGATCGGCTTCCTCGCGCGATGCCTTGCGCGCGTAGCGGTCCACGTCAGGCCTCCACGAAATCGATGGCGTCGCCCGGGCGCACGGTGCCACCGGCGATGACGCGCGCGTAGACGCGGCTCCACCCGGGGTGCAGCTTCCCGCTGATGCGCACGAACTTCCCGTCCACGAACGACCCCGCGATCGTCTTGCAGGGGGCGGTGTCGCGCGTGATTTCGATGAGCACACCGGCGCCGAGGCGCAGCCGTGTACCCGCCGTCACGCGATCCCAATCGATGCCCGTGGTGGTGATGTTCTCGCCCGCCGTGCCGGGCGCGATGGGGTGCCCTTCGCCGCGCAGCGCCTCGATCCGTTCGATGGCCCAGAGGCAGAGCGCGCGCTCCGGGCCACCGTGGTCGCGCGTGTTGTTCTGCACGTCGCCCACAATCCCCAGTTCGCCGACCTCCGCCTCCAGCACAGGCAGCTTCGGCACGCCCCCGCGCGAGACGGCGATTTGGACGATGGTTCCCATGCCACCACGGTGGCAGAGAAAAGAGAAAAGAGGAAGGAGAAAAGGCCGCCGGCCGTCGGCTATCGGCTATCGGCGTGGCCACACGCGAGCCGCCGCGTCGCTCCGCGCCAACCCTTTTCTCTTTCCTCCTTTCTCTTTTCTCATTCCTGGCTCATCGCCGCCGCGGCGGCGATGAGCCAGGAACCATCCCCATACCGGTCGCGCTGGTAGAGCCACCATTCGCCGCCCCAGAGGTAGGCACGGCCGGCGCCGCTACGGCGGGCGTATTCGAGGTTCCGTTCGAACTTGCGCAGGTCCAGGTTGCGCGAGGGGTTCGCCGGCGAGACCAGGTGGACGTCGTAGTCGGTCCACGGTTCGCCCTGCAGCTCCGTGATCCAGAACCCCTTGCCCGCCGCGTGCGCGCTGCGCGCCTGGTGCGCGTAGTTCGGCGCCAGCGGCCCGATCTCCAGGATCGGCAGCACCACCGGATGCCCGAGGATGCTGTCGTTGCGGAATGGGTAGATGCTCGTCGCGAGCACGTCGCCCGCCTCCAGCGCCCAGCGCCAGCGGCGGTCCATGACGAAGTGCTGGCCGTGGTTCACGGAGACGGGGCGCCCCGCCGGGTCGTTCGCATGGATGGTCGCGACCAGTTCCGTTATGTAGTCCCGGCCGAGCCGCCAGTCCTGCCAGTGCTCGCCCCGGCTGCTCACCACGAACGGCTCGTTATCCGCGCCCCAGGCATCGACCGCGGGCGACCGCGCGGCATGACGCACGACCGCCGCCGCCATCGCGAGCGCGCCCGCGCGCAGCTCCGGCACATCGGAGATGACCTCGCCGCCTTCGAGCCCGCCCGTGCGTTCGAGCATCCAGCCGGGGATGTACCACTCGGGGTGGCGCTGTGCCTTCATCCCTACGGTGAGCAGCACCCTGGCACCGTTCCGCTCGGCCGCCCCGATGAGGGCATCGAGCAGGGTGAAGTCGAACTTGCCGGGCGCAGGCTCCACCTCCTGCCACTCGGCCGAAATGCGCACGATGGGCGCGCCCGTCGCCTCCAGCAAATCCGAAAGGCGGGCGGCGCACCACTCGGCACGGCCCGGGCGGTCATCCGGCACGGCGCCGCGCCCGAGGGTGGGGTCCTCCAGTTCGAGGTACTCCATCTGGTTGCAGCTGAAGCTCACACCGAAGATGGGATCGCCCGCGGGCTCGACGTGCGGCCAGCTCAGGCGGATGAAGAGCCACGCCATGAACGCGACCATCCCGAGCGCGAACGCCGCCGCGCCGCCGAGCACGCAGAACGCGACGAACGCCCGCTTCCGGAGGCGGGCATCGCCCACCCCGTTCGATGGCGGCACTGCGCCGGGAGCGGTCTCGGTGGCGGCCATTGAAGCGGAGGGTAAAGCCGAATCGCGCTGTGCCAAATCGTACTTTCGCAACACTCCATCCCGATGGCCGCCCATACCCTCGGGTCAGGCTGGCGCTCCCTGCGCGGTGTTTCTTCCGCCCTCGCTTGCGAGCCACGAAGCCGCCGCCTACCGTACGCGCGAACCGCTCAGATTCCGAAATCGAGGCCGCCCCGCCCATGACATCCAGTGAGACCCTGTTCGAAGGCCCATCGTGGCGCGGCCGGATCGTGAAGTTGCTCGTCGCCCTCGCCGTCGTCGCGGGCGTGTCCGCCACCGGCTACTGGTTCTTGTTCCGCCCCGGCGAAAAGACCGGCACCGCCACCGCCGGCACCACCAGCGAGGCCACGGTCACGAAGGGCAAGCTCGTCAGCACCCTCACCAGCACCGGCACCGCCGCCTCGACCGTGAGCGGCAAGCTCACCTTCTCCTCCAGCGGCACCGTCAAGGCCGTGAACGTCGCCGTCGGCGATAAGGTGACCGCCGGGCAGGTGCTCGCGACCCTCGACGACAAGGACGCCGCGCGCAAGGTCGAATCGGCGCAATCGAACCTCACCAGCGCGCAGCTGAAGCTGGCCGAACTGAAGGAGCCGCCGAAGACGCTCGACCTCGTCTCGGCGCAGTCGGCCATCCTCTCCGCGAACCAGAGCCTCCTGAACGCGCAGACGCAGCTGACGACGGCGGAAGCGAACCTCGCGAAGGCGAAGGCCGGGCCCACGACCACGGACCTGCTCGCCGCCGATAACGCCATCGTCTCCGCCCAGAACGGTCTCGAAAGCGCGAACCGCAACGTCGAGAGCGCGTGGACGAACCTGATCGTCGCCCAGCGCACCTTCTGCACGAACGCGAAGGCCGCCAACATCAGCGTCTGCCAGCTCACCGACCTGCCCCTCAGCGACCTCCGTGTCGCGGACCTGCAGGACGTGCTGCGCACCCCGCCGGGGAATTCGCAGCAGCAGGCGACGGTCGTTTCGGCGACCCAGGGCCTGCTCAGCGCGAACAACAGCTACGTCTCCGCGAAAGCCTCCGTGACGACCGCGCAGAACACGCTCACGAGCGCCATCCAGAAGAAGAGCGACCTCTACACCGCGACCGACGCGGCCACGCTCGCGCAGCTCGAGAACGCCGTCGTTTCGGCGCGCACGGCCATCACCACCGCGCAGCTGGGCGTGCAGACGGCGCAGGAGAAGTACAACGCGCTCTTCGAGCCGCCGACGGCGCTGGAGTTGCTGACCGCCGAGCAGAACGTGCGCAGCGCCGAGATCGCGCTCGAAACGGCGAAGGACACGCTCGCCGCGCTCTCGCTGAAGGCGCCGTTCGCGGGCAACGTCGCGGCCGTGGGCGTGGCCGCCGGCGACAACGCCTCGCCATCGACGGCCGCCTTCACCATCAGCGACCCGCAGGGCGTGCGCATCGATCTCCAGGTTTCGGAACAGGACCTGCCCAAGGTGAAGGCCGGGCTGTTCGGGCTCGCCACCTTCGAAGCGCTCACGGGCCAGCAGTACTTCGTCAAAATCACGGCGGTGAGCAATGCCGCCACCGTCACCCAGGGCGTCGTCACCTACACGGCGCAGGCCCAGATCCTCCGCGGGCAGGACCTCATCACCAACCAGGCCGAGATCCAGAAAGTGCTCAGCGGCGTCCAGAGCGCGGCCGCCTCGGGCCGCACGGGCGGCAGCACCGGCGGCTCCGCCCCCAACGGCGCGAGCGGTTCGCCCGCTGCCGGCGGCACTCCCGGCACGGGCCGCACCCCCGGCGGCGGCACACCTGCCGCGGGCGGCAGCGTCCCGGCGGGCGGCACCCCCGGCGCGGGCCGCACCCCGGGCGCGGGCGGCGGCGGGAGCGGCTTCCCCGGCGGCAACGTCACCCCGGGCGCCTCGCAGACGCTCCCCTCGCCGGGCATGAACGCGAGCATCACGCTCGTGCTCGACGTGAAGGAAGACGTCCTCCTCCTCCCGACGACGGCCATCCGCCGCCAGGGCCGCACGACCTTCGTCTACAAGAAGAAGGATGACGGCACGATGGAGCAGGTCACGATCACGACCTCGGGCTCCGACAGCACGAACACGGGCATCGCCACGGGCCTCGTCGAAGGCGACAAAGTGGTCGTCGGCGCGGTGCCCGGTTCGCCCACGGCGCGCGCTTCCACTTCGCCCACGCGGGCGCCAACCACGGCGGGCGGCGTGCGCTGATGATCAAGCTCGTCGATGTCTACCGGATCTACCGGACGGGCGCGGAAGAGGTGCGCGCGCTCGATGGCGTGAGCCTGGAGATCGCGCGCGGCGAATTCGTCGCCATCATGGGCACCTCCGGTTCGGGCAAGAGCACGATGATGAACATCCTCGGCTGCCTCGATCGCCCGACGGCCGGGCAGTTCTTCTTCGAAGGCCACAACGTCGGCCGCATGACGGACGACCAGCAGGCGCTCCTGCGCAGCCGCGAATTCGGCTTCATCTTCCAGCAGTTCAACCTGCTCCCCCGCATGAGCGCCGTCGAACAGGTCGAGCTTCCGCTCGTCTACCAATCGAAGGGCGGGCGGCGGAAGAAGGCGCGCGAGGCGCTGCAGATGGTCGGCCTCGGCAACCGCATGAGCCACAAGCCGACGCAGCTTTCGGGAGGCCAGCAGCAGCGCGTCGCCATCGCCCGCGCACTCGTCGTGAACCCGCGCGTCATCCTCGCCGATGAGCCCACGGGCGCCCTCGATACGCGCACGAGCGAGGAAGTGATGGAGATCCTCGAAGGGCTCGTCCGCGAACGCGGCATCACCGTCATCCTCGTGACCCACGAGCAGGACGTCGCGAACTACGCCGACCGCATCATCCGCATGCGCGACGGCAAAATCGTCGAGGACGCGATGAACCCGAACAAGCACCACGAACACGCGCGGCGCCACCAGGCGGTGACGGCATGAGCCCCTTCGACGCGCTCCGCGTGGCCGCCCGCGCGATCCTCGCGAACGGCCTGCGCAGCATCCTCACCACGCTGGGCATGGTCATCGGCGTGGGTTCGGTCATCGTCCTCATCGCCGTCGGGCAGGGCGCGCAAAAGGGTGTGCAGGACCAGATCCGCGGGCTGGGGCAGGACCTTCTCTTCATCAAGCCGGCACAAACCTCCGGGGCGGCGCCGGGGCAGGGGGGCGCGGCCGGCCCCGCGGGCGGCGGCCAGACGCTCACCAACGCCGACGCCGACGCCATCGCCGCGGCGAGCCTCCCCGGCGTCGCGGGCGTGGCGCCGCAGACGACGCAGGACAACATCCAGCTCATCTCGGGGACGACCAACCAGGGCGTGACGATTGTCGCGACGACGCCCGGCTACCCCACGGTGCGTTCCATGGCCGTCGCCGATGGCCGCTTCATCAACGACGACGAGGTCACGCGCAAATCGCTTTCGATGGTCCTCGGCGCCGACCTGGCGAAGACGCTCTTCCCCGAGGGCGGCGCCGTCGGCCAGACCCTGCGCATGACCTTCTTCGGGCGCGTGAACCTGACGTTCACGGTCGTCGGCGTGATGGCGCCGAAGGGCGGGTCGGGCGGCGGCACCGCCGACGACTACGCCTACATCCCGCTGCCGACGCTGCAGGCGCGCCTCGGCGGCCCGCGCAACACCACGGGCGACGTCTTCGTGAACCAGATCAACGTGCAGATGGCCGCGGGCGCCGACCAGGCATCGGTGAAGGCGGCGATCACGGACACGCTCATGCAGCGCCGCACGACGGTGACGACGCCGAACTTCAGCCTCCAGACGCAGGACGACCTGCTGGGCGCGGCCGGCGACGTGAGCCGCACGCTCTCCATCCTGCTGGGCAGCATCGCGGGGATTTCGCTCGTGGTCGGCGGCATCGGCGTGATGAACATCATGCTTGTGAGCGTCACCGAGCGGACGCGCGAAATCGGCATCCGGCGCGCCGTCGGCGCCCGCGCGAAAGACATCGTCCTCCAGTTCGTGACCGAGGCGCTGGCGCTGTGCGTGGGCGGCGGCCTGCTCGGCATCGCCATCGGCGTGGGCATCGCCATCGGCCTCAATGGGCGCGAAGTGGGCAGCCAGACGATGACGACGGTGATCCAGCCGTGGAGCATCGCCGTGGCGTTCGCGGTCGCGGCCGGCATCGGCGCGCTCAGCGGCAGCTATCCCGCCTACCGCGCGAGCCGCCTCGACCCCATCACGGCGCTGAGGAACGAGTGAGTGCTGAGTGCTGAGTGCTGAGTGCTGAGTCCGTGCCGCATGCCGGGAAGCCAACCGTGCAGGGCTGCCCTCTCAGCACTCAGGACTCAGCACTCAGCACTGCCCTCTACCGCGGGCCGACGATGTACTCCACCAGCTGGCCGATCTCCTGCTCCTGCGCGCGGCTTACGCGGCGGAGGAGGTCGCCGATCGAGACCATCCCGATGACCCCTTCGCTATCGACCACGGGGAGGTGGCGGAAGCGGCGTTCGAGCATCATCGCCATCGCGTCCGAGACGCCGAGCATGGGCGGGACGCAGACGACGTCGCGCGTCATCACCTGGCCGACGAGTGTCAGCCCCGGCGCGCGGCCCTCGTCGACGACGCGGCGAAGGACGTCGCGTTCGGTGAAGATGCCCGCCACGCGGTTGCCTTCGCACACCAGCAGCGCGCCCACGCCGTGTTCGTTCATCGTCCGCACGGCGTCGCGGACGTTCATGCGGGGGGTGGTGGTGAACACCTGCCCGCCCTTGTTGGCGAGGACATCGTGGATGAACCCGTACATGGCTGAACCTCCCGCGGTGGTCCCGCCAGTGTACGAGTATGCGCAATACCCCCGATGACGATCGCAACGGATCCGCAAGCCCGCGGGCGCCGTGCGATACGCCCGCGGGCTCAGCCGCCGCGCTTGATCTTGAAGTTGTCCCAGGTCACCACGTTCGCCGGTTCGAAGCGCACCCAGCGCCAGTTGCGGCCGCGCGCGGTGGAGCTGTTGCGGCGCGGCTCGGCCGGTTCGCCATGGCCGCCGGCATACTTCGCGCCCATCTGCATGCGCACCGCTTCGAGCCCCGGGTCGGCGTTCTCCTCCTCGGGCGTTTCGAGCACGACGGCCCGGCCCTGGAACATCGCGCCCTGCAGCTCCGGGAAGCGCTCGTTGCGGTCGACGAGGATGGTGGCGACGGGATTGCGGCGCAGGTTCACGATCTTCTGGCCGCGGCAATAGGTGTAGATGTTGCCGTTCGCCCAGCCGAACCAGAGGGGCGTGAGGTTGATACGCGTGCCGGGGCCGACGCTGGCGATGCGCATGTTCCAGCTCGAAAGCATCAGCTCGTCGAGCTGTTCGGGGGTGAGGGCAAGCTCCTTCGGAATGGGCACGGTGCGAACCTCGAACGGAAGGTGCCGCGCATGATAAGCTACGGCCCTGCGCCACGCGGGTGTGGTTCAATGGCAGAATGCGACCTTCCCAAGGTTGAGACGAGGGTTCGATTCCCTTCGCCCGCTCCATTGGCTTTCGGCCTTCGGCCATCGGCCGCCGGTTCCCCTTCTTCCCAACGGCCACCTTTGTAGCGAAGCGCGACGCGGCGCGCGACGCCGTGCCCTGGCGGTTTGTGGGCTTACAGATGTAAGCCACGCTGTTTGCGTATATCTCGAATGGGTCCACACTGCCGGGCATCTCTGTGTGGCCGCGAACCTCACGCGTGCGTGAGACACGGACACGAAAGGCGCCTCACGTGCGTACGCGTTCGCATGGCGGAGCCCGGCCGTTGGTGGTCGCGGCGATCGGGCTGGTCATGGTCCTGGTGTCGTTGGCGTTGGGGGTCGCGCCGGGGCACGTGCCGATGGAGGTGCATGCCTTCGCCACCGACGACCCCGTCGTCACGGTACCGCCGGTCTGGGTCAATCTACTCACGTATGGCAGCGCGGGCGGCGGCTTCTACTGGGATTTCACCAGCGGCACGGTCTGGACCGCTGAGCGCGACTGGCACCTGTTCGCCCCCGAAAGCGGCAACCCCGCCGACGTGCTTTGGGTCAACTACCTCACCTATGGCAGCATCGGCGGCGGCTTTTATCTCGACCCCCTCAGCGGGCAGGTCTGGACGAGCGAACGAGGGTGGCACACCTTCTCCCCGGCCCCGGCGCCGGCAGCCACGGCCACCCCCACGGCCACGGGCACGGCCACGCGTACCCCCACACCGGTGGCGAGCGCCAGCGCGAACGCCACCGCGACTCCGCCCGCAACCGCGACACCCACGGCGACCTTCACGCCGTCGCCGACGGCCACGACGACGGCGGTGAACGTCACTGTCTCCGGGAAGATCACGAGTCCCGAGATACCGGGCGGCGTGCCGGGGCTTACCCTGTATTGGTACCGCCTGGTGAACGGCGGGCCGGCCGGCTACTACCAGAGCACCACGAGCCCAACCGGAGACTTCTCCGTCTCTCTGCTGCCGGGCTCCTACTGGGTCAATGTGACGGTGCGGCTTGGCGGTGGCCAGCCGGGCTATTGCGACCACTACTACACCGGACAGTCCCAACTGCCGGTGAACGCTGGCATCCCCACGCCGATCGCGGTGAACGCGCCGTTCGCCAGCTTCAACCTCGTCCTCCCGGCGGGGAGCACGAAGCTGGAAGGCGGATCCGTGGTCTGCAACCAGGCGACACCCACGCCGACTACCTCCGTACCCGGCACCGGCTTCCTCGTCGCGGGACACGTCACCAGCCCCGACCTCCCGGGCGGCGTCCCCGGGGCCAGCGTCGATGCAATGGCGGGGCTGGGTTACGGCGTCCAGACAGCCGCGGACGGCGCATACGCCCGGCGGCTCCCCGCCAACAGCTACATCTTCGAGGTAACCGTCCCTCGGACCGCGGGCGGGGTCTGCCTCTTCCTCTACACCGGCTCGCCGCAACTCGTGAAGATCGCGAACGGCACCGATACGTCGCAGGCCCAATTGGTCGCGCTCAATG
Source organism: Dehalococcoidia bacterium (assembly GCA_020847985.1). Classification (GTDB taxonomy): domain Bacteria; phylum Chloroflexota; class Dehalococcoidia; order Tepidiformales; family Tepidiformaceae; genus Amarobacillus. The sequence goes on from JADLBC010000037.1 coordinate 29,867, forward strand.
CCGACCGCACGGGCTTCAACTTCGTCCTGCCCGCGGGATACCTCACGCTGGTCGATGGGAAGGCGCGGTGTATTAGTTGAGTTCCCGGTTGCCAGTTCCCGGTTCCCAGGGAAACCCGGAGGAGGCTTCTGCCGCCTCGAACCTCGAACGCCGAACCTTCTACGCGACGGCGCGGGCGGTGAGGGGCGTGAACGGCGCGGCGGTCGCGGAGCCGCGGGAGCGGGCGCCCACCAGGTCGCGCTGGGCGCGCTGGAGGAATTCGCGCACTTCGAGCTCGCCTTCGTAACCCGTCAGCGAAACCACCGGCTGGAGCACGTTCGCCTTTTCCAGCGGGATGCACGAACCGAGCGCGAGCAACAGCGCGTCGGCCTTTTCGCGCGTCGAGTTGTCCTTCTCATCGATGACGATGGCGGCGAACACGGGGCCTTCGAGGTGCGCGATGAAGTCGCCCTCGCTCGTGGCCTGGCGCAGCGCGCGGCCGACCGTGGGCATGATGCGCTCCTCCGCCTTCGCGCTCCGTTCGAACCCGCCGAGGTCCGTGAGCACGAGCGAGAAGCCGCGGCCGCTGCGCACCGACCGCATCATCTGGCGGCGCAGTTCAAAGACGAAGTGGCGGCTGTTCGGCAGGCCCGTCGTCTCGTCCTCGTACATCTTGCCGCGCATGCGTTCGAGGGCGTTGTGCACCTTCGCGCCCTGCTCTGATTCCTCGTACCAGAACTGCACATGCACCGCCACGAACAGGAAGGTCGTGAGCGCCAGCAGGATGCCGTTCGCGCCTTCGCCCGTGGAGACGAGGCTCACGGCCTGCACGCAGAACACGATGAACCAGAGCGCGAACGTCGCCGGCCGCATGATCCGCAAAATCGGCGCCGTCTCGACGCTGCCCATGGTCCCGGGCTCGCCCGCGTCGAAGAGAAAACTGAATCCGGGTGGCTTCTGCACCGGAGTGCTCCTCCGTGGTCTCATCAGAACATTCGACTCCGTGGCGTGCGCCAACAGCGGCGGCGTGTAAACCGTCTGTAAAACGACACTTCGAACGGTTTCATCTCGCCCTGCCTTCAGGCGACCACGAAGAGGATCCCCAGCACGCACGCCAGCGTCCCCGCGACCACGCGCGGCGTCAGCCGTTCGCCCAGGAAGAACACGCTCAGCGGCAGCGCCATCAGCGGCGAGACCGACGACAGGATAGTGGTGCGCGCGGCGCCCGCTTCGCCCACGGCATAGACGTACATCAGGCTTCCGAACGCCGTCCCCACGATGCCCGTGACCACGATCGCGCCGATGTTCCGTTTGTCGCGAAAGGGCATGCGCAGGGCCTCGGGCGCGGTTACGCCGGCGAACAGGAGCAACCCGGCCGCGCCCGCCGGGGTACGCATGCTCGCCGCGGCGATGGGACCGAGATCGCCGCGCCCGGCCGCCAGCCAGAGCGTCGCCACGGTCCAGAACACCCCCGTTACGGCGATGAAGAGGTAGCCGCGGAGTTCGCCGCTTTCGGGGTGGCGAAGGCGCGCGACGACGTTCGCATGGACCACCGCGGGAACGGGCGCCGCCATCGCATCGGCCACCTTCGCCCCCGGACGCCGCACGATGAGCCCGATGCCCATCGCGATGCAGGCGGTGCCAATCACCTGCGGGAGGCCGAACGGCTCATCGAGCAGCAGCACCCCGCCCAGCACGGTAAGCGTCACGAAGAGCGACTGCGCCACCGTGAAGGCGCGCTGCACGCCGAGCAGCCCGAGCGAACGGATGTAGATGGTATCGCCGAGGGCGTAGGCGAGGAGGCCGCTGCCGAGCATCGCGAAGATCGCGCTCGCCGGCGCCGACGCGATCTCCCCCGCCTGCCCGCTGATGGCCAGGAACACGAACAGCAGGACCGACCCGGTCGCCAGCCGCAGAGTCGAAATCGCCAGCGGAGACACGCGCGCCGCGATCGACGCCATCGCCACCGAGACCGCCGACCACACGAACGCCGAGAGCAGCGCGGCAGCTTCGCCCATGCGGCCATCCTAGCGGCGGGAACCGTTAGGCGGCTGCGAACGAGCGCCCGCGCACGAGCGCGCGCAGGCCCCAGCCGGTGACGAGCGCCATCACGGCCGCCATCAGCGCCCCGGCCACGGCAAACGCCGCGAAGAGCACCATCGCGGGCGTCGATTCGTCCACGAAGGGCCCGGGCAGGAAGCTCACGGGGAGGGCGGCGGCCCAGGCCCCGGCGGTGACCCACGCCCAGCGCCAGCGCGCCGACGGGACCACGCGTGCGAGCAGCAGCGCCTGCGGCAGCGGGATGGAAGCGAGCATCAGCGGCGCGACGGCCACCCACGCGGCGATCCTCACCCACGTTGGCGCGCCGTAGTCGCCAGGCATGCCGGCAAGCATCCCGAGGGACCAGGCGAAGCCCGCCGCGAGCGCCGTCGCCAGCACCCAGCGGCCGCCGTCCACGCCGGGGACGATGCGCCGCAGCGCCGCCGCCTGTCCCGCGCCGAGGAGGGCGCCCTCGCCGATGCCCGCGCACACCATCACCACGAGGAACAGCGCCGGGCCGAGGTCCGCCATCCACGCGAGCGTGCCCGCCGCCGCGGGGATGCCGAAGCCCGCGAACTCGGCCGCGGCCACGCGTGGCACCCACGCCCGCAGCACGCCGGGCGCGCCGTTCGCACCCACCACCGGGACCGGGCCCTGCCGCGGAAGTGCCGTCGTCACGTGTGCACCATGCGCGGCGCGGCGCGTTCGCGGGAACGGCCACGGGGCCCGGGAAACAAGAACGAAACGCACCGGCGGCCCCGGCGCGGGTACACTGGGGCCGCGCCCACGCCGGGGCACACTGGGAAATCGGGTTGGTGAACATGGTTAGCAGCCTCGTCTGGAAGTTGGCTTCCCCCTACGACGCATACGTTTCGCACGTCGCGGAGTTGAACAACGCCATCGAACGCATTCGCTACTTCAGCGAAGTGGCCCTCCGTTACGAAGCGGGGCTCCAGGGCTCCGTGCGGCTTGTGCCGGGCGCGCAGGAATCCGCCAGCCGCGCCGAACGGTTCCGCGCCCAGCTCGGCGAACGCGCCGAAAAGCTCAGCGATGAGCAGTTCGAGGAGTTCCTCGCGATGCTGGGCGGTGGCGCCGCCGCCGATGTCGAGCACGACCGCGCACTCACGGCCAGGCGCCTTTCGCACACCACGCGCGGCCTCGAGGAGTACTTCGCCATCGCCGGACGCGAGCTGGGCATTCTCGAAAAGCGCGGCTACAGCCCCGGCCGGCCCGACGTCGCGCGCCAGCTACGCGAAAACCGCCTCCCCGCGACCACGGTCGCCGACTACCGCCATCTCCTGCGCCAGCTCGGCGCCCGCGTAGGGCAGTAAGAGAAACGAGAAAGGAGGAAAGAGAAAAGGGTCCGCGCGAGGCCACGGCGGGTGGCGGCTGGCCACCCATTTCTCCTTCCTCTTCTCTCTTATCTCCGCAGCTCGCGCAGCGCGTCGCGGGCGACCCAGCGACCGCTGCGCGGGCTGCCCTCCAGGATGCCTTCGGCGGTGGCGATGGCGGCGGCGCGCAGAGTGGGGTTTCGCTTGCCGATCTGGCGGAGTGCCCAGTTCACGGCCTTGCGCACGAAGTTGCGGCCGTCGTCCGCATGCCGCCGGATGAGCGGGAGGACGGCGAGGAAGCGCTCGTCCGGCGCGGTCTTATCGTGCACGGCGAGCGCCGCCAGCAGCGAAAAGGCCGCGCGTTTCACGTACTCCTCGTCGCGCTCGGCCCACTCCTGCACCTTGATCCAGGCGTAGGGCGTGCGGTGGAAGAGCACGCCGGTGCAGCCATCGACGATGTCCCAAGAGTCAAAGTCCGCAGCCCAGTCGTCCATCTGCGCGGCCGTCACTTCGGCGGGGATGTCGACCATCGCCGCGAGCAGGCGCGCCTCGTGGATACCCGTCGCCCACAGTCCCAGCGCAAGCTCATGGCTCGGGAGCGCGCGCTTCGCCACCGCCTGGATGCCGGGCATGCTCTTCCCGAGTTGTTCCGTCCGGGGGCGAATGCCGTAGCGCGCGCGGCCCTCGATGCTCGCGACGTTCCCCGAAGCGCGCAGTGCGGCCACGGCCTCATCGACCGTCATGGGCACGCGCGGGGCGCGGGGTGGCATGCGGGCTAGCGGCCGCCGGCGTCGCGCAACAGCTTGAGGAACTCGGCGTCGCCCTGGAGTGCTTCCAGCTTCGGGTCGCCGGCGGCCTCGCGGGCGTACTGCGGGTCGATATCGAGGGCGCGCTTCAGGCGGCGAAGGGCCTCGGCCCGGTTCTGCAGCACCGCCGCCGCCTGCCCGGCCCCGTAGTGCGCAGCTGCGTCCTGCGGGTCGAGGTAGGCCGCTTCCTGGAAATCGACCAGCGCCGCCGCGGGGTCGCCCCCGTGCAGGTGCGCGAGGCCGCGGTTCACCATCACCGTCGTGTCGTTGGGGTCGATGCCGAGCGCGCCATCGAAATCGGCGAGAGCAGCGTCGTAGTTCCCGCGGTAGAGGTAGAGCATGCCGCGGTTGTTGAGCGCGTCGGCGTCGTTCGGCGCGAGGGCCAGGGCATGGTCGTAATCGTCGAGCGCGGCGTCGTATTCGCCGGCGCGCGTGCGTGCGTTCGCCCGGTTGTAGTACCCCGCCGTGAGATTCGAATCGACCTCCAGCGCACGCGTGTAGCGTTCGATCGCGAGCGTGTACTGGCCGACGTTGAAGTAGACGTTGCCCTCGTCCAGATACGACTCAGCGTCGCGGCCGGTGAACGGCGTCACGGGCTGGGGCGCGACGTCGTGCAGCGCCTCCTCGATCACTCCCGCGAGCGGGGCCGCCGGCGGTGTGGGCGGTGCCTCGGGCCGGGCGGGCGGCACCCCGGGCGTGGAGAGCGACGGCAGCTCCGAAAACGCCAGCCCCGGCGGTGTGTGCGGTTCGGGCTCGCCCTGCGTGACCAGGATCTCGGCCTCGCGCGCGACCTCTTCCTCGGGGATGGCCGAAGGCTCCGCGCCGGGCTCGAGGTCGCGGAGCCAGTCGGGCAGGCCGGTAGAGGGCTCAGACGCCGGCTCGAGGTCAGCAGAGGGCGTCAGGGCCGCAGCGGGGGTTTCCGGCTCGACCTCAACCCCGGGCTCGATGTCAGCGGCGACGGCGGGTTCCGGCTCGGATTCGATGGCGGGCGCCACGATAGCCCCGGGAGCTTCCCGCGCGAGTTCGGCCTCGGCAACGGGGGCTTCCCGCTCGACCTCAGGCGCGATAGCGGGCGCCACGACAGCCGCGGGAGCTTCCCGCGCGGGCTCTGGCTCCGGCGCGGCCTCGGGCTCGATGGCTGGCGGCACGGCGGCAGCGGGGGTGTCGCGCTCGGGCTCGATGGCGGGCGGCGCCACGGTTGTGGGAGTCTCGACATCCGGCTCGGACGCCGAATCAGGTGCGATGGCCTCTTCGGTCGCGGCTTCCGTCTCGAGTTCCGCGCCCGTCTCGCTGGCCGCCTCCTCGCGTTCGAACCACGCGGGCACGACCTCGGCCGGCGGGGGTTCCACGGCGGCGATGCCCTGCGCCGCCGCGGGCGCATCCACGGTCTCGGCGGCCGCTTCCTCAGCCGGTGGGGCGGGCGGTTCGGCGGGCGAAGGCTCCCACGGCGCCGAGGCATCCCATTCGGACCCGCCACGGTTGCGGAGCTTCAGCAGGAGGGCGGCGATTGCGCCGGCAACGGCGGCGATGAGAAGAACGCGGAAGAGCAGCCGGAGCCCTCGCCTCACGCTTCTTCCTCACGTTCCAGCAGCAGTTCGGTGACCGCCATCAGCCCGTTGTAGGCGTAGACGATGTAGTCGCGCGGGTGGAGGTTCACCTTCTTCAGCTCCTCCTTGCGCGCCGTCACCGGGTCCCACGAACCGGTCGCCTCGATCGCGTCGTGGTCGACCCCGACTTCGAGTTCGTACAGCTCGCCATCCTGCGCGACGACAATGCAGCCGCGGTCCGGCCCGGAAGGGCCTTCGATTTCGATGGCGGTGGTGAACATCGCGTTGGGGAACGACGGAAAGGGCTGCAGCTCCGCGCACGCCTCGTGGAGGAGGGCGCCAAGCTGCATGGCGGCGCGTTCGAGCGCCAGGTCGGCCTGCGATTTGCGAAGGAGCGCTTCCCGGGACATGTCACGGGAAAGGTATAGGTGAGTACGCGAATCCGCAAGATCTGTGGGATGTTGGCTGTCGGCTGTCGGCTGTCGGCCATCGGCTGTCGGCCGTCGGCCATCGGCTGTCGGCCATCGGCTGTCGGGGGTGCCTCCACTAGCAGCGAAGAGCCAGCTATCAACTCATCCTCGGCCACTGTTCCTGCGAAACCCCGCTTCGGGCTGGTGCAAGTAACACTCAGCCAGGGTGCTTCTCCGTAGCCTTGGTGCTGACACACACGCGCTACCGGGGCACCCTCCTTCGTTTCCGGCTGCTCTCCGCGCCATTGCACGCTCGTGGTGCCCGGGGGCCAACCCAATTGTCTATACAGTTCCTCCCCGCTCCCGACTGTCTCGCATGTCTTCGGACCTGATCAACCTGGCGGCCGCCGGCGCCGGGGTTGCCCCGCTAACGGCTAACAGCCAGCAGCTATCAGCTCCGCACCCTCGGCATCACCTTCTCCGTGAACAGGAGGAAGCTTTCGTGGCTGAGCGGGGCTGCGAGCATGTACTTCAGCGGGATCTCCGCCTCGAGCTGCTTCAGGCGGTCGACCACTTCTTCCGGCGTCCCCCAGATGACGGTGTCCTCCAGGTAGCGCTCGACCGGGTCGACGTGCTTCGTGTTCGCGCCGGCGATGCCCGGCTTCGCGTACGAGCCCACCATCCAGCCCGCGCCGCTGCGCGCGACCTCTTCCGCCTCGGCCCGCGTCGGCGCGATGGCGATGAGGCGCGCGGTCGGGATTTCGCGGCCCTCGGCGCTGTGCCCGTTCGCCACGAGCGTCTCTTCGTACAGGCGGCGCTTGGCGGCGATGTCCGCGTTCGAGGCGTGCGGGTCCTGGAGGATGTCGTACCCCTTCTCGGCCGCGCGCTGCACGGATTCGGGCGACGTCGCGGCCAGCCACACGGGCGGGCTCGGCTGCTGCAGCGGCTTCGGCAGCACCTCGACGTTTTCGAAGTGCCAGAAGCGACCGTCGAAGGTGAGGCTGTCGTTCGCCCACGCCGCCTGCACCACCTCGACGCATTCGCGGAAGCGGTCGGAGCTCTCTTCGACGGGGACGTTGAAGGCGCGGAACTCCTTCGGATCGAAGCCGCGGCCGGCGCCCCAGTTCAGCCGACCGCCGGAGAGGATATCGAGCAGCGCGAGCTCCTCGGCGAGCCGCAGGGGGTGGTAGAACCCCGCGAGCGTAATCGCCGTGCCGATGCGCAGGTTCTTCGTCCGCGCGGCGATGTAGGTGCCCATCTGCGTGACGCTCGGGCAGACGCTGTAGGTGTTGAAGTGGTGCTCGGCGAGCCAGACGGCGTCGTAGCCGCCTTCGTCCATGATGGCGATGCGGTCGAACGCCCGCGCATACACCTGCTCCAGCGGAATACGCCGCGTCCACGAAAAGAACTGCAGAACCCCGAGTTTCATGACTACCCCCGGGGGGAGTCTACGGGAAGAGAAAAGAGAAAAGAGGAAGGAGAAAAGGGGCTCGAGGCCTGCGGCCACCCCCGGGGATACATACTCCCCGCGCGGGGCCGATCCCACTCAGCACTCAGCACTCAGGACTCAGCACTTCAAGAATCCCCCCGGAGAAGGTCCTCGATATCCTTGAGGATGTCGGCGGCGGAGGGGAGTTCGCCCTCGGGGCCGGCCGGCGGCGGCTCGCTCGCAGTTTCCCCGTAATGCTCCTCAAGCGACTTCACGTAGGCGCCGATCTGGTCGTCACCGCGGGAAGCTTCCTCGACGCGTTCGACGAAGCGGACCACCTCGGCCTCGAGGTCGCCGACCTGGGCGGCCATGCCCGTCACCGGTTCGAGCGCGCGCAGCAATGCAAGCGTCGCCGCCGGGTTCTCATCGACATTCAGGTAATGCGGGACGCCCGCCGCGAGGCTGATGAGCGGCACGTCGCGCTGGCGCAGGGCATCGTGCAGCACGCCGACGATGCCCGTCGGGCCCTGGTACATCGACCGGCTGAGGCCGTACCTGGCGGCGAGCGCCGGGTCGGCCGAAGAGCCGTTCACGGGCACCGGCCGCGTGTGGGGCGTCGCCGAGGGCCGCGCCACGAGCGTGCAGACGAGCGAGGGCTTGTGCTCGGCGATGGCATCGGCCAGGCGCGACGAGAAGGTGCGCCAGCGAAGGTTCGGCTCCACGCCGGTGATGATGATGAGGTCGTGGTCGGAGGATGGGACGCGGGCGTAGTAGGCCTCGTTGGTGGGCCATTCGATGAGGCGGATGCCCTCTTCATCGAGCTTCACGGTGGGGCGCGTGTCGGTGAAGACGTAGTACTCCTCGGGGTCGACCTCGAGGAAGCGCTGGGCATGGTGCGCGTCGATCAGGCGGCGCGCGGTGTCCTGCGTCACCGTGCCCGTATCGCTCCAGCCGGTGAAGCCGACAACGACGACGGGTGAGCGCAGGCCGGAAACGGGAATGACGTTGAACCCATCCACGCGATCATAGTAGCGCATGTGGAGTTAGGGGCCGGGCGCTCCCGGCCAGCTTCCGGGCGAGTTTTCCCGGTTGCCAGGGGATCGGCACCGGCGCGGGGCGTTGAGGCGGATGACACCGTCGTGTCGCCTGTGCGGGTTGTCCTACCGTCGGCTCAATGCCTACGCCGGTGTCAGCCGTTCCACGCCGGGGATGCGATCGAGGCCGCGGTCGAAGGAGGCGATTCGCCCGTCCGTGAGCTCAAGTGCGTACGCCGCGAGCAGGCAGTCGACCCAGTCACGGTGGTGCCGCTCGAAGATGTCCACGGCGCGCACGACGACATCGCGGTCGATGATGGTGAGGCCGAGACCGAGCAGCGTGCGCAGGTGCCTCGACGCTATTAGGGGAGGCGTGCGGAGTCGCGGGCCCATCAGCACGAACATCACTTCATTGAGGGTCGAGGCCGCAACAACGCCCGTCCCGTCCGCCGCCGCGGCCTCCACCAACCGGAGCGCGCTTGCGGCTTGCTCTTCATCATCGCCGAGGAGCAGCCGGAGCAGGACATTCGCGTCCAGGAGGAGCGTCCCGCTCATTCGGTCTCGCGGAGCGATCGGAGGTAGCGACTCTCGGCGGCTTCCTGGCGCGCACGCCGAATCTCCACCTCGAGCTCGTCGTCCGAGAGCGCCGGGTACTGGTCGTTGCGGGCGGTGCCGGCGGCCGCGTGCACCGCGGCGATACGCCGCTCGCGCTCGGCGTCATCAGGCGGCGTGGCCACGCGGTACGCCGCGAGACGATCCTCACTCGCGATACTTAGCACCGTTACGTCAACTTCATCGCCCGGGCGCGCGCCCAGCGCCTCCAGAGCCTCCAGCGGAAGCACCAGCTCCCGCCGCTCGTTGAACCGCGCGCGAATCGGTGTCATGCCGCGATCATACAAGTTCCCAGTTCGCGGTTCCCAGTTCCCGGTGTGGCCACACGCCTCGAGCCTCGAACCTCGGGCCTCAAGCCCTAGATGTAGTGACCACGAGGGTTGTGGACAGGAATGAGTCATCAGCATAAGCAGATTGCTTGACTGAGAGAGGGCCATTCCGTTGGGTTGCGGTTGACGAAAACCAAGACCACACGGAGGGCC
>JADLBC010000038.1 GCA_020847985.1 Dehalococcoidia bacterium
CCGGAGTAGAGCACGGCGCCATCCTGCGCCACGCAACTGGTCCCCAGCGTGCGGATGTTCAGTTGCAGTTGGGCCGCGAGGCCCTTCGCGTCGTCGTTGGTGGAGCTGGAGGTGAGCGCGTAGCGCAGTGGCAGCGTCCCGTTGTTCGTGACCACCAGCGACGTCACGGAGGTGGCGCCGGGCGCCATGTTGGCGACCACCAGGAACGCCGTGTCGGGGGCGTCCGAGATAGACACCGACCCCGTGGACATGACGTTCGCGGCGTTGCTCTCCGCGTCCGCAAACACGGCGAGGCTTTCGACGGTCATCGAAGCCCCGAAGATGCTCGTGAATGCGAGAGCCAGCAAGAGACGCGCAACCATGGCCTGACCTTTTCCTCTTGTGGAGTATCGGCAGGCGCTGGCGGGACGTGAGGACGCTGAGTCAGGGGATACCCTGATCTTATGTGAAAAAGGCTACGCCGCCGACGAGCGGCTCCGGGCGGCGGGGGGTACGGATTCCCCGTCCCGCTCCATGACCGAGAGCGCACCGGCGATAAACGCGCTGCGCTCCCCCGGGTGCTCGTCGTTCAACGCGCCCACGGACAGCGTGGCCCGGATCTCCTGCTCGCGCGTCTCGCCCATCTCGGCAAGCACCCGCAGTTCGCCCGACCGCTGCTGCATCAGCGACACGGCCTCCGCGAACTGGTCGGAGCGCAGCCGGGCCAGCACCTGCACCATGTGGCGGCGCATCTGCCCGAGGAGCGCGTCGATCGAATCGATGTCGCCGTCGAGCGGGGTGAGCATGGCGTCCAGCGCCTCGGCCTCGCGGCGGAGGGCGCGTCGTACCGGCGTCTTCGACTCCTCGATCGCGGCGCGGACCTTCCGGACACGCGCGCGTTCTTCGGCGATCTGCTGCTGGAACGGCCCCTCGAGCATCGACGGCCCCGCGCCGAGTCGCTGGATCAGTGTCTCCAGGTTCGCCTCGATCTGGTCGGCGTAGTCGGTGAGTGGCTGCAGCGACCGGGCCAGGGAGGCTTCGAACTCACGCTCGCGTTCGCTGAGACCGCGTGCCCGGCCTTCAACCGGCTCCAGTTCCTGCTTCACGGAAGTGGCGAAGGAATCGGAGAGTTGCCCGAGCGCCAGCACGGCTTCGTCCATGCGTCGCGCGCGACGGGGGAGGGCCGGGAGATCGCGGGCCACCTGGCTGCGCTCTGCGCGACTGGCGCCGTGCGGCCCGATGTTCTGTGCGAAGCGCGTGCTCTGCGAGAGGCGGGCACGGAACCCTGCCGCGGACGGTAGCCGCGGCCGCTCAATCCGGGCGATCCGGGGGAACGCCGGGACGCGGACGGACAGCAGGCGTCGCAACGAACGGCCGGGCGTGCCGCCTTCGGCGGATCCCGGCGCGGCCTCGGCGGGCGCGCCGGTGCGCGCCATGCGGAGCAGCGAGGACCCGGCGAGCCCCACGATCGGGAAGACGATGAGGAGGATCTGCCCCTGCGCCGTGCGGAGGAACGACAGGACGTGTCCCGCGAACGGCACGGTCAGGCGGGCCGTCGAGACCAGGTGATCGCCGCGGAGCGGCTCGGCGTCGGCGGTGGCGTTTGCGTCGCCCTGCGTCCAGATCTGCACCGCCGAACCTTCACCCTCCACGCGGATCACGCGGTGGGTGATCGGGGTGCTGGGCGAGTCGGTGCGGCGGAACGTGATCACGTCGCCGGGGTTCAGGGCGGAGGGCGGGACGCGCTCCGCAATCACCAGCGCGCCGGCCGGGACGGCCGGGGCCATCGACCCACCCGTGACCACGAAGAGGTCGTACCCCAGTGCCGTGGCGGAGAACGCCAGCAGCGTCACGAAGGTCACCACCGAACTCACGACAATGAGCAGGTACCGCGCGAGCCGGCCACCCAGGGCGAACCAGTGTCGCGAAGTCCCCGCGGGATTGAGCCGAGAGGCCATGCTGCGCGCCGGCGATTGCATCGTGTCCAACATCGCGCTCTCCGTCGATCTGCTCGAGGCTCACCGACTCAGAGCGTGATGCCGGGGGGCGCGCATCTGAATCGGGAGTTACCCGTAGACCGGGCGAACGGCGCCCTGATTCGCAATGGTGCGCGTCGCGCCCTAGAACCCTTCCGCCTTGTCGATGAAGCCCTCCAGCGGTTCGCCGTCGCGAAAGCGGGCAACGTTGCGGCAGAAGCGATCGAGGTTGCGCTGCAGCCGCAACTGGCTCGCGCCGGCGGTGTGCGGCGTCATGACGATGTTCGGCGTGCTCCACAGCGCGTGGTCCGCGGGCAGCGGCTCCTCGTGCGCCACGTCCAGCCCGGCGCCGCCTAGGTGGCCGCTGCGCACCGCCGCCACGAGCGCGTCCGAGTCCACGATCTCACCACGCGTCACGTTCACGAACACCGCGCCGGGCCGCATCGTCGCGAACGCGCGCGCATCGAAGATGCGGTGCGTCGACGGCGTGAGCGGCAGGCCCGAAGCGACCACGTGCGAGCGGGCCAGCAGTTCGTCGAAGCGGTCGGCGGCCCAGACCTCCGGCACCTCGGGTGATGCCTCCACCGCATGGTCGTCGACGGCGATGCACTCCATCCCGAAGGCGGCGGCACGACGCGCAATCGCGCGGCCGGTGCCGCCGAAGCCGACGATGCCCATCGTCAGCCCCTCGAGTTCGAACTCCTCC
>JADLBC010000039.1 GCA_020847985.1 Dehalococcoidia bacterium
CGCACGCGTAGCACGTGCAGCGCGACGGCGGCAGCGCATCGACGATCACGACGATCGCGATGGCAACCGTGACGACGACGATCGCCGCCTGAAACACGACGGTGACGACGCTCATTTCCACATCCCTCCGAGCACGAAGAACACGACGTCGACGACGAGGAGCCGCCGAAGGGCGGCGAGGAGGATCCGGGTGAGGCGGTCGATCATTCCGGGCCCCCGAGGTGCTCCCGGGCGGCGCGGATGGCGACGGCGTCACCGCCCACGGCCAGCGGCGCGACGATGTTCGCCAGCTCGCGCGCCACCACCTCGCGGCGGGTGCGGACCGTGTCGACCGTCGGCATGTCGATTACCGCCGCTGAGCCATCCGGGTAGATGGCCGCAATTGCCCCGCTCATCCCGGGGTCGAAGCCCAGGTACACGCGGCCCGTCACGATTCCCTCACCGGGCGGTACTCATCCGCCTTGAGCCCGAAGGTCGATGCCACCGCTTCCTGGCACGTCCTCACGTTCTGCTGCACGCCAAGGTGGTAGACGTGCCCGGTGGTGGGGCACGTCACCTCCACCGCCTGGAGGTAGCCCTTAACGGCCCCGGGCACGCGGACTCGCAGCAGCCTGCGCCGGTTGCCGATGCCGTCGATGTCCTCGTGGACTACGGCGGGCTCCAGTTCGCTGAAAAACCGGTCCGGCCCCAGAGCCTCGATGGCGACGCGCCGCAGCTCAGCGTTGTCGAGCGAGAGCGCCTGCGCAGCGGTGAGTGGAGCGAGCCGCACGAATGCGGTGAACGTCTTAATGCTGCCGTAGCCGCTGCCGGAGCCGGAGCCGTAGCCGTAGCCGCTGCCGTAGCCGGAGCCGTAGCCGCTGCCGGAGCCGTAGCCGGAGCCGTAGCCGCTGCCGGAGCCGTAGCCGTAGCCGTAGCCGTTGCCGTTGCCGTTGCCATAGCCGTAGCCGTTGCCGTTGCCGTTGCCATAGCCGTAGCCGTAGCCGTTGCCGTTGCCATAGCCGTAGCCGCTGCCGTAGCCGTAGCCGCTGCCAGAACTTAGCCCTTCCACGGACCGGACTCCCATCGCTGCACCGCGTCGTCCGAGGGCTCGAACACGGCCGAGATCTCGTAGAGCGTGAGGGCGGGCGCCGCCGGGCTGATGCGGCAGGTTGCACTCGGCCCCTCTGCCGCGAGCCCCACAACGCCGCGCATGTCCTCGCTCCAGTACACGGCCATGCGCGCGCGCTCCAGCTTGAGCGATTCTGGCCTTGGCCCTTCTGGGACAATGCCGTACCCGAAAAACACGCCGTTCTTGGCGGTGGTGATGACCAGCGGGACACGCTCTTGCGTGCTCATCAGTCGGCCACCTGCTGCCACTGGCCAGCGAGGTTCCATTCGCGCTGCTGGATGACGCGATACGTCTGCTCCGTCGCCACCACATGCGCGGGCACGGGGTCGTGGTCCTCATGGCTGAGCGTGCCCATTTCCTCGCCCAACACGCGCACGAAGCGTTCGCCCTGCTCGTGCCACTCCAGCACGGCGGTGCCCCTGAGCCGGTGCGCGTGGCCCGTGACTTCGCCCAGCGCGAGCACCACTTCCTCGCTTATCACGGCATCCGCCGTGGGCGTGTTGCTGACGGGGATGAGCAACACATCCCCCTGCCGGATCTGACCAAGTTCCTGTTCCATGGTTCTCCTACTCCTTCGCGCCTTCGCGCTCGACATGCCTGACCTGCCCGCCGAAAACGCGGGCGGTGAACGTGCGCTGGCGGTTGAGCGCCAGCTTCTCTTCCATCGCCTCCGCCAGCGCCCAGAGCGACGGGCAGGCGTTGGAGATGACGCCCACGATGTCCGCCATCTCCTCCACTGACTCCGGGCACGAGATCAACTCGATAGCCTCTCCAAGCGCCGCGTATGCCTTCGCCTCGTCGACCCAGAGGCCACGCGCGCGCATCCCCCGCTCGATTACTCCGAGCGCGAACCGCGCCGCCTCGACCTCGCGGCGCGAGGTGAAGAACAGCCGATCGTGCTCATCGGCCGGCGCGTCGGTGGCGTGCTCGATGAGCCACGAGGGCGGCGCATCCACCGGGCGGAAGGCGGACAGCATCCACGCGTGCTCGCGCCCGCCGCGGCGTTCGAAGAGGACGACGTTGGCGCCGTCCGGGGTCCAATCGGGTATCATCGGGTCATCTCCTGTCCTGTCGCGGGATTTGCGAGACCACGAACGCCGCCGCTGATCCCGGCGGCGTTCGCCGTTTCCGTGAGTCGCCCGTGCCGGCGGTGCGCGAGGCGCGCCATGTGCGCCCTCCCGAACCGCTCGACCGTCGTCAGTCCACCCTTCGCGCCCCTCCTGCGGACGCCATCGGGGCCGAGGTTGTGGGCCGCCTGGAGCCCGCCGAGGCGCCCGGCCTGCGCGAGCGTGAGCTTCGCGTCAGGCATCGCCGCCACCAACCGCGCACGATTCGTCCACGCCGAGTTCGCGCAGGCGGCCGGCGTGGAACTCGATTTGCGAAGCCCGCGAGGCCGCGAGGATCTCGTCCGGATCGATGGCGATAAGCGAGGCGAGCCGGATGGCGTGCGTTTCCGTCATCGGCGCCGAACCCGAGATCCACGCGTTCACGGAGGCACGACTGAGGCCCATCGCCTCCGCAATCCATGACTGGTAGCGGCCTTGCGACGAGAGGATGTCCCGCAGCGTCCGGCCCCTGATTTCGTGTCGATTGATTAGTGTTAGATGACTGCTGCAATCAGACATGGCGCAACGGTAGCGGAAGCGTTAGATATCCGTCAATACGTGAATGGCGCTCGCCCGAATTCTCGTTAGCTGATTAACATTCGGGACGGGTATGTGAGCTTATGTCCCCAACGGCGGCCGACTTGCTCCGTTCGGCGATGATCCACGACCTCGTGCGCCGCACGTTCGAGGCCGCCGGGGCGACCGCGACGATCGGCCCGCACGACCTTCGCCACACGAGCGCGACGCACGTCGCCGGCGCCATCTCCGAGGCCGACATGATGGCCCTCTACGGGTGGCGCGACGCCGACATGGCGCGGCGCTACACCGCCCAGGCACGCGAGCGGCTCGCCCTCGAGGCCCACGAGCGCGCCTCTCCCCTCGCCAACCTCCTCCGCGCCGACAACACGAAGGGGCGGCGCCCAATCTCCTGAGCGACGCCCA
Organism: Dehalococcoidia bacterium; assembly: GCA_020847985.1. Lineage (GTDB taxonomy): Bacteria > Chloroflexota > Dehalococcoidia > Tepidiformales > Tepidiformaceae > Amarobacillus. Next base: position 3,157 of record JADLBC010000039.1, read on the forward strand.
TTTTTGCCAATCTGCCGCCTTTACGGGGATTCGCGAGGGCATGCAAAGTGCCCAAAACGCACGGAGAGGGAGCAACGCACTTGACTAAGCCAAATCCGGGCCGCCGGACCATGGACATACCGGAACTCGCTCGGGTTCTCGGAATCGGCACGCGTCAGGCCTACCAGGCCGCGCGACGGGATGAGCTGCCCGTACCGACCATCCGGCTCGGTAAGCGGATGGTCGTATCGAAGGATGCCGTCGAGCGGTTGCTTGGCGCGGGAGGCGCGTCAAATTGAACACGAAGGGGCGGCGCCCAATCTCCTGAGCGACGCCCCCTGCCTCGCGAGCCGTGATCGAGCACTGGATATCACGGCCCGAGCGCGAGCACCGTAGCGGCCCCGGCCAGCACCACCGCCAGCGACGGGCCGGTCGCGGGCGAGCCGAAGACGATCGCCTCGAGGCTCGCGTTCAACGGCGTCGCCGCGAACCAGAGCCGGTAGGCCGTTTGCGCGATCGCGAACACCGCCCCCGAGGCCCCGAGGACCTCGGCGACGGACGCGTCGCCGAACCCGCCCGTGACGGCGACCGACGCCGCCCCCGCCGCGATCGAAACCACGATCGCCACGGCCTGCCCGAGCCACGTGGGCGCCGAGCGGGCCTTGAGGAGCGACACCACGAACGGCACGACGAGGCCGAACACGGCGACGACAGGGGCGGCAAGAACCGGGTTATCCATGGTGCGAACCCCCTTGGGCTGACATGGGCGTGAGCGGTGCGGGCGAGGCCAACCCCTCGATCCTCGCCCTCCCGCCGGCGACCCGTCCGCGAAGGAACGAACGGCCGGGCCGCGCCTCCGATTACGTCGACGGGCGAACGGCTTCGAGCGCCGCCGCCAACTCCCGCAGCGCGGGCGCGGCGCGCGCGCCGAGGGCAACGAGGGGGGAGAGGTCCCCCGCGCCCCCGGCGGCGACGGCCTGCCGGATGGCGGCGACGACATCCGGGTCTGGAGCGGCCGAGAAATCCCCTTCGGCCACGTCGAGCCAGTATTTCCGCGTGAGGGCGAGGTAGTAGCCCCCGGCGGTTTCGTCGAACACCCGCCGCGCGATGCGCTCGGCAATCGCCTCGGCGGTTTCCTCCGTGATGCCCATCTCGGCCTCCTCGGGTGCGAACAGGTAACGGTAGAACGCCGCGCGCTCGGCCGGCGTGTTGAAGTCGTTCGCGCGGTTCACCGGGTCGATCGCCGCGTGCGGCGGGAAGTGCGCCTCGTCGAGGGGGATGGCCAGCTCGGCCGCGAGCCAGCGGCAGAGCGCGCGCGAAGCGGCCGCCTGCGCCAACGGGAACGGACCGCCCGGGAATCCCTCGTGCTCGACCCCGATCGTGTAGTTGTTGACGTTGACCGCGGGGCCCCGCCAGAGGATCCACGGCGGCCGTGCGCCGCCCGCGATGCCCGCGTGATACCCCCCGTCCGCGTGCTCGAGGTGCTGGTAGACCTCGCCATCGCGCGTGACCGTGTAGTGCCAGGAGGCGCCGAAGTGCCCAGCCGCCGCCCACTCGCGCGCGGTGCCGGCGTGGCCAGCCATCACGTGCAGCACGACGGCCTGCGGGCGGTTCGTACCCCGGTAGAACGTCGGGCCCTCGGGCGAATCCGGCCGCCACGGGAGCCACTTCGCCCCCGGGTAACGGCCGCTCACCGCGACCCCGCCTGTTCGCGCATCACCCCGAACGAATCGACGCACATCGGCCGATGCTCGCTCGCCGATGCGCTCACGAAGGCCGGGCCGGGCGCGGGAACGCACCCCCCGGCGGGCGGCAGTTCGTGCACCCCGACGAGGCCCACGAGCCACAGAACGATCGCCAACAGCCACTCAGCCACGGCCCGACACCTCCCGCAGTTGTTCGCCCGGGACCATCCCGCGCAGCATGGTCACCGCCGACGCGAGACCCCTCGCCTCCGCGCGCGCCCTCGCGAGCGCCTCGGCGCGGTCGGCCAGTTCGGCGGCCGCCACGCGCGCCCACGCCGCCGTTCGTACCTCGGCCGGGGCGTCGTCGAACACGAGCGGGCCGTCCAGGCGCGGGTTCCGGCCCGCCTCGGCGAGCTGGTACGCGAACGCCAGCGCCGCCGATTCGTCTTCGAAGTCGATAAGTGCGCGCGCCCCGCCCGAGGCGCGCCATTGCACGACGAAGCGCAGCACGCGCGGCTCGCCGCTCACGGCCCGCGCCCCGCGCCCGCGAACTCGTCGTCGGCCCGCATGTGCGCGAGCTCGCGCTCCAGCTCGGCCACGCGGTCGGCGAGGCGGTCGCGTTCGTGCTCGAGGTGGGCGATGCGTTCGTCGCGCTGGATCAGCTCCACCCGCAGCGCGATCAACTCGTTCGAAAGCGCCTCGATGCGGCCGTCCTTCTCGGCGACCTCGCGCCGCAGGCCCGCCATCGCCAGTTCGAGGACTTCGACGCGGTTGAGGAGGCGGTCGATGAGGTCCTGGGACTGCTTCCACAGCGTGTCCGCGTCCGTCGTCGCCACCCGCCCCGACCGCAGCGAGCGGAAGGCTGAGAACGACAGCACGGACCCGAGGATCCCGCCGATCGCGCCGATGACCTCGCCGCTCACGCGCCGCCCCCGTGGTCGTGCCCGGGCGCCGGCGCGCTGAAACTCGCGTGCCACGGCTGATCGAAGTA
>JADLBC010000040.1 GCA_020847985.1 Dehalococcoidia bacterium
GGACGACGGACGTGACGGGCGCCATCAAGCTGCCGGACGGCGTGGAGATGGTGATGCCCGGGGACAACGTGGTGATGGCGGTGGAGCTCATCCAGCCCGTCGCGATCGAGGAAGGGCTGCGCTTCGCGATTCGCGAAGGCGGCCGCACCGTCGGCGCCGGCGTCGTCACCAAGGTCAGCGAGTAGTCCGCCGAAGGGCGGGGAGGGTAGAGCCATGGCCAAGGCCAAGGGCGATCGCATCATCATTCATCTGCAGAGCACGGAAGGCCCGGTCTTCCGGTATACGACGCAGAAGAACCGCCGGAACGATTCGGCGCGCATCGAGCTGAAGAAGTATCACCCGGGCCTTCGCCGGCACGTGGTGTTCCGGGAGACCCGGTAACTTCGATGGCACGCACACCGCGACGCCGCGTGGAAGCCACCCCTGGTGCGGGCACGCCTTCGGGCGAGTCCGCTCCGCGGCGCGTTCGCGAGAACCTGCCCCGGCCGGCCGCCGCCCCGATTGCAACGCGGGCGACGACGGGCGGGATGCAGGCTGCTCCCGCCCGCCGCCGCAGCCCGCTGGCTTCGCTTACGAAGCTCCAGCCTTCGTTCATCGCCGATATCGTCTCGGAATTGCGCAAGGTGACGTGGCCGACGTTTTCGGAGACGCGTTACCTGACGACGGTGGTCGCGATTGTGGCCGGCGTCATGGGCCTGTTCCTTGGCGGGCTCGACCTCACCTTCGGGTGGGCGATCGAGAAGCTGTTCTTCTAAGCCTATGAGCAATGAACCGCGAACCCAGGCCCTTTCGGACGAACCGGCCGCGCCCAAGCGGAAGGCACCGGTACGCCGCCGCAAGGACGACGATATCGCCGAGCAGGAACAACTGACCGACGAGGAGATCACCGCGCCGGGCCGGAACTGGTATTTCCTGCACACCTATAGCGGGCACGAGAACAAGGTCCGCCACGCGATCAAGAGCACGGTCGAGCAGGCGGATGCGCGGGACAAGATCTTCCACGTGGTCGTTCCCACGGAGGATGAGATCGAGATCCGCGAGGGGCAGCGGCGGACGGTGAAGCGGAAGCTGTACCCGGGGTACGTGCTCGTGCAGACGATCACGCTCAAGGAAGGCGACCCGGATTCGGACGAGGCCTGGCACATGATCCGGAACACGACGGGTGTGACGGGCTTCGTGAGTTCGGGGACGCGGCCGGTGCCGCTTTCGCCGGAGGAAGTGAGCCACATCCTGCGGGCGATGCGGATGGAGCAGCCGCGGGTGCGTGTTGGCTTCATCCCGGGCCAGAACGTGCGCATCATCACGGGCCCCTTCGAGGATTTCGTCGGGACGGTGGACGAGATCGATACGGAGAAGGGGAAGGTGAAGGTGCTGGTGAACATGTTCGGGCGGGAGACGCCAGTGACGCTGGACTTCCTGGAAGTCGAGAAGCTGTAGCGGCGCGCAGGGAGCAAACGCGAGACGCCCGGCCAGGTTGGCCGGGCGTCTTTGTGTGTGCGGGGGGTGGGGTTAGGGCGGTGAGCTATGCATCCAGCAGCCGGAGATAGGCTTCGAAGGCGAATCGGCGGTTTCGCTGTTGTCCGGTCGTTTCGACAAGGATGCCCAAGGCAGCAAGGCGGTCGACAAGCTTGCGCGCTCCTCCGAATGAGGTGCCGACCCTGGCAGCGACACTGTTTACGTTCACAATTGGCTGCTCGAACAACGCATCGAGCAGCTTGATGGCGTGGCCACCCGCACGGTTGGCGAGCAGCAGCGTGCGGTGCTCTTCGCGCAGCGCCACGATCTGGCGTGCCAGGCTGACGGCCTCGGTGGCGGTATCAGCCACCCCACGCAGAAAGAACCGCAGCCAGCCCTCCCAGTCACCGGTTACACGAACGGCTGTGAGGCTGTCGTAATACTCGGCGCGGTTGCGCTTGAGGTAGTAGCTGAGATAGAGCAGCGGTTGCTCGAGGGCACCGCCATGTGCCAGGAGCAAGGTTATGAGCAGGCGCCCGACGCGGCCATTTCCATCAAGAAACGGGTGGATCGTTTCGAATTGGGCGTGGGCAATCGCCGCGTGAACGAGCGGCGGCAGGCCATCGGCGTCATTGAGGAATCGCTCAAGGTCGTCCATGGCAGCATCCATTTCGAGCGGTGGGGGAGGAACAAAGGACGCGTCCTCGATGCGCGCACTGTCGCCGCCGATCCAGTTCTGTGTCGTTCGAAACTGGCCCGGCTGTTTCCCGGCGCCGCGACCCGTGGAAAGCAATATGGCGTGGAGTTCGCGAATCAGGCGACGAGAAAGCGGCATCTCCGGCAGCCGCCGAAGTCCATGGTTGAGGGCACCGACGTAGTTCACGACCTCCTCGACATCCGGGGGGAGACCCGGGCCCTAAATGCCCAGCTCGAATTCAAGGACATTCTCCAGCGTGCTCTGCGTTCCCTCGATCTGAGAACTCAGAACAGCCTCCCGCCGGACGTACATGGCTACGAAGAGATCAGGGTTGGGTAGGAGCCTGGCGACGCTGTCCAACCTCCCGACCGACTGGTCGGCCCGGGAGAGGAGTGAGAGGAGGGCCGCGTCAAAGACCAGTGGCGGGTCTGGGGGCAAAGGAGCAGGCAGGAATGCCACGTACCCCGCTGGCTGCAGAGCAAAGCGCCCAGATCGCGTGCCAGACACTGAACCGATCCCTTATTGCCCTGCCGTGAGATAAGCGGCCTTGACGCCGGGCCTTATTTCACGAATGGGCTCTTTCGTGAAATAAGACCCGTGGCGGTGTATCCGGGGCGTCTCCGTGGGTGTTGATTCGTTCACGGTGGCGGGGTGCGCGGAAACGAAAATTTCGTTAGGATGCGCGGGTGAGTGAAGCCGCCAGCCCCGCGCAGCGCATCATCGCGCGGTTTGGTGGGCAATCGGCGCTGGCCGAACTGCTCGGCAAGCGGCAAAGCACCATCCAGCACTGGGCGAAGACCGGGCGCATCCCGGCGCAGTGGCACCGGCCGCTGATGTCGCTCGCCCGCCAACGTCACGTCATTCTCGAACCAAAGGATTTCGTCAGCATGCAGGCACAGACTGTCGCGCCGGCCGAGGGCAAGCTCGGCGTCCTCGTGGTGGGCCTTGGGGCCGTGGCCACGACGTTCATCGCGGGTGTGGAGAACGCTCGCCGGGGCCACGGGGCGGCCATCGGGTCGCTCACGCAGATGGGCACGATTCGCCTGGGCAAGCGCACGGAGGGCCGTTCGCCGCTGATCCGGGACTTCGTGCCGCTCGCGAGCCTGGACCAGCTTGTCTTCGGGGCGTGGGACCCGATCCCGGACGATGCCTACGCTTCAGCGCTGAACGCGGGCGTGCTCGACCGGCACCAGCACCTGGACCCGATCGCGGAGTTCCTGAAGACGATCAAGCCGATGCCGGCGGTGTTCGACCAGTATTACGTCAAGCGCCTGCATGGCACGAACGTGAAGACGGGCGCGACGAAGATGGACCTGATGAACCAGATCCGGGAGGACATCCGGCGCTTCAAGGCGGAGAACGGGTGTGACCGGCTGGTGATGGTGTGGGCGGCTTCGACGGAGATCTTCATGGAGGAGGCGGACTGCCACCGCAACCTGGAGGACTTCGAGGCGGCGCTGGAGGTGAACCACCAGGCGATCGCGCCTTCGATGCTGTACGCCTACGCGGCGCTGCTCGAGGGGGTGCCGTTCGCGAACGGCGCGCCGAACCTGACGGCGGACATCCCGGCGCTGGTGAAGCTGGCGAACGACCGGGGGGTGCCGATCGGCGGGAAGGACTTCAAGACGGGGCAGACGCTGCTGAAGACGGTCATCGCGCCGATGCTGAAGGCGCGCATGCTGGGTCTGGCGGGCTGGTATTCGACGAACATCCTCGGCAACCGCGACGGCGAGGTGCTGGACGACCCGGAAAGCTTCAAGACGAAGGAAGAGTCGAAGCTGGGGGTGCTGGAGTACATCCTCCAGCCGGATGTGTACCCGGAGCTCTACGGGGATGTCTACCACAAGGTGCGGATCAACTATTACCCGCCGCGTGGTGACAACAAGGAGGGCTGGGACAACATCGACATCTTCGGCTGGATGGGGTATCCGATGCAGCTGAAGATCGACTTCCTCTGCCGGGATTCGATCCTGGCGGCGCCGATCGTGCTGGACCTTGCGCTCTTCTTCGACCTTGCCCAGCGTTCGGGGATGAAGGGCATCCAGGAGTGGCTTTCGTTCTACTTCAAGAGCCCGCAGCACGCGCCGGAGCTGTACCCGGAGCACGACCTGTTCATCCAGCAGACGAAGCTGAAGAACACGCTGCGCTGGCTGATGGGCGAAGAGCAGATCACGCACCTTGGGATCGAGTACTACGAGGACTACGAGAAGGAGGACTAGTTCCAAGTTCCCGGTTGTCAGTTCCCAGGGATTGGAGAGGGCCCGCGTTGCGGGCCCTTTCTGTTCCTCATCGGACGGCCGCCTCTGCGACGGTGATGAGCGCCGAGAGGGGCACGTCGAGGCCGGTGACCACGGTTTGAATCCCGCGCGTGGAGCCGCCTCCCATGCTGATTTCGGTTCATCGGTCGCTCGAACCGCCCTCGATTCCTTCCTCGCCCTACGTTGGCGGCACAGGGCGGATTGTCGTGCCCTCGCAGCTAGCGGGGCAGGTCCAGAGCGGTCGTTCGCGTTAGCGGCGGATGGTGCGGAGGGCGACGAGGTGCCAGGTGACGCCGATGCCGACGGCGGCGAGGATGCCTTCGACCCACCACGTTTCCTGGAAGACCCAGCCGGTGACGCCGAGCCCGAGCCAGAGCGAGCCGATCGACCACATCTTCGTGCCGACGGTGGCGCCGCGCTCTTCCTTATATTCGCGGAGGTAGCGGCCGAAGACGCGGTTGGTGGTGAGCCAGCGGTAGGCGCCGGGGGAGCTCTTGCCGAAGCAGGCGGCGGCGCCGAGGAAGAACACGGTGGTCGGCAGCAGGGGGAGGAAGATGCCGGCGACGCCGATGCCGACAAGGAGGGCGCCGAGGCTGAAGAAGGCCCAGCGCACGAGCCGGTGGCGGTCGGGGTGTGAACCTTCCAATTCTGCCATTTCGAGCGCGGGCGCCTGCTGCATGAGAGCTTCAGTATGACAGGCGGCGGGCGTGCTGTCAGCGGGGGCCGGGGAAGAGCAGGGAGATTCGAACGGAGGATGAGGGCTTCGGGCGTGCTCCCGCGTAGCCTCGGCCGCGGATACGCTTGAGGCATGTCAGTGACGCAGGAAGCCCTCGACGCCGTCGCCCTCAGCCGTGCGGAATACGACCTCCTCGTGGAGCGCCTGGGGCGCGAGCCGAACGCGGTGGAGCTGGGCATGTTCGGTTCGCTCTGGAGCGAGCATTGCGGCTACAAGAACAGCAAGCCGCTGCTTTCGCTCTTCCCGACGGGGGGCGACCGCATCCTGACGAAGGTGGGCGCGGAGAACGCGGGCGCGATCGACATCGGCGACGGGCTGTGCGTGGTGATGAAGGTGGAATCGCACAACCACCCTTCGGCGATCGAGCCGTACCAGGGTGCGGCGACAGGCGTCGGCGGGATCGTGCGGGACATCTTCGCGATGGGAGCCTACCCGGTGGCGATCCTGGATTCGCTGCGCTTCGGGCCGATCTGGGATGCGCAGAACCGGTTCCTGTTCGAGGGCGTGGTCGCGGGTATCGGCGGGTACGGCAACTGCCTGGGCATCCCGAACGTGGGCGGCGAGGTGTTCTTCGCGGCGGCGTACAACGGGAACCCGCTGGTGAACGCGATGTGCGTAGGGGTGGCGGAAACGGCGAAGCTGCTGAGCGCGCGGGCGCGGGGGGCGGGCAACGCGCTGCTGCTGGTGGGTTCGGACACGGGACGGGACGGCATCCACGGCGCGAGCGGGCTCGCGAGCCGGACGGACCCGGAGGCGCGCTTCGAGGAGATGCGCCCGGCGGTGCAGGTGGGGAACCCGTTCATGGAAAAGCTGTTGATGGAGGCGTGCTACGAGCTCGCTTCGCAGCATGGCGATTGGATTGTGGGGCTGCAGGACCTCGGCGCGGCGGGTCTGACGAGCTCGGTGGTGGAGTGCTGCGCGAAGGGGAACTCGGGCGCGGTGCTGGACCTTTCGCGGGTGCCGCGGCGCGAGCAGGGGATGACGGCGTACGAGATCATGCTCAGCGAGAGCCAGGAACGGATGCTGGTGATCGCGAAGCGCGAGCATGTGGACGATGTGACGGCCCTCTTCCAGCACTGGGAGCTGCACTGCGAGGAGATCGGGCAGGTCACTGACGGGCAGGAAGTGGTGATCATCGATGGCGGCGTCGAGGTGGCGCGGGTGCCGGTGGAGATCGCGACGGACCCGCCGCTGTACCGCCGCCAGGGTGTGCCGCCGGAGGAGCTGGCGGAGCTGAACACGTTCGACCCCGGGAGCCTGCCCGACATCGAGGCGGGGCACGCGACGGAGGTGCTGCTGCGGCTCCTCGCGCGCCCCAATATCGCGAGCAAGCGCGGCGTCTATCGCCAGTACGACCAGCAGGTGCTGAACAACACCGCCGTACAGCCGGGCGGCGATGCGGCCGTGTTGCGGGTGGCGGGTACGAACCGGGGCATCGCACTGACGACGGACTGCAACCCGCGCTACTGCTACCTGGACCCGTACATCGGCGGCGCCATCGCGGTGGCCGAGGCGGCACGCAACATCGTCTGCACGGGGGCTTCGCCGGTGGCAATCACGGACTGCCTGAACTTCGGGAACCCGGAGAAGCTGGACGTTTACTACCAGCTTTCGCAGGCGGTACGGGGCATTTCAGAGGCGTGCGCGACGTTCGACACGCCGGTCGTGAGCGGCAACGTCAGCCTGTACAACGAAACTGCCGGGCGGCCGGTGTACCCGACGCCGGTCATCGGGATGCTGGGGCTGCTGGACGATGTCTCGAAGCATCTGCAGTCCGGGTTCCGGGATGCGGAGGCGGGGGTGTATCTGCTGGGTGCGGACGTCGAGCAGCCGGCGGCGACGCTTTCGGGGTCGGAGTTCCTGGAAGCGGAGCATGGCCGTGTGGCGGGCCTGCCGCGCGTGGACCTCGAGGCCGAGGGCCGGCTGCAACGGCTGGTGCTGCGGCTCGCGGCGGAAGGGCTGCTGAAGAGCGCGCACGACTGCGCCGACGGCGGCCTGGCGGTGACCATCGCGGAGAGCTGCATGATTGGCGGCATGGGTTTCGCGGGCGAGGCGGATGTGCCCGGCCGGCTGGATGCCGCGCTCTTCGGGGAGGGCCAGGGCCGCATCGTCGTGAGCATCGGCGGCGGCGAGGGACGGGTGCTGGACCTCGCGCGGGAGTATGGCGTGCCGGCGGTGCGGCTCGGGCGCACGGTCGCGGGCGATGGCTTCACGTTCGGGCCGGTGAGCACGACGGTGGGTGCGATGACGGCCGCATGGGAGTCCCTCATCTCCTGAGGCCCCGGCGGAGGCCGTGCCACGGCGACAGGCAATGTCGCGAGATCGGTAAATTCGCTGGCAGCGGTGGGATGGCCTCGCCGCGCACGCGATCCGGGGCGTTGCGCGCGTGCGCGGGCCGGGTTCTACACTCGCTCCACGGCAACCTTCGATGGAGAGACAGCGTGCAAACGGCGTTCTATGAGGCGGACCCGTTCAGCGGGAGCAAGGGCGAGCACTTCGCGACGATCGAGTCGGACTACCGGTGGGAGAAGGGTGACGAGGTGTGGATCGAGGCGAAGGGACGGCGAGTGAAGCTGCGGATCACCTGGGTGCATGTGACGGTGACGGATGCCGGCGTGAGCCGCGAACTGCTGGGGCTGAAGCTGTAGCGCAGGGACGGCGATGGCCGGACACACGACGAGGCCCGCGATGTTCGCGGGCCTCGTTTCGATCGATGCGGAGGTGCTAGCGGCGGCGGCGAGCGAAGCCGTAGGAAGCGGCGCCGGCAGCGGCCACGGCGGCGACGGCGGCGCCGAGGAAGAGCTCGGAGGGCACGCCGGACTCATCGTTGGCGGCGAGGGCGCCGGTGCCGGTGTCGGGGGGCTTGATCACGTCGGGGTTCACGCGCGGGGCCACGACCGAGAGGGTGGCGGCGCACTGGAGCACGCCGGCGGTGACGCTCACGGTGAGGGTGCCGGGATTCGTGCCAACGGGAACGTTGAGCGTGGCCTTACCATCGGCGCCGGTGACGCCGGAGGAGCCGCCCGCGACGCTGACGGGCACCGCCGGGGCGGGCTTGCCATCGGCGAGGAGGGTGGTGACGGTGAGGGTGGTGGTGCTGTTCGTCTGCACGCTCGTGGCGGAGGGAGCGACGGTGCACACGCCGAGCGGCGCGGGGTACTGCGCGGAAACGGTGCTGAGGCCCATCCCGGCCAGGGTTGCCAGGGCGAACCCGGCACCAGCCATAACTCTAAGCCGCATCGTGTGACTCCAAAGGAGTAGGTCCGGCCATGCTAGTCCTAATTCGGAGGATTATTCAAGCGTTACTCCGCAACCACTGAGAGGCAACGCACATTCCACGGACATTCGGCCATGGCCGCGCCACGCGCGCTCAACCCTCGTGGCGACGGTTCATGACGCCGGTTACTGGGGGGAACGGCGGGCGTAGCCGTAGGCGTAGCCATAGCCGTAGCGGAAGTGGCGCTTGCGGTCGGAGCCGTTGAGGACGACGCCGAGGAGTGGCTTCCGGCCGGCGCGCACGGCGGCGATGGTGTCCTCGAGGGCGCTGCGGCGGGTCTTCCCCTGGCGGGCGACGAGGAGCACGCCATCGACGAGCGGCATCCAGAGGGAGGCATCGGCCAGGCCGAGCATGGGCGGGCAATCGATCACGACGATGTCGTAGAGCTGGGCGAGGGCGTCGATGGTCGCCTTCATCTTGCGCGAGCTGAGGAGCTCTGTCGGGTTGGGGGCGACGGGCCCGCCGGTGAGCACGGCGAGGGATTCGCCCACGTGGTTCACGAAGGCGGGGAGGGCCTGCGGATCGACGAGGAAGGTGGAGGTGAGGCCGGAGCTGTTCGGCAGCGAGAAGTAGCGGTGGGCGTCGGGCTTGCGCAGGTCGCCATCGATGAGGAGGACGCGGCGGGAGGATTCGGCGAGGGCTTCGGCGAGGTTGGCGGCAGTGGTGCTCTTGCCTTCGCCCTGGCCGGGGCTGGTGACGAGGAGGACGCGGACGTCGCTGGCCATGAGGCCGAAGGCGAGGCTCGCCTGGACCTGCCGGTAGGACTCGATGAGGTCGTCACCGGGCTCGGCGGCGAGAATGCTGGGCACCCATTCGCGCTTATCGGCGCCCTTGGGGACATCGGCGAGGAGGACGCTGCCGAGGTAGGGCACGGCCATGCGCTCGATGTCCTCGCGCTCCTTGACGCCATCGTCGAAGTACTCGATGAGGGCGACGGCGGCGACCATGACCATGAGGCCGAGGATGAGGCCGAGGATGACGTTGACCTTGACGTTCGGCCGGATGGGATCCTCGGGGGGGAGGGCGTTTTCGGCGACGAAGACGGTATTGAGGGCGGTGCGCGCCTCGGAACCGGCGAGCTGGGCTTCCTCGACGTATCCGGGGAAGAGGCCGGCGACGGTGTTGGCGATGAGGGCGGCACGATCGGCGTTGCGGTCCTCGGCGAGGACTTCGATGAGCTGCGTCTCGGGGATGGCGCCGGCGGAGACCTTCTTCTGGAGGGTCTTGAGGCTGGTGTTGCCGAGGATGCCGGCGGCGCGTTCAAGATTGTTCGAAGTGGTGACGAGTTCGGCGTAGGTGCGGGTGAGGGACTGGCTGCCCTGGATGTCCTGGAGGGAGGGAGCGGCCTGGTTCTCGCGCTGGTTGACGAGGATGACGGCGCGAGCCTGGTAGACACGGTCCATGCGAGCGGTCAGGAGATAGGCCGCTCCGCCGGAGAGAACGCAACCGAGGACCACGATGAGCGCCCACCGCCGGGCGATCTTCAGGTAGTCGCGAAGCGTCATCTGTTACCTCTCGTCACGGCAGCAATGCTAGCACCCCTCGTGACCGGCAGTACGAGGGGATGCGGGAGCGCGAGCGCCGTACAGGAGAGGTATCGGCGGGATGCGCGGGTATGGGTAGCGGATGGACCGGGCGGGTGCTTTCCGGGTCCGGAAAGCCCGTGCACTCCAGGATCGTATGCAGGGACTTTTCTGAAAGGTAACAATGTGAATGGTTTCTCTTGACCAATCTTCTTTCTGACGACAAGGTGTGCGCATGGTGGCAACCCGGGAACAAATCGCGCGCCTGCGCCCGCGAAGCGCCTCCGCGGAGCCCGATTGGGCGGTGCCGGGGCCGGTGGCGAATGCGCGCGGGGTGCTGGATGCGCCGGCGCCGCTGGAGTACCCGGAACTGCCGATGCCGGGCTGGAAGCGGGCGTTCGATGTGATGGCGGCGCTGGGGCTGCTGGCGGCGGCGTTTCCGCTGATGGCGATGATCGCGGCGGTAGTGGCGCTGACATCCCGCGGCGGTGCGATCTACGCGCAGACGCGCATCGGCCAGGGCGGGCGGGCGTTCACCTGTTACAAGTTCCGGACGATGGTGCGCGGGGCGGAGCGGATGAAGCCCGCGCTGGAGGACGGCAACATCGCGCGGGGGCCGCTGTTCAAGATGCGCGCGGACCCGCGATGCACGGCGATCGGGGCGGTGCTGCGCAAGACGAGCCTGGACGAACTGCCGCAGCTGTGGAACGTGGTGCGGGGGGAGATGAGCCTCGTGGGGCCGCGGCCGCCGCTGCCGGCGGAGGTGGCGCTGTACGAGCCGCACCACTTCGCGCGGCTGACGGTGGTGCCGGGGATCACGGGCCTCTGGCAGGTGACGGCGCGCAAGCGGCACGACTTCGCGGACATGGTCGTGCTCGATGCCCAGTACGCGGCGACACTGAGCCCATGGACGGACCTTCGCATCCTGCTGAGAACGCTCCCCACGGTGTTGCGCGGCGACGGATCCTGCTGATGCCGGGAATGCGGCACGGGCGAGGGATGATCGTGCGGCCGGGCCCCGGGAGAGGGTGACCCCATCCGCGTCCTCATCGCGACCTCACAGTACTGGCCGGAAATCGCCGGGAACGCGCCCTACGTCACGGGATTGGCGGAGGGGCTGGCGGCGGCCGGCCACGGCGTGACGGCGGTGACGGGCTACCCGCACTACCCGCAATGGCGGCGGCAGGGACCCTTCCGGCTTTTTTCGCACGAGCGGCGTCATGGGGTAACGGTGCGAAGGCGATGGCACTATGTGCCGCGCGCGCATTCCGCGCTCCACCGGCTGCTGTACGAAATCACGCTGACGGCGGGCGGGCTGACGGCGATCGGCGCGCGGCGGCGGCCGGACGCGGTGGTGGGGGTGGTGCCGAGCCTCTCGGGGGGTGTGATCGCGGCCGTCGCGGCGATGGTTTACCGGCGGCCGCTTGTGCTCGTCTTCCAGGACCTGATGGGGCGAGCGGCGGAGCAATCGGGGTACGCGGGCGGGTCGCGGGTGGCGCGCACGCTGAGCCGCTTCGAGCTGGCGCTGGCGCGGCGCGCGGACGCGGTCGGGATCATCACGCCGGGGTTCCGGCAGTACCTGGAGGCGGGGGGAGTGGCGCCCGAGCGCATCCACCGGGTGCGGAACTGGCACCTCGGGGCACCTTCGAACCAGGAGCGCGCGGAGACGCGCCGGGCGCTGGGCTGGCCGGAGGACGCGTTCATCTGCCTGCACGCGGGAAACATGGGGCACAAGCAGGGGCTTTCGAACCTGGTCGAGGCGGCGCGGCTGCTGCCCGGCGGCCCGGTGCGCATCGTGCTCGCGGGCGATGGGAACGAACGCGAGCGGCTGGAGCGGGAGGCGGCGAACGTGCCGGGCGGACGGATCGCGTTCCTGGGGCCGCGCGCGCCGGGAGCCTACGAAGCGATGCTGGCGGCGGCGGATGTGCTGCTCGTGAACCAGCTGCCGGCGGTTTCGGACATGGCGTTGCCGAGCAAGCTGACGTCGTATTTCGCGGCGGGGAGGCCGGTGGTGGCAGCGGTCGCGGCTGAGAGCGAAGCCGCTCACGAGGTGACGCTTGCGGGGGCGGGTATCGTAGTGCCCGCGGGGGAGCCTGCGCAGCTGGCGGACGTGCTGGTGTCGCTACACCGTGAGCCCGGGAAGGCCGAAACTTTCGGAGAGGCCGGGCGAGCGTACGCGATGCGCGCGCTTTCCCGGGACGCTGCCCTCGCGGAGTACGAAGCCATGATCCGATCGGCCATCGGCCGCACGCCGTGAGCGAAGGGCCACGGCGCGCGCTCGTCACGGGGATCACGGGGCAGGACGGTTCGTACCTGGCCGAGCTGTTGCTCGCCAAGGGGTACGAGGTGCACGGGCTGCTTCGGCGTTCGAGCACGTTCTCGACGGACCGCATCGAGCACCTGTACCACGACCCGCACGAGGGCGGGGTGCACCTGACGCTGCATCACGGGGACATCCTCGATACGAGTTCGCTGGTGCGGGTGCTTTCGCGGGTGCAGCCGGACGAGGTGTACAACCTGGCGGCGCAGAGCCACGTGGCGGTGAGTTTCGAGATGCCGGAGTTCACGACGGACGCGGTGGCAATCGGAAACCTGCGGCTGCTGGAGGCGATTCGCGAGGCGGGCATCCAGTGCCGCTTCTACCAGGCGGGCAGTTCGGAGATGTTCGGGAAGGTGGCGGAGACGCCGCAGCGGGAGGAGACGCCGTTTCACCCGCGCAGCCCGTACGCGGTGGCGAAGGTGTTCGCGCACCATATGACGGTGCATTACCGCGAGGCGTACGGGATGTTCTGTTCGAACGGCATCCTGTTCAACCACGAATCGCCGCGCCGGGGCGAGACGTTCGTGACGCGCAAGGTGACGCGCGCGGTGGCCCGCATCGTCGCGGGGAAGCAGGAGAAGCTGTACCTGGGGGCGATGCACGCGCAGCGCGACTGGGGATACGCGCCGGAGTACGTCGAGGCGATGTGGCGCATCCTCCAGCATTCGCAACCGGACGACTTCGTGATCGCGACGGGCGAGACGCATTCGGTGGCGGAGTGGGTGGAGGCGGCGTTCCGGGCGGTGGGCGCGGAATGGCGCGAATTCGTCGAGCATGACCCACGCTACGACCGGCCGGCGGAAGTCGACCTCCTGCTGGGCGATGCCTCGAAGGCGCGGGACGTGCTCGGCTGGGAGGCGAAGGTTCGCTTCGAGGAGCTGGTGCGCATCCTCGTGGCGGCTGACCTGAAGGCGGAGGGCCTGAACCCTGACGGGGTGATGGCGAATGGCTGAACACTGGCCCGGGCGGCGCGTCGTGGTCACGGGCGGCTCCGGGTTCCTCGGGCGGTTTGTGGTGGCGGAGCTGGCGGCGCGGGGGGCGACGGACGTCTTCGTGCCTCGCTCGCGGGAGTACGACCTTCGTGACCGGGAGGCGATCCGGCGGATGCTGGCGGACGCGCGGCCGGAGGTGGTGATCCATCTCGCGGCGGTCGTGGGCGGCATCGGCGCGAACCGCGAGAACCCGGGGCGGTTCTTCTACGACAACGCGATCATGGGGATCGAGCTCATCGAGCAGGCGCGCCTCGCGGGGGTGTCGAAGTTCGTGACGGTGGGCACGGTCTGTTCGTACCCGAAGTTCGCGCCCGTGCCGTTCCGGGAAGATGACCTCTGGGAGGGGTACCCGGAGGAGACGAACGCGCCGTACGGGCTGGCGAAGAAGATGCTGCTGGTGCAGGGCCAGGCGTACCGGCAGCAGTACGGGTTCAATGTCATCCACCTGGTGCCGGTGAACCTGTTCGGGCCGTACGACAACTTCGACCCGGCGAGTTCGCACGTCATCCCGGCGCTCATCCGCAAGTGCGTGGAGGCGCGCGACGCCGGTGCGGGCGAAGTGGAGCTGTGGGGGACGGGTTCGGCCTCGCGGGAGTTCCTGTACGTGGAGGACGCGGCGCGGGGCATCGTGCTCGCGGCGGAGCGCTACGACGGGGAGGAGCCGGTGAACCTCGGGGTCGGGCACGAGATGAGCATCCGCGAACTGAGCGGGGCGATCGCGGCGGCGACGGGCTACGCGGGTGCGTTTCGCTGGGACCCTTCGAAGCCGGACGGGCAGCCGCGGCGGGCGCTGGACACGTCGCGGGCGCGGGAGCGGTTCGGGTTCACGGCCTCGATCCCGTTCGAGGAAGGGCTGCGGCGAACGGTCGCGTGGTACGAGGGCGCGCGGGCGGACACGCCGGTGAGCGCGTAAGCACGGTGGCGCGCCGGGCGATTCCGTTCGCACGGCGCCATGCCGAGGTTGCGTCCTCGATTACGGCGGGGCTGGTGATCCAGGGTTCGCTGGTGGTGAGCGGGCCGCTGGGGGCGCGCATCCTGGGGCCGGAGGACCGCGGCCACCTCGCGCTGTTGCTCATCCTGCCGGCGATCCTGGCGCACCTGGCGACGCTGGGGCTGCCGCTGGCGATCACGTTCCACGTCGCGGCGGAGCCGGGGCACGCGCGCCCGGTGCTGCGGTCGCTGGGGTGGCTGACGGTCGTGCCGGCGATGGCGCTGGGGGCGGGGAACGCGGCGTTCGTCGCGCTGGTGTACGGCGGGGGCGAAGGGTACCTGCTCGTGACGGGGCTGATCTCGGCGGCGTTCGTGCCGGCGTGGGTGGCGCACCAGTACGGGCTCGCGCTCTTGCAGGGCCTCGGGCGCCGGGGATGGTTTCAAACGCTGCGGGTGTTGCCTTCGCCCCTGTATTGCGCGGCGCTGGTGCCGCTGTTCCTGGGCGATGGGCAGCGGCTGCCGGAGGTGATGGGTGCCTGGGTGGGGATGCACGTGATCGGCGCGGCGCTGAGCCTGTGGGCGGGATTGCGGGCGCTGCCGGGCGAGGCCGCCGGGGCGCCTTCGCGCGCGGGGCTGCGGCGCTTCGGGTTGCGGTCGATGGTGGGGGCGATTTCGCCGATCGAGACGTTCCGGATCGACCAGCTGCTGGTGGGGGTGCTGCTTTCGCCGGTGCACCTGGGGATTTACGTGGTGGCGCTGGCGTTCGTGAACCTGCCGCGCTTCATCGCCGCGAGCGTCGGGGCGGTGGCCTATCCGCGGGTGGCGGCGGCGGTGGCGCGGGAACGGGCGCTGGTGGGCGGCATCGCGCGGCACCATGTGCTGCTGACGTTGCTGGTGGTGACCCCGGCGGTGGCGCTCGCGATGGCGTTCGTGCCGTGGGTGATTCGCGTGTTCTTCGGGGAGGAGTTCGCGAGCGCGGGCACGACGGCGCGGATCCTGCTCGCCGGGTCGGTGCTGTTCGCGGTGGACCGGGTGCTGGGGGATTGCGCGCGGGGCGCGGGGCTCGGGGCAATCGACACGGTCGCGGAGGTGGCGTCGTGGGTATCGCTGCTGGCGGCGGCGGCGGTGCTCGTGCCGCTGTTCGACACGAACGGCGTGGCGGCGGCCCTGGGCGTGGCGGGCGCGGTGAGCCTGGGCTTGCTGACTGTGCTGTGGCTGCGGAGCGGCATGGGCGCGGCGCCGCGGACTCCGGCTCCAGAACGTGCACTGCCGGCGCCGGACGGCCGATAACATGGCAGGAATGGCAGTGCGAACGTTCCCGGCGGCGACGGCACACATCCCGGCGCGGTTGGCCCTGGCGCTGGTGGCGCTGGTGGCCGCGGCGGCGGCGGGGGCAGCCGCGGCCGCGCTGGGGGTCTCGCCGGGGGTGGCGATGCTGGTGGCCTCGGGCGGCGCGCTGCTGCTGCCGTTCGCGCGGGCGGCGCACCTGCGGCGCTTCGACCCCTTCGAGCCGATTTTCCTGGCGGCGGTGGCGCACGGGACGATGTTCGTGGTGCGGCCGGCGGCGGAACTGGTGCGCGGCGACCTGGTGTACTGGCGGCCGACGCGCGTGATCGACACCTCGGGAACGATGGATACGGTGATCGGGCTCGGGCTGGCGGCCTCGGTGGCGCTGATTGTGGGGTATTACCTGCCGGTCGGGCCGCGCCTTGCCCGGCGCGTGCGGACCCCGGCGGCGGCGCCACACGCGGATTCGATCCTGGCGGTGGCGCTGCTGGTGGCGCTCGCGGGGATGGCGCTCTTCGGCCTGTTCCTGATGACATCCGGTGGGACGGCGGCGATCCGGTCGTTCCTCGCGGGCCGCGATATCTCGCAGGTGGGGTTGTACCGGCAATCGACGGGGTACCTGTACTACGGGCCATTCCTGCTGATCCCCGCGGCACTGCTGGCGGCGGCGGCTTCGCGGGCGCGGCGGGACCTCGGGATCCTGGTGGTGGCGGCGCTGATCGCGGGGATGTTGCTGGTGATTGCCGTGCCGACGGGGAACCGGATCTTCATCCTGCCGCTGGCGGGGTCGCTGGCGACGTACTTCTACGTGGCGAGAGGGAAGCGGCCGGCGGCGTGGGCGGTGGTGCTCGTGGGCATCGCGGCGCTGCTGGCATCGCACGCGCTGCTGCTGGCGCGGGAGGCGAGGGGCGAGGGGCTCGCGGCCTCGGTCGTGACGACGATGAGCCACCCGCTGGATTCGCTGCAGCCGATCACGACGCAGGCGGACGCGGAGATGGCGCCGGCGCTGGCGGCGGTGATCGCGGTGGATTCGGTGAAGCCGGCGAGCACGCACGGGTTCGCGACGATTGGGGACACGTTCGTACGGCCGCTGCCGCGGCTTCTCTGGCGCGATAAGCCGCTGCCGGTGCGGCACCAGGTGATCCAGGAGACGTGGCCGATCGAGTACAAGGGCGGCTATGCGAACCCGGAGTTTTCCATCCTGCTGTACTTCTACCTGGATGCTTCGTTCTTCGGAGTGGTGCTGGGGATGATGATTGTGGGGATTCTTTTGCGCTGGCTGTACGTGGCATTCCTCGCGCAGAGCGAGAGCCAGGTGATGCAGCTGGCGTTCGCGGTGTTGCTGCCTTTCATACCCATCCTGCTGCGCGATAGCCCGACAGACACGGTCGTCAAACTGGCGTTTTCGCTGGTCCCGTTGATGGCGGTCTGCTGGCTCGCGACGGACCGGCGGCGCGCTCCGGCGGTGCCGGTCGAACCGTGGCGGCGATGACCAGGCCGGCGATGAAGCGCTTCCTCCACGTGATCCACTACCCGGTCTTCGGGGGGCCAACGAACCAGGCCCTGCGGCTGGCGGCGCCGTTGCGGGAGCTGGGGTGGGAGACGCTGGTGCTCCTTCCGGATGAGCCCGGGAACTCGGTCGAGCGGCTGCGAGCGGCAGGGGTGGAGACGGTGACGCTGCCGTTGCATCGGCTGCGCGCGACGCCGGACCCGCGCGTGCAGGCGCGTTTCGCAGGCGCCTTCGCCGACGAGGTGCGGGCCATCCGGGGACTCATCCGGGAGCGCGGGATCGACCTGGTGCTGGTGACGGGGCTGACCAACCCGCACGCGGGCTTCGCCGCGCGCCGCGAGGGGACGGCCGTGACCTGGCAACTGGTGGACACGCGCCCGCCGATGGCGATGCGCCGGGCGCTGATGCCGGTGGTGACGCGGCTGGCGGATTCGCTAATGACGACGGGGCGCGAGGTGGCGCGCGTCCATCCCGGCGCGCTCGGATTCGGGCGGCGGCTGGTGCCGTTCTTCCCGCCGGTGGACCTGGACGCGTTCGCGGATTCGGCGGCGAAACGTGACGCGGCGCGCGCGGAGATGGGCATCGCGCCGGACGCCTTCGTCGTCGGGACTGTAGGGAATATCAACGCGCAGAAGGGGCACGAGTACCTGCTGCGGGCGGCGGCGCGCGCGCGGGAGCACGTGCCGAACCTGGCGCTGCGCATCCTCGGGGCGCGGACCCCGACGCAGGCGCGCTATGAAGCGCGGCTGCGCCGGGAGGCGCGCCTGCTGGGGTTCGACCCCGGGGTGGTGTTCGTGGAGCCGGGGCCCCGGGTGCCGGCGCTGCTGCCCGCCTTCGATCTGTTCGTGCTGACCTCGGTGCCGCGGAGCGAGGGGATCCCGACGGCGGTATTGGAGGCGATGGCCGCGGGGCTCGCGGTGGTAACGACGGACGTGGGCGCGGTGCGGGAGGCGGTGACGCCGGACACGGGGATCGTCGTGCCGGCGCTGCGGCCGGATGCGATCGCGGCGGCGATCGGTGCGCTCGCGGGCGACGGGGGGCGTCGCGAAGGGATGGCTGCGGCGGGGCGTGCACGCGCGTTAGGGGCGTTCTCGGCGCGGCAGTCGGCCGAGGCGCACGTGCGGGCGTTCGGGATCGCGATGGAACGGGCGGCACGCCGTGGCGGAGGCCGGTGAGGGGTGCGAAGCAGTTGCGCGCGCAAGAAAAGCTGAACCTGTTCTTTCTACGGAATCGTGTCTGACGACCGGGCCGACCTTTTCCCGAATGCCATTCGAGGTATGTTCGGCGTCAGCAAAAGCATGACTACCAACTCTTCCACTCGCGAGCAGCTTACCAACACACGACGAAAGATCGTCCTCACGCTCAAGCAGCGCGGGGAGGCAAATGCCGTGGAACTGGCCGAGGCGCTGTACGTGACGGTGAGCGCGATCCGGCAGCACCTGGGGCGGCTCACGGGTGAGGGGCTCATCGCCTACCGCGAAGTGGGGCAGGGTCCGGGGCGGCGGCGGCGGCTCTACTACCTGACGCCGGCGGCGGAATCGCTCTTCCCGAATGGCTACGAGGAGTTGCTCACGCGGCTGATGACGTTCGTGCAGCACGAGGACCCGGAGCTGATGGACCGCTTCGTGGCGGCGGAGAGCCGCTGGCGTTCGGAGCGTGCGCGGCGCAGCGGCCCGCCACCGGGATACTTCGCGCAGATCGAGAGCGTCGTGCAGTGGTACGCCCGGGATTCGTTCCTGCCGGAAGTGGATGGAGCGGAGGGCGTGGACGGCGCGGACATCCAGATGCAGCACTGCCCGGTGCTGGCGGCGGCGCGCATCGCGCCGGCCATCTGCGACGGCGAATGGGCGTTCATCCGCGAACAGATCCCGGATGGCGATGTGGCGCGGGTCGCATGGCGGCTCGATGGCGCCAACGTGTGCGTCTACCGCGTGCGGAAGGCCTGACTCAGCGCTTTTTCCGCCAACGACTCCAATCGAACGGTTCGATCCCGGCTTCGGTGAGCTGCCAGATGGTGGCGTCGGCCTGGCCTCCGCTGATTTCGAGGAAGCCGATGGTGCCGAGCTGCGTGTTCAGGTTGTGGGGATACGTGGGCGAGCCGGGGTTGATGCAGAGGATGCCGTTGACGGTGTCGATCGCCTCGACGTGGGTATCGCCGTAGATGAGGACGTCGAGCTGCTCATCGCCGAAGTAGCGCTTCATGGCGCGTTCGAGGGTGACGTGCGGCGGGTATTCGGGGATGGGGACATCGTGGGTCATGCCGACCTTGAGGCCACCGAGGGTGAGCACCCAGGATTCGCGCATGCGCCAGTGGTCGGGCTGGACGGGGCGGCCTCCGGAGCCATCCTCGCCGTTGCCGCGGGCGGCCCAGAGCGGGGCGATATCGTGCAGCTGGTCGAGGATGAAGAGCTCGTGGATATCGCCGGCGTGGAGGATGGCATCGACGCCGGCGAAGGCATCGAAGACCTGGGGCCAGAGCTCGGGGCGCGCCTCGGGGATGTGGGTATCGGAGATGAGGCCGATGCGCAGGGTGTCGCGCGTCGCGAGTTCGAGGAAGTCGTCCACCAGTGCCCCCTGTATGCCGGTCGCCGTCGTGCCGCGCGATGTGGCCAGCGCATGGTGCCGTGCGAAGGGCGGGGATGCCAACCCCCCGGGCGGCGCGGCGGCCCGGACGGCAGCATCCGATGGCTGGTATAACAGGCGGACCACTTCGGGAGGGCCGGCATGGCGCGCATGCGATTCGGCGTATTCCTCGCACCTCATCACCCGCTCGGGGAGCACCCAACGTTGCAGTTGCAGCGTGACCTCGAGCTTGCGGCGCACCTGGACCGGCTGGGGTACGACGAATTCTGGACCGGTGAGCACCACTCGGGGGGCTGGGAGACGATCGGGTCGCCGGAGCTGTTCCTGGCGGCGGCGGGCGAACGGACGCAGCGCATCCGGCTGGGCACGGGAGTGGTTTCGCTGCCATACCACCACCCGTTTACGGTGGCGGCGCGCATCGTGCAGCTGGACCACCTGACGCGGGGCCGGGCGATGCTGGGCGTGGGGCCCGGGGCGCTGCCTTCGGACGCGATGATGCTGGGGATCGACCCTTCGACGCAGCGGGACCGCATGGACGAGGCGACGGGCGTCATCCAGCGGCTGCTGCGCCGCGAGACGGTGACGCACAAGAGCGACTGGTTCGAACTCAACCAGGCGCGGCTGCAGATCCTCCCACTGCAGGATGAGCTGCCGATGGTCTCGGCTTCGAGCGTGAGCCCGGCGGGGATGAAGGTGGCGGGGAAGTACGGCATCGGGGTGATCTCGGTCGCTTCGAACAGCGTCGAGGGGCTGGCAGCGCTGCCGACGCAGTGGGGCTTCGGCGAAACCTACGCGCGCGAAAACGGCCAGGTCATCGACCGGGGGAAGTGGCGGGTGATGACGCAGTGGCACATCGCGCCGACGCGGGAGCAGGCCATCGCGGAGGTGGCCGAGGGCCTGAAGCAGTGGCACAACGGCTACAAGGTGGACGTGCTCGGGCGGCCCAACGCGAACCATGTGGAAGACGGCGCGGCGATGGCGCGGGCGATGGTGGCGAACGGGTCGGCGATCTTCGGGCCGCCGGAGGACGCGGTCGCGCAGATCCGGAAGCTGCAGGACGTGAGCGGGGGCTTCGGGACGGTGATCGGCTTCGCGCACGACTGGGCAGGCCGTGGCGAGGCGATGTTCCGCAGCTACGACCTGTTCGCGCGCTATGTCATCCCGCGGCTGCAGGGGCTGACGGACAGCGTCGACGAGAGCGCGCGCTGGGTGGGGGCGGCGAAGGGCGAACTCATGCAGGGCGCGGGGCAGGCGATCCTGAAGGCGATTCGCGAGCACAACGTTTCGCACCCCCAGCAGCAGAAGGCGGAAGGCGCCGACGGGAGCGTGGTCGCCTTCGGCCGGGAGCAGACGTAGGTCGCGGCGCTAGCTGGTCATGCCGCCGAGGCCGACCAGGGCGCGCGCGTGCTCGAGTTCGCCCAGGTGGCGGATGCCGTGCTGGAAGACGAAGCATTCGAGGGCGTGGAGGCGGCGGAAGGCGCCGGGGCCGACGACGATGGCGCAGAACGTCTGAGCGAGCGGGGGCGGCATGACGGGGAAGATGACCTCGGCGAGGCGTTCGGGGGTAAGTGACTGGAGCACGCCTTCGGTCTGTTCGATGACGGCGGACTGGTAGGCGCGCCAGGCATCGAAATCGGCGAAGCGGAGGTTCTGCATTTCGGCGACGGTCTGTTCGCGGCCGAGTTCGTCGACGTTGACGCCGATGCGGGGCGCCCAGCCGCCCGTGTCCCAGAGGGTTTCGCGGCCGAGGAAGATGCGGCTGATGGACTGGTCCTGGCCGCGCATGAAGTGGCTGAGGCTGAAGGCGATGGGGAGGACGCCATCGCGTTCGAAGTGGTTGACGTGGGCGAGGTTCATATCGCTGACGGCGCGCTGCCAGAGGATGTTCATGGCGCGGACGCGGCCGAGCAGGTTCTCCATGAAGATGTCGTCGTGCATGGTCCCGTTCCTTGTGGGTGTGCGGTGCAGCCTACGCCGGTGAGGGCGAAGGAGCGGGCGCGAGAACTGTGAAAGGTCGCACGCAGAGAGGGCCGTGCAGCCCTTTCGCGGCGGGGGCGGGGCGCGCCACAATGCCCGCGCGATGGCACAGCAGGCGATCGAACTCATCCTCCTGCGGCAGTGGGCCAGCTACCTCACGATCCCGGTGATGCTGGTGGACCGGGAGGGGGTGTTGCTGTTCTACAACGAGGCGGCGGAGAAGGTGCTCGGGCAGCGGTTCGAGGATGTGGACGACCTGCGGGCGGAATCGCTGGCGGAGCTATTCCAGCTGCGGCACGAGGATGGCCGCCGGCTCACGCCGGAGGAGCATCCGCTCGGGGTGGCGCTGCACGAACGGCGGCCTTCGCACCTGCGCATGCGGCTGCGCGCGCTGGATGGGTCGTGGCGGCTGATCGAATCGACGGCGATGCCGGTGGAAGCGCAGGGGACGCGGCACCTGGGGGCGTTCGCGATGTTCTGGGAGGTGCCCGGGCCGTGAGGGTGACGCTCTGGGGGACGCGGGGTTCGATCCCGAGCGCGGGCCCGGAAACGGTGCGGTATGGCGGCAACACGGCGTGCGTGGAGGTGCGCGCGGGGGATGGGTCGCTGCTGGTGCTGGATGCCGGGTCGGGCATCCGGCGGCTGGGGACGGCGCTCGCGGGTCAGGGACGGCGCATCGACCTGCTGCTCAGCCACCTCCACATGGATCACGTGCAGGGGCTGGGGTTCTTCGCGCCGTTCTTCGAACGCGGGGCCGAGGTCCACCTCTGGGGGCCATCATCGACGGACCAGCGGATGCGGGAGCGGCTATCGCGGTACCTTTCGCCGCCGCTGTTCCCGGTGCGAATTCGCGACCTGCCGTGCGCGTTGAGCATCCACGGGCTGACGGAGGAGCCGTTCGACCTGGGGCCGTTCCGGGTGACGGCAGGGCTTATCTGCCATCCGGGGGGGACGCTCGGGTACCGCATCGAGGAGGGGGGCCGGGTGCTCGCCTACCTCCCGGACCACGAGCCGGCGCTGGGAGTGAAGGCGTTCCCGGGGGAGCCGGAATGGACCTCGGGGTACGACCTCGCGCGCGGGGCGGACGTGCTCATCCACGATGCCCAGTACACCGACGCGGAGTACCCGGAGCACGAAGGCTGGGGGCACAGCGCGACCTCGCACACGCTGGCGATGGCGAGCCTCTGCGGGGTGGGGCGGCTCGTGACATTCCATCATGACCCTTCGCACGGGGACGATGCGCTCGACGCGATGCACGCTGAGGCGTGTGGCGCGGAGCTGCCGTTCACGGTCGTGCCGGGGTGCGAGGGGTTGAGCTTCGACGTCTGAGCGGGCGGGCACGACGCCGGGGCGCGACGGCGTTACGCTTCGCGCCATGCCCTACGCACACGTCAACGGCGCGAACCTGTACTACGAGCAGCACGGAAGCGGGCCCGACCTGGTGTTCCACCACGGGGCCGGCGGCAATCACTTTTCGTGGTGGCAGCAGGTGCCGGCGTTCGCGGATCGATACCGGGTGACGGTGTTCGATGCGCGGGGATGGGGCGTCTCGCGCGGGGACATGGCGGTGGGCCGCTTCGTGCTGGGGACGGACACGGTGGCGCTGATGGACCACCTCCGCATCGAGCGGGCGCACGTGGTGGCGCAATCGATGGGGGGGCGCGCGGTGGCGGGGCTGGCACGGCTGGCGCCGGGGCGAATCCGTTCGCTGGTGCTCTGCGGCACGACGGCGGGCGCGACGAACGACCGGGTGCGCGAACTCCAGGATGAGCTGAAGGACGAGCGTGGCGACGGGGGGCTGCGGGAACACGCGCTGGCGAAGCCGTTCGAGCAGGCGAACCCGGCGCTGGCGCACCTCTACCGGCAGATCAACGCGCTGAACCCGAAGCGGCCGCGGGGCTTTCTCGGCAGGCCGCCGGCGACGTACCGCGGTTCGATGCATGGGGCGCTGGCGGCGCTGGGCGTGCCGATCTTCTTCATCGTCGGCGAGCACGACCTGATCACGTCGCCAGAGATGATCCGGGAGGCGCATGGGCTGATCCCGGGTTCGGGGATGCACGAGATCAAGGGCGCGGGGCACTCGGCCTACTTCGAAAAGGCGGACGAGTTCAACGCGGTGCTCGGGGATTTCCTGGCCGGGGTGCCGATCGACTAACGGTAGTGCCGGTGCGCCGCGCGCTACTTCCGGAAGAGGTAGATGGCCCAACCGAGCAGGTCGCGCTCCCAGCGGAGGTAGTGCTCGCGGGCGGTGCGAACGCGGGCGAGGACGTCCTCGCGGTCGGGATCGCCGGGGTTTGCCGCGGCCCAGCGTTCGGCGGCATTCCACGTGAGGCCCTGGTAGCGGTCCCAGTCGTCCTCGCTGCTGACGACGGCATAAAGGGGAGTGAGCCCCTGTTCGAGCCCGGCCGTGACATTCCCGTGGTGGTCGCGAAAGAGGTTGCGGTCCATGGCGGAGGCTGCGAGGTATTCGGGGGAGGGCTCCTTCTTCCAGAACGGTTCGCCGGCCATCACGAGGCCGCCGGGGCGGACCCAGCGGGCGAGCGCGGCGAGGGTGGCGGCGTGGCCTCCGAAGGTCCAACTCGCGCCGAGGCACATGGCGAGGTCGAAGGTGTCCGGTTCGGCCGCGAAATCCGCGCCGTCTTGCTCGACGATTTCGAGCTTTCCCGGGACGCGCAGCTCGGCCCGGGCGCGGGCTTCGTTCGCGACGAAGGGCGAGAGGTCGACGCCGATGCCGCTGCACTGGTACTGCTCGGCGACGCGGACGAGGATCTCGGCCTTGCCGCAGGCGATATCGAGCACACGCGCGCCGGCGGGCAGGTCGAGCAGGACCACGAGTTCGTCAACCTTCGCGACGCTCGATGGATTGCAGATGATGTGGTCGCGATGGGTGATATCGAAGAACTTCCAGCGGTCCATGAGGGTGCATCCTGTGGCCAGCGCGAGGCGGCGAAGTGGGGGCAGCGTACCGGGCAGGGGGCAGGGCGCAACGGCCAGGGCGTCCCTGCCGGGGTGGTCCCATGGGCGCCGGGCATTCGACTGGTGCCGCCGATGCGGGGCTCCCGGCGCGCGCGCCCTACGGTAAACGGTGGACATCGGGTTGCTCGCACCCGTAGGGGCGGTTTATGGTCTAGTCCTCATGGACTGGCTCCGCAGCCTGATCAATTGGCTTGGTGCGTTGTTTTCGCGAGGCTCCTCGAGCGACGAGGGGTGGGTCGAGCCTTCGAACGTGATCACGCGCGCGGTCCTGGCGATGGACGAGGAGTTGGCGCCGCTGGAGATGGATCCGGTGGTGGCGGAGGAGATCGCGCCCGAGCCGGAGCCGACGCCGGAGCCGGTCATCGAGCCGGCGGCGGCGGAAGTCGCGGCTCCTTCGCGCAAGAAGAGCGACGACGCGGAGGAAGAGCCCGAGGAAGCGGCGAAGGAGCCGGCGGCGGAAGAGCGCGCGGCGTAGCAGCCGGCGATACCGCGAGCGTCGCACGACGAAGCGCGAGACTTCGGTGAACCAGTTCGAATCCCATCGAAGGCGATGCCGCGCGGGCGAGCGTCAGGACGGGCGCTTTTCCGGAATGCCCCAGCGGCCGTAGGTGCGGGCGAGTTCGCGCAGCCAGTCGTGGCGCGCGGGTGGCAGTTCGTCCCAGCCGAAGCGCCAGCCCCAGTTACCATCGGGCTCGCCGGGGACGTTCATGCGCGCTTCGCGGCCCAGGCCCAGGACGTCCTGCATGGGCAGGATGGCGACCTCCGAGACGGCGCGGTAGGCCATGCGCACGAGGTCGTCGGGGCAGGGGTGTTCGCAGGCGAGGTAGCGGCGGAGGTTCGCGAGTTCGACCTCGCCGGCGCTGGCGAACCAGCCGGCGGTGGTGTCGTTGTCGTGCGTGCCGGTGTAGATGACGGAGCGGGGATCGAGGTTGTGCGGGAGATAGGGGTTCGCGGCGTCATCGCCGAAGGCGAACTGGAGCACCTTCATGCCCGGGTAGGCGAGGCCGTCGCAGAGGGCGCGGACGGCGGGGGTGATGACGCCAAGGTCTTCGGCGACGACGGGCAGGGGGCCGAGCGCGCCGGTGAGGGCATCGAAGAGCGCGCGGCCGGGCCCGGGAACCCAGTGGCCGTGCACGGCCGTGGGCTCATCGGCGGGGATTTCCCAGGCAGCTTCGAAACCGCGGAAGTGATCGAGACGGAGGGTATCGACCTGGGCGAGGGCCCAGGCGAGGCGATCGCGCCACCAGCCGTAGCCATCGCGGGCGAGGGCGTCCCAATCGTAGAGGGGGTTGCCCCAGCGCTGGCCGGTGGCGGAGAAGGCATCGGGCGGGACTCCGGCGACCATGATTGGGCGGCCTTCGCCATCGAGCTTGAAGATGCGCTGGTTGGCCCAGGTATCGGCGCTGTCGTGGTCGACGAAGATGGGCATATCGCCCATGAGTTCGATGCCGCGTTCGTGGGCGTAGTGGCGGAGGGCGGCCCACTGGCGGTCGAAGCACCACTGGGTGAACTCCTCGAGGGCGACATCGGCGGCGAGTTCGTCGCGGGCAGCGGAGAGGCTCGCGGGTTCGCGATGGCGGAGGGCGGCGGGCCATTCGAGCCAGCTGACATCGCGGTGCTTGCGGCGAAGTGCGGTGAAGAGGGCGTAATCCGCGAGCCAGTGGGCGCGGGCGCGGAAGGCATCGGCTTCGTGGGCGCGGCCCTGTTCGTGCCAGCGTCCGCAGGCGGTGCGGAGGAGGGTCTCGCGGCGTTCGGCGACGGCGGCCCAGGGCACGCGGCTCTCTTCGGGGAGCGTCGCGGCGGCGAGATCGGCGTCATCGAGGAGGCCGTCGTCGCGAAGGAGTTCGGGCGAGACGAGGAGCGGGTTGCCGGCGAAGGTTGAACGGGCGGCATAGGGTGACTGGCCGGCGCCGGGGGGCGTGAGGGGAAGCACCTGCCAGAGCCGCTGCCCCGCGGAGGCGAGGAAATCGACGAAATGGTAGGCGGCGGGACCGAGGTCGCCGATGCCGAAGGGCCCGGGGAGGGAGGTGGGATGGAGCAGCACGCCGGCTTTGCGCCGTTCGGGGTGGTCAGACACGGGAGCGTCTCATGCCATCACAGCGTGGCGCATCGTTTCGCGGGGGTCGAGCGGCCGTCCGTTACGGTTTCGTTCCGTTCGCCGGGGACGTTCGCAACCGGGGGCAGCGAGATGCCGCCCCCGGCGCTCGCGTTCGCTACTTGCTCGGGTCCGGAGTCATGCGGAGGTAGGGCTTGAGCTCGGTATAGCCCCTGGGGAAGAGGGTGTCGGCTTCTTCGTTCTTGATGGCGGGGAGGACGACGCAATCGTTGCCGGCCTGCCAGTTCACCGGGGTCGCGACCTTGTACTTGTCGGTGAGTTGGAGGGAATCGATGACGCGGAGGATCTCGTCGAAGTTGCGGCCGGTGGAGGCGGGATAGGTGAGGGTGAGGCGCAGCTTGCCGGCCGGGTCGATGACGAAGACGGAGCGGACGGTGCCGGTGGCGCCTTCGCCGCCCTGGAGCATGTCGTAGAGGGTCGCGACTTTGCGGTCGGCGTCGGCGAGCAGGGGGTAATTGAGGGCGGTGCCCTGGGTCTCGGCGATATCGCCAACCCACTTCACGTGCGAATCGAGGGGGTCGACGGAGAGGCCGATGGGCTTGACGTTGCGGCGATCGAATTCGGGCTTGAGCTTCGCGACCATGCCGAGCTCGGTGGTGCAGACGGGGGTGAAATCGGCGGGGTGGGAGAAGAGGATGGCCCAGCTATCGCCCTTCCACTCGTTGAAGTGGATGGGGCCTTCGGTCGATTCCTGGGTGAAATCGGGGGCGGTGTCGCCGAGGCGGAGGGACATGTGGGGATCTCCTTCTGGGTATTCGTGGGTGCGCGGGCCTGGCGGAGGCGCGAACGCACAGGCAGTTTGCCCGTTCGGGGCGCAGTGGGCGATGACGCAGCGGCGGCCCGGCCGCGTGTGGCGGACGGCGCGGGCCGGGGCCACGTGGGCTAGCTCGCTTCGGTGGCGAGCAGGGATTCGAGCGCTTCGACGACTTCGGGCGCGTCGGGCTCGGTGCGAGGGCTGAAGCAGGCGGCGACGGTGCCATCGCGCGCGACCAGGTACTTCTGGAAGTTCCAGCGAACATCGCCGCCGATGGGCTCGGGCTGGCCGGTGAGTTCGCGATAGAGCGGGTGCATGGCATCGCCGGTGACGGCGATTTTCGAGAAGACGGGGAAGGTGACGCCGTAATTGCGCTGGCAGAAATCGGCGATCTCGGCGTCGGTGCCGGGTTCCTGCTCGCGGAAGTCGTTTGCGGGGAAGCCAAGGATGGTGAAGCCGCGTTCGCGGTAGCGGTCGTACATGGCCTGGAGGCCGGTGTACTGGGGGGTGAGGCCGCACTTGCTGGCGACGTTGACGAGCATGATGACCTGGCCCTGGTACTTCGAAAGGGGTTCGGGCTGGCCATCGAGGCGGTTCATGGTGAGTTCGAACATTGGGGACGGTCCTCCGCGTGGTGGGGATTCAGCATAGCGGCTGGCGGCGCGCTCCGGGTCCGGTAGTATGCGCGCGCACCGGCGGCTGGCCGGCGGAGGACGGGCATGGCTCTGGAAGCGCGATACGGCGACGTGGCGGTGGAGGTGCGGGCGGACGGCGTGGTAGTGCTGGAGATCCAGCGGGCGCCGAACAACTTCTTCGATGCGGCGCTCATCGGGGCGCTCTCGGATGTATACGAGGCGATCGACGCGGAGCCGGGTTGCCGGGCGATCGTGCTGGCGGCGGCGGGCAAACACTTCTGCGCGGGTGCGAACTTCTCGGCGCAGGCGGCGGGCACGGCGCCCACGGCGCGCGACACGAGCAACGACCTCTACATGCAGGCGGCGCGGCTGCTGGAGGCGAAAACGCCGGTGGTGGCGGCGGTGCACGGCGCGGCCATCGGCGGCGGGCTCGGGCTGGCGTGCTCGGCGGACTTCCGGGTGGGCTGTGGCGAAACGCGGATGGCATCGAACTTCGCGCAGCTGGGCTTCCACCACGGCTTCGGGCTGACGATCACGCTGCCGCCGATCGTGGGGCAGCAGAAGGCGCTGGAGATGCTGTTTACGGGGCGGCGGCTGGATGGCGAGGAGTGTCACCAGATCGGGTTGCTGGACCGGCTGGTAGCGCCGGAGGAGGTGCGCGCGGAGGCGATCCGGTTCGCGGGCGAGATCGCGTCGTCGGCGCCGCTGGCGGTGCGCAGCATCCGGGCGACGATGCGCGGGAACATCGGCGAACGCTACCGCGCGGCGACGACGCACGAGGGCAAGGAGCAGGCCTGGCTGCGTGCGACGGAAGACTTCCGCGAGGGCATCCGGGCGAGCGCGGAGCGGCGGGAGCCGAAGTTCGCGGGGCGGTAGCGCCGCGAGTTCCCAGTTCCCAGTTCCCAGTTCCCGGTTCCCAGTTCCCAGGGGCTACCCCGGGTGGCGTGCTCCCCTGAGGGGGCGGCGGGTGACCGGGGGTAGCCCACTGGCTACCGGGAACTGGGAACCGGGAACTCCCACCCCGCACCCACGACGAAGCCCGCGCCGAAGAGGCGCGGGCTTCGTGGTGGGTGCGGGTGGGCTTAGCGCCGGCGCTTCACGACCCAGGCGGAGGCACCTGCGAAGACGATGAAGCCAGCGAGCATGAGGGCGAAGCCGGTGGATTCGAGCGAAATGCCTGAATCTTCGTGGCGGGTGCCGGTGCCGGCGCTCGGGACGGTCGGCGGGCGGACGGTCGCGGTCGGGGTTGTCCCGACGGAGGGCGGGTTGGTGCCGCCGCCGCCGCCGGTACCGGGCGTCACGGTGGGCGGGGGCGTGGGATTGGTGCCGCCGCCGCCGGTGGTGGGCGTGGGGCTGCTGGGGCGTACCGTCGGTGTGGGCTGGGGCGGGGAGGCTGTCGGTGTGGCCGTGGGGGCGCCGCCGGTACGGTTCGGGTCGGGTTCGCACTGGTTCACGGGCCCCTGGGGAGCGGGCGCCAGAAACCCGTTGTAGCCGCCGGTGGAGATGAACCCTCCAAGTCCGGTGCCGCCGCACGGTGCGGGTGAAGCCAGCGCGGCGCCGCCGTGGGCCGCGACCGCGCCCGCGGCGGCGAGGAACGCGACCGCCAGGATGCGGATGGATGCCTTTTTGAACATGCCGACTCTCCTATTGAACCTGATTGGCAAACGACCGGGCTTCGGCCCAGCCGGATTGCGAGCCTGTCGAGATGTAGACCCAGTCGCTGATGGCAGCGTTGCGCTGCGCCGTGACGCGAACGCCGGCGGCGAGGCAGGCGCGGATACTGCTGCCGGGCGATGGGTACTCGTGGACCTCGGCGCAGGGGCCGGAGGGCACGAAGCGGACTTCGCCCGAGCCGGACGGTGGGGCGGCGGAATGACCTGACGATGGCGGCGGCACGGCCCACGTGAATGTGCCGGCGTACTCGAGCACGAGGCCGTCCGAGCCGGTAGCGGTCGTTGGGAAGACCCACGACCCTCGTTCGGTTTCGCCGCAGGGCAGGAGCGAGAGGTACTCGCGCGCGAGGCCGCTCCCTGACTCGATTGAGGCCGTGGTCCCGCCGGCGGATCGGATGCGGATCGTGGAATCGCCGACGTCCGGACTCCAGGTGATGCCCGTGCCGCCGGTGCCGCAGATGGCGGTGACAACGAACGCGATCTCGACCTTGCCGCCGTAGTAGACCACCGGCCCGGCATCGATGCGGGCGCCGGTCTTGCCGGCGGGTGGGTTGAAGACGTTCTGAGTGACCGCAACGAAGACGGCCGGGGGCATGGCCGCGGCTGAGGAATCATCGCGGCCGAAGGCGATGATGAAGGTGACGACGAGGGCCACGGCCATGGCGGCGGTGATCCCGCCCATGACGAACATGCCGCGGCGCGAGGATGTCGCGGCAGGCGCGGCCACTGTCGCGGGCGCCGCCGCCGGAGCGGGACGGGACGGTGGGGTGATGGTCTGTTCGCCGCGGAGCACCTTTCGCACGGTGGCGGCATCGGATGGTCGCAACAGGGGGTCTTTGGTGAGGAGCGACTCGAGCAGGGGGCGCGCGGCCGCCGGGATGGGCGCGAAATCGACCTGCTGCTGGATGTGGCGAAGCATGACGTGCTGCTGCGTATCGCCGGCGAAGGGCGGCTGGCCCACGAGGCATTCGTAGAGCACGCAGCCGAGGGAATAGAGGTCGCTGGCGGCGGAGCTTTCGCCCTCGGGGGCCATGTAGGCGGGGGTGCCGAGCATGGTGCTGCCGCCGGTGAGGCGGGTGAGATCGATGGCGCGGGCGATGCCGAAGTCGGCGAGCTTCGCGGTTCCCTCGGGCGTGATGATGATGTTGGAGGGTTTGACATCGCGGTGGAGGACGCCGACGGCGTGCGCGGTGGCCAGGGCATCGGCGACCTGCGCGCCGAGTTCGCGCGTTCGTTCCCAGGAGAGGGGGCCGTGATCGGCGACGTACTGCTTCAGGGATGGCCCCTCGACGAGCTCCATGGCCATGTAGGGCGTGCCATCGAGCACGCCGTAGCCGTAGACGGTGACGACGTAGGGGGAGTGGACGCGCTGGGATACCTCGACTTCGCGTTCGAAGCGGGCGACGTGCGCGGCGTCATCGGCGAGGTGGGGGTGGAGCATCTTGACGGCAACGAGGCGGCCGGACTCGCGTTCGCGTGCGCGCCAGACGACGCCCATGCCGCCGCTGCCGATGCGCTCGACCAGTTCGAACGGTGATGAGGATTGGTCCCGCAATACCGCACCCGACTTCAGGTAATTATCCGGAGCTGAAAGTGCGCAAAAGGAACCGGCGGAACCGGGTTGCGGCTCCTTCGGCATGCACGCGACAATATCTGTCCGCGTGTTACTTCTTCACACTTTCGAGCATCGGCGGGAGCCTATCAGAACCGTAAACGCACCGTAAACCCCTGGCTGGCGGAACTGTGGCCTACATCTGTACGAGATCGAGTTCCCAGTGATCAGTTCCCAGTTCCCAGGGCTGCCCCGGGAGTGGAGCGATCGCTGGTGGGGGCGGCGGGTGGCGTGGGGTAACCCAGTGGGTACCGGGAGCTGGGAACCGGGACGCGCGCACCCACGACAAAGCCCGCGCCGGGTGGCGCGGGCTTTGTTGTGGGTGCGGGGTGGTGGGCGGTACTGGACTCGAACCAGTGACCTCGTCGGTGTGAACGACGCGCTCTAACCATCTGAGCTAACCGCCCCCGGAGGGACCCTCAGTATGCGGCGGGGCCGGGGCGCGTTCAACTTGCGGGGGCGACTTCGACAACCATTTCGATTTCGACGGCGATGCCGTTGGGGAGGGCCTGCATGCCGACGGCGGAGCGGGCGTGGCGGCCACGTTCGCCAAAGAGGTCGACGAGGAGGTCGGAGGCGCCGTTCATGACGCGGGGCTGGTCGCCGAACTTCGGGGTGCAGGCGACGAATCCGAGGAGCTTGACGACGCGGGTGACGCGGTCGAGGTCGCCGATCTCGGCTTTGAGGGAGGAGAGGCACTGGAGGACGGTGAGGCGGGCGGCTTCGTAGCCGGCTTCGATATCGAGGTCTTCGCCGAGGCGGCCGGTGACGTGGGAGCCATCGGGGCGGCGGGGGCCATGGCCGGAAATGAAGACGAGGCTGCCGGCGGTGACGGCGCGGACGAAGCGGAAATCGGAGGGGACGTCCCAGGGAACGGGGAGTTCGAGACCGAGTTCGGCGAGGCGCTGTTCGATGTGCAGGGTGGGCCTCCGATTGGTGGGTACGGTGCAAAGGGTAGCGCGCTTGCGCGGGTTGCGGGGCGGGGCGTATCCTTAACGAAGGCTGCAGTGAGTGTGAGATGCAGCCTCCCCGCGGCGAACCGCCCACTTTCGTTTTCCCCTGACGATTCCCCGCAACCCATTTTCCCCGATAAGAATGGCATTGGCAGAAGAGCACGCTACACCCGCACCCCGCGCCGCATCGCGTCGGCCCCGCCGGAGGCAGGCACCCCCGCCGCCTCCCCAGATGATGGACATCGAAATGCCGGAGCCCGAGCCGGGGCAGAACGGCCTGATGGCTCCATTGAATATCGCGGCGCTCGAGGCGATGCCTCGCGAACAGCTCATCGAGACGGCGCATGCGCTGGGGCTGGAAGACGCGGTGACGCTGCGGAAGCAGGACCTGATCTTCCGGTTGCTGCAGGAGCAGGCAGAATCGCGCGGGAACATCTTCTCGGGCGGCTTCCTGGAAGTCTCGGACGATGGGAACTACGGCTTCCTGCGCGGCGAATCGATGCTGCCGGGGCCGCACGACATCTATGTGTCGCAGTCGCAGCTTCGGCGCTTCGCGCTGCGCCCGGGTGATTATGTCACGGGCCAGGTGCGCCACCCGAAGGACAACGAGAAGTACTACGGGCTGCTGAAGGTCGAGGCCGTGAACGGGATGGACCCGGAGACGGCGAAGCGGCGGCCGTATTTCGAGAACCTGACGGCGATCTTCCCGAACCAGCAGCTGAAGCTGGAGACGACGCCGGACAACCTGACGCACCGGATCATTGACCTGATCGCGCCGGTGGGGAAGGGTTCGCGCGGGCTCATCGTTTCGCCGCCAAAAGCGGGCAAGACGATGCTGCTGAAGAACATCGCGAACGGCATCGTGGCGAACCACCCGGATGTGCACCTGATCGTGCTCCTCATCGGCGAGCGGCCGGAGGAAGTGACGGACATGCAGCGTTCGGTGCGGGGCGAGGTGGTTTCGAGCACGTTCGATGAGCCGGTGGAGGACCACACGCGGGTGGCGGAGATGGCGCTGGAGCGGGCGAAGCGGCTCGTGGAAGGCGGCCAGGATGTGGTCATCCTGATGGACTCGATCACGCGGCTGACGCGGGCCTACAACCTGGCGCTGCCGCCGAGCGGCCGGACGCTCTCGGGCGGCGTGGACCCGATCGCGCTGTATCCGCCGAAGCGGCTCTTCGGAGCGGCGCGGAAGTGCGAGGAGGGCGGTTCGCTGACGATCCTGGCGACGTGCCTGGTGGACACCGGTTCGCGCATGGACGAGGTGGTGTTCGAGGAGTTCAAGGGCACGGGCAACCTGGAATTGCGGCTGGACCGGCGGCTGGCGGAACGGCGGTATTACCCGGCGCTGGACATCCAGGCAAGTTCGACGCGGCGAGAAGAGCTTTTGTTGGACGAAAAGACTCTCAAAGGTGTCTACCTTGTGCGCCGGATGACGGCTATGATCTCGCAGAACTCGCCGAATCAGCTGGAAGCGACGGAACGGTTGCTGGACCGGCTGACGCGGACGAGTTCGAACGAGGAGTTCCTCGCGAGTCTGAAGACGGACCTGTAGCGCGCGAGCGCGACAAGGGGGGAACCCGGCGGTAATCAGGGATTGCCGCATAGCCTGCAAGGAGGTCCCGGAGCACAGTCAGGCTGGGACTCGCTGGCGGCGGCGGAACCGCTCCCGCTCCAGGCTGACCCGAATCCGGCCATGGGAAACGAAGGAACGCGTGCGCGCTCACACGCGCACGGCAAACGCCACGGACGGATGACCGTCCACCTCGTCGTGGTGACGCTGGCCGTGCTGGCCGTCACATTCGCGGCGAGGTTCCCGTCACCCACGGAGGCGACGGCAGCGACCACTCCTTCGTTTGTTTTTTCTGGTGTTGCCGGCTCATCGCAGGCGCGCGTGGACACGTATTTCCGTCCCGGCCCGAGCCTGCAGACGCGCGATTCGATCACGGCATTGGTGGCGCGGGCGGATGTCGCGAGCGTGCGGTCGGCGGGTGCGATTTCGCCGGTTTCGAGCTTCTCCTCGGGTGTTTCGATCGCGACGGCGGCCTCGGGCGAGGCGGGCGCGGGGATCAAGCCGCTGGCTGACATCGTGGACCCGCAGAAGCCGTACGCGGTGTACGAGGCGCGCAGGGGCGACACGGTGGGCGCGATTGCGACGCAGTTCGGGATCTCGGTGCGGACGTTCCTGGAGAACAACCCGACGGTGCCGGAGAACTACAACATCCAGGTCGGGCAGCAGTTCATCGTGCCGCGCAAGGACGGGATCCTCTACAAGGTGGGGCACGGCGACACGGTGGATTCGATCGTGGCGCAGTACGACAACGTGACTTCGGGGGCGGTGCTGGAGTTCCGGCCGAATGCGATCCGGGACCCGAAGGCGCTGCCGCAGGGCGAATACCTGCTGCTGCCGGGCGCGACGGTGAAGCCGCCTCCGCCACCTCCTCCTCCGCCGAAGAACACCGCTCCCTCGGGGTCGATCACCGGTGGCGGGAGTGGTCCGCGGGCGGGCGGGAGCGGCAAATTCGTATTCCCGCTGGCACGCTGGCACGGTATCAGCGACCAGTTCGGGGTGCCGCGTGGTGGTGGCACGTACCACACGGGCATCGACCTCGACCTGTACGGGCTGCACCATTCGAACATCTTCTCAAGCTGCGCGGGCACGGTGACGAAGGTGGAATACCTGACCTATTCGTACGGGTACCACGTGATTGTGGACTGCGGCGAGGGTTGGACGACGCTCTACGCGCACATGGACCAGATCAATGTGTCGCCGGGGCAGCGGGTGGGGCAGGGCACGATCCTGGGCGTCTCGGGCCTGACGGGCTTCACGACGGGTGAGCACCTGCACTTCGAGATCCGCTTCCAGGGCGCGTACACGAACCCGGCGGACTACCTGCCCTTCTAGCGGGCCCTTCGCAGCACGCTATTTGGCGTCCAGGTCGATGGTCGCGAGGAGCGTGTCGCAGGCCTTGAGGACGTCGTCGCGCTTCTCATCGGTGTACTGGCAGGTGATGCGCAGATTGCGGTTCGCGGCCATATCGACGACGAAGGCGACGTGCTGGTTCACCGCGGCGCCGCTGTAGGACTTCGCGGTTGCTTCGAAGACCACGCCCTGGCGCCCGTCCACCTCTTTGGGGGCGACGGCGTTGGGGTCGCCGCCGCTGTCGCGCGCGGACTTTTTGACCTGGTTGACCAGGTCCTGGTACTCCTTGGCGGTGAGGGAGGTGGCGCCGCCGCGGTCCTGTTCGAAGCCTTCGATGACGATGAGGCTGTCATCGCCCCAGGAGCCGCTGATGGCGACGGCCCAGGCGCGGTCTTCGTTCGCGACGCGTTCCTTGAGGGTGTATTCGCTGGTGCCGTCGGGGTAATCGAAGCTGATGCCGTGCCCGGAGTAGGCGGAGGAACCGATGGTAATGCAGGCGGGGGCGGCGATGGCGAGGCCGAGGAGGGAAGCGATGAGGGCGGCGCGATGCTTGTGCACGCGCGGATTCTCACCACTCGGGGGGGCGGCGTAAAGGGAGCAGGTAGCGGCTATTCGGCCTTGTAGGTGATGCCGAGCTTCGCGAGCTGGGCTTCGAGGTCGGCCTTCTTCACGCGGCCGGATTGCATGCCGCGGAGGACGCCATCCTTATCGACGAAGAAGGTGACGGGGAGGCCGCCGCCGACGCGGTAGTGATCGGCGACGTCGCCATCGCTATCGAGGACGGCGGGGTAGGTGGCCTTGAGGGAATTCAGGATGCCGGTGGCCTTGTCCTGCGATTCGAGGAAATTGACGCCGAGGACGACGAGCTGGCCGTTGGAGGCATCCATGGCGTGCTGGAAATCGGGGATCTCTTCCTTGCAGGGGTCGCACCAGCTGGCGAACCAGTTCACGATGACGGCCTTGCCGCGGTAGTCGGAGAGTTTGCGGACGGTGGTCCCGTCGTGGGCATCGAGGAGGGCGAAATCGGGTGCGGGCTGCCCTTCTTTCGGGCGCTGCGGGTCGATCGGGCCGAGGCCTTTCGCGTTGTTCGCCGAAGGAGTCTTGCCGGCGAGGGCGAACTCCTGGGGGGTGCTCACCTTCCAGGCGCCGCCAATGCGGTGGAGGTAGACGGCTTCATTGAGGTCGGTGCCGGCGACTTTGCCGGTGACTTTCGCGCCAACCCAGTCGCCCTCTTCGACGAGGACCTTGACGGTGAGCGATTGGACGGAGGGGGCGTTCGCGGCGATGGCGGCATCCTTCGAATCCCAGGGGGCGGGGGCGTAGTCGAGATCGGCGATGGCGGGATCGAGGAGGGCGTCGTAGGCGGCCGTGTCCTTGTTGGCGATGGCGCCATACAGCGATTCGACGGTCTCGACGGGGGAGGGGCCATCGTCGCCGCCGGAGAGGAAGAGGAAGGCGCCGGCGCCGAGAGCGACGACGACGGCGAACCCGAGCATGATAGGCCCGGCCCAGCTACGGCCGCGCGACGCTGCGTTGGTCATTCGAATCCCCGCGTGCGGTGCGGGCCGCACGGTAGCGGCGGCGCCCATGCACCCCGCAAGATGGTAGCAGGAGCACCGTTCATTGCCTGTTAATGACGAACCGCAACCATCGGATGCGATGGTCCAGATTGCTTCGGGCGCGGCGAAGGTCCTCGTGGTCGAGGATGAGGAGACGCTGCTGTTCGCGCTCGCGCACAACCTGCGGCACGAGGGGTACACGGTGGTCACGGCATCGCGCGGGGACGATGCACTGAAGCTGGCGCGGGAGACCCGGCCGGACCTGGTGGTGCTGGACGTGATGCTGCCGGGCGTGGATGGGATGCAGGTCTGCCGGCTGCTGCGGCGGGACACGGCGATCCCGATCATCATGCTGACGGCGCTGGGGGGCGAAGGGGACCGCGTAGCGGGGCTCGATACGGGCGCGGACGACTACGTGCCGAAGCCGTTCGGGATGCGCGAACTGCTGGCGCGGGTGCGCGCACTGCTACGGCGAACGGCTCCGCGGGACGAGGCGGAGGCTGGGCCGGCCGTCGTGCGGTCGGGGGATATCGAAATCGACCGGGTGCGGCGGGAGGTCCGGCGGGACGGGACGGCACTGAAGCTGAAGCCGAAGGAGTTCGAGCTTCTGCTATTCTTCGTTCGGCATCCCGGGCGCGTATTTTCCCGGGAGCAGATCCTGGATGAGGTGTGGGGCTACGACTTCTACGGTGGTCCCCGGACGGTGGATGTGCACGTGCGCTGGCTGCGCCAGAAGGTCGAGCGTGACCCGGCGGAGCCGGTTCGCATTCGCACGGTGCGCGGCAGCGGCTACATCTTCGAAGGCTGACGGGCCGTGACCGGGCGGCTGGCGCTGCGTGGCGCCGCGGTGGGCGCGGCGGGCGGAATCGCGGGCCTGATCGCGGGGGCGCTGGCGATTCCCACGGGCCGCACATGGCTCGAAGTCGCGCTGGCGTTGGCGGCGGTCGCGCTGGCGACGTTGGGTGGCTACTTCGGGCTGCGCGAGTCGTCGCGCGCGGTGGAGGATGTTTCGCTGGCGGCGCGGCGGCTCGCGAGCGGGGACATGGGCGAACGGGTGGCGATTTCGCTCGGGCCGGCGGCGGGCCTGACGCAGAGCTTCAACGCGATGGCGCGGCAGTTGCAGACCCTGCTGGCGACGGTAGCGGCGGAGGAAGCGCGGCTGCGGGCCGTGTTCGATGCCTCGGCGGACCCGATGTTCGCGACGACGGCGGACACGACGGTGTGCTTCATGAACGCGGCGGCGGAGCGGATGTTCGGGCTCGCGCCGGGCACGGGACTGAACCGGCCGTTCATCGAAATCGCGCGGGACTTCGAACTCGATGGGCTGCTGCGGCGTGCAATCGCGGACGGCCAGGAGGGGGTGACGTCGGTCATCACCTTCGGGGCGAAGCGGACGCCGCTGCGGGCGGCGGCGTTGCCCATCCACGATGGGGGCGCGTGGTCGGTGCTGCTCACACTCACGGACCTGACGGAGGTGCAACGCGCGGACCAGGTGCGGCGGGACTTCCTCAGCAACGTGTCGCACGAGCTGCGGACGCCGCTCGCGGCCATCCGGGCGCTGGTGGAGACGATCGAGAGCGGCGCGGTGGAGCCGGGCGAGGAGACGGATGCGTTCCTGGCGCGAATCCGGCAGCAGGTGGACCGGCTGACGCTGCTGGTGAACGAACTGCTGGACCTTTCGCGGATCGAATCGGGGGCGCTGGAGCTGACGCCCGAGCCGGTGGACCTGGCGCAGCTGTTCGCGGAGGCGGTTTCGCTGATGGCACACCGGCTGGAGGCGGAGGGCGTGGCGGCAGTGTTCGAAGGCGGGCCGATGGCCGTGGAGGGCGACCGGGCGGCGCTGCTGCGGGTGGTCTCGAACCTGGTGGATAACGCGATCAAGTTCAGCCCCCGGGGAAGCACGATCCACGCGAGCGCGCGGGATGAGGGCGACCTCGTGGCGTTCGAAGTGCGGGATGAGGGCCCGGGGATCGCCGAGAGCGACCTGCCGCGCGTATTCGAACGGTTCTACAAAGGCGACGCGTCGCGGGCGGGGACGGGCGTGGGGCTGGGGCTGGCGATTGTGAAGCACCTGGTGCGCGCGCACGGGGGCACTGCAACCGCTTCCAGCCCACCGGGAGCCGGGGCGATTTTCACGGTGCGGCTGCCACGGCGGTTCGTCGGGCAGCGGGCGCCGCTTTCGCGAACGGCCTGACGAGGTTCGAGGTTCGAGGCTCGAGGCATGAGGCGGGTCCCTGGCACGCGCGATCGATCGTTGAGTTTTGAAGTTTGAGCGCTAAGGGCCGCGCCGTTGGATGCGGACGGTGCCGCGAGGGGCTTCGAGCAGGAGGCTTGGGGAGTCGGTGGTGGCGCCGCTGGTGGCGCCGTCCTGGAGGGGGAATTCGCTCTGGAGCTTGCCGCTGCCATCGAGCATGAACTGCTGGTTCTGCGCGAGCGTGACGGTGATGTCGCCATTGCCGGTGGTGGCGGTGATAGGGCCGCGGAGCCAGTTCACGACGATGTCGCCCTTGCCGGTGACGAGTTCGAGGCGGGCGCTGTAGGGCACGGTGAGCTGTACGGTCGGGCGGCCGCGGCCGGCTGGCCCGGGTTCGCGCCAGGTGCGGATGG
This sequence comes from Dehalococcoidia bacterium, assembly GCA_020847985.1. GTDB lineage: Bacteria > Chloroflexota > Dehalococcoidia > Tepidiformales > Tepidiformaceae > Amarobacillus. The sequence goes on from JADLBC010000040.1 coordinate 39,354, forward strand.
TGACGGTTTCGCCATCGCGTTCGATGCGGGATTCGAGGCCGGCGAGGTCGTCGTAGGCATCGTCGCGGGAATCGCCGCGCCCTTCGCGAACGACCGTGGCGAGCACGGTGGAATCGCGCTGGCCCATCACGAGGATGCTGCCTTCCATGTTTTCGACGCGCACGGTCGGGGTGCCTCGCGTGGAGAGGGCCTGTTCGAGGCGCTCGGTGACGATGACGGCGGCGTCATCGCCGGGGGCGAGAAAGCGAAGGACGGTGAAGAGCACGACGGCCATGCCGGCGGGGGGCAGGACCCACCAGAAGCGCCGGTAGCCGGGCGCGAGGTCGAGGTCCGCGAGGTTCACAGGTTCTTGAGTTCGACGCGGCGCCCGGTATCGGGGACGACCTGGCCGATGCGGAGCGCGCCGGGAATGGCATCGATCACGCCGGCGGCATCGCCGGGATCGACCATGAGGACGAGGCCGATGCCCATGTTGAAGACTTCGTACATTTCCTCGGCGGCGATTTCGCCACGTTGTTCGATGAGCCGGAAGATGGGGAGCACGGGCCAGGCCTTCGTATCGAAGACGGCGGTGAGGTCGCGCGGGAGGATGCGGGGGACGTTTTCGGTGTAGCCGCCGCCGGTGATGTGGGCGATGCCGTGGACGCGATCGAGCACGGGTGTGACGACGGTGGCGTAGGGAAGGTGGGTGGCGAGCAGGGCATCGCCGATGGTGGCGCCGCCGAGCAGGGCGGGCTTCTCGGCGAGCAGGCGGACGGTTTCTTCGGGCGGTTCGCCGTCGGCGATGTGGAGGGCCTTGCGGGCGAGGGAGAAGCCGTTGGTGTGCAGGCCGGAGCTGGGAATGCCGATGAGGGCGTCGCCGGCGCGCACCTTCGAACCATCGATGATCTGGTCGCGTTCGACGACGCCGACGATGAAGCCGGCGAGGTCGAAGTCGCCGGGGGCGTAGACATCGGGCATGTCGGCGGTTTCGCCACCGAGGAGGGCGCAGCCGGCATCGGCGCAGGCGCGGGCGACGCCTTCGACGAGGGTTGTCTTCTGGTCGTTGGTGAGGCCGTTGCCGGCGATGTAATCGAGGAAGAAGAGGGGCGTGGCGCCGCAGGCGAGGATGTCGTTGACGCTGTGGCCGAGGATATCGGCGCCGCAGAGGTCGAGGCGGGCGGCGGCGAGCTGGACCTTCACCTTCGTGCCGATGCCATCGGCGCTGGCGGCGAGCACGGGGTCGCGATATCCCTCGCCGAGGCGGAAGAGGCCGCTGAAGGGGCCTGCATCGCTCAGGACTTCGGGACGGCGGGCCTGGGCGAGGATGCCGGGCAGGCCGGCGGCGAACCGGCTGCGCGCGGCGATATCGACGCCGGCGGCGGCGTAGGCTTTCTGTTCGGTCACCGCGTGGCCTCCGTGCTCCGCATGCGCTCCAGACTACAGTCCGGGGGCGCGAGGGGACAGCGAAACCACGCGGGCGGGGCGCGGATTAGTAGCGGCCGCCGAGCTTGGTGTGGTCCCAGGAGTAGACATCGACGGGGTTTACGCGAACGATGACGCGCTTGGCGGCGGCTTTGAGCTGGCCTTCCGAGGGGGTATCGGAAAGGGGGGCGCCGCTGTACTTGTGGCCGACGAGGCCCATGAGCTTCGCGGTCTCGACGTTGTCGGTGATTATCTCGGCTTCGCCTTCGACGACGACACCCCTGAGCTGGTTGTAGGCGGTGCCGGTTTCGAGCATGCAGGTGATCTTGGGATTGCGCTGGAGGTTGAGGATCTTCTGGCTCTTGCCGAAGGTGGTGAAGTGGAACTTGCCATCGACGACGACGTACCACATGGCGACGAGGTGGGGGAAGCCTTTGGGGCCGATGGAGGCGACCTGGAGGGTCCACCCTTCTTCCATGAGGGCTTTCTGTTCGTCATCGGTGAGGGCGATCTGGTTGCGGCGGCTGGGCATGGGTGCGGGCCTCGCGGGGTGTAAGATGCCGCAAATCTACAGGTCCGCGGGGTTCGAAACACCCCGGAGGGCGCGGAGTGCCGCATGAGTGACGATACTTTCCATCCGGGGGAACGTTTCATGCAGGACCAGCATGATTCGCGCCGGCTCGCGGACGCCGTCCAGCGGGCCACGTTCCACGGCGAATTCACCGCGAACGACCGGGCGTTCATCGAGCGCATGGATATGTTCTTCCTCGCGACGGGCGACGCGGGCGGGAACCTGGACTGTTCGTACAAGGGCGGCAACCCGGGATTCGTGCGCGTGGTCGATGCACGGACGCTGGCGTTTCCGAACTACGACGGGAACGGGATGTTCATGAGCCTGGGGAACATCAGGGAGCACGCGAAGGTGGGGATGCTGTTCATCGATTTCGCCAACCAATGGCGGATGCGGGTGAACGGGACGGCGGCGGTTTCGTTCGATGACGCGTTGCTGGCGGAGTACCCGGGGGCGTCGGCGATGGTGCGGGTGACAGCGGGGCAGATCTTCCCGAACTGCGGGCGGTACATCCACAAGATGGAGACGGTTGAGCGGTCGGTGTTCGTGCCGCAGGCTGGGCTCGAGACGCCGGAGCCGGGATGGAAGGCGCACTTCGCGGAGGTGCTGCCCGAGGCTCAGCGGCACAAGCACGCCGGGGAGGGCTGATGCCAAACAACCACTCGCAGCCGCTGGTACCACCGCACGGGAAGAAGTTCGACCTCGACGACTACGCGCCTGGCTACAGCGGCGGATACGACCGGGCGCGGGCGGAAGCGGAGATCGTGGCGCTGCGCATCCGGCTCAACGACCTCCAGGACGTGCTCTACGCGGACCGGCGCTTCAGCCTGCTGATCGTGCTGCAGGGTATCGACACGGCGGGCAAGGATGGGACGATCAAGAGCGTGTTCCAGCAAGTTGGCCCGCTGGGGTGTTCGGTATCGAACTTTGGCGTGCCGACGGACGAGGAGCTGGGGCACGACTTCCTCTGGCGGTACCACCAGCGGACGCCGAAGAAGGGTTCGGTGGTGATCTTCAACCGTTCGCACTACGAGGCGGTGCTGGTGGAGCGGGTGAAGAACCTGGTTCCGAAAGAGACGTGGCAGGGGCGTTACGACCAGATCAACCAGTTCGAGGATCTGCTCAGCCGGTCGGGCACGGTGATCATGAAGTTCTTCCTGCACATTTCGAAGGACGAGCAACGGGAACGGCTGCAGGAGCGCATCGACAACCCGAAGAAGAACTGGAAGTTCCGGGTTGGGGACCTGGATGAGCGCAAGCTCTGGGGCGATTACGAGGACGCGTTCGAGGACATGATCGCGAAATGCAACACGGCATCGGCGCCCTGGCACGTGGTGCCTGCGGACCGCAAGTGGTACCGGGACGTCGTGATCGCGCAGGCGCTGATCGAACGGCTGGAGGCGCTGGACCTTCGCTATCCGCCGGCGGAACCGGGGATCAAGGGGTTGAAGGTCGAGTAGGGCGGCGCAGTTCGCGGCGGAAGGCGATGCCGCCGGCGGGGCCTTCGCCGTGGAGCGGCCGGAGGCCCATGCGGCTCCAGAAGTAGACGGCGAGCCCGAGATGTGGCGGCGCCCACGCGGTCAGTGCATCCCAGGGCCCGGCCTCGGCGGCTTCGCGGAGGAGGCGGGCGGCTTCGGAGCCGAGACCATACCCGCGGGCGGGCACATCGATGCAGAGCGCGGCGATGTACAGGTCGCGGCCGTGTGTCTCGAGGCGGATGCGGCCGGCGGGCGTGCCATCGGCGAGGCGGACGATGCGCAGGGTGCCATCGCCGGCGTCTTCGATGCGCGCCCGGTGCCCGGTGAGCGGCAGCGCGACGGTCATTCGAGCCACTCGCGGACGCGTTCGGCGACGACGGGCGAGGCGGCGCGGATTCTCGTGCACCCGGGCAGCGCATCGACGAAGGCGCGGCCGTAGCGCTTTTCGGTGAGGCGGCGGTCGAGGACGGCGACGACGCCGCGGTCGTGGCGGTCGCGAATGAGGCGGCCAAAGCCCTGGCGGAAGCGAAGGATGGCGGACGGGAGCGAGAACTCCTCGAAGGGGTTGGCGTACTGCTCGCCGCGAGCGCGCTGGACGGGGTCGGTGGGGACGGCGAACGGGAGCCGGACGATGATGAGCTGGGAGAGGGCATCGCCGCGGATGTCGACGCCTTCCCAGAAGCTCTGGGCGCCGAGGATGACGCTGCGGGGGTTCGCGCGGAGGTTATCGGTGAGGCGGCGGGGGTCGCCATCGATGCCCTGGGCGAAGACGTTGATGCCGGCGGCTTCGAGTTCGGGGCGAATAAGCGCGGCGACGGCCTGCAACGCGGCGTGTGACGTGAACAGGGCGAGGGTGCGGCCCTCAGCGGCGGTAACCAGGCGGCTGATGACGGGCGCGACGGCGTCGTTAAAGGCGCGGTCGGAGGGTTCGGGGACATCGGTGATGGCCGCGAGCAGGGTCGAGGCTTCGTAATCGAACGGCGAGCCGAGTTGCAGGGTGCGCGGCGTTTCGAGGCCGATGCGCTTCGCGGCGTACTCCATGCTGCCGTTGGCAGCGAGGGTGGCACTGGTGGCGACGACGGTGCGGCGCTTTTCGAAGAGTTCGGACCAGAGCCGGGGCCCGACATCGAGGGGGGCGGTGTTTACGGAGGCGGATCCATCGCGTTCGCGGGCGAGCCAGGTGACGGAGCCGCCATCGCTATCGCCCGCGAGGAGGATGTGGAGCAGCGAACGGAGGTCCTCGACCTTACGGCGGGCGGTATCGACCTCGCCGGCGATGGCGTCGGGCTCTTCGGTGGTGGCGCCGGTGGCGACGAGCTGGGCAGCGGCCTCGGCGCGGGCGTTGATATCGGCGAGGGCACGGTCGAGGACGGCCCAGGCGTCGGCCGCGGCGGACCAGCCGAGTCGGGCGCGAAGGGCTGCGTCCAGGACTATGCGGTCGTCGTCGGTGCCGCGGGGGACGAACGCGGCGAAGGCTTCGAAGGTGGCCGGTACGAGCTTCGCGGCGGCGGCCACGGCGGTCTCGAGGGCGGCCGCGGCCATGGTCACGCCGCCTTCGGGGAACTGCTTGAGGAGGGTGACGACGCCGCCTTCGCGCTGGTCGCGCTGGCGGGGGCGATGGAGGCCTTCGAGGGCTTCGGCGAGGAGGCGGCGGCTGGCGCTGCCGCCGAACTGGCGCGTGGCCTGGTCCTCGAGGTTGTGGGCTTCATCGATGATGAGGTGGTCGAAGGCGGGGAGGACGGAGCCACCGGCGGCGACATCGGCGAGGAGGAGGGCATGGTTGACGACGATCAGGTGGGCGGCCTCGCCGGCCTTGCGGGCGCGCTGGAGGAAGCATTTGCCTTCGCGCACCCAGACGGGCTGCTTCGCCAGGCAGTCGGTGTCCTGGGCGCTGAAGCGCTGCCAGGTGACGAAGTCGTTGCGGTCGAGGCTGAGTTCGCCGCGGTCGCCGGTCTCGGTTTCGGGAAGCCAGAGGAGCATGCGGGTCGCGAGCTGGGCGAAGTCGGGGTCGCCGAGATTCGCCATATAGCTCGACATCCAGCGGCGAACGCAGAGGTAGTTCTGGCGGCCCTTGAGGAGCGAGGCGCGAAGCTCTGATTCACCGGTGATTTCGCCGGCGGCGACGAGGATGCGCCGGAGGGCGGGGATGTCCTTGCGGATGAGCTGTTCCTGGAGGGCGATGGTGTTGGTGGAGATGACGACGCGTTCGCCGTTGCGGAGGGCGTGCATGGCGGCGGGGAGAAGGTAGGCGAGGGACTTGCCGACGCCGGTGCCGGCTTCGATGAGCCAGTGGCCACCTTCGGCCATGGCGCGGCGGACGGCTTCGGCCATGCGTTCCTGCTCGGCGCGGGCTTCGAATCCTTCGAAGGCGCGCGGGGCGGCGGCAAGTGCGCGTTCGAGTTCGCCGCGAATGACGAGCTGGCGTGGTTCGCGCTTCTGCAGCGGTTCGAGCGCCGGGGCCGGACGAATGCTGGGGAGGCTGCGTTCGCCCTGGGGGATGCCCTCCCACGAGCGCCCGGCGATGAGCTCGGCGACGACGGGGTCGTGCATGGAGATGAGCCGCGCCATTTGCAGGCGGGTGTCCTCGGGAATGGCGGCGGCGCGTGCGAGGAGGGCGGAGAAGACGGCGGCGGCGGTTCGCGCATCGGGGAGCGCGCGATGGTAGGTCCCTGCTTCGACGCCGAGGTGGGCGGCGAGCTCTTCAAGGTTGCGCGGCTGGCGTTCCGGGATCAGATGGCGGGAGAGGACGACGGTATCGACCTGGGGGACGCCATCGAGGGCAACACCCTCGCGGCGGAGATGGCCCAGGTCGAAGCGGATGTTCTGGCCGACGATGGGGCCATCGCCGATAAAGTCGCGCAGCTCGCCGATGACCTCTTCGATGCGGGGTGCGAGGGCGACATCGTCATCGGTGATGCCGGTGAGGTGGGCGACGAAGGGTGGGATGGGCCGCCCGGGGTTCACGAGCCGTTCGTAGGTGGCGAGCACGGCGCCGGACTCATCGAAGCGGACGGCGCCGATCTCGGTGACGCGGTCGTCCTCGGCGAGGCCGGTGGTCTCGAGGTCGAGGGAGACGAAGGAGCGAGTCACGGTACGAACATTCGTGCGAAGCCGGGTTGCGGTCCATCCCTGCCGGCGATCGGGGAGGGGGCAGCGGGAACAGTGTCGGCGACGGGCGCGCCACCGCTTGTCGCGGGCGCGGGGACGCGGGCAGGAGGTTAGCGGCGGAAGCTGTCGAGGGTGCGGCGGATGCCGTCATCGAAGGTGACTTCGGGCTGCCAGCCGAGCACCTCGCGGGCACGGGAGGTATCGAGCCAGAAGGCGCGCACATCGCCGGCGCGGGGCGGGCCGAAGCGAGGCTCGGCGGTGATGCCGGCGGCGGCGGTGAGTGCGGCATAGATGGTGTTCACGGAGGTGCCTTCGCCGACGCCGATATTGAGGGTTTCGCCGCCGCCGCGGGTGAGCGCGAGGACGTTGGCGCGGGCGATATCGCCAACGTAGATGTAGTCCTTCAGCTGTTCGCCGTCGCCATCGATGGTGCAGGGTTCGCCGGCGAGGAGCCGTCCGGTGAAGATGGCGACGACGCCGGCCTCGCCGTGAGGGTCCTGGCGGGGGCCGAAGGCGTTGGAGTAGCGCAGGATGGTGAATTCGAGGCCTTCGGTGCGGCCCTTGAGGGCGATGTAGAGTTCGCCGACGAGCTTGGACATGCCGTAGTTGGAGACGGGCCGCAGGGGATGGGTCTCGGGGATGGGGAGGACGTCGGGGTTACCATAGACGGTGCCGCCGGAGGCGGAATAGATGAGCTTGCGGACGCCGTAGCGCACACAGAGATCGGCGATGCGGGCGGTGCCGCCACCGTTGACTTCGAGGTCGTGGACGATATCGCCGCTGCTGAGCTTGACGCTGGCCTGGGCGGCGTGATGGTTGACGACTTCGGGGCGGAAGCTGGCGAAGAGGCGCTCGCTCTCGGCGGAGTGGATATCGGCTTCGTGGAGGACGGCGCCTTCGGGGACGTTGGCGCGGCGGCCAGTGGCGAGGTTATCGATGACGTGGACTTCGTGGCCTTCGGCCAGGTAGGCCTCGACGACGTGGGAGCCAATGAAGCCGGCTCCGCCAGTAACGAGGATGCGCATCGAGTACCCCTTTCGAACGGCCCTTCGAAAGAGAGGATACGGGGGCGGGGGAAAGAAGGAAGGGAAGGAACGGTGCAAACGGCCTTGCGGATCCGTCGAGGGCGCGGGCCGGGCAGCGCAACGCCCCGGGGGTGTGCCCGGGGCGCGGCGGCTGAGCGTGCGTGGGGACCTAGGTGTGCGAGACCTTCTCGTCGAGTTCGCGCACGCGGGCGCTGAGGACGGAGAGCATCTCGACGGCGAGGTCGGGGTTGTTGCGGAGTTCGGCGAGGAAGTCGGAGCGCATGAGGGCGATGCACTCGACGTTGCTATCGGCCTTCACGGTGGCGCTGCGGCGATGGTTATCGAGGAGGGCCATTTCGCCGAAGAAGCCGCCATCGCGGACCTTGGCGATTTCGGTGCCGCCGCGGGTGACGGAGACGGTGCCGTTGGTGACGAGGAAGAAGCCGACGCCCTCTTCGCCTTCCTTGAAAATAGTGTCGCCGGCCTGGAAGTTGCGCTGGCGGGCGAACTTCTCGATGCGTTCGAGGGACTTCTTGGGGAGGTCGCGGAACATGGGGACGGCGGAGAGTGCGTCCATCGTGGCAGTCATGGCGGTGATTTCCTTTCAGGTTGTTTCAGTTTCAACTATGCGGCGCCGCCGTTCGTGGCCGGATTCTAGCAGGTGGGCGGCGCGCGGCAAGCTCAATCGCGGAGGATGGCGAGGATGGCGGCCCGGGCCTGGGGGATGGCCACGACTTCGGTGTTGATGGTGAGGTCGTAGTGCTCGGGCGTTTCGCGGTCGAGCTTGTAGAAGCGGCGGAAGTAGTCGGCGCGGGCGCGGTCGGATTCGGTGACGTTGCGCGCGGCTTCGGCGCCGGTGACGCTTTCGTTTTTGGCGATGCGGGCGAGGCGGGTCTCTTCGGGGGCGGTGACCATGATGCGGAGGAGGCCGGCGTGGCCGGCGAGGGGGATGCTGGCGCCGTGGGCGACGATGACGACGTCGCCGGCGGAGGCGGTCTCCTTGATGACGTCGACGATGAGCTGCTCCCAGTGGGGTTCTTCGGAGGGGATGATGGTGGGGATCTCGGCGGCGCCGTAGAGGCCGCCGGTGTTGGCGCGGCCGAGGTTTTCGAGGATGCGGCTGAGGAGGCCTTTGCGCGCTTCGACCTTGCCGAGGGTCTCGGTGGAGACGCCGGCGGCTTCGGAGGCTTTCTGGATGATCTCGGCATCGACGTAGCGGAAGCCGAGGTCGGTGGCGAGGGCGTGGCCGAGGTCCTCTCCGCCGGCGCCGAGGGTTCGGGATATCGCGATGACGCTGTATTTCATGGGGACTCCTGGGGACTGAATGGCCGCTCATTTGTACACCGGCCATTGGCGCGCGGCGAGGACGCGGTTGCGCGATCGTGTGCGCGGGGACACACTCGCGCGGCGCGCGGGGAGGGTTGTCCTCGCGGGCGAAGGAGGGTGGCATGGCGGAGTCGTTCAATTTCCGGCCGATGGTTTCGCTGCCGGATGAGCTTTCGGGGGTGCAGGGGATCTGGCTCTGCGTGGAGCGGAACATGGTGCTGATGCAGGTCTCGGAGGGGCGGCCGAAGCTGCCGGAGGGCGGCCACCCGCGGGACTTTGGGCTCTATTCGGACCATGAGCACTTCCTTGGCCTGCTGGATGGGGTGCCGGTGTGGGCGGCGGGGTTCGATCAGCCGGTGCGGTCGGATGACTTCCAGGCGCAGAACCTGTTCTCGCTCTCCGCGCAGCTGGACACGGGGACGTGGGCGCTGGCGGGGCGGGCGGTGCAAATCGTGGAGTGGCACCGGACGCACCAGTTCTGCGGGCGCTGCGGCGAACGGACGGAGCCGGCGCAGGGCGAACGGGCGCGGAAGTGCCCATCGTGCGGGCTGCTGAACTTCCCGCGGCTGGCGCCGGCGATCATCACGCTCATCGAACGGGGGGAGGAGGCGCTGCTGGCGCGGGGCCGGAACTTCGGGAACCCGATGTACAGCACGCTGGCGGGCTTCGTGGAGCCGGGTGAGAGCATCGAGGAGGCGGTGCACCGAGAGGTGCGGGAGGAAGTGGGGGTGGAGGTGACGAACCTGCGCTACTTCGGCAGCCAGCCGTGGCCGTTCCCGCATTCGCTGATGATCGGCTTTCACGCGGACTGGGCGGCGGGGGAGATCGCGATCGACGAGGCGGAGATCTCGGACGCGAAGTGGTTCCACGCCGATGACCTGCCGAACATCCCGGGGCGGATTTCGATTTCGCGGTGGCTAATCGACGACTGGCTGCGGAGGCAGGGCCGGGGGTAAGCGGCGGGACAGGGCTTTACGCAACGAATTCTCGGTTGAAAATAGGCAATCCGTTGTTGAGGGCGTGCACCCTGCCGATGCTCACCCCGTGATTACCGCCGAAGCGATGGAGGATAGCGAGGCGGCTTCGCTGCGCGCGGAGCTGGCGAGCCTCCGCGCGGAATTCGACCAGTTCCGGGATCACCTGCCCGATGCGCTCGTCGAGGCGGACATCGCGACTTCGCGGCTGACCTACCTGAACCGGATGGCGACGGCGATCTTCGGATACACGCGGGAGGATGTCGCGGCGGGCCTCAACGGCACGGACCTGCTCACCCCCGATGGTGCGGCGATGGTGCTGGCGGAAGTGGCACGCCTGACCGGGGAGTCGTTGGCGACGGGGAAGCCGTATCAGCGCACGGGTACGCAGGAACTCGTGGAAGTGACGATGGTGCGCAAGGACGGTTCGACGTTCCCGGCGGAGGTGCAGGGTTCGTTCGTGCTCGATGCGGCGGGGCTGCCGCGCCGGGTGCGCTTCAACATCCGCGACGTCTCCGAACGGCACCGGACGGTGACGGAACTGCGGGCGGCGAGCGAGAAGCTCCTGTTCCTGGCGGGGCACGCGCCGGTGATCCTCTTCGCCTTCGATGGGGATGGATACCTGACGGAGTGCATCGGACGAGGGGGCGACTGGTGGGACCAGGGGCCGCGCTTCGACGGCATCGGGCGGCACGTTTCGGACCTGATTGAGAGCTACCCGGAGTGGGCGGAGCTGCTGCGCGCGGTTTCGGCGGAGACGGCGGTCGCGGCGCGGTTCGCGGTCGGTGGGGGCGCGGTGCTGGATGTGCGCGCGGAGCCCGTGGGCCCGGGCGAGGGCGTCGTTGGGGTGGCGGTGGATGTTTCGGAGCTCGTGCGGGCGGAAGCGGCCCTGCGGCAATCGCAGAAGCTGGAATCGCTGGGGCAGCTGGCCGGGGGCATCGCGCACGACTTCAACAACGTATTGGCGAGCGTGCTGGGCGTGGCATCGATGCTGCGGCGTTCACCGGGGATGCCAGAGGCCGACCGCGAAAGCCTGGAGATCATCGAGACGGCGGCGCAGCGGGGGGCGGAGATCAGCGGGCGGCTGCTCGCCTTCGCGCGCGGCGGCGACAGGCCGTTCGGACCAGTGGACCTGCGGGCGGTGCTGCGAGAGGTGAAGGCGCTGGCGAGCCCTTCCATGGGCGAAGGTGTGACCGTGCGGCTCACGGATGGGCTGGAGCCGATCATGGTGCGCGGCGACGCCGGGCAGCTTTCGCAGGCGGTGTTGAACCTGGTGCTGAACGCGCGCGATGCGATGCCTTCGGGCGGGAATGTGACGCTCTCGGCACGGTTCGAGCAGGGGCTGGCGGTGTTGCGCGTGGCGGACACGGGTACGGGGATGGACCAGGCGACGGCGGCGCGCGTCTTCGAGCCATTCTTCACGACGAAGCCGGCGGGCAGCGGAACCGGGTTGGGCGCCGCGATCGTGTGGCGAATCGTCGAGGCGCACTGCGGGACGATCGAGGTGGAAACGGCACCGGGGGCGGGGACGACGTTCACGGTGCGCATCGCGGCGGATACCGGCCACGACGGATAGACGTCCAAATTCCTGTATGCTCCCGGCAGTCGCAGGGAGGTAGCCATGTTCATCGCCATGAATCAGTTCCAGGTGAACCCGGAGCGGGGCGCGGAGTTCGAGGAGGTGTGGCGGACGCGGGAGAGCCGGCTCCAGCAGGTCCCGGGGTTCCGCGCGTTCGCGCTGCTGAAGGGTGACGACGCGGGGGATTACGTGTCGCACACGACGTGGGCATCGCGCGAGCACTTTGTCGCGTGGACGCAGAGCGAGGCCTTCAAGCAGGCGCACGCGGGGCGAATGGCCGAGGGCGTGCTCATGGGCCACCCCCGGGCGCGGTTCTACGAAGCGGTGGTCGAGGAGCGGGCGGGTACGGCCGCCGGGGCATGACCGCCGGAGCGGAACAGGGAGAGAGCCCGCTGCGCCCGGAGCACTTCTGGCGGCACGACAACGCACCGGACGCGGAGTTCTACGTGGAGCCGCGGCTCGTCACGCACATCGATGATGCGGCGATCGCGGCGGCGGGCGCGTTCTACGGACGCGTGCTGCCGGCGGGCGGGCGCATTCTCGACCTGATGACGAGCTGGGTTTCGCACCTGCCCGATGCCTCGGTGTACGCCGGCGTGACGGGGCTGGGGATGAACGCCGAGGAGCTGGCGGCCAACCCACAGCTGGACGAGTGGGTGGTCCACGACCTGAACGCGAACCCCGTGTTGCCATGGCCGGATAACGCGTTCGCGGCGGCGATTGTGACGGTCTCGGTGCAGTACCTGACGCGGCCGGCGGAGGTGTTCGCGGAGGTGGGGCGGGTGCTCCAGCCGGGCGGGCCGTTCGTGGTGACGTATTCGAACCGCTGTTTCCCGACGAAGGCGGTGGCGGCCTGGCAGATGCTCGACGACCGGGGACACGCGGACCTTATCGGGATGTATTTCGCGCTTTCGGGGGCGTTCGGGCCGGTGCGGGCCTATGACCTCAGCCCGAACCCGGGCCGGAGCGACCCGCTGTTCGCCGTCGTGGCGCACGCGGAGAAGGGACCCGGAGAGAAAGACAAAACGGCGGAGGGGTGACCCTCCGCCGTCCTGGTTCGTACCGGTTTGGCCGATCAGGCGACCGTGTACTGGTAGTCGTTGTACTGCCAGCCGGCGGCGCTGCGCGTCCAGAGGCGGACGTAGATGGGACCGCGAGCGGCGATGGAGACGGTCACGGCGGTGTTGAGCCCCTGGGAGCGGCCATAGAGGTTGTTCGCGCCCGGGCTGGTGCCGACGTAGAGGAAGTACTCCTGGGCGCCGGCGGGGGTGGTCCATGCGAAGGTGGCGGAGCCGCCGTAGATGGTGCTGCCGTAGGGCGGGAGCGTCATCGAGGCCTTCGCGGCGGCGCTGCCGAGGTTGGCGGCGGTGTACTGGTAGTCGTTGTACTGCCAGCCGTTGTTGAAGCGCGTCCAGAGGCGGACCCACACGGTGGAGCCGTTCGTGGGCAGGCTGGAGACGGTGGCGGAACGGTTCAGGCCGGTGCTCGAGCCGAAGAGGTTGTTCGAGCCCTGGGTCGTGCCGGCGTAGAAGAAGTATTCAAGGGCGCCGGTGCCGGCGGTCCAGCTAAAGGCGGCGGTAGCGCCGGGGAGGGTCGAGCCGTTCGCGGGCGAAGTGACGGCTGCCTTCGCGCTCTGGACGGGGGTGGGCGTCGCGGGCGGCTGGGTGGCGGTGCGGGTGGGGGTGGCGGTGGGATTGGTACCGCCGCCGCCGCCGGTGCCATCGTTCACGAGGCCGAAGTCGGTGGTCCAGTACCAGTTGTACTGGGAGCCGGCGACCTGTTCGTGGGCGATGCCGATGACCTTGTAGCTGGCGTTGAGCATGTTGGCGTTGTGGCCGGCGCTGTTGCGCCATGCGTCGAAGGCTTCGGCGGCGCTGTCCCAGTTGGTGCCGGCGGCGATGTTCTCACCGGCGCCGCCCGGGTAGCCGCAGTCGGTGGCGCGCTGCGAGGGGGAGCGGCCGAGGGAGTCGGTGTGGGCGAAGTAGGACTTCGCACCCATGTCCTGGCTGAGCCAGGCGGAGGCGCGATTGAGGTTGGTGGAGATAGTGAGCGGCGCGAGGCCGTTCTGGGCGCGGTAGTTGTTGATGAGGCCGAGGAAGGCGGTCTCTTCGCCATCGAGGGCCATATTGCCGCCGGTGCAATTGGTGAGGGCGCTGGCGTGGTTGGTGGTGCCGGTGACGAAAGCCGCGGCGAGCGCGACGAGGCCGAGCAGTGAGCCAGTGATGAAGCCCATGGGCCGAAGCCGGAAGGTCATGAACGGGAACCCCTGGTGGGCGGCTGTGCTTGTCCGCCGCCCGCTGTTCCATTCGACCCGGTGGATGTCAAACCACAGCCCAAAAGGTGTAAGAGGATTGCAAAATTAGTGCAATCCTGTCAGTTCTTACCCGGATTTTGCGGTGCGGTTACACCGGTAATCCGAGATTGAGGTTCCATCACACGAGAAGAGCACACATAATGCTCTCGTCTTGCTAATTGCCGGAGGCGACGGTGGTACTCCCCCGCACTCGACCCAACCCCCGGCGTCACGCGGCAGCGCTTGCGCTGGCCGTTGGCGCATCCTTGCTTGCCGCGCTGCTGGCGCGGCCGATGGCGGCGCATGGCTCGGCCACGACATACACGGTGGGCAAAGGCGAGACGCTCAGCCAGATCGCCGACGAACTCGGGGTGACGCCCGAAGCGCTCGCGCAGACGAACAACATCAAGGACCCGGACCGCATCTACGCGGGGATGGTGCTGCGCGTTCCCGCGGTGGCGGTGGCAGCATCGGCCCCGGCGGCGAACGGCCGCTGGCACACGGTGAAGCCAGGCGAGAGCCTTTCGGGGATCGCCGATCACTATGGCGTGGACCCGGCGGCGATCACGGCGCTGAACGGCCTGAAGGACCCGGACCACATCGTGGCGGGCGTCGACCTCCAGATTCCCGGCGGTGGCGGTGGCGGCGGGAACGCGCCGTCATCGAGCAGCGCGGGCCTTCGCCGCTACGTGGTGCGCCCGGGGGATAGCCTTTCGGGGATCGCGGACCTGCTGGGGACGACGGCGGAGGCGATCGCGGCGGTGAACGGGATCGCGAATCCTTCGCTCATCCAGGTGGGGCAGGACCTGAGCATCCCGGCGGCGACACGGCCCGGGGCATCGATGGTGAGCCACGCGGAGGCGCGGGCGGCAGTGGTGGCGGCGGCGAACGAATTCGGGATCGAGCCGGCGGTGCTGCTCGCGATCGCGTGGCAGGAGAGCGGCTTCCAGCAGCACGTGGTGAGCGATGTCGGTGCGGTCGGGATCATGCAGCTGTTGCCGTCGACGGCGGTGTGGGCGGTGGACTTCCTGATCGATGGCGGGCACGGCTGGCAGTACAACGCGCGCGACAACGCCCGCGTCGGGGCGGCTGTGTTCCGGGACCTGCTGGATAGCGCGGACGGCGACGTGCGCATGGCGCTGGCGGCGTATTACCAGGGCTGGGGCAGCATCGAGCGGTTCGGGATCTTCGGCGAGACGCACGACTATGTGAACAACGTGCTGTCGCTGGCGGCCGATTTCCGCTAGGGCGCGGCCCTTCCAGCAAATCACACGGGTGATCCGGAGGACCGGGAGCGGGCGGCGTTGCGCCTCCCGAGCCAGGGGGTGGCAGCTTACTCGAGGTCGAGGGTGGGGGGCGGTTCGGGGCCGATGAGGCCGTGGCGCGCGGAGTACTTTTCGACGACGACGATGAGCAGGAAGAAGGGCACGAAGGCGATGGCGGCGACGGCCGCCCACCACGAGGGGATGATCGCGAGGAGGATCGCGGCGGCGGAGGTGAAGCCCATGCCGATGATGGAGAGGATGCGCCCGGCGAGGACGTAGGGCGTGACGGGCGAGTTCATGCGCTCATCTTCCGCCCCTCGTCCATGGCCGTCTAATCGGAAGCGGCACCCGCGGAGGCGGCCTGACGGGCGACGGGTTCGGCATCGAACATGTAGCCGATGCCCTGGAGGGTCTTGATGATCTGGGGGTTGCCCGGCTCGGGTTCGAGCTTGTGGCGGAGGCGGGAGACCCAGACGCGCAGGTACTGGAGGTCGTCGCGGTACTCGGGGCCCCAGACTTTGCTCAGTAGCTCGGCGTTGAGGATGACCTTGCCGGCATTGGATGCGAGGTGCTGGAGAAGCAGCCATTCGGTGCGGGTGACCGAGACAAGTTCGCCGTTGCGCTTGACCAGGCGGCGGGTGAGGTCGATCTCGACTTCGCCGGCGCGGACGACACGTTCGCTATCCTGGCCGCTGGTGCGGCGGAGGACGGCGCGGATGCGGGCGCCAAGCTCTTCGAGGCTGAACGGCTTGACGATGTAGTCATCGGCGCCGAGTTCGAGGCCGCGGACCTTGTCGGCGTCCTTGTCCTTGGCGGTGACGAGGATGATGGGGGTGTTGGTGCGTTCGCGGATGCGGCGCATGACTTCGAGGCCGGTGATCTCGGGCATGACGACATCGAGCAGCACGACATCGGGGCGGCGCTCCTCGACGATGCGGAGGCCCTCCTCGCCGTTCGAAGCCGTCATGACGCGGAAACCCTGGGCGGTGAGCTCGAGCTTCATGAGGCGCAGGATCCCGGCTTCGTCATCCACGGCGAGAACGAGTGGTTCCGTGCTCAAAGAAACGACCTCCTGGAGGGCGGAGCCCCCTCGTACATGGCGGCACGCTCACGCGCACCGGTACGGGCATGGTACGGGAGTTGGACGTGGGACGGTCACCCGGAGGGGGCAGGCGAGTGGCATCGATACGGTATTGCAAGGGCGGGACGTGGCCGCCCGGGGGCTTCGAGCGAGGTGCGAAGGTCCCGGGCGGGAGGGACCGTTGGACCCTTTCGTGGAACGAAATGCCGAGGCAAAGTTGAACCACTTTTCAAATAGGAGTGTCGCCTAATCTTATCGTGCGTGTTGCGCGATTCCTGAGATTAGGTAAGACTAATTCCCGCGACACTCACTTCCCAGGTGGCGGGCATGGCGTTTTCCTTCCTGGTCACACTGCGCGAGGGCATCGAAATGGCCCTCGTCATCGCGATCCTGCTGGGCTATCTCCGATCGATCGGGCAGAAGCAGCACTTCCGGGCGATCTGGACCGGTGTGGGCGTGGCGGCGGCGATCTGCCTGGCCATCGGCATCGGGCTTGAGATTGCTTCGAAGGAGCTTGACAAGCGAATCGTGGAGGGGTTCGAGGGATTCGCCATGATCTTCGCGGTCATCGTGCTGACGGGCATGGCGTTCTGGATGAAGCGGCAGGCGGCGGGCATGTCGGCGGAGTTGCGGGCACGGATCGATAGCGCGCTGGGCGGCGGTTCGGTGACGGCGCTGGTGTTGCTCGCGGCGACGTCCGTGGGGCGCGAAGGGCTGGAGACGACGCTGTTCCTGTTCGCGGGCAGTTCGACGGGCGCGAGCGGTACGGAATACGTGCTCGGCGGCGTGCTGGGCTTCGCGGTGGCGGCGGTGGTGGGCGTGGGGATCTACCAGGGTTCGCGCTGGTTCCCGATGCGGGCGTTCTTCCAGGTGTCGGCGATCGTGCTAATCGTGCTGGCGGCGGGGCTGCTGGCGAATTCGGTGACGAAGCTGTACGAGGCTGCGCTGATCAGCAACCTGGGCACGCGTCCGTGGGACACGGATGGCGTGGTTTCGATGACATCGGACTTCGGGAAGTTCCTGAACACGCTCGTGGGGTACGACTCGGCGCCGGCGATGCTGCAAATCGTCCTGTACTGGGGCTACCTGCTGACGGCGAGCGCGGCCTACCTCTGGCTGCCCGTGCGGCGGCCGGCGAGCCCGGTGCCGGTGGCGCCGGCGACGAACGCGCACTGACGCGGATTCCTTTCGGAGAGATAGATCATGATTCGCCTGTTCGCCCTCGCGAGTGCACTCGCCCTCGTTTCGCTCACGCTGGCCGGCTGCGAAGGCTCGGATGACGGTGGCGACCGCCGCGTCATCGCCATCACGCAGACGGACGAGGCGTGTACGCCGGCGTCCATCGACCTCGCACTGAAGGAGGAGGTCACCTTCGAGGTGAAGAACGACTCCGACAAGGCGAAGGAGGTCGAGGGCATCGACGGGACGAAGCTGGAGGAGACGATCATCCCCGAGAAGCGCACGCGGAACGTGAAGTACACGGCGCCGGGCGAGGCAGGGACCTACAAGATCAAGTGTTACCAGCCGGGCGGGATGAACACGATCATCGAGCTGAAGGTCAGCTGACGAAACGGCGCCCGAGGTAGCCGAGCTGGTCGGCGGCCTCTTCGAGCTCGGCCTGGAAGCGCGGGTGGGCGATCTCGATGAGCATGCGGGCGCGTTCGCGGATGGTGCGTCCGTGGAGGTTGCGCGCGCCGAACTCGGTCACGACCCAGTGGACATCGCCGCGGGTGGTGACAACACCGCCGCCGGTGGGAAGCTCGGGGGCGATGCGGCTGACGGTGCCGCCCTTCGCGGTCGAGGGGAGGGCAATCACGGGGATGCCGCCTTCGCTCTGGGCGGCGCCGCGGATGAAATCGACCTGGCCGCCGATGCCGCTATAGAAGCGGGGACCGATGGAATCGGCGACTACCTGCCCGGTGAGGTCGACCGTGAGAGCGGCGTTGATGGCGCACATGCGGTCGTTGCGGGCGATGACGGCGACGTGGTTCGTGTAATCGACGGGGCGCAGCTCGACGGCGGGATTGCGGTCGAGGAAGCGGTAGACATCGGGGCTGCCCATGGCGAAGGCGCTGACGATGACGCCGGGGTGGAGGCTCTTGCGGGCACCGTTGATGACGCCGGCCTTGACGAGCGGGAGGAGGCCGTCGGTGAACATCTCGGTGTGGACGCCGAGGTCGCGATGGCCGCGGAGGGAGGCGAGGATGGCGTTGGGGATGGCGCCGATGCCCATCTGAAGGGTGGCGCCATCGGGCACGAGCTTGGCGACGTGGTGGCCAATGGCCTCGGCCTCGGGCGTGGGCGCGGCCACGGGGTGCGTAGGAAGCGGCGCATCGACGACGACGGCGAAATCGATCCATGCGGCGGGAAGAACGTGGCCACCCGTACGCGGCATCTGCGGATTCACCTGGGCGACGACGACCTTCGCATGGCGCGCGGCGGCGAGGGCGCAATCGACGGAGACGCCGAGGGAGCAGTTGCCATCCTGGTCGGGCGGGGTGACGTGAACGAAGGCGACATCGAGGGGGAGGGCACCGCCGGGGGCGAAGAGTCCGGGGATTTCGGACAGGAAGATGGGCGTGTAATCGGCACGGCCATCGCAGACGGCATCGCGGACGTTGGGGCCGATGAAGAGGGCATTATGGCGGAAGTGCCCGGCCATCTCGGGGGCGACGTAGGGGGCGTCGCCATCGGTGTGCATGTGGACGAGTTCGACGCGGGCGAGTTCGTCCTTGCGCTGCATGAGGGCGGCGATGAGGGCGTGGGGCGTAGCGGCGCCGCCGTGGATGTAGACGCGATGCCCGGAACGGACCTCGTTGGCGGCGCGTTCGAGGGTGACGAACTGCATCAGCGGCGGCCTCCTGCGAGCCTCCCTTCGAGGTTGGCCGAGGGGGCGCCGCACGCGCAAGCCCCGGCGGGCGGGCGGAACCCGCAAATGCGAATGGCGGCGCCCGCATCCGGGGCGAGGAGCGCCGGATGCGGGCGGGGGCGTGGGATCAGGAGCCGTCCTTCGCGAGCATGACGGCGGTGATCTTGAACTTCTCGAGGAAGCCGGCGAAGAAGCCGGACTGGACGGTGTAGGTGCCGCCGGTGGCGTTGCCGGCGAGGGGCTGGCCGATGACGCCCTGCACGGTGTAGGGCGCCTGGGTGCTCGTGCCGCCACCGCCATAGGCGAACTGGGTGATGGTCCAGCCGCTCGCGGACTGGGCGAGGGCGGCGGCGGCGATGGCCAGCGCCGCCGTGCCGGCCGCGGCCATCACGAGGGTGCGGTGGGCGTTCACGGGGCCGCCGCCTTCACGATGGTGACGTTGAAGCGCGCGCCGTTCGTGAGCGCGGCGCCGGCGTAGATGACCCAGCGGTTGGCGGTGCAGCCGGCGACGTTGTAGGCGACACCCACGGCGGGCGGAACGGTCACGCCATCGCCGACGCCGGTGACGGTGAGGATGGCCGCGGGGTCGCCATTGGCGAGGGCGCTATCGATGACGGTGGCCTTATCGGCGAGGCAGGTGTTGCCACCGGTGACGGCGGTGTTCACGGTCTGGACGAAGGCGGGGCGATTGGCGGCCGGGCCGGAGACGCGGACGCCGCCATCGAGTTCGAGGGCGACGGGGAGGCCGCGGAACTTCGCGGCGGCGCCGGTGCCGGCGTTCGTGAGGTCGAGGACGGCGGTCGTGGGCGAGGCGCTGGCGGCGACGGGAAAGGCGATGGAGCCGGCGGCCTTCGCATACAGGGCGTAGGGCGCGGAGGAGATGGCCTGGCGCGGCGAGAGTGCGGTGTAGGCGCCGGTGGCGCTGCCGGGCCGGACGGCGATCTCCATCCAGCGGGCGTCGCCGGTGAAGGCGGTCGCGCCGAAGTCGAGGTTCGTGACGAAGATGCCGTTCGTGACCTGGACATCGGCCTTTTCGACGACGGCGCCGACGCTCGCGCCGGCAATTTCGTCGTCATAGAGGACGAAGCGGAGGTCGTAGATGCCGTTGGCGGGGGCGCCGGCATCGGTGAGGCGGCCCTGGTAGGTGAAGCCGGAACCGATGGCCACGGCCTGGGCGACGGCGGGTGCGGAGGGACCGGGGTCGGCGCCGCGTGCGAGGACGGCAGCGGGGACGGTGACGAGCACGGCGGCGGCCGCGGCGGCGAGGAGGATTGGCCGGCGAATTTGCATTTGGGCCTCCGTTATGTGGGTTTCGCTCCGGTTGGGAGTATACGCGGAGATACGGGAATGTGCTCAGGGGAGTGAACAAATGCTCAGAATTGACCGTTTTCGGGGCGAGGGTTAGGGTCGGGGGGCAGGCGCCCCGCCGCGGCCTGCGGTAACCATGATGGACGTACACAGTACGCAGCTGCCGTTTCTTGACCGGCTCCCGCAGGGGGCCGGTGCGAGGGGTCGTCGTTGGCCGAGGACGTTGTCACTCGAGACCTGCAGGATGACGCCCGCTCTCTAATTGATGGGGGCGAGTGGCAGAAGGCCGTCGCCCTTGTTTCCGCGCTCCACCCGGCCGACCTCGCGGACCTCGTGCTTTCGCTCGAGGAGGATGGCCGCCGCGAGTTCCTGGACCGCCTTCCCACGGACCTGGTCGGGCAGCTTTTCGAGGAAGTCGAGGACGATGAACTTCGCCAGCTGATTCGCGGCGTGGGTGTCGAGGACCTCCCGGCGGTGCTGGAGGAGGTCGAGGACGACGTCGCGGCGGACGTGATCCAGCAGCTGGAGCCGGAAGAGCAGGCGGAGACGCTGGCGCAGCTGGACCGCGGCGACGAGGTCGCGGAGCTGTTGCGGTACGGGGACGAATCGGCGGGCGGCATCATGAGCCGCGGCTATGTCGCGCTGAACGAGGGGATCTCGGTCGACCAGGCGCTTTCGTACCTGCGGGTGCTGCGGCCGGCGGCGGACCGGGCGTATTACCTCTACATCATCGACAGCGCGCGGCGGCTCATCGGGACGGTCTCGATCCGCGACCTGATCGTTTCGGAGCCTTCGACGCGGCTGGGCGAGATCACGCTACGGGACGTGCACGCGGTTTCGACGGAGACGGACCAGGAAGAGGCGGCGCTCCTGCTGCAGCGGTACAACCTGCTGGCGGTGCCCGTGGTGGACGCCGAAGGGCACCTCGAAGGGGTGATGACGGCGGACGACCTCATCGACGTGCTCCAGGAGGAGGCGACGGAGGACATGTACCGCATGGTGGGCCTCGGCGACGAGGAGCGGGTGTTCAGCCCGGTGCGGCTTTCGGTGAAGCGGCGGCTGCCGTGGATGCTGGTGAACCTGATCACGGCGTTCATCGCCTCGGCGGTGGTGGGGCTGTTCGATACGACATTGGGGAAGGCGACGGTGCTGGCGGCGTTCATGCCGGTGGTCGCGGGACAGGGGGGGAACGCGGGCACGCAGACCGCGACGATCGCCGTGCGGAGCATCGCGCTGGGGGACCTGGATGTGGGGGACATCTTCCGGGCGTGCCGCAAGGAGATCTTCGTCGGGGTGGCGAACGGCGCGGCGATCGGAAGCGTGGCCGGGTTCGCGGCCTACCTGTGGAAGCAGAACGAGACGCTCTCGGTGGTACTGGGCACGGCGCTCTTCCTCAACATCGTGGCGGCGACGATGGGGGGCGTGCTCATCCCGCTGGGGCTGAAATCGATGAAGGTGGACCCGGCGTTGGCGGCGAACATTTTCGTGACGACGGTGACGGATGTGATGGGGTTCGTGTTCTTCCTGGGGTTGGCGACGCTGGTGATTGGCCGGATCGCGTGAGGGCGGTCCTGACGCGTTCGGCTGCTCCAAGAGGCCCACTACTTATTTTAGCGCGCTAACATCCGCGGATGGATAGGCGTGAGTTCCGGCGCCGAGTATCCGAGCGACCAAACAGCGTCCGCTTCGAGGAGGGAGAAGAGGGGATTGGGGCGAGCGGAGGGGTTCGAACCCTCGATCTTCTGGGCCACAACCAGACGCGTTAACCACTACGCTACGCCCGCCGCCTGAGGAGTCATGGTAGCAGAGGGTGCGTTCCGCGAAAGCGCGGGCGGGGCCGTCTCAGCCGGTGCGGGTTCCGGGTGGCGGCGGCACGTCGACGACGGGTGGGTCCGGCGGCGGGGTGGCGGGCGGGAATGGCGGGGTCTGCGCCGGGGGGAGCGGTTGGCCGGGGGTGGGCGGAAGCGGCGGTGAGGGCGTGGGGTCGTGCGGCTCCGGGGCGCGCGGCGGGATGGTCATGGCTGAGGCGCTGGCGAACGTCATCGGACGAGTGTCGCGGTGGCCGCATCTGCCGCGTGCCGGTGGCGAGGGGAGGGCGATTGCGGTTGGCTCGCAGGGGGCACAGGCGCGGGCCGGTTCAGCCTATGGCAGAACGCGGTGCGGCGAGCGGCACTGGAGACACAAGGCCGTGACGGCGGCCACCGCGCTCGATCTTGAGGCGGCGTTGGGCTTCAACGCGCAGACGGGGCTCCACCTCCGGACGGCGTTCGACCCGGCGCTGGCCCGGCAACTGCGAGCCGCCGGCACCGCATACGCTGCCGCGGCAGGCCACGCCATCGCGCAGCAGAACCGGTTGCGGGGCGTAATGAGACTGAGTATCATTCACTGTCGATACTTCATCTCAGGTGGCGCCGCGTGTCTGCCAGGATCGCCCTGCTTTTCGCTGCCGTGCTGGCGTTTGGCCTGCTCGCCACGGCGTGCGGGGGTGGGAGCGGCGGCGAGCGCGACGGGCGGCTGATGGTGGTGGTGACGGTCGCGCCGGTGGGGGCGCTGGTGTCGGTGGTGGCGGGGGACGATGCGGACGTGCGCGTGCTCGTGGGCCCGGGCATCGACCCGCACGACTACGAGCCCAGGGCCGCCGACCGCCGCGCCGTCGAGCGTGCGGACGTGATCTTTCGCAACGGACTGGGGCTGGATGCCTTCCTTGACAGGGCGCTGAAGGACAGCAACGGCGCCATCGTGACGCTGAGCGAGGGCCTGACGCTGCGCGCGCCCGACGAGGAGCCGCACGCGGCGGGCGGTTCGCATTCGCACGAGGGCGAGGACGACCCGCACACCTGGCACGACATCGACAACGACCGGGCGATGGTGCGCGCGATCGCGGGGGCGCTGGCCGCGGCCGACCCGGCGCACGGGGCGGCTTACGAGGCACGGGCAGCGGCGTACGATGCCCGGCTGGTCGCGGTCGATGCGGAGATCCGGGCGCTCATCGCGACCATCCCGGAGGCGAACCGGAAGGTGGTGACGAACCACGACGCGATCGGCTACTTCCTCGATCGCTACGGGCTGCGTTTCGTGGGCGCGGTCATCCCGGGGACCTCGACGCAGGCGGAGCCTTCGTCGAAGGATGTCGCGGCGCTGGTGGCGACGATCCGTCGGGAAGGGGTGACGGCGATCTTCGCGGATGCCTCGGTAGACCCGAAGATCGCGCGGCAGGTCGCACGGGACACGGGGGCGCGCATCGTGGACGACATCTATGGCGATTCGCTCGGGCCGGCGGGATCGGAGGCGGCGACGGTGGACGGGATGCTGCTCTGGAACGCGCGGAAGATGGCGGAGGCGCTGCGATGACGGGCCACGCGCTCGAGGTCGCGGGGGTGGCGGCGGGCTACGGCGGGAGCTTCGAACTGCGCGGCGTGACGTTCGCGGCGCGAGGGGGCGACGTGGTGGGGCTGATCGGCCCCAACGGGAGCGGGAAGAGCACGCTGCTGAAGGCGATCGCGGGGGTCTTGCCGATGCGCGCGGGGACGATCAGGCTCGATGGTGCGCCGCTACGGGAGCGTGCGGTGGGCGTGGCGTTCGTGCCCCAGCGCGAGGACGTGAACTGGGACTTCCCGGTGACGGCGCGCGATGTGGTGCTGATGGGACGCTACCGGGCAGCGGGCTGGCTGCGGCGCCCCGGGCGCGAGGATGTGCGAAGGGCCGAGGCGGCGTTGGAGCGCATGGGGCTCGGCGGCATGGGGGGAAGGCACATCAGCCAGTTCAGCGGCGGCCAACAGCAGCGCATCTTCCTCGCCCGGGCGATTGTGCAGGACCCGGCGGTGATCCTGCTGGACGAGCCGTTCACGGGCATCGATGCGGCGAACCGGGAGGTGCTGCACGCGGCCATCCGGGACTTCGCCGCCGCGGGGATGGTGGTGCTGATGGCGACGCACGACCTCGATGAGGTGACGCAGACCTGTTCGCACGTGTGCTGCCTGCGGGGGCGGCTGGTGGCGTTCGGGCCAACGGAGACGACGTACACACCGGAGACGCTGCGGGCGACGTTCGGCGGCCAGGTGGCGGTGTTCGCATGAACGCGCTGACGGAGCCGCTGGAGTACGCGTTCATGCAGCGGGCGATGGCGGAGATCGTGATCGTGGGGGCGCTGTGCGGGCTGGTGGGGTGCTTCGTGGTGCTGCGCGGGCTGGCGTTCATCGGGGATGCGCTGGCGCACGCGGTCTTCCCCGGGGTGGTGCTTTCGTACATGGCGGAAAAGAGCATCCTCATCGGCGCGTTCGTGTTCGGGGCGTTCACGGCGCTGGGGGTGGGGATCCTGGCGCGCAGCCGGCGGGTGAGCGAGGACTCGGCGATCGGGGTGATTTTCGCGGCGTTCTTCGCGGTGGGGGTGGTGCTCATCAGCCGCGAGGCGGGCTTCCGCAAGGACCTGGGGTCGCTGCTATTCGGGAACGTGCTCGGCGTTTCGGAGAGTGACGTGCTCTGGACGGGGATCATCGCGGTGGTGGTGGCGGGGGTCGTGCTGGCATTTCTGAAGGAGTTCACGCTGGTGGCGTTCGACGCGACGATGGCGCGGTCGGCGGGCTATCCGGTGTTCGCGCTTGACCTGCTGTTGCTGCTGCTCGTTGCGGCGACGATCGTGGCGAGCCTGCAGACGGTGGGGAACATCCTCATCCTCGCGCTCCTGGTGACGCCGCCGGCGACGGCACGGCTGCTCACGGACCGGCTGGGGCGAATGATGCTGTATAGCGTGGGGGTGGCAATCGGGAGCGGGGTAGCGGGGCTGTACGTCTCGTACCACCTGGACACGGCGGCGGGCGCGACGATCGTGCTCGTGGCGACCGCGGTGTTCCTGGTGGCGTTCGTGGCGGCGCCGGACCACGGTCTCGCGGCGGCCTGGCTCCAGGCGCGGCGGGGCAAGCATCACGTGCACCACTATCACGTGGAAGACGAGGTGGGGTGAGCTATTAGCTGTTGGCTATTAGCTGTTTGTGGTGACCACGTGAGCAGCCGTCGGCCATCGGCGGGCAACCCCGGCGCGAACAGCAATGCGAGGGGCACGACCGCGCGTGGTCACCGCTAACAGCCAGAAGCTAAGAGCTAACAGCTACACCGGGCAGGTGTCGGGCAGGGTCGTCTCGCCCATGAGGAAGGCGTCGATGCCTCGGGCGGCCTGGCGGCCTTCGGCGATGGCCCAGACGATGAGCGATTGGCCACGGGTCATGTCGCCGGCGGTGAAGACGCCGGCGACGGAGGTCATCTTGTTCTCATCGGCGCGGACGTTGCCGCGTTCGGTGAGTTCGACGCCGAGCTGCTCGATCATGCCGGGCTTTTCGGGGCCGAGGAAGCCCATGGCGAGGAGGAGGAGGTCGCATTCTTCCTCGAATTCGCTGCCGGGGACTTCTTTCATGACCTGGCGGCCGTTTTCGTTGACGAACTCGACGCGGACGCCGTGGAGCTTCTTGAGGACGCCGTTTTCGCCGCTGAGGCGGGTGGTGGAGACGCTGTATTCGCGTGTGCCGCCCTCTTCGTGGGCACTGGTGACGCGGTAGAGCATGGGGTAGCTGGGCCAGGGCTGGGAATCGGGGCGAGCGGACGGGGGCTTGGGGAGAAGTTCGAACTGGAGCACGTCGCGGGCGCCCTGGCGGATGGCGGTGCCGAGGCAGTCGGCGCCGGTATCGCCGCCGCCGAGGATGATGACGCGCTTGCCCTTCGCGGTGATGGCGCTGGCTTCGGGGATTTCGTCGCCGGCGTTGCGGCGATTCTGCTGGGGCAGGTATTCCATGGCGAAGTGGACGCCGGCCAGTTCGCGGCCTTCGACCTGGAGGTTGCGGGGGTGGGCGGCGCCGCCGGCGAGGCAGAGGGCATCGAACTGGGTCTGGAGTTCGCGGACGTCCATATCGACGCCCATGTGGACGCCGGTCTTGAAGGTGACGCCTTCGGCCGCCATCTGCGCGAGGCGGCGGTCGACGAACTGCTTCTCCATCTTGAAGTCGGGGATGCCGTAGCGGAGGAGGCCGCCGATGCGGTCATCGCGTTCGAAGACGGTGACGTCGTGGCCGGCACGGGCAAGCTGCTGGGCGCAGGCAAGGCCGGCGGGGCCGGACCCGATGACGGCGACGGTCTTGCCGGTGCGGAAGGTGGCGGGCTGAGGCTTGATCCAGCCTTCGTTCCAGGCGCGTTCGACGATGGTGAGCTCGATCTGCTTGATGGTCACCGGGTCGTTGTTGATGCCGAGGACACAGGCGCTTTCGCAGGGAGCGGGGCAAAGGCGGCCGGTGAACTCGGGGAAGTTGTTGGTGGCGTGGAGGCGGGCGATCGCTTCCTGCCAGCGGTCGCGGTAGGTGAGGTCGTTCCAATCGGGGATGATGTTGCCGACGGGGCAGCCCTGGTGGCAGAAGGGGATGCCGCAGTCCATGCAGCGGGCGGCCTGGTCGCGGAGGCGCTGGCGGGGGAAGTCTTCGTAGACTTCGAGCCAATCGTGGACGCGGTCGGCGACGGGGCGGCGCGCGGGCAGTTCGCGCGTGAACTCCATGAAACCGGTCGGCTTAGCCACGGGCAGCTCCCACCGCGGGGCCGGGCTGGCCCTCCTGTTGGCCGTTCTCGCGCGCTTTGCGCTGTTCGTTGAGGACGCGCCGGTATTCGTTCGGCATGACCTTGATGAAGCGCGCGGCGGATGCGGGCCAATCGGCCAGGAGGTCGTGCGCGACGGTGCTGCCGGTGTATTCGATGTGGCGTTCGAGGAGGCCATGGACGAGTTCGCGGTCTTCGTGCTCGTCGAGCCTTTCGAGGCTGACCATTTCCATGTTGCAGTGGTTGGCGAAGGTGCCGTCTTCGTCATAGACGAAGGCGACGCCGCCGCTCATGCCGGCGCCGAAGTTGCGGCCGGTGCGGCCGATGACGACGACGCGGCCGCCGGTCATGTATTCGCAGCAGTGGTCGCCGGTGCCTTCGACGACGGCGACGGCGCCGGAATTGCGGACGCCGAAGCGTTCGCCGGCGACGCCGCGGAAGAAGGCGGCGCCGCTGGTGGCGCCATAGAGGGCGACGTTGCCGATGAGGATGTTGGCTTCGGGAACGAAGGTGGCCTCGGCGGGAGGCCGGACGATGATCTTGCCGCCGGAGAGGCCTTTGCCCACGTAGTCGTTGGTATCGCCGATGAGGCGGAGGGTCATGCCGGAGGGCACGAAGGCGCCGAAACTCTGGCCGGCGGAGCCGCGGAAGGTGATGTCGATGGTGTCATCGGGGAGGCCGTTGTTGCCGTAGCGGCGCGTGAGTTCGCTCCCGGTGATGGTGCCGACGGTGCGATTGACGTTGCGGATGGGCAATTCGAGGACGACCTTTTCGCCGCGTTCGAGGGCGGGCTCAACGAGCTTGAGGATCTCCTGGTCGAGGGCCTTATCGATGCCGTGGTCCTGTTCGATGACGCGGCGGGTGGCGACTTCGTTCGCGATCTCGGGGCGGTAGAGGATGGCCGAGAGGTCGAGGCCCTGGGCCTTCCAGTGGTCGACGGCGCGGCGCATATCGAGGAGGTCGCTGCGGCCGATGAGTTCTTCGAAGGTTCGGAAGCCGAGCTTCGCCATGTATTCGCGCACTTCCTCGGCGATGAACTGGAAGAAGTTGACGACGTATTCGGCGCGGCCGGCGAACTTCGCGCGGAGGGCGGGGTTCTGGGTAGCGATGCCGACGGGGCAGGTATCGAGGTGGCAGACACGCATCATGACGCAGCCCATGACGACGAGGGGGGCGGTGGCGAAGCCGAACTCTTCGGCGCCGAGGAGGGCGCCGATGACGACGTCGCGGCCGGTCTTCATCTGGCCATCGACCTGGACGACGATGCGGTCGCGCAGCTTATTGAGGACGAGGGTCTGCTGGGTTTCGGCGAGGCCGAGTTCCCAGGGGGCGCCGGCGTGCTTGATGGAGGTGAGGGGGCTGGCGCCGGTGCCGCCATCGTAGCCGGAGATGAGGACGACATCGGACTTCGCCTTGGCGACGCCGGCGGCGACGGTGCCCACGCCGACCTCGGCCACGAGCTTGACGCTGATGCGCGCGCGCGGGTTGGAGTTCTTGAGGTAGTGGATGAGCTGGGCGAGGTCTTCGATGGAGTAGATGTCGTGGTGTGGGGGCGGGCTGATGAGGCCGACGCCGGGGGTCGAGTGGCGCACCTCGGCGATCCAGGGGTAGACCTTGTGGCCGGGGAGCTGGCCGCCTTCGCCGGGCTTGGCGCCCTGGGCCATTTTGATCTGGAGCTCATCGGCGTTCACGAGGTATTCGCTGGTGACGCCGAAGCGGCCGGAGGCGACCTGCTTGATGGAGCTGCGGCGGAGGTCGCCGTTGGCATCGGGCGTGAAGCGGCGGCGGTCTTCGCCGCCTTCGCCGGTATTGCTGCGGCCGCCGATGCGGTTCATGGCGATGGCCAGGGTCTCGTGTGCTTCAGCGGAGATGGAGCCGTAGCTCATGGCGCCGGTGGCAAAGCGCTTGAAGAGGCTCTCGGCGGGTTCGACTTCCTCGAGGGGGACCGGGTCGCGGTCGGGCTTGAGTTCGAAGAGGCCGCGGAGCGTGGCCATGCGCTCGCTCTGTTCGTTGACCATGCGGGTGTATTCCCGGAAGACGTCCATCTGCCCGGTACGGGTGGAGTGCTGGAGGCGGAACACAGTCTCCGGGTTGAAGAGGTGGTATTCGCCGTCCTTGCGCCACTGGTACTGGCCGCCCCAATCGAGCTCGGCGAGGCCGCCATCGCGCTCGGGGAAGGCGCGGTCGTGGTGGGCCATGGCCTCGACGGCGACTTCATCGATGCCGATGCCGCCGATGCGGGAGACGGTCTTCGTGAAGTAGCGGTCGATGAACTCATCGTTGAGGCCGATGGCTTCGAAGATCTGGGCGCCGCGATAGCTCTGGATGGTGGAGATGCCCATCTTGGACATGACCTTGACGACGCCCTTCTTGATGGCCTTGAGGTAGTGCTTCGTGGCCTCTTCGGGGGACACCTGGACTTCGAGGTAGCCGCCATCCAGGAGGTCGTGGATGGTATCGATGGCGAGGTAGGGGTTGATGGCGCCGGCGCCATAGCCGATGAGGAGGGCGAAGTGATGGACTTCGCGCGCTTCGCCGGTTTCGACGATGAGGCCGACCTGGGTGCGCTTCTTTTCGCGCACCAGGTGGTTGTGCAGGCCGGCGACGGCGAGCAGCGCGGGAATGGGGGCGTTCTCGGCATCGACGCCGCGGTCGCTGAGGATGAGGACCTTGGCGCCGTTGGCGATGGCGCGGTCGGCATCGGCGTAGAGCTCGTCCATGGCGGGGGCGAGGCCGGCGGGGCCAGCCTTCGCGGGGAAGAGCATGGGGAGAACGGTGGCGCGCAGGGCGGAATCGCGCAGGGCCTTGAACTGGGCCAGCTGTTCGTTATCGATGAAGGGCGAATCGAGGCTGACGAGGTGGCAGTTCTCGGGCTCGGGGTCGAGGAGGTTGCCCTCGGGGCCGATGACCGTCTTCACGGAGGTGACGAGCTCTTCGCGGATGGCATCGAGCGGGGGGTTCGTGACCTGGGCGAAGAGCTGCTTGAAGTAGTTGTAGAGGGGCTGGGGCCTATCGGAGAGGACGGCGAGGGGGGTATCGGTGCCCATGGAGCCGAGGGCTTCCTCGGAATTGCGGGCCATGGGGGTGAGGATGTACTTGAGGTCCTCGGTGGTGTAGCCGAAGGCGAGTTGCTGTTCGAGGAGGGCCTTGCCGCCGAACGCGGCGATGGGCTCGCCGGGGGGTGCGGCCTCGAGGGGGAGGAGGTTGTTGCGCAGCCAATCGGCGTAGGGGCGCTCGGTGGCGAGCTTATTCTTCAGTTCGGTGTCATCGATGATGCGGCCTTCCTCG
Organism: Dehalococcoidia bacterium; assembly: GCA_020847985.1. GTDB lineage: Bacteria > Chloroflexota > Dehalococcoidia > Tepidiformales > Tepidiformaceae > Amarobacillus. The sequence goes on from JADLBC010000040.1 coordinate 69,493, forward strand.
AGGCTGACGAGGAACATCTTGCCGGGCTGGAGGCGGCCTTTATGAAGGACGCGGTCGGGTTCGATGGGGAGCACGCCAACTTCGGACGCCATGATGACGAGGTCGTCCTTGGTGACGTAGTAGCGGGAGGGGCGGAGGCCGTTGCGGTCGAGGACGGCGCCGATGTTCTTGCCATCGGTGAAGGCGACGGAGGCGGGGCCATCCCACGGCTCCATGAGGCAGCTGTGGTATTCGTAGAAGGCTTTCTTTTCGGCGCTCATGGATTCGTGGCCGCTCCAGGCCTCGGGGATGAGCATCATCATGGCGTGGGGGAGCGGGCGGCCGGCGAGGACGAGGAGTTCGACGGCGTTATCGAGGCAGGCGGTATCGCTGCCCTTCTCATCGATGATGGGGAGGATCTTGTGGATGTCGTCGAAGTGGGGCGAATCCATGAGGGCTTCGCGGGCGGTCATCCAGTTGATGTTGCCGCGGAGGGTATTGATTTCGCCGTTGTGGGAGATGTAGCGGTAGGGGTGGGCGAGGCGCCAGCTGGGGAAGGTGTTGGTGCTGAAGCGGGAGTGGAACATCGCGAGGGCGCTGATGACGCGCGGGTCGGAGAGGTCCGGAAAGTAGGCGCGCAGCTGGGTGGCCGTGAGCATGCCTTTGTAGACGAGCGTGCGGCAGCTGAGGCTGGCGAAGTAGAAGTATTCGTGGTCGGCGATGCCGTAGCGGGCGATGGCCTTTTCGAAGCGCTTGCGGATGACGTAGAGCTTGCGTTCGAAGGCGTCGTCATCGGGGAGGCGGTCATCGCGGCCGATGAAGACGTGGAACATATCGGGTTCGACGGCGGCGGCGGTGGCGCCGACATCGGCGTTATTGGTGGGCACATCGCGCCAGCCGAGGAGGTACTGGCCTTCTTCCTCGACGATGGCGGCGAGGAGGGCCTGGGCCTGCTGGCGGGCACGGGGGTCGCGAGCGGCGAAGAAGAGGCCGACGCCATAGCGGCCGGCTTCGGGGAGGCGGATGCCGAGGGCGGCGCATTCGCGGCGGAAGAACTCGTGCGGAACCTGGATGAGGATGCCGGCGCCGTCGCCGGTGTTTACTTCGCAGCCGGAAGCCCCGCGATGGTCGAGGTGCTCGAGGGCGGTGAGGCCGTCGGTAACAATCTGATGGGAGCGCTGCCCCTTCAGGTGGACGACGAAGCCAACGCCGCAGCTATCGTGCTCGTGCCGAGGGTCATAGAGGCCCTGGGGGCCGGGCTGTCCGGGATGCACCATGGTTGTTTAATCCAGCCGGAACTCCCAAACCGTACCAACCGAGGGAATGCGCGGCGCGAATGCGGTGCCGGAGCGGCGATTCCGCGATTGTGAAACAATTCCCAAAGTACGAGGTGCGGCTTGGTGAGCCCACAGTATAACAACGGCGTCAACTCGCCCGTCCATGGGTGATTGTTTCAGGCGCATTAACTCTGTGAGCACGATCGAGGCTGTGGCGGCGGGCGGAGGGCGCGGGTGCGGGCCTATACTTGCCGGTATTCCGCCGCTGGAGGCCTTCGATGACCGAGCCGTACTGGACGCCCGAGCACCTGGAAGAGGTGGTGAGCGCGCGGGCCCGCATCCTCGGTCCTGCCGTGTGGGCGGCGGCCGCGCCGGACCGGGGGCCGGTGATTTCGTTCTCGGGCGGGCTGCCGGACATCCCTTCGCTGCCGGGTGAGTTGCTGGTGCGGGCGACGAAGTGGGTGGTGGAGAACGACGAGAAGGAGGCGCTGGAATACAACGGCACGTTCGGGCCGCGGCCTCTGCGGGAGGCGATCGCGGAGCGCTCTTCGGCGATCGAGGGGATCCCGGTGTCGGTGGACCAGGTGATGGTGGTCTCGGGTTCGGCGCACGGCATCGGTGTGATGTGCGAGACGCTGCTGGACCCGGGCGATGTGGTGCTGGTGGAGAGCCCGAACTTCCCGGGGAGCATGCGCACCATCCGGAGCTTCGGCGCGGTGCAGATCCCGGTGGCCATGGACGAGCTTGGCATGCGCGTGGACCTGCTCGAGGAGGAGATGAAGAAGCTCGCGGACCAGGGCAAGCGGGCGAAGTTCCTCTACTGCATCCCCACGCACCAGAACCCGGCGGGCTGCACGCTGCCGATGGACCGGCGCGAGCGCATCGTCGAGCTGGCGCGGGAGTACAACACGTTCGTGCTCGAGGACGATGCCTACGGCGAGCTCTGGTTCGAGAAAACGCCGCCGCCGTCGCTGTTCGCGCTGAGTGGCGGCGACCACGCGGTGAAGATTTCGAGCTTTTCGAAGATCCTCGCGACGGGCCTGCGCCTGGGCTGGACGATGGGCCCGGTTTCGTTGACAGCACGGATGGCGGCGCTGCGCTACGACATGGGGTCGAGCTCGTTCCTCGGGCGGGTGGTGGCGCGGGCGATGCGCAGCGGCGAGCTCGATGACCACATCCGCGAGCTACGGCGCATCTACCTGCGGAAGCTGGAGCGGGTGGAGGACGGCATCCGCCGCTACTGCGCGGACTATTGCACGTACACGCGGCCGGATGGGGGATTCTTCCTCTGGCTGATGCTGCGGCCGGGCATGAATTCGCGGGACGTGCAGATGGCGGCGAACGCGCGGAACGTGATCATCGGGCAGGGGCCGCAGTTCTTCGCGGATGGCGTATCGACGAACCACCTGCGGCTGGCGTTCAGCTATGTGGCGATGGAGGACATCGAAGAGGGCATGCACCGGCTGGGGGAGGCGATGGCGGAAGTGGCGGCGAAGGGCGCCGGGAAATAGGGGGAGAACGGACCGATGGCAGCGCCGCAGATCGTGCCGAGGCTCACGGCGGAGGAGTTCTGGAAGCTCCCCGGGCCGCCGCATGGCGGGAAGATGGAGCTGGTCGAGGGTGAGGTGGTAATACACATGCCAGTAGGCGGGCCGCATTCGGAACTGGTTATCGCCCTCGGGGCATTCCTCCTCGGCTTTGCGCGGTCTCACGGGCTTGGGCCGGTGGGGACGGAGTGCGGCTTCGTGCTGGCACGGAACCCCGACATCGTCTTTGCGCCGGACCTGCATTTCGTTCGCAGCGAGCGGCTGATCGGCGGGAAGATGCCGGCAGCGTTCTTCGATGGCGTTCCGGACCTGGCCGTGGAGGTCGTGAGCCCGGACGACACGGACCGCGCCGTGAACGCGAAGGTGCTCGCGTACCTCGCCGCGGGGACGCCGCTGGTGTGGGTCGTGCGCCCGGAGGCGGCGACGGTGACGGTGCACCGCCCCAACGGCGACGCGCACACGTACGGCGCGGGCGACGTGCTCGGCAGCGCGGATGCCGGCTTCGCGGTCGAAGGGTTTTCGCTGGCGCTGGCGGAACTCTTCGCCTGAGCTGCTCGCGCGCGGTTCGTCGCCACACGAGCGGGCCGGTATACTGCTCAGCCTCAGGGGGTACGCCGTGCTCTTTTCCGTTCGTCTCGTTTCGCGCCAGCCCGCCGACATGGCCGCCGAGACGTGGCAGGGCATCGTTTCGGACCAGCTGCGGGCGGTAAAGGCGCACTACGAGCAGGGGAAGATCCGGGCGATCTACCGGGAGACGGGCGTTGGGGTGCTGGCCATCTACGATGCGGCCGACGCGCGGGAGATGGACCAGTTGCTGGCGGGACTGCCAATGGCGCGCTTCTTCGTGGACACCACGGTGCATTCGCTGTGGGACATGGCGCCCGCGCTGCAGGGCAGCTGAGCGATGGCGCATGTGAGCCCGGAGGACTTCAAGGGGGCGCTCGGGTCGTGGGCGGCGGGGGTGGCGGTGGTGACGACGCGCCACGAGGGGCTCGTGTACGGGATCACGGTATCGAGCTTCGCTTCGCTTTCGGTGGAGCCGCTGCTGGTGCTGGTGTGCCTGGCGAACACGAACCGCATCCCGGGGATGATCCGGGAATCGGGGCGGTTCGCGATTAGCCTGCTGGCGGACGACCAGGAGGATGTCTCGCGCTATTTCTCGACTTCGGGGCGGGAGCCGGCGCTGAACTTCGAGGGCGAATTCGGGACGATCGAGTGGCACACGGGGAGCCCGATCATCGACGGGGCGATCGCGCACCTGGACTGCGAACTGCATGAGCTGTTGCCGGGTGGCGACCACACGATCGCGGTGGGACGGGTGCTCGGCGCGGCCTTCGAAGCGGAAAAGAAGCCGCTCATCTATTTCCGGCGGGGATACCGCCAGGTCGTGTTGGAGTAATCGCGATGGCCGTGAAGGTGTTGATCGAACGGCGGGTGCTGCCGGGGCAGGAACGGCGGGCGCTGGAGCTGCTGCGTACGCTGCGGGCGCGCTGCCTGCAAGAGCCGGGCTACATCAGCGGGGAGACGCTGCGGGACAGCGAGGATGCGCACAACATCATCGTGATCAGCAGCTGGTTCGGGCTGATGGACTGGCGGCGATGGCACGGGTCGCAGGAGCGCAAGGACCTGGAGTCGCAAATTCGGCAGCTATTGGCCGCGCCGGAACGGGTGCGGGTGCTGCTGGAGGGGTTGAGCGAGAGCCATTCGGGGGCTTGAACGGGCGCGTTTTGCGCCTGCGCGAATGCCGGGGTTAGTATCCCCAGCGGAGGTTGTGGCTGTGTCACCTGCGCTTGCCTTCCTCGGTGTGTCGATTCTCGGCACCTGGGGCCTTGCTTCGATTGCCCTCATTGCGGGGGGCATCATCATGCTGTTCTTCCCCGGCGACGCCCAGGTGGACGGCGATAACGTTCTTGGCGGCATCGTCATGTTGCTCGTGGGCCTGGGATCGATGGGCGCGATGCTGCAGGTGACGATGGGCCCGCTCCTGGGGATGGACCCGCCGCTGCCGACGGCGGCGAAGAAGAACGTCCCTGCTTCGCGGCTGACGCGCTGGGTGAAGGCCGGCCTGCTCCGGGACTTCCCGGACGGCACGCCGAAAGAGGTTCGCCTGCGCAGCAAGCGTGTGCTCATCACGCGGGTGGGCGATACGGCGACGGCGATGAGTGCGCTCTGTTCGCACGCACGGCTGCCGCTGGCGGGGCTCCCGGGTTCGCCGGTGAAGCCGATTGCGCTGCGCGACGGCTGCGTGACCTGCCCGTTCCACGGCGCGATGTTCGAGGCCGATTCGGGGAAGGTTGTGCGGCAGCCGTTCGACAGTGCCTGGAATAGCGCGCATCCGCTGCTCGGCGGGATGCAGGCGCCGCTGTTCAAGCTCCTCTCGGCGCTCCCGGCGCCGAAATACCTGAAGCCTTCGATGGAAGCGGAGACGATGCAGACCTACCCGGTGCGCATCGAGAACGGCGAAATCGAGGTGGCGCTGCCGCCGAAGTAGGCGGGAGCGAAAGTGGAATCGCGAAGGCGGGCTCGCTTGCGGCCCGCCTTTTTCGCGCCCCGCCGGGCGCGCGGCGCGGGCGACGGGAGATCGATTCCGGGCGGGAAACGGGGCCGGGCCGCCAGTGGGAACCCGTGCTATAGTCCCGGGCATTCAGGGAGGGCGACTGGTGGCAGAAGACGAACAAAGCCTGATTACGGATGAACACCGCGCGCTCATCGGGGTGCCGGGCGAACCTTCGACGGTAGTGGTGCGCGAGGCGGACGCGAAGCGCATGCGGGACGTGCTCGGGGATACGGACCCGCGCTGGGCCGACGGGACGGGCATGGCGCCGCCGTACGTGATCGCGTTCTTCGGGGGCCGTGGTGGCGGCGGCGGGCGGGCGACGCCGCAGCTGTTGCCGGGGGCGATCCTCACGCAGCAGGAGTGGAAGTTTTCGCGGCCGTTCAAGATCGGGGAGGAGTTGAAGGCGGTCGGACAGGTGTTCGATATCCGCGAACGGCTGGGCGGGCGCTACGGCCACAGCGTGCTGGTGACGACGAGCACGGACTACTACGACGCCGATGGCCAGCATGTGGCGGCTTCGCTGCTGACGATCACGCAGTTCGACCCGGCGCGCGCGGGGCGGGGGGGAAGCGAATGAGCCGCTACTACGAGGATGTCCGTGTCGATGATGAGCTGGAGCCGGTGGAGAAGCTGCCGACGGAGGACCTCGCGATCGACTTTTTCGGGCGCGACAACCCGACCAACCCGGCGTTCGCGGACGCGGAGGCGGGGCGGCGCATGGGCATCGGCGGGGCGCTGGTGCCGGGTGTGCTGAAGATGTCGTGGATGACGCAGTACGTGAACGACTGGGCGGGGGCGGAGGCGGAGGTCGGGAGCATCCGCGTGGCGTTCCGGCGTCCGGACGTGGCGGGCAAGCCGCTGGTGCTGATGGGCCGCGTGGTGGACAAGCGCCAGGAAGGCGGCAAGAACGTGGTCGAGCTCGAGGTGGTGACGATCGCCGACGGGGAGCCCAGCGTGCGCGGGAACATCACGGTGGCGCTCCCCTCGCGCGGGTAGCGGGGCCCCAGGCGGGCTGCTCGAAGGTGCGGCGGCCCGTTGGCATGAAGGCGAAATTCTCCGCTCCGGTGCTGTAGCGCGAGCCCGTTCGGCTGCGCTGCACGATAGGTTTAGCCGGCGGGCGAGCCCCTAACGCGCCCGGGCGGAGGAGTGCGAGGGATGACCTTCCTGATGGAATGGCCCGGCGGTTCGTGGCAGGAAACGCTGCGTCTCGCGGCGTTGGGCGTTGGCATCTACTGGGCGGCGCTGTGGCTCGCGGTGACGTTCTGGGCGGGGCGCGACGCGCGCATCCGCAGCGGGAGCTGGGCGTTCAGCGCGTTGGCGGTCCTGCTGGTGGGGACGGCATCGTTGCCGGGGCTCGCGCTGTACCTGCTGGTGCGGCCGCGGTCGACGCAGCGGCAGCGGTACCTCCGTTCGCTCCAGGAGACGGCGCTGCAGCGGCTGCTGATGGAAGAAGAGCACTGCCCGGCGTGTAAGCGGGTGGTGCGCGCGGAGTACCTCGTGTGCCCGGCATGCCTGATGCAGCTGAAGCGAAGCTGCACGGCCTGCAGCAAGCCGCTCGCGGAGAGCTGGCAGGTGTGCCCGTTCTGCATGGCGGGCGTGAATGAGACGGCGGTGCCGCTGGAAGAGCGGCGGCGCGCGCGGCAGGCGGCGGCTGTCCCGGTCGCGGCGGTGAGCATCACGCCGGCGTCACCGGCGGTGTCCGCCGCAGTGCAGACGGCGCCCGGCACGCTCGCGAGCTAATCGCGGGCGGCCGGCGAACGCCGGACCGGGCCCGCTCGGCGCGGAGACATGACGACAAACGTTTGACCTATGAAGGAGGCAGGCCATGGCGCTGTTCACGATTCGCTCACGAAGGTCGAATGCGCCGCGACCGCTGGCGGCGCTGACCTGCTCCTGGTGCAAGGCGGAGGTCGACGAACTGGGGCCGGTGGGGACGTTCACCATGTGCGCGAACTGCGTGGGGTGGTTGGACGTCTCGGGGACACTGGCTCCGCTGGGGAGCGAGGCTACGGCTACAGGCGCGGCAGCTCGTCCATGTACTCCGTGACATCGAAGTCCGGCATGGCGGCATCGAGTCGGAAGAGGGTGGCGGCGCCTTCGAACGAGACCTGCCAGGCGAACTGGTGGCCGGATTCGCACCAGAACTCGAGGCGGATGACCGTGCCGACGCCGTCATTTTCGGAATCGGGGCGGGTGGCGAAGCCGACGCCATCGGGCGCGACCTCGACGACATCGCCCATGCGGTCCACTTCGACGCGGCGAGGGTGAACCCAGGTCGATTCGCGGACGGCGCCCGGGCAGCGGGGGCAGGCGACGGCGAGTGAGGTGGAGAGGCTCGCGACGAGACGCACAGCTGGCACGTCCGCCACTATAGGGCGGGGATTTCGGCGCGTCTTCAAGCGTATGTGCTACCCCCGCGCGCGCAAATCGCACGCGCGGGAGTGAGCGTTGGGCGCCTGGTGGCTCAGAGCAGCCAGATGAGCAGCAAGACGATGACGACGATGGCGAGGAGGCTGCCGCCGCCGTAGGCGTAGGCGTGGCCTTCCTCGCGGCCGAGCATGTCCTCGACCTTGCGCAGCTTTTCGTTCATGAAGCCGGACCTCCCTGTGTGCTGGTTCTCGGTCCATGGTGGCGCGCGGAGGGATGCTCGCGCGTTGTTCACCCGGGGAATGCGATTACGCGCCGATGTCAGTTCGCGAAGGCGAGAGGGACGAAACGCAGGGGGCGCGTGCTGTAACGCGGCGGGGGCCGCCGGACCCTCAGGATGTGCGCCGGAGGCAGCCCATGACGTTCCGTTCGGCCGAACCGGGTTGTTCGAGCAGTGTGGTTACGCGATGTGGCGTGCCGGGTGTGTCTAGCGGCGAGGGGGTGCTGGTTGGCGCCGGGGAGTAGCCGGCGGGCGTGCCTGGCGTTTGGCTGCCGCGGCCGCGGCACTGGCGAGCTTGCCAATGGCGACTTCGAGGGCGAGGTCGTCATCGATTTCGCCGAGCTTCTGGCGGCGGTCGGCTTCGACGAGTGCAGCGAAGGCGGCGGCGAGGCCGGCCTGCCCGAGTCCGTCGGCACGGCGGATGGCGGCGTCGCGGAGGCCCTGCCACTTCAGGCCGGTGGCCTTGCCGATTTCATCGGGCGAAACGCCCTGTTCGCGCAGGTCGATGACGGGCCCGAGGCGGCGGTAGGCAGCCATGAGCAGGGCAAGGAGCGACGGCGTGCTTTCGCCCTGGCTGCGAAGGGCCTCGAGGACGGAGAGGGCATCGAGCAGGCGGCCATCCATCACGGCATCGGTGAGGGCGAACGCGGTGAATTCGCGCTGGCCGGAGCAGAGTTCGTAGACGTCATCGATGGTGGCATCGCGGCCCATGGTGTAGAGCGCGAGCTTATCGAGTTCGTTGGCGATGGCGAGGGTTTCGCCGCCGGTAAGGATGCCGATGAGGGTGACGGGATCCTGCGCGGTGGCGCGGTCCCACTCCTGGCTCGAAGGGTGAGCGGTGCGCGGGGGACCGCTGCGGAAGCGCAGGCCGCGGGCGTTCGCTTCGTCGCGGATGTAGCGGGTGAGGGCCTCGTTCTTGAGCTCGGGCTGCTCTTCGATGGAGACGCCGGGGAGCTTCTTGAGGGCAGCGAGGAGGGGGTTCGAGGGTGCGACGCGGGCGGCTTTGAAGACGAGGACGGTGGTCGGCGGGAGGCCGCGTTCGATGGCGGTGAGGAGGGGCGCGACCGCATCGAGGCTGCGGCCAGCGCGGCGGCCTTCGCCCGGGTTGGATTCGAAGCGGGAGAAGATGTGATCGACGACGACGAGGCGTTGGGGCGAGAGGAAGGGCGGGGACATGGCGGCGCCGGCGATCTCGGCGGGCCTGGCGTCGCGGCCATCGAAGACGGTGAGGTTGGTGGCGAGCATCCCCGTGCCGCCGTCGGCTTCATCGCGAAGCTGGCGCATGCGGCGGTCGATGGCGAGCTGGTCGGCGCCGTAGAGGAGGATGATCACGGTGGGAGTGTAGAGCGCGGCGGCGAGAGCCGCGCGGGCAGTGGCTCAGTGGGTGATGAAGCAGGCCTGGATGGCGCGGGCGACATCGGGGTCGCCGTTCAGTTCGCCAACATCCTCGGCGTTGGCCTGGCCGCGAACGAACGCAAAGAAGCCGCTGGTGGTGGTCCTGAGGTGGATATCGGCCAGCGGCGATGCGTTGCGGCGTGGGAGGAGGTGGCCATCACGGATTTCGAAGGTCCAGGCGGTGCAGCCGGGAGCTTCGGCGATTTCGACCACCATGGTGGCGGCGATGCCTTCGGCGCTGGCGGCGTGGAATGCAAATGTAGGGATTACGCGCACAACGAAATCGGTGGATGCCCCCGTTTCGCGGTCCTCCGGGTCGAGCGAGCCTACGTGCTGCTTCGCCCAGTCGATGAGGGACTGGAGGACGGGGCGAACGGCCCAGCCTTTTTCGGTGAGGGTGTATTCGATCTGAGGCGGGAGGCCTTTGCGGTGATGGCGTTCGATGAGGCCATCTTCCTGGAGCCGCTTGAGGCGGTCGGAGAGCACGTTGGGGGACATGCCCTGGCAGCTTTCCTGGATCTCCGTGTAGCGGTGAAGGCCGGACATGAGGTCACGGAGGATGAGGAGGGTCCATCGGTCGCCGAGGATATCGAGGGCGCGGGCGATGGTGCAGGGATGGTTGTAGGACTTGCGGGAGTCGGCATCCCGGCTCTGACCGCTGGATTGGAAAGCAGCTTTAACGCTCGCAGGCGAGGCTTTACCCATTCGATAGCACCGAGACTATTGACTTGATAGTAGGGAATGGTAGATTGACACTACGAAAACGATAGCCTCAGTGCTACCCTCACAGAAGCGTACCGGACCCGCTTCGGGCGAGTCAACAAGGGAAGGAGTAACCAAGATGCCCGAGACCACGATCCAGACCCCTGTCGCCCAGGCTCCGCAGGCGGACCATCTGCACCGCTGGCGGATTGAGGAGCCGAACGGCCCAAGGAGCGCGGGCGTCTGCAAGATTTGCGGCCAGACGAAGGAATTCCGGAACTGGCTTTCGGACATGGACTTCATCACCAACGAAGAGCACCGGATGGCTGCCTAGCCAACGTCCCCGTTCGCGAGCGTCCTGCCCTCTCCCTCGACGCTCGCCACGCTCTTTGAGCCGCCGGGTCCCGATTCCAGACGGGCCCGGCGGCTTTTTCGTTGCCCGCGGATTGATGGCGCATGTCGGGGTGGCGCCCGGGTCCACCGCCGGGTAGTGTGACCGAGTGAGCACTCACTCGGTCTTTTCGACGCCATGAGCACGCGTGCGCCCGCACTCCCGCCGGAGGAGCGGCGCGCGGCGATTGTCGCGGCGACGTTGCCATTGCTGCTCGAACGCGGCGCGAACGTGACCACGCGACAGATCGCGGAGGCGGCGGGCATCGCGGAGGGGACCATCTTCGGGGTGTTCCCGGACAAGGAGGCGCTCGTGCGGGCGGCCGTGCAGGCGGCGTTGGACACGGGCCCGACGGAACGGGCGCTGGCGGCGATCGACCGGTCGCTGGCGTTGGAGGAGCAACTCGCGGAGGCGGTGGGCATTCTCCAGCGGCGGTTCGCGAACATCTGGCGATTGGCGGCTGGCGTGGGGCCGGTGGGGCCGCCGCCTTCGCCGCCGCAGGACTTCGCGGGGCTCGTGGGCATCTTCGAAACTGGCCGGGAGCGGCTCCGTACCGACCCGGTGACGGCGGCGCGCTACCTCCGGGCGCTGACGCTCGCGGTGAGCCATCCGATGTTGCAGGCGGAGCCGCCGATGGAGGCGCGGGAAATCGTGCGGCTGGTGCTGGATGGCATCCGGGCCCCGGAGGGCGGCGAAGACAGGGGGGAGAACGGCCCATGATCCAGGTACTTCGGCGATTCCTCGCACCCTACCGGCGCTGGCTGGCGGTGCTGCTGCTGTTCCAGGCGGTGCAGGCGACGACGTCGCTGGTGTTGCCGTCGCTGAACGCGGACATCATCGACAAAGGGGTGATGCGGGGGGATACGGGCCGGATCTGGTCGCTCGGGGTGGTGATGCTGGGGGTGACGGCGGTCCAGGCGGCGTTCGCGATCGCGGCGGTCTTCTGCGCGGCGCGGGTGGGCATGGGGTTCGGGCGGGATGTGCGGGCGGCGCTCTTCCACCGGGTGACGGAGTTTTCGGCGCGGGAAGTGAACGTCTTCGGTGCGCCTTCGTTGATCACGCGGATCACGAACGACGTGCAGCAGGTTCAGATGTTCGTGGTTATGACGTGCACGATGGTGATCGCGGCGCCCATCACGGTGGTCTTCGGCGTGTTCATGGCGATGCGGCAGGACATCGGGCTGTCGTGGCTGTTGGCGGTGAGCCTGCCGCTGCTTTCGATCGTGCTCGGCACGATTGTGTCGCGGATGGTGCCGCAGTTCCGGCTGATGCAGGAGCGGCTGGACCGCATCAACGATGTGCTCCGCGGGCAGATCGTGGGCATGCGGGTGGTGCGCGCGTTCGTGCGGGAGCGGGTGGAGACGGAGCGGTTCCACCGGGTCAACCAGGACCTCACGGAGACGTCGCTGAAGGCTGGCCGGCTGATGGCGCTGATGTTCCCGACGATGACGTTCGTGGTGAACACCTCAAGCATCGCGGTGATCTGGTTCGGGGGGCACCGCATCAACGACGGGACGATGTCGATCGGGTCGCTGGTGGCGTTCCTCACGTATCTGACGCTGATCATGATGGCGGTGATGATGGCGACGATGACGGCGACGATGGCGCCGCGCGCGGCGGTCTCTTCGGAGCGGATCCTCGATGTCCTTCGCACGACCAGTTCGGTGCTGCCGCCGGCCACTCCGGTGACCGAGGTGGCGGTACGCGGGAGCCTCGAACTGGAGGATGTCGGGTTCCGCTACCCGGGCGCCGAGCATGCGGTGCTCTCGGGGGTGAGCCTGGCGTCGCTGCCGGGCCAGACGACGGCGATCATCGGGAGCACGGGTTCGGGGAAGACGAGCCTGGTCAACGTGGTGGCGCGCCTGTTCGATGTGACGTCGGGTTCGGTGCGGATCGACGGTGTGGATGTGCGCGAGCTGGACCCGGAGATCCTCTGGCAGCGGATCGGGCTGGTGCCGCAGAAGTCGTACCTGTTCGCGGGGACGGTGGCGAGCAACCTGCGATACGGGAAGCCGGGGGCGACGGAGAGCGAGCTGTGGGAGGCGCTGGAGGTCGCGCAGGCGGCGGATTTCGTGCGGGAGATGCCGGGCGGGCTCGACGCGCCGATCGCGCAGGGGGGCTCGAACGTATCGGGCGGGCAGCGGCAGCGGCTGGCGATCGCGCGGGCGCTGGTGCGAAAGCCGGAGGTATACCTGTTCGACGATTCGTTTTCGGCGCTCGACCTGGCGACGGATGCGCGCTTGCGGGCGGCCCTGGCGGTCTTTGCGAAGGACGCGACGGTGCTGATCGTCGCGCAGCGGTTCTCGACGATCATGCACGCGGACCAGATCCTCGTGCTGGAAGACGGCGAGGTAGTGGGGCTGGGGACGCACGACGAACTGGTGGCGAGCTGTCCGACGTACGCGGAGATCGTGGAATCGCAGATCGGCGAAGGAGCGGCGGCATGAGCACGCGACCTTCCTCCCCTCCGCCGGGATCGAGGCCGCCGGGGGGCGGGCCGCCGCCGGGTGGATTTCCGCCGGGAGGGCCGTCAGCGGGAGGCCGGCCGCCGGGACTCCCACCGGGTGCGCCACCACCGGGGGGCGGACCGCCGGGGATGCGCATGGCTCCCATCGGGACGCCCATGGAGAAGGCGAAGGACTTCGGCGGAACGACGCGACGGTTGCTCCGGCGGCTGGGCCGCGAACGGTGGGCGGCGGCGGCGGCGATCCTGATGACGGTGATTTCGGTCTGCCTGAGCGTGTTGCTGCCGAAGATCCTGGGCAACGCCACGGACGTCATCGTGGAGGCGGTGTTCAAGAGCCAACCGGTCGATTTCGATCGCCTCGAACGGATCCTGGGGCTGGCGGCGCTGCTCCTCGCGGGGGCGTGGGCGTTCCAGTACGGAACTTCGTACGTGCTGGCGGGCGTGGTGCAACGCACAACCTACCGGCTGCGCGCGGACGTCGAGGACAAGCTGAATGTGCTGCCGCTGAGCTACGTCGACCGGGCGCAGCGGGGTGACCTGCTGAGCCGGGTGACGAACGACATCGACAACATCGCCCAGACACTCCAGCAGACGTTGGCGCAGATGTTGAACCAGGTGCTGACGCTGATCGGCACGCTGGTGCTGATGCTCTGGATTTCGTGGCAGCTATCGCTGGTCGCGCTGGTCAGCATCCCGGTGACGACGCTGATGATCCGGTTCATCGCGAGCAAGTCGCGGAAGCGCTTCATCGCGCAGTGGCGGTATACGGGGAGCCTGAACGGGCAGGTGGAGGAGACGTTCACGGGGCACGCCATCGTGAAGGCGTTCGGGCGTCAGCGGGAGGTCGAGGAGGTTTTCCGGGCCACGAACCAGCAGCTCTACGAGGCCAGCTTCCGGGCGCAGTTCGTCTCGGGGGTCATCCAGCCAACGACGATGCTGATCGGCAACCTGAACTTCGTGGCGATCGCGGTGCTGGGCGGCGTCCGGGTCGCGAACGGGGGGATGACGATCGGTTCGATCCAGGCGTTCATCCAGTATTCGCGGAACTTCTCGATGCCGCTGACGATGATCGCCTCGATGGTGAACCTGTTCCAATCGGGTATCGCTTCGCTCGAGCGGGTGTTTGAGCTGCTTGACGCGGAGGAGCAATCGCCGGATGCCGTGACGGAGCCGGCGGCGACGGAGGCACGCGGACGGGTGGAGTTTTCGCACGTGTCGTTTTCGTACCGGCCGGAGACGCCGCTCATCACGGACCTTTCGCTGGTGGCCGAGCCGGGGCAAACGGTGGCCATCGTCGGGCCGACGGGCGCGGGAAAGACGACGCTGGTCAACCTGATCATGCGGTTCTACGAGCTGGACGGCGGCACAATCACGATCGATGGGCGGGACATCGCGCGAATGCCGCGGCACGAGCTGCGTTCGCAAATCGGGATGGTGCTGCAGGACACGTGGCTGTTCGACGGCACAATCAGCGAGAACATCGCGTATGGGCGGCCGGACGCGACGGAGCAGGAGATCATCGAGGCGGCGCGCGCGACCTACGTCGACCGTTTTGTGCATTCGCTGCCGGACGGGTACAAGACGCTGATCAGCGACGATGGCAGCTCGGTGAGCGCGGGGGAGCGCCAGCTGATCACGATCGCGCGGGCATTCCTGGCGGACCGGCCGATTCTCATCCTGGATGAGGCGACGAGCTCGGTGGACACGCGCACGGAGGTGCTGATTCAGCATGCGATGGCGGCGTTGCGTTCGCAGCGCACGAGCTTCGTGATCGCGCACCGGCTTTCGACCATCCGGGACGCGAACATCATCCTCGTGGTGGACGGCGGCCAGATCGTGGAGCGCGGGAACCATGCGGAGCTGCTCGCTCGCGGCGGGGCATACGCGAACCTGTACAACGCGCAGTTCGCGGGCATCGCGGCGGGCGTCGCGTAGCGGGTTTGGGCCGTTCGCACCAACCGGGCTTCAGATGACTTTGCGGGCGCGGAGGCCGGCGATCGCCTCGGCATCGAGCTCGAGGAGGGTGGCGAGAACGTCGTTGGTGTGTTCGCCGAGCGCGGGGGCGCCGTGGGCGACGCGGCCCGGGGTACCGGTGAGGTAGGGCACGACGCCGGGTTGCAGGACGGGTCCGTACTCGGGGTTCTCGACGGTGAGGATTTGCTGGCGGGCCTGGTAGTGCGGGTCGGCGAGGATGTCGCTGGTGGCGTAGACCTTGGTGGCGGGAACGCCGGCAGCATCGAAGGTGGCCTGGCATTCGTCGAGCGTCTTCGTGGCGACCCAGGCGCCGATGATGGCGTGGATATCGGCGTGGT
Source organism: Dehalococcoidia bacterium (assembly GCA_020847985.1). Lineage (GTDB taxonomy): Bacteria > Chloroflexota > Dehalococcoidia > Tepidiformales > Tepidiformaceae > Amarobacillus. Next base: position 84,767 of record JADLBC010000040.1, read on the forward strand.
TCGCCATGAGGGCGGCGCGGGGAGTGAAGCGCGGGTCCTGGACAAGCTCGGGGCGGCCGATGGCGGCGCAGAGCCGTTCGAAGGCGCGCTGGGTGGTGGCGTTGATGACGAGGTAGTGGCCGTCTTTGGTTTCGAACTGCTCGGCGGGGATGACGCCGGGGAAGTAGTTGCCGGAGCGTTCGCGGTTGGCGCCGCTCTTGCCATAGCCGCCGGCGTGCATGCCGCTCATGCGCCAGACGGCCTCGTAGAGGGCGACATCGACATCCTGGCCGCGGCCGGTGTGGCGGCGGGCCTCGAGCGCGGCGAGGGCCCCGAACGCGGCGAAGGTGCCGGCACCGTAATCGGCGACGAAGTAGCCGGGGCGCACGGGCTGGCGGTCGGGATAGCCGGTGACGTAGGTGATGCCGGCGAAGGCGAGGGCGACGCGATCGAAGCCGGCGCGGTCGCGATAGGGGCCGGACTGGCCGTAGCCGCTGATGCGCACGCAGACGAGGCCGGGGTTGGATTCGCGCAGGGAATCGGGGCCGATGCCCCAGCCTTCGAGGGTGCCGGGGCGGAAGTTCTCGACGAGGATGTCGGCGGTATCGCAGAGGCGGCGGAAGAGGTGCTGGCCCTCGGCGCCATGGAGGTCGATGGTGACGGACTTCACGCCGCGGTTGTCCTGGGAGAAGGAGAGGTTGTCGCGGTTCGGGTCGCCGACGCCCGGCTGTTCGACCTTGATGACCTCGGCGCCGAATTCGCCGAGGAGGACGGAGCAGTAGGGCGCGGCCAGGATCTGGCCGGTGGAGATGACTCGGATGCCTTCGAGGGCCGCGGGCGTGGAGCGTTCGTGCATGGCCGGGCGATACTACGCGCCGATGGCGGGACGCGAAAACCGGGAGACGTTCTACGACCGCGTGTACGCGCTGGTGCGGCGCTGCCCGGCTGGGTGTGTGATCACGTACGGGCATGTGGCGGTGGCGCTTGGGGCGCCGATGGCGTCGCGCGCGGTGGGCTATGCGCTGCACAACCTGCCGGCGGGGAGCGATGTGCCGTGGTGGCGGGTGATCAACGCGACGGGGAGCATCAGCCTCAAGGGGCGGGGTGCGCAGGCGGACCTGCAGCGCCAGCTCCTCGAAGGCGAGGGCGTGCGCTTCGATACGAACGGACGCACGGAGCTAGCGCGGTACCGCTGGTGGCCGGGCGAGGCTAACGGCGAGGGTTAGAGCAGGTTGCGGTAGATCGAGACCTGGCTCGTGAGGAAGACCATGCATTCGCGCGTGGCTTTGCGAAGCTCGGCGAAGTCGGCATCCTTCTGGGCCATCTCGTCGAACTTTTCGAGTTCGGCGAGGGTATCGAACTCGGCGACGACGGAGATGCCGCTGGTCTGGCCGGTGACGGCGGTCCAGACGCTGGTGACGGCATCGATGCCGCGCTGCTTCTGGTACTCGAGGGCGAGGGAGATGGCCATGACGAACTCGCGGTGCTTGCCGGGTTTCACTTCGCCGGCGAGGACGCGCATGTAGCGGCGCGGCGCGGTCGCCTCCTCGGAGGAGTAGAGACCCTCGGAGTGGTAGGCCATGCGATGGATGGAAACGTCGTTGTGGTCGAAGAGCATGTTGGTGCGGACGCCGCGGCGGACATCGGCGAAGCTGGCATCCTCGGCGGCGAGGTCGGAGAAGCGCTCGAGGTCCTCCATCGTGTTGAAGTCGCTGACGATGAGGACGCCGTTGGTCTGGCCGGTCATGGAGCCCCAGATGATGGTGCGTGCGCGGATGCCGCGCTGCTCCTGGTGGGTGCTGGCGTTGCGCATGGCATCGAGGAAGCCGCGGGTCTTTCCCTGGTCGATGATGCCGGTGAAGATCCTGCGGTACATGGGCTCTCCCGTGGGGCCTCGCCGGGGCGTCCCCCGGTGCGGGCAGGGGGAGTTTACCAGAGGCTGGAGTTTGCATCGCCGGGCTCAAGGGCAGCCTCGGTTTCGCCGATAACGTGACGGAGTGCGCGTTTTCCCGCGTGTTCACGGAGGCGGGACCAGGGATGGAGATGACGTACGCGCGGCGGCGGCTGCGGGCCCCGGGCCTCGGGCGGCGGCGCGATGCGGTGGCCGCGATCGCGGTGGTCGTGGCGTTCCCGGCGCTGTTCCTGGTGCTGAAGGCGTTCCCGGAATGGGATCTTGCCTTCGGGTCGGCGAATTCGCACTTCGCGGTGGTGAGCGTGGTGGCGGCGATCGCGGCGGGGCTCGCACTGGCGGTGCTGGCGGGCGCGCAGCACGTGCCGGATGGCCGGACGACATTGCTGGCGCTGGGCTTCGTGGCGATGGCGACGATCTTCCTCGCGCACGGGCTGGGCACTTCGCCGCTCTTCGATGACGCGGCGGCGGCGCCTCATGCAGGGCACGCGGCCGGGGCGACCGGTGAATATGGGGCGAGTGCGGGCGAGCGGCCGGACGCATCGCCGGCAGGGTTGGCGACACGGATCGCGCGGCTGAAGGTGGTGGGGTATTCGGCGCAATTGAGCCTGTTCGTGAGCGCGCTGTTCTTCGCGCTGGCGGCGTTCGACCTCCCGGAGCGGTTGAGCCGGTTCGTGGTGCGCTGGCGGCTGGCGATCGCGGCGGCGGTGGGCGCGGGGTTGGCGGCGCATATGGCGATCGCGCTCTGGTGGCCGGCGACGATGAGCCGGTTGCCGATCGGGAGCAATCCGCTGCGGCTGATTGTGGGGGGCCTCGCGGTGAGCGCGCTGTTCTTCGCGGGCGAGCGCTTCCTGCAGGCGCACCGGCTGGCCTATCTGCCGTTGCAGGGGGCGATGGCGGTGGGCATGGCGCTGCTCATCGAGGCGCAGGTGTTCATGCTCGAAGGGGAACTCTGGCACGTTTCGTGGTGGCTGTACCACTTCGCGATGCTCGCGGGATTCGCGCTGGCGGCGGGTTCGCTGTACTGGCAGTACCGCGTGACCGGGGACCTCGGCGCAATCGTGGAGGGGCTGTTCCTGCGACGTCAGGTGGCGGGGATTCGCGCGCGCGACCCGCGAGCGATGCACGCGCTGGGTGCCGCGATCGCGGCAAAGGACACGGAGACGGCCGGGCACATCGAACGCGTCGGCGACCTCACGGTCATGGTGGGCACGCGCATCGGCATCGGGCAGGAGCGGATGGGCGCGCTGCGGCTGGCGGGCCGGTTGCACGACATCGGGAAGCTCGGCGTTCCGAACAGCATCCTGCGGAAGCCCGGGGCGCTGACGGCGGAGGAGTTCGAGGTCGTGAAGCGGCACACGACGCGGGGATGGCACCTGGCGGTTCGTTCGGAGGCGCTGGCGGCGGTGGCGCCCATCATCCGGGCGCACCACGAGCGGATGGACGGGCGCGGCTATCCGGACGGCCTCAAGGGGGACGAAATCCCGCTGGAGGCGCGCATCGTCGCGGTGAGCGACGTCTGGGATGCGCTCACGTGCGACCGGCCGTACCGCAAGGCGATGACGTGGCAGGCGGCGGCGGCGATCATGGCGAAAGACGCGGGGCCGCACCTCGACGCGGACTGCGTGGAGGCGCTGTTCGAGGTGCTCGGGCTGCCGGACCTTTCGCGGCTGAACGGGCAGGCCGGGGACGAAGGGCTGCGCCGCGCCGCCTGACCCTCGGTCGCGGCACGGCCGGCCCTCGCGCGGGGCTTGCCGCGAGGGGGACGATGGGGGCATGGAACAAGAGGCGCTGATCCACGGGCTGGCCGTGCCCGGCGTGCTGCCGGGAAGCGACGGCGGCATCGAGGTGCGGGAGACCCACGCATCGGTCGTGTTCCTGGCGCGGGAGCGGGCGTTCAAACTGAAGAAGGCGGTGGACTTCGGCTTCCTGGACTACAGCACGCCCCGCCGCCGGCTGCTGATGTGCGAACGCGAGGTGGCGCTCAATCGCCGGCTTGCGCCGGGGGTGTACGAAGGCGTGCTCGCGGTGCGCGAAGGGCCGGGCGGGGGCGTCGCAATCGGCGGGCGAGGGCGGGTGATCGACCACCTGGTGGTGATGCGGCGGCTGGACGACGGCGATTCGTTCGCGGCGATGCTGCGCGATGGGCGGGCAAGTGAGACCGAATGCCGCGCGGTCGCGGGCATGGTGGCGGCGTTCCATCGCGACGCCATGCGGGGCGAGACGCGGCGAGCGATGGCGCCCGCGGTGCGCGGCAACGTGATGGAGAACTTCGCGCAGCTCCAGGCGATGCCGGGCGTGGCGATGCCTGGTTCGTGGCTCGAGCTGCTGGAAAGCAGGGCGCGACGGTTCCTGCGGGAGAAGCGAGGGTTGCTGGCGGCGCGGGCGGCGAACGGCGCGGTGCGCGACTGCCACGGCGACCTGCGGGCGGAGCACGTGTACCTGGAGCGCGGCCGGATCGCGATCATCGACTGCATCGAGTTCAGCCGGCGGCTGCGCGAGATCGATGTCGCGGCGGATATCGCGTTCCTGGTGATGGATGTGGCGGCGATGGGCTTCCCGCGCGCGGCGGAGGCGATCGCGGACGAGTACCGGGGGCGATCGGGGGATGCACTCGCGGGGGTGCTCGGCTTCTATGGCGCGTACCGGGCGGTCGTGCGGGCGAAAGTCGCGGCGCTGCGCGCGGGGGAACTCACGGACGGCGACCCGGCCCGGGAAGGGGCGGGCATCGAAGCACGGCGGTACGCGTGGTCGGGATTGCGGTTCGCGACCGGGGTGACACGGCCGGCGATGGTCATCGTTGGGGGACTTACGGGCACGGGAAAGAGCTGGCTGGCGCGGCCGCTGGCGGAGGCGCTGGCGGCGGATTATGTGAACGCGGACGAGGTTCGCAAGCGCATGGCCGGGCTCGCGCCGGGGGAGCACGTCTTCGCCGCCCAGGATGCGGGGCTGTACAGCGCGGAGAGGAACACGACGGTCTACGCGGCGATGCGCGAACGCGCCCGGGCGGCGCTCACCGAAGGCCGGGATGTGGTGCTCGATGCCACTTTCCGGCGGCCGGACGAGCGCGCGGCCGCCGCGGACATCGCCTCCGGGTGCGGGGCGGCGTTCCTCGCGGTGGAGTGCGAGGCACCGGCCGGGGTGGTGCGCGCGCGGCTGGAGCGGCGCGTGGCGGAGGCAAGCGATCCGTGGTCGGACGGCCGCTGGGAAGTGTACGCAGCGCAAGCCGCCGCGGCCCGGCCGTGGACGGAATCGGGATGCGTGCGCGTGGATACCACCGGCGACCGGCTCGAGGTGATGGACCGGGTGTTGGAGGCGCTGGCGGACCGGGTGGGGTTCGCCAGCGGCTGACGAGGGCCTACCCGGGGATCGCGGTCACGATCGCGGGGAGGCGGCGAGCGAGGATGTCGGCGGCCTGGGCGACCATGTCGTTGAGGATTTCGGCGGCGGGACGGGATTTCGTCAGGAGACCGGAGATCTGGCCGGCGGCGTTCATCATGAGGTCGTCGCGGCCGGCGGCGCGGACGGAGTTGAGGAGGTCGCCGGTGAGGGCGCCCTGGAGGCCCATGGGCATGGCGGGGATGTTCGCGGCTTCCCAGGCTTCGATGAGCGGGTTCGTAATATTGCGCATGGTCTTGCCGCTGTAGAGCTTGGTGATGCGGGTGTCCTCATCGGTGGCGGCGAGGATGCGCTGCTTCTGGGTATCGGGCTGGTTCGCTTCGTCGGCGACGAGGAAGGCGGTGCCGCACCAGACGCCGATGGCGCCGAGGGCGAGTGCGGCGGCGAGGCCGCGGCCATCGGCGATACCCCCGGCGGCGACGACGGGCGTCGGGGAGATGGCATCGACGACCTGGGGAATGAGGGCCATGGTGGCGACGCGGCCGGTGTGGCCGCCGGCTTCGGTGCCCTGCGCGACGACGACATCGACCCCGGCGGCGGCGACGCGCTTCGCGTTCTTGGTGTTGCCGACGAGCGAGAGCACCTTCGTGCCGTTGGCGTGCAGGCGATCGAGCCAGGGGGCGGGGGTGCCGAGGCCAGCGGCGAAGACGGGGACGCGCTCTTCGATGACGACTTCCATCTGGTCGTCGGACATGCCTCCGCCCTGGCGGCGGTTGGCCATGGGGTTCGAGACCTGCTCGATGGGCTTCCATTCGATGCCGAGGTCGCCGGCGATTTTGCGCATGCCGGCTTTGCTGGAATCGGGGATGAGGTCACGCGGGTCGCGGGGGATTTCGCCGCTGGCGGCGCCGCCGAGGAAGTTGGAAGGGAGGAGGAGGTCGACGCCGAAGGGGCGGTCGGTCATGGAGCGGACTTTGGCGATCTCCTCGCGCAGGCGATCGGGGCTGAAGCCGGCGCCACCGATGACGCCGAGGCCGCCGGCATTGGAAACGGCGGCGGTGAGTTCGGCGAGGGCCACGGCGCGGGCGCCGCCGCCAACGGGCCCCATGCCGGCGGAGATAACCGGGTATTCGATGCCCAGCAGGTGGCAGAGGGGGGTGCGAAGGACAGGCCGTGCCATGGGAAACCTCGCGGTTCGTGCTAGGCCCGGACTATACGAGTTGTTCGCTATTAGCTGTTAGCTATTGGCTGTTAGGGCCGTCGGCCGTCGGCTCTTCGCAGGCGGGCGGTAACAGCCAGCAGCCAACCGCTACCCAAAGACGGTGGCGAGGGGGAGGGCGAAGCCGGGCACATCGAAAGCGGCATCGTCGCTGGTGAGGGTAGCGGCGGCGGCATGGGTGGTGGCGGTGCCATCGGGGCGGCGAACGGTGATCTCGCGGCGTTCGGGCCAGACGAGCCAGACGCGGCGGCCGCCGGCGGCGAAGTACTCGGCGACCTTGTTTTCCATGTCCGCGGCGGTTTCGGAGGGGGAAATGACTTCGACGGCGAGGTCCGGGGCCATGGGCACGAAGTCGGCGCCGAAGGTCTCGCTGCCGAGACGGGCGTAGGAGATGAAGGCGACATCGGGGCCGCGCACGGTATCGGGAGCGCGTTCGACGAGGTAGCCGGACTCGACGGTCACAAGACCAAGGCGCGCATCTTCGACGAAGAGGCCCAGGCGCATCGCGAGGCGGGCGGCGACCTGTCCGTGGATGGGCTTGGGACGCGGCATTGTGACCACCCTCCCGCGAACGAGCTCCATGGTCACTCCCGGGCAATCGGGGAGGTCAGCGAACTCGGCTGCCGTGAGGAGGGTCTCGACGCTGGTCATGAGGTGAGTATAGCTGCTGGCTGCTAGCTGCTAGCTCTTAGCTGGGGCTCTGGCAGGTCGACTGAACCGGCGCGACGGCGGTCGCGTTCGCGTGCTAATTGCTAAGAGCTGGTGGCCAAGAGCTACGCACTACCGTGATGGTTTCGCGAAGGCGGGGGGCGGTGTCGCGACGCGGCGTGCATGAGTGCCGGGGGACGATGGTTGGAATACACCGAAGGAGGCGCTCCATGGCACACGGTGGACCGCACTGCGCACACTGCAAGGTCGAAATCCAGGACCGGTCGTCGATGGTGGAGCGGGACGGGAAGCAGTACTGCTGCAACAACTGCGCGATGGCGATGAGCCACAGCGCCTGACCCGGCCACCCGGAGTATGGAAAAGGCCGCCCCTTGGGGGGCGGCCTTTTCGTGTGACTGGAGAGCGCCTTAGAAGGCGACGAAGCGGACGTTGTAGATGCCGTCGATCGCTTCGATTTCGCCGAGCTGTTCTTCGGTGGGGCGTTCGTCGACGGCGATAAGCATGAGGGCGCGGCCCCGGCGCCCGCGGCGGCCGACCTGCATCGAGCGGATGTTGATATCGAACTTGCCGAGGAGGGTGCCGACGCGGCCGATCATGCCGGGGCGGTCTTCGTTATCGCAGGCGAGGAGGAAGGTCCCGCGTTCGGGGATGAGGTCCACATCGAGGCTGTTGATGATGACGATGTGGGGCTGGCCGTGCTGGACGGTGCCGGCGACGGCGACCTCGGCGTCGGTGGTCTGGACCTTGACGTGGACGAGGTTGTGGAAGACTTCGTGCGAGGGCTTCATGCGCTCATCGAGTTGCCAGCCGCGGGACTGGGCGATGAGGTTGGCGTTCACCATGTTCACGTTCTCTTCGCTGATGGGGCGAAGGAGGCCGCGGATGATGGAGGCGCGCAGGGGCGTGACGTCGTGCTCGGTGATTTCGCCGTAGTAGTCGATTTCGATGCCGGTGAGCTTGCCGGTGACGAGCTGGGTGGCGATGGCCCCGACGGATTCGGCGACGGTCATGTAGGGCTGGACGACCTGGAGGGTCTCGGGGGCGAGCATGGGGGCGTTAACGGCGTAGCGGGCGGGCTTGCCGGAAAGGATTTCGACGATCTGCTCGGCGACATCGAGAGCGACGCGCTCCTGGGCCTCGGCGGTGCTGGCGCCGAGGTGGGGGGTGAGGATGATGCGGGGATCGCCGAGGAGGGGGTTATCGCGGTTGATGGGCTCTTCGGTGAAGACGTCGATGGCGGCGCCGGCGAGCTTGCCGGACTTCACGGCCTCGGCGAGGGCGGCTTCATCGATGATGCCGCCACGGGCGACGTTGATGAGGCGGGCGCCGTCCTTCATCTTCGCAATCTGGTCGGGGCCGATCATGCCGTTCGTGGAGGCGGTGAGCGGGGGGTGGACGGTGAGGAAGTCGGAGAGCATGAGGAGTTGCTCGAAATCGACGGATTCGACGCCGAGGGCCTTCGCTCGCTCGGCGGGGACGAATGGATCGAAGGCGAGGACCTGCATCTCCATGGCGACGGCGCGGCGGGCGACTTCGGAGCCGATCTTGCCGAGGCCGACGATGCCGAGGGTCTTGCCGCGGACTTCGGTGCCCATGTAGTCCTTGCGGGCCCACTTGCCGGCGCGCATGGAGGCATCGGCCTGGGCGACGTGGCGGGCGAGGGCCATGAGCAGGGTGATGGTGTGCTCGGCGGCGGCGACGGTGTTGCCCTGGGGGGCGTTGACGACGATGACGCCGCGTTCGGTGGCGGCGGGGAGGTCGATGTTATCGACGCCGACGCCGGCGCGGCCGACGACGGTGAGCTTCGAAGCGGCTTCGATGACGGCGCGGGTGACCTTCGTTTCGGAGCGAACGACGAGGGCGTCGTAGTTGCCGATGATGTCGATGAGAGTGTCCTGGGGCTGGCCGGTCTTGACGTCGACATCGCCGACGGCGCGGAGCATTTCGATGCCCTCGGGGGCGAGGGGATCGGCGATGAGGATGCGCGGGCGAGCTTCCGTGGGCATGGGTGCGTTCTCCTTGAGGGCGGCAACGGCGAAATCGACGGCGGCGGGGATGCGGGTGCGGCCGGACTCCCAGCGGCTAATGGTGGCCTGGTCGACGCCGAGGGCGGTGGCGATGGCGGCCTGGGAGAGGCCGAGGCGGTTGCGTGCGGCGACGAAGTCGCTGGCTTCCATGTATGCAGAATGCATGAAGAGTGCGTGTCATGCAAATTGCATGGCGCTGCGGCGGCAAGTTCCCGGTTGCCCGTTGTCAGTTCCCAGGGGACAAGGGAAAAGGGGCGGCCTTGCGGCCACCGCTCGGTGGAGGTGCTGGTGGGGGAGGGAGCGTCAGTTGGCGACGGAGGTGAGGATGCGGATCGCTTCGGATTCGGTGAGGGGGGAGGGGTTGGGAAGGGTGACGACGAAGCCGCGGTCCGCGGTGAGGAGGGTGTACTCGATGTCGTCCTTCATCGTGATGCGGAAGAGATCCTGTCCGGCCTTCGGCGGCGGCAGGCGGTTCGCGGCATCCTCATCGCCGGGGAAACCGAAGCGGGAGCCGACGTAGAGGAGCTTGAACCAGGTACTGCCCTTCTCATATTTGGCCTCGACGCGCGTGGGCATCCCCGATGTGGGGAAGGGAGGCATGGGATAGATAATGAACGACACGAGGCGGAACCCGGCTGGCGCGCCGGCCACGGGCACGGCGGCCCCAGATGCCTTCGCGGCTGCCGCTGCGGCTTCAGCTGCAGACGGGTAGGTCGTGACAACCGGCTGGCCGCCCCGCTGCTCATAAAGCGTGACTGTCGATGGACCGCCACCGTCGTTCGCAGTCACGAGCACGGCGCTCCCGGCAGCCCCGACGAGGAGGAGTCCGACGATGAGCCCGGCGATCAACCGGCCTGGCGTTCTGGTAATTGCGCTGCGCGTACTATGCCTCCGTTCTTCAGTTTGGTGGATCGAGTACGAGGAAGGACGGCGCTGCACTGCGCGTGTTTGAGCCGGAGTAGACGGCGCGCACCTCGACCTGAGAAGCGAATGCCGTCAGCACTCCGAATGCTGCCGGCACGATGACTGCCACGAGAGCAACCAACGCCCCTTCTGGTTGAAATGCCGAATCATCACGTTCAGGCTCCCGGTTCTCATTCGTTTGCGGAGAGTACCGGCCCACGCATGCTCACAGGCGCGAAATTCTTGACAAGAAACCGTGGAAGAATCTCAGTCCGCCAGGCAGCAGGCCAGGTGCGCGGCAGCCCAGAAGCCAGAGGCCCACGTGTCCCGTGGCACCGAAAGCGCAACGAAGATGGAGTTCTGGACCTTCTCAAGCCGGCGGCGCACGGCGGCCTCTGAGAGGTGGAGATGGGCTGCGATCTCGGATGCGGAGGAGCCCGCCACACGCAACCGCATCACCACCCGCTCCTCCTCATCACGCGCGGGTAGATGATGGCTCGCCAGAGCCTGTAATGGCTCGTACACGACTGAACCTCCGCTCCCCCGCCGTCACGGTACTTGGGAGCGCGATGGCCAGTCAATCCGCCCGGTGGCGGAGTTTAGGACAGATGCGTGGCTGCGAAAAAACAGGCTTCGTGGGCGAGAATCGCCGCCCACGGAGCCTGGTGGGCGGGAGTTTACCGCGCGGCGGTGAGGAGCTTTTCGACGACGTCGAGGGCTTCTTCGAGGTCGGACTGCTGGAACCAGCCGAGGTGGCCGACGCGGAAGATTTTGCCTTCGAGCTTGCCCTGGCCGCCGCCAAGGACAACGCCGTGCTCTTCGCGGGCCTTCTTGCTGATGGCCTTGCCGTCGACGCCTTCGGGCCACCAGACGGCGGTGACGGTGTTGCTGGCGTACTGCTCATTCACGGGGACGAGGCTGAGGCCCATGGCCTTCACGCGGGCGCGGGTGTAGTTCCCGGCGGCTTCGTGGCGGGTGAAGATGCCTTCGAGGCCTTCAGCGCGCATGAGCTCGAACGCCTTGTCCATGGAGTAGTAGATGGACATGGCGGGGGTCCAGGGGTTCTGGAGCTTCTCAAGGGAGTCGCGGGTCTTCGCGGCATCGAAGTAGAAGCGGGGCATTTTCGCCTCGGCGTTGGCGGCCCAGGCGCGTTCGCTCAGCCAGACGAAGGCGAGGCCGGGGGGCACCATCCAGCCCTTCTGGGAGCCGCTGACGACGACATCGAGGCCCCAGCGCTCGGCCGGGCAGGGGACGGAGCTCATGGAGCTGACGGCATCGACGATGATGAGGCGGTCGCGCGCGCGGACTTCCTTCGCAATGGCTTCGAGGGGGTTGGTGACGCCGGTCGAGGTTTCGTTGTGGGTGACGAGGACGGCCTTGATGTCGGCGCCGGCATCGAGGCGGCGGGCGATCTCGGCGGGGTCGAGGGCTTCGCCCCATTCGACGGCGTAGCTTTCGATCTCGGCGCCGTAGGTCTTCGCGATGCTGCGGAGGCGGTCGCCGAAGGAACCGATGGAGCAGGCGAGGACTTTGTCGCCGGGGCTCAGGGTGTTGACGATGGCAGTTTCGAGGCCACCGGTGCCGGAGGTGGTGATGGAGAGGACGTCGGTGCTGGTGCCGAAGACCCAGTTCAGGCCATCGGTGACGCGGCGGATGATCTGAGCGAACTCAGGGCCGCGGTGGTTCATCATCTGGGCGGCGCCCGCCTGCAGGACGTCTTCGGGGCAGGGCGTGGGGCCGGGAATGCGCAGGTTGACCAAGGGGAGGCTCCGGGAAGTGAGTACCGTTCATGGTCGAACGTGCCGATAAGCCGGTCAACCAGAACGGATGCACGTGGCCGCGGCGGGGGATTTGATGAAACGAGTCAGATTCGAAAACGTGCCTGGCGGCCTTCGGTCAAGACGCGGGGATGAAGAGTGTGGAACGAGGGTCCCGGAGCGTTGCCGCCGCATAACAGCGGATCTATAGTCCCTGTTGTTACGGATTTCACAACCGTAGCGGGTGACGATGACGCTCGAGATCCCAGAGGTCGTGATCAATCGGTTGCCGGTGTATGCACGGGCGCTGGCTGCGCTCGCGATGGACGGCGAGACGGTGGTCAGCTCGCAGACGCTCGGGGAGCGGCTGGATGTGACGCCGGCGCAGATCCGGAAGGACCTTTCGTACTTCGGACGGTTCGGGAAGCAGGGGCGCGGGTACAACGTGCTCGGGCTGCTGGCGAAGCTGCGCGAAATCCTGGGGTTGGACCGCAAGTGGCAGGTGGCGCTGGTGGGTGTGGGCCGGCTCGGGCAGGCGATCGCGGAGTACGGGGGATTCGAGCCCCAGGGCTTCCAGATCGTGGCGGTGTTCGATAGCGACCCGGCGGCCGTGGGCACGACCGTGAACGAGGTGGTGGTTCGCGATTCGGAGGAGCTGGACACGTTCCTGCGCCAGAACCCGGTCGATATCGGGGTGGTGGCGGTGCCGGCGCACGCGGCGCAGCAGGTGGTGGACCGGCTGGTAAACGCGGGCATCCGGGCGATCCTGAACTACGCGCCGATGATGCCGCACGTGCCGCTGGACGTGGCGGTGCGGAACATCGACCCGGTGCTGGCGATGCAGAGCATGACCTTCTACATCAAGCGGCAGGACCTCACGGGCGCGAAGTAGCTTCCTCGCGCGCCGTGTTCGCGCGTCAGCGGCACTTGTCGGTGCGAATGCCGCTGCTGACGGCGACGGTTGGGCCTTTGCCGGCGACCCAGTTGTTCCAGGTTTCGAAGAACGTGGCCTGCCGACCGCCCACGCCGACGGCGATGTCGTAGACGGTTTCGTTCGCGTAGATCGTGTAGTGGTCGGGGCAGGAGGGGGCGAAGACGCCGGGCGCGACGGTGATGGCGGCGCGTTCTTCGCCGGCGGCGACCGTCGTGGGGAGGGCTTCGAGGAGGTCATGGACGAGGGTGGCGAAGCCCAGGAGCGTGAGCGGCTTGCCGGCGGAGGTGAAGCCGCCGTCGATCATCTCGGCTGAGATGAGCCTGTCGGTGAGGCCCATGCGCACGAAGTACGGCGTGGTGAGGTGGTGCTGGAGGACGTGGGTGGTATCGATGCACTCCCATTCGGTGCCGGGCCGGTTACGGGCGTGCCATTCGATACAGCTCTGGTCGAGGAGGCGGTTGAGGCCGGCGGCATCGCGGGAGGCAGCCGCCTTCAGCCATGCGTCGCGGGAGCAAACGCCGCTTTCGATGCAGGCCGCGCTCTTCTCCCAGCCGAGGACGGCGTGGTCCGGTGGGGTGGCGGAATCGATCAGCCCGCGCACGACGGGCGGGTTCGGGCCGCTGCGCAGGCCGGAGGCGACGCGATCGAGGTTGTTGATGATGCCGAGGCCGCCGGCCGAACCGCCGGCGAATACGACTTCGCGGGCGTTATCGAGGTCGGGCATGGTGGTACGGGTGCGGACGTAGGTGAGGGGGGCGATGCCGGGGCCCTGCTTGAGGGTCGCGAGGGCGGCATCGATGACGTAGGAACCGGTCATGGCGATGGCGAATTCGACGGGCTTGCCGGTTGACGGGTCGGTGGCGGAGACCTTGAGCGAGGCGCCGCGCCCGGCCCACATGTCGCTCGAGCAGTAGCGGACGAAGACGTGGTTCCAGTTGGCGAAGGGGTTCTCGGGACGGCGGGCGAAGATACCGTCGGCGGCACTCGCGTTGCCGGCGAAATCGGTGCTCATGTTGTCGGAGTTGAAGTTGGTATCGACGCCGCACCAGCGGTCGGCACACTCCTGGGGGCTGGCGCAGGCGCCGCCGCCGGCGAGGCCGATGACCCATTTGTCGCGGTTGGCTTCGCCTTCGTAGGGGCGGAAGAAGAGTATTGCGGGGGAGCCGTCGTTGCAGATGGCGTTGGGGAAGAGCTTCGTATCGAGGTCGTGGCGCTGGAGCGCGGGGGTGGCCTGGCCGGCCTGGCCGGATGGGCCGGTGCGAGGGACGCGGCAGGAGAGCGCCTCTTCGATGGTGGGTTTGAGGACGACCGCGGTGGCGAGCGGCGCGGGGGATGCCGAAGCCGCGGTGGCGCTGGCGGCGCCGGGTGTCACGGCCGGCTCGGCCGTCGCGGTGGAGGCTGGCGGCGGGGCGGTGCCCGTGGCGGCGTCGCTGTCCGAACCGCCACAGGCGGCGGCGAGGCTCAGCGCGGCGAGTGCAAGCGGGAACAGGATCTTTCGCACCGGGGAATCTTAGCGGAGATGATCGTGCGTTATCACGGCAGCGTGTGACGTGTTCGACAGAACCGGACGGGCGATTCGGGTGCTTAGCGCTCGGGTGTGGGGAAGAGGCCGATGAGGTTCTCTTCCTCGGTGGGGAGGCTGCGCTTGATGACGTCGAGGTGGTCGAGCGCGATGCCGGCGCCGATCGCGACGCATTCGAGGGGGTTATCGGCGACATAGCAGGGAACGCCGGTTTCCTGGGTGAGGAGTTCGTCCATGTGGCGCAGGAGGGCTCCGCCGCCGGTGAGCATGATGCCGCGGTCGATGACATCGGCGGCGAGTTCGGGCGGGGTCTTTTCGAGGACGGCACGGACGGTCTGGACGATGGTACCGAGGCAATCCTGGATGGACTGGGAGACTTCGACGCTGTTGAGGGTGATGGTCTTGGGGAGGCCGCTGAGCTGGTCGCGGCCGCGGACCTGGGTGCTCAGGCCCTCATCGATGGGGAGGGCGCTGCCGATGGCCATCTTGATCTCCTCGGCGGTCTTTTCGCCGATGACGAGATTGTGGCGGCGGCGGACGTAGGCCATGACGGCTTCATCGATGCGGTCGCCGGCCATGCGCACGGATTCGCTGACGACGATGCCATAGAGGGAGATGACGGCGGCTTCGGTGCGGCCGCCGCCGACGTTCACGACCATGTTGCCGCGGGCGCTGCCGATGGGGATCTGCGCGCCGATGGCGGCGGCGAGCGGTTCGGGGACGAGGTGCGCGGGCTTGCGGGCGCCGGCCTGCTCGGAGGCATCGCGCACGGCGCGCTGTTCGACGCTGGTGACGCCGGCGGGCACGGTGACCATGACTTCGGGGCGGATGATGTTGAAGCGCCCGGCGATGAGGCTGATGAAGTAGCGGAGCATGGCTTCGGTGGTGAGGTAATCGGCGATGACGCCATCGCGCATGGGGCGGATGACGCTGATGGAACCGGGGGTGCGGCCCTGCATGGCGCGGGCTTCGTTGCCGACGGCGACGATGGCGTTATCGCGATTGTGGCGGGCGACGACGGAGGGCTCGTTGACGACGATGCCCTGGCCCTTCACGTACACGAGGATGTTGGCGGTGCCGAGGTCGATGCCCGCCTTCTTCGGGGTCATGAATTCGAAGGCCATTATTGGCGCTCGATGGCGGTGCCCAGGCCGCGCAGCTTCTCCGCGAGCTTTTCGTAGCCGCGGTCGAGGTGGGAGACGTCGTCGATGGTGGTTTCGCCGTGGGCGACGAGGGCGGCGAGGAGGACGGCGGCGCCGGCGCGAACATCGAGCGCGCGGACGTGGGCGCCATTGAGCTGGGCCTTGCCGACGACGATGGCGGAGGAGCCGGTGCTGACGATCTCGGCGCCCATCTTGCGGAGTTCGCCGACGTAGAGCATGCGGTTATCGAAAACGCGTTCGTGGATGATGGAGACGCCGTGGGCCTGTGTGAGCATGGCGGCGAGGGGCGCGTGGAGGTCGGTGGCGAGGCCGGGATAGGGGAGGGCCTGGAAATTGACGCCGCGGAGGTGGCCATCGCTGGCGATGCGGGCGCAGGCGGGGCCTTCGATGGTGACGGTGGCGCCGGCGTCGCGGAGCTTGGCCCAGAGGGCGTCCATGACTTCGACGGGGGCGCCATTGAGGCGGACGTCGCCGGCGGTCATGGCGGCGGCGACGGCGAAGGTCCCGGCTTCGATGCGGTCGGGCATGATATCGATGGTGGCGCCGTGGAGGCGTTCGACGCCATCGACTTCGAGCATCTGGGTGCCGATGCCTTCGATGTGGCCGCCCATGGCGTTGAGCATGTGGCAGAGGTGCTGGACTTCGGGCTCGGTGGCGGCGTTGACGATGGTGCTATGGCCGCGGGCGAGGGCGGCGGCCATGACGACGTTCTGGGTACCGGACACGGAGGGGTAGTCCATGAAGAGGCGGGCGCCGCGAAGGCCGCCTTCGGGGGCTTCGACGACGTAGCGTTCGCCTTCGCGCCGGATGCTGGCGCCCATGTAGTGGAAGCCGCCGAGGTGGACATCCAGGGGGCGCTGGCCGATGACGTCGCCGCCGGGGGGCACGGACGAGGCGCGGCCGAGGCGGGCAAGCAGCGGGCCCATGACCTGGAAGGAGGCGCGGTTCTCGGTGATGAGTTCGCTGGGGGTTTCGACCTTGCCGACGGTGCCACCGACGAGGCGGAGGGTGTTCGGGGCGGTCCATTCGACGCCGGCGCCCAGGTTGGTCAGGAGCTGCGCGAGGGAGCGCGCATCGCTGATCTCGGGGACGTTGTTGAGGATGACTTCGTCCTCGGTGAGGAGGGAGGCGCACATGGCGGCGAGGGCGTGGTTTTTGGCGCCGGAAATGGGCACGTCGCCACGCAGGACAGCACCGCCCTGGACGATGTACCGCGGGCCCCGGGGAAGCGTCGACTTCATGCGCTTCGTCAAGGATAGGGGGTGGGGGGTGAGCGTTCCACCGTGAAACCTCCGTCAATACCGGGCTTTCGGTGGCGGGCACGGATCGGGGGGAAAGGGGAACGAACGAGCCCGCCGGTGAGGGCGGGCTCGCGATGGTGCGCGGTGGGCGCGAACTACATGCGTGGGCGGCCGTCGGTGCGCCGGCGGCGGCGGTCGGCGACGCGGAGGCGGAGCAGCGAACGCTGCAGCGCCGCGGAGGCGCGGGCCATATCAACGTCGCGGGCGGCCTGTTCGCGGCCGCGGCGAAGGCGTTCCTCGGCACGGGCGCGGGCGGCTTCGGCGCGGGCGATATCGATCTCTTCGGCGGGCTCGGCGGCATCGGCGAGGATGGTCACGCGGTCGTTGCGGACCTCCATGAAGCCGCCGGTCACGGCGAAGGGTTCTTCTTCGTTGCCGCGGCGGAACAGGAGTTCGCCCGGCTGGAGAGTAGTCATGAGCGCGGCGTGCTTGGGCAGGATGGCCAGCTGGCCTTCGCTGCCGGGCGCGACGAGCACATCGACGCCGCGTTCGGTGCGAACGATGCGTTCCGCGGTGACGATTTCGACCGTCAGCGGCATGTGGTTAGCCTCCGGCCAGGGTGCGGCCCTTTTCGACGGCGGTGTCGATGTTGCCGACCATGTAGAAGGCCTGCTCGGGCAGACCGTCGTGCTTGCCTTCGAGGATCTCCTGGAAGCCGCGGATGGTATCGCGGATGGGGACGTACTGGCCGGGGGTACCGGTGAACTGCTCGGCGACGAACATGGGCTGGGTGAGGAAGCGCTGGATCTTGCGGGCGCGGGCGACGGTGAGCTTGTCGTCGTCGCTCAGTTCATCGATGCCGAGGATGGCGATGATGTCCTGGAGGTCCTTGTAGCGCTGAAGCACGCCCTGGACGCCGCGGGCGATGTCGTAGTGCTCCTGGCCGACGATGCGGGGTTCGAGCGCGCGGGAGAAGGAGGAGAGCGGGTCCATGGCGGGGAAGAGGGCCTGCTCGGCGAGGGAGCGTTCGAGGGCGACGACGGCATCGAGGTGGCCGAAGGTGGTGGCGACGCCGGGGTCGGTGTAGTCGTCGGCGGGCACGTAAATGGCCTGGAACGAGGTAATCGAGCCCTTCTTGGTGGAGGTGA
>JADLBC010000041.1 GCA_020847985.1 Dehalococcoidia bacterium
ACGAGGAACGACTGGCCGCCCTCCAGCCCTTCCTCGATGACTACAACTTCGCCCGCCCCCACACTGCCATCGGCAACCGCCCACCGGCCTCTCGCCTGTAGACAACGGTCGTGGTCACTACAGCTAGTTCTGCTTGTTCAGCTCAAGGTCGATGGTCAGCTTCACGCTGTCCCCGACGACGATGCCGCCCGCCTCGACCGGCGCGCTCCACGTGAGGCCGAAATCACGGCGGTTCACCTTCCCCTCGGCCGAGATCCCGGCACGCACAGCCCCGAAGGGGTCTGTGGTCGGGGCCGCGACCTCCGCCTCAAGCTCGACTTCGCGCGTGATCCCCTTGATCGTCAGGTCGCCGATAAGGCGGTATTCGCCGCCCCGCTTCGGCTCCAGCCGCTTTGAGGTGAACGTGATCGTCGGGAACTGCGCCACATCGAAGAAGTCCGGGCTCTTCAGGTGGCCGTCGCGCCGATCGTCGCCGGTATCGATGCTCGCCGCGTCGATGGTCACCGTCGCGTGGGACTTGGTGATGTCGCCTTCGTCGATCGCGGCATCGACCGTGTAATCGCCGAAGCTGCCGCGGGTGGTGGCGACAAGCATGTGCTTCACGCCGAAGTGGATGCCGCTGTGGGCGGTGTCGAGTTGCCAGGTCATGGTGGTGATTCCCCTTGTGTGTTCTCGGCGCGGCCGGCCCCTGTCGAGCGGCTACACTTCGTAAGTAACACACTACCCGGAGATGATTGCGAACGCAACTACAAAAAGGCCCTCACCCGAAAGAAATGCAAAGCCCCGCGTCAATTGACGCGGGGCTTTCCCGTGATGCCGTGGGCTGTGGGCCTATTCGATTGGCTCCTCGTCCCCCTGCCGCCGCTTGCCCAGCGCCAGGAACGCCAGCCAGCCGGAGGCCGCGAAGACAGCCAGCCCGATCATGATCGTGTTGAAGCTCTTCGCCCCATCGAGGAAGCCCGAGCCCGAGTTCGGCGCCGCGGGAATCTTGTCCCCCGCCGGCGATGGCGACTTCCCCGCATCCGTGTTCGCCGGGATCGTCTGCCCCGCGATGGGCGTGCAGTTCGGGCTCGAACCTGGTGTGCACTGGCCGCTCGGCGGGCAGCCCGCCGTCCCGGGCGTGCAGTGCCCCGCCGGTGTCGGCGGCACGGGCGTGCAGTTCTGGTTCACACCGGGCGTGCATTGGCCGCTCGGCGGGCAGCCCGCCGTCCCCGGCACGCACGTCCCCGGCGGAGGCGGCGTCGGTGTATACGGGCAGCCCGAAGTGCCCGGCGTGCATGTCGGGTACGGCGTCTGCGTCCCCGCCGGGGGTGTCGTCGTCGGCGTTCCCGTGAACGTCACTGGCGGCGTCGAGTTCGTCGGCAGGATCTCTCCGAAGTTGTTGTTCACCCCGAAGAAGCCCGCCGGCAGCTGGATGTTAAAGAAGCGGTCGTTCCCCGTGCTCCCGCCCGGCGTGCCGATGGTGTCCTTGCCATCGAGATACGCCGCCGGCTGGATTTCATTCAGTTCGCAGAGACCGGCCAGCAGGTCCGTGAATTCGTAGTACCCGAGGCTGTTCGTCACCGTCGAACGGTTTACGTTCGCGCCGCTCGAATCGACGCAGGCCAGCAGCACTGTCGTCCCCGGGATGGGCGGTTCGCCAGTGTCCTTCACACCGTCGTTGTCCTGGTCCCAGTACACATACCCGGAGATCCCGGCACGCAGTTCGCCGAAGTTGTTCTGCGTCGAATCTCCGTTCGCGATCGTGATGCTGATGCTGTCGCTCTTGTCGCTTCCCGTGATCGGTGTGACGTTGCCCCGCGTTTCGCGGCCATCGGTGTATCCCGGCGGCTGCTGCGTCTGGACGATGGTGTAATTCCCATCGGTGAGGCACGAAGACTGGATGTAGCGGTACGTCACCGTCAGGTCTCCGCCCGCCGTCGTGTTGATCTGGCTCGCCACGTTCCCTGATCCCGTCGCCTTCGAGGTCGCGACCACATCGCCCGTGAACGTGAGGTTCCCCGTGCCCAGGAACGGCACCAGCGCCGCCGGGTCATTGATGACGACGGTGTTGTTGTCGGCCGCCGTGCTCGAACCGAAGTCCTTGCCGCTGGGGCCCGCGAAATCCTTGTTGCCATCGAAGGCCGCCGCATCGAAGGCGCCTGCCTGCGCGTTCGGCGCAACCGCCACCGATTGCCCGCCCGGGCCGGTGATGGTGATGATGCCGCTCACCTGGGCCGTGATCGTCGAAGGCGCGCTATCCAGGCTCTCCGCCTTGATCGCGCTCGTGATCGACGCCTGCCCGTGCAGTTCGACCGCCTTCAGCGTCCCGAGCGTCGTGTCGAAGCGCGGGATCGTGCGCTGCACCGTCCAGTCGGTGACCGCCTGCGGGAACGTCGCCGAATGCGTCACCGTCAGCTGCGGCGTGTTCGCCGAGGCGTCCGTCGTGAACGAATAGAAGCCGCTGCCATCGGTATACGTGAAGCCCGCGACCTGCCCGTTCGCCTTGCGCAACTCGATCGAGCTACCCGGGATGGGCGGCTCGCCGGCGTCGCGCAGGCCGTTGTTGTTCACGTCGTAATAGACATAGCCGCTGATGATCGGACAGTTCGCCGCCGCCGCGGGGCGCGCGGAAACGCCTGCCGCCGCGGGCATGGCCGTCAGCAGCACGCCCGCCAGCGCGGAGAGCCGCGCGGCTGTCGCGAGCCCGGGCGTCTTTATCCTTCGAATGCGGGAGCGAGCACTCGGATACGCCAAAGATGTCCTCCAGAGGACCTTTGAACGCACCCCGCCAAACGTTTCGGAACCAATGCTGAGCCCGCCGGGCTCTCGACTTCCCGGCGACTTGCCGTCGCATCTTCATCGCCCTTTACATTTGGGTCAACGGAGATCCGCACCTCTTTCAACGTTCCCGGCCGGGATTCAGTTAATTGCGTATTTTCGACCCTAAACTCTCGTAGCCGCCGCGGAACCGCCCTATCCCGCCAGGACTTCGCTCTCCAGGAACACCTCGACGCCGCTGCCTTCGGCGATCGACCGCACGCGCGCGTCCATCCGCGCACCCGCGACCGCCGGATAGGCGTTGTATCCCACCTGCCGCAGCACGGCCGCGCGCATCGCCGCGCGCTCCACATCGCCCGCCTCCACGCTCGCCGAGATTTCGACCGCGAGCATCGCCGGCCGGGCATCGGCCCCGCGCCCCTCGACGCCCTCCACGATGAGGTCCAGCCGCCGCACGGCCAGCGCCTCCACCTCGGAGATGATCCCGGCATCATCGGCGGCTTCAAACAGCTCCAGGTCGGAGGCAGTGCGCACTTTCAGCCTGCGAAGGCGCTTCCCGAAACGGCCGGTAGCGAGCCGCGCCCACTTCATCTCGTTGATGTCGCCCGTGTGCTGCCCGGTCAGCGTAACCAGCTGCTGCACCGATGCTTCGAGCCGTGAGATCGCATCGAGGATGCGTTCGAGCGTGCGGCCATGCTCCTGCACGACCTCCCGTAGATCGCGGATGTCAACGCTGTTCTGGCGCACGATCGCCTGCAGGTCGCGGATCGCCTCGCTGTTCTCGCGAACGAGGTCCGGGAGCGCGAGCAGCTCGTCCCCCAGCACCTCCCGGCGCACCTCCGCCCGCCACTCCGGGTGCTCCCGCAGCAGCTTCAGAAAGTCCCCCAGGTCCGAGACCGTGAACGCCATACGAAAAGTGTATCAGCCGCTCCCCCGCATGGCTCCTACGCGACGAATTGGTACAATTTGGTGAGCAGTATCGCCCGCTGCCGCAAGACTGGGAGCCGCCTTCGTATGACCTCACTCGAACCCACCCGGAACATCCGGCCGGCAATCATCGAGAACGAAATGCGGTCGAGCTATCTCGACTACGCCATGAGCGTCATCGTTTCTCGCGCCCTGCCGTACGTCGAGGACGGTCTCAAGCCCGTCCAGCGCCGGATTGTCTGGGGCATGTTCGATGGCGGCGCCCGCGCCGGCACCGGCTACCGCAAGTCCGCCGGCATCGTCGGCGAGGTCATGGGCCGCTACCACCCCCACGGCGATAGCCCCGTCTACGAAGCCCTCGTCCGCATGGCCCAGGACTTCTCCCTGCGCTATCCCCTCGTCGATGGCCAGGGCAACTTCGGCTCCGTCGATGGCGACCCGCCCGCCGCCATGCGCTACACCGAAGCCCGCATGTCCCCCATCGCCGAGGAGCTCGTCGCCGATATCGACCAGAACACCGTCGATTTCGACCCGAACTACGACGGCCGCTACACCCAGCCCCGCGTGCTCCCCGCCCGCATCCCCAACCTGCTCCTGAACGGCTCGGCCGGCATCGCCGTCGGTATGGCGACGAACATCCCGCCGCACCACCTCAACGAGATCGCCGACGCCATCTCGATGCTCATCGAGAACGCCGAATCCACCCTCGATGACCTCCTCCAGGTCGTGAAGGGCCCGGACTTCCCCACGGCCGGCATCGCCCTCGTCGGCAAGAACAGCGAACAGGTGCGCCTCGCCTATGGCGAAGGCCACGGCCGCATCACCATGCACGCCCGCACCTCGCTTGAGGAGAGCAGCCGCGGCCGCACCCAGATCATCGTCACCGAGCTTCCCTACCAGGTGAACAAGGCGAACCTCATCGAGAAGATCGCCGACCTCGTGCGCGATGGCAAAATCCCCGGCATCGCCGACCTCCGCGACGAATCCGACCGCACCGGCATGCGCATCGTCATCGAGCTCAAGCGCGAAGGCTCCGCCGCCCAGATCAAGAACCTCCTCTACAAGCACACCGCCATGCGCTCCACCTTCGCCGTCAACATGATGGCGATCGTCGATGGCCAGCCCCGCCGGCTCGGCCTCAAAAAGGCGCTCGAGCTCTACATCGAACACCGCCGCCGCGTCATTCGCCGCCGCACCGAATACCAGCTCGAAAAGGCCCGCGAACGCGCCCACATCCTCGAAGGCCTGCTCAAGGCGATCGACATGCTCGAACTCGTGATCGTCACGATTCGTGCCTCCGAATCCGCTTCCAACGCCCTCGAACTCCTCCAGGGCGAAGGGCTCGTCGTCGCCGCCCGCATCCCCGATGGCACGGCCGCCGCGCTCACCCGCCGCCTCACCACCGCCAACCCCTTCACCTTCAGCGAAGCCCAGGGCCGCGCCATCCTCGATATGCAGCTCCGCCGCCTCGCCGCGCTCGAACGCCAGAACCTCCTGGACGAGTTCAACGAGCTCAAGGAGCGCATCGCCTACCTCGAGGACCTGCTCGCCAACCCCCGCAAGATCGACTTCCTCATCCGCGACGACATGGTCGAGATGAAGAAGAAGTACGGCGATGCCCGCCGCACCGAGATCGTCGAAGCCGACCCCGAGGACTTCAAGGAAGAAGACCTGGTCGCCCACCAGGAGAGCGTCATCTCGCTCTCCATTCGGAACTACATCAAGCGCGTCCCGCTCGAGGATTTCCGCGTCCAGCAGCGCGGCGGCAAGGGCGCCCGCGGCGCACCCACCCGCGAAGAAGACGCCGTCATGAAGCTCGTCGTCTGCGATACGCACGACAACCTGCTCTTCTTCACCGACCGCGGCAAGGTCTACCACCTCCGCGGCTACGACGTGCCCGATGCCAAGAAGCAGGCCAAGGGCCTCCCGATCGTCAACCTCATCGAGGTCGACCCCGGCGAGCGCGTCACCACCATCCTCGCCGTCCAGGACTACGACCGCGACTTCATCCTCCTCGCCACCCGCCAGGGCGTGATCAAGAAGACGAAGCTGAGCGAGTTCGCCGAAGTCCGCCGCAACGGAAAAATCGCCATGCGCCTGGACGACGGCGACCAGCTCATCGCCGCCCGCGTCGCCACCAACGAGACCAATGTCCTCCTTGTTTCCAGCGAGGGCCAGGCCATCCGCTTCAAGATCGATGACCTGCGCGATGCCAGCCGCATCTCCGGCGGCGTGCGCGGCATGAAGCTCCCCGATGGCGGCTACGTCGTCGGCGTCGATACCGTCGACGATGGCGCCCACCTCCTCATCATCTCCGAACGCGGCTTCGGCAAGCGCACCGCCATCACCGAATACCCCGTCCAGGGCCGCGGCGGCCAGGGCGTCAAGACGCTCAACATCACCGACCGCACCGGCAAGGTCGCCGCCTGCCGCGTCGTCGACCCCGCCCAGCAGCTCCTGCTCGTCTCGCGCGATGGCATCGTCATCCGCACCCGCGTCGATAGCATCAGCCTCATCGGCCGCAATACCCAGGGCGTGAGCGTCATGAGCGTGGCCGAAGGCGACCAGGTCGCGAGCATTGCCGTCTTCCTCATGCAGGATGAAAAGGCCGCCCCCGCCCGCGCCGCCGCTCGCAACGGCCGTTCCGAAGCCGTCCTCAACGAGACGATGCCGCTCGGCCTCGAAGCCTCCGCCGAGGAATCCGAGGCCGAACCCGGCCCGGAACCCGAAGCACCGGACGACGAGTAGCCGTCGCCCTTTGGAATTTGGAGATGAAGCCCGGGCCCGTCCCGGGCTTCTTCGTCCCCGGGCAAGATGCCCCCGCGCACGACGTTCGCGCCGCGCTCCACCGGTTCTTTCCTTTCATTCACCCGCTCCGCGGTGCACGATTGGCATGCCGATGCCACGTTTCCCGGTGCTGCTTCTCCTCGTCGCCCTCGCGGCCGCGCTCGTGCCCGCCGTGGCCGGCGCCCGCCCCGCCGCGTTCGGCGAACCCGAGACCGCGATCGCCCTCGCCTGGACGCCCTGCGATGGCGGCTTCCAGTGCGCCACCCTCGCCGTCCCGCTCGATTACGCCAACCCGGGCGGCCCCACCATCTCCCTCGGTCTCGTGCGGCGCCCGGCGGCGAACCCCGCCGCCCGCATCGGCGTCCTGCTCATGAATCCCGGCGGTCCCGGCGGATCCGCCATCGACCTCGTCGAACACAACAGCGTTTCCGCCTCCGTGCGCGCCCGCTTCGACCTTGTGGGGTTCGACCCGCGCGGCGTGGGCCGCAGCACACCCATCAGCTGCCACAGCGGCATGACCGCCTATTTCGCCGCCGACCCCTCGCCCGATACCGAGGCCGAATGGACCGCGCTGGAGCACGTCGCCGCCAGCTTCGCGAACGAATGCGCCGCAAACCACGGCGCCCTGCTCCCCTATCTCGGCACCCGCAACGCCGCCCGCGACATGGACCGTGTGCGCATCGCCCTCGGCGAAGAGACCATCTCCTACCTGGGCTACTCCTACGGCACCACGCTCGGCGCTGTCTACGCCGATATGTTCCCGAACCGCCTGCGCGCGATGGTCCTCGATGGCGCCTACGACTTCTTCTCCGTCACCGGCGATGAGCAGCTCCGCCGCCAATCGATCGGGTTCGAAGGCGCCCTCAGCGCGTTCCTTGCGAACTGCGGCGCCGCCTGCCCGTTCGCCCGCAACGGCAGCGCCCGCGGCGGCCTCGATGCCCTCCTCGCCGCCGTCGAAACCGCACCCATCGCCGTGCCTTCCGGCGATCGCCCGCTCGGGCCCGGCGAGGCGAACCTGGGCATTAGCTTCGGCCTCTATTCGCGCTCCTACTGGCCGACGCTGTCGGCCGCCATCACGAACGCGCTCGGCGGCAATGGCGCGCTGCTGCTCTACATGGCCGATGCCTATCTCCAGCGCGAACCCGACGGCTCCTATCCCGGCTCGAACGACGTCTACATCGCCGTGAGCTGTGTCGATTACGCCTGGCCGTCCTCGCCCGCCGGCTTCCGCGCACCTGCCGCTCTCGCGCGCGCCTCCGCGCCGGTGTTCGGCGCCCCGAACCTGCTCCAGAGCGCGCTTCCCTGCGCGACCTGGGCCGCGCCCTCCGACCCGCTTACCCCGCCGCGCGCCGAAGGCGCTCCACCCATCCTCGTCATCGCCACCACGAACGACCCGGCCACCCCCTACGCCGAGGGCGTGGCCCACGCCAAACAGCTCGCGACCGGCGTCCTCCTCACCCACGTCGGGGAAGGCCACACCATCTACGGGCAGGGCAACGCGTGCGTCGATTCGGTCGTGAACGCCTACCTGCTGACGCTCGCCGCGCCCGTCGATGGCGCCCGCTGCGAACCCGGGGCATCGAAGCCCATCGAGCCAGGCCCGCCCGCGCGGCCCTACATCGTGGTCGTGCCCGAGATCGCCGCCGGGTAGGCCGGGCTACTTCGCCAGCGCCTCGTCCAGCACCTTCCGCCAGGCCGCCGCATCAGGGGGCGTCGGCGAAAGCACCTTGCCGTTAAGCACGAACGTCGGCGTTCCGCGCACCCCGAGGTCGCGCGCCTGCCGCAGCTGATTCGTCGCCTCCGCCGCGGCCCCGTCGCCCTTCAGGCATGTTTCGAAAGCGGTGGCGTCGAGTCCCGCCTCGCCCGCGTACTTCTTCAGGTTCTCGGGGGTGAAGCGGCCCACGTTCAGCTTCTCTTCCGAAAGCTGCCCCGCCTCGGCCTGCGTCACGAAGAGCTTCTTGTGGTACGGCCAGAACTTGTTCTGCTGCGCCGCGCACACGCCGCCTATCGCCGCGTTCGCCGATTCCGGCCCAAGGATCGGCATGTGCAGGAACTCGAACCGGATCTTCCCCGTCTGCACGTACTCGTCCATGATCACCGGCTCGTTCAGCAGCGTGAACGCGAGGCAGACCGGGCACTGGAAGTCCTCGAACACGCCGAGCACGACCTTCGAATCCTTCTTCCCCAGCGCGGCGCCATCCGCCAGCCCCGCGGCCGGTTCGAACGCTTTCATCCGCGCGATCGCCTCACCCACCGTCACGGGCGATGCGCTCGCCTTCGCCCCCGGCGATGCCGTCCCGCTCGCGACCGTCGCGCCGCTCGCCGCCGTGGCGGTCTCGCCGCCGCCGTCGTCATCGCCGCCGCACGCCGCCGCGATGAGCGCCATCGCCGTGAACGCCGCCGCCAGCGCCAGCCACCGCGCCCTCATTCGGCCAGGAACCGGTCGACGTGCGACATGAATACCTCGAACTGGTCGTGATGCACCCAATGCCCCGCTTTCTCCACGCGTACCGACCGGTAGTCGTGGAACGCGCTCAGGTCCACGTTCCCCATGCGCCTCCCGAACGATTCCTCACCGAAGAGGATGAGGATCGGGCAGCGCACCTGGTTCCAGAGGTCGCGCGCGTCCTCCATATTGAACTCGTACGGCGAACCCGAACGCGTAAAATTGTCGTACTTCCAGGCGAAGCCGCCCTCCACGCGGCGAACCCCGTGCTCGGTCAGTTCACGCGCAAGCTCCGGCGTCAGGTGCCCGTTTGCCTCGCGCATCCGCTCCTCGGCGGCTTCCAGCGTCTCGTACACCCGCGGCTGGCGCTGTTCCAGCTCGCGCATGCTTTCCACCCAGCGCCGCATCCGCTCGTGCGCCGGCCGCGCTTCGCGCCGGTCCCAGAGATGCCGCCCCAGCCCCTCGATCGTGATGATGCGTGAAACCTTCTCCGGGAACGCCCCGGCGTACTGCAGCGCCACGCCCCCGCCGAGCGAATGCGCCACGATCGTGTACGGCGCACGCCCGATCGCCTCGCCCAGCGCGTGCAGGTCGAGCGCGTAATCGATGATCGAATACTCCCCACCCGTCGCCCACCCCGAGTCGCCGTGGCCGCGCAGGTCGGGCGCATAGACGCAGTAGCGGTCCGCGAGCGCCTCCGCCGTCCGCCGCCACGACCACGCGTGGTCGCGCGTGCCGTGGATGAGGAGCAGGGGCGGGTTACTCTCGTCGCCCCAGACAAGAAAGTGCAGTTGCAAACGCTGCGAGGTAAAGGTCCTGGATTCCGGGCTCATTGGCTTCGAGTGTAGGCCGAAGCTTCGCCACGTGCCCACGTCCACCAACTTCACCCTCCCGCTCAGGGATTTGCCTACTAGGCCGCGCTACCCGTCGTCTGATGATTGAAGTGGGTAATGCGACAAATGGAATCAAGCACCGGTTCCGATCCCGCGCCCGACCTTGCCGGCCCCGCCGCCGCCGAGGCCGCGCGTGTCCGCCAGCTGAACCAGCTCGCCATCCTGCTTCAGCCCGGCGATGCCGCGCCCGGCCTCGATGCCATCGCCGCGCGCGCTGCCCTCGCCACCGGTGCCACCTTCACCGCCGTCGTCGTGCTCGGCCAGCGCGGCGGCGTCGAAGCCGGTACCCACGGCCCGCTTACGACCGCCGTCGTCGGCGCACTCCCCCTGGACACACTGGGCTCCTGGGCCGAAGGGCTCGCCGCGAACGGCACGGCCCGGGCCTGGCCGGTCGATGCCGTCCCCGTCCCCGGCCTCTGCCAGGTGCTCGCCGGCGCGGGCATCGGCCACATCGCCGCCGCTCCCGTGAGCATCCAGGGCGTGCCCCTGGGCATCCTCGCCGCCGGGCGCCCCGCCGGCCACCCCTTCAGCGACGCCGACCTCGTCACCCTCGACCTCGCGGGCACCCTCGTGGGCGAAAGCGTCCTCGCCCAACGCCACCTGCGCGACGAAGAGGACGAGCGCCGCTGCCAGCAGGCCCTGGCCGAGCTCGCCACCACCTCGGATTCCGGCCAGGACCCCGAGAACGCCTGGCGCCGCCTCTACCCCATCCTCCTCCGTGCCCTCGATTGCGCCTACGCCGGCCTCCTTCTGCGCGACCGCGATGGCCGCTACCGCGGCATGAGCAGCTTCGCCGATGGCACCGTCCAGTTCGGCCTCTTCGCACCCGGCGAAATCGGCGCCGATGCCTTCGATCGCGAAACACCCGTCGTCTACGACCCGCGCGAATCGCCCATTCCCGCCGTTCGCGCGCGCGCCCGCATGGGCCTGGTCGAATGCGCGACCGTGCCGCTGCGCCACGAGGGCGAACTCCTTGGCATGCTCACCGCCGGCGGCCGCGAACCGGGGACGTTTGATGCCCGCCGCCTCCACCTGCTCACCTATGCCGCCGGCATCCTCGCCCGCGTCATCGTTCGCGACCGCGAAGTCGCCGCCGCGAGCCAGTCCGCGCGCCGCCACGAGGCCCTCAGCCGGGCCGCGCTCCTGCTCAGCGGCAACGCGCCCCTCGCCTCGCACTGGGCCGAAGTCGAAGCCCTTTGCGCCGAGGCCATCGGCTGTTCGCAACTCAATGTCGTCCTCCTTGAACGCGGCGATTCCTGCCGTGCCATCGGCGCCGCCGGCGGCCTGGTCCGCGAACGCGTGATCACGGCGCGCCAGGCCGGGCTCCATCTCCTTCGCCCCGGCCGGCTCCTCGTGCACGGCGTCGCGAATCGCCGTTCGTGGGCCGTGCGCGCCCTCGCCGCCCAGGGGGCCGTCCAGGCCATCGCCGTCCCCCTCTCCGAAGACGACCGCGTGATCGGCGTCCTCAGTGCCGGCTTCGCGAACGAAGACGCGATCGACGCCGGCGTTCGTAACTTCCTCGAGGTGCTCGGCGCCTTCATCTCCCGTGTCGCCATCGCCCGCCGCGCGCTCGAACGCTCCCAGCGCGAGGCCGAGGAGCAGCGCATCATCAGCGATGTCACCGCCGCCGCCGCCGCCGAGCAGGACGCCGGGCGTGCCATCGCCGTGCTCAATGAGCGTCTCGCCGCCTTCGTGCCCGGGGTCGTGACCTCGTTCGGCTTCGTCGAGAGCGGCGCTATCACCTTCCAGGGCACCGATTTCGCCGCCCCCCTGCGCGTGCGCATCAATCCGTTCCTCGCCGAAGCCCTCCAGCTTGGCCAGCTCGCGGGGCCGGCCTTCCCGCTCGCCGAACTCGATACCCTGGCCGGCATCGAAGGCGGCGGCATTCACGCCTCCTCCCTCACCACCGCTTCCGCCGGCGGCGAAATCGTTGGCGCCCTTTTCGTCGGCTCTCGCGACCGCGCGTTCGCCTGGGACGATGAGACCCTGAACCTCCTGCACGTCGTCGCCCGCATCCTCGGACCGGTGATGGCCAACGCCCGCGCCACCAGCCGTGCCCTCCGCGAAGCCGCCGAGCAGCGCGCCCTCGCCCGCGTGACTTCCGCCGCCGCCAACGAACGCGATTCCGCGCGCCTCGTTCGCCGCCTCGCCAGCGCCGTCGCCGCCGTCGTCCCCGGCCCGATCGTCACCTGGGCGCACATCGAAGGCGGCGAACTCGCCTGGCTCACCCTCACCGGTGACCTCCTTCGCGAGCCCATTCGCCGCTCCATCCGCCAGATCATCGATGGCGACGGCCAGTTCTCCGTGGACGAAGTCGACCAGCGCATCTTCCCCGAGAACAGCGAATTCCGGACCCTCCACGCCCACGCCTACAGCCTCACCGTCGCCCGCGTGGGCGGCGATGCCGTGGGCCTCGTCGCGGTCGCTTCCACCGTTCCCGGCTGGGGCTGGGGCGAACGCGAGCTCGAACTCCTGCGCACCATCGCCGGCATTCTCGGCGCCGCCATGGCCCGCACCCGCGACGCCGACCGCACCGCCTACGAACGCGTCCTCTACGACACCATCGTCCGTTCGCTCTCCGAGGCCGTCCTCGTCTTCGACCACGAACACCGGCCCGTGTTCTGGAACGGCCATGGCCAGCGCCTTGCGGCCGCGCTCCGCCGCTTCGGCGATACCCTGCCCGCCATCCTCCCGAACCTGGACGACGACGCCGCCGGTGTCATCCACGCCGCCATCGCCGAACGCCGCCCCTCCAGCCGCCGCGCCCGCTTCGATATCGATGGCGAAGAGACCTGGTTCGACTTCGAAGCGATCCCGCTCGACCACCCGAGCTACTCCATCCTCGTCGTCGCCACCGACGCCACGAGCAAGGTCCACCGCGAACGCGCCGAGATCCTCCATCGCGCCGAGCTGGCCGACGCCGCCACGCGCGCCGAACGTGACCGCGGCATCTACAACCTCACCCTCGAATCCCTCTCCGAGGCCGTCATCCTCGTCGGGCTCGATCCCGCCGATGCCGCCCGGCTCGAGGTTTCGTTCGTGAATCAGGCCGGGCGCGAACTCGCCGCCATCCTCGAAGAGGCGTCCGGGAGCCCGCTCGTCACCGTCGCCGACTACCAGCGCGCACTCCCCGCACCCGTCGCCGAAGCCTTCGAGCGCGGGCTCCTGGCGCACACCGGCGCGCGCTCCCGCACGAGCCTCGGCAGCGGCGCCGGCACCCGCTGGATCGATTGGGAGATCGTGCCCCTGCCCGCGCCCCTCAAGCTCATGCTCGTCGGCAGCGATGTCACCGCCGAGGTCGAACGCGAGAACACCGAGGACCGCCACCGCCAGCAACTCGAACAGGCATCCCGCCTCGTCGCCCTCGGCGAACTCATCGGTGGCGTCGCCCATGAGCTGAACAACCCCCTCACCGCCGTCCTCGGTTTCGCCGAAATCCTCGCCGCCAGCCCCGACGCCGGCAGCTTCCGCGAAGAGCTCCAGGTCATCCGCAAGGAGGCCGAACGCGCCCGCGACGTTGTTCGCGACCTCCTCTTCATGGCCCGCCCCGGCGCCGCCGAGCGTGCCGCCGTCGACCTCAACGATGTCGTCGGCCACGTCGAGCGCCTCAAGCGCGCGGCCTGGTCCCGCGATGGCATCACCGTCACCATCGACCTCGCCGGCGTGAGCGCGCCCGTCATGGCGAACGAGCACCAGCTCGTGCAGATCCTCCTGAACCTGGTCACGAACGCCGAGCACGCCCTTCGCGGCCGTCCCGGCGCCGCCATCCGCATCTCCGGCGCCACCGGCCCCGATGGCGCCCGCCTCGCCGTCGAGGACAACGGCCCCGGCCTGCCCCCCGAGGTCGCCCGGCGCGTCTTCGAACCGTTCTTCACCACCCGCCCGGGCATCGGCAACGGCCTCGGACTGAGCCTCTCCTACACCATCGCCGCCTCGCTCGATGGCCGCCTCGACCTCGCGACGGCCCCCGGGCAGGGCGCCTGCTTCACCCTCACCCTGCCGCTCACCACCGACGCCCCCCGCACCCCCGTGACCCATGCCGCGATCACGCCCCGCAGCCTCGCCTTCCTCGTCGTCGATGACGAACCGAACGTGCGGCGCGTGTGCGAACGGCTGATCACGAGCATGGGCCACCGCTGTGTCACCGCTCCCGACTCGGCCGGCGCCGCCGCGGCCGCCGCCGCCGAGGATTTCGATGTCGTGCTCTGCGATTTCCGGCTCTGTGCCGAAACCGCCGCCGATGTGGTGCGCGCCCTGAAGGGCGTGCGGCCGCGGCTGCTCTCGCGCATGGTCATCGCTACCGGCGCCACCACCGAACCCGGGGTCGAAACCCTGCGCCGCGAATACGCCCTCCGCGTGCTCGCCAAACCGTACGGCCTGCGCGATATCGCCGCTCTCGCCGCCGAGGCCGCCGAGGCCGCCTGAGCCCATCGCCGAATGGTGCGAACTCCTTCACAAATCGCTCTTTCCCACAGGAGCAACCGCCCCTACAGTCCCTTCCATGCCACTCCTCGGCGCCCCCGGAGAGCGGATTGGGTACACCGTCCACAAACACCCCAACGGTGCACCGCCGCTCTTTCTCCTGCACGGGTTCACCGCCAGCAACGCTTCCTTCCTCACCAATATCCCCGCCCTCCGCGAGCGCTTCACCGTCGTCACCGTGGACCTCCTCGGGCACGGCGAATCCGATGCTCCCACCGCCTCTGATCCCTACGCCCCGGGCCCGGCCGTCGAGCGCATCGTCGACCTCATGGACGAACTCGATTACGAGCAGGTCCTGCTCTGCGGGCACTCCCTCGGCGGCGCCCTCGCGCTGCGCGTCGCGCTCGACTACCCCGACCGCGTCGCCGGCCTGGTCGTCATCAATTCGAATTCCGCCGCCGGCACGCCGCAGTGGCGCGAACAGTCGCAGGCCAACCTCACGAACATGGCCGCCCGCCTCCGCGCCGAAGGCACCAGCTTCCTCCGTGATTCGCGCCTCTACCCCGCTCGCAGCCAGCGCCTCCCCGTGCCCGCGCGCGAAGCCCTCACCCGCGATTTCGACCGCCTCACCGCCGAGGGCGTGGCGGGCACCGCCGAATCCCTCGTCGTCGCCGTCAACGCCTACGAGCGCCTGGGCGACCTCGCCGTCCCCACGCTCGTTGTCGTCGGCGACCGCGACCCCGATTTCGTGCACAACGCCCCCGGCCTCGTCGCGCGCATCCGCAAGGCCGATGTCGAAGTGGTCACGCTCGAAAACGCCGGCCACGCCGCGAACCTCGAGCAGCCGGCCGCCTTCCACGCCGCCCTCTTCGCCTTCGCCGAACGCACCGGCTACCTCAAGCCCGCCGCCGCGCCCGGCCGTTCGAAGCTCAAGACCTACGCCATCGTCGGCGGCGCGATGGTCGCCGGCTGGGCCGCGCTCGTGGTCGTGGGCCTCCGCGTCCTCGGCGCCGATGACGGCCAGACGCAGTCCTCCATCCCGCGCACGCCGGTGTCGAACGTCGCCGGCACGCAGGCCACGCCCACGAGCACCCGTGCGAACAGCCCCACGGCGGCCGCGCCGACGCTCGTGGTCGCACCGCAGACGCCGCCGCCGCCATCGCCGACGGTGACGCCCGCGCCCGCCAGCACCGTCGCACCCACAGCCACACCGCTCGCGGCCACGCCCACGCCGCAAACCAACCAGCCCACCCCCACGCGCCCGCCGGCCACCCCCACCCCCGAGGACACGCCCACGCCCGCACCCACCCCGACAGAGGCCCCGGCCACGCCAACACCGCCGCCCGCGGTGAGCATCTCCGGCCCCCAGAGCGCCAACACCGGCCAGCCCGTCAGGTTCACCGCGGGCTTCGGCACGGCCGCACCCACCTTCACGTACGAATGGACCTCGAGCGGCAGCGGCGGCACCAAGCGCGGCATCCCCACCTACGACACCGCCTGGAGCACGCCCGGCTGCCAGGCCGTCTCCCTCACCGTCTTCTTCGCCGATGGCTCGATAAAGACCGCCTCGACGCGCATCGCCGTGGGCGGCGCGACCTGCTCCTGAGGCCTGGAACGCGCCCCCCGGCCCGCGAAACGCCACCGTTTCGCCGCCGCGCGCTATGTCACCCGATTCACGTCAATTTGAATCTGATTTGATTCCAGCTCCAGCTTTCCTTTCGTCACTTCAGCGCCTTTCGCGATGCCTCAAGGCTAAGTTATAGTGGCTGCCTATGACTTCAACTGAGGGTCGGGAGGCTGCGTGGTGACCACGGAAGCTCTGCCGGCGCTGCGCCTGAAGAAGGTCGTGGTGCTCGGCGCAAACGGTGCAATGGGTGCGGGTTCCGCCGCCCTGTTCGCGGCAGGCGGCTGCCAGGTAACCCTGGTCGCCCGCGATAAGTCCAAGGCGGAGGCCGCCCTCGCCCAGATGCAGGGCATCACCAAGTCCGAGGTCGTCACCAATGGCGTCGATTGCGCCACCTACGACGACCTCCCGAGCCTCATGGACGGCACGGACCTCATCTTCGAGGCCCTCGCCGAGGACATGGCGCTCAAGAAGGACATCTTCTCGAAGGTCGATGCCGTCCGCCCCGCGGATGCCCTCGTCGCCACCGTCTCCTCCGGCCTCTCTATCGTCGCCATGTGCGAAGGCCGCAGCGATGGCTTCAAGAAGCATTTCGCCGGCATCCACCTCTATAACCCGCCCCACGTCATGACGGGTGTCGAGGTCATCCCTCATCCCGATATGCCCGGTGCAGTCGTCGCCGAACTCGGCGATATCCTCACCCGCCGCTTCGGCCGCCAGGTCGTCCTTTGCGCCGATATGCCCGCCTTCGCCGGCAACCGCATCGGCTTCAAGGTCCTCAACGAAGTCGCCCAACTGGCCGAGACCCACGGCGTCCAACTCATGGACACCCTCATCGGCCCTTATACCGGCCGCGCCATGGCCCCCCTCGCCACCGTCGACCTCGTCGGCTGGGACGTCCACAAGGCCATCGTCGATAACGTCGCCGCCAACGTCAGCGACGAATGCCCCGGCGCCTTCGCCATGCCCGCCTACATGCAGGCACTCATCGAAAAGGGCCATCTCGGCGATAAGACCCCGGCCACCGGCGGCTTCTACGTCCGCATGACGCGCGACGGCAAGGCCGTCACCGAGGTGCTCGATCCCTCGACCCTCAAGTACAACCCCATGGAGCCCGCCCTCAAGATCCCCTTCGTCGAGGAGATCAAGTACCTGAACCGCGCCGGCCGCTATCGCGAGGCCATGGCGAAGTTCATCGCCGCCGAGGGCCCCCAGGCCGATATCGCCCGCAAGGTCATCCTCGGCTACGTCTCCTACTCCCTCAACCGCGCCGGCGCCGGCGAAGTCGTCGCCACCTACTCCGATGCCGACCGCATCATGACCTCCGGGTTCAACTGGGCCCCCGCCAGCGGTCTTGTCGACCTCATCGGTGTCCAGAAGACGATCGATGCGCTCAAGCGCTACGACCTGGCCGTTCCGGCGCTGCTCGATGCGGCGGCTCGGGGCGATGTACCCACGCCGCTCTTCAACCTGCCGTTCGTCACGCCCGGCCGGTATCTCGCCGGCTAAGTCCCCAGGAGTATCCCACCATGCCTGAGCCCATCTTCGTTCTCGGCGGCTACCAGACCGACTTCGCCCGTAACTGGACGAAGGAGAACAAGCACATCTCCGCCATGTTCAACGAGGTCGTCCAGGGCGCCCTCGAAGCCACCGGCATCCCCCCGCAGGACGTCGAAGTCGGCCACGTCGGCAACTTCGCCGCCGAGCTCTACGCCATGCAGGGCCATCTCGGCGCCTTCCTCGTCGAAACCGACCCCGCCTTCAGCGGCCTGCCCACCGGCCGCCACGAAGCCGCCTGCGCCTCCGGCTCGATCGCCATCCTCGCCGCCTCCGCCGAGATCGAAGCCGGCCGCTACGACCTCGCCATGGTCGTCGGCGTCGAGCAGATGAAGACCGTCGATTCCGGTCGCGGCGGCGACTTCCTCGGCACCGCCGCCTGGTACGAGCGCGAAGCCGCCGGCGTCTCCTTCCCCTTCCCCAAGCTCTTCGGCCGCCTCGGCGACGAGTACGACAAGCGCTACGGCCTCAAGGACGAGCACCTCGCCCGCATCTCCGCCATCAACTACGCCAACGCCAAGCTGAACCCCCTCGCCCAGACGCGCGGCTGGTACATGACCGAAGAGCACGCCAACAGCACCGACCGCTTCAACTCGGTCATCGGCGGCCGCATCAAGATCAGCGACTGCTCCCAGGTCACCGATGGCGCCATCTGCATCTTCCTCGCCTCCAAGCGGTACGCGGAGAAGTACGCGAAGGCGCGCGGCCTCGATATCAACAAGATCCCGCAGATCCTCGGGTGGGGCCATCACACCGCCCCCATCGGCTTCGATGACAAGGTCGCCGAAAGCCGCGACAACCCGTACGTCCTGCCCCACACCCGCCAGGCCATCGTCGATGCCCTCGGCCGCGCCAAGGTCAGCGACATCTGGGGCATCGATGCCATCGAGACCCATGACTGCTTCACCACGAGCGAGTACATGGCCATCGACCACTTCGGCCTCACCGCCCCCGGCAAGTCCTGGCAGGCGATCGAAGAAGGCGTCATCGACCTCGATGGCAAGCTCCCGATCAACCCCAGCGGCGGCCTCATCGGCACCGGCCACCCCGTCGGCGGCACCGGCGTCCGCCAGGTCCTCGATGCCTACCGCCAGGTGACCAACACCGCCGGCGGCTACCAGGTCGAAGGCGCGAAGAAGGTCGCCACCCTCAATATCGGCGGCAGCGGCACCACCAGCTGCGTCTTCGTCGTCGGCAACTAGCCAGCTGCTAGCTAATAGCTGGCTCTTAGCAGCGCAACGCCCAAGTGCCCCTCCCACCCGGGAGGGGCGCTTCGGCGTCCAGTAGCTGTTGGCTCATAGCTGTTAGCTCTTGGCGAGCGCACACCCCATGCGGCCCTCCCACCCGGAGTGCCGCTTCGCGGTCCCATAGCTGTTAGCTCCTAGCAGGGTGCTGAAAAAGGGGTCGGCGGCGCGCGATCTAAGCAGAGATGGCGGGTGCAGGCCGGACGAGTACGGCCCGGCGCACGTCGGGGGATGTGGTCTTGGCCCGTTTCGTGGGGCTCGGGA
>JADLBC010000042.1 GCA_020847985.1 Dehalococcoidia bacterium
CGGCATGCGCCAGCGCGTGATGATCGCGATGGCGATGAGCTGCAACCCGAAGCTGCTCCTCGCGGATGAGCCCACGACGGCCCTCGACGTGACCATCCAGGCCCAGATCCTGGAAGTCATGAACCGGCTGAGCCGCGAGTTCGGCACGGCCGTGATCATCATCACCCACAACCTCGGCGTCGTGGCTCGCTACGCAGACCGCGTGAACGTGATGTACGCCGGCAAGGTGATCGAGACGGCTTCGGCGGAGGAGCTCTACCGGAACCCGAAGCACCCGTACTCGGTGGGCCTGCTGCGTTCCGTCCCGCGCCTCGATGAGACGCGCAAGGCGAAGCTCGTGCCGATCGAGGGCCTCCCACCCGACCTGGCGCACCTGCCGCCCGGGTGTCCCTTCTACCCGCGCTGCTCGTGGCGGGTGGAAAAGTGCCTGGAGGAATATCCTCCGTTCAAGCTCGTCGCCGACGAACACTACGCGGCGTGCTGGGAATCGGAGCGGGTGCACAGGGAGGACGCAGTTGGCGCAGCAAGCTAGTAGTTCGGGGACGCGCCAGCGCGTCGGGACCATCGGCGAGACCCTCGTCGATGTCCAGGACATGCAGATGTTCTTCCCGGTCTCGGCCGGCCTGATCTTCCAGAAGAAGGTCGCCGACGTGAAGGCCGTGGACGGCATCAGCTTCCAGGTCAAGCGCGGCGAAACGCTCGGTCTCGTGGGCGAATCCGGCTGCGGCAAGAGCACCACCGGCAAGGCCGTGCTCCAGCTCATCCGGCCCACGGCGGGCAAGGTCATGTTCGAAGGAACGGACCTGACCAAGATCAAGGGCGGCGAACTGCGCCGCTTCCGCCGGAAGATGCAGATGATCTTCCAGGACCCGTACGCGAGCCTGAACCCGCGCATGTCCGTCGGCAGCATCATCAGCGAGCCCATCACGATTCATAAGCTGGCTTCGGGCAAGGAGAAGAAGGACAAGGTCCAGGAGCTCCTCACCACCGTCGGCCTGAACCCGTACTTCGCGAACCGCTTCCCGCACGAGTTCTCGGGCGGCCAGCGCCAGCGCATCGGCATCGCCCGCGCGCTCGCGGTGCAGCCAGACTTCATCGTCTGCGACGAGCCGGTTTCGGCGCTGGACGTTTCGATCCAGGCGCAGATCATCAACCTGCTCCAGGACCTGCAGGCGCAGTTCAACCTGACCTACCTGTTCATCGCGCACGACCTTTCGGTCGTTCGCCACATCAGCGACCGCGTGGCCGTGATGTACCTCGGGCACATCATGGAACTGACGGACCGGGACTCGATTTTCGAGAACCCGCTGCACCCGTACACGAAGGCGCTGATGTCGGCGGTGCCGATCCCGGACCCGGAGATCGAGCGCAAGCGCGAGCGCATCATCCTGCTCGGCGACGTGCCGAGCCCGCTGCGCCCGCCTTCGGGGTGCGTGTTCCACACGCGCTGCCCCATCGCCATCGACGAGTGCCGCACGCGGCGCCCGGACTGGCGCAACGTAGGCACGGCGGAAAAGGAACACTGGGTCTGGTGCCACCGCGTCTAACGCGGGCAAAGGACACGCTCCAAGAAGGGCCGGCGACGTCGCCGGCCCTTCGTTCGTTCCCGGGACAGACGGAAGGAAGTCACATGCGTGCGGAGACGCGGGCGCTGATCGCGGCGATGGCGCCCGGAGACGCGGCGGAAGCGGCGGACCTCCGGTACGTGCTCGACTGGATCGATTCGGGCGCGCGCATCTGGCGCGAAGGCGGAGCGGCCGACCCGCCGGTGCACCTGGTCGCCTACGTTGCGCCGGTGGACTTCGCCCGCGAGACGCTGCTGCTGGTGGACCACCGCAAGGCCGGGCTCTGGCTTCCCCCGGGCGGCCACATTGAACCGGGGGAAGCTGCGGAATCGACCGCCGCGCGCGAGGCGGAGGAAGAGCTCGGGATGGATGTTCGCGGGCACCTGCGCGGCCCGCTGCTGTTGACCGTCACCCGCACCGTGGGCGCCGGGCCGCGCCACACCGACGTCTCGCTCTGGTTCGCGGCGGCCGTGGACGAACACGCGCCCGTGCGGATCGATGCCGGGGAGTTCGCGGCGGCCCGCTGGTATGCCTGGAACGGGTTGCCCGGCAGCCGGCGGGGTATGAACGTCGACCCCTTCGTGGCGCGGCTCGCGGGCGCGGCCCCGGACGGCCACGAGGAAGCAACGTAAAGGAGTGTCCAAGGGTGGGGTTATGGAATCGACGGGCGATGCGCGATCTTCTACTGTGAGGGGACGAGGCAAGCATGGCTGATCGCATCGAACGCGAGATCGAGGAGATCCTGGCGAAGCTCGACGAAGAGGCGCCGCGTGAAACGCGGAAGCCGATTTCCATGCTTGCCCACAAGGACCGGAAGCAGGCGCCGGCGGCGGCCGCCCCGAAGCCGGTCGCGGCGCGCACGAGCACGAACATCACGCCGGCGCACCTCCTGCTGGCGGGCGCGGGCCTGGTCATCGGGGGGCTTGTGCTCTCCGGCTTCCTCGATGCCTTCATCTGGGTCTCGTTCGCGGGCGTGCTCGTGTTCCTCTCCGCGTTCGGGTGGTCGTTCTTCCGCAGTCCACGGCCGGCCGCGGGCAACGGCGGCGGTGCCGGCGGGCATTACTGGCGCGACCGCTGGATCGAATACGAACCTTCGAACGCGAAGCCGTGGGACCGCGTGAAGCGCCGGTTCCGGCGGTAGTTTTCGGCGGCTTGACAGCCTCCCGGCTACGGTGGGGGTAATGACGCCTCCCCCGCTCCGCGGCGCCGTGATCGCCGCCCTCGGCCTGGCCGCCATCGCGTGCGCGGCCTGCACGCGGCCCACCGTTGGGCCCTCGGCCGGCGAAACCCCGGGCACTACTTCGACCGTCGCGGCGCATCCAATCCCCACGGCGCCGCCTTCCGCGGGCAAGGCGGAGTTCGAAGGCGCCCGCGCCTACGAGCACATCCGCGCGCTCAGCACCGGCATCGGCCCGCGTGTGGCCGGGACGGATGGCGAGCGAAAGGGCGCGGAGTACGTCGCCAACGCGTTCCGGGCGAGCGGCTACAGCGTCGAGATCTCGGAGTTCGGCTTCTCGCACGAACTGACCACGGCGAGCATCGATTTGGGGAGTACGCCCACGGGAGCGACCGTGCTCAGCGGCAGCGGGTTCGCGACCGTCAGCGGGCCGGCCGTGTACGCGGGCACCGGCTCGGATTCTGCGGTCGCGGGGAAAAAGCTCACGGGCGCGGTTGCCGTGGTGGAACGCGGGCTCGTCTTCGGGGATACGCACGACCGCCTGAAGGCCGCGGGCGCCATCGCGATGGTCGTCCTCAACGCGGCGGGCAGTCCGATGGAGGGCAATCTCGGGAAGAAGGTCGAAATGCCGGTCGTGCTCGTCGATATGGCGGCGGCGGAACCGGTGCGGGCGGCCGGCCGGGCAGGCACGCGCGTGACCGTGACGGCGGAGCAGACCAACTCGATTCGCTCCGTGAACGTGCTGGCACGGCCAGAAGCGGGGCAGGCATGCTCGGTGCTCGTGGGCGGCCACCTGGACACCGTGCCGGGCGCCCCGGGCGCGCTCGATAACGGCAGTGGCACCGCGACGGTGGTCGAACTCGCGCGCGCGTTCGCCGCGGACGGGCTCGATGCGGGGCTCTGTTTCGCCGCTTTCGGGGGCGAGGAAGAGGGCCTCCACGGGAGCGGCGCGATGGTTTCGGCCCTGCGTGCGGCGAACGCCCTGCCGAAGGCCATGATCAACCTCGACATGACCGGCCTGGGCACGATCGAAGTGATTGGCAGTGCCGACCTGGCGCAGCAGGCGGAAAGCACCGGCAAGGAGATCGGCATCCCCGCGACGCGCACGACCTGGCCCTCGAACTTCGGCAGCGACCACCAGAGCTTCCAGAGGGCGGGCGTCCCGGCGATCACGGTCACGACGAGCGAACTCGGCGAGTTCCACACACCCGGCGATGTGCTCGCCACGCTCGATGCGAAAGCACTGGAGGACTGCGGCGACCTCGCCTACGCGCTCATCGCCCGGACATGGAAGCGCGTTGCTCAGGGGCAGGCGGGCTCCTAGCATGGCGAACGTGAGGGTACCCCTTCGGCCGTTCGGGATCGGGTTGCTGTTCGCGAC
Source organism: Dehalococcoidia bacterium (assembly GCA_020847985.1). Taxonomy (GTDB): domain Bacteria; phylum Chloroflexota; class Dehalococcoidia; order Tepidiformales; family Tepidiformaceae; genus Amarobacillus. The sequence goes on from JADLBC010000042.1 coordinate 4,124, forward strand.
CGGAATGGTCGCGTTCGTGGCGGGAGCGTGCGGCGGGGGAGGCGACGACGGCGACCAGGGCGGCGGTACGCGCATCACCGACCCGGCGAAGGTCGCCAGTTCGACCCCGATCCAGAATCCCCTGCTGTACCAGATCAAAGGTGACACCGTCTCCACTTCGGGCGGCGCCACGGCGACCGTGCAGCCCGGGACGAATGCGGGCGCGACGCCGACGCGGACGGGGGCACAGACGTACAAGGTCGTGGCGGGCGATACGTGCTCGACGATCGCGGCGAAGTTCAACGTCACGGTCGATGCCCTGCAGCGCGCGAACACACGCATCAACGCCGATTGTTCGAACCTGAACGTGGACGACCAGCTTCGCATTCCCTCGGCGCCGACGACCGTACCCGTGGTGGGCGGAAGCGCCACGGCCAAACCGAGCGGGAAGACGTACAAGGTGGTCTCAGGCGACACCTGCGACTCGATCGCGCGCGCGAACGCGGTGGATGTGGGCAAGCTGATCGCGCTCAACGGGCTCGATGCGAACTGCACGCGGCTCCAGATCGGCCAGACGCTCAATCTCCCCTGACCGGTCCACCCCCGGCGAAATGCAGGGGTGGCACGCGCGAGTGCGGCGCGTAGGATTCGCGCCATCCCAATGGCGAGGCATCGCGTGGACGACCTGAAGTTCTGCCGCTACGAAAAGAAGGGCCACGTGGCCTACGTGACCATCACCAGGCCAGAAGTCTTCAACGCCCTGCACGTGTACGCGAATGAGGAACTGGCGCGCGTGTGGGACGACTTCGCGGCGGACGATGAGAGCTGGGTGGCCGTGCTCACCGGCGAAGGCGACCGTTCGTTTTGCGCCGGCAACGACCTCAAGTTCACGGCCGAGATGTCGCGCCTGCCCCGCGAAGAACGGCCGCCCGCCGGGTTTCCACCAAGCGGGTTCGGAGGCCTGACGAGCCGTTATGACCTGTTCAAGCCGATCGTGGCGCGCGTGAACGGCTATGCGCTCGGCGGCGGGCTGGAGCTGGCGATGGCGTGCGACATCATCGTCATCGCCGAGCACGCGGAAATCGGGCTGCCCGAACCGCGCCGGGGGCTGATCGCGGGGGCGATGGGCGTCCACCGGATGCCGCGCCAGGCGCCCCTCAAGGCGGCCATGGGGTACATGCTCACCGGCCGCCACATCCCCGCGCGGCGGGCGTACGAACTCGGCCTCGTGAGCGAAGTCGTCGCGCTGCCGGACCTCGATGCGGCCGTCGACGGCTGGGTGCGCGACATCCTCCGCTGCGCGCCGCTTTCGGTGCGGGCGACGAAAGAGGCGGCAATGGTGGGACTCAACATGCCGCTTGAGGAAGCCGGCGTGGCGAACTACGAATGGGAGACGCGCCGCCGCCGCAGCGATGACAACATCGAGGGGCCGCGGGCGTTCGCGGAGAAGCGCGAGCCGCAATGGACGGGCCGCTGGCGGGAGTGACCGGAACCGTTCAGCCGCCCGCCACCGCTGAGTTCGGACCCTGGCCTTCGGAGGGAGCGGTGGCGGCCGCGGCCGTGCGGGCGGCCTTTTCTCGCGCGAGCTGGCGGTCGATGCGCCGGGCCGCGCGCTCTTCGTGCTGCACCCAGCCGTAGGCGATGAATCCCATGGCGACGAGGAAGAGCAGGTCGCCGCCGACCCACATCGTGATGCCCGCGAGTTCCTGGTCCTTCAGTGGCGATGGGCCCCAGGTGCGCACCAGGTCGGCGTAGTGGCGATAGCGCACCGTGCCGGCTTCGTAGATGGCGTTGGCGAGGAACGCGTTCTGGGGCATCTGCATGAAGAGGTAGAGGAGGCGCGTCGGGTGGTTCATGCGCCACGGGCCGGGGTCCGCGTTGAGCACAGGCCACCAGAAGAGGAGCGCCGCGCCCAGGTACCACCCGTGCTCCATGCGGTGCAGCCAGGCGTTATCGAGCGCGGCGTTGAACAGCGGCGTGAAGTGTGACCACCACATCGTGACCGCGAATAGCACCCACGCCAGCACCGGGAATGAGAGCACCTTCAGCGGCCGGCTGTGGAGAATCGGGAGGAGGATGCCGCGCCGCACGTTCGGCGAGGCGGCGCGCAGCGCGAGCGTGATGGGCGCGCCGAGCAGAAGAAGCGGCGCCGCGACCATCGTCAGCGTGACGTGCTGCCACATGTGCACGGCGAAGAGGTCGCCGTCGTAGGTCGCGAGCGGCGACATGAGCGCGAGCGCCATCGCGGACATGCCGAGCACGAAATACACGACCCGGCGGCGCGGAATCGGCGAGGCCGGGTGCGTGGCCGCGACGCGACGAACCCCGGCGTAGTACAGCCAGGCAGCGCCGCCGAACGGAACGAGGAACAGCGGGTCGAACTCCCATGCGGTGAGGAGCGTGGAAGGCCCCGGTGCCGGGTTGGCGCCCCCATGGGCGAAAGCGAGGCCCGGCACGAGCGCCATGCACGCGGCGGCAAAAAGCACGAAAAGGCGCCGATGAACCCGGATTCGTGGCATGTGGCGAGTGTCGCACCACGCGGCCGGGAGGGCGAGACCAGCCTCACCGGGAATGGACTGTATGAACGAAATTTGTCGTTTCTTGACGCCTTCGACGGCCCGGGGCTATAACTGCTGTGCGACGCCGCGCCCTCGAAACGGGCGGATGGCCACCGTGCGGTAGCCGTTCGGCCATGGCCGGTAGTGGAAGCAGGGAAGGGACGCACATGCGCATCGCCGCTCGGCGACGGCCGATCCGGGCCGCTCTGTTCGTTTCGCTCATCACCGCGCTGTCGCTCATGGCGACGACCGGCATCGCGCTCGCCGATGCGAGCGGCCAACCGAAAGGCATCACCGACGAAGCGCATTCGATGCACGACCTCTACCTTCTCGTGCTCGCGCTCGCGGTTGTCGTCTTCGTTGCCGTCGAGGCGGCGCTCGTGTTCGCGCTCTTCCGGTACCGCAAGCGCGACGACACGTTGCCGCCCCAGACGCACGGGAACAACCTGCTTGAGGTCATCTGGACGACGATCCCGATCGTCATCGTTCTGGTGCTGTTCGTGTTCTCGTTCATCACGCTGGTCGATGTCGAGCACGACAAGGACGATGCCAACCTCACGGTCGAGGTGCAGGGCTTCCAGTACCAGTGGCAGTTCACCTACAACATGAACGACCTGGGACGGCGGCCGGAGGGTGCGGCAGCGCTGCCAGAAGGCCAGGTGGTCGTCATCGGCAAGGCCGGGCAGGAGCCCGAACTGGTGATCCCGGTGGGCGAACCCGTGGAGTTCGCGCTCAAGTCGAACGACGTGATCCACTCGTTCTACGTGCGCGACTTCCTTTACAAGCTCGATGTCATCCCGGGCCGCGACAACCGCTTCACGGTCACGGCGAACGAAACCGGGACCTTCCGGGGGCAGTGCGCGGAGCTTTGCGGGCTCGACCACGCACTCATGCGCTTCACCCTCAAGGTGGTCGAGCGGAACGAATTCGACGAGTACCTGCGGCAGGTTGCCGCGGGCGCGAACGCATCGGCGCAGCGGCCCTAGGGGCCGCTGTTTTCACGAACGGGCCGGCGGTGACGCCGGGGCACGAGGAGGACGCCGCGGCGGCGGCGTGAGGAGGAGCAAGCCATGGCGACCATCGCAGTCCCACGGCCGGGCGAATTGCGCCGGCCGGCCATCCTCGAATGGCTGACGACCGTCGACCACAAGAAGCTGGGCATCCTCTACCTGTACTTCACGATGTTCTTCTTCGCGGTCGGGGGTGTGCTGGCCCTGCTCGTGCGGACGCAGCTGGCGGTGGCCGACAACAACTTCGTCGACAACCACACGTACAACCAGATCTTCACGATGCACGCCTCGGCGATGCTCTTCCTCTTCATCATCCCGGTGTGGGCGGCCTTCGGAAATTACGTGGTGCCGTTGCAGATCGGCGCGGCCGATATGGCGTTCCCGCGGGTCAACGCGCTGTCGTTCTGGCTCTTGCCGCCGGCCGGGCTGCTGATGTTCTCGGGTTTCCTCGTGGACGGCGGGTCGGCGCAGGCCGGGTGGACGGCGTATAGCCCGCTGGCCCGGACGCTGGGCACGGGGATGGACCTCTGGATCATCGCCGTGGTGCTGCTCGGCATCTCTTCGACGATTGGCGCGGCGAACTTCCTGGTGACGATGCTCCGGATGCGCGCGCCCGGGATGACGATGTTCCGCATGCCCATCTTTTGCTGGGCGGTGTTCGTGACGGCGCTCCTGCAGCTGCTCGCCACGCCGGTGCTGGCCTCGGCCCTCGCGATGCTCTACATCGACCGCAACTTCGGGGGCTCCTTCTTCGACCCCAGCGGCGGCGGGAACGCGGTGCTGTGGCAGAACGTGTTCTGGTTCTATTCGCACCCGGCGGTCTACATCATGATCCTGCCGGGGATGGGGATCGTGTCCGAAGTGCTGCCGGTATTCAGCCGGAAGCCGCTCTTCGGGTACAAGGCGTTCGTCTTCGCGACGCTGGGCATCGGCGGGCTGGGCTTCAGCGTGTGGGCGCACCACATGTTCACGACGGGCGCGGTGCTGAAGCCGTTCTTCGGGTTCATGACGTTCATGATCGGCGTGCCCACGGGCGTGAAGATCTTCAACTGGCTGGCGACGCTGTGGCGGGGTTCGATCACCTTCGAGCCGCCGATGTTGTTCTCGCTGGGCTTCGTGAGCATGTTCCTCATCGGCGGCATCAACGGGACGTTCTCGGCGGCCGTGCCGGTGGACTTCGCCATCCACGACACGTACTTCGTGGTCGCGCACATCCACTACGTGCTGTTCGGCGGCTCCGTCTTCGCGGTGTTCTCGGGGCTGTACTACTGGTTCCCGAAGATCTTCGGGCGGCGGCTGAACGACACGCTGGGGAACTGGCACTTCGTGCTGATGTTCATCGGCTTCAACCTGGCGTTCTTCCCCATGCACCTGCTGGGGCTCGATGGGATGCCGCGGCGCATCGCGACCTACAACAACACGGACTGGGAGTTCCTGAACATGCTCTCGACCACGGGGGCGTTCCTCATCGCGGTGTCGATGATCCCGTTCCTGATGGCGGTGGTGAAAGCGTTCATGAGCCCGGCGGACCAACCGAACGACCCCTGGCAGGCGAACACGCTGGAGTGGTACACGAGTTCGCCCCCGCCCGTGCACAACTTCGACGAACTGCCGGAGGTTCACTCCGAACGGCCGCTGTTCGACCTGCGGCACGGGACCCCGAGCGGGCACTGACGACGGCACGGCTCACCGCCCGGGCGGCCGCACGCGGCATGCTCGGGCAGCGAGCCGGGATCGAATAAGGACGAAGGAATCGGCGTAATGGCGGCGTATGGCGTGGCGGTCCCTCACAAGAAGCAGCTGAGCAACGGCATGCTCGGCTTCATCCTGTTCCTGGCGTCGGAGGTGATGTTCTTCGGCGGCCTGTTCGCGGCGTACTTCATCGCCCGGGCCGACGCGCCCGAGTGGCCGCCGGAGAGCCTGCTCACGGCGGAGCAGGTGGCACGCGGCGTCGAGTTGCACCTCGAATTCCCGCTGACCTTCATCGCCACCATCCTGCTGATCCTGAGCTCGGTGACGATCCAGTTCGGCGTGATGCAGATAGCGAAGGGGAACCGCTCCGGGATGGTCTGGTGGTTCTTCGCCTCCATCGTGCTCGGCGTCGTCTTCCTCGCGATGCAGATGTACGACTACAGCCAGCTGCCCTTCGGCTCGGGCGATACCATCTACGGCACGACCTTCTACACGCTGACGGGCTTCCACGGGGCACACGTCGCCGGGGGCGTGATCTTCATGCTCGTGGTGATGGTGCGCGGTTTGGGAGGGCAATTCTCGTCCGAACACCACGAAGCGGTGGAAGCGTGCTCGTTCTATTGGCACTTTGTCGATATTGTGTGGATCGCCCTCTTCACGACGCTGTACATCGTCGGCTAAGGGGACCCGGGACACACAGGAGAGACGCACCGCATGGACTCACAGCACAATGAACATGGCGGCCACGGAGAGGGGGCCGGGGTACACCTGCCCGACCCGAGCGTGTGGCCGCTCATCGTCGGACTCGCCGCGCTCGTGGTGGGCCTCGCGCTCATCTGGTGGTCGCGTGACCGGAACAACGACTTCTCCGGGCCGATCCTCGGGGCCGCGGTGGTGTGCGCGCTCGTCGCGGCGGCCGGCTGGGCCTACGACGATTCGCGGATGCGAAGGAAGGCGGAAACGGGCCACGGCGGACACGCCGAAGGGCCGGTGCGCTTCACCCAGGTGCTGACCTTCGCGATCCCGGAGGGCGAACTCGGGGCCGCGCGCGCCGAAGGCGGCGTCATCCAGGCTCTCGAGAAGACGGACCTGCGCGATGTCGATGGCTTCCAGGACCTGCGCGTGGTCGTGAGCCCGGCCGGGTCTGGTCCCGTGCAGGCGCTCGCGGAAACGACGTGGTCGGCGCGCGAAGGGCTCGCGGGCTACGACGCCACCCGCCAGACGCTGCTGGACGTCGTGACGGGGCATTCGAGCCAGGTCGTCCCCGGCTCGGTGCAGGTGTTCGACATGGAAGTCGTGCGGGACACGAAGGATGTCACCTTCAAGTTCGGCCTCGGCGCGGCAGGTGCGCTCTTCGGTGCGCTCATCGCGGGCGGCTTCATGATCGGCGCCGGCCTGACGCTGTTCCAGGACGACGCGGTCGTGGTGGCCAACGGCGGCACCGAAGCACCCGTCGAGAACCCCTACGCGGTGATCGCGACCGACAACAAGTTCGATAAGGCGACGCTGACGGCCCCCCCGGAGACGGACGTCACCTTCGACTTCACGAACAAGGGCAAGGCGAAGCACAACCTCAGCTTCTACCAGGCGGCCGGCGGCGCGGTGATCAAGGAAGGCGGGATCATCGACGGCGGCGCGACCGAGAAGGTGAGCTTCAAGACGCCGGCGGCGGGCACGTACTACTTCCAGTGCGACCTCCACCCGACGGAGATGAAGGGCACGTTCGAAGTGAAGGCCGGCGCCGCGGCACCGGGCGCCGCTGCCGGCGGTGATGCCGCCGGCGCAGCGACCGTCACAGGCACCGACAACAAGTTCGACAAGACAAGCCTCACGGCGACGGCGGGCAAAGAGTTCAGCGTCACCTTCGCCAACAAGGGCAAGGTCAAGCACAACCTCTCGTTCTACGACAAGCAGAACGGGTCGATCCTCGTGGCGGGCAAATCCGAGGGCGAGATCATCGACGGTGGGAAGTCCGAGACGCTGAAGTTCACTCCCCCGGCCGCGGGCAAGTTCTACTACCAGTGCGACCTCCATCCGACGGAGATGAAGGGCGAGCTCGTCGTCAGTTAACTGGCGGCCGAACCCGGGACCCGGAAGGGGCCGCGCGATGCGCGGCTCCTTTTTTGTGCGCGGGGGTAGCACCAACGCGCGCGACGCATCAGGATGGCGGCGACCACGATTGGGGGGCCGGAGATGCACAGCGAGACCGTCGTCGATGAGCGTACCGGGCGGAAATTCACCCTGGACGTGCCTTCGGATGTGCGCCCCGGCGAGCCGCTCGTCTTCCTGCTCAGCCTGCACGGCGGCGGGTCCGTCGGGGCGTGGCAACGGCTCTACTTCCCGGCCTTCGAGTACGCCGACCGTTACCGCCTCGTCATCGCGACCCCGTCGGCGGCCACGAAGGAGCCATCACGCCGCTGGGTGGCCGAAGCCGACGACGACCATCTGCGGAACGTGGTCGAGTACGTTTTCGCACGCTTCGGGCGCCAGGACATCGCGGCGTTCTGGCTGGTGGGCCATTCGCAGGGCGGGATGACTTCGAACAGGCTCCTGGAGCAGCCCTACTGGCAGGAGCGGGTGGATGGCTGGCTCAGCCTCTCGGGCGGGCGCATCGGGCCCATCGAGCTGCCGGCGTCGTTCTTCGCGCCGGTCCGCAACGTGGCCCAACCCCCCGCGACGGGGAACGGCCCGCGACCCGGCCGCGCGGCGATGGTGGGCTGCGACATCTCGTTCATCTTCGCCTCAGGCGAGCACGAGATGGTGTCGCTCCCGGAGAGTTCGCCGTGGGCGGAGAAATACGGCGCGGGGCCGCGTGTCCGGCAGCCCGACATCGTGGACGAACAGCCCGGCCAGGTCCACGACGCCTCGCGCGAAGGGCGCTCGACGCCGGCGTGGGGCCTTTCGCCACGGCCCGGCACGGCGCGCCTGTGGCTCTATCCCGGTGCACGCGACGGCCGGGTCATCGCGGACGTGGTACGCCTCGACAAGGGCCACACGGAGGGCCTGGAGCCGCGCATCACGGAGAAGCTGATCCAGCTGATGGTCTCGGCCCCCGGCGGGAAGGTGTGGGCGCTCACGGGCGGTTAGCAGCTCAGCCCTGATGCAGCCAAACGGCGCGAGGTGACTCGCGCCGTTCGAGCATCCGTGCCGGCCGCGGACCTCGAGGCTATTCGAAAGCGCCGTCCGCGAGCAGGTCGATGAACTCCTCCTCGGAAAGGCCCACGATTTCGCGGTAGACGCGCTCGTTGTCCTCCCCGAGGCAGGGCGCGGGCTTCGAAGGTCCGCCCGGGGTCTTCGACAGCCGGAACGACGGGCCATCGTAGGAGCGGTGGCCCATGACCGGGTGGTCGAGGAAGTGGTAGTGGCCGCGATGGGTCAGCTGCGGGTCCTTCCGCAGGTCCGAGGGCTTTTGGACGATGCCGCAGGCCACGCCAAACGACTGGAAGTGCAGGACGAGCTCGTCCGTCGTGAAGCGCCGGATGGGCGGCGCGTCGGAACCTTCGGGTGCTTCGTCCGGGGGCGGGCGAAGGGGGTCATACGTGTAGTCGTCGAGCCAGAACTGGAGATGACGGTCGATTTCGCGCTGCTCGTTATGACGCGTCCAGCGGCGCCGCATGCGCTCCAGGTCGCACCACTCCGGCCGGCCGAGGGCGGCCTTGAGCGCCTCCCAGTGCTTCTCCGTTTCGCAGGCGATGACGACGTAGCGGCCGTCCTGGGCGCGGTAGCAGTTGTGCGGCGCGGCCTCGAGGTCGTGATTTCCCATGCGCGTCTGATTGTGGCCGTTCACCGTCCAATCGAGGATGGCCGTCCCAAGGCCGTGGACGGCCGCTTCGAACTGGCTGAAGTCGATGTACTGGCCCTTGCCCGTCCGCCGGCGGTAGTCGAGCGCGGCGATGAGGCCGATGGCGGCGAAATGCGGCACGAGGAAGTCGGTATAAGCGATGCCGGTGCCGATGGGCGGGTCCTCGGGCCAGCCCGTGAGGTGGTTGATGCCGGACGCGGCCTGGAGGACGTGGCCATAGCCCATGTAGGGGCCCCACGGGCCAGTCTGGCCGTAGAGGGGCATGGAGATCATGAGCAGGTCTTCGCGTCCCTTGCTCAGCGTCTCGTAATCGAGCCCGTAGCGCGCCATGATGCCCGGCGTGTAGGACTCGGTGACGATGTCGCACTTCGCCACCAGGCGGCGGGCGATCTCGGGCCCGCGCGGGTGCTTGAGGTTCACCGTGACGCCGTATTTCGAGCTATTAAAGTTCGCGTAGTACCCCGAGTTGTCGATGCCCGGGATGCCGTTGACGAAGGGACCCACGCGGCGCAGCGTCTCCGGGTAGGTCGACGATTCGATGCGAATGACTTCGGCGCCGTGGTCGGCGAGGTACTTCGATACGAGCGGCCCGACGCCCACCCAGGCGAAGTCGGCGACGCGGAGACCGGCGAACGGCTTCTTCAGTGCTTCGGACATCAGATCACCATCTTCATGCGCAGGCGGCGGAGCTCGGCCGGTTCGAGACCGAGGAGTTCGCCGTAGACGTCTTCGTTATGTTCGCCGAGATGCGGGGCGCGGCCGCGCTGCATCCAGGGCGTGGCGCTGAGCTTGAAGGGCGCCCCGGGATAGGTGAACGCCTCGCCGAGGTCCTCGTGGGTCACGCGCGTGTAGTACTCGCGGGCGGCGAGCTGCTTGCTTTCGGCGATATCGGCGGGGCTGAAGACGGGCGCCCAGCCGGCGTTCCGGGCCTGCGCTTCGCGCACCAGGTCTTCCTTCAGCCTGGTCCGGCAGAAGGCGATCATCGTCTCCTCGACCTTCGTGCGGTCCTCGACGGAGAGGGGAACGAGGGCGGTGAGCTTTTCGCGCCATTCGGGGGCATCGAGTCCGTTGGCCTCACCGGTCTCGGCCAGCCAATCGATGATGGCGTTCGCACCGGGACCGATGAGGTGGCCCACCTGGAGGGCGGCGACCCAGCCGTCCTTCGTCTGGAACAGGTAGCGCGCGCCGATCTGGCCGTTGTTGATGCGGCGAATACCCGGGCCGAACATGTCGAACCCGGAGATGTCCCAGGTCGGTGAGGCGTGATCGAGGGCATTGACCACGGCTTCCTGCATCGAAGCATCGACATGCTGGCCCACACCGCCGTTCACGCCGCGGGCATAGAGCGCGGTCATCGCGCCGACGCCGGCCTGGATGTTGGCCTGCGTGAGGGCCTGCGGGGCGAGAATGTGGACGGGCCCGCGGTCCGGGTCGCCGGTGACGGACATGAGCCCGCCCATGGCCGCGCCGACGATATCGGTGGCATGCCATGAGCGGTACGGCCCGGTCTGACCGAAGTTGGTGATGCTGACGACGATGATGCCCGGGTTCACGGCGCTGAGCGTGGCATAGTCCAGGCCGAGGCTCTCGGCGGTGGGGGGCATGCAGGTTTCGATGACGATATCGGCGGTGGCGGCGAGGCGGTGGACCAGTTCGCGGCCGGCGGCGAGCTGGAGCTGGCAGGTGATGGACTTCTTGCCGGCGTTCATCGCCCACCACCAGAGGCTCGTCTCCATCCCCTCCTCGCCGCGGAAGAAGGGGCCGCGAGCGCGCGAAGGGTCGCCGGCGCGGGGCGGTTCGATCTTTATGACGTCAGCGCCGAGTTCGCCGAGGAGGCGGGCACAAAGCTGGCCCTTTTCGTCGGAGAAATCGAGCACGCGATAGCCGGCCAGCGGGCCGGCAGGATGTGGAAGCGGAACGGGCGAAGAGGCCATTATCCGGTTGTTCTACCCCGTCGGGACGGCGTGTTCAAACGGACCGGGCTCCGGGGAATGCCGCCGGGCGACGACATCAGGCGCCGCGGCGGCCTGTCCGATGAGGCCGTCGAGGCCATCGGCGATGCGCTGGCGCAGGTTTTCGAGGCCCCAGCGCTTCTCGGCGGCCACGAGCACGACGTTCGGGGGTGGGAGCCCGGCCGACACGATCGCGTCGCGCGCCTCGTCGAACGTCTCGACCGCCGCTCCGTCTTCATCGCGCACGAGGTCGACCTTGTTGAGCACGAGCAGGGCCGGCTTCGTGCCCACGCCCAGCTCGGCCAGCGTGTCCTCGACGGTGCGGGTGTGTTCGAAGGCGTTGGGGTGGGCGATATCGATGACGTGGAGCAGAAGGTCGGCCTCCTCAAGCTCCTCAAGCGTGGCGCGAAACGACGCCACGAGGTCGTGCGGGAGCTTCTGGATGAAGCCCACGGTGTCCGTCAGGAGGACGGTCTCGCCGGTCGGGAGGCGGAGGCGGCGGGTCACCGGGTCGAGGGTGGCGAAGAGCTTGTCCTCGGCGAGCACGTCGGCCCCGGAGAGCGCGCGCATGAGCGTCGATTTCCCGGCGTTGGTGTAGCCCACGAGCGCGACCACGCGCATGTTGTTGCGCTGGCGGTTCTGCCGGTAAAGGGCGCGCTGCGTGCGAACGTCCTCGAGGTCGCGCTTGATCCGGCTGATGCGCGAACGGATGAGCCGCCGATCCGTCTCGATCTGGGTCTCGCCCGGGCCACGGGTGCCGATGGCGCCTTCCATGCGTTCGAGGTGAGACCACTGGCCCGCGAGGCGGGGGAGCAGGTACTGCATCTGCGCGAGCGCGACCTGCATGCGGCCCTCACGCGTCTGCGCGCGCGTGGCGAAGATATCGAGGATGAGCGCGGTGCGGTCGATGACCTTCGTGCCGAGGGCGCGCTCCAGGTTGCGCTGCTGCGAAGGCGAAAGCTCATCGTCGAAGATGACGACGTTGGCGCGCAGGCGCTTCGTCTCCTCGACGACCTCCTCGACCTTGCCCTTGCCGATGTAGGTCGCGACGTTCGGGTGTTCGAGGCGCTGGCTGGTGCTGCCCACGACCTCGGCGCCGGCCGTGCGTGCCAGTTCCGCGAGCTCGTCGAGGGACTCGCGGGCAGGCAGGAGCGTGCCGTGGATATCGGCGGCGACGAGGAAGGCGCGGTCGCGCTGGCGTTCGGTGGAGTGCAGGGGCGAAGGCATCGCCTTCAGCGTACAGGCTCGGGGGTGCGGGCGCGCGGACGATGGTGCCTTCACCGCTAGACGAACGGCCCCGGGAAGAGGATCACGGCGAGCGCACCGGCCGCGAGGTATGGCCCGTAGCTGAAGTACGCCTTGCGGCGGCCCGTGAGCATGAGGAAGGCCGAGGGCACGGCCGCGAGCACCACGCCGAAAACAATCGCGGGGAGGAACGCGGGCCAGCCCGTGAGCAACCCGATGAGCACGGCCAGCTTCACATCGCCGAGGCCGAGGGCGTTCCCCAGCAGGACACCGAGCGCGAACACGAGCCCCGCCCCGGCCACCGCTATGCCGCCCCCGAGCAGGATCGATGCCACATCGCGGTCCGGCCAGGCCCAGCACAAGGCGAGCGCCGCCGCCATCGCCGGGTACGAGAGACGATTCGGGATGATGCGGCGTTCGAAGTCGGTGCTGGCGAGCACGCAGAGGATGGCCCCGAACGCGGCCGTCAGCAGCGCCGGGCCGGTGTCGTAGTGGCCGGGGCGAAGGGCGATGGCCGCCACCAGCGCGCAGGCGATCCCGAGGCCGGAGCGAATAACGAGCGCGCGCCGCCCGGTGGCCGCCGCCGCCCGGTATTCGGGCTGACGGTAGAGGAGGTGCTGCCGGGTGCCGGCCAGCCAGCCAGCGCCGAAGCCGCCGAGCGTGCCGGCGCTCGCGAGAAGGAGTTCCATGCTGTGAATGTCGGCTCGTGAGGGTTACAGGCGCATCGGGGCCTGCCCCCAGCCATGCCGGGCGGATACACTCCGCGTCCGTGGGAGGGCGCGTGAACGACAGCATCGATTGGGATGGGGCAGCCCGGGAAGCCACGGAACTACTGGCCGAGTACCTGCGCATCGACACCTCGAACCCGCCCGGGAACGAAGCGATCGCGGTCGACTTCCTCGCGCGCATCCTGGCGAAGGAGGGCGTGGCGTTCGAAGTGGCGGAGTCCGCGCCCGGCCGTTCGAACCTGATCGCGCGTCTCGGGCCTACCGAACGGGTGGTGACGCTGCTGAACCACACCGACGTGGTGCCGGTGGAGCGGCAGTACTGGGACATGGACCCGTTCGGCGGCGAAGTGCGCGACGGGTTCCTCTATGGCCGGGGCACGCTCGACATGAAGAGCATGGGCATCATCGAGTTGATGACGCTCGTGCTCCTGAAGCGGCAGCGCGTGCCGTTGCGGCGCGGGCTCGCGTTCCTCGCGGCGGCGGACGAGGAGGCCGGGAGCGATTTCGGCGTGTCGTGGCTGGCCGAGCACCGCCCCGACTGGCTGACGAGCGACCTCGTGATCAACGAAGGGGCGTACGGCCTTTCGCAGAAGGACGGCGCGGGCTACGTCTTCCAGGTGGCCGTCAGCGAAAAGTCTCCCGTCTGGGTCGAACTGACCGTGACGGGCCGCCCGGGCCACGGTTCGGTGCCGCACCCGGACAACTGCGCTGAGCATCTCGTGCGGGCGCTGACGCGGGTGGCGAATTGGAACCAGGAGCTGCGGATGACCCCGCTCATGCGCGCGCACCTGGACGCGATGACGAAGGCGGGTTTCGCCCCGGCCATGGACGACACCGGGGCGCTGCGTGCCGCGGGACGGGCGCCGGGACTGCGGGCGCGCCTCGGGAATTCGATTTCGCTCACGACGGTCGAGACGGGCATCAAGGTGAACGTCATCCCGGCGGTGGCACGGGCCACGCTCGACTGCCGGCTCCTCCCGGATGTGCGGCCGGAGGCGTTCCTCGCGGAATTGAAGGCTGTGATCGACGACGATCGGGTGAGCGTGCGGGTGCTGAACCGGCTGTACGAAGGGGCCGGGTCGCCGTTCGATGGCGAGTTCGTGCGCGTCGTGCGCGAGGTGATCACGGAGCTCGTGGAGGGCGCCCACCTCGCCCCCGAGCTGACGACGGGCTTCACCGATTCGCGCATCTACCGGCTGCGGGGAGTGCCCGCATACGGCTTCATGCCCTGCCTGGTGGACCCGGAAGACCTCGCCGGGATCCACGGCCACAACGAGCGCATCAGCCTTGAGAACCTGCGTCTCGGGATGCAGGTCCTGTACGAAGTCGTGCGGCGGCTCTGCGCGTAGGGTCAGGGGGCGGCGGCGAGTGCGTCCAGCTCGGCGGTCAGCGCATCGAGTTGCGCGCCGGTGAGCTCGGCGGCGGGGTCGCTGGCGAGAGCGGCGTACCACCGTTGGGCGAGTTCGCGCACACGGGCGTCGGCGCCGCCCGCCGTCCCCGGAGGCGCCCGCCGGACGAGCGGCGAAAGCGGCCGGCCGAGGTCGTCAAGGGTTTTCTCTTCGCGGAGGATGGCGATGGCGTCGCGGACGTGCGCGGGGGTGACATCGGCCACACCGAGATAGTTCGCGACGGCCGACGCGGTTGTGAGGATATCGAGGAAGCGGATGGCGCCGGGCTGCACGCTCAGGCCTCGCGCACGGCCTGTTCGAGGATGGCGGTCGCGTCGGTGTAGCTGGTGCCGGGCTCGAACACGACCGGCTGGCCGATGCTGACGCGCACGCGCGCACGCGGATGCGGGAGCCACTTGCCTTCGTAGAAGCCCGGGCGCTGGACATCGATGCGCATGGGCAGGACGGGGACGCCGGTCTCGACGGCGAGCAGGCCGGTGCCGCTCTTGAAGCGCTGGGTGGGGCCCATCACCGTGAGCTTGCCTTCGGGGAAGATGAGGACGTTCCAGCCGTCGTCGAGCATGCGGGCGACGTATTCGAGGCTTTCGCGGACGCCGCTGCCTTCCTTGGCGAAGGGGAAGGCGTTGCCCAGGAGGCTCGCCCAAAAGCCGCGGAAGCGGTTGCCGAAGATGTCGCTGGCGGCGGCGGCGATGGCCACGCGCTGGCGGAAGCCGTGGGGCATCGCCGTCAGCAGCATCGCCTGGTCCAGGTGCATGTTGTGGTTCGAGATGATGAGGCATGGGCCCTTGAGCCCCGCGAGGTTCGCGCGGCCACGCACCTGCACCGAATACAGCGGCCGGAGCGCGGGCAGCACGAAGCCGGCCATGATCAGGCGCCGGGCGAGGCGCGCGGGCCGTGTCCGTGGCCAGGTTGGGAAGGTCGGGGCTTTGCGCCGCCGCTCGCTGCGGCTCACCATCTGGCGCAGTTCGGCGAGGGTGGTGTTGGGGAGGACTTCGGCGTCATCGATGAAGACGCCCATTTCTTCCTCGATCGCGGAGAGCAACTCGACCCGGCCCAGGGAATCGAGCCCCAGGTCCCCCGCGAGTTCCGCGTCTTCCCGGATGGCCTCCGCGCGTTCGGCACCGGCGCATTGTGCGACTAACCGGAGCAGTGGGTCACCTTCGATGGCGGCCGGGCTGCTGCTGACGCCCTGCGGTTCGTGCCCGGCGAGCGCTTCGAGGACGAGATTACGGCGGACCTTGAGCGTGTGGGTACGCGGGAAATCCTCTCCCGGCCAGGTGGAAAAGCTCATCACCTGCTGGCGGCTATCGAGTTCGCGATTGGCCTCGCGCACGGCATCGGCGGCAGCGCCCGGGATGCTTTCGAGGAGCACGGCGTGGAGGCGAAGGAGGCCGTCCTTGGGGAGGCCGACGACCACCGCTTCGGTGATGCCCGGCTGGTTGCCGAGCACGCGTTCGATGTCCTCGGGGTACACGTTCTGGCCGTCGGAGAGGACGATGAGGTCCTTCTTGCGGCCGCGAAGGTAGAGATAGCCGTCGTCCAGGTAGCCCAGGTCGCCGGTCTGGTACCAGCCGTCATCGAAGGTGGCGGCGGTGGCGGCTTCGTTCCGCCAGTAGCCGCTGAAGACACCGGGACCGCGAACCTGCACTTCGCCATCGCGGGCGATGCGCACCTGCGTACCGGGGAGGGGCTTGCCGACGCTGCGCGTGCGGCGGTCGTGGCGGGGATTGAGCGAAACGATCGGTGAGCACTCGGTGGTGCCGTAGCCTTCGACGATATCGACGCCCATCGCTTCCCACTTGGCCTGGAGCACCGGGTCGAGGGCGGCGCCGCCGCTGGCCATGAAGTCGAGTTCGCCGCCAAAGCGCTTGAGGACGCTGCCGAAGAGACGCCGCCGCGCTGGCCCCGGGAGGCGCTTCGCGATGCGGCGGAGACGTTCCAGCAGCTTCGTGCGGCCGGTGTTGGCGGCTTCGCGTTCGACGGCGCTCATCAGCAGCTGCAGCGCCTGCGGCACCATGATCAGCACTGTCGGCTTCCACTCCTGCATCGTGCGGGCGAGGGCCGAGGGCTGGCGGCTCGTTGGGTAGGCGACGGCGGCGCCGACGGCGATGGGCGCGAAGCAGCCACCGGTCTGTTCGAACATGTGGCTCAGGGGCAGGAGCGAAAGCAGGCGCGAGTTCTCGTCGAGGTGGATGGCCTTGAGCCCGGCGCGCACGTTCGAGGCGATGTTCCCGTGGGTGAGCATCACACCCTTCGGGTCACCCGTGGTGCCGGAGGTGTAGATGATCTCGGCGAGCGTGTCCGGGCCGATGGGTGCGGGCTCAACGCGGCCATCGAGGGGCACATCGAACGCGCCGAATTCGAGCACCGGGACCTCCATGGCGCGAAGGACTTCGGCTTCGGCGCGGCCGGCAAACGCGACCTTCGGTTCGGTCAGCCCGACCACGCGCTCGACGAAGTCGCGGCCGCTGCGCACATCGAGGGGCACGACGACGGCGCCGCAGAGGAACGACCCGAACATCGCCGCGACCCAGTCCGGCTGGTTGGCGGCCCAGATGACGACGCGGTCGCCCGGGCCGGTCTGCCGTTCGCGGAGGATGCGCGCGTAGGCGTGCGAGCGCTGCTCAAGCTGGGTGTAGTTGAGGCGCACGGTGCGAATGCCGGCGCGGATGGCGGTCGCGGTGTGATTCGGGTAGCGCCGGGCCGACTCCTCGAGGAGGGCCGTCAACGTGTCCATGGCGGTCAGCCTACGCCTTTCGGGCGGTGAGCAGGAACCATCAGCTCGCGGCGGAGACCGCGAGGGTGCGAGCGAAGTCCCGGGCGCGCTGGTCGGCGCCGCCGACGATGGGCCGGAAGTGGCTGAAGACGAGGGTATCGAACTCGAGTCCGGCCATCTTCCGGATCGACGTGGCGGCCTCGGACATGTCCTCGCTGAAGAGGCGGCTGGGGAGCATGAGACGGCCGAACTTGTACTGCATGGAGTCGCCCACGAGGAGGACGCCGCGGTTCGGGAAGAGGATGGAGATGTGGCCCGCCGTGTGCCCCGGCGTGTGGACGATGCGGAGGCCGCCCAGCGCGGGGAGCTCGTCGCCGTCCTGGAGCACGACATCGACGCGGGCGCGGCCGGGGTCGTTGCGAAGGAGGTAGGGCTGGATGACTTTCGCCAGCAGAGGGTGCTGGAACGGATTGGGAAGGGGCTGGTCGCTCTCGACGTGGGCGGCCTCGGCGATATGGACGCCCGTCTTGCCGGGCGCGAACTTCTGGATCTCGGGCAGGCCGCCGACGTGATCGATGTGGTAATGGGTGATGAGGATGCGGGCGATATCGTCCGGGGAGCGGCCCAGCTCCTTCAGCGCGGTGAGGATGCGCTCGCCCGAGCCGGGGTTGCCGCTGTCGATGAGGGTGATCTCGTCCTCAACGACCAGATAGCAGCGCGAACCGCGGGTGCGGACCTGGTAGAGCCCGGGGACGACTTCCCGGGCGAGACGAAAGGGCGCGGGCTTCACTTCGTCCCAGCGCGCGCTCCATTCGGCGCGCCGCTCGTCGAGCGTCCTCCCCGCCTTCCGTCCCATCGCTGTAGCTTACCAGCCGGAAAGCGGTCCGCGTGCTGTCGATCCGGTATGGGAAGTGTGCGAATACGTGGCGTGGTGCTCGTGAGCGGGGCGATTCGCTGGCTCGCAAGCAGGCCGCTCGCACACGCGGAAAGGAGGGACGGCTTATACTCGAAGTTCGCACCTCCCCGGATGTCCCGGGAACGTTCGATTCTTGAAAAGCCAGGAGCACACTCGCCATGAACCTGTTCCGCAACCTGTTCCGCCCCGGCAATATCGCGCAGGCGCACTGTGACGGCCCGTGCGGGGTGTACGACCCGGCATCGGCGCGCATCGCGGCCGAGGCTGTGCTTTCGATGGAGAAGAAGATCGCGGCCCTCGGCGACGCCCAGGACATCGCGACGATCAACACCCGCACGCGCTTCATCGCCATCAAGGAGCAGCAGGCCGAAGTCTGCAAGCACGAACTCGACGTCCTCTGGCACGACTACTTCAAGCCGGAGCACCTGGAGAAGTACCCGAACCTGCACGAGACGTTCTGGAAGGCGGCCAAGCTCTGCTCGAAGAACAAGACGGAGCAGGACCCGGCAAACGGGGAGGCCCTGCTGCAGGCGGTGGAGGAGATCCACGGCATCTACTGGGGCTCGAAGGGCAAGGACGTGCCCTTCATCCGCGCCAGCTGAGGCAATGACGGCCGGAATAATTCCGGACCTCGTGATGGCGGCGCCCGGCGGGCGCCGCCGTTCCCCATCGCCCGCGATCGCCGGCTCGCTGGTCACCTTCGCCGCGACCGTGGCGGCCGGAGCGCTCATCGCGCGGCGATACACGCGCTACTGCGTCCGCGGCGTGAGCATGGAGCCCGCCTTCCGCGATGGCGACTTCGTCGTCGTGGACCGGGCCGCGTACCGGCGAGCGGCGCCGAAGGCCGGGCAGGTCGTCATCGCCACGGACCCACGCGAGCCCGCCCGGACGGTGGTGAAGCGCGCCGCGGAGGTGACGGACACGGACGTGACGCTGCGCGGTGACAACGCCGCGCACAGCACCGATAGCCGCACCTACGGTCCCATCCCGCGCGACGCGGTCATCGGGCGCGTGGTCTTCCGGTACTGGCCGCTGCGCCGCTAGTCCAGCTCGATGTTGTCGAGCAGGCGCGTGGCGCCGAACTTCACCACCAGCGAGAGCAGCGCCGGACGCACGGCACGGCCTTCGATCTCCTCCAGCGTGTCGTCGTCGGCGAGGCTGATGTAGTCGATCGCGGCGAGCGGTTCGGCCTGGATGCGCGCGGCGACGAGTTCGCGCAGCGCGGAGGCGTCGCGTTCGCCGGCTGACCAGCGGTCGCGGGCAGCCCGGAGCGCGCGATAGATGACGGGTGCGGCGGCACGCTGTTCGGGCGTGAGGTAGACGTTGCGGCTGCTCATCGCGAGGCCGTCGGCTTCGCGGACGATGTCGCAGGGGACGATTTCGATGGGCAGGTCGAGGTCGATGGTCATGCGGCGGAGGACGCGCAGTTGCTGAGCATCCTTGCGGCCGAAGTAGGCGCGAGTGGGTTCGCAGGCGTTGAACAGCTTGAGCACGACCGTCGCGACGCCACGGAAGTGGCCGGGGCGGGCGTCGCCTTCGAGGCCACGCGAGACGCCATCGACCGTGACGTAGGTCTGGTAGCCCTCCGGGTACATGGTCGCGGGGGTGGGGAAATACACCGCGTGGACGCCAGCCTCCCGCAGCAGGCGAAGGTCGCGCTCCTCATCGCGCGGGTAGCGGGTGAAGTCCTCGTTCGGCCCGAACTGGGTGGGGTTCACGAAGATGCTCACGGCCGTGCGGGCGTTTTCCGCGAGCGAGCGGCGCGCGAGGGTGAGGTGGCCTTCGTGGAGGTACCCCATGGTGGGCACGAACCCGGCGGAGCCGGGATCGGACCGGCGCCACGCGCGCAGGGCCGCGGGGGTGTGAAGGATCTCCATCGCGGGGGCCTCCTCACGCGGAGGGCCCTCCCGGGGGAGGGCCCACTGGACATGCGAACGGGCGCTTCTCAGGCGTGCGAGAGTTCGGCGAGCGAGTCCTCGGCCATCTCGAAGCTGTGCTCGGCGGTCGGGAACTGGCCGCCCTCGACCTCGGCGATGTAGGTGCGCACGGCCTGGCGGATGGTTTCGCCGAGCCGTGCGTACTGCTTCGCGTGCTTCATCTTCCGCTGGTCGTCGTAGATGCCGAGCATGTCGTGGAAGACCTGCACCTGGGCATCGCAATCGGCGCCGGCGCCGATGCCGATGGTGGGCACGCTGAGCCGCTCGGTGACCATGCGCGCGAGTGGCGCGGGGATCGTCTCGAGCACGATGGCGAACGCTCCCGCTTCCTCGAGCGCGCGGGCATCGTTGATGAGCTTGGCCGCGGCCGCGGGCGTCTTGCCCTGGACTTTGTGGCCGCCGAACTGGTTCACGCTCTGCGGCGTCAGGCCGAGATGGCCCATCACCGGGATGCCGCATTCGACCATCCGCCGCACGAGCGGGACGACGTGGCTGCCGCCTTCAAGCTTGACGGCGGTAGCGCCACCCTCCTGGAGCAGGCGGCCGGCGTTGCGCACGGCTTCGTCGGCGTTCGCCTGGTAGCTCATGAAGGGCATGTCGGCGACGACGATGGCCTTGCTCGTGCCGCGAACGACAGCGCGCGTGTGGTGCACGATGTCGTCCATGGTCACGGGGACGGTGGAATCGTAGCCAAGGATGACGCTGCCGAGGCTATCGCCGACGAGGATGACGGGCACGCCTGCCTGCTCGACGAGGCGGGCGCTGGGGTAGTCGTAGGCGGTGATCATGGCGAAACGCTGACCGTTCGCCTTGAGCTCGCGGAGCTTGTGGATGGAAAGCCGGCTCATGACACCCTCTTCAGACAGCGGCCAGTTCGCGCGGGTAGGCGGCGACGCCATCGCCGAGCTCGGTCCGCACGATCTGGTTGTGCGCATCGACGAAGACCTTGCGCGGCTTGAAGCCGTGCACTTCCGCGTCGGTCAGCTGCTGGTACGCGACGATGATGACGAGATCACGTTCGCGTACCAGGTGGGCAGCGGCGCCGTTGATGCAGATCTCGCCGCTGCCGCGGCGTCCGAGGATGGCGTACGTCTCAAGGCGTGCGCCGTTGGTGACATCCAGGATATGAACCTGTTCGTACGGGAGGATCCCCGCCGCCTCAAGGAGGTCGGGGTCCACGGTGACGGAGCCCTCGTAATTGAGGTTCGCCTCGGTGACGGTGGCGCGATGGATCTTTCCAGACATCATCGTGCGCAAGGAGCTGCCCTCCGTGGCGGCCGTGGCCCACGAAAAACCCCGCCGGTTGGGGCGGGGCGATTGGGTCGGCAAGTGGCCGCGAAGGCGGGTCGTTGCTCGATCCGTACCGGCCGCGCACGGTCCAGGCGGATGCTGTTGCGTGGGATGGGGTCGCCAGACTTCCCAGGCTCGCCTTCCTCTCGGATAGACGGCAGCGCGATCTTCCCCCTTGTGCGGCGAATGTCAATACCTTCGTTGGTAAGGCTGAAGATTCATCAGGAAAGGCGCGCGACCCCTCCTTTTCAGGAGGGGCCGCGCTGTTTCTAACCGGGGCTGCGAGCGTCTAGCGAGTAGCCCGGTAGCGTGCCGCGAGGACGGAGCCGCCACCCGCGACGATAGCCGCGACGATGGCTCCCGCGATGAGCATCCAGCCGTCGCCGCCCTGCTGGCCCGAACCCGTGTTCGGCGGCCCGGGCGCGCGTGTCGGCGGCGTCGGCGCCGCTTCCACGGTGATGGTAGCCACCATCGCCTGGTCGGCGTGGAGAATGCAGTAGTACTGGTAGGTCCCAGCCTTCGTGAACTTCAGTTCGAAGCTCTTGATCTCATTCGGGTCGGCGGGGGCGCCCGGAGGCGACGCCGTCATGATGCCGCTGTTCACGAAGCCCGTGCCGTCGTAGCCGGCGGCCGGCTTGCTCGGCGGGAGCGCGAACGGGTCGAACCCGGGCCCCGGCGGCGGCGTGATGGGGCCGAACGTCACGGTATGTGGCGTCGGCGCGGTGGCCTTCCATTCGACCGTGTCACCGGCAGTGATCTTCGCCGCTGCGGGGAAGAACTGCATGACATCATCGCCGGCGCGCGTGGCCGGGCCGATGGTGAGGGTGTACTTGTTGCCGCCGCTGGCCATCGGCGTGACGGCGGCGGATTGCGCGGCAAGGCCGGCAGCGACGGACTTGAGCTCGCCGAGGCGGTTCACGTAGTTGTTCGTGCGGCGCTCGTTCACCGTCGATTGCGAATCGACGTTGCCGCCGTTGACGACGGTCACCGAGCCCGTCATGAAGGGGTGGATTTCGCAGGTGTACTTGAAGGTGCCCGCCTTCGTGAACTTGACTTCGAACGGCTTCACGCTGCCGTTGGGGTTCCCGAAGGTGAGGTCGCTGGTGAGGACACCGGTGCCGTCGTACGTCGCGGGCGATGCCGCGGGCTTCGTCGTGGCGGTGACGGTGCCAAACGTGGTGGTGTGGGGTTCGATCCAGGGGAAGTGCCAGGCGACGGTGGTGCCGGTGGCGATGGTGAGGGTCTCAGGCAGGAAGGCGTTCACGGCGTAGCCGGGCTCGCCGTTGCCGGCATCGACATGGATGGTGGCCGCCTGCGCGGCGGCGGGTTGCGTGCCGCCGGCGCCGACCAGGGCGAATGCGCCGATGGCCGCGGCCAGAAGCGCGGCCAGAATCCTTTTCATCGGCAATGAACCTCCCCGTTCTGTCTAATCGACAAGGGGCAAATCTACCCGTCTCAACGATGCAAAACAATCCTTCAAAGGGCGGAGAGCGACCGCCTCCCGGAGGCGGAGCTGCCTACCCGAGGGCGGGAATGCCGGCCAGGCCCTTCGCCCGCCGGACACTTCGCAAAATAGCGACTTCGACGGCGCGGGCGGCCATGGCGCCGGCGGTCAGCGCGTCGGTCTCCCGGACGTCGAGGCTCCCCATGGAGAGGGCGAAGGCGATATCGCCATCGGCGAACGTGTGCACGGGGACGATGACGCGCGCCATGCCGTCGTGGGCCTGGTAGGCGACGCGCTGGAGGAGGTGGTGTTCGAGCCTCGCGTTCGTGGCCACCGCCACGAGTGTCGTGTTCGTGGGTTCGAGGAGGGCATCCATCTGCGCTGTCCGGCGTTCGAGCACCTCGGGAAGCGCCGCCATGCGGCCGCCAGCATCGCGCGGGCCGGCGATGAGGGCGCCGGTCTCAGGGTCGTGGATGGAGCCGACAGCATTGGTGACCGCGAGCGCGCCAACGACGATCCCATGCGGGCCGATGAGGCTGCTGGTACCGACCCCGCCCTTGATGCGGCCCTCGGTGCCAAGGAGCTTCGCCACCGTGGCGCCCGTCCCGGCGCCCACGCTTCCCTCGGCGACGCGGCCACCGCTGGCCCGGCTGGCAGCGGCGTAACCGGCATCCTCACCGGGGAAGGCGGTCTCGCTCCCCGCGCCGAGATCATAGATGACGGCGGCCGGCACGATGGGGACCTTCGCCATCTTCGTGCCGAAGCCGACGCCCTGTTCGCGGAACCAACGCATCACGCCCGTAGCGGCGGCCAGCCCGAACGCACTCCCGCCGGCAAAAACGATGCCGTGGCAGGTGCGGACGAGGTTCGCGCCGGCGAGGACGTCGGTCTCGCGCGTCCCGGGAGCGCCGCCTCGCGCATCGACGGCCGCGGCGGTGGCGGTTTCGCAGCGGATGACAGTGCAGCCGGTCGCCCCGCGGCGGTCGGTCCAGTGGCCCACGCGGATGCCCTTCACATCGGTGATGGCGTCGCGAGGGCCGGCCTGCCAGCCGGGTTCGCCGCTCACTGGCGTGCGAACGGCGCGCGGCGCGCATCGAGATACGACCCGAGGAAGCCCCGGGCGACGGAGCAGAGGTCGGCGGTGAGGTCGGCGAGCGACGCGGCGTCGTGCTCTTCCGTACCAAGGCTGGCAGCGACGTGGCCGCCGGAGGGCGTGGGGCCGGCAAACCAGCACTCCTCGCTGAGGCGGCCATGGGGCAACAGGAGCATCGGGCTGCCCAGCTCGGCGGCGGCGACGAGGTCGGACAGGGTGGCGAGCCCGGGCTGCGCGCGAAGGATGGTCGCGCTGGCGAGGGCATCGCCGCCGAGGCCGAGCTCGCGCAGCATCTGCTCGGGTGTCAGCGTCCCGGCGGCCTGGATGAAGGCGGTCCACTGGTCGAGGCCGGGCAACGGGTTCGAAAGCGAACGCGCAACCGGGTAGCGGCGGTCGGACAGCGCCAGGTAGACCCCGGTGAGGCGGCGGCAGGCCTCCGCAAGCTGCTCCGCCAGTAGCCCCGAGAGGATCAGGCGGTCGTTATAGCTGGCGAGCACGAGCGAACGGAGGAGCGAATCGGCGACGACCTGCGGCTTGCGCAGCGCGCCCTGGAGGTAGGCCTCAACGAAGGCGAGTTCGCTCAGGGCGCCGGGGTAAGCTTGCGCGTCCATGCGGGGGATTCTACGGCCAGAGTGCGGCACGCAGCGCGGCGGCGATGGGGTGATCGCCCGCCGGGCGGCGAAGGGCATCGTGGGTGCGCGCGGCGAGCACGGAGATGCGTTCCGTGGCGGCGTCATCGCCCAGCGCGAGGACCTGGCGCCGGGGCAGTTCGACCAGCCACGCAAGCCCCCAGGGGATCGTCGCGAGGTCGATGGCGTCGGTGGTGGAGGCGAGGTCGAGCGCGCGGCGGCGGGCGTACCGCTGCGCGAGGTCGCGGCGGAGGGGTGGTTCGAGGCCGGCCGTCGCGAGAAAGGCAGCGATATCGAGCAACTGGTGGCCCTGCCCGGCGGCGCCGAATTCGACCAGCCGCGGGCCCTCGGCGGTGAACACGACATTGCCTGCGTGCAGTTCGCCGTGCACGAAGCCGGACGGACCGGCGGCGAGCGTCTCGCGCGCGGCTTCGAGCAGCGCGACGGCGGGTTCGCGTTCGTGGGCGGCGAACCCGAGACGGTGCAGCGGCAGGTCCGCCCCGGGCACGCGTGCTGCCTCTGCGGGCTCCCAGCGCAGCTTCTCGCGCACGGGAAGCTGGTGGAGCGCCGCGATCAGATCGACCGCTTCCTCCAGCGCCGTGGCCGGGGGCACGACGGCGAGCGCGGTGAGGCCCTCGAACGCGGTTTCGGCCATGAGCCCGCCCGTGAAGGCGAGGAGCCCCGGCGCGGAGGTGAACCCCAGTCGCGCCAGCGCATCGAGCACAGCCGCGTGATTCTGCGCCGCGACCGGCGCGGCGCCACGAACAAGCACCTCGCGATGGGCGCCACCCTGTTCGATCGCCACGCGAAGGACGCCGGGCTCGACGGTCTCCGCGCCGGTGATGGCGTCCACGGGGACGCCGAGGATGGCGGCGAGGTCTTCAAGCTCCACGGGGCTGGCTCCTTTGGCGGGCGCGGCGCTGGCAGTGTGGGCAGTAGTGCGTGCCGCGGCCGCCGACGACGGTTCGCACGATGGTCGCGCCGCAGGTGTAGCAGGGCTTGCCGTGGCGCCGAAAAACCTGCACGTGCATGTGTTGCTGGCCCGGCTGGCCCTGCCCGTCGACGTAGTCCTTGAAACTGGCGCCGCGGTTTTCGATGCCCCGTTCGAGGACGCTGCGAGCCGCGGCCCAGAGCCGGCGGGCGGCGGCCGGCGAGACATCGGCGGCAGGCGTATCCGGTCGAATGCGAGCTTCGAACAGCGCCTCGTCCACATAGATGTTGCCGAGCCCCGACATCCGCCGCTGGTCCAGGAGCACGGCCTTGATCGGCGCCGTTCGCCCCGCGAGCGCAGCGCGGAAAGCCCGGAAAGTGAACGCGTCGTCGATCGGCTCGGGGCCGAGCTTGCCGACGGCCTCGGCCGGGTCATCGACGATGCGCCAGGTGCCGAACTTCCGGAGGTCGCCCCAACGGAGGTCGTGACCGCCATCGAGGCCGATGCGAGCGCGTTCGTACGGCTCTGGCGGGGCATCCGAGGGCCGCCAGACAAGGCGGCCAGTCATGCGCAAATGGACGACAAAGGTGCGGCCATCGTCGAGCGCGAACAGGAGGTACTTCCCTCGGCGGCCCGCGCCGGTGATCGTCCGGCCGATGAGCGCGTGCTGGAGCGCCTCGATCGGGAGCCCGCCCGCGAGCAGCCCCAGCGTCCCCGGGTCGACGTCGATCGCGGTGATACGGCGGCCCACGACCAGCGGTTCGAGGTCGCGGCGAATGGTCTCGACTTCCGGGAGTTCGGGCACGGGGCCAAGGGTATCAACGCCCGGGCGCTCGCGGCAGCCCGCGGCAGCGGCGATACTGCGGCCGTGATTACGCACCTGCAGGGCCGGCTCGCGCGCATGGATATCACCGGGCCGGTGGTCGAGGTGGATGTCGCGGGGGTGCGGTACGAAGTGCTGGTGCCCCTGTTCCTCTGGCCGGAATTGCAGGGCATCGCGGGGGAGAACGAACTCGACGCCCCGCCGCACGATATCGGCCTGCACATCCACTATTCGGCGAGCGCGAACCAGCCCGTGCCCGTGCTCGTCGGGTTCTTGCGCCGCGCCGAGCGCGACTTCTTCCGCAAGTTCATCACGGTCGAGGGCGTGGGGCCGGCGAAGGCCGCGAAGGCGATGAATGTGTCAGTTTCGACGATCGCGCGGGCCATCGAACAGGAGGACCGGGCGGCGCTGACGCGGCTGCCGGGCATCGGCGCGCGCGGCGCGGACAAGATCATCGCCTCGCTGCGGGGGAAGGTTGTGGCGGAGGCTTCGATGCACGACGGCGCCATCGAAAAGCCCGTCGACACGGCGCGGCTTGAGCGGGACCGCGTGCTCGCCGACGCGATCGAGACCATCGCGGCCCTGGGGTTCCCCCGCGCGGACGCCCGCCGCTGGGTGGAAGATGCCCACACCCGCGAGCCTTCGCTGCAGTCGGTGGAAGCGCTCACGCTCGCGGTGCTGCGAGGAAGAGACCAGGGTTAACCGCCGGTTCCCCGGACCCGGGGCCCAGCCTACGATGGCCGGGTGACCGACGGGGAAGAACCAACACCACCATTCTCCAGCCCGAGCGCACCGCCACCCGCGGCGCGACCCGCATGGAGCTACGTGCTCCTCCCGGGCGCCATCCTCGTGGGTGCGCTGATCGTCGCGACGGCGGTGCTGTACAGCCGCCGCGAGCCCGCGAAGGCCACCCCGACGCCAACGCCGGCGGCGATAACGCAGGTGTTCGCGACCCCGGGTGCGGCGAATCAGCCTGCCACACTCGCGGCCGCCTTCAGGGCCTATGGCGGGCAGGCCGGCATCGACGACACCCAGTTCGTGGCCTGCCTGGCCGACCCGGCGAACGCGGAACTGGTCAATTCGCACCTGCTGCGCGGCGGCGGCCTCGGCGTCGATGGCACGCCCACCTTCTTCATCAACAACAAACGCCTCGTTGGCGACCAGCCGTGGGCGATCTTCGAGGAAGTGATCAACGCCGAGATCGCCGGGAGCCCGAAGTCCCTGGATGGCTATTCGGCGGCGGTGAAGGCGCTGGCGGCGAAGACGCCGCCGCAGTTCGAAATCATGGCGTCGCGGGCGGACTTCACCGGCGCCCACGTCGAAGGCGATGCGAACGCGCGCGTGATGGTCGTGGAGTACTCCGACTTCCAGTGCCCGTTCTGCAAGCGCTGGGTGGAAAGCTCGCTGCCGAAGCTGCGCGCGCGGGAAAAGGACGGCGTCGCGATCGCGTTCCTCCACTTCCCCATCGTGCAGATTCACCCGAACGCCGGGTTCGCGAGTCTCGCGGCGGCCTGCGCGGGGCGGCAGGGCAAGTTCTGGCCCATGCACGACATCCTCTTCGCCCGGCAGACGGAGTGGCAGAAGCTCCCGGCGCAGTAGCAGCGCCCCGCCCTTGACCTCCGTGGCAGCTGTAACGCTCGCGTGAACGGGAGGGTCGGGCTAGGGTTCGAAGCATGACGCAGCGCGTATCCGGCCGGCAGGAGATGGGGCTCCGGGACCTCGGTCTTTCCGTCTACGTGCCGACGTTCCTGTTCGCGGTCGGGCAGGGCGCGGTCATCCCCATCGTGGGCCTGGCGGCGAAGGACCTGGGCGCGTCGGTGGCCATCGCCGGCCTGGTGGTGACGCTGCGCGGCATCGGCGTGCTGGCGTTCGATGTGCCCGCGGGGTGGCTCGTCTCGAAGTTCGGGGAGCGCCTGGCGATGGCGTTCGGCACGCTCCTCGTCATTGGCGCGCTCGCCGGCTCGGCGCTGAGCCCACACTGGGCGGTGCTGGCGCTGTGCACGTTCATCATGGGCTGCGGCTGGTCGGTGTGGCTGCTGGCGCGGCTCGCCTACGTGAGCGACGTGATGCCGGCGCACCTGCGAGGCCGGGCGCTCTCCACCCTCGGCGGCATGAACCGCGTCGGGAATTTCGTCGGGCCGTTCCTGTTCGCCGGGCTTGCGGTGTTCGGCGGGATCACAATCGCGTACGTCATCCACATCGTGACGGCGCTGTGCGCGTGGCTGCTCCTGCTCGTGCTGGTGAAGGACGCCGACGACTCGAAGGGGCTGCCCTCGCACGAACACGTGAACTTCACGGCGGTCGTGCGGGAGCACTCGCACGTCTTCCTGACCGCGGGCATCGCGGCGACGACCATCCAGACGCTGCGGGCGACGCGGCAACTCATCCTCCCGCTCTGGGCCGACCATATCGGGCTGGATGCGAGCGCCGTCGGCCTCGTGTTCGGGATTTCGATGGCGATGGAGATGACGCTGTTCTACCCGGCGGGGTCGGCGATGGACCGCTGGGGGCGGAAGTCCGTGGCGCTGCCGTGCCTCGGGATTATGTCCATCGGCATGCTCATACTGCCGCTGACCCACGGGTTCATGGCGATCACGATCGTGGGCTTGCTCATCGGCTTCGGGAACGGGCTGGGGAGCGGCATCGTGATGACGCTGGGCGCAGACTTCTCGCCCGATGTGGGGCGCGCGCAGTTCCTCGGGGCGTGGCGCGTGTGCGGCGATATCGGCACGGCCGGCGGCCCGCTGATGGCCTCGGCCGCGATCTTCGCGATCTCGCTCGCGGGGGCGTCGCTGATGATGGGCGCGATCGGCATCGTCGGCCTGGGCATCATGGTGCTGCGCATGCCCGAGCCGCTGCACGCGGCGCGCAAGGCCGAACAGGCGAAGTTGGCCGCGGAGGGAGCACCCGCCGGGGGCGGTTCCTGAGGTCCGTCGATCAGGCGAGGTCGGGGAGGCGGTTCGACCAGCCGAGGGCGGATTCGAAGGCGTAGGCCGCGCGCAGGATGCGGCCCTCATCGAAGAAGTTGCCGATGATCTGCAGGCCGACGGGGAGCCCCTCGCTGAGGCCGCAGGGCAGGCTCAGCCCCGGCAGCCCGGCCACCGACGCGGGCAGCGTGTACACATCGTTCAGGTACATCGCGAAGGGGTCGTCCACCTTCGCGCCGATGGGGAAGGCGACCGTGGGCGAAGTGGGCGTGACGATCACATCGTACTTTTCGAACGCGGCCTGGAACTCGCGGTTGATGACGGTGCGGACCTTCTGGGCCTTGAGGTAGTAGGCATCGTAGTAGCCGGCGCTGAGCGCGTACGTGCCGAGCATGATGCGGCGCTTGACTTCGTTGCCGAAGCCGCCAGCGCGCGTCTGCTCCATGTTCTCCCACATGCTGGCGCCCGTACGGTCGCTGAAGCCGTACTTCACGCCGTCGTAGCGCGCGAGGTTCGCGCTCGCTTCGCTCGGGGCGATGATGTAATACACCGCCAGGGCGTGCTCGGTGCTCGGGAGCGAGAGGCTGGTATCGACTTCGCAGCCGAGCTCCTCGAAGAGCTTGAGCGCTTCATCGATGCGGTCCTTCACGCCGGGCTCCATGCCGGCGATGAAGTACTCGCGCGGCACGCCGATCTTCATGCCGCGAACGTCCTGGCCGAGGTAGGCGCGAAGGTCGGGCAGGGGCTCGGGATTGCTGGTGCTGTCGCGCGGGTCGTGGCCAGAGATGCAGTCGAGCATCGTCGCGACGTCCTCGACATCGCGGCCGATAGGCCCAACCTGGTCGAGCGAGCTGCCGAAGGCGACGATGCCAAAGCGGCTCACGCGCCCGTAGGTGGGGTCGAAGCCGACCATGCCCGTGAGCGATGCCGGCTGGCGGATGCTGCCGCCCGTATCGCTGCCGAGCGAGACGAGCGCTTCGCCGGCGGCCACCGCCGCGGCCGAGCCGCCCGAGCTGCCGCCGGGCACGAGGTCCAGGTTCCAGGGATTGTGGGACACGCCGTAGGCCGAGTGCTCGGTGCTCGATCCCATGGCGAACTCGTCCATGTTCGCCTTCCCGACCATGACGGCGCCGGCCCGGCGAAGCTGCTCGTAGACATGGCTGTCGTAGGGCGGGATGAAGTTTTCGAGGATGCGCGAACCCGCGGTGGTGCGCACGCCCTTCGTGACGATGAGGTCCTTCACGGCCACGGGGATGCCGGTGAGCGGCGTGGCGGTGCCGGACGCGAAGCGCGCGTCGGCCTCCCGCGCCTGCTCCAGCGCGAGTTCGGGCGTGCGGGTGATGTACGCGTTCACCTTCGGCTCGACCGCTTCGATGCGCTCGAGGACGGAGCGGGTGAGTTCGACCGAGGAGAGTTCGCGCGCGCGGAGCCTTTCGTGGGCCTCGTGCGCGGTGAGCCGCCAGGCCTCGGCCATCATTCGAGCACCGCCCGGACGCGGAAGTAGCCGTCCTCCTGCTCCG
The DNA here is from genome assembly GCA_020847985.1 of Dehalococcoidia bacterium. Taxonomy (GTDB): domain Bacteria; phylum Chloroflexota; class Dehalococcoidia; order Tepidiformales; family Tepidiformaceae; genus Amarobacillus. Next base: position 34,725 of record JADLBC010000042.1, read on the forward strand.
GGGCATTTGCCAGCGCGTCTTCCTGGGAAAGCGACGGTGCAACTTCATCGGCGCGCATGACGTTGGAGAGCGGGAGAGGGTGCGCGGTGGGCTCGATGCCATCGGTGTTCACGGCCGCGAGCGCGGCGAAGTGCTCGAGGATGCCGGAGAGCTGGGTCGTGAAGCGTTCCACATCCGCGGGAGCGAGCTGGACGCGGGCGAGCCGCGCGATATGGAGGACATCGTTGGCCGTGAGCGACATGGTCGAAGGGTACACCATGAACCCTTTACCGCCCGGATGCCGGGTTGCGATGGCTTTGCTACGCTCGCTGGCGATGCGTCATATCGGCACCGTGGCGCGGCCTTCCGGGGCCGCCGGCCGGGCGGTTTCATGAGCACGCTTCAGCACCGTCGCAGGCTGCGGCAGCGGCGCCAGGCGAAGCGTGGCGGCGCGGGCTTGCGAGTCGCGCTTTTCCTCCTGCTCGGCCTGGGAGCGTTGGGCGCGCTCGGCGCCGTCGCGGCCGTGGGCACGGTGTTCGCCGTTTACCAGAACTACGCCGACGAGTACGTGCCGATCGAGGACAAGCTCCGCCAGACGCAGATCGGCCTCACCGAGATTTATGACCGCAACGGCGAACGGCTGGGCGCCCTGCCGAACCCGGACGCGCAGCTGCTCGACCCGGTGACGCTGGACCGCATCTCGAAGTGGGTCATCGAGGCGACGATTTCGACCGAGGACAACACGTTCTGGGACAACCCCGGGATCAACTTCGCGGGGTTGCTCCGCGCCGCGTGGGAAAACTACGCGGGGGGCGGCATCGGTTCGGGCACGGGCGGTTCGTCGATCACCCAGCAGCTGATCAAGAACGTCTACATCTGCCCGAACATCGCGACCGAGACATCGGCGGCCTGCCTGGGCGCGGCTCGCGAAGGCAAGGCGGGCGTCGACCGCAAGCTGCGCGAAATCGCCTACGCGCTGGAGCTGGAGAAGGACTACCCGAAGGAGAAGATCCTCCAGTGGTACCTCAACCAGATCTCGTACGCCGACCGCTACATCGGCATCCAGGCGGCGGCCCAGGGCTACTTCCACAAGGACGCTGCGGACCTGACGCTCGCCGAATCGGCGCTGCTGGCGGGCGTGCCGCAGTATCCCACCCTGTACCACCCGCGCCTGAACTGCGCGAAGGTGGATGGCGACCCCGAGGGCGAGTGCGCCATCGATGCCGACGGCCGGACCACCGTGGTCGGCGACGCGAAGCAGCGCCAGGAAGAAGTCCTCGACCTGATGCTCGTGCACAAGCGTGCGACTGCCGAGGAAGTGGCCGCCGCGAAGGCGGAACCGCTCCTCGTGTGGGCGGCGACGAACCCCATCAAGGCGGCAGCGTTCATCGACAACCAGGTCCAGCCGCGCCTCCAGCGCATGTGCGAGGCCGGCATCCTCCCGAAGCTCGAAGCCGCGAAGGATTGCGCGGCGAGCGTCGCCTCGGCCGGCTACAAGGTGACCACCACCCTCGACGCGAAGGAGACCGAGGTCGCCCTCGGCATGCTGCGCGACTTCGTGGCCGAAGGGCTCAAGAACGGCTGCGAGTGCTACAACGCCGCCGTCGTCACCATCGAACCATCCACCGGGCAGGTCATCGTGTACGCGCCGAACCGCGACCCTTCGTACCGGTCCGACCGGCGCGTCGCGGGCGAAATCGACCAGCTGAACGAGATCAACCAGCCCGGTTCGTCCTTCAAACCGGCGGTCTACCTGACGTGGTTCGACAAGCTCAACAAGGCGCCGATGTCGATCCTCTGGGATACCTCGCCCCTGCCCGTCGAAGGCACCGAGATCGTCAACCCCCGGTCGGGCGAGCCGAAGTCGGAGGGCCTGATCACGGCGCGCGGCGCGCTCGGCGGGTCGCAGAACGTGGGCGCGTTCCGGGCGGCGCAGGAGGCGGGCGTCGACAACGTCATCGAGATGGCGAAGCGGCTCGGCATCACGACGCTGCATCAGCGATTCGACCCGACGTTCCGTTCGCACCCGGATGTGACGTACGGGGCATCGATTGCCACGGGCGGAGCGAACATCCGGGCCATCGACATGGCGTACATGGACGCGACGATCTCGAACATGGGTGTGATGGTGGGGACCCCGAACCTCGTGCCCAAGGACAAGTACATCGACCCCAAGAACCTGAAATCCACGGCGCTGGACAAGGGCGCGGACTACGAACTGGCGCTGCAGCAGGCGCTGGACTTCGCGCACGGGCACATCCGCCTGCCGGGGACACGCGAGCTGGACCCGGTGGTGGTGCTCCAGGTGACGGACCACGACGGCCATGTCGTGTATACGGAGCCCGAACCGCAGCGGCGCGAGATGGTGAACCCGGGCTCCGTCTGGCTGCTGCACAGCATCATGTCCGACTGCAAGGCGCGCTTCATCATCTGGAGCTGCGGCGGGAGCAACAACGACCTGGCGCTGGACTTCTTCCTCGAGGGCACGATGATCCCCGGCGGCGTGAAGACGGGCACGCAGCAGGGCCCGAAGAGCGCGGCCGACACGCTCGAAACGTGGATGACGGGCTATTCGCGCTATGCCGCGACGGCGCTCTGGGTCGGCAACGCGACGAATGAGCTCGTGCGGGACGGCCCGCAGTACAACTACGCGGCCGCGAACACGACGGTGAAGCTGTTCAAGAACTGGATGGGCGAATACCACCGCTACCTGCGGGACAAGGGCACCTTCTCGACGCCCGCCGGTTTCGATTCGGTGCGGCCCAAGAATGTGGCGCAGCTGTCGTTCCTTTCGCCGCACACGGAACGCCGGGGTGCCGGCGGCTGCGACCAGACCGTATCCGGCTGGCGTCGCACCGATGTGAGCTACGCGGACGAGTGCGAGGAGCGGGAGATCGACTCGCGGAACGGCCAGCTGGCGAGCGACGCGACGCCCGCGCAGTACCGTGTGAGGCAGAAGTTCCCGAAGCTGCCGTCGTTTAAGACGGACGCCGCGATCGAGCTCGCGAAACAGCTGAAGATCCCGATCGCGCCGACCGAACGGAGCAGCGGCACGGCCGCGGTGGTGCTCACGAGCCTGAGCCCGGGCAAGACGGTGAACACCGTCACGAACATCGTCGGCAGCGTCGCGAACACCGGGAACCTGAAGGGCTGGAAGCTCGAAATCGGGACCGGGGCGGCGCCCACGGAATGGAAGCCGCTCGGCGAGGGCACGAACCCGGTGACGGACGCCGTGATGGGCACGATCAACCCGGCGGAATACCCGCCCGGGGTGTACACCGTGCGCCTCACCGCGGACGATCCGCTGCTCCGTGGGCTCTCCACGAGCGTGACCATCAACATCCAGACGGGCGGGACGCCGACCTCGGGAGGGACGCCGACGGTGCCGTTCGGGAGCACACCGCGGCCGCAGATCACACCGCAGCTGCCGGTCCCGAACACGCCGGTGCTGAACCGCACTCCGACGCCACCACCCTGACGCGGGACCCGGCGCCGACTCCCCGGTCCTAGGTGAAGCGGCTGCCGGGCTGGAGGTTCACGGCGCGAGCCCATTCGGCGGCGGGCATCTTCTTGCCGCCGTCGGGCTGTACGCGCGTGACGCGGAGGACGCCGCCGTTCAGGCGGACATCGAAGCCATCGTCATCGACGCGGAGGATGCGGCCGGGCATGCCGGGCTCGAGGGCGCCGGTGAGGCGGCAATCGAAGATGCGGACCTTGCCCTCGGCGAAGGTGGTCCAGGCGCCGGGCTGTGGGTTGCAGCCGCGAATGAGCGCGTATAGCGCGTCCGCGGGGCGGTACCAGCGGATGGCGGCATGGCCGTCGCGGCAGGGTGGCTCATAGGTCGAGCGGCCGTGGTCCTGGGCGATGCGCGGCGCCTGGCCGCTCGCGACGAGCGCGACGCTCTCGGCCATCGCCTCGACGCCCATGGGGAACAGGCTGTTGAAGTAGAGGCTCGCGACCGTGTCGTCGGGCCCGATGGGGACGGCGCGCTGGATGAGCACGGGGCCCGTATCGATGCCGTCATCGGGCCAGAAGATGGTGATGCCGGTCTCGCGGTCGCCGTTGATGATGGCCCAGTTGATGGCGGAAGAGCCGCGGTGCAGGGGGAGCAGGCTCGGGTGGTACTGCACGGTGCCCTTGGCGGCCATGGCGAACAGCTCCTCCGGCAGGATCTCCGTCACGAAGGCCATGAGGCAGAGGTCGCCGGCGAGCGGGCGCCAGCCGGCGATCCCCTCGGGTGTCTTGAGCGCGGCCGTGGGCACGCGCGGCAGCCCCGCGGCTTCGGCGGCGGCCCAGAGCGGGTCGGGACGGGCGCCGGGCGTATCGGGCGCGCTCACGGCGCTGACCGTTACGCCATCCTGGAGGAGGCGCTTGAGGACGGCTTCGCCGAATGCCGCCTGGCCGATCACCGAGACCTTCATGGTGGTTCTCCCGCCGCGTTGTGCGCCCTCGGCCAGCCTACCGTAAACTGGCCGGAGAGATGAACGCACTTACGGCGCGAGAGGGAACCTGGGGCGACGGCACGCACGTCGCCCCCGTGCGCGGCGGCTCCTGAGACCGGAGTCCGCACTGCCCGTCCCCGGGCCCATCCCTGCAGGAGAACATTCCTTGGTACGCGTCGAACCCGCACGGCTGAGCGATGCAGCCGCTATCCACGATCTGGTGACTTACTGGGCCGATCACGGCGACATGCTTCACCGCCCGATCGCCGAAATCTACGAGGCTATCCGCGACTTCAAGGTGGCGCGCCACGAGGGCCGCGTGGTCGGCACCGGGTCGTTGCACATCATGGGGTCTGACCTCGCGGAGGTACGTTCGCTGGCGGTGGCGGCCGATGCGCAGCTCCACGGCGTCGGTGCGGCGATTGTCGCCGCCTGCGTCGCCGATGCGCGCACCTTCGGGCTCGAGCGTGTGTTCGCCCTCACGTACAAGCCGGGCTTCTTCGAAAAGCAGGGATTCCGCGTCGCGAACGTGATGGAGTTTCCGCAGAAGGTGTGGAACGAGTGCGTGCGTTGCCCGTTCTTCACGAACTGCAAGGAAGTGGCAGTCGTGCAGGACCTCAACGGCGCCGATCTTTCGGTGCCCATGACCCGCGACGCCTGAGTTTCTCCTCGATCCAGACGGCAGGAGGCCCTCCATGTGGAGGGCCTTCGTTCGGTGGCGCGGAGATCGGATCAGGCGGGGTCGTCTTCGCCGTCGAGCGTGGAATCGAGGGCGGCGACGGGGAGCATCTCGGCATTGATGCCGGTGCCCGTGGCCGCGTGCACGGAAACATTGAGCCCGGGCGCCACGGCCGCGAGCCCGTGGCCGAGATGGAACGAGAGGCGCGCCGCCACCGCGCTCGCGGCGGATGCCCCGGTGCCCTGGAGGACGACACCCATGCTCGTCGCGGTGAAGCGGCCGACGTGGTCCGTCGCGCGCGTCAGTTCGCGCACGCGGCGGGCGACGGCGCTCATGACGCTGGAGCGGGTGAGGCCGCAGCCGCGTTCGCGCACGGATTCGAGGCCGCTCACCTGGACGATGAGGAACGAAAGCGGCGCGTTGGGCGCGAGTTCGCCCACCAGATCGAGCCGTTCGAGTAGCTGGTGACGCGCGACAACCATCGCACGTGGTTCGCGCGAAGGGGCGCTGGCGCGTTCGCGGGCGCCGGCCGCGAGTTCAGCCGGGCGGAGGAAGACGAGATTGGCGGGAACCGCGGTCATTGTCGCCATGGCACTGATCCATTCGTTTGGCTAGTGCGGATTCTCTGTGGCGGGTCATCAAGATTGTGATAGGGCAACCCCCAAGCGGGTCGCACCCCTTCCCCAATTCTTACGCCGGGCGTTTCGCGGGTGTTGCACCGGGTGTGCGCAGCTTCCCGCGCTTTCGCCAAAAATACGCCGCGCTCAGGACGATGCCAAAGACCCAGAAGCCACCGAGCGCGAGCGTCACGCGCAGGTCCTTCCCGAGCTGGTCGCCCGCGGCGACGGCGACGAAGGTCGGCAGGAGCATGCCGAAGAAGCTCGCCACGAAGAAGGGAACGAAGCGGATAGAGGTCAGCCCGGCAACGAAGGAGATCCAGTCGAAATTGACCACGGGCATCATGCGCGCCCAGAACACGACGCGTCCGCCGAAGTTTTCGACGAGGCTGTCGAGGCGGTTCGCCATCTTGCGGCCGATCAGGCGCGCCAGGTAGCGGCGGCCCAGCACGCGCGCGGTGTAGAAGGCCATCACCGAGCCGAGCATCATCCCCGCCATGGAGTACACGGAGCCCAGCACGGGCCCCCACGCCAGCCCGGCGGCGATGAAGATGGGCACATTCGGGATGGGCGCGAAGAGCACGGAGATCGCCATCACGAGAATGAACACGAGCGGTCCGAGCGCCCCCTGCCGGTCCACCCATTCCTTGAATGGCTCGGCATCGAAGGAGGTCGGCACATCGAAGATGGCGACGGCGCCGATGTAGGCGGCGAAGAGCGCGATGAAGCCGAGCACGAGGGCGGCCACGACGCCCCGGCGCATGAGCAGAGGCGTGGGTTCGTCCTCGAAGACGAACTGCTCCATCCCCGGGAGGGAGGGGACGTGAAGATGGTGCTGTTCGCGTTCGTCCATCAGGCGGCTCCCTTCGCGAACTGCTGCCGGAGGATGGCGTTGACCGCGTCCGGGGCTTCCTGCTGGACCCAGTGGCTGATACCTGGCAGGTAGTGCATCTCGAAATCGGCGGCGTAGGCCTCGGTGCCGAAGGTGAGTTCGCGGCCGAGGTAGGCGTCGTCTTCACCCCAGGCGAGCGCGACGGGCATTTCGAGCACGGGCACGGGTGCAGGCAGCGCGAGGGGATGGCGCAACGCCGCGCGGTACCAGTTGATGCCGCCGCCGAGGCCCTGGAGCCGCCACGATGCGAGGAACATGCGGATGTCGTCCTTCGTGAACGTGCCGGGCGCGCAGGCGCGAATCATGCCCCGGGCGAGCATGTGGTAGTCACGTGCGGCGATGAGGCGCTCGGGGAGCCAGGGAAGCTGGAAAGCGAACATGTACCAGCTGCGGAGCAGCTGTCGCGGCCGCCGGAGCCCACGCTGCATCAGCGCCGGGTGTGGCAGGTTGCAGACGGTGAGCGTCTGAACCACGGCGGGATGCAGGATCGCGAGCATCCAGGCGAGGTGGCCGCCCCAGTCGTGCCCGACGATGTGGGCACGTTCGACCCCGAGGTGGCGGAGCAGCGCGAGGACGTCCTCAAGCAGGGTTGCGACGTCGTAGGGCCCGCGGGCCTCGGTTTCGCTGAAGCCGCGAAGGTCCGGCGCGACGGCGTGGTAGTCCGGTGCAAGGGCGGCGACCTGGTGGCGCCAGGAATACCAGGACTCGGGGAAGCCGTGAAGAAAAAGCACGGTCTCGCCCTGCCCCGCTTCGGCGTAATGCATGCGGATGCCGTTGATGTCGGCGTATTCATGGCGGAGGTCGGCGGGGAGCATCGCGGGCGGCACCGTGTGGGTCCTTTCGGCAACGGTATCAGATCAGAGGACGCGAACCTGGAGAAACAGGTACAGGAGCGGGAGCACAAAGACGATGGAATCGAGGCGGTCGAGGAAGCCGCCGTGGCCCGGGAGGAGGCCGGAGGCGTCCTTCACGCCCATGCGCCGCTTCATGCCGCTTTCGAAGAGGTCCCCGGCCTGGGCGGCGATGGGCATGACGAAGGCGAAGTGCGAGAGCGTGGTCCACGGCACGCCGGTTTCGAAGAGCGCGTTGAGGCCGAAACAGGCGGCGACACCGGCCACGTACCCGCCAATCGCGCCTTCCCACGTCTTCTTGGGGCTGATCTTCGGCGCGAGCTTGTGGCGCCCGAACATCCGGCCGACGGCGTAGGCGCCCGTATCGACGGCGAACGTGGCGAGAATGCCGAGGAACACCCACTTGCGGCCCTGTTCGAGATCGCGCGCGAGGACGAGCACGGCGATGAGCGCGCCCACGTACAGGAGTGTCCACCCCTGGATGCGGAACGGGCGCCGGGGACGGCGGCCGCCCGCGGGCAGATACCCGAGCGCGAGCAGCCCCAGGCCCACGGCCACGCCGAACAGGAGGAACGAAGGGGAAGAGTGCGTGCCCGCGACCATCACACCGGCGGCGCCCGCGAACGGCGCGAACTGGCGAACGGCATGGGATACGGGCAGCGTGGGGAAGAGCCAGCCGTGGAGGAATTCGATCGCGGCGAGCGTGGCGACCACCCCGGCGACGAGGGCGAACGGCCAGCCGCCAATCCAGATCACCCCACTCACGAGCGGAAGGCCGATGGCGGCCGTCATCAGGCGGAGTTGCAGGTTCGAACGCGGATGGCCGCCGGCGGCGGTCGCCGTGGTCGCGTTCACCGGGTGCGAAGCGCTTCGATGTCTTCGGGGAGGAGGCCGCCGAACTTGCGCTTGCGGCGGCCGTAGTCGGCGAGCGCGATATCGATGTCCTCGCGGCCGAAATCGGGCCAGTAGGCATCGGTGAAGTAAAGCTCGGCGTAGGCGGCCTGCCAGAGCAGGAAGTTGGAGATGCGGAATTCGCCGCCCGTGCGGATGAGCAGGTCCGGGTCGGGGCTGCCGCCGGTCGAAAGGCGGGCGGAGATGGCTTCCTCGGTGATGTCGTCGGGGCCAAGCTCGTCGCGAGCGGCCTGGCGGACGGCCATGACGATGTCGTCGCGGCCGCCGTAGCTGAAGCAGATATTGAGCACGAGGCCGGTGTTGCTGCTCGTGACCTCGATCGCGTCGGCGACCTGGCGCTGGAGCCACTCGGGGAGGGTTTCCATGTGGCCGAGCATGCGCAGGCGAACGTTGTTCTTGCGGAAGTTGTCGAGCTCGCGCTTGATGAAGTAGCGGAGGAGGCGGATGAGGGCGCGCACTTCCCTCTCGGGGCGGCTCCAGTTCTCGGTGCTGAACGCATAGAGCGTGAGGTACTGGACACCGTGGTCCGTGAAGCGCTCAATCACGCGGCGAATGTTCTCGGTTCCGGCGCGATGGCCGGCGGCGCGCGGGAGGCCGCGCTGCGCCGCCCAGCGCCCGTTGCCATCCATGATGATGGCCACGTGGCGCGGGACGCGGCCGCCCGAGATGGGGGAGATGAGGTCGCCAAGGAGCTCGGGCGGGGGCTGTTCCGCCGCGGCCGCGGGCGCCGTCTCAGACTTCAAGGAGCTCCGCCTCTTTCTTCTTCGCCTCGGCATCGATCGTCGCGACGTGGGCATCGGTGAGCTTCTGGAGGTCCTCTTCGTGCCGGTGGAGGTCATCCTGGCCCATGAGGCCGTCTTTTTCGGCTTTGCGCAGCTCATCATGGACGTGCCGGCGGACGTTCCGGCAGGCAACGCGCGCTTCCTCGGCCTTGGTGTGGACGAGGCGCACGAACTCCTTGCGGCGCTGCTCGGTAAGCGGGGGGATGGGGAGGCGCAGGAGCTGGCCATCGATCGCGGGATTGAGCCCGAGGTCCGACGCCTGGAACGCCTTCACGATCGCCTGGACGGCGCCGCGATCCCACACCTGGACGGTGAGCAGGCGGGCCTCCGGGGCATTGATCGTGCCGAGCTGCTTGAGTGGCGTCGTGGCGCCGTAGTACTCGACGGCGAGGGTCTCGATCAGGCTGGGGTGAGCGCGGCCGGTGCGGATGCCCTGGAGGTCGCGCTTGAGGGCCTGGACGGCGCCGTCCATCCGTTCATCGGCGTGGAGAAGCATCTCTTCGGGGTCGGCCATAGCGGGTTCCTCCGGCGTCAGATGTTACAGGACGCGCACGGGCTCGATGCCCGCCTCGGCGGAGACGATGGTGCCAACGGCATCGCCGCGGAGGGCGTGGTAGACGCCATCGGGCGCGTTCATATCGAAGACGATGATGGGCAGGTGGTTTTCCATGCAGAGGCTGAGGGCCGTGCTATCCATGACCTGCAGGCGCCGCTGGATGGCTTCCAGGTAGGTGAGATGGTCGAAGCGGGTGGCGGTGGGCACCTTCGCCGGGTCGGCGTCATAGACACCGTCGACGCCGTTCTTGGCCATGAGCAGCGCCTGGGCCTCGGTTTCGATGGCGCGCAGGGCGGCGGCCGTATCGGTGGTCATATACGGGTTGCCGGTGCCGGCGGCGAAGATAACCACGCGCTGCTTTTCGAGGTGCCGGATGGCGCGGCGGCGGATGTACGGCTCGGCGACGGAGGACATGGCGAGCGCCGTCTGCGTGCGCACCACGACGCCGAGCTTTTCCAGCGCGTCCTGGAAGGCGAGGGCGTTCATGACGGTGGCGAGCATGCCCGCGTAGTCGGCGGTGGCGCGGTCCATGCCGGTTTCGGCGACGGTGGCGCCGCGCCAGAAGTTGCCGCCGCCAACGACGACGGCAACCTCGATGCCTTCCTGGACGGCCCGGGCGACCTGGTCCGCGAGATTGCGAACGGTTACCGGGTCGATGCCGAAGCTGCGGGGCCCCATGAGGGCTTCGCCGCTGAGCTTGACGAGGGCGCGCCGGTACCGGCCTGCCACGGGCTGCCCCCTTCCTGGCCCCTTAGCGGCCGAGTTCGAACCGCGTGAAGCGGCTGACGCGCACGTTTTCGCCCGTCTTGGCGATGACGTCCTTCACCAGGTCGCCGATGGCGCGCGAGCTATCGCGGATGAACGGCTGGGCGAGGAGGCAGACCTCGGCGTCGGTGCCTTCGAGGTCCGGCGTGCGGTCCTCGGGGCCGATGACAGCGGGGTTCATCGCCGCGACCTGCATGGCGACATCGCGGGCGAGCTTGCGGAAGTCATCGGTGTTGGCGACGAAGTCCGTTTCGCAGTTGAGTTCGACCAGCACGCCGATGCGGCCGCCGGCGTGGATGTAGGCTTCGACGACGCCCTGGCGGGTTTCGCGCTCGGAGCGCTTGGCGGCGGCGAGGATGCCCTTTTCGCGGATGATCTCGGCGGCGCGCTTGAGGTCGCCGTTGGATTCATCGAGGGCGCGCTTGGCGTCCATGACGCCGGCCCCGGTCTTCTCCCGGAGTTCCTTGATGAGAGCGAGGGTGACTTCGGCCACTGGGTGGGTTACTCCTGAACCGGTGCGTTGGCGGCGGCCTGCTGGGCAGCCGAGATGACGGTGACGGACGCGGCTTCCTCGGCGGGCGCGGCGGGCGTCTCATCGGCGGAAGCGGAGAAGCTGCCGGAGGCGATACCGGCCTCGGCGGCGGCGGTCATGCGCGCGGCGAGGTCATCGGCGTGGACGCCGGCCCCGGCGCCGGATTCGCGAGCGGCGCGCCCCTCGATGGCGGCATCGGCCATCTTGCCAAGGATGAGCTTGATCGCGCGGATGGCGTCGTCGTTGCTCGGGATCGGGTAGCTCACCGGGTCCGGGTCGCAGTTCGTATCCACCAGCGAGACGATGGGGATGTTGAGCCGGACACATTCGGCGACGGCGATGCTTTCCTTCACCGTATCGATGATGAACACGGCGGCGGGCAGGCGATCCATCTTCTTGATGCCGCCGAAGTAGCGGTTGAGGCGCTCGATCTCGTTGGAGATATCGAGCTGCTCCTTCTTGGTGAGGCGGGTGAATTCGCCACGGGCGACATTCGTCTCGAGCGTGGTGAGGTGGCGAATGCGGCTCTGGATGGTGCGGAAGTTGGTGAGCGTGCCGCCGAGCCAGCGGTTATTCACGTACGGCATGGAGGCGCGGGAGGCTTCGATTTCGACGGTCTCGCGGGCCTGCTTCTTGGTGCCGATAACGAGCACTTCGCCGCCGCCGGCGACGGTATCGCGGACGAAGTTGATGGCTTCATCGAGGCGGGTGACGGTCTGCTGAAGGTCGATGATGTGGATGCCGTTGCGTTCGGTGAAGATGAACTGGCGCATCTTCGGGTTCCAACGGCGGGTCTGGTGTCCGAAGTGGACGCCAGCCTCGAGGAGCTGCTTCATGCTCACGGGCGTGACCAGGGGGTCCTCCAAAAGTGCGGCTGCGTAGATTTGCCCGGTTCACGGGCATGCGGCCGCCATTCGCGAATAGCCGATCCACCGTACCGCGCGTACGGCGTTCGGGATAGGTGAGAGACCCGGCGGATTGTTAGCGTGTGGCTACCGTCTTCGGCGGATCTGCTTCACAATGGTTCGAAAGACAAAAACCCGAAGGGGGTTCGACTATGGCAATCACGCTCGCCGATAGCCCGGAAATGGCGGCATGGCGCCAGGAAGTCCGGAACTTCATCAAGACGGAGGCTCCGAAGATCTTCTCGGGCGGCGAAGAGCTGGGTGAGAACTCCCTCTTCGGCCGCATGGGCGCGATGAAGGCATGGCGCGAGAAGGTCGTGGAGAAGGGCTGGGTCGCCCCTTCGTGGCCGAAGAAGTACGGCGGCGCCGGCATGTCCGTCGCCGACCAGTTCGTCATGAACGAGGAGTTCGCGGAGGCCGGCGTGCCCGGCAACGTGGGCGGCTTCGGCGTCATGATGATTGGCCCCACCATCATCGAGCACGGCACGGAAGAGCAGAAGGAAGAGCACCTCGGCGCCATCCTTCGCGGCGAAGTGATCTGGTGCCAGGGCTACTCCGAGCCCGGCGCCGGTTCGGACCTCGCGTCGCTGCAGACGCGCGCGGTGCGCGACGGCGACGAATACACCATCAACGGCCAGAAGATCTGGACGACGGGCGCGCAGTTCGCGGACATGATGTACATGCTCGTGCGCACCGACCCGGACGCGCCGAAGCACCGCGGCATCACCTACCTGCTCGTCGATATGCACGCGCCGGGCGTGACGGTGCGGCCGCTGACCACCCTCGCGGGCACGCAGACGTTCAACGAAGTCTTCTTCGAGGACGTGAAGGTGCCGGTTCGCAACCGCATCGGCGAGGAGAACCGCGGCTGGTACGTGGGCACCACGACGCTGGACTTCGAACGCTCGTCGATTGGCTCGGCCATCGGCGTCCGCAAGAACCTCGAAAGCCTCATCCGCCGCACCAAGCGCGGCGACGACGGCGCCTCGTTCGAGCGCAACCCGAAGGTGCGACTGGAATTCGTCGACCGCTGGGTCGAGTGCGAAGTGGCGAAGATGCTGAGCTACCGCGTCATCTCGATGCAGCTTTCGGGGAAGATCCCGAACCACGAGTCGAGCATGTGCAAGATGTTCTCGAGCGAGCTGACGCAGCGCATCTCGAATCTTTCCATGCACCTCCTCGGCATGCACGGGAATATCCGCAACCGCGCGTCGCAGGGCTACATGCAGAGCGTGAGCTCGACTATCGCCGGCGGCACGACGGAAGTGCAGAAGGGCATCATGGCCACGCGCGGCCTCGGCCTCCCGCGCGGCTAAGGCGACATCCCGGGCCTCTTTTCCAGGCCTCGCACGGCGGAAGCCCCTCCAGCTGGAGGGGCTTCTTACGTTCACGCCGCGTGCGACGCCGGGCTTAGCGCGGGCGCAGGGGCGCGCCGCCGAGATGGCTGCCGGCATCGACGATGAGGAACTCGCCGGTGATGAGGTCCGCGCCTTCGACGAACCAGACGGCGGCCTGGGCCATGTCCTCGGGGGTGCCCGCCTTGCGCAGCGGGGTGTTGCGCTCCTGCGCGGCGACGGCGGCCTCGTAGGCGTCGTCGCCCATGCCGCCGCGCAGCCAGCGGCCCTGGATGAAGCCGGGGCACACGGTGTTCACGCGAATCTCCGGGCCCAGTGCACGCGCCAGCGACAGCGTCATGGTGTTGAGCGCGCCCTTGGAGGCCGTGTAGGCGACGGAGCTGCCGAGCCCCATCACGCCCGCGATGGAGGAGATGTTCACGACGGCGCCGCGCCCGGCCGCCTTCATGTGCGGGGTGACGGCACGCGTCATCTGGAACGGGCCGACGACGTTGACCGAGTAGATTCGCAGGAAGTCATCGGCGCTGAGGCCATCGAGGTTGGCGTGATTCACGAACTGGGTCGTGCCGGCGTTGTTGATGAGGCCATCGATGCGGCCCCACTTCGCCATGGTGGTTTCCACCATGCGGCGGCAATCCTCGTCCTTCGAGACATCCGCCTGCACGAGAAGCGTCTCGACGCCCAGCGCTTCGCACGCCGCGGCGGTCTCCCGGGCCTCCGCCTCGCTCTTGGTGTAGTTGATGACGACGTTGCAGCCTTTGGAGGCGAGCAGCTTCGCGCAGGCCGCGCCCACCCCGGTCGCGGAGCCCGTGACAATGACCACACCACCCTTGATGTCCATGAACGGCTTCCCTCACAGCGTTTTGTGGGCGCAGTCTACGGACCGGTGGCGATGGCGTCGCGCGAGGTCAGACCGCGGGGGCGACGCTGCGAATGGTGGTGATGAGCTGGGTGGCGGCTTCGTGCTTGCCGACGAAGGCGCGGGCGCCCGCGTGCGATGCGAGGTCACGCGTCGCGCGGTCGTCCTGGAGGCTCAGCATGACAACGGCGGCGCCGGGGCAGCTCTGGCAGAGGGCGCGGGTGGCGGCGATGCCATCCATGCCGTTCATGCGGATGTCCATGAGGATGACATCGGGATGCAGCTCAGGCGCGAGGCGCACGGCCGTCTCGCCATCGCCCGCTTCACCGACGACGGCGACATCGGGCTCGAGTTCGAGCTGCATGCGGAGGCCCCTTCGCACCGAAAGCTCATCGTCCACCAGGAGCAACCGGATCACGCGCCACCTCCTGCACTCACACTGTGGGCGAGGCAGTGCGTAGCATCGTCCCGCTATCGATGTGAACGCGCTTCGGTCTTTGGGCGGAGAGCGGCGGGTCCGGCCGGCCCCGGGTTTACGGGCCGGCCGGGGAAGTGCGACTCGGCGGCCAATAGGTGGCGGAAATAGATTCGAACGTGACCATAAATGGGCCGGACGCGCGGTCCGGCGAGGTCCCGCGGCGAAGGGCCCGGGTCGCGGCGCTGTTCGCTACACTGCGCGCATGCCAATCGACCTCAGCCGCTCCGGCAAGACGCTCATCATCACGCTCAACCGCCCCGAGGCGATGAACAGCATCGACCCCCTAATGTACGACCAGCTGGGCGAGGCCTGGAAAGAGCTTGAGGGCGACGACTCGATCCACGTCGCGGTCGTCACCGGCGCGGGCGAAAAGGCGTTCTGTGCGGGGCGCGACCTGGTGAAGAGCTCCGAGGACATGGCGAACGACTGGAGCCGGCGGCGGGCCGACGGCCGCGACCACCTCACCCCCGAGGGGATCTGGAAGCCGGTGATCGCCGCGGTCAACGGGCACTGTCTCGCGGCCGGGCTGGCGCTGGCGCTGGGCTGCGACATCCGGCTCGCATCGCCGAACGCAACCTTCGGGACGATGGCGGCGAAGCGCGGGATCGTGGCGGGCGGCGGCCAGACGCAGCGGCTCGCCCGCTACATCCCGTTCGGCAAGGCCATGGAGATGATCCTGTTCGCCGAACGGATCGACGCCGCCGAGGCCGAGCGATACGGGCTGGTGAACCGCGTCTTCCCGCAGGCGGAGTTGCTGGACACGGCACTCGAGTGGGCACACCGGCTGACCCTGAACGCGCCGCTGGCCGTTCGCGCCATGAAGCGGGCAGCATATGAAGGCGGCTGGGAGATGCCCTTCAGCGAGGGCCTGCGCCTCGAGGGAAAGCTCTACACCGAGATCCTCAAAACGGAGGACGCCGCCGAGGGGCCGCGGGCGTTCGCGGAGAAGCGTCAGCCCGACTTCAAGGGCCGGTAGCAGTCCCGGCGTCAGCCGTAGAGCGGCTTCGATGCGGGTGCGGCCTCGCGCACGGTGGCGAGGTCGGCGCGGGCGCCGGCGGTCATCGCGGGGATGTCGCCGCTGACGGTGATCATCTGGTAGCCGGCGGCGGCGTGCTTCGCGGCGAGCGACGCGTTCGCATGGATGCCGGGCGCGACGCCGTGACGCCGGCAGACCTCCGCGATATGCACCCGCGCCTCGTCGAAGGCGCCGCCGTTATCCATGCCGGGTGGCAGGCCAAGCGTGATGCTCAGGTCGGCCGGACCAACGTAGACGGCATCGATACCCGGGACGGCGAGGATGTCGTCGAGGCGGTCGACGGCCTGGCGCGTCTCGATCATGGGGATGCAGGCAATCTGTTCGTTCGCGTGGGCGAAGTAGTCGCTGCCCGCGTAGTAGCCGGCGCGCGTCGGGCCGTAGCTGCGCGAACCCTGGGGGAAGTAGCGGCAGGCGGCGACGGCGGCCTTCGCTTCCTCCACGGAGTTCACCATGGGGATGATGATGCCCATGGCGCCGGCGTCGAGCATCTTGCCGATGATGCCGAACTCGTTCCACGGCACGCGCACGAAGGGGATGGTGGGAGTGGTAGCGATCGCCTGGAGCATGGTGACGGCGACCTGGTAATCGATGAGGCCGTGCTGCATATCGAGGCAGAGCCAATCGAAGCCCTGGTGAGCCATAACCTCCGCGGCGAAGGGGCTGGGGAGCGAGAGCCAGGCGCCGTG
This sequence comes from Dehalococcoidia bacterium, assembly GCA_020847985.1. GTDB lineage: Bacteria > Chloroflexota > Dehalococcoidia > Tepidiformales > Tepidiformaceae > Amarobacillus. The sequence goes on from JADLBC010000042.1 coordinate 51,051, forward strand.
GGTAACTTCGCCCAGGCTCCAGCGGGCTTTCGGGGTGTTCTCGCGCATCGCGGGCCTCCGGGCTGATGGTGGCGCGAAGGCTACGCCGTCAAGGCGGACGGGGCCACGGGGGGCGTCATGCGGCTTATGTAGGGGAGTTCCCCCGCCGTTCTCGTTATCGTCACCTCGGTCCTTTGGCGGATGAAAATTGGGGATTAATCCAACCTCGGGGCCTTGAAAACGTATTGCCTGTGAAGTGCGACACGTTTACCTTGCCACGAAGCCCGCAGCCAGCGGGCGACAGGACGAGGAAAACCAGAACAGGTAAAGCGATGCCGTTGTCCCAACACCGGCTGGCCCTGGTGGGTATCCTGCTCGCCATTGTCGCCACCTTCAGCGTCCAGGTCGCTTCCGCTGCGGAAGAAGCGAACACCCCTCCATCCAACCCCATCGCCGCGCGCGCCCTGCGCGATCTGGGCACGTGGCAGGGCGAATGCTGGCTCTGGATGCAGCGTGTGGTGCTCGATGCCACCGGCCGCAAGATCGGTTTCGATTACACCGAAGGCTTCTTCGAAGCGGGCGCCGTCGAGGTTTCCCTCAAGGACGCGCAGGCGGGCGACGTGATCCAGGTCGTCTCCGACCGCTTCCACGGCCCCGATGCTGATTACCGCGGGCTGCACACGCTCATCGTCCTTGAAAACAACGGCGACGGCAGCGTGAACGGCATCGATTCGAACCAGAACTGGAACGGGATGGTCGAGTTGCGGTTCAACTACAACCCGGCCGAGAAAGCCGCCGAGTACGGCCTCAATTACCACGTCTACCGCTTCGGTGCGGCGCCGGGCACGACGACCCGGACCTCGCTCCCGCCGGCCGCCAGCAAGGGCGTTCGCGCGGGTGACCTCGCGGTGGTGAAGGCCGGCCCCGAAGGGCTGAACCTCCGCTCCGAGGCGAGCACCGCGAAGGCGCCGGTGGCCCTCCTCGGCGACGGCACGCAGGTCACCGTGCTCACCGACCCGATGACCGCGGGCGGCCGCCAATGGGTGAAGATCTCGACGCCGGCCGGCACCGGTTGGGTTGCAGCCGAGTTCCTGGAGAAGCAGGCTGCCGCCTCCGACGGCGGGCACACCTCGGGTTCAGGCGCGGGCACGACGGCGCCGCTGCGGCCGTTCCGCAACGTGCTCACGATGGTTTCGTTCGGGTCCTGAGCCTTCTTCCCTGACCATCCGGCTTCCACATGGCGGGTGACCACACCGGTACCTCCGTCGTACGCTCGACCGTATTCTCGCGACCCGGGGGCGGCGCGTCTGTGACGATCTCAACAATGGCTCGGAAGCTGCGCCCGGGGCAGGCCGAGGCGCTGGCGCGCTGGGGCGGTGCGCTGCGGCAGGGGTCCCGCTCAGAACTTGTGGTGGTGCCCGTCGGCTATGGCAAGACCGTCATCGGCGTGGGATCGTTCGAAGTCGCGGCGAACGTCGCGGGAGCGGACACCTGCCTCTACCTGACGCCGACGGACGTCCTTCGCACACAGGTGTACGCGGGCGTGGAGAAGGCGCTGCGGGTAACCGGCTCGACGCGGAGCATTCGCAAGATCCTCGCCGATAACGCCGCGCCGGACCGCATCCGGAACACGGGTGCGAACTTCATCGTGGCGACGTACCAGCAGGTGGTGGCGGCGCCGGGGATGTACCAGCGGCTCTGCCGCGACCGGCGCGTGCACCTGGTCTGCGACGAAGCTCACCACCTTGGCGAGACTGGGCGCTGGGCCGCGACAGTGACCGCGCTGGGCGCGTTCTCCACGGTGATGCTTTCGGCGACCCCGGTGCGGCTGGACCGCGACGCCATCGGCGGCGCGCGCTACGCGGACACCGGCGATGGCTACCGCCAGATCGACCCGCTCGTGCTCGTTTCCATGCGGCAGGCCTGGAAAGAGCGGCACATCCTCAAGCACCTGAACCTGCAGATGAAGGACTACGCCGTGCAGCTGCGGGGCAGCGACGGCGAGACCTACGAGTTCACGGCCTCGGAGATGGCGGAGCTGCCCGACTTCGATCAGCGGTGCGTGCGGCAGCAGCTGCGCTGGAACGAAGACTACGTGGAGCCGCTCGTGCGGGAGTTCGCGCTGGCGCTGCAGGCGAAGATCGCGGCCGCGCCCGGCCAGCACCAGGGGCTCGTCTTCGCTGCCACGACGGAGCACGCAAACCACCTCTGGCGGGAGTTCTCGCGCTGGCACCCTTCGCTGCGCTGCGTGGTCGTGCACAGCGGCGATATCGCGGACGCCGAGAACGACCGGCGGCTCAAGGGGTTCCACGCCGGCGATTACGACGTGCTCATCCAGGTGAAGAAGGCGAGCGAGGGCTTCGATGCACCCACCGTGAGCGTGCTCCTGAAGCTGGACGCCGTGTTCAGCCGCGAGCCGGTGATCCAGCAACTGGGGCGAGGGCTTCGCTACAACCACAACCTCCCCGAGCGGCAGAACCTGCTGAACGTGTTCATCGGGCGCGACCCGCGGCTGGCAAGCATCATCGAACACCTCGAACGGGAGGTACCCCCGGCAGCGGTGGCCGTGCGGGGCCCGGAGCTGGAGCTGTTCGGCCGCGACGAGGAGCCCGGTGAGGACGATGAAGACACCGTCCCGGGCGAGCTGTTCGAGGACGAAGGCATGGGCCCGGAGATCACCGACGTCGTCGAGGCCGGCGACCTGAACGTCGATCACACGGGACAGCTGATCGAAGGCCAACAGCTGACGATGTTCGGGGTCGCGGCGCCGGCGCCCGTGGCTCGCGCGCAGGCCGCCCCAGAGCCCGTGCCCGACGTTGTCGACCTTGCCGGGGAGATGCGCGACGCCATCGAATACTGCAAGACCTGGACGAACCGGGCGGCCAAGGAGCGTGCCCGCCGCCGGGGCCCGGTGGAGAACCACCACGCCGCGCTGAACCTCTCCTACGCCCGCGAGACCGGGAAGCGGGGAGCGCTGCGCACCGCCTCGGAATACCGCGCCAAGGGCGACTGGATGAAGCGCCAGTACACGATCCTCCTCGGGTAGGGGCGTGCGGCGGCGAAATCGCGGCCGGACAGTGGGAGTGCGCAGCGGCTCCATCCATATAATCGCGCCATGCGCCTCGACTTCCTTCGCGCCCTGCCGCTGAGCACCCGGCTGCGCGTGGCGCTTTCGCTGGTTGGGGCGACGATTTGCTGGGGCACGCTGGGGTACATGCTCTTCGGGCTGCCGCTCGTGGATGCGCTGTACCAGACGGTCACGACGGTGACGACGGTCGGCTTCCGCGAGCTCAAGCCGTTCAACACCGCGGAGAAGGTGTTCACCATGGTCCTCATCCTCACGGGGGTGGGGACGGTGCTGTACACGCTCACGCTGGTCGTGCAGGAGTCCCTCGAGGGCGACATCGGGACGCGGTTCTACCGCAGGAGACGCGAGATGGAGATCAGCCGGCTGCGGGACCACTACGTGCTTTGCGGCTTCGGGCGCGTGGGCCACGAGATCGCGCGCGAACTGTATGAGCGGCGCCAGCCGTTCGTCGTCATCGAGCAGTCGCCGGAGCAGGCCGAGGTGGCGCGGCGGTTCGGGTACCTCGTCATCGAAGGTGACGCCTCGAGCGAGCGCGTGCTGGTGCAGGCCCAGATCGGGACGGCTCGCTGCCTCCTCGCGGCAAGCGACAGCGACTCGGGGAATACCTACATCACGCTCACGGCGCGAAACGTGAACCCGGGGTTGTTCATCGTGGCGCGCGCCGCGCTGCCCCATAACGAGGAGAAGCTGCGGCTGGCGGGGGCCGACCGGGTGCTTTCGCTCTACAGCCTGGGCGGGCGGCGCATGGTGCTGCTCGCGATGCAACCGCTGGCGGCGGACTTCATGGATACGCTCGCGACGGGCCGCCACGGAGACCTCGTGCTCGCCGAGTTCGAGGTGAACGCGGAGAACGAGCTCGCGGGGCAATCGGCGGGACAGCTCGTGGCCGGGACCGCGAACGCGACCCTGCTCGGCATCCGCAGGCGCGGCGGTGAACTGCTCGTGGGGCCGCGCGAGACAGAGTGCCTGAACGAGGGCGACATCGTCATCGTGCTCGCCGAAGAAGGCGACATCGCGACCCTGACCACCGCGTCGCCGCCCCGTGCGCGCGCGATGCGCTAAGGGTGGCCCCGGGCGACGGCTACCGGCGGGGGGCTAACCCTCGAGTGCCGAGTGGTCGGGGACGATTTCGACGGGCTCGCCGGCGAGCGCGCGTTCGCGGGTCCGCTCCCAGAACGCCCAGAAGGCATCGAGTGCTTCATCGCGTGAACGGGCCGGGTGGACGGCCGCGCGGGCTGCCTTCGAACCACGGAAGTTCATGGTGTACCAGCCGAGGTGCTTGCGGAGCTGATTTAGCAGGTAGCGCGGGTTCTCCGCGTAGTGCTCTTCGATCAGGGCGACGTGGCGGCGCGTGGCAGCCGTCATGCGCTCCCAGCGGCTCGCGGTATCGAGCGCGTCGAGCGTTTCGTCGAAGACCCACGGACGGCCGAGCGCGCCGCGGCCGATCATGACGGACTGGCAGCCCGTCTCGGCCATCATGCGGCGGGCATCGGCCATCGAACGCACATCGCCGTTGCCCGTGACGGGGATGTCCACCGCCTCCACCACGTCGCGGATGATCTGCCACGGGGCGCGGCCGGTGAACTGCTGGCTGCGGGTGCGCGGGTGCACGGTGATGGCGTCGACGCCCTCGTCCTGGAGCATACGCGCGACCTCGACGGCATTGAGGTGCTGGTCGTCCCAGCCGCCTCGGATCTTCACGGTGAAGGGCACGGCAATGGCCCGCCGCAGGGCACGAATGAGAATCGCGGTCGCGGGGACATCGCGCATGAGCGCCGATCCCTTGCCCTGGCGGATGATCTTGTTGACCGGGCAGCCCATGTTGAGGTCGATGATGTCGGCGCCGGCGGCCTGGAGGGCCTCGGCGGCCGGTACCAGCACGGCGGCATCGCACCCGAGAAGCTGCATCGCGAGCGGGCGTTCTTCGGGATAGAAGCGGGCGATCTCGCGCGCGACGGGGTTTTCCCGCACGAGCGACATCGCGTCGATCTCCTCGGAGGTGGTCATCGCGCTGCCGCATTCGCGCGCGACCAGCCGGAAGGGGGCGTTCGAAATGCCCGCCATGGGCGCGAGCCGCGCGATGCCGGCCACGGGGATGGCGCCGATGTCCATCGAACCAGTATCCGGGCAAAGGGACTCAAGTGCCCACCGCTGTAGCCCGGCCGACTGATCACTTATGTCACAGGCCGAGCACACGCACGCGACCTCGTCAAGGGACGAAGGTACGGGGGAACTGGTGCGACCTATGCAACTCCTTTACCCATACACCAGCACCGCAGGATGAGTGCATCCACTGGAGAGAAGGGAATCACACACATGAACCGGAAACTGCTGGTTGCTCCGCTCGCCGCCCTCGCCGCGACATCGATGCTGCTCGTTGGCTGCGGTGCGGATGACTCGGCGGACGCGAAGGTCGAACTCGGGGACTTCAACTTCAAGTTCGACGCGAAGGAGATCAAGCCCGGCACGAGTTCGCTCGAGTTCGAGAACAAGGGCAAGCAGACGCACGAAGCGGTGCTCGCAAAGGTCGCGCCCGGCGTGAACGTCCAGGAGGCGCTCTCCTCGGATGGCCCGCCCGAGGGCGTGGACGTGCTGTTCGTCGTCGCCGAGATGAAGCCTGGGGACAAGGCGACCTACACGGTCGGCAAGGACCTCGAGAAGGGGCACTACGTCATGGTCTGCACCTTCCCGGACACGAGCGACGCGCAGGGCACGCCGCACTTCGCGAAGGGCATGATCTCGGAGTTCGACGTCAGCTGAGACTGGCGACGGTACCGCACCAAGGGGCCGCCTCCATGGGGCGGCCCCTTGTGCGTTCAGGAGCCGCGGAAGTTGGGCTGGCGCTTTTCGTTGAAGGCGAGGACGGCCTCGCGGCTGTCGGCCGTCATGCCACCCACGCGCTGGTTGAGCGCCTCCAGGCTAAGGACGTCCTCCAACGTGGCGCGCTCGGCGAGGTTGAGGTTCTCCTTCATGCGTTGAAAGGCGAGCGTGGGGCCGGCGGCGAGCGTCGCGCAGAAGGTGAGCGCGTTCTCCAGGAGGGTGTCCTGCGGGAAGACGCGGTTCGCGATGCCGAGCTCGAGGGCGCGCTCGGCGTCGATGATCTCGGCGGTGAAGAAGAGTTCGCGCGCGCGGCCGGCGCCGATGACCCGGGGGAGGTAGTAGCTGGCACCGTAATCGCCGCTGAGGCCGACGTTGCGGAACGCGGTGCCGAAGCGCGCACGGTCGCCCACGAGGCGGAGGTCGCAGGCCAGGGCGAGGCTGAACCCCGCGCCGACCGCGACGCCGTTCACGACCGCGACCGTGGGCTTGCCCATCGTGTGGAGGCGGTGGCTGACGGCGAGTTGCGTCTCGCGGAGCATGCGGACCTGCGTATCCAGGAATTCGATGGCGTTCGCGGGGGTGCCGGCCGTATCGGTCGCGCCGTCGTTGCGGCGTTGCATCTCCTGCACGTCGCCGCCGGCGCAGAACGCACGCCCGGCGCCGGTGAGCACGACGCAGCGGACGGCCGGGTCCCGTTCGCAATCGAGGAGGTGGCCGCCGAGAAGGCGAAGCAGGTCGCCGCCGAGGGCGTTGAGCCGCTCGGGGCGGTTGAGGGTGATGAGCGCGATGCCATCGGCTCGCTTGTCGAGTTCGCAGTCGGCCAACAGGTGCCTCCGGGGCGGGTTGGCGCGATTGTACGGGCTAGCTGTAGTGACCACGACCGTTGTCTACAGGCGAGAGGCCGGTGGGCGGTTGCCGATGGCAGTGTGGGGGCGGGCGAAGTTGTAGTCATCGAGGAAGGGCTGGAGGGCGGCCAGTCGTTCCTC
>JADLBC010000043.1 GCA_020847985.1 Dehalococcoidia bacterium
CCACTACGAGGCAGGTTACCCACGTGTTACTCACCCGTCCGCCACTAACCCGAAGGTTCGTGCGACTTGCATGCCTAATACATTCCGCCAGCGTTTGTCCTGAGCCAGGATCAAACTCTCCGAAAAAAAGGTTCCTAAACCAGCTTTCGCTGGGTAAGTTCCCCTAAACGGGTTCCCAGACGTTCTCTTTCGTCCGCTATCCAGTTGTTAAAGTGCGCCGGGCCTTCAAGGCCCGAACGAGAAGACTAGCTGGTTCTCACAACCGTGTCAACTCGTGCCCGGGGACGCTTTTCGCTGTCCCCGCTCCCCCTCCGCGTCCGCTCGCTTCCAGGGGGCCTCCGGAGGCTAGCAGGCTCTCGCCTGTTTCGTCCAGCGATTCCGTGGCTGGCGCCATTTCCTTCACAGTCCCGGCGCCGAAATGGCCGCTTCCGTCGCGACCTCAGTTACCGTAGCACGGCTTCCGCTTGGCGCAACACGCCCCGAAAACTGCTCCTTCCGCCCACTCAGAGGCGCGTCCGCCGGTTGTTCACCGCATCCACGAGGGCCCCCGCGAGATACGCCCCGCCAATCGCCACGAGCGCCTCCCGCGTGCCGTACGCGGCCAGCACGACGCCCGCCAGCAGCGGCCCGCCGACCGTGCCAACCCCCTGCGCGAGAAACAACCACCCCAGCGCCCGGCCCGTGCGCGAGCTCGCCGTCGCGACATCGAGCACGGCGGCGTTCACGAGCGGCACGGCGCCGCCCAGCGCGACTCCGAGCGGCAACGCGGCGATGGCGAATGCCACGGGCCCCTCCGCGGCGGCAAGGGCGAACGCGCCAATCGCCCCCACGACGTACACGGCGCCCGTTTCGAGGAGCCGCCTCCCGGGGCGCGACCAGCGCCCGCCGAGGAGCATCGCGATCCCGCCCGAACCCACCGCGGGCACGAGCAGCAGCCCCGCCGCGACCAGCGAAAGGTCCAGCGTGCGCAGGACGTAGGCGCCGAACACGCCGGCGACGGCGGTCGCGACGGCGAAGTGGAGCAGGACGGCGGCGGCCGCGGCGCGTGGTGCACCGGCGGTGTGGGTAACCGGTGGCGCGGCCGGCGCATCGCCCTCCGTCATCGCCGGGCGGAACGCGCGGCCGGAGGGGGCGAGCGGTGCGCACGCGGCGGTGGCGGCCGCGCCGAGTCCGATGGCGATGGTGAACGGGAGCCACCAGAACCCCGTCTCGGCGACCAGGCCGGCGCCCCCGAACCCGGAAGCGACCGCGAGGATGGACGCGACGGCGATGAAGCCGGTTTCGCTCGCCCTGCCTTCGGCCGTGGTGAGGCGGCCCATGGCCGCGAAGACGACCAGCCAGGCGAACCCGAGACCCGCCGATATGGGTGCGAGCGCCACGAGGTACCCGGCGGTGCTATGCGTCAGGAGGATGATGGCGAGCCCCGTCGCGAGCATCCCGGTGCCGGCGCCGAGCGTGGCACGTGGGCCCGCGCGGTCGAATACGCGCCCGGCGATGGGGGCGGACGCGATTTTGCAGAGCCCGTAGAGCGCGAGCGCGAAGGCGGGCACCGCATCGGCGGCGTTGAGTTCGTCGATGAGGTAGGCGGCGTTGCCGTAGGCCAGGACGGCGAGCGCGGTCAGGGTATCGAGGGCGTAGACGGTGACGAGCAGCCGCGTCCGGGTGGCGGCCTCGCCGATGGACGCGGGCGGCGCGGTCACTCCGGGGGCGATCCGGCGCGCTGCCGGGCGGTCCACTTCGAACGCTGGTCGGCACGGACGGCTTCGTCGGCGGTGCGATAGCGGCCCAGGAAATCCGCCGCGAAGGCATCGAAGTCGCCGGCACGGATCGCGGCGCGCATCCGTTCGCACAGCCGGACGAGGAAGCGAATGTTATGGATCGTCGCGAGGCGGTAGCCGAGCAGTTCGTCGTTGCGAAAAAGGTGGTGCAGGTACGCCGCCGGGAATCGCGTGCAGGCGAGGCAGTCGCAATCTGCATCCACGGGCGCGGGTTGTTCGCGGAAGCGGGCGTTGCCGATGGAGATGCGGCCATCGGGCGTGAAGAGCGCGCCGTTGCGGCCGAGGCGGGTCGGGAGCACGCAATCGAACATGTCGACGCCGCGGGCGACGGCGTGCACGAGGTCCTCGGGGCTGCCCACGCCCATGAGGTAGCGGGGCTTCGCGACCGGGAGCTCGGCGGTGACGGCTTCGGTCATCGCCCACATTTCGCCCTTGGTTTCGCCGACGGAGAGGCCGCCGATGCTGTAGCCGGGGGCGTCCATGGCCGCGAGTTCACGGGCGTGCCAGCGTCGCAGTTCGTGATGGACGCCGCCCTGGACGATGCCGAACGTCGCGAGTGGGCCGGCGGCGGCGCGGCTGCGTTCGTACCAGCGGAGGGTGCGCTCGGCGGCTTCGCGGGCGGCCGGCTCGGGGGCGGCCCCTTCGAGCACGTGGTCCAGGGGCATGGCAATATCGACGCCCAGCGCGCGCTGCACGGCCATCGCCACTTCGGGGCTGTAGAAGTGCTCGGAGCCATCGATGTGCGAACGAAAGGTGAGCCCGCGCTCATCGACGCGGCCGAGTTTCGCGAGGCTGAAGACCTGGAAGCCGCCGCTATCGGAGAGGATGGGGCCGTGCCAGTCCATGAACTGGTGGACGCCGCCAAGCCGTTCGATGAGGTCGTGGCCGGGGCGAAGGTAGAGGTGGTAGGCGTTCACGAGGAGGATGCCGGCGCCGGTCGCGGCGACATCCTCGGGGAGCAGCGACTTCACCGTCGCGAGCGTGCCGACGGGCATGAACGCGGGGGTTTCGAAGCTGCCGTGGGCGGTGTGCACCCGGCCCGTCCGGGGCGCGACGGGCGACACGGGGCGGGAGGTGAGCGTGAAGCCGAACGCCATGGGCCCACGGTATCCCCGCGCGGGCGGTGGGTCGATCGGTTCAGCCGCCGCTGATGGCGGCGAGGAATTCGACCCTCGAACGGGGGCCGACTTCGGTTTCGAGGCCGGCGCGTTCGCCATCGACGAAGACGGCGATGTGGCGGCGGATGGCGGGCGAGCTATCGGCGATGCGGTCGCGCAGGCCGGGGAAGCGGGCGTCGAGGTCGGCGAGGAGGGCGGCGACGTCGCCCCCCTCGGCGGGCTCGCGGCGGGTGAGGCCGGGGAAGAGCCGCCCGAGCGCGGCCGGGAGGATGACCTCGGCCACGGCTACTCCTCGAGGACGACGGCTTCGACGGACGAAATCACGGGCAAAAGGCCGGGGATCTGCCGCCAGCTGTCGCCGTCATCGTCGCTCGCGAAAAGCTGGCCCGTGGCGCTCCCGAAGTAGATGCCGGCGGGCGTGAGCGTGTCGTTGGTGAGGGCGCCGCGGAGGACGTTGAGGTACATCGGCTCGGCAGGGAAGCCGGCGGTGATTTCCTGCCAGCTGGCGCCGCCATCCTTCGTCCGCCAGATGGCCGCGCGCGCGCCGGGGACGTAGCGGGCGTTATCGCTCTGGAGCGGAATCGCGAAGACGGTACCGGGATTGCGCGGGTGCGCCGTCATCGCGAAGCCGAAGTCGGAAGGGAGGCCGGCGGCGATGCTCGTCCAGTGGCGGCCCTCGTCGTCGCTGCGGTAGACGCCGCCGTGGTGCTGCTGGAAGAGGGTGCCGGCGGCATCGCGCACGATGCGGTGGACGCACTGGCCGACCTCGGCCTCGACGGTCTCCTCGGGGGCGAAGGACATCAGCACGCCCTTGTTGCGGGGCTCCCAGGTGGCGCCGCCATCCTCGGTGGCATAGGCGCCGGCGGCCGAGATCGTGATCATCATCTTCGCCGGGTCGGCCGGGTCGGGGATGACGCGATGGAGGATGAGGCCGCCGCCGCCGGGCATCCAATCCGCGCGCGTGGGGTGCGCCCGCAGCCCGGTGACCTCGGACCAGGTCTCGCCGTCGTCCAGGCTGCGAAAGAGGCCGGCCGGTTCGACGCCGGCGTAGAGGGCATCGGCGCCGCGAGCGAGGCTCCAGACGGCGACCGTGCCCTCGTCGCCCTCGGGGTAGGCGAGGCCCTGGCTGGAGTGCGTCCACGTTTCGCCGAGGTCGGTGCTCTTCCAGACGGCGGGGCCGAACCAGGCGTTCCCGCCGCCCGCGACGATGGCCTTCGCCTCCGGGTCCCAGGCGGCGTGCATGATCGGCCAGTTTTCGCAGAAGGGGCCGCGCTGCGTCCACGATTGGCGGCCATCGGTGGAATCGAGGATGAAGAGCCCCTTGCGGGTACCGACCAGGAGCATGACGTGGGACATGGGGACGGCCCTCCGGCATGGAGAAGTGGAGGGGAAGTATAGCAGAGAGAAAAGAGGAAAGAGGAAGGAGAAAAGGAAGCGAAAGCCAACCTTCGCCCCTTTTCTCTTTTCGCCTTTCTCTTTCTCTCTACGACGCTTTGCGGGCGCGCGAACCGGAGCGCGGGCGAGCCACCTTTTCTCCTTCCTCTTTTCTCTTTTCTCTCGCCCCGGCTTTGCGGGCGGCGAAGGCGGCCTTGCCGCGGGCGCTGCGTTCGAGCAGCTTCCGGTTCGCTTCGAGCATCGCTTCAGGGGCGCGCGGCTCGGGCTTCATGCCCGGGGTGATGGCGTTCAGCGTGAAGCTGCAGTTGGGGTAGTTCCAGCAGGCGTAGAAGGTGCCGCGTTTGCCGCTCCGGGCCTGCTTTTCGACCATCTGCCCGGGCGGGTCGATGCACTCCGGGCAGGCGACGCCGACGGGCACCCCGGCGCGGAAATCGCAGGCGTTCTCCTCGCGGCGGACGCAATCGATATAGGGGCCGTACGGTCCGCTCTTCTGGATGGTGGCGGCGCCGCACTTCGGGCAGTCGTAGGCGGTAACGGTGGGCTGCGCGACGGGCACGGGCTCGCCCGCTTCGTTCACCGGCATCGCGTTCTTGCACTCGGGGTAGCGGGGGCAGGCGAGGAACTTCCCGTTGCGGCCCCATTTGATGACCATGTTGGCCTCGCCGCAGAGGGTGCAGCGGATGTCCGTCTCTTCCTGCTGCTTTTCGGCGGCGCCCTTCGCCTTCTCGATGTCCTTTTCGAAGGCACTCCAGAACTCGCGGACAACATCGACGTACTCGCGCTTGCCTTCGGCGATCTCGTCGAGGTCCTCTTCCATGGCGCTGGTGAAGCCGGTATCGACGTAGCGCCCAAGGTGCTCGACGAGCATCTCGTTCACCAGGAAGCCGAGTTCGAGGGGCACGAGGGCGCGCCCTTCCTTCTTCACGTATTCGCGCTTCTGCACGGTCTGGACGATGGTCGCGTAGGTGCTCGGGCGGCCGATGCCGAGCTCTTCGAGCGCCTTCACCAGGCTCGCCTCGGTGTAGCGCGGCGGGGGTTCGGTGAAGTGCTGGCGGCCATCGACCGAACGGCGCGCGAGCGTTTCGCCCTCGCTGAGCTCGGGGAGCGATGCCTCGGCGTCCTCGTCTTCCTGCCCCGCTTCGCGTTCGTTGGCATCGACCCCGTAGACGGCGAGGTGGCCCGCGAAGATGAGCTGCTGGGCGCTCGAGCGGAAGGTGCCGCGAAGCGTGGCCCCCTCCTTCGCTTCGATTTCCACGGCGACGGTGCTGAAGCGGGCATCGGCCATCTGGCTGGCCATGAAGCGCTGCCAGATGAGCTGATAGACGCGGTGCTGTTCGGCGCTGAGGTGGCGGCGGAGATCGTCCGGGGTGCGCGCCGGGTCGGTCGGGCGGATGGCTTCGTGGGCCTCCTGCGCGCCTTTCGAACGGGTGCTGTAGACGCGCTCTTTCTGGGGCACGAAGTCCGCGCCCCAGCGCCGGCCGATGTATCCCCGGGCTTCGCCGCGGGCAACGGGCGAGATGTTGACCGAGTCCGTGCGCATGTAGGTGATGAGCCCGACCGGCCCGGACCCGACATCGACGCCTTCGTACAGCTGCTGGGCGATGGACATCGCGCGTGAGGCGCCCATGCCGAGGCGGTTGTTCGCCGCCTGCTGGAAGGTGCTCGTGGTGAACGGCGGCGCCGGCGACTTCGAACGCTGGCCCTTCTTCACGCTCGAAACGGTGAACGCGGAGCGGTTGAAGGTCTCGATGAGGCGGTCGGCGGCGGCCTGGTCCGGGATCGCGGGCGTGAATTCGCCGGTGCCGGGGCGGATGGTCGTGCCGCGGGGCATGCCGGGAAGGCGCGCAAGCTCGGCGCTGAACACGGGCGCGGGCGCCGCGGCCCCTGCCTGCTGCGAAAGCCCGGCCGAGATCGTCCAGTACTGCGTCGCGCGGAAATCGCGGATGAGCAGCTCGCGGTCGACGATGAGGCGAAGGGCGACGCTCTGCACGCGGCCGGCGCTCGCGGCCTTGCTCACCTTGCCCTGCACGAACCATGTCAGCGGGAAGCCGATCAGGCGGTCGAGCACGCGGCGGGTCTGCTGGGCATCGACGAGGTCCATATTGAGGGTGCCGGGATGGCGGAAGGCGTCCTCGATCGCGGGCTTCGTGATTTCGTGGAAGACGACGCGGGATGTCTTCTCCGCGGGGATGCCGGCGGCTTCGCGGATGTGCCAGGAGATGGCCTCGCCCTCGCGGTCCGGGTCCGTCGAGAGGTAGACGCGGTCGGCCGATCTGGCGGCGCTGGCGATCTGGTCGATGACGTCGGTCTTATCGACGCCGCGCTTCTTGTCCTTCACGACGACGTACTTGGGCCGGAAGGTTTCGAAGTCTTCGACGCCATAGCCGTAGTTGGGGAGGTCGCGAACGTGGCCGACGGAGGCGATGACGCGGTAATCGCTGCCGAGGATGTTTTCGACGGTGCGGGCCTTGGCGGGCGATTCGACGATGACGAGGTTGCGGGCGCGGCCACGGCGGGCGGGCGCATCGGACACGGGGGCGGCGTTGCGCGCGGACACACGCCGGGCGATCGGCCCGGATGCCCTGGTATCCCGTGATTCTGGAGCAGTGGTCACAATTCGTATCCTTGCCGCGACCGGTTCGCGGCGGGCTGAGTTTCGAGCCTATCCATAATTCTGTGCCAGTGTCGAGAGGGAGGTTCCCCCGGGGTGAACCGGGTGCCGCCCGTCACAGCGCGGCGTAGACCATCGGCCGGTCCTGGCGGACGAGCCCCTTGAGTTCGAGGACCTGGAGCGTGGCGCTCACTTCGGCCACGGCCAGGCCGGAGGCGCGGCTCACTTCGTCGACGTGCCGCGGGCCTTCCTGGAGCCAGTGCAGCACGCGGCCCTCGCCTTCGTTCACGGGCGGGCGCGGCAGTGGGGAGGCCGAGCGCGCCGCCGCCGCCGCGGGTTGCCGGGCCGGTTCGCCGGGAAGCGGGAACTGGCCGGCCGCGCTCACGAGGTTGAGTTCTTCGCACAGCTGGCCCGGGGAGGCGACGAGCCGCGCCGTCTGTTCGCGGATGAGCTGGTTCGTGCCCGCGCTCTGGCGGGAGTAGATGGTGCCGGGGATGGCGAACACATCGCGCTGCTGTTCGAACGCCCAGTTCGCCGTGTGCAGCGCGCCGCTCCCTTCGCCCGCTTCGACGACGAGCGTGGCGCGTGCGAGCCCGGAGAGGATGCGGTTGCGGCGCGGGAAGTAGTCCGGGCGGGCGGGAATGCCGACGGGGTATTCGCTCACCAGGCAGCCGGCTTCGAGGATGCGGTTCGCGAGGCCGAGGTTTTCGCGCGGGTAGACCTGCTCGATGCCGCCGGCGAGGACGGCGACGGTGGGCACGCCCTGTTCGAGCGCGACGCGGTGGGCGATCGTGTCCACGCCGCGCGCCAGCCCGCTGATGATGGCCACGCCCGCCCGCGCCACGGCCGTGCAGAACTCCTCGCATGCCTGGCGGCCGTAGGGCGTCACATGCCGGGTGCCCACCACGGCCAGGGCCTGCGCGAACTCGGGACCCTTCGTGCCACGGACGAACAGGACGGGCGGGCTCTGCGGGATGGAACGCAGGATGGCGGGGTAGGCCGGGTCGCGCCAGGTGAGGGCGCGGGCATCGTGCTTCGCCAGCAGGTCCAGTTCGCGGGCGGGGTCGAAGGTGGTGCGCGCCTTCTGAAAGGCACGGGCGAACTGGGCATCGAGGCCGGCGCGCACGAGTTCATCGGCCGCGGCATCCCAGGCTGCGGTGATGGTCCCAAAGTGGCCGAGCAGGAGAGCGAAGTTGCTGCTCCCGAGGCCCGCGCGGCGCAGGGCCAGCCACTGCGGGAGGTCGGAGGAGGTGGCGTCGCTCATGGAACCCGCACTATAACGAACGCGGCCGCCGCGATGGCAGCCTCAGCCTTCGCGGGCGCCGGCGGGCTCGCGGGCGATGCGCAGGCGGCGGACGCGGCGGCCCGACATGCTGAGCACGCGCATCGTCAGCCCATCGACGCGTACCTCGTCGCCGACGGCGGGCAGGCGCCCGAGTTCGTGGATGAGGAAGCCGCCGACGGTGTCGAAGTCGTCGGATTCGACGTCGTAATCGAAAAGCTCGTGCAAGACGCCGGTGGTGGTGCCGGCATCGAGCACGACCTCATCGTCCGAGATCTGTTCGAGGCCGGGGCGGGCGATGTCGTATTCGTCCTCGATCTCGCCGACGATCTCCTCCAGCAGGTCCTCGATGGTGACGAGGCCGGCGGTGCCGCCGTATTCATCGACGACGATCGCCATGTGCTGGCGCGTGGCGCGCATCTCCGAGAGGAGCTGGTCCAGCCGCTTCGATTCGGGGATGAAGGTGGGCTCGCGGAGGAGGTCGGCGAGGGAACGTGCGGGGCCGGCGTTGGTGACCGCGCGCAGGAGGTCCTTGGCGTAGACGATGCCGGTGATGTCGTCGATGTTCTCGCGATAGATGGGGACGCGGGAATAGCCGCGTTCGTTGACGAGGCTGACGATCTCGGCGATGGGGGCTTCGATATCGGCGGCGGCGATGTCGATGCGCGGGATCATGATCTCGCGCGCGGTCTTGTCCTCGAGGGCGATGACGCCGCGAATCATGCGCTGTTCCTGCTCCTCGACACCGCCTGCCGCTTCTTCCCGTTCGATGACGCTCAGGATGTCGTCCTGGCGGCGCGGGGTGACGAAGGTGATGAAGCGCGCGGCCACGCGCGCCGGCAGCGACAACAGGAACGCGGGCACCCCGAAGACCAGGCGCGCCGCCCGCACCACGCCCGCGAGCGACACCGCCGCATACTCCGGCGAACGCGAGGCGAGGCGCCCGACGGTCATTTCGATGAGAGCGACGTAGCCGCCGCCGAGCACACCCGCCGCGAGCACGGAGCGCAAGCCATCCCACTGCTCGGCCGCCGTCGCGACGAAGGAAGAGACGATGAGGGCCGCGAAGAGGACGCGGCCCGTGGTGAGCGCACCGAGGAACTCGCGTGGTTGTTCGACGGAGGTCACGAGGCTCCGGGCGCGGGCATCGCCGCGGGCGGCGGCTGCGCGAATGCGGACGTCGCTGGCCCGTTCGAGGGCCGTCTCGGCCGCCGCGACCATGCCGAGCACGGCGGAGGCGGGAAGCACGACCAGCAGCGCGATGAGTAAGTTCGCGTCCATCGCTCAGGACTCCGGGGGAGCCGTGCGAATGATGCGCGCGGGCACGCCGACGGCGAGGGCGCCCGGTGGGAGGTCCTCGCGCAGGACGGCGCCGGCGCCGGTGCGGGCGTGCGCGCCGAAGGTGACCGGGGCCACCAGCATGGTGTCGCAGGCCACGAAGGCGCCTTCGCCGATGACGGTGGGGTGCTTGTTCACGCCGTCGTAGTTGCAGGTGATGACGCCCGCGGCGATGTTCGCGCCATCGCCGACGGTGGCGTCGCCGAGGTAGCTGAAGTGGTGCATCTTCACGTCGCGCCCGAGCGTGCTGCGGTTCACCTCGGCGTAATTCCCCAGGTGGCAGCCGTCGCCGATGGTGCTGTTGCCGCGGACGTGGGAGAACGGCCCCAGGTGCACGCGGTCGCCGATGCGGGACTCCTCGACGACGGACTGGGCGACTTCGGAATCGCGGCCGACGGTGGCGTTGCGGAGGCTGCTCGCGGGGCCGATGACGCTGTTTTCGCCGACGGACGTCTCGCCGCGCAGATACGTGTTCGGGAGCACGGTGACGTCCTGGCCGAGGCGGACGGTGGCATCGATGTAAGTCGTCGCCGGGTCGGCGATGGTGACGCCCGCGAGCATGTGTTCGCGCAGAAGGCGCTGGCGCATGCGCCGCTCGGCCTCCGCGAGCTTCACGCGGTCGTCCACGCCGAGCGCTTCCTCCGGGTCGGCCGGGATGGTGGCGGCGGGTGTGCCCTCTTCGTGCGCGAAATCGGCGAGGAGCGTGAGGTAGCGTTCGTTCTTCGCGCTCAGGGGCACCCGGTCGAGCCGGTCCCAGAGCCAGGCGGCGGAGAAGGCGTACTGGCCCCAGTTGATCTCGGCGGCGCCGGCGCGGCCCGGGTCGTCGGCGAGCTGGACGATGCCCATGACGGCGCCATCGCGGGTATCGCCTTCGCGGCGGACACGGCCGAGAGCGAGGCCATCGGGCACCCATTGGGTGGTGAACGCCATGGCGCCTTCGCCCAGCGCGGCCAGCAGCCGCCCGAGCGTGGCCGCCGAGACGAGGGGCTCATCGCCGTTGAGGACGAGAACCGGGTTGCAGCCGCGCATCGCCTCGCGGCAACGGTCGACGGCGCCGCCCGTGCCATCGAGCACGTCCTGTTCGACGAAGGTGACATCGGGGGCGGCAGCGGCTTCCCGCACCCGTTCGCCGCCGTGGCCGATGACGACCGCGATGCGCGCGGGGCCCAGGGCGCGCGCCGCATCCAGGATGTGAAGGAGCATGGGCTTGCCGCAGACGGGGTGGAGGACCTTGGGAAGCGACGAGCGCATCCGCGTGCCCTGGCCGGCGGCGAGCACAATCACGCCGGGCGCGCTCACCGCGAGCCCTCCGCTCGGGGGCGAATGCTGACGCGGCGTTCGGGAGGTTCGGTTTCCGTGCGCATAACGGACGCAACCACGTCCGCGGCTGATCATCCCCGTGCGCGGGAAGGGCTGTCAAGCGTGCCCGCGGCGAGCCGTGGCGGAGGCCCCCACGGGATGCTTGGGCGAGCGGCGTAGTAGCATGCGGGGACAGCTATGACGAACCCGCCCCACACTTCCGACGAGATTCGCGAAGCGTATCTGCGCTTCTTCCAGGAACGCGGCCACGCGCTGCTGCCCGGTTGGCCGCTGGTGCCCATCGGTGACCCCACGTCGCTGTTCACGAGCGCCGGCATGCAGCAGTTCAAGCCCGTCTTCATGGGCGAACAGGATGCCCCCGGTCCCCGCGCCACCACCGTCCAGCGATGCTTCCGGACGACGGACATCGAGGAAGTTGGCGACTTCAGCCACTGCACCGCCTTCGAGATGCTGGGGAACTTCAGCTTCGGGGACTACTTCAAAAAGGGCGCGATCGAGTTCGCGTGGGAGCTGCTCACGGCCGTCTACGGCATCCCCGTGGAACGCCTGCACGTGACCATCTTCCTCGACGACGACGAATCGCACGGCCACTGGCGCGCGGTGGGCATGCCCGAGGACCACATTCACCGCCGCGACGAGGACCTGAACTACTGGTTCAGCTTTCCCAAGGACACGCCCGGCGCGAGCGGCCCCTGCGGCCCCGACAGCGAGATCTACTTCGACTTCCACCCGGACAGGGGGACGGCGGGCGCCGCACTCCAGGTGGATGCGCAGGGCAACCCCACCGGCGGCGTCGGCTACGACGACGAGCGCTTCCTCGAAATCTGGAACCTCGTCTTCATGCAGCTCTACCAGCGGCCCGACGGCACGCGCGTGGAGCTTCCGAAGCAGAACATCGACACCGGCAGCGGCCTCGAGCGGGTGGCCTGCGTCCTCCAGGGCAAGCGCTCGGTGTTCGAAACCGACATCTTCCTGCCCATCCTCACGGAGGCGGCGAACGTCCTGGGGTATGACTACTTCAGCGGCGACCTGCACTCGCACGAGGCCTACGTCGTACGCGCGATGAGCGAGCACTGCCGGGCCGCGACGATGCTCATCGCCGATGGCGTGGTGCCTTCGAACGAAGGGCGCGGGTATATCCTTCGCCGCGTCGTGCGGCGCGCCATCTACCTCGCGCGGCGAGCGGGTGTGAAGGAGATTTTCACGCCCCGGCTGGCGGATGCCGCCATCGGCAAGCTGCGCGGCGCCTACCCGCACATCGCCGAAAGCCGCGAATTCATCGCCCGCGCCCTTCGCACCGAGGAGGAGCGCTTCGTGCGAACGCTGGAGGCGGGGACCCATCGCCTGGAAGCGCTGCTCGACCGGCTCGAAGGGCAGGCGGCGGTGCCCGGCGACGAAGCGTTCCTGCTCTACGACACCTTCGGCTTCCCCGTGGAGCTGACGCGCGAAATCGCCGCCGCCCGCGGCTTCACGCTCGATGACGGCGGCTTCGAGGCGGCCATGCAGGAGCAGCGCCGCCGTTCGCGCGAGCACGGCCAGTTCCTCAAGGGCGAGCCTTCGCCCCTGCTCCGGCAGATTGGCGAGGAGCATTCGGCGTTCGTCGGCTACAGCCGCGTGGATGCCGATGCGAACGTCGTCGCGATCCTCAAGGATGGGGCGCTCGCGGAGCTTGCCGGCACGGGCGAACGCGCGGAGATCGTGCTCGACACCACCCCCTTCTACCCCGAAGGCGGCGGCCAGGCCGGCGACCACGGCACCATCCGCACCGCGAGTGGCGTCTTCGCCGTCGAGGACACGCAGAGCACGGGCGGCGCCATCGTCCATCGCGGGCGGGTGACCGAAGGCGCCATCCGCGTGGCCGAAGCCGCCGAGGCGCTCGTCGACCACGCCTACCGCACGGGTTCGGCGCGCAATCACACGGGCACGCACCTCCTGCACGCCACGCTCCGGCGCATGCTCGGCAGCCATGTGCGCCAGCAGGGATCGCTCGTCACGCCCGACCGCCTGCGGTTCGACTTCACCCACCTCGAGCAGGTCCCGCGCGAGCTGCTCAACGAAGTCCAGCAGGTGGCGAACGCGAAGGTGCGCGACGACCTCGAAGTCGCGTGGCGGCGAACGAGCTACCGTGCGGCCGTCGATGGCGGCGCGCTCGCGTTCTTTGGCGACAAATACGGCAGCGAAGTGCGCGTGGTGGAGATTCGCGACACGGACGGCCTCTTCAGCGCCGAGCTTTGCGGCGGCACGCATGTGCACCGCACGGGCGAACTGGGGTTCGTGCACATCCTGCGCGAATCGGCCGTGGCCGCGGGCACGCGGCGCATCGAGGCGATGACCGGCCGCGCCGCCGAGGCCCACCTCCTCGAACAGCAGGACCGCCTCGCCCGCCTCGCCGAGCGCCTTTCGACCACCCCCGCCGACCTCGAAGAGCGCGTCGAGGCGCTGCAGGCGGAGGTGGAACGGCTGCGCCGCCAGAGCGAGCAGCTCGCGCGGCTGCAGGCGGGCGCCGTGGCCGAGGGGCTCATCGAAGGCGCCGCCAGCATGGGCGATGCCCGGCTCATCGTGGCGAAGGTCGATATCGGGTCGCACGACGCCCTGAAGGACGTGGCCGACCGCGTGCGGGAGCGGCTGAAGCCATCGCTGCTGGTGCTCGCCGCGGTGATTGATGGCAAGCCCGCGTTCCTCGCCGCGGCCACGGCGGACCTCGTCGCGGGCGGGGTGCACGCGGGGACTATCGTGCGCGAAGTGGCGAAGGCCGGCGGCGGCGGCGGCGGCGGCCGGCCGGATATGGCCCAGGCCGGCGCGAAGGACACCTCGCTCATCGATGCGGCCCTCGCCGCCGGGCGCCGCGCCGCCACCGAAGCGCTCGAACGGAGCACCGCCCGGAGTTAGCCCGCCAGGAGGAGCCAGTGAGCGACCTGCCCCCCGATTACGACCCCTCCGGCGACCGCGAGGACGACGAGGAGGAGCCGCTGGAGGAAGGCCTCGCGAGCGTGATTCTGGTGGACCCGCGCGACGATGTCGCCGCCATCTGCGGCCGCGTCGATACCGCGCCGACGTTCGCCGTCGTGGTGCACGCGCCCAAGGGGAACCGCCAGCTCAGCACCGAACTGGGCATCCGGCGCCTGGCCCGGCACGCCGAGGACAGCGGCAAGGTGGTGGCGATCGCCACGCGCAGCGGGTCGCTGAAGAGCCGCGCGCGCATGGCCCGCCTCCCCGTCGCGCGCAAACCGGAAGGCATCCGCTGGGATTCGGCCGGGCGGCGTTCGCTTGGCGCCGGGCGGGCACGCATCTATCTGCCCGCACTCGGGGGGGCGCTGCAGGTGCTCGTGCTGGTGCTCGTCGCGGGCGGCTTCCTCGCGCTCGCGGCGACGGTGGCGCCCTCCGCGAAGGTCGAGGCCATACCCCCCGCGGAGACGCTCACGCGGACCGTGCAGGTGACGGCTTCGCCCGGGCGCAAGGACGCCGACCTCGCGAAGCGCGAACTGCCCGCGCGCACGGTCACGGAGACGCAGCGCGTGACGCTCGCCGTGCCCGCGACGGGGAAGGTGCTCGTGGGGACGGCGCCCGCGCGGGTGGGTGTTTCGATCACGAACCCGGGGGCCCAGCCCGTGACACTTCCGGCCGGCACCGTGCTGCTCGCCGTGCCCGATAGCCAGCCCTTCGAAACCGACGCCGAGACCACGGTGCCGGCGGGAGGAGCGATCGCCGTCCAGGCCACGGCCGCGCGCCCGGGTGCGAAGGGGAACGTGCCCGCGGGCGCCATCAACGGCTGGCAGGAAGCGCGCTTCAAGACGCTCGCGGTGTCCAATGCCGCGCCCGCCGCGGGGGGCGCCGACGAAGAGCGCAAGGCCGTGGACGCCGCCGATGTGATCGCCATCCGGGCCATCGCCAACGGGCTCGACAAGACCGACGTGCTGCGATCGCGGGTGGTCGCCGCGCGCCCGAACGACGCCGTCTTCGTGGGAACGGCGAGCACGACCGTGGCGGCGAAGGAGCCATCGCCGGCGGTGGGCATGCCCGCGGAGATGCTGCTCATGGATGTGGATGTGACGGTGAGCGCGCTCGCCGTGCCCGCCGATGTGGTCCAGCGGCTGGCCGAGGCCGTGCTGCTCGAAGGGCAGGGCGAAGGCGAACTGCTCCCGGGCACCGTTCGCGCGAAGGAGACGGGCGCGCGCCAGATCAACGCCGACGACAACACCGTGCGCACGTCGCTGGAGGTATCGGGGCAGTTCGCGCGGGGGGTGACACACGCGGCGGTGCGGGAAGCGGTGAAAGGCAAGGAGCCGGGAAGCGCGAAATCGACCCTCGCGGAGCGGTATGGTATTCAGGAGGCGAAGGTCCGCGTCACGCCGTCATGGGCGCCGTGGGTTCCGCGATTCGGGTTCCGCATTACGGTGACACTGCGGGAATCGGCGGAGGAGCCCCGGGGGAGCAGCGCACCCGCCACCGCCAATGCCGCAGTCCCAACCCCCACCACCGCCGCCGCGACACCCGCGAATCCTCGCCCTTGACCCGGGCGAACGGCGCACGGGCGTCGCGATCAGCGACGAACTCGGCATGTTCGCCCATCCCCGCCCGGCGATCGTGGCAACGACGCGGGAGGCGGCCATCGCGGCGGCCGTGCGCATCGCCGCGGACGAAGGCGTGACCGAGATCGTCGTCGGCCTGCCGCTGACCATGGCGGGGGGCGAATCGGAGCAGACGCGGAGCGCGCGCGCCTTCGCCCTCGGGCTGCGCGCACTCGTGGCCGTCCCCGTGACGCCGTGGGACGAACGGCTTTCGAGCAAGGAAGCAGCCCGTGCCGGCGCCGGCCAGGGGAAGCGGCGCGACGGGTCGCTGGATTCGGCGGCCGCCGCCGTGGTGCTGCAGGCCGTGCTCGACGCGCGCCGGGGTGCGAGCCGGTGAGCCGCGAACGGGCCTCCTTCGTGATGGCGATCGCCGGTGCGGTGATTACCGTGGCCGTCGTGCTCGTGGCGAGCGGCTTCATCGCGAAGACGCCTTCATCCGCGCTCAAGGACCTGCCCCGCGGCCCCGAAGCCGCCGCCGTGGGCGAGCAGGTGGGCTATTCGCTCCCGGAAGGACGGTCGGCGAAGGACATCGGGAAAGACCTGGAGGCGCTGGGCGTGGTCCGTTCGGGCGACCAGTTCGCCCTGCTGGTGAAGCTGATGGGCCTGCAGAGCAAGCTCAGTACCGGCGATTATGTCCTGAACAAGCACATGGCCGTGGCCGCCGCCATCGAAGCCGTGACCGTGAAGCAGGCCGTGCCCGTGCTCCGCGTCACCTTCCCCGAGGGCATCCGCACGGAGGAGATGGCCGTCATCGCCGAGAAGGCGGGCTTCGGGCCACGGGCGCAGTTCATGCAGGCGGTGGCGGCGGCGAAGCTCCCGGACCGTTTCGCTGCCAGCGCGCCGGCCGACGCGACGAAGCAGGGCTACCTCTTCCCCGATACCTACATCCTGCCCGTGGGCAGCACCTCCGCCGAACTCGTCGACAAGATGATCCAGACGTTCGACCGGCGGTTCACGCCGGAGCTGGTGGCGGCGGCCGCCACGAAAGGGCTCAACCCGCACCAGGCGCTCACCCTCGCCGCCATCGTCGAACGCGAGGCCGCCGTGGCCACGGAGCGGCCGCTCATCGCCGGCGTGTTCCTGAACCGCATCGCCGCCAACGACCAGATCGGCGCGGACCCGACGGTGCAGTTCGCCGTCGCCCTCTCCCCCGCGAGCGTGGAGAAGTTCGGCTGGTGGAAGAAGGAGCTGACCGCGGAGGACCTCAAGAACCCTTCGCCGTACAACACGCGGCTGGCGTTCGGGCTCCCGCCGGGGCCGATCACGAACCCCGGGCTGGCCTCGATCGAAGCCGTGGCCCACGCCACGCCCACGAAGATGTACTACTTCGTCGCGGACGCGAAGAAGGCGGATGGCTCGCACGTCTTCGCCGAGACGGAGGCGGAGCACCTGGCGAACATCGCCCGCGTGGGTTCGCCGTGAGGCTCGCGGGGATCATCGGGCACCCGGTGGCGCATTCGCTCTCGCCGGCCTTCCAGCAGGCGGCGTTCGAAGCGTGCGGGCTGGATGCGCGTTACGAACGCTGGGACACGCCGGCCGAGGCCCTCGCCTGGCGGCTCGTCTCCCTGCGCGACCCCAGGTACCTTGGCGCGAACGTGACCATCCCGCACAAGGAAGCGGTTATCCCGCTGCTCGACGAGCTGGGCGGGCAGGCCGCGCGCATGGGCGCCGTCAACACCATCGTCAATCGCGAAGGGCGGCTCTTCGGCTTCAATACCGATGGCCCGGGCTTCGTCGCGGCGCTCCGCAACGAGGCGGCCTTCGACCCCGCGGGAAAGCGCTGCCTGCTCATCGGCGCGGGGGGCGCGGCGCGGGGCATCGCCTTCGCGCTGGCCGACGCCCGGGCGGCGAAGGTCGCCATCTGGAACCGTTCGCCCGAACGCGCGGCGCGGCTGGCGAACGAAGTGGGCGCCGGGGGAGCGACGCTCGAAGCGGTGGCCACGGCTTCGCCCGCCGGGTACGACCTCGTGGTGAACTGCACCTCCCTGGGCATGCACGGCACGGGGACCGAGGAGGCGCTGCCGTGCGAACCCCGCGCCGCATCCCCCGGAGCGCTCTTCGTCGACATCGTGTACGCGCCGGAGGACACAGCCTGGCTGCGCGCGGCACGGGCGGCGGGCGTTCGCACGCTCGGCGGCCTGCCGATGCTCATCTACCAGGGCGCGCTCGCCTTCGAACTCTGGACGGGCGTGCACGCGCCGGTGGAGACGATGTTCGCGGCGGCACGGAAGGCGCTGGCGGCGCGGGTGACGCCGTGATCATCCTCGGCAGTCTCGTCGTGCTCGTGATCTTCCTCGGCACCGGCTGGGCGATCGCGACGGAGATGTTCCAGCAGCGAACGTGGCGGCGGCGGGTGGCCTCGGGCGATACCGCGATCCTCGTCGCGCTCATCGAGGAAGCACTCGTGACGTGGCGGCGGGCGCGGCCCCCGAAGGGCGTCTCGGCGGCGCTCTGGGCGGGCGTGCAGGGCGTCCAGCTGGTGGCGGTGACCGAGAACTCGGCCACGGTTTCGACCTCCGCGGAGGGCGAATTTCGCACCGAGGGCGGCCAGCGCGTGCAGGTCTCGACGGCGCTCGATGAGGCCATCGCGCTGGCGGCGAGGGTGGCCGACATGATGCTGTACGATGTGCCGAACCTGCACCTCGGCGCGGTCCGCGTGGATATCTACGCAACCTTCGCGGGCGAAGGCGGGGTGCCCGTGCAGCGGCCAATCCTGACGACGGAGGCGACGCGCGCGGATGCCGACGCGCTCGCCTGGGGGACGATGACCGCCGAGGAGATCCTCGGGCGGTTCGCGACGGTGTACGAGCGCGCCGCGACGGGACAGGGCCTGCCGATTGAACTCCCGCCGATCGAGGGCGGGCTGCCCGCGCCCGGAGGGGTGCAAGGAGAAGGGTGATGGGACAGTTTCGCTGGCTGACCGCGGGCGAGAGCCACGGCAAGGGCCTGAGCATGGTCATCGAAGGGCTGCCCGCCGGCCTCCCCCTGACCGAGGCCGATATCGAGCCAGACCTCGTGCGCCGGCAGGGCGGCTATGGCCGCGGCGGCCGCATGAAGATCGAAAAGGACCACGCCGAGATCATGGCGGGCGTCCGCCACGGCCTCACCCTCGGCTCCCCGCTCGCGCTCTGGGTCCAGAACCGCGACTGGGTGAACTGGACGGTGAAGATGGCCGTCGAGCCGGTTTCGCCCGAGGTCGAAATCGAGCGGGTGACGCGCATGCGCCCCGGCCACGCCGACCTGCCGGGCGCGCTCAAATACGGCTTCGAGGACGTTCGCAACGTATTGGAACGCGCGAGCGCCCGCGAAACCGCCGCGCGCGTGGCCGTGGGCGCGGTGGCGAAGCGGCTGCTGGCCGAGTTCGGGGTCGTCTTCCACAGCCACACCGTCGCCATCGCCGGCGTGCAGGCGAACATCCCCGGGGTGATCGACTGGGACGCCGTCGAGGCCGACCCCGTGCGCTGCGCCGACCGCGCCTCGGGCGAGGCGATGGTGAACGCGATCAACGCCGCCAAGCCCGATGGCGATACCGTCGGCGGGATTGTCGAAGTGCGCGTGGAAGGCGTGCCCATGGGCCTCGGCAGCCACGTGCACTGGGACCGCAAGCTCGATGGCCGCATCGCCCAGGCGATCGTGAGCATCAACGCCTTCAAGGGCGTCGAATTCGGGGCGGGGTTCGATGGCGCCAACCGCCGCGGGTCGAAGGTGCACGACGTCATCCTGCCGCGCGATAAGTGGGAAGGGCTGCCCTGGCGGCACGCCACCAACAACCACGGCGGCATCGAAGGCGGCATGAGCACGGGCGAAGCGATCGTCGTGCGCGCCGCCGTGAAGCCGATCCCGACGCTCGCCCACCCGCTCCCTTCGGTCGACCTCGACACGGGCGAGGAGGTGCTCGCGCATTACGAGCGCAGCGACGTCTGTGTGGTGCCGGCGGCGGGCGTGGTGGCCGAGGCTATGCTGGCGATCGTGCTCGCCGATGCCTGGCTGGAGAAGTTCGGCGGCGACACCCTGGCCGGCGTGCGCGCGGCCTACGACTGGCACCTGGCTTCGCTCCAGCCGCGGAAGGGATAGGCGCCATGGCCCCTGAATGCATCGTGCTGGTGGGGCTTTCCGGCAGCGGCAAATCCACTGTCGGGCCGCTGGTGGCCAGGCGCCTGGGCTGGGCCTTCACCGATACGGACGCGCTCATCGAACAAGCGGCCGGGCGGTCGATCCCGGAGCTGTTCGCGGAGGAGGGCGAAGCACGCTTCCGCGAACGCGAACAGGCGGCCCTCCGCGATGCCATCGCTCGCCATCGCACCGTGGTCTCCACGGGGGGTGGGGCGCCCACGACGCCGGGCGGGCGGGCGGAGCTCGCGCAGGGTTTCACGGTCTGGCTGGTGGTATCGCCCGCGCGCGCGGCGGCGCGGCTCGCGGAGAACCCGGCGACCCCGGACCGGCCGCTGCTCGCGGGGGATGCGCTCGGACGGCTGGAATCGCAGCTGGACGCGCGCCGGCGCTGGTACGAACTCGCCGATGCCGCCGTGGACGTGGACTACCTCTCGCCCGAGCAGGCGGCGGACGAGATCGTGCGGCTGTGGGCGGAATCACGCGGGCACGCGCCGCGCTTCGGCCACGAAAACGCCGCCCGCGGCGCCTGGCACGTCGCCGCCACGGTGCAGACCCCGGGCGCGACCTATCCCATCGTGGTGGAGCCGGGTGTCCTCGACCAGCTCGGTTCGGTCTGCCGCGAAACGGGGCTCACGGGGCGCGCCTTCGTGGTCACGGATACGGGCGTGGGGCCGCTCTTCGGGCAACGCGCGATGACGGCGCTCGCCGCGGGCGATTTCGAAACCGCGCGCTTCGAAATCCCGGCCGGGGAAGAGCAGAAGACGATGGCGACCGTCGGCCGGGTGCACGATTGGCTCCTCGGCCAGCGCGTCGAACGGTCGGATTTCGTGGTCTGCGTGGGCGGCGGCGTGGTGACCGACCTGGCCGGTTTCGCCGCCGCGACGACGTTGCGCGGCATCGATTTCGTGCACGTGCCGACGACGCTGCTGGGGATGGTCGATGCCTCCGTGGGGGGCAAGACGGGCGTCGACCACGCGATGGGCAAGAACCTCATCGGCGCCTTCGCCCAGCCCCGGGCGGTGGTCATCGACCCCGAGGTGCTGAAGACGCTGCCGGAGCGCCAGCGCCGGGCGGGCTGGGCCGAAGTGGTGAAGCACGGGCTCATCCTCGACCCGCGGCTGGTGGAAGACCTGGAGAAGGGCGCGACGGACCCCCTCGCGATGCTCTCGCCGGAACTCATCGGCCGGAGCGTGGCGATCAAGGCGGAAGTCGTCTCCGAGGACGAAAAGGAGGCCGGGCGGCGCACGCTGCTGAACTACGGCCACACCATCGGCCACGCGATCGAGGCCGTGACCGGCTACTCGGCCTACCTCCACGGCGAGGCGGTGGCGGTGGGGATGCACGCCGCCGGGCGGATCTCGGTGGCGATGGGCCTGCTTTCGGCGGAGGAGCTGGAACGCCAGCAGCGGCTCATCACCGCCTACGGGCTCCCGGATCGCGCCCCCGGGCTCGACCCCGCGGAGGTGATCGCGGCCACCGCTTCGGACAAGAAGGTGCGGTCGGGCCGCATCAAGTGGGTGCTGCTCGAAGGGATCGGGCGGGCGGCCACGCGCAACGACGTGCCGGACGAGGTGGTGCGCGAGGCGCTGGCCGGCATCCTGGGGTAGCAGGCCCCGCGCGCTCGCGGAGTCGTTACACTGGTCGCATGCGAAGAACGCGCATCGAGAACCGGACGGGCATCGTTCGCGGCGAAGTGACGGCGCTGGTGCTCTTCGCGCTGAGCTTCGCGCTGCACATCGTGGCGGGGGCGATGGACCAGGGGTGGCTGTTCGCCATCGCCGTGGTGCTCATCTACATCAGTGCGACGGGCTTCCCCGCGATCGCGGCGTGGGCTTCGCGGGTGTCGTCGCCGCGGGCGCGCTGGGTCGCGGTCGTGGCCGGGGCGCCGTTCGGGCTCCTGTTCACGGGCGGCGCGCTCTGGGCCGCGAACGGGCGGGCGATGGCGTGGTGGGTGCCGCCGGTGGCCGTCGTCCTGGTGGTGGTGGGGACGGGTTCGCTGCTGGCGATTCGCAGCGCGCTGGTCGCATGGCGCGGGGGCGGGCGGACGTCCGGGACGTGGCAGGCGGCGCGGCGCCGCTGACTAGGGTTCGACCTGGCGGAGCACGCGATCGAACACCCGGCGCAGGGTGGCGGCTTCGCGCAGCGAGACGTGGCGCCCGAAGTGCTCCTGGATGCCGTCGTGGTGCACGGGGCGTGCTTCCTCGAGCCGGGCGATGCCCTTCGCCGTGAGCAGCACAAACGTCCCCCGGCGATCGTCGGGGCAGGGTTCGCGCTCGACGAGGCCATCGGCGGAGATGCGATCGACCAGGCGGGTCAGGCCGGCACGGCTGAGGAGCACGGCGCGCGCCAGGTCGTGCATCCGCAGGCGGCCGCCGGCGTGGTGCAGCTGGATGAGAACGTCGTACCAGACGAGCGGCAGGCCGGCATCGCGGCTGAGTTCGTGCTCGAGCACCTCGGTGAGGCGGGCGTGCGCACGGAGGAAGGAGCGCCAGGCTTCGAGGTGGGGCTCATCGAGCTCCTGGACCTTGCGAGGGCGTGCCATATACGGTCATTGTGGGTGCGGCCCGGACTGCTTGCAATCGGGAAATGGCCGCAGCACAATAGTTGCTAGATCAACTATTTGGAGGCCTTTACGATGCCAGCCCTGGCCCCGGCAATCGATATCCGGCGGGGGGCGGAGCGCATGGCCACGCGCATCGATTGGCTCGATTCGCGGCACTCCTTTTCCTTCGGCCAACGGTACGACCCGGCGAACACGCACTTCGGCCTGCTGCTGGTGAGCAACCACGACGCCGTGCGGCCGGAGACCGGCTTCAGCACGCACCCGCACCGGGACATGGAGATCGTGACCTGGGTGCTCGATGGCGAGCTCGAGCATAAGGACAGCATGGGGCACAGCGGGCTCATCTATCCGGGGCTGGCGCAGCGCATGAGCGCGGGCACGGGCATCCTCCATTCCGAGATCAACGCCACGAAGGACGCATCCGTGAACTTCGTGCAGATGTGGGTGGTGCCCGACACGGACAGGGTGCGGCCCGGGTACGCCCAGCTCGACATCAACGGCGACCTCGCGAAGGGCGGGCTCGTGCCGGTGGCATCGGGCTGCGGGCACGAGGCGGCGATTCCCATCCGCCAGGAGCACGCCACCCTCTGGGCCGGGCGCCTGGGCGCGGGCGAGCGCGTGCGCGTGCCGGATGCACCCTTCGTGCACCTCTATGTGGCGAAGGGATCGGTGACACTCGAGGGCGCGGGCACGCTCGCCGCCGAGGACGCCGCCCGCATCACGCTCACGCCGGGGCTGACCATCGACGCCGGGCCCGAGGGCGCCGAAGTGCTGGCCTGGGAGATGCACGCGCGCATCGCCTGAGCACGCCCCGCACCGGGTAGACTCGAACGGTGGACGCCGTCGACGCGCTGAAACGGATCGCCTTCCTGCTGGAGCGCGCGGGCGAGCCCACGTATCGCGTGCGCGCCTTCCGCAAGGCGGCGGAGACGGTCGCGGCGCTGCCCGCGGGTGAACTCGAAGCGCGCGCCGCGACCGGTGGCCTTCGTGCCCTCCCCGGCATCGGCGAGGCGACAGCGGCGGTCATCACGCAGGCGCTCACGGGCGAACGGCCGGCCTACCTGGCGAAGCTCGAAGAAGCGAACAAGGGCCCCGCCCTCGAGGGCATCCCCGATGGCGGGGCTCTGCGCGCGGCCCTGCGCGGCGATTGCCACGTCCATTCCGATTGGTCCGATGGGGGCAGCCCGATCCTCGAGATGGCGGAGGCGGCGCGCGCGCAAGGGCACGCCTACATGGTGCTGACGGACCATTCGCCGCGGCTCAAGGTGGCGAACGGGCTCAGCCCCGAACGGCTGCGCCAGCAGCTGCGCGTGGTAGCGGAGGTGAACGAGCGGCTCGCGCCCTTCCGCGTGCTCAGCGGCATCGAAGTCGACATCCTCGACGATGGCGCGCTCGACCAGGAGGAAGAACTGCTGGCGGCGCTCGATGTCGTGGTGGGGAGCGTGCACAGCAAGCTGCGGATGGAGCGCGAGGCGATGACACGGCGCATGGTGGCCGCGCTGGCGAGCCCGCACCTGGACATCCTCGGGCATTGCACGGGCCGGCTCGTGGGGCAGGACACGCGCCGGGGCGAACGTGGCGAACACCGCGGGCGGCCGGAATCGGAGTTCGATGCCGAGATGGTGTTCGCCGCGGCCGCCCACTTCGGCAAGGCGATCGAGATCAACAGCCGCCCGGAACGGCTGGACCCTCCGCGCAGGCTGCTGCGCCAGGCGCTGGCGGCCGGCTGCGTCTTCACCATCGATAGCGATGCCCACGCTCCCGGCCAGCTTTCGTGGCTGCCCTTCGGCTGTGCCCGCGCGGAGGAGTGCGAAGTGCCCGCCGATCGCGTCCTGAACACGCGCGATGCGGACGGCCTGCTGGCCTGGTGCCAGTCACACGCGGAAATCGTTTAGTTTTCCCGGCGGTTGCCGAACAGGCGTCCGAATGCATTGCGAGGGCGAAGGCGGGATCTCTATCATCGGGCCCGCGCCCAGGCAGGAGGAAAGCAATGGTGAAGGAATTCCGGGACTTCATTCTCCGCGGCAACGTGGTGGACCTCGCGATCGCGGTCATGCTCGGCACGGCCTTCGCGACGGTGGTGGGGTCGTTCACCGAGAACATCCTGATGAACGTCATCGCCCTCTTCGGTGGCCAGCCGAACTTCCGCGGCCTCGATTTCTCGATCGGGGACACGGTGTTCACGTACGGCGCGTTCATCACCGACGTGGTGGCCTTCCTCATCCTGGCCGCCGTGCTGTTCTTCTTCGTGGTGAAGCCGGTGAACATGCTGCTGGAGCGGCGCAAGAAGGAAGCCGCGGCGGCGCCGGCGCCCGTGCCGCTGAGCCCGGCGGCGGAACGGCTGCTGGAAGAGCTGCGGATCGCGCTCAAGGATCTCCAGAACAAGAACTAACACCCGCCATCCACTGGCGAGGCGGCATTCTAACGAGTAATCTTCGCGTGTGAGCGTGGCCACGGGACCAGGGACGCGGGCGCCCGTTCGGGAGCGCCGCCCCGGTGGGCGAAAGCCGTTATTGCGACGGGAACGACCGCTGGCGCAGCTGCACGCGGCGATCGGCAACGGCCTGACCGTCATCCAGGCCCCCGCGGGCTCGGGCAAGACCGCCCTCGCCATGCAGTTCGCCGATGAGCTGGACTTCTCGCTGGCGTGGCTCGCCCTCGATGCCGGCTGCGCGAGCCCGGAAGTGTTCGCCGAACGGCTGGCGCGCGTGCTCGCCGGCCCGGCCTTCCCCCCGCCGGTGACGGCCGCCCGCCTGAGCGACCTCTTTTCGTACCTGGGCAACGCCCTGCAGGAGCGCATCGAAGCCTCCGAGCAGCCGCTGCTGGTCGTGCTCGACAACGTCCAGGAGATGGGCCCGGAGGGCGATGCGACAGCCATGCTCGAGTGGCTGGTGCGGGCGATGCCGGAGGATGCCGAGCTTCTGCTCTGCAGCCGCGACCCGTTCCAGGCGCCCACCGTGAACCGCCGCCTGGTGTCCGGCGAAGCGGCGCACCTGGGCAAGGAAGCGCTCGCCTTCACGCTCGACGAAGTTCGCGGGCTGATCGAACTGCGTGGTTCGCAGGCCGATGCGGATACCGTGCTGGAAGCCTCCTCCGGGTGGGCGATGGGCGTGCTGGCGCTGCTCGCGGGTTCGGCGCGCGCCGCATCCGGGCTCGGCGATGCCTGGCGGAGCTACCTCACGCAGGAGCTCTGGGGGCCGCTCGCCCCGGACCTGCGCGCGCTGCTGATGCCGCTGGGGCTCCGCGAAACGGTCTCGCGCGAACTCGCCGTCGAACTGCTCGGGGCCGAAGGCTGGACGCGGGCACGGCGCTGGCTCAACGACAACGACTTCCTCGTGGAAGCGCTCGATGAGAACGGCGTGCGCCTGAATCCGCTGCTGCGGGAGTTCCTGCGGCGCGAATTCGCCACCGGGGACCCGGCCGGCTTCCACGCCAGGGCCGCCGTCGCCATTCGCCATGCCGAGGAGGCCGGGGCGCTCGCGGACGCGGTTGAACTTGTGCACGCCTTCGAAGATGGCGACGGCGCCGCGCGAATCATCGAAACGCACGGCGCCCAGCTGCTGCAGGAGGGCCGCTTCCGGCTGCTTGAGCGTGCGTTCACGGGTGTGCCGCGCGCGATGGTGGTGGCGCGGCCACGGCTGCGGGCGCTGCGGGTGCGGCTGCTCGCGCACCTCGGCCAGCACGACGAGGCCGTGAAGGAAGCCGACGAAGTCATCGCCGACCTGGGCACGCCCCACGGCGCCCGCGTCATCGCCCTCGTGGGGAAAGCGCGCTCGTTCCGCATGCAGCTGCGCATCCCGGAGATGCGCGCCACGCTCGATGAAGCGCACCGCATCGGCATCGACGACCCCGCCATCCGCGCCGAAGTGGCCTACGCCGAGGCCGACATCGAACTCAGCGGCATGAGCAACTACCCGCGCGCCGAGGAGCTGCTGCGCGAGGCGATCATGTGCGCCTCGAGCCAGCGGATGGAGTCGCTGGAGCTGCTCGCACGGTCGACGCTCGGGCAGCTGATGGCGATGCGCGGCGATGGCCCCGCCGCCGTGCTGACCCTGCAGAAGGCCGCCGATGGCTGGGCGGCGCACCGCGGCACGGCCAACCTCGGCTGGGTGCTCAACAACCTGGGCATGGCCTACCTCTCCGTGGGCGAATACGAACAGGCCATCCCCGTGCTCGAACGCGCCATCACCGAGGGCCAGCGCTGCCGCAACGAACGGAACGAAGCCTACGCGACGGCATCGCTGGCCGAGGCGGAGGCTTCGCTGGGGCGATTCGAAGACGCGCGCACCCACTGGGAACGCTCGATCGCGATCTGCAGCGAAGCGGTGAACGATGCGACCCTCGCCGGCCTTTCGATCGCCGGCCTGGCGGGCACGCTGCTCGGGCTGGGCGAACTGGAGCGCGCGGACTACTTCGTCCGCCAGGCCCTGCTCGTCGCCGAGGACATGGGGAGCCCGTACGAGCTCGCGACCGTGTATGCGCAACAGGCCGCCATCGCCTCGGCGAACGGCAAGCACGGTGAAGCGATCACGGCGGCGCGGGATGCCATCGCGCTCTTCAAGAAGGCGGGCGCGAGCGAAGTCCTGCTGGCGGCGAACTACCGGCTCGCGCTCTGCTTCTTCCGGGCCGACCGGCGGCGCGATGCCGAACCGGCGCTGAAGAAGGTGGCGGCGCTCATCACGGAGCCGTGGCGCGCGGCCCATCTGCGGCCACTCGTCACCGAGCACCCGATGTTCGCGCAGTGGGCGGCGTCGCAGGGGGTGCTGCCGCCGGCCTTTAAGGACCTCGTGGGCCGCGTCACCTTCCGCGCCGGCGACGACGCCGAGGCCACCGCCCCGGGCCTGCCCGCCGTTGAAGTCGAGAGCCTGGGCACGCTGCGGGTGCGCGTCGATGGGCACGAAGTCGATACGCAGGCGTGGGAGAGCCGGACGGCGCTGGAGCTCTTTTTCGTGTTCCTCGCGCACAAGGGCGGCATGCGCAAGGAAGAAGCGGTCGAGCTGCTCTACCCGGAGCTCCCGCGGGACAAGTGCAACAGCACCTTCCATTCGAACGTCTACCGCGTGCGCCGCGCGCTCTATCCCGAATCGATCGTGAAGACGAACGGCGCCTACCGGCTGAACCCCGACGGCCGCTGGGACTGGGATGTCGAGCAGTTCGAAGGGCAGCTGGCGAAGGCGATGGACCTGCCCGCGGGATCGAACGAGCGCGCCGAGCTGTTCAAGGCGGCGCTCGAACTGTACCGGGGGCCGTTCGCGGGCCCGTTCCTTTCGGAGTGGTCCGAGAGCCTGCGGCGGGACACCGAGGAGCGGTCGCACCACGCGCTGGCGCTGCTCGCGGGCCATCACGCCGCGAAGGCGAACTACGAAGCGGCCGCGGAGTGCCTCGAACGGCTGCTGCGCATGGACCGGCTGAACGAGGACGCGGCGTTCGAACTGGCGGCGTGCCGCGCACGGGCCGGCCAGCGCACCATCGCCCTGGAGACCATCGATGCCTTCGCGCGGCTGCACCAGCAAGAACTGGGTGAGCCCGCCCCGGCGCGCTTCGAGCGGCTGCGGCAGACGATCGCCGCGGGGTAAACGCCGCCGCTTCGACTCATCGCAGCGGAGCCCTCGCCCGGCCAGGTCGCGGGATACCGCGGACGGCACCGCCACGGATGGCCGCGGAACGAGGGGCGCGGACGTGCCGGGCCGCGGACCGGCCCTCGCACGTAAAATTCGGCACAGGATTGTAATCCATGGTTCCCGGGCGGGACGTTCGCGAGAGAATCGTGAGAATCACGGACGTACCTTGGCGGCGATCTCTCTTCCCTGAGGAATGCCGTGAAGACTCGTTTCCTGTCGTCGTTCGTCGCTCTCGCCGCTCTCGCCGTCGTCGCCATCGCGGGCGCCGCGCCGTTCGAATCCTGGTAAGCAGGTGAACCCCGGCTCACGCACCGAGACTCCCGCTGAGCCGGGGACTTCCCTTCGCAGCGACCTCCGCTGGTTGGGGGTCGGGCTTGCCGTCCTGGTGGTGCAGCAGTTCGCAATCCGCGGGCTGGGCGAAGGCGGCATCGAGACCGCGCTGCGGCGGTCGGTGTTTTTTGTCACGACGGCCGCGCTCTGCCTGCTGGCGCTGCGGTTCCGCCGCATCTACGGCGCGTGGCTGATCTCGGCGGGCATCTTCCTGAACCTCATCCCGATGGCGGCGCACGGCGGTTTGATGCCGATCGCGTTGGAAACCATCCAGGCCTCGGGGCACTTCCCGGAAATCACCGCGGACGATGTGGGCAAACCCATCCCCTATTCCAAGGACATCGTGCTCGACCGCGACGACATTCGCTTCGAGCTGCTCGCGGACCGTTACGCGCTCTCATTGCCGGGATATGGCGGTAACATCTACAGTATCGGTGACTTCGTGCTTTTCGCGGGGCTCGGCGCGGCCGCCATCCAACTGGCGATACCCGCCCGGGCGCGAAGGACGGAGCGGCAGACAGTCTGAGGCGGCCGGGAGAGCCCGGCCACGGTGGGGTGGACCATGCCGTTCCAGGCGAGCTGGGTGGAGCACTGGCTAGACCGGTACTGCGAACCCGGCGAACACGAATATCGTGCGGTCCGCGCCGGCGTTTCCGTGTGCTCGCGCTGCGGCAAGCAGGCGATCAGCGAACGCGAAACCTGCCTCATCTGCGGCATCCCGGGTGAAGGCCCCGCCGAGATCGCGTCCGTCCGCTCGCCGGGGCTGCGGCGCCGGGGCAGCCTCTGTGGCCTCTGCCGGGATGAATTCCGCGAACGGGCGGCGATTCGCGGCTGGCACCTGGTGCGCTCGGCCTGACGCGCCGCCCCCGCACGCCTGCCTCTATACTCCCCACGCTGTGGAAGACGACTCGCGGCTCGATTCGCTCAAGGCGAAGCTCGGCGACCAGCTCCTGATCGACGAACTGAGCGAACAGCTCAACCGCACCCGCGGGCTCCTTCGCCGCAGCCCGGACGAGGTCGCGGAGCAAGCGCTCGCCGCCGGCGGCCGGGACGCGGCCGTGGAGCTGCGGATCACGGTGGCGCTTTCGGCCCAATCAACGCTCGCCGCCCCGGACCGCTTCCCCGAGGCGCACCGCCTGGCCATGCGCGCGCTCGAGGTGCTCGACCGCGAAGGTTCGCGCGATGCAGGCGCCCCCGGGCTGGGGCCGCTCAAGCCGCTGGCGGAACCCGCCGTCGAGTTCGTCGCGGACTATATCGTGACGTCATACGCGAAGAACGTGGTCAACCGCCTGCGGACGCTGTACGCGCGGCGCGAGGCGCAGGCAACCCCGGGCACCCCCGAACGCCGCGACCTGGCGCGCGCCCGGCTCGACCTGGACCGGATCGCGCCGGGCTTCAGTGGCGGCAGCCCGCTCACCCCCGTGCTCGCGGCCGGGGCGTCGGTCTCGGCCCTGGCTTCGGTGTTCCAGTTCCTCGGCGCGGTCGATTTCGGGAACCGGCGGCTGCTGGCCACGACGGCGGCGGTGCTCTTCGTCGTCTTCTTCCTGCTCGCGGGCATCCTCCTGCGCGGCGCGGCGGTCGCACGCAGGCGTTCGGCACTGACCATGCAGGGCCCCCTCGCCGCGCTCTGGGAGACGATCGGGAACGCCGGCGACCCGCCGCGAGACGACAGCGAGGACTTCGCGCGCATCTCCATCGGGCTGACGGCGCTGGTCTGGGTGGTCGGGCCCGCCGTGCTGGCGCTGTTCCTGCTGCTCTAACGGTTCGCCGCGAGCGCCTCGACGAGGGCGTCTTCGAGGAAGCCGGCGCGGACGGGCGCCTTCGCGAGAACCCGTTCGCCGAGCGCGATCACGGGGATTTCGAACATGAACCGTTCGAGCAGGGCGTCATCGGTTTCGATGTTCACCGGCTGCACGCGAAAGCCGAGGCGCGTGGCCAGCGGCGCGAGGATCTCGGCGGCCTGGTCACAGAGCGAGCACCCGGGGCGGCCGTAGAGGGTGACGGTGGGCACGGGCTCAGGCGCCGGCGGCGCGGGGGTCATCCTCGCCCCAGGCACGGGCGGCGTATTCGCGCGTGATCGGCCCCGGGTGGCGCGGCAGGAAGCCCGCGAGCATGACCCCGGCGCCCACGATCACGACGCTCACGAGCTGCGGCACGGGGATGTTCCAGATCTCCTGCTCATCGAGCCGGGTGAACGAAAGCGGGAAGCGCAGCGCGCCATAGAGAATGATGTACGCGGCGAAAACCCAGCCGGGCGCGCGGAAGTAGCGCCGCGCCACGAACAGCAGGAAGGCGAGGATGATGAAGTCGCCGAGGAGTTCGTAGCCGCCCGCCGTGGGGTGTACGGCCTTGCCCAGTTCGCCCAGCGTGTTCGGGTTCGTGTAGCGGAAGGCCCAGGGGAGGCTCGTCTCGGTGGCGTGGTGCTCGCCGTTGATGAAGTCGCCGATGCGGCCGATGCCCTGGCCCAGGACCATGCCGGGGGCGGCGCAATCGAGTGTGATCGCAATCGGCCAGTGCCGCCAGAGGGCGTAAATCAGCCCGCCAAGCAGCCCGCCGATGAGCCCGCCATACAGCGTGATGCCGCCTTCGGTGATATCGAACACGATGCCGAGGAGGTCACCGCTGAAGCGGTCCCAGTGTTCGAAGACGTAGAAGAGGCGGGCGCCGACGATCGCGGAGGGCACGCCCACGAGCGCGATCTCCTGGGCGACTTCACTCGGGATGCCGTCCTTCACGCAGAGCCGCACCGAAAGCCACACGCCGGCGATGATGCCGACGGCCGTGAACAGCCCGTGCCACGTGAGCGTGAAGGGGCCGAATTCGGCGAACGTGGGATCGATGTTGATATCGATGGCAAGGAGGGGCAGCGCGGCCAGCAAACTCACGGCGTCAGGGTACGGGGGGAAGAGACGAGAGAAAAGAGAAAGGAGAAAAGGGCTGCCGGCCGGGCTCGCGCGGGGTTGCCCCGGTCTCCTTTTCTCCTTCCTCTTTTCTCTTTAACCTTCGCCCTCCATGCCGTTGTTTCGCCGCAAGCCGCCGCAGCATCGTGAGCCGCAGCCCGGGCCGTTCGTGGTCGAAGCCATCGGGCACGTGCGAAACGGGGTCGCCGTGCCGCGCCCCCGCGGCTGGGAGAAGGTCGAAAGCGAGATCGCGCTGCTGCCGGTCCACGCCGCGCGCATCGCGGGCATCGAAGCGTACAGCCACATCATCGTCGTGTTCGTGATGGACCTGGCGGCGGGGGCGCCGGAGAAGCCGGAGGCGCTCACGCTCGCGAGCGGCAACCGCTACGGCATCTTCGCCACGCGGAGCCAGCTGCGGCCGAACCACATCGGCCTCTCGGCGGTGCCGTTGCTTTCGCGCGAAGGGACGGTGCTGCGGGTGCGCGGGCTCGATGCGATCGATGGCACGGCCGTGATCGACATCAAGCCCTACCTCCCGGCCTACGATGCCTGGCCAGGGGCGCGGATCCCGCCGGCCGGTTAATTGCCGCGCAGGCCGCTATCGAGGCCGCCGCGCTGCTGGCGAAGTTCGCGTTCCATGCGCTCGCGCACGTCGAGGGCCTCGTCGTCGCCGATGACCCGGTCCTCGAGGCCGGCGCGGTCGACGTCGGTTGATGGTTCGAGGCCGGGTTGCGAAAGGCGATGCTCGGCCAGTTCGCGCATCGGCAGCGAAAGGACGGCGCGGCCACCTTCGCAGCTGACGTAGCGGGTGCTCAGCCAATAGCCGGGTTCGCCCATGTCGAGGTCGATGTAGCCGCCGCGGACTTCGCGGATGGCGCCGACGCTGGCGCCGGTGAGGTCGTGAACGGGCATGCCGGGGGCGAATGTTTCGCTGGTGCTGGATGCCATACGAGGGACTCCCGTGTGTGATATGCGAACCATCGTGGGGGTTCGCGCTTGCCGCTGATGTTGCGATGCTCGCGAGCGTCATTTCGATTGACCAACAACCCGGCGGCGCCGCGATGGACACTCCCGGGGCGGCTCACTACGCTCGGGGGGTGCCAGAGCAGTACGTCGCATCGGACAAGCGCACCGGGCTCGAAGTGGCCGTCACGGGCGAATTCCCGCCCGCGCACGAGGACCGCATCCGCATCGCGCGGACGTGCACGCTGTTCACGCGGCTGCTTTCGACCATCCTCACGACGGAGAACGAATCGCAGCGGCGCGAACGGTTTGTGGCCGTGGAGACGCAGCTGGAGCTGGCCGAAGCCCTCATCCGCGAGGATGTCGAGGAAGTGCAACGGCTCATGCAGCAGACGATGGAGCGCATGGGCATCACGAAAGAGCAACTCGACGAGCTTGCGAAGCGGATCATCGACCAGTTCGGCGATGGCCCCGGCGGGGGCGGCGACAACCCGCTGTTCCCGCCGCCGAGCTAGTGCGGAGTCTGAGTGCTGAGTGCTGAGTGCTGAGTGCTGAGCCGGCAACCCCGGGCGTGGCCTGCCCCCTGTGACGGACACCCGGAATGCTCCGGCGCGGGCCTGATCCCCTGGGAACTGGGAACCGGGAACTGGGAACTGATACCCGCAACTCCCAAGATTCGCCATCGCCGTGGCGTTATGTAGCCTCTTCATGGTCAGCGCATCGTGCTCAGGTTCGAGTTCGCCCGAGCAAATGCACAGGTGCGTATGCATTTGCGTTTGTCCGCGCTTCAAGGCCTGTCTATAATCCGCTCTATTGCTCAGGCGGGTGAACGAAGGTGAAAGTACAGGTCCTCCAGGAAAACCTGCAGCGCGGACTCTCCATCGTCGGTCGCGCCGTCGCCACGCGCAGCACGCTGCCGATTACGGCGAACGTGCTGCTCCAGACCGATAAGGGGCGGCTGAAGCTGGCCGCGACCGACCTCGATATCGCGATGAGCGCCTGGGTGGGGGCGAAAGTCGATGAGGAAGGCGCCACGACGGTGCCTTCGCGGCTCATCAGCGACTTCGTTTCGTCGCTGCCGCCGGCCACCGTGCAGATGGAAATCCCCGAACGCAGCCGCCAGATGAAGCTGGAGTGCGCGCGCAACGAATCGTCCATCAACGCGATGGACGCGGAGGACTTCCCGCGCATCCCCGAGGTGCGCGACGGGGTGGCCATCCTGCTCGATGCGAAGGCCCTCAAGCGCGCCATCGACCGGGTCGAATTCGCCGCCGCGAGCGACGACTCTCGCCCGGTGCTGACGGGTGTACACATGAAATCGGACGGCACGCGCCTGACGCTGGCCTCGGCCGATGGCTTCCGGCTGGCGGTCTCGGACATCTCGCTCCCCACGGCGCCGGGCGAAACGGTGGAGATCATCGTGCCGGCGCGGGCCCTGCGGGAGCTGGGGCGGCTCATCGGCGATGGCAACGAGCCGGTGGAGATGCGCATCAACGGGTCGCGGACGCAGGTGCTGTTCGCCCTGACCGAAGTGGAGCTGGTGGCGCAGCTCATCCAGGGGACGTTCCCGAACTACAACCAGCTCATCCCGACCGAGTACAACACGCGCTGCATCGTCGATGTGGACGAATTCAAGCGGGAGGCGCGCATCGCGGCGATTTTCGCGCGCGATGGCAGCGGCATCATCCGCCTGCAGATGGCGCCTTCGCAGAACGGCATGCCCGGCGAGCTCAAGGTCAGCGCCCGTGCCGACGAAATCGGCGATAACGAAGGCAAGATCGACGCGGACATCGCCGGGGACGCCTCGAAAATCGCCTTCAACGCGCGCTACCTGCAGGACGTGCTGAACGCGCTCACGGGCAAGGTCGCGCTGGAGATGACGTCGCCGTCGTCGCAAGGCGTCTTCCGCCCCATCTCGCCCGAAGGCACGGAGCCGGACACCTACGTCCACGTCGTCATGCCCATGTTCGTACAATGGTGAGTAAAAACAGGTAGATTACCAGCTAACGAGGCAGCTTCTTTCGAAGCTGAAACCTGCAGATCCAGGGCATCAGCGACCAGTTTCATGTCCTCGCCGGCAGCCTGTTTCAGCCAGTCGCG
Source organism: Dehalococcoidia bacterium (assembly GCA_020847985.1). Taxonomy (GTDB): domain Bacteria; phylum Chloroflexota; class Dehalococcoidia; order Tepidiformales; family Tepidiformaceae; genus Amarobacillus. The sequence continues at coordinate 34,001 of JADLBC010000043.1, forward strand.
AACGCCATCGCACAGCGCCTGAAGGTCCAGTTCCTGTAG
>JADLBC010000044.1 GCA_020847985.1 Dehalococcoidia bacterium
GCGTTAGGATGGGACATCGAGGGGCCTCCGTGGTCAGGTGTGTGACAACCCAAACCAACGGCAGTGCCCCTCTCTTCGTCAACCTAACTGCTTAAGCTGATGACTACTTCCTGTGTGCAACCCTCGTGGGAACTACAGCTAGAGAGTGCTGGGTGCTGAGTGCTGAGTAGTTCCCAGTTCCCGGTTCCCAGTAGCCAGGGGATCAACCCCGTGCGGGGAGCATGCTCCCCGGGGGGTAGCCCGCTCGGGCCTCGAACCTCGAGCCTCGAGCCCCTGTTCTCCTTTCTCTTTTCTCTCTCCCCCGGCAACACAAATGTTCGTTGACGCCCCCATGGCCCTTCCGTAGCATGGGTGGAGCTTCCGGAACGTAGGGGGTCCATGCCGAAGTTCATCTTTGTCACTGGCGGCGTGGTCTCCTCGGTGGGCAAGGGCATCACCACCGCAAGCCTCGGGCGCATCCTCAAATCCCGCGGCGTCACCGTCTCCATCCAGAAGCTCGACCCCTACCTCAATGTCGACCCGGGCACGATGTCGCCGTATCAGCACGGCGAAGTCTTCGTCACCGCCGATGGCGCCGAGACCGACCTCGACCTCGGCCACTACGAGCGCTTCATCGGGCAGGACCTCTCGGCGTCGTCCTCGGTCACGAGCGGCAAGGTCTACCTCTCCGTGCTCGAACGCGAACGGCGGGGCGACTATCTCGGCGGCACCATCCAGGCCGTCCCCCACCTCACGAACGAGATCAAGCAGCGCATCTACGCTGCCGCCGATGAAGCGAAGTGCGACGTGCTCATCTGCGAGGTCGGCGGCACCGTCGGCGACATCGAGGGCGAGACCTTCATCGAAACCATCCGCCAGATTCGCCACGAGCAGCCGCGCAACAACGTCCTCTCCGTGCACGTCACCTTCCTGCCCATGGTCGGCGCCACGCACGAGCTGAAGACGAAGCCCACGCAGCACTCCGTCCGCGAGCTGCGTTCGAAGGGCATCCAGCCCGATGTCATCCTCGCCCGCAGCGACCACACCGTCTCGCGCGACATCCTCGACAAGATCGCCCTCTTCTGCGACGTCGACCCGCGCGCCGTCATCCCCATGGAGACGGTCGCGAGCATCTACGAAGTGCCGCTGATCCTCGAAGAGCGCGGCCTCGGTGATTACGTGCTCGAACGGCTCGGGCTCTCCGGGCCCCGCGACCTGGACGAATGGCGCGAGATGGTCGAGCGCCTGAAGCATCCCGCGGGCACGGTCGAAGTGGCCGTCGCGGGCAAGTACGTCGAACTGCACGACGCCTACCTTTCGGTGAAGGAAGCGCTCGCGCACGCGGGCATCGCGAACAACGTCGAGGTCGATATCCGCTGGGTGCAGGCCGAGCTGCTCGAGACGCGCCCTGCCGCCGACCTGCTCGCCGGCGTGCAGGGGATCATCGTGCCGGGCGGCTTCGGCGAACGCGGCTGGGAAGGCAAAATCGCCGCCGCGAACTACGCGCGCGAAACCGGCATCCCCTACCTGGGGCTCTGCCTCGGCATGCAGGTGATGGTCACGGAGTTCGCGCGCAACGTCTGCGGGCTCCCCGCCGCCAACACGACCGAGATCGACCCCGAATCACCGCACCCGGTCATTTCGCTGCTCGAAGAGCAGATGGGCATCCGCAACAAGGGCGGCACGATGCGCCTCGGCCAGTACCCGTGCGCGCTCGGCGAAGGTTCGCTCGCGGCCGAGGCCTATGGCACGAACCTCGTGTTCGAACGCCATCGCCACCGCTGGGAGTTCAACAACGCCTACCGCGCGATCCTCGAAGGGCACGGCCTGCGCGTGAGCGGCACCTCGCCCGATGGCGCGCTCGTCGAAATCAGCGAAATCAGCCAGCACCCCTTCATGCTGGGCACGCAGTTCCACCCCGAGCTGCAGAGCCGCCCCGACCGCCCGCACCCGCTTTTCCGCGACTTCGTGCGCGCGGCGCTGCGGCTCGCCGGCGGGCTCCCGGCCGAGGCCGTGGCCGTCGGCGGCGGGCAGTAGCGTTCGCGGCTACTCGCCTTCCCGGAACTGCCGGGAGGCGTGCACGTCATAATCCAGGCCGTACACCTGCCGCAACTGCGCGATGGCGGCGAGCGCGCGCTTGCCGTGCGGGCTCGCCGCCCACTCGCCCTCCTCGCCGCGCATGGGCTCGAACGAGTGCAGCACGATCTTCTCGAGCAGCTGCCCGAGCGAGACGCCCTCGAACTCGGCGAGGCCCTTGAGCACCTTCACGAGCCGCTTCTCGATGCGCACCCCGAGCTGCACGCGCTCGACGGCCAGTGCCGCCACTGACGCGGTCATGCGATGCCTCGATGTCCCGAAGCCACCGTCCCACGGTAACAAGCGTTCAAGTGCGAACTGCTGCGGCGCCCGGTAGGATGCCGCCCACACCACCCGAGGTTCGCCATGAGCCGCCTTGCCCCGAAATCCCGCGACGAACTCACGCCCGCCCAGCAGGAGCAGTACGACCGCATCGGACGCTTCCGGCCGCCCGGCCCCGATGGCGCGCTCGGCGGCCCGTTCGACCCCTGGGTGCGCAGCCCCGAGCTCGCGCAGCGCGCGGTCAGCTTCGGCAACTTCATCTGGGAGCGCACCACCCTCGAGCGGCGCATCGTCGAGTTCGCGATCTGCGTCACCGCGCGGTTTTGGCGGAGCAACGTGGAGTGGGTCGCGCACGCGCGCGTGGCGCTGCAGCAGGGTGTCAGCCAGGCCACCCTCGACGACGTGATGGCCGAACGGCGGCCCGCCGGCGCCCCCGCGGATGAGCAACTCGCCTACGAAATCTGCCAGTCGCTGCACGCCACGCACGGCCTCCCGGAGGAGCTCTACGCGCGCGCGGTCGCCGGGTTCGGCGAGCAGGGGCTGGTCGAAATCATCGCCACCATCGGCTACTACACCATGGTCGCCATGACCCTGAACGCCTTCGAGGTGCAGGCCCCCGGCGACCGCCAGCCGTTCGACCGCTAAGCGTTACTGGCGGTCCGCGAGGACGGCGGCGATGGTGTGGCGGGAGTTCGCGGCGAGCCCGGGGTTCGTATCGCGGTAGTACGGGAGCTGGATGAGCGCGACCGAGAGCGCCCACCCGCGTCCGCGTTCCCAGGTCGCATCGTCCACCGCGAGCCGTTGCCGGAAGCGTGCGCGCGCGGCCGGGGTGAGCAGGTTCCACGCCACCTGGAGATCGCACGCGGGGTCGCCCGAGGCCATGCAGCCGAAGTCGATGACCGCGGCGATGACGCATCGCGCACGACCAGGTTGAACGGCGAGATGTCCCCGTGGAGCCAGGCGGGCGGACCATCGTGGGCGGGCGCGGCGAGCGCGGATTCCCATGCGGCCGTGGCCGCCGCCGTATCGATGTCGCCCGAGAGTTGCGCGATGGCCGCGCGTGTCGCCCCGTCGCGCGGCGCGAGCGGTGTTCCCCGGAAGGCGTTCGCGGCATCGGGCCGGGGCGCTTCGCTCGCATCAACCCCCTGGAGCGCGGCGACGAAGGCGGCGAGGGCATCGGCGGCGGCGTCCATGTCCGTGATGCGCCCCTCCGTGGCGGGTTCGCCCTCGACCCAGCGGTAGACGGCCCACGCGAACGGGTACCCCTCGTCCGGTTCGCCCGCTGCCAGCGGAGCGGGGATGGTCAACGGCAGGAGCGGCGCGAGCCGGGGCAGCCAGTGTGCCTCCCGCGCGATCTGTCCGGCCGCCGTCGCGCGCCGCGGCAGGCGGGCGGCGAACGCATCGCCGAGGCGGTAGATGGCGTTATCGGTGCCCGTCGATTGCACGCGTTCGATGGGCAGGGCGCGAACGAAGGATGCTGGCGGGCGAGCATCCGCCGCACGAGCGCGGCGCCGATTTCCGGCTCATCCGCGTGCAGGCGGGAATGCGTCACGCTAGCCGCGCCAGATGGGGTTGTAGCAGGCGACGTCGTGGTTCGCGCCTTCGGGCCGCACGAGCGCCGGCGGCGGCTCGTTCCGGCAGACGTTCATCACTTTGCCGCAACGGGGGATGAACGGGCAGCGCTCCGATGGCTCCGAAAGCGACGGCGGCGCCCCCGGGATGGCGTGCAGCGGCCCGCCCGCGCCATCGAGCCGCGGCAGCGTCGCCAGGAGCGCGTGGCTGTAGGGGTGCAGTGGCCGCGTCAGCATCTCCCGTGTCGCCCCGGATTCGATCACGCGCCCGGCGTACATCACGGCCACTTCGTCCGCGGCCTGCGCGACGACGCCGAAGTCGTGGGTGATGAGCAGGATGGTGGTGCCACGCTTCTCCCGGAGCTGCTGGAGCTGGTGCAGGATTTGCGCCTGCACGGTGACATCGAGGGCGCTGGTGGGCTCATCGGCGATGAGCACCTCGGGGTCGAGCGCGGTGGCGATGCCGATCATCACGCGCTGGCACATGCCCCCGGAAAGCTGGAACGGGTATGCCTTGGCGACGCGCTCCGGGTCGGGCAGCCCCACCTCGCGGAGGATGGTAAGGGCGCGCGCCTTCGCCTCCTTCTTGTTCACCTGGAGGTGGCTCGTGAGCGTCTCGGCCACCTGGTCGCCGATGGAGATGACGGGGTTCAGGCCGGCGATCGGGTCCTGGAAGATCATGGCCATGCGCCGCCCGCGGATGCCGCGCAGTTCGCGGTCGGACATATCCATGAGTTCGCGGCCATCGAAGAGGACGGACCCGCCGGTGATGGTGGCCTGCGTGGGGAGGATGCGAAGCAGCGCCATCGCGACGGTGCTCTTGCCGGAACCGGATTCGCCCACGAGCGCGAGCACCTTGCCGCGCGCGAGGTCGAAGGACACATGGTCGGCCGCGTACGTCGTCACATCCTTGGTCCGGTAGCGGACGGAGAGGTCGCGGACGCTGACGATCGTTTCGTTCATGCAGGCGAGGGAGCGCCGTGGCTCGCCGGGATGGCTGGCTTCAGCCGCTGGGGCGCAGCGACGAGATGAAGCGGCCCTGGATCTCGACGTTTTCCGGCGCGGTATAGATTGGCTCCATCGTACTATTCGCCGGCTGGAGCCGTACACGGGTGCCTTCGTGGTAGTACCGCTTGAGGGTCACTTCGCCGCGGTCCTTTAGCCACACCGCGACCTTCTCCCCGTTGGAGGCGGCCTGCGCGGGCTCGAGGAAGACGATGTCGCCGTCGTCGATCAGGTCCTCGATCATCGAGGTGCCCTTCACCCGCAGGGCGAACACGTTCGGCCGGCCGCGGATCATGTCCTCGGTCACGGCCACGGTGTCATCGCTGTCGTTGCCGAAGCGGTCGCTCGTGGGGACGGGGATGGGCTGGCCGGCGGCGATGGTGCCGAGCACGGGAATTTCGATGATGCGCGCGCGATTGCGGCGGGCGCCGAGGATTTCGATGCCGCGCGAGACTTCGCGGTCCCGGCGGATGTATCCCTTTTCCTCGAGCTTGCGGAGGTTGTAGTCCACCACGCTCGTGCTGGAGATGCCGCAGCCTTCCTGGATATCGCGGATGCTCGGCGGGTAATCCTTGTCCTCGAGGAAGGTCCTCAGGAATTCGAAGATTTGCTGCTGCTTGCCGGACAGCTCTTCTCTCATTGCGCGCGCCCCGAACGAATGTTCGCCGCAAGCCTAACAAGTCCGCGGGATTATCGTCAAACCCTGTTCCGAACAGGGGGCGTTGGGCACGAAAAACGGGCGCCCCGGAGGACGCCCGTTCGCTTCGAGGCCGAAAGCCTAGGCGCGGGTGCCCTTGAAGGGGCCCGAGCCGAACGCGCCGAACGCCACCGTGCCGGCGATCGCGTCGCCATCGACGGCGCCCTTGAAGCCGAGCTTCATCTCGCCCATGGGTCCGTTGATCGTCGCCGTCCAGGCCACGTCGTTGCCGTTCAGGCTGGTGTCGGTGATGTTCACCGTGCCGGCGCCGCCGCCGAAGGTGCCCGAGAGCGCGCCGCCATCGGAGGCGAGCGTGACGGTGGCCGGGCGATCGCCCATCGGCGAGGTCATGGTGATGTTGTACGTGCCGTCGACTGCCATGGAAAAAAACCTCGTGCTGTAGTAACGGCGACCTGCAACCGGGTTCCGCCGCGCGCTCGGAGGGTAGGGCGGGCGCGGTCACGCTGTCAAGAATTCCCGAACGACATTCGGAAACGACCGTGCGCAAGGTCACACACGGCCGTCCGTGCGGTACGGCGCCTCGCCGCGCCCGGCTCACGCGCGTTACCTGGCGCATCAAAATGTGGAATTCGTGCAGAACGGTTCCCGAATGGGTGTGTTGCGAGCAACAAGCGCGTATAAGGACGCCTATTCCGAAATCAGGAACGAACCATGCGCAGCGCGATTCTCCTCATGGCCTTCGTGGCCGGCGCTCTTGGACTTGGCATGACCGCGACGCGGAACGCCGAGGCCGCCACCACCTGCACCTTCACCACCGCTGGCTCCACCATGCGGCTCAACGCCGACTGCACGACCGACGCCACCATCGTCATCCCCAATGGCATGACCCTCGACGGCCGCGGCAAGACCATCACTGCCGTGGACCCCGTGGCGGGCCACTTCCTCGGCGCGATCGTGAAAAACGGCGGCGCCAGCGCGAACGTCAAGAACCTCAAGCTTGCCACCGCGGGCCTTGCCAATGTCTGCGACGGTGGCGATGACCGCCTGCGGGGCATCCTCTTCCAGGGCGCCAGCGGCACCATTTCGGACAACACCATCCAGGACATCAGGCAGGGGCCATCGAGCGGCTGCCAGGAGGGCAACGGCATCGAGGCGCGCAACGAGCCCTTCGATGGCACGGGCTCGAACCCGGCCCGCGTCACCATCACCAGCAACCGCATCACGCAGTACCAGAAGACGGGCATCGTCGCGAACGGCAACGTCCGCGCCACGGTCACGGGCAACTTCGTCTCGGGCATCGGCCCCGTCGGCACCATCGCCCAGAACGGCATCCAGTTCGGCTACGGCGCGACCGGGCACATTAAGGACAACACCGTCCTCGCCAACGCCTACACCGGCCCGGGCTGGTCCTCGACCGGCATCCTCCTGTTCGAATCGAGCGGCGTGCAGGTGCAGGGCAACACCGTGACCGATAGCCAGGTCGGCATCGCCATCGAAAGCTGGGGCTGCTACGCGGGTGGCCCGGCGGGCGCGAACGACAACCAGGTCGTCCACAACACGATCAGCGGCGCCGAGTGGGGCGTGACGGTTGTCGCGCTTTCCTGGGCTCCGTACAGCGAATGCGATGCCCAGGCCAACGGCACCAAGATCGTGAACAACACGATTCGCGGCCTCGCCGGCGTCGGCGACCAGGGCATCTATATCGGCGCCTACGTCGTCGCGGGCCCGGGGACGCCCCAGGCCGACGGCAACCGCGCGGTTTCGAATTCGATTTCCGGCTTCACCACGCCGATCGAAGTCGATGGCGCCACGGGCACGGCGCTCCACGCGAACGACCATTGAGCCGTGCCGGGCGCTGAATGCCCGGACAGGGAGAGGCGTGAAGGGGGTGCTCCGCCGCCCCCTTTCGCGCGCCCGTCGCGGAACCAACGCCGTTCGCGGTACGTTAGAGAGGACATGAGCAACCGTCCCGCCGCGCTCATCGTCCTGTCGTTCGTTGCGGTCATCGCCCTGGTGGCCGTGGGAGTCGCGTGGCTGTTGCGCGAAACCAACGACGACACCCCCGCCGCGGTCCAGCGCACGCCATCCGCGGGCGCGACCGCGAGCGCGACGCCACCGCCGGGCAGCGTCACCGCCGGCCCTTCGGCCACGGCTTCCGGCACCGCGTCCGCGACGCCGCCCTCGATTCCCGGTGTGGAGACGGTGGCGCTGAAGCCCGGGACACAGGCCTCCATCGGCTACGGGACCATCGTCTACTACTCCGAGGGCTGTTTCGGCTGTGGCCGGCCGGACGTGCCGAGCCTCTTTCGCGCCTACCGTGAGTCCTCCGGCACGCTCAAGACCGACGACCTCTTCGCGAGCGTGCTGGCGAAGGTGCCCGGCGCCTACCCGCACTCCTTCGCCGCGCGCTGGGAGCTGAACGATTTCGTTGTCGCGATGTGCACCGGGTACTGCGGCGGCGAAGGCGACGCCCAGCCCGGCTCGACGCTCCGTCTCTTCCATTCGCGCGATGGCGGCATCACCTGGACGGAGGATGCCGCGAAACTCCCCGTGACCACCTTCCTCGCCGGGTTCGTGGGCGATGAAGTGCTCGCAATCGCCTATGACTCGCCCACGGCGAAGCCCCGGTACGTGGAGCTGCCATCCGCCCGGGACCTCCAGCCCCCGGCGGGCGCCGGCGATGTCGAAGTGGTCGCGATGGGCGCGCCCGGCGTCGCGTGGATGCGCAAGGAGGTGGGCGGCGGGCTCGTGGATGGCAGCGGCCGCGAGATCTTCGCGGGCATACCCGGCATGCGCCTGGCGCGCGTGACGCCGCTACAGACCGGGTGGTTCGCGCTCTACGCCAACGAAACGGGGATGCTGGGCGTGGTCTACGACGGCACCGGCAAGGCCGTGCGCGTGCTCTCGTGGGGCGAGAGCCGCTACCTCGATATCGATGGGCAGATTCCCTCGGGGCAGCTCGTCGCGAACGTCGAGCTCGCGGACACCTTCGGCTTCGGCGCCGATGCCGGCTCCGCCGTCTGCAAGCAGCAGCAGCACATCTACGCGGCGCTTATCAACTGGGGCACGACCGCGACCGTGCACCCCATCAGCGACCTGGGCGATTGCCCGAACGGCCGCCACCGCTTCGTGAACGCAATCGTCGCGCGCGAGACCGTGCGCGTGGTCACCGGCACGGACTGCCTGAACGTGCGCGCGACGGCCTCGACCACGGGCGAGATCCGCGGCTGCTTCGCCGATGGCGTGCTCCTGCAGCGGCGCCTCGAAGGCGTCACGCCCGTCGCCGGCTGGGTCGCGGTCCTCACGCCGTCGGGCCAGGACGGCTGGGTGAGCGAAGCGTTCGTCAAATAGCGCCCCTTTTCGAACGGACCCGGAAGCGCCACACTCCGGCCACATCAGGCGGGGGCAACGCATGGCAGGCAGAATCAGGGTCGGGATTGTCGGGGCGACGGTGACGCAGGGCGGCAGCGGCTGGGGTGCGAACGCGCACATCCCGGCGCTCCACGCGCTGCCGGATTTCGAAGTGAAAGCGGTCTGTACGGCGCACGAGGACACCGCGCGGGCATCGCAGGCGGCGTTCGGCGCCGAGCTCGCGTTCCACGACATCCGCGAAATGGCCGCGCACCCGGACATCGACCTGGTGGTGGTGTGCGTGCGCGTGCCCGGGCATTACGCGCTCGTGAAGGTCGCGCTCGAAGCCGGGAAGGACACGTTCTGCGAGTGGCCCCTCGGCGCCACCACCGCCGAGGCGGAGGAGCTCGCCGCCATCGCCCGCGCCCGTGGCCTGCGCACCATGGTCGGCCTCCAGGGGCGCTCCGATCCCGCGATCATGCACGCGCGCGACCTGGTGGCCGAGGGCGCCATCGGCGAAGTCCTGGGCGTGCACCTCACGAGCATCGCCCCCGCGATCATCGAACGCGGCCCCGGGCGCATCTGGCAGGCCGACCGCGCGGCGGGCGCAAACACGCTCACCATCCAGGGCGGCCACGCCATCGACGACCTCTGCTACATCGCCGGGGAGTTCGCCAGCGTCTCCGCGCGCGTGGCGACGAAGGTGCCCGAGTGGCGGCTCGAAGGCACCGGCGAACGCGTGCCCGTCACCTCGCCCGATAGCATCATCGCCGCCGGGCAGCTCGTGAATGGGGCGGAGGTTTCGATCCCCATCGCCACGGTGCCCCGCGGCGCGAGCGGCACGCGCCTGGAGATCTTCGGGAGCGAAGGCGCCCTCGCCGTGCGGCCGTCGGGGTCGCTCAGCATCGGGCCGAACACGCTCTTCGCCGCCCGCGGCGGCTCGCGCATGGAGGAAGTGCCCCTGCCGGAGCGCTACACACTCGTGCCCGAAGGCGCGCCCGCCGGTTCGCCGCGCAACGTGGGGCAGGCCTACGTGCGCATGGCCGAGAGCGCCCGCGCCGGCGCCGCCTTCGCCCCGGACTTCGATGCTGCCGTCACACGCCACCGCCTGCTCGACGCGATCGAGCGCTCCTCGGCCGAGGGCCGGGCCGTCACCCCGGGCTGACCATCGGCTTTCGAAACGAGCGCCCGGGAAAGGCCACAATGTGGTGAACCCCACATCGCGCGGCCCGTCACCGGCCCGGGACGCCAGCCTGATCTATGCTGTCTCGATGGCGGCAGCGCACGGCGGAGGACGGGGCCCGGAACGGGCGGGGGGGTGGCGCGCGGCGTTTTCGTCGCTCTCGCACCAGCAGTTCCGCTGGCTCTACGGCAGCAACATCGCCTTCTTCTTCGCGATGAACGGCCAGTTCGTCGTGCGGTCCATCCTCGCGCACGACCTCACCGGAAATGCCACCTCGCTGGGGCTCGTGAACCTCATGGTCGCCCTGCCCATGCTCATCATTTCGCCGTTCGGGGGTGTCGTCGCCGACCGCTTCGAACGGCGGCGGCTGATCATGCTCGGCCAGGCGACGCTGCTCGTAAACGAACTCGTGATCCTCACGCTGCTCGTGACGGGCGTGCTCGAGTTCTGGCACCTGCTGGTGGTGGTGTTCATCCTCGGCTGCACGTTCCCCTTCGTGATGCCCGCGCGCCAGGCCATCGTCGCCAATATCGTCGGGCGCGAGGGGTTGCCGAACGCCATGGCGCTGCAGATGGGCGGGATGAACGCCGCCCGCGTCGCCGCGCCGGTGACGGCCGGGTTCATCGTCGCCTTCGTGGGCCTGCGCTGGATGTACTTGATCGCGACGGTGCTCTACCTGGGGGCGCTCTTCGCGATGACGCGCGTCCACAAGTCGCCTCCGCCCCCGCGCGACGAGGCGGTGTCGCCGCTGGGCGAGCTGGCCGTCGGCTTCCGCTATGTGGCGAAGAACCCGCCCGTGCGCGCGCTAATGCTGCTTTCGATCGTGCCCATCATGTTCGCGATGCCGTTCCAGACGCTCCTGGTGGTGTTCGCCGAGGATGTCTGGAAGGTGGGCGAGGACGGCTTCGGCGTGCTCCAGGCGTTCGCGGGCATCGGCGGCATTCTCGGGTCGGTATTCGTGGCCTGGCACGGGGGCGAACGGCATCAGTTGCGGCTCATGGTCGCGAGCCTGTTCGCCTTCGCGGGCACGCTCTTCCTGTTCGCGATCTCGCCGTGGTTCCTGCTCGCGCTGCCGCTTGTGCTCCTCACCGATATCTGCGCGAGCGTCTTCAACACCGTGAATTCGACGAGCGTGAACATGATCATCCCCGACGCCGTTCGCGGTCGGGTGATGAGCCTGATGATGATGAGCTTCGGCCTCACGCCGCTGGGCACGATGCCGGTGAGCGCCGCCGCCGATGCCTGGGGCGCGCCCGCCGCCGTCGCCGGCTCGGCCGTGGCCATGGTCATCGTCTCGGGGTTCATGCTGCTCGCCTTCCGCTCCCTGCGCGAAGTCGAACGCGCCGCCCACGCGCCGCTCGATATCGAGGGCATGGCGCACGTCCCCGCCGGCGCCCGGTAGCCATTCGCAAACGAAAACGGGGCGGCCATTGCGGCCACCCCGTCATTTGGTAGGTCCGGGGCGAAGTGTCAGCGCGTCGTCGCGAGCTCGCGGTAGCGCCGCACGAGCGTCGATTGCGTCACCACGCCGTGGTCGAGGAAATCCCCGAGCACCGCGATGAACGCGTCCGGGTCTTCCTGGTGGATGCCGTGGCTGATGCGGCTGAGCACATGGATGGTCGCGTTCCCCAGCCGCGGGTAGTCATGCAGGTTCGCGAGCAGGAGCCCGTCGGCGGCGCCCGCGACCATCAGCGTCGGCACCTGGATCGAACCGAGCAGGTCGCCCCGGCGCGACTCCACGAGCGCGTCCCACGAGTCGTTGTAATGCCCGTCGGACACCGAGAGCGCGCGGTCGACGGCGGCGGCGATGCTCTGCGCGTCGGGGCGGGCGGTGGTGGCGATGCGTTCGCGCAGCAGCGTCTCGCGGTCTTTCGCCCTGCGCAGGGCAAGCCCCCGTTCGCGCTGGGCGGCGAACCCGGGGACGCTGGTATCGATGCCGTCGGCGGGGGCGGGCGCGACGAGCACCAGCTTCTCGAGGCGGTTGCCGTAGCGAATGCCAAGCTCCATGCCGATCACGCCGCCCATGCTGTGGCCGACGTAGATGAACGTGCCCAGGCCCAGGTGGTCGGCCATGCCGATGACGTCGTCGGCGTACTGTTCGATGGTGTAGCCGGAGGCCGTGTGCTCGCTGTCGCCGGCGCCGCGGCAATCCATGACGATGGTGCGGTAGCCCTTCGCGGCGAAGGCGGGCGCGACGACGTCCCAGCTATCGTGCGAACCCGTGTACCCGTGATGGAAGAGGATGGCGGGGCCGGAGCCCTGCTCGGCGTAGTAAAGGCTGGCGCCGTTGATGGTCGCGTGCGGCATGGGGTCACCTCGGGGGGAATGCGCCCGATTCTACGCGCCGCCGCGCGCGCGTGCGGAAGGCTCAGGGGTAGGCGCTGCTGAAGTGCTCCCACGCCATGCGCGTGAGCGCCTGCCCGAGCACGACATCGGCCAGGTAGCCATCGACGTCCATCGAAAGGAAGGTGATCGCGTAGGCGTATTCGCGCCCCCCGCGCGTGAAGCGCACGATGCCCGCGTCGTTATCGACCCAGCCGCCGCCTTCGAACAGGAACCCGTTCTTGTGGCTCACGAGGCCGGTGACGCCGCTCCCCAGCAGGTAGTTCAGCTCCGGGCGGACGCGCGTCATCGCATCGAGCAGGCGGGTGCGGTACGGCTCCTCCAGCAGCTGGCCGCGATAGAGCGCCGCCAGCATGCCGTTCACCTCCTCGGCGGTGACCCAGTTGTTGGCGTCGAGGCCGAGGCTCTCACCGGGGAAGCCGGGGGGATGGTCGATGAAGATTTCGCGCATCCCGAGGCCGGTGGCCATGGCCTGCACGCGGAGCACGCCCTTCAGCACGTCCCCGCCACCGGCAATGCTGTACAGCTGGCGCGCCGAGGCCGCATCCGAAGACCAGAGCGTGTTCGCGATGAGCGCCTCGACCCGCGCCGCCGGGTACGCGCCGTTGCTCACATCCTGCATCGCCGCGATGAGCACGAAGATGTTCATCACGCAGCCGCTGACCTGGGGCTGCGCGCCGTGCACGCTCACGGTCTCGCCCGTCTGGAGGTCGGTGACGGCGACGGCGTAGGTGCCGCCCACGGCGTAGTGGTCGATGGCCTGCTGCATGCGCGCGCGCAGCGATTCGAGGCTCGCGGCGGGTGCCAGCGGCCGGCTTTCCGGGGCTGGAGGCGTGGCCGTGACATCGGCGGAGGCGACCCCGGGCACGACGAGGCGGCGGCCGGCCCCGGTGGTGCTGGTGGCGCGCGGTGTTGGTGTGATGCGGGGAGTGCGCCGCGGTTCGGGTGTTTTCGGCGCCGGCCCGAGCGTGGGGCCATCGGCGCGCGCTTCCGGCGTCATGCCCGGTGCGAAAAGAGGAAGCGCGGCCAGGAGACCGGCCAGCACCGCCACCACCGCAACCACCCCGGACCACCGGCCGCGCGCAATCCTCACAGCCATGAGATCGGCGTCCCGCGAAGCTCCCCGTAGGGACCAACCGGCCGTGATGGAAAGGTCGCGGGTTTCCCCCGGGGCTCGCGGCCATCGGCGCGGTGCTGGATCCCGTGCCCGGGCGCCGAATCGTGAGCCCCGGTTCCCCGTTCCCAATCGGGCGAAGCGCACGCCGTTCACCCTCTTCCCGGGGTGTCCGGGGGCCGATACCTACCGTAGCGATTGGAGAGGACGCGCGCTTGCCCGGTTCGCACGACTTCATCGGCCTGCTTTCGGACGCGGATTCGCTGCAGCTCATGCTGTTCGCGTGTCCCGATGCCGTCGTCGCCACCGATCGCGACGACCGCGTGGTGCTGTACACCGGCGCGAGCGAATCCATGTTCGGCTTCGCGCCCATCGAGGTGTTGCACCAGCCCGTGCGGCGGCTCTTCGCCACGGCCGAAGGCTATGAGCACTTCCGCCGCCAACTCGTCGCCGAACAGCACATCGTCAATCTCGAAGTGCCGGCTGTCCGAAAGGACCACCCCCACTTCGTCGGCGCCTTCTCCGCGGCGCTTCTGCACGACCGCTTCGGCGAGGAGATGGGCACCATCCTCTATGTGCGCGACCACTCCAAGATGCGCTCCATTGAGGAGGCGCTGCGCGATAACAACCACCGCCTGAACGAACTCGTGCGCACCCTGAACCACGTCGCCCAGCACGACCAGCTGACGGGCATGCTGCACCGCGGCAGCGCCATCGAAACCGCCGAGGCGACGCTCTTCGGGCGAAACGCGCCGGACAGCTTCGGCGTCGCGCTCTTCGACCTCGACCACTTCAAGGGCATTAACGATACCTACGGCCACCTCGTCGGCGACGAAGTGCTGGCGTCGCTCGCCGGCGTGCTCAAGCAGACGGCGCGCCAGGACGACATCATCGGGCGCTTCGGCGGCGAGGAGTTCATCGCGTTCCTCCCCGGGGCCGACCTTGCGAAGGTCGCCGGGTTCGCGGAGCGGGTGCGCCATGCCATCGGGGAGGCCCGCGTCCACGTGGACGGCGATGCGGAGACAGACATCTCGGTCACCATCTCCGCGGGCGTGGCGGCCATGCCCGCCTGCGCCGAGACCCTGCAGGACGCCATCCGCGTCGCGGACGACCGCCTGCTCGAAGCCAAGCGCGCGGGGCGAAACCGCGTGGTTTCGACCGGTAGCCTGTTCGCTGAGAGGACCGCCGCATGAGCGACGATCTGCCCGCCACCTTCGAAGCACGCAACCGCCTTCGCTCCATCGTCAATCGCACGCAGGAGCTCACCCCCCTGCGCGCCGTCGCCAGCAAGGCGATCCAGATGGCCGAGGACGAACGCTCCGCCGCCATGGATCTCGCCACCGTGCTGAGTTCCGACCAGGCTCTGACCGCGCGGCTGCTGCGGCTCTCCAACTCCGCCTACTACGGCTATGCCCGCCGCATCAGCAACGTGCGCGAAGCTGTGGTGCTGCTGGGCATGCGCACCGTGCGATCGGTCGCCATCACCAGCGGCATCATCGATGCGCTCAAGCCGCCCGCCGTGGGCACCTTCAGCCAGGACCTCTTCTGGGCGCACAGCGTCTGCGTCGGGCTCGCGTCCGAGGCGCTCGCGCGCGAATTCCGCACCGTCCGCCCGGACGATGCCTTCACCGCCGGCGTCCTCCACGATGTCGGCCGCCTGGCCATGATGCTCGTCGAACCGGGCTCCTTCGCCGAGGTGCTGCACATGGTCGAACACGAAGGCAAGGGCTTCCGCGATGCCGAGCTGCTCGTGTTCGGCGTCCCCCACGAACAGGTCGGCGCGAGCCTGGCCGAGCGCTGGAAGTTCCCCATGCTGCTCGTCGATGCCATCGGCGCGCATCATCCAGGCGTGCTCCCCTCGCGGCCGAACAGCGCCGGCGACATCGTCGCCATGGCCAATTTCGCCTGCGATGACGCGGGCCTCTCCTGCGGGTACGACCGCACGGGCGCCGCTGACCGCGAGACTGCCGAACTCCCCGGCGGCATCGCCGAGGCCATGGAACGCGCCGGCGGCATTCGCACCATCGAAGGCCGCGCCCGCGCCTTCCTCCTCCATGTCACCGACCGCGCGCCCCGCTGGTACGAAAGCGGCCGCACCGCGGGCGAGGACGAACCCATGACCACGCGGCACGTCGCCTGACGCCGCACCACGAGGACGACGATGGAAGAGCATCCCGAGAACGCTGCGCCGGAACCCGTGAAGCGAGGCTGGAAGCGCCCCGCCATGCGCTTCGCGACCGTGGGCCTGGCCGGTGTCGTGCTGCTGATGCAGGCCGTGCAGGTCGCGCGGGACCCCTCGATCGCGAACCTCCTCGTGGCCGCGGTGTTCGTCCTCCTCGCCGCCGCGATCGCGCTCCAGGTCGTGCTGCTCCGTTCGATGGGCAACCGCCGCGTGCGCCGCGCGATGAGCCGCCTGCATGGGTCGGCCTACATTTCGGACCTGGAAGGGCTGCCCAACCGCAACTACCTGCTCTCTGAAATCCGCCGCGAAATGCCCCGCGCCCGCGGCATCGTAATCCCCTTCGTGGTCGTCGTGCTCTCGCTCGATACCATCGAAGAAGTTCGCGCCCGCCGCGGCGAGGAGTTCGCCGACCGCGCCGTCCGGGGCATGGCCGACGTCCTCAAGCGGTTCACCCGCACGAGCGACTTCATCGCCCACCTCGGCGGCGCGCGCTTCGCCGTGCTCCTCAACGAATGCCGCTACGAGGACTCGTTCATCTACCTCAAGCGCGTGCCCGGTTCCATCGCCGTGAGTGACGGCCGCACGATGTACGAAGTGCCCGTCGCCGCGCGCGTGCACCAGTACGACCTCGAAGCGCTCTATGCGACGGACGTGCTCAACGAAGCGGAGCAATCGCAGCCGCTGCGCCGCAAGCAGACGGTGCAGTTCGGCAGCATCGCCGCCTGAGGCTGGCGCGCACGCCGCGTGCTTCGTCCAGGAACCATGAGGAAAGGAAGCTGGTGGGCGATACTGGATTCGAACCAGTGACCTCTGCGATGTCAACGCAGCGCTCTAACCATCTGAGCTAACCGCCCACGTGGGGGAGCCTCAGCATACGACGCCCCCAACCTTCAGCCAACCGGCCGCCGCGTATACTCCTCCCCCGGGGAGGCTGCCATGGCCATCAGCGCCGATGAGTGGCGCGCGCGCATGCGCCGCTACGCCGGGACCGAACTCCACGGCCTCTCCGATGTTTACGAGGCCATCGCCCTCGGCGCCGTCGAGGATGACGCCGTCATGGAGTGGCTCGCCGCGAGCGCCGGGCCGCGCGCGAACCCGAACCTGCTTTTCGCCGCCGTCCATTACCGGCTGCTGCGCGCCGCCGCGGAGGGCGCCCCCGCGACCGGTCTCGCCGCCTACTTCGGTTCGCTCACGCCGGAGCCGCTGCCCGCCAGCGGCGTCTATCCCGCCTTTCGCGCCACCTGGGAGCGCGACCGCGATGCGCTCGCCGCGATCCTCGCCACGCGCACGACGCAGACGAACGAGGTCGGGCGCTGCTGCTACCTGTTGCCCGCGTTCGTCCGCGCCGGGGAGCGCGTGCCGGGGCCGTTCGCGGTCATCGATGCGGGGACGGCCGCCGGTCTCACGCTCTTCCTCGACCGCTTCGCCTGCGATTACGGCGAGGGCCGCATCGGCGGCGCGGCCGATTCGCCCGTGCGCCTCCACACCGAGGTGCGCGGCGCGATGCCGCCCATCGCGCCCATGCCGGGGATCATCAGCCGCGCCGGTATCGACCTCTCTCCCATCGATGTGAACGATGACGATGCCGCCACCTGGCTGCGCGCCTGCATCTGGCCCGAGCACGCCGAGCGCCGCGGGAACCTCGAGGGCGCGCTTGCCGTGGCCCGCGAGGCGCCGCCGCGCATCGCCGCCGGGAACATCATCGAGACGCTGCCCGCGCTCGCCGCCGAAGCTCCCCCCGGCGCCGCCATCGCCGTCACGAGCACGAATGTCCTGCCCTATCTCAGCGCCGAAGAGCGCGCGCGCTATGCCGCTGTGCTGGCGGACATCGCCCGCACCCGCGACCTCTGCTGGATCGCGGTCGAATGGCCCCCGTTCGTGCAGGAGGCAGGGTTCGCGGGCAGCTTCGAAGGCACGGAATTCCCCGCGCCGTCGCTGCCGCTCACGCTCACGACGTGGACGAAGGGCACGCGCCGCGACGAGTTCCTCGCGGTGACGGGCGCGCACGGCCGCTGGCTGCGGTGGCTCGCGGAATAAGCCGCTACCGGCCCGGGGCCTCCGGCGCGAGCGCGTCGACGAGGTCCGTGAGGTGCGCGACCACGAGGTCGGGCACGGCCACGAACCCCTCCGGCGATTCGAGCCGGTCGCGGTGAATCCAGACGGCGTGGATGCCCGCGTTGCGCGCGCCGCCGACATCGGCGTAGAGATTGTCGCCGACGTGCCAGGCTTCGTGGGGTGCCACGCCGGTCGCGCCCATGGCGTGCTCGAACACTTCGCGGTCCGGCTTCCCGTGCCCGAAAACGCCTTCGATCACGAGCGCATCGACGTACCGCTCGAGGCCGAAGCGCTCGACCTTCGCGCGCTGCATCTCGGCCGGGCCGTTGGTGAGGATGGCGAGGCGGAAGCCCTCCGCGCGCAGCCCTTCGAGCGTGGGGATGGCGTCATCGAACAGCCGCAGCCGTTCGAACACCTCGTGCCCGTACCGCTCGCTGAGGTCGTGGGCGCCGCGCGGGTCGTGGCCGAGCGAAACGAGCGCGAGTTCGATGACGTGGCGGCGGGCGTCGGCGAGGCGAGTGCGCCAGCCCGTCATCTGGGCTTCGTCGCGCCAGAACTCGGTGGCCTCGCGGCGGATGGCGTCGCGCATGGCCGTGGCATCGAAGCCGAGCGCGGGCGCGAACGCGGTGAGCGTCACATCCCACGCTTCGTCCATCCCGCCCGAGGTATCGAGCAGGGTGTCGTCCATATCGAAGAAGACGGCGCGGGGTGGGTGCGCTCTCACGCGATCATCGTACGGGAGGACGGCGTGCGGGCGCACCGGCGCCGGTTCCCCGGCGTCCCCTCAGGCCGAAAGCGCCCGCAGGGCCGGCTCCGCGGTGATGATGGCTTCGCCGCGGACGGCGAGTTCGCGCACCGTGCTGCGATCGCGCCCTCCGAGCATGGTGGCGATATCGGCGTAGCTGAGGCCGTGCTGGTGCAGGAGCGCGACGGCGGCGCTGCGGGCCTCGGTGAGCGGCCCCGTGCGCTTGCGCCCCGCGAGGTCCTTCCCCGTGAGGTGGAAATGGCGGGCTACGGCGTCGAGCAGTTCGCCGGCGCTGCAGCGGGGGGCAGCATCGCCGATCGCGAGGTGTCCAAGCGCGCCGTCGAGGTCGGCCGGCTCGAGCTGGCCGTGGCGGGCCTGGGCGATGGCCGCGTTCACCGCTCCCTGCAGCAGCCGCACGCTCGGAAGCTCCAGCGCGGCGATGCGCTCGACCGCCCAGCCGGGGAACGCGGCCCGGCGATCGTGGCAGAGCCATTCGACGAAGCGGCGGCGCTCGTCGCGCTTGAAGGGTGCGATGCGCACGACCAGCCCCTGCGCCAGGCGCGATGCCAGCGGCTCCGGGAAGCCGAGCTCGGCCGGGGCGGTTTCGCTGCCGAAGGCCACCTGTCCGCCGGCATTCAGCACCGCGTCCACGGTGTAGCGCAGCTCCTCCAGCGTGCCCTTCTTCCCGGCCAGGTACTGGACGTCGTCGATGACGAAGAGGCTCACGCCGCGCACGGAATCCTGGAAGTGCTCGAGGCTGTTCGCGCGCATCGCCGTCAGGTAGCGCGTCGTGAACGCCTCGGCCGAAAAGCACGCGACAGAGCGGCCGTTGGCTGCGGCACGCCCGGCGAGCGCGTGCAGCAGGTGGCTCTTGCCCATGCCCGGCGCGCCGTGGATGTAGAGCGGGTTCGCCGCGCCTTCGCTGCCCTCGGCCAGTTCGAGCGCGCTGCGGTGGGCGACACGGTTGCCGGCCGTCTCGATGTAGCGTTCGAAGGTGTGCGCGCTGTTGATGGAGCCGAAAACGGTGCCCCGGCGCGGCGCCTCCGGTTCGGCCGGCAGGTGCGCATCGTGGCCCGGTTGCCGCTCGCCCGGGGGCACGAAGTACACATCGAGATCCTGTCCGGTGACGGCGTGCAGCGCCCGCCGCACGACGATGGAGAGCCGCTCGTTCAGCCACTCCAGGCCCATGGCGCGGCGGGCCTCGACGATGAGCGTGCCCGCTTCGAGGCGGAGGGGCACGGTGCCGCGCAGCCAGGTCTCGTAGTTCGCCTCGAGCATCTCGATTTCGAGCCGGCCGAGGACCGTTCGCCAGGTATCCGTGAGGTCGCGTGACGGGGCCATGCAATCACTGAGCATGCGCAGGCAAACCTCCTTCTCCCACGGTGAAGTGGCACGAATGGCGAACAGGTGGGGCTGTGGGACACCCGTCGGTTGGTACCGGGCGGGACGTTGGACCCGCCGGATCCGGGTGGCTGAGGCGTACCTTAGTCCCGCCCGGGCGGGGCGGCAACGCGTTTATGTGAAAGGTTCGCAGGCTCCCGCGGGTTCTTCATCGATACCCCCCGCTTATGTGTGGGGACCGGTCCTACACGGGATCGCAATACCAGCGGGCCGATAGCGCCCATGCACCAGCGCGATCACGACTTCCGCGGAAAGAACGGTGGCCGCGTTTCAGATTCCCAATTCGGATTATCAGTACGGGCGCGGATGAAGTATCTCGTTCGCGCCATGGCTCGCGGCGAACGCGGTCAGCCCGCCGCGTCGGCCGCCGCGTGCCGCGCGATGCCCCCGTGCTCGCTCCCGCCCCGGGCGGCGATGGGGATGGACTCGATCGCGTCCTTCGTGTGTTCGAAGACGTTCGCGGGGCCGATCTCGGCGAGGATGCCGAAACGGTCGAGCACCTCCCGCACCTCGGGCTGGATGGCCGTGAGGATGACGCGCCCGCCATGCCGCCGGTGGTGGCGAATGACCTCCCGCAGCGCGAGCAGCCCGCTGGTATCGATGTGGCGCACGTCCTTCGTTCGCAGGATGAGCGGCCGGTGATGCCCGGATCCCTGGAGTTCGTGCTCGAACTGGGCCGCGCTGTGGAACGACAGGAACCCGCGCGCGTTGTAGAAGGCGATGTCTGGGCGCGCGTGAATGAGCGCCCCCAGCTCGGGCGAGACCCCCGCCACGGCGCCGCTGTCGTCCGCGAGCATCGCCGCCGCCGCCGGGTCGCTCCCCAGCCGCCGGATGAGCAGCACCATCGAGACCACGACCCCGAAGCCGATGGCGTAGGTGAGGTCGAAGAAGAGGGTGATGACAATGGTGGAGATGAGCACGATGAGGTCCTCGCGCGGGGCACGCCGCACGAGCGCCGCCAGCACGTCCGCCTCGGCGATGTTCCAGGCGACCACCATCAGCACGGCCGCCAGCACCGTGAGCGGGATGTGGCCGGCCAGCCCCCCGAAGGCGAGCGTCGCCAGCAGCACCGTGAGTGCGTGGAACAGCCCCGTGAGCCGCGAACTCGCGCCGTTGCGAATGCCCGCCGCCGTCCGCGCAATCGCCGCCGTGGCCGGGATGCCGCCCATGATCGGCGCGACCACGTTCGCGACCGCCTGCCCGAACAGCTCGCGGTCGGGTTCCGTGCGTTCGCTGGCGGCCGCCATGCCATCGCCGACGACGGCCGCGAGCAGCGATTCGACCGCGCCCAGCACCGCCACCGCGACCGCCACGGGGATGAGATCGAAGGCGAGCCCGGCATCGAACCAGGCGAACGTGGGCAGGGGGAAATCGCGTGGGAGTTCGCCGTAGCGGCTGCCGAGGGTGGGCGTATCGAGCCCGAGCCACCATGTGAGCGCCGTGAAGCCCGTCACCGCCACGAGCGGCCCCGGCACGCGCGGCACGAATCGCTGCCAGGCGAACAGCAGCGCGAGCGCCGCCACGCCCATCAGCGGTGTCACCGGCGCCACCGTCCCGAGGTGCGCGATCGTGTCCCAGAGCTTTTCGTGGAAGTGCTCGCGGTGCGGGTCCGTGCCCGTGACGGCGAGGAAGGTGTTGAGCTGACCGAAGGCGATGCTGAGCGCGATGCCCGCCGTGAACCCGATGATCACCGGGTGCGGGATGAAGCGTACCAGCCGCCCGGCGCCGAGCAGGCTCATCGCCAGCAGGAGCACGCCCGCGAGCAGCCCCACCATCGGCAGCGCCCCCGGCCCGTGCTGCAGCACCGCGCCCGAAAGCACCGGCACCAGAGCCGCCGTGGGCCCGGTGATGTTGAATCGCGAACCGCCGCAGAGTGATGCCAGCCCGCCCGCGAACACGGCCGTGTACAGCCCCGCGATCGGCGGCACGCCCACCGCCACCGCCAGCGCGATGCTCAGCGGGAGCGCGATGACACCGACCACGAGCCCCGCGATCGCGTTCCGCCGCCATTCGGCCAGGGAGGGAAGGGAAGGGCGCGGCAACAGCTGCCCAAACCGGACCAGGACCACCACCAGCCAGACCTCCCGCCACGCCCTCGGTGATAGCAGTCTGGCAAAGGGCTCAACTATGCATAAGGCAAGGGCGATTCGTGAACGCGGGTTCGCGTGTCCAGGACCGGGTGATGCCGCCTACCGCGCGAAGTCCCGTCCGCCGCGCACGGTCACGCGCATGACCGCGCCCGCGCGCGTGTCGTCCTCGATGAGTTCGATGAGCCCGGCGGCGACGTCTTCCGGGGCGAGGATGCCGCCCACCTGCGCCTTCAGCTCCTCGATGCGGTCGCCCTCGACGTCGCGCACCAGCGGTGTGTCCGTGTACGTCGGGCAGATGGCGTTCACGCGCACGCCGCACTCCTCGGCCAGCCCCGCGAGCGACCGCGTGAAGTGGATGATGCCCGCCTTCGTCGCGGCGTAGACGGGCGACCCCGGCATCGGCACGAGCCCGCCCATGCTCGCCGTGTTCACGACCACGCCGGGCGTGCCGCGGCGGCGCATCTCGCGCACGGCGATGCGCGTGCCCTCGATCATCGCCGTGAAGTTGATATCGACCGTGCGCTTCCAGCCCGCGTCGTCGTCCCCGAAGAGGTCCTCGCCACCGACGCCGGCGTTGTTGCAGACGATGTCGAGCCGCCCGTAATGCTCGACGGCGGCGGCGATGGCGTTCGCCACATCCTCGGTGTGGCGCACATCGCAGCGATGGAACACGGCCCGCCCGCCGCTCCCGAGGATGGCATCGGCGACGGCCTGCCCGCCCGCGGCGTCGAGGTCGGCGACGACGACGCAACCGCCGCGCGCGGCCAGCGCCTCGGCCATCGCCCGCCCGATCCCGGATCCCCCGCCTGTCACGACGGCTGCTGTGTCACGAATGTCCATGGCGGCTCTCGGCTGTCGGCCGTCGGCTATCGGCTATCGGCCGTGGCCCGCGCGGGCACGATACCGTGCCTTCGTATCGGCTGCCAGCCGCTCGGCTATCGGCCATCAGCGCCGAGCGCGCGATCAGGCCACCCCCGGGGTTGCCCCGCCGACAGCCGACAGCCGACGGCCGAGGGCTGCCCGGCCGGCAGCTACTGAAACAGCGCCCCGACGGAGTGGCCCGAGTGGATGCGGGCGATGGCATCGCCGAACTGGGAGGCGACGGGGATGACGGTCATGTTCGGCAGCCGCTTGTGCTCCGGGATCGGCACCGAATCGGTGACCACGATCTCGTTCGCATCGGCGCCCCGCAGGCGGTCGAGCGCGGGGCCGCTGAGGATGCCGTGGTAGCCCGCGAGCTTCACATCCTTGCAGCCGTTCGCGCGCAGCACGCGCACCGCCTCCGTCATCGTCCCGGCGGTGTCGATTTCGTCGTCCACGAGGAGGACGCTGCGGCCCTCGACTTCGCCGATGACGTTCATCGCCTCCGTGCGGTCGCTATTGCCCATGCGGCGCTTCTCGATGATGGCGAGCGGCATATCGAGGCGGACGGCCATGTCGCGTGCGCGCTTTTCGCCGCCGACATCGGTCGCGACCACGGTGTAGTTCTCCAGCCGCTCGGCGCGGAAGTGCGCGGAGACGGGGTAGATCGCGTTCAGTTCGTCCACCGGGACGTTGAAGAAACCCTGGATCTGGCCGACGTGCAGGTTCATGGTGAGGATGCGATCGGCGCCCGCGGTTTCGAGGAGGTTGGCAAGCAGGCGCGCGGTGATGGGCACACGCGGCTGGTCCTTCTTATCGCTGCGGCCGTAGGCATAGAAGGGGATGACGGCGGTGATGCGGCCCGCCGAGGCGCGCTTCGCCGCATCGATCATGATCAGCAGTTCGAGGATCGAGCGGTTCACCGGACTGCTGAACGGCTGCACCAGGTACACATCGCGCATGCGGATGTTCTCCTGGTACTGCACGAAGATGTTCTCGTTCGCGAAATCGAACACATCCACCTTGCCCAGCGGACGCCCGATGCGCGTACAGATATCCCGTGCGAAATCCGGGTGGGCTCGACCAGAGAAGACGGCAAGGTCGGTATACAACGCGGCGAGGGCTCCTGCGATGGCGTGCCCGGGGCTCCAGGCGGCCCGCAGCCCGGACCCGCACGATACCACCTCGAAAGAGATGAGAGAAAAGAGGAAGGAGACAAGGGCATGCCGCGTCTCCCTCCCCACAACATGAGAGGGGCCCCGCAGGGCCCCTCGCATTCCTTTTCTCTTTCCTCGTTTCTCTTTTCTCTCAGCCTTGCTGGACGATCCAGCTCTGGCTGTTGGGGCCGGCGATGGCCACGAAGTAGGCGGTGCCCTTGATCAGGGTGGTGAAGTCGTTCGCGCCCGGGACATTGCCCTGGGCCGGGAACGAAAGCTCCCACCGCTGCTGACCGGCGTTCCACCGCGCCACCAGCGTCACCTGCGCCGAGAGGTCGTTCGTCGCGCTGTTGCCATCGTTGCCCGCCACCGCGTTCGACACCGTCATGCCGTCCGCGCCGTTCCAGACGATGAGCGTCCAGCGGAACGAGAGCGTGTACGTCAGCGTGCCGCCGGTGTAGGTGAACTTCGACAACGCGCTCGTCGCCGAGGAGAAGCCCCCCACGGTGACGACGACATCGACCTGGCCGCCCGCGTGCGCCGGCGAGACCACCGTCAGGCTCGTCGAGTTCGAAACTGTCACGCTCGTGCCCGCCGCGCCGCCGAAGCTCACGCTCGTCGCCCCGGAGACGAAGTTCGTGCCCGTGATCGTGACCGTCGTGCCGCCCGCGACCGGGCCGGAGGACGGGCTGACGGAGACCACCGTCGGGCTGCCGCAGGTGCCCAGGCCGAAGGTGAAGTTATCGGCCGCGGTGTCCGTGCTCGAACCCACGCCAGCCACGTTGACGATGACATCGACCGCCGTGTTCGAAAGCGATGCGGGGGTGTAGACGGTGAGGGTGGTGCTCGAGCTCACGTTGACGCTCGTGCCCTGGACCCCCCCGAAGGCCACCGTCGTCTGGCCGTTGATGAAGCCCGTGCCCGTGATGGTCACGAGCGTGGCGGTGAGGTTTTGCCCGCAGGTGGGCGAAACCTGGGTCACGGTCACCGTGCCGCTGCCGCAACCGTAGGTGTAGTTATCGGCCGAGGTGTTAACGCTCGTGCCCACGCCGGCCACGGTCACAAGCACATCCACGACCTGGTTCGAGAAGATGGACGGCGACGTGACCGTGAGCCAGGTCGAGCCGTTTACCGTCGGCGTAATCGTGACGCCGCCGAAGGTGACCGTCGTCTGCCCGGTCAGGAAGCCCGTGCCGTAGATCTGGACGGTCGTGCCGGTGAGGTTCGGCCCGCAACTGGGCGAAAGCGACGTCACCGAGACGTTGCCGCTGCCGCAACCGTAGGTGTAGTTATCGGCGGACGTGTTTGCGCTCGTGCCCACGCCGGCCACGGTCACAAGCACATCCACGACCTGGTTCGAGAAGATGGACGGCGACGTGACCGTGAGCCAGGTCGAGCCGTTCACCGTCGGCGTAATCGTGACGCCGCCGAAGGTGACCGTCGTCTGCCCGGTCACGAAGCCCGTGCCGTAGATCTGGACCGTCGTGGCGGAGAGGTTCGCGCCGCAGCTGGGCGAAAGCGAGGTCACCGAGACCGTGCCCGAACAGCTACCGAACGTGAAGTTGTCGGCCGAGGTGTTCGAGCTCGAGCCAACGCCCGTGACCGTGACGATCACGTCCACCGTCTGGCTCTGGAAGACCGTGGGCGACGTTACGGTGAGCCAGGTCGAGCTGTTCACGCTGGGAGTCAGCGTCACCCCGCCGAAGGAGACGCTGGTCTGGCCGGTCACGAAGCCGGTGCCGTAGATCTGCACCAGCGTGGAAGTGAGGTTCGGGCCGCAACTGGGCGAGAGCCCGGTCACCGACACACCGCTGCCCGAGCCGTACGTGAACGTGCTCGAACCGGAGCCGTGGTTGGTGTTCACCGTCAGGGCCTGCGGCCCGCTCAGGCCCACGGGCGGCGTGACCAGGATCAGGTTGTCATTCTGGAAGACGCCATTAGCGTTCTGGCCGCCGATGGTCGCCGAGGTGAGGCCCGTGAAGCCGGAGCCGGTGACGCTCGTCTGAACGCCGGCCGTTCCGCTCGCGGGATTCACGGTCACCGTGGAGGCGGCGCAGGAGTTGTTGTAGTCGTACGCGTTCGGGAGCGTGTCGGTGCCGCCGTTGGTGGTGACCGTCACTCCGCGCGGCCCGGCAGCCCCCGTGCCAGTCGTGCGCACTTCAATCTGAGTGGCACTCAACACCCGGAAGCCGCCCAGGTCGGTCTGGCTACCAGAGCTCTGGTTATAGGGGATGCCGCCGAGCTGGAAGCTGATCGTCGAGACCTCGGCGCCCGCGAAGCCCGTGCCGTTCACGTAGAACAGGGCGTTTCCGGCGAGAGGCCCGCAGGTGGGGCTCACGCTGACGACATCCGGGACCGGCGGAGCGGCCTTCGCCGCCATGGGGAGCGCCAGCAGCGCAGACAGGACCGCGGCGAACAGCGCGAGCGAAAGCATGCGCCGCCCCCGGGTTTGCACAACCCGCATGTTGTTCATTTGATAGAACTCCTTCCTCGCCGCCGGGACATTCTGCACGTCCGCGTGCGGCGCGTCATTTCGAGATCATCATGCGCGCCTTACTTTACCGGAAATTTACCGGAATTACGAGCCCTCCCGTTGCACGCACCGATTCCCGAACCATTTCGCCTGAACGAACCAACGCAAGCAGCATTCCCTATCCCTCCACAGGCGACATGCCCCGCCGGGCCCACCAGCGCGGTGCGCATGGCCCAAATTCCTCCCCACCACGCGTGAGGTTAAGGAAGCTCCCGCACAACCCCGTCACGTTAAGAAAGCTCCACATCCAACTCCGCACGGCGCCCCCGGCGCGCCCGCCTCGAGCCTCGAACCTCGAACCTCGAGCCCCCCACCCTTTCCTCCCTCCTCTTTCCTCCTTTCTCTCCCCATGTAGAATTCCCGGCGCATCAAATTCGAAAGAGGACCCCATGGGAAAACTGGATGGCAAGGTCGTCATCGTCACCGGCGCCAGCCGTGGCATCGGCGCGACCATCGCGCAGCTCTTCGCCGCCGAGGGCGGCAAGGTGGTGTGCGCCGCCCGCACCCTCAAGGAAGGCGACCACCCGCTCGAAGGCTCGCTCGAGCACACCGTGAACACGATCAAGGCCGCCGGCGGCGAAGCCACCGCCGTCGCCGTCGATATCTCCGACCACGCCGAGTGCCTTCGCCTCGTCGATGAGACCCGCCGCATCTACGGGCCCGTCGATGTGCTCGTGAACAACGCCGCCCTCACCTACTTCGTCCCGATTAAGGATTACCCGGTGAACAAGTGGCACCGCTCAATCGGCGTGAACTTCCACGCGCCGTTCTACCTTTCGCAGGAAGTGCTGCGCGACATGCTCCCGCGCAAGAGCGGGTCGATTGTGAACATCTCCAGCGGCGCGGCCATCGGCCCGGGCCGCGGCCCCTACAGCCCGGAGACGGCCGGCCGCGGCGGCGGCACCCTCTACGGCGCCGAGAAGGCCGCCCTCGAGCGCTTCACCCAGGGCCTCGCCTCCGAAGTCTTCAACGACGGCGTGAGCGTCACCTGCGTGTCGCCCTCGCAGGTCGTGCCGACGCCGGGGACGGTGCATCACAAGCTCGTGACGGGCATGGACGACCCGCGCGGCGAAGACCCGATCCTGATGGCGAAGGCCGCCCTCCTGCTCGCGAGCGAGCCGCTGGAGAAGGTCACCGGCCGTGTGACCTACAGCCAGGAGATCCTCCAGGAGTTCGGCTGGATCTCGAACGGCAAGGGCACGGGCATCGACCGCAAGGGCTCGGGCTACAGCCAGGTCTAGGGCACCGGCCCGGGCCGGGCAGGTGGTTCCCACGGGAGCCACCTGCCCGGTGGACCAGAGGGAGCGGTCGATGATTCGAAGTGCCAGCGGACTGACCCTTATGGCGGTCATCCTGACTGCGGCCGCCGCGTGCGGTGGCGGGCAGAAGACGGCGGATACGGTCGATCCGCTGCCGGCGAGCACGCCCAACCCCACTGCTTCCGTCACAGCGGAAGCGCCCCCGGCCATTCCAGCGACCGATAGTCTCCAGAAAATGCTCCTGCGGCTCGATGACATGCCGGCCGGCTGGAGTAACTGGCCCGACGACGACAACGACGACGATGACGGTTGGTGTGGGAAGCCGACGGCGGCGAGGGCCGTACCTTCTTCGGCGCGGGCCTCAGCGCAATTCCAACAGTCGGATTTCGGGCCGTTTCTCGCCCATACGGTGACGTCCTACAAAGGAGATGACGCTCGCCGCGCATTCGACTACAACGTCGATCTGCTCAAGGACTGCCGAACCTGGACCGAGCCGGACGAGAACGGGCATTTGGTCACCTATACGATCTCCCCGCTCTCATTCCCGAAACTCGGCGACCAGACGTTCGCGTTTCGGTTGACGATGACCCCGGTTCCTTTGGTCGGATTGGTGACCGCGGACGCGGTCTACGTCCGCCGCGGCACGATTGTCTCCAACGTGATTGCGATGGCGCTCGGCCCCGGGGGAACCTCCGGGGTTCAGCTTGAAGCGCTGGTCCGCAAGGCTGTTGACCGGATCCGGTAGCGCGTCATCTCCTGTCGCGATCTACCCCGCGAGCCAGCCGTGGCCACCCGCGCCCGGCAGGTGCAGGCGCGCGTGCGTTTCGCGCGCGAAGCCGATCGCGCCGAGCACGGTGATCGCCGCGCCGTACGCGAAGAAGAACGGCTGCAGCAGGCTCGCGTAGCCGATGAACGCCACCTGCACCGCGATCCACGTCATCAGCACCGCGCCCACAGCCACGTGCCCCGGCCAGGCCAGCGCGTGGCCGCGCAGCGCCAGCATCACCACGGCCGCCGGGAACACCCCGTTCAGCACCAGCAGCGCGATGCCCGGCACCAGGTAGGAATCGAACGGCGTGCCTTCGAGCAGCGTCATGTCCACGTTGTCGCCGCCGTTGCGGTCGCCGATGAGCGCCCACGCGCCCGCGAACGCCCCGATCGCGAGAAACGCCTCAAGCGCGAGAATCAGCCGTTCAAGCGGCCGCATGTGACGCATCTCCATCACCTCCGCGCGGGATCCCTCCTCAGAGTCGCCCGCCGCGGACGCGCCGGGATCGTCCGGCCGGCCCCTCCGGCGGGGCACCAACGGCGCCTTTCCCGCCCGCTTGCGGCTTGCGGACGAGCCGCCACGATGGGGTCACTCGCCCGGGCGGGAGATACGACAGGGGACGTCACTCATGCGATGGTTCAGTGCGGTCGTGGCGGTGGCGGCGCTCTCCGCGGCGCTCTTTGGCATTCTCGGCGGCGCCCAGGCCTCGCCCGGCGCCGCCGTGGCGAAGGACGCCGATGGCCTCCTCCCCGGTGAAGTCCTCGAACGCGCCGAGTTCGCGCTCATCGATGCCCGCTTCGCCCCCGAGGGCACCGCGCTCGCCGAGGCACCGGACCTCGCGATGTTCACGGCCAACGGCCGCTGGGCCGATACCGCGCTCCCCGTCCCCGTGCGCTACGTCTTCGCGACCGACCCGAAGGAGGTCTCGGCGTTCGGCTCGCTGCTCTGGTCGCTCCGCCGCTGGGAGGCGGTGGGCGGCCAGAAGCTGCGCGCGTCCTACGCGGGCGCCTTCGCCACCGGCCCCGGCGTCACCTGCACCGACCGCACGCGCGACAACGTCAACACGGTCAGCTTCACGAAGCTCGATTCGAAGCTGCTCGGCACGACCTGCGTCTTCTTCGCGAACGTCCCCGGCACGCAGACGCGCCGCATCCTGGAGTTCGATATGGAACTCACCACCGAGGCGACCTGGTCGGCTTCGGAAACGACGGCGCCGAGCGCGTTCGACCTGCCGACGGTGGTGCTGCACGAAATGGGCCATGCCATCGGGCTCGGGCACACGGCCGTGACGGGCACGGTGATGCAGGAAGCGCTCGCCCCGGGGACGCAGTTCCGCGTGCCCGCGCAGGATGACCGCGACGGGCTCATTTCGCTCTACGGCGATGCCGCCGCGCCCACGGTGACGCCGATGGCGCTGCCGCCGGCGTCGTTCGCCACGCGCCGCCTGCCCGCGCTCGCAAAGGAGTAGACCAGTTCCCAGTTCCCGGTTCCCAGGGGCGGCCCCGCAGGAGGCGGGATCGCGGAGTGAACGCTTGCGTTGCGCGCCGTTGCCCGCGAAAGTCGCCGCGTGCCGCCGTTCGAATACCACTACCTCCGCCGCCTCGCCGATGGCCGCCGTCTCGTCACGGTGCACGCGGGCGATGTTGTCGTCCGCCGCGATGACGCCGTCGCGCTCGTGGTCGATTGCTCCTGGGCGCGGCTCGAGGCGCACCTCCTGAGCCGTTCCGGGGAGCCCGTGCGCGAGCCCGTGCCCGTGGCCGGCGCGCGCCTCTGGCTCTGGCGCGAATGCCCCTGGCGCATGTTCGAACTCTTCGATCCCGCGGGCGCGCACGCCGGCTACCGCATCGATTTCACGTCCGCGCTCGCCCGCACCGGAGGGGTCCACCACCAGGTCGACCTCTACCTCGACCTCTTCATCGATCCCGCCGCCGGCCGCTGGCTCGTAGAAGACGACGAAGAGCTCGATGAGGCCGTGGCCCTTGGCTGGATGACCGAACACGACGCGGAGGGGCTGCGCGCCGCCTGCCGCGAACTCGTGGGCTGGCTCGAAGCGGGCGAATGGCATGCCCGCCTCGCCGCCGTCTGTGGCGAACCGTTCGACCTGGCGGCGCTCCCGGTGGCGTTCACGTTCGCGGATTCGGGGGGCGAAGGGTCCGATGCGCCGCCGTGGATCGGACCGGAGTAGGTCACTCCCGCGAGTGGCCCATGGCGCGGCGGCCCGCGCCCGCGGCCTCGGCGGCATGCAGGCAGAGCGCGAGGCTCGCGACGTAGTCGTCGTGGCCCCGTTCGTTGCCCCAGCGCAGCCCGCCACCGGCGGTGAATTCGCCGCCGCAGGCCGCGAGCTCGGCGCGCGCGGCAGCGGCCTCAAGCGAACCATCGTCGCCGTGGAGTTGCAGGCGCCCCGTCTCGATGGCGGCGATGAGCGCGAACCCGAGCGCCGCCTTCGATGCCGCCGTGAAGGCGAACGGCGTCACCCGCGGCCCCAGCGATTCCGCCAGCCGTGCCGCGACCGGCCCCCCGAGCCCGGTGGCATCGACCACGAGCCGTTCGAGCCGCCAGCCGTGCGCGATGGCCGCTACCTCGGCCGTGAGCCGCGCGTAGGCCGCGGACTGCCAGGCCACCTGCCGGACCACTTCGCAGCGCCCGACCGCGGCGACCCGCGCGATGGTGAGCACCGAGGCATCGGCGCGCGCCCCTTCGCCCGCGCAATCGAACCCGCCCACGTACCGTTCGCCCGGCAGCGGTGCGAGCAGCCGCGGATGCGTGCCCTCGAGCCGCGCGAGCTGCGCCGCCGTGAGCAGCCGCCCCGCCGCCTCGACGGTCCGCAGTTCGTACTGGCTGAGGTAGAGCGGGTGGCCGGCGCCGAGGCGGTGCTGCTCGTGCCGGACGTACTCGCCATAGCCGGGGTTCGAACGCGCCACCTCCGGCCAGGCGACCTCGTGATGCAGCGGCAGGAAGTCGCGATAGGGCGTGCCGGCCTCCCGGGCATCGCGTGCGCGGTTCGCGGCCACGGCGCGGTCGAGCAGCGAGTGGCCATCCCAGGGCGTGCCGAACAGCACGGCCGGCGCCCCCGTCGAGGCCGCCATCGGCCGGAACTGGCGGTCGAACCAGGCCGCGTCGATCTCCTGGGCCTCATCGGCGATGAGCGCGAGCGAGGCCGTGTGCCCGGCTACGTGCGCCTCGGGCGACGCGCTCAGGAAGGTCGCGGTCGCGCGGCCGACGCTGATCGTGTTGCCGCTGAGCCGCGCCCGCGCGACATCGCCCGCGAGCGCCTCCGTCGCGCCGAGCGTTCGCCGCACGCGCGCGATGCTGATTTCGGCCTGGGGCGACATCGTCGGCGCGCAGAGAACGATCGTGCCCCCCGCGCGGGCATTGGCGCGCAGCAGGTAGGCCACGAGCACGGATGCGAGTTCGTTCTTGCCGGCCTGGCGCGGGAAGAGGACGGTGAAAGTTTCGCCGCGGCGCCGTGCGATGCCCCGGGCCAACGCCCCGAACACCCTTGCCTGGTAGGGCCGCAGCACCGCGCTCGTTCCCGCCATCCCTCGAGCCTCACGCCCGCCGGGGCGATCTGGAACAGGGCGGCGGCAGGCTCCTAGCCCTCCTGCAGGATCTCCAGGGTGTAGCCGTCCGGGTCCTTGCACATGGCGATGGTGGCGTTCGAAACCGCGCTCTTCGCCGGTTCGCGCGTGACCGCGCAGCCATCGGCGCGGATGCGTTCGGTGAAGGCGCGCGTGTCCTCGACCTGGAGCACAAGCTTCACGCCGTTGGCGCGCGGGGTGTGGTCGGCGTCATCGAGCCAGCGCATGAGCACGATCCGCGACCCGCGTTCGAACCCCTGCGCGGCATACCCCACGATCACTTCCCGGAGGTAGGGCAGTTCGATGACGCGCAACTGCTGCATGCCGATGACGCGCGTGTAGAAGTCCACCGAGCGGTCCAGGTCGCGGACGCTGATGCCGACGGTGCGAAGGATGGTGGTATCGGGGACGGGCATGGTGCTCCTCGGGCGCTCATGGCGGCGCGGGCGCAATCCTACGCGAGGTGGCGGCGTGTGGCTGATCAAGTCCCGGGTTAGCAGCGCGCGGATGGCTCTGGCATGGCTCCGCAGCACCTCATGCGCGGCGCTCGCGCCGCCGCCACGCGCGCTAGAAGAACCGTCAAAGGCGGGAAGGGAGCCGGAAAGATGCCTTCCCGCGGCGGACCGGGCCCGCACTATGGGTCATCAGCGCGCACTTCAACCCCGGGATCACCACGACGACCGGTCTCAGCGAAAGGGACCGGATACATGCAATCAAAGAGTCACGCCGCGCGTTTGCGGCTTGTATTGGCGGCGCCTGCCGCGGTGGGCGCCGTGCTCATCGCCTCGGCCGTCCAGGCCCAGTCCCCCACCGGCACCTCCCCCACGGGGACCACGACCATGGGGACGCCCGCCGCGGGCGGCACCAGCGCCGCCGGCGATGCCTTCAGCGGACGCTTCGTGGCCGCGAATGGCTCCGGCGTCTCCGGCACGGCCGCGCTCGCACTCTCCGGCGGCAACCTCACCATCGATGTCAACGCCTCGGGGCTCGACCCCGAATCGCGGCACGAGATGCACATCCATCTCGGCCCCACCTGCCCGGGCGAACCGGCCGGCGGCCCCGGCGCCACCAGTCCCGGCTCCAGCGCGACCGCCACGGGCACCACCGCCACGGGCACCGCGGCCCCGGGCTCCAGCACGAACACGGCCGATACCAACGGCGACGGCTTCCTCGATAGCGCCGAGGCGCTGAAGGCCGGCGGCAACGTCCTCCTCCCGCTCGATGACGACCCCTCGAACCAGGACGAGGACACCTTCCCGCGCAGCGACAGCAGCGGGCGCATCACCTATCACGAAACGGTCGCGCTCGACGACCTGCTGACGGCGATCGCCGGCACGGACGACGACCTGACCGATAACGTCGGCACGATCAGCGGCGGCAACGCCGACTGGGCCTCATACGTGGTCGAAATCCACGGCGTCGCGGACACCATGACGCTCCCGGACACCGTCGCGAAGGAGCCGGGCAAGTCCGCGCACGAGAGCCTGCCCGTCGCCTGCGCGAACCTCGAAGCGGGCAGCGGCGCCGCCACCGGCACCCCGGCGACCAGCGCGACAGGCAGCCCGGTCGCGAACGCCACGGCGGATGGTGGCAGCGGTTCGAGCACCTTCGGCAACGGCTCCACGGGCGGCACCCCGGTGAGCGGCGCGACCAGCAGCCCGGTCGCGAACGCCACGGCGGATGGCGGCAGCGGCTCCAGCGCCTTCGGCAACGGTTCCACGGGCGGCACCGCCGGCGCCGGCACGAGCACCGCGAACAGCGCCGCGACGCCGAGCGGCACCAGCGCACCCAATAGCGCCGCCACCGCCACGGCGACCAGCACCCCGGCGGCGTCCTCGCCCGCGGCCGGCAGCACGAGCGGCGCGCAGTCCGCGGCCAGCGCCACGCCTTCGAGCACGAACGCCGCAGGCGCGGCAGGTTCGGGCGGCAACCCGGCGGCCCCGGATTCGGGCACGGGCCTCGCCTCGGCGGAGGGCACGAACCCGCTCATCGCGCTCGGGGCGGCGTTCATGGCCGCGAGCCTTGGCCTCCTCGGCCTCTCGTATCGCCGCCGGTAGGGACATACATCTCCGGCGCACCCCACCCGGAAGGGCCGGCAGCCAGCCGGCCCTTCCGGGTGTCCCGCCCATGCCGGGGCGACAGCCGCGCCTTCCTTCCCCTATTCGCCTTCCTTTCCGTAGGATGCGCGGCCATGAGCAGTGAGGCCGAGGCTCTCCCCGTCCAGGCGTCCCCCGGGGCGCTCGGCGCCACGCACGAATCGCGCAACCCCTTCCGCGTGCCCGGCTACGTCTTCTGGCTGGTGGCCTCCGTGCTCGCGGGGACCGGCGTCGGCATCCAGGCGGTGACCGTCCCCCTCTTCGTCCGCGACCGCGTCTCCGAGGACCATCGCGCGCTCGCCATCGCCGCCGTGCTGGTCTGCCAGAACGCGCCGGCGGCGATTTTCGCCCTCGTCGGTGGCGTCGTCGCCGACCGCGTCGAACGGCGGCGCATCCTCATCCGCACGTACGCCGTGGCGGCGCTGGTCTCGGTCGGCTACGTGCTGCTTTCGAGCAGCGAAACGCGCTGGATCTGGCCCGCCTTCCTGCTGAGCGCGATTGTCGGCTCGGCCGGCGCGTTCACGAACCCGGCGCGCCAGAGCATGGTCCCCCAGATCGTCTCCCGCGCGATGATCCAGAACGCCGCCATCTTCGGAACGATGGCATTCATGGCGACGCTCCAGTTCGCGGGCCCGGCGATCGGCGGCGTGCTCGTGGATGGGCCGGGGCTGTCGTTCGCCTTCGCCATGGAAGTCGCGCTACTCGCCGCCGCCGCGCTCCTCTTCTCCCGCATCGCCACCGACCGGCCGATACCCACGGGGCGCACCGTCTTCCGAGACCTTGCCGATGGCATCCGCTACATCCGCAGCCAGCGCACCATCCTCTCCATGATCGCCCTCGGCGCCCTCCCCGGGATGCTGCTCATGGGGCCGCTGACCGTAAACCTGCCGATCTTCGTGCCCGATGAGCTACACCGCGGCGACAAGTTCATCGGTCTGCTTTTCGGCTCCATGGGCCTGGGCATCGTGCTCGGATCGACGGTGCTCGCGAGCTACCGGTTCAACCGCCGCGGCGCGCTGGTGCTGCTCTCGATCGTGTTCGGCGGCGGCCTCATTGCGCTCTTCTCGATGAGCCCGTCCGTCTGGGTGGCGATGCCGGTCATGGTGCTCATGGGCGCGACGGGCCCCGCGATCTTCATCAACTTCGTCGTCGCGCTCATCCAGGAGAACACCGACCCGCGCATGATGGGCCGCGTCATGAGCGTGTACGGCCTCTCGTTCACGTCATCGTTGCCCATCGGGTACGGGCAGGCCGCGCTGACATCGACGCTCTTCGGGCCACGCGTTTCGCTGACGATCAGCGGGCTCGTCTGCCTTGCGATCGGTGTGGGCTGTTTCAGCCTGATGCGCGGGGTGCGGCGGCTGAGCTGAGGCTCAGGGGGCGAACGGTTCGCGGGCGCGCCGAGCCGGCAACGAAACCCTCGGCACGGGCAGCGCGCAAATCACGGTACGAACGCCACCGGTGGCCGGCTCGCCGCAGATGAGCATCGCCGCCGCGAGCAGCAGCGCCAGCCCCCCGGGCGGCATCGCGAGCCCGGAAATCGCGAGCCGCAGCGCCAGCACCGCGCACGCCGACGCCGCGAGGTAACCCCCGCTCCAGCCGTACAGCCGGTGGCGCGGATCCGCGATCGCGAGCACGGTACGCCAGGCGGCGGCGATGGCCACGCCCAGCACCAGCAGACGCACCGCCAGCAGCAAACCATGCCCCGCCGTCCCGAGTTCGAGCACCTGCAATCGGCCGGCGAAGCCCACCAGCCCGAGGCCCGTGAACTCCGTCGCCGCGAGCGGACCGGGGCCCGTGCCCCACGGCAGGAAGAAGGCGGCGAGTGCCAGCGGCCCGGCTAGCAGCCGTCCGGTGGTACGCCACGCCGCCTTCAGCGCGCTCACTTCGAAATCGTCACCAGGCCCGAAACGCGTGCCACGCCGTTCACCTCTACCGCGTTATACATGAGCCCCTCAAGCGCCTGCGTCATCTCATCGAGCACCGGCGGCACGCCGCCCTCGGTCAGGCGCGTCAGCTCCGTCAGGTTGAAGAACGCGTAGGTCCCGAGCGTCTGGCCCGCCGTCGCGCGCTGGTAGATGCCGAGGTCCGTCAACGGGTTCTCCTTGCGGTCGACCGTCGCCTTCACGGCATCGAGCGCACCCACGAGCGCGTACCCGTTCGTGATCCCGAAAGCGAGCTTCTCGCGGTCCTCGCCGGTGATGACGGTCAGCTCCACGCCGCCAACGGTCTCCTTCGTGGGACGCCCCACGGCGGAGGCGTTGAAGACGCGGTCGAGGACGGATCGCGCCGCGGCCTCGTCGCTCACTTCAAACAGCAGGAGCCCGGTGGCGTCTTCCTGCCTGCCGCCGGGGAACCACGCGGCGATGGCCGCCTCGCCGTCCAGCAGCTCGATGATCTCCTCGATGCTCTTGAGCCCGACCTGGCGGCCGGCGTCGCGCAGCGCCTCGTCGAGGTCGCGATAGGTGCCCTCCTCGCGAATCGCCTTATCGATGTCCGCGCGCGACTTCGTCACCGCGTCGTTCCAGGTCTGCGCGAGGTTGTTCGTGGTCATGAAGACGGAGGCGTCCTGGGGCACGACCTTCGCGAATTTCGAGACGTGCGGCTGGAGCATCGGCCCCGCCACGCCGCCGTTGCTGGTCGAAGCGGCCGCGTATTCGAAGCCGTCGGCCTTCGCGCTGGCGACCATCGCCATCGGCTTGAAAACGATGTCGCTCGTGCCCGATTGCTCCAGCGCCTGCTTGATCACCGGTTCGTTCAGCAGGAAATCGCCGGTCAGGTCCTCGGTGTTCAGGTAGATGAAGCTGAGGAAGTTCTTCGTCAGCTCATCGCGCAGATTCTGGAAATCGGCCGTGCTGGCGAGCGATTTCGTCTTGCCCTTGTGCACGTCGATGACGGCTTTCATGGTGTCTTCATCCGTGGTCACCACGAGATGGCCGTCGATGATGGCGAAGAGCAGCATGCCATCACTCATGGCATATTCCGTGCCCTGGTAGGTCGTCTTCTCGAAGTCGAGTCCCGACTGCTCGACGAACACCTTCGAGCACTTCTTCTCGTCCTTGCACTTGACGATGACGCCGCCCTGGAAGTCGAACATCTCGACATCGACCTGGCGCAGGAAGAAGGCCGCGTTGCCGCCGAGGAAGGGCGCGATCTCGTCGTCCCAGTCCATGCCGAACGCCTCGTCCTTGAGCGTCTGCCGCGGGTTTTCGGCGCCCAGCCGTTCGGCCAGGTTGAAGGTCGCCACCCACTGGTCCGAAGCCAGGTCGGTGTTGATCGCGACATAGAGGCCCGCATCGGCGGGGACGAGCCGCGCGGTGGTGAGGTTCACCTCGCCCGCCTTGCTCGAAGTCGTGAGGACGAAGACGGCGACCACGGCCGCCACCAGGGCGAGCACCGCGGTAATGCCGATCCCGGCGGCGCGGCGAGGTAGAGCAGGCATGGGTCCTCCAGCGGCGGGCGCGCTCCTGCACCCGCTCCCTGTTGTCACTATCGGCCGCTCCAGTTCCATCCGCGAGCGCGTTGTGTGAACGCGCCGACGCAGTTCGGAGTCCGCATGGTGTCGGCCGCCGCGCCCGCTACGTGAGCGCCGCCCGCGCGATCCCGGCGGTCGCCCCCGCGAGCACCAGCCACGCGCTGTTCGGGCTCCAGCGGATGAGCCAGGCCGCTGCCACCGCGAATAGCACCAGCGCGAAGCCGCCATCGAGTGCATCGCGTGCGAGCTCGACCGTCACCAGCGCCATCAGCGCGACCGCCGCTGCATTCACGCCATCGAGGAAGGGCGCGGCCCAGGGCGTGCGCCGCAGCACCGGGATCCACCGGTTCGTGAGCGCCACGAAGGCGAACGAAGGCAGGAAGAGCCCCAGGGTCGCGAGCGCCGCGCCGCGGTAGCCATCGATCACGTAGCCCGCGAAGGTGGCGGAGGAGAACACCGGCCCCGGGGTGAACTGCCCCGCCGCGATCGTGTCCACCAGTTGTCCTTCGGTGAGCCAGCCGCGGTGCTGCACGAGGTCGGCGTTGAGGAAGCCGAAGAGCACATAGCCGCTCCCGTAGAGCACGCTGCCGATGCGCAGGAACACCCAGAACAGCTCCCATGGGGAGTAGCCGGCCGGCGCCGCGACCGCGAACAGGGGCAGCATCGCCTTCGCGGACGTGCGCCCGAACGCGGCCGCGGCCCGTCGCGCGAGGCTGGCGAAGGCGCCCGGCCAGCGCTGCAATCTCCCGCCGGCCCCCGCGCTCGCGGCGAGCGCGACGAGCCCCGCGCCCGGCACGAGCAGCGCCTGGTTCACGCCGGCGAGCGCCAGCAGCACGGCGATCAGCGCCACGGCCATCGTGATCGGCCCCTTGAAGGCGGCCGTCCGCAGCCCCCAGATCGCCTGCACGATGATGGCGAGGACGAAGGGCTGGATGCCCGCGAGCAGCGCCTCGGCGGCGGGCGTCGTGCCCCAGCGGACGTACGCCACCGCCAGCGCGAGCACGATCGTCACGGCCGGGAGGATGAACGCGGCGCCTCCCGCCCAGAGCCCCCATCGCCCGGCGCGCATGGCGCCCAGGTGCATGGTCATCTCCGTGGAGTTCGGGCCGGGGATGAGGTTCGTCGCGCCGAGAAGGTCCACGAAGGCGGCGTCATCGACCCAGCGGCGTTCGCGCACGAGTTCGCGCCGCATGATGGCGATGTGCGCGGCCGGCCCGCCGAAGGCGATGACGCCGAGGCGGAAGAAGTACCGCGAGACTTCACCCACCGTGCCGCGCGGCCCCTCGCTCGTCATGGCCGGGGAGCGTAGCACAGCGGCCCGGCCCGGGATCGCGCCCTCCCCGTACAATGCCGCACTACCACCTTCCCCGGAGGCGGCCCATGGCCGGGTTCCTTTGCACGCGCCACATCCTCGACCGGTACGGCGACGAAATTCGCGCCGCCGCGGCGGATACTGGCATCGCCCTCGACGTCATCCTCCTCCCCTCGGACCCGGCCGAGCGGCTCCCCGCCGAGACGCTGGCGGCGGTCGACCTCTCCTTCTTCAGCGGCGATGTCGTGCCCGACTACGGCCGTTCGTACTTCGCGGCCACGCAGGGTGCGCCCAATCTGAAGTGGATGCACACGATGAACGCCGGGCTCGATAACCCCGTGTTCGGGCGCCTGCTGGCGAAGGGCGTGACCATCACCACCTCCTCCGGGTCGACGGCGGTGCCGATCGCGCAGACGGCCATCGGCGGGCTGCTCATGCTTTCGCGGCCGTTCCTGGCCTGGGGCGAATCGCAGCGGCGGAGCGCCTGGGAGCCGCGCGAGGGCAAACCGCCCGCCGACCTCGCGACGGAGACGCTCGTGGTGTTCGGGCTCGGCGCCATCGGCCGCGAAATCGCGCGGCTCGGGCGGGCGCTGGGCCTGCACGTCATCGGCGT
Source organism: Dehalococcoidia bacterium (assembly GCA_020847985.1). Lineage (GTDB taxonomy): Bacteria > Chloroflexota > Dehalococcoidia > Tepidiformales > Tepidiformaceae > Amarobacillus. The sequence continues at coordinate 39,689 of JADLBC010000044.1, forward strand.
GCGGCGCAGCCCCCGCGCCGAAGGCGACTCCGTGGACGAAATGGTCACACCCGCCGCGCTCGCGGAAGTGCTGCCGCGGGCGAACTGGCTTGCCCTCGCCTGCCCCCTCACCGAGAAGACGCGCGGCGTGATCGATGCGGCCGCGATCGCGGCACTGCCCGCGGGCGCGCGCATCCTCAACGTCGCCCGGGGCGAAGTGATCGACCAGGATGCGATGATCGCGGCCCTGCGCGCGGGCCACCTCGGCGGCGCCTACCTGGATGTCACCACGCCGGAGCCTTTGCCGCCCGATTCGCCGCTCTGGACGCTGCCGAACGTGATCATTTCGCCGCACAACAGCGCCGTCGCCGCGGGCAACGAACGCCGCCAGGTCGATATGTTCCTCGCGAACCTGCGCCGCTGGGGCCGGGGCGAACCGATGGTCAACGCCTCGAGCTGAGGCCGTTCAGCTCCCGAAGGTGTCGCAGGCCGAGGCTTTGCCCGTTTCGAACCCCTTCTTGAACCAGTTCACGCGGTCCTGCGATGAGCCGTGGGTCCACGTCTCGGGATTCACGCGCTGGCCTGCCTGCTTCTGCAGGCGGTCATCGCCGACGGCGGCGGCGGCGGCGAGCCCTTCCTCAAGGTCGCCCGATTCGAGGATGTCGCGCTGGTAGGTGGAGTGCGCCCACACGCCGGCGAGGCAGTCGGCCTGCAGCTCCAGCCGCACGGAAAGCTCGTTCGCGTCGTTGGGCTTCTTGCGCTGCGCGTTCGCCACGTCCGCGCTGATGCCGGTGAGCTTCTGCACGTGGTGGCCGACTTCGTGCGCGATCACGTACGCCTGGGCGAAGTCCCCGGGCGCGCCGAAGCGCTGCGAAAGCTCCCGGAAGAAGCCCAGGTCGATGTACACCTGCTGGTCGCCGGGGCAGTAGAACGGCCCCACGTCCGAGGTCGCGCCGCCGCAGGCCGTCGAGACCTGGCCATCGAAGAGCACGAGCTTCGCGCGCTGGTACTGGCTGCCGGTGGAGGCGAACTGCTCGGTCCAGAACTGCTGGATGTCATCGAGCACGAAGCTCACGAACTCGACCTGGTCGCGGTCCGGGTCCTGCTCGGCGGGGATGCCTTTGCCGCTGACCTGCGCGCCGGGGAGCTGGTCGAGCGGCATGTTGATGCCGAAGCCGCTGCCGCCGCTCTGCCCGAGCACGAAGTAGGCGATTGCCGCGAGGATGATGGCGGGAATGCTGAGCCCCCCGCCGATGGCCAGCGGCACCCCCGAACGGCCGCCGCCGCCACGCCGGTCAACTACATCGCCGCTTGTCCCACGCCGGATCACTTTCATGCGAGCAGCGTACGCCGTCGCCGGTAAATGCCATACAAGCCGGGCCGGGCCGCCGTTGCAGCACCGCGACGGCGGCGATGCGAAGACGCCGTTCAGGGTGGGGAAAAGCACAACCATTTGGACATAGCCGCAGTGGGTTCGCTGTGTAGAGTGGACCGCGTGGAAGCCGCCGTCCCCACGGGCATCCCGAGCGTGAGCACGCCCGCGCAGGCCGCCGAGATCGCGACCCCGGCACGCCGCGCCGCCCGCCAGCACAACGCCTTCCTGGACCTGGTACGGACGGTCGCCATCCTGCGCGTGCTGGTCTGGCATACGTACGGCTACGCCTGGATCTCTTACTTCATCGCCTCCATGCCCGCGATGTTCTTCGTTGCCGGCTCGCTCATGGCCTATTCGCTCGAAAAGGATGGCATGCGGCGGGTGCTGTATACCCGCTTCCGGCGGCTGCTTGTGCCGCTCTGGGTGTTCGCCGTCGTCGCCCTGGGCGTGATGGCCGCGGAGTACTACTTCCGGGGCGCGCCGGGCACGCCACTCGAGCCATGGCAGCCGATCTTCTGGGTCTTCCCCATCTGGGACCCGACCGGGTCGGAGTGGGGCGTCACCTGGTGGGCGGTCCTCTGGTACCTGCGCTGCATGACGTGGCTCATTCTCCTGAGCCCCATCCTCCTCTGGCTCCATCACCGCATCTCCATCGCCCTGCTTGGCCTGCCGCTGGGACTGGTCATCGCCTTCGAACGGTTCCGGCTGGCCGGCCATCCCGTGCCCTGGCAGTTCGAGGATGTCGCGCTCTTCGGCGGCTTCTGGCTGTTGGGCTTCGCCTACAACGATGGCGTCTTCGACCGCATCGGCACGGGCGCGCGCGCCGGGGCGGCCATCGTCTGCGCTGCCGGCGCGGCCTGGTGGGGCCTCACCCAGGAGGTGCCCGCGCACGTCGTGAACGCCTCGTACCCGATGCACGGCTTCGTCGGCCTGACGTGGCTCTTCACCGCGCTCACCTTCGAATCGGCGCTCACGAAGGCGGCCGCGAGCCGCGCCGTCGCGGGCTTCATCGCCTGGGTGAACGACCGCATCTTCACCATCTACCTGTGGCACGCGGCCGGGCTCTTCGCCATGTACCAGCTGCTCTGGGTGCAGGACCGGCCGGATTGGGTGCGAAACGCCGCGTCGCTGCCCGTCGTGCTCGTGGTCACCTTCCTCTGCATGCTCTGCTTTGGCTGGATCGAGGACATCGCCGCGCGCCGCCGGCCGCACTTCCTCCCCGCGGGGGGCGCGCGCCGCACGGATGCACCCCCGCGCCGTCTGCCGCGCGCCGTCGCGGCGGTGACGATGCCGCTGGCCGCGGTGGCGGGCATCGCCGCCCTGTTCGGCGCCGCCATGGTCGATGTCCTCGAACCCTCGGTGCCGGGCCAGGTGCGCACGGCGGTGCCCCCTTCGGGCGTGGGCCTCGCGCTGCGCGCCTCCAGCGCCCGCATCCTCGATGCGCCGCCCTCCGCGCGCGAGCCCCAGGTCCTGCCCGCCACCGGCGACGCCGTCGCCCCCTCCGATGTGCAGCTTGTGCTCGAACGCTGGGCCGCCGATTACGGTGTGGCCGGCGCCGCCGTCGCCTTCGACCGCGCCGACGGCTCCACCTGGCAGGGCGCGACGGGCATCGACGCCGATAGCGGCCGCGTCCTCACTCCGGACAAGCGCTACTGGTCGGCGAGCGTGACGAAGACGTTCACGACCGCGCTCATCCTCCAGTACGCCGAGGAGGGGCGCCTCTCGCTGGATGACCGCGCTTCGAAATACGTGCCGAACATCGCGCACAGCGGCGACTACACCATTCGCAACCTGATCCAGCACACGAGCGGCCTGCCCCCCACCGACGGCGTGGACCCGCGCGACGCCCTCGCCTACGCGACCGAGGAGCCCCTGCTCTTCGAACCCGGCGACGCCTTCACCTACTCCAGCCCGGGGTACTTCGTGCTCGGCCTCGTCATTGAAAAGCTGGCGGGCACCACCTTCACGCAGGCCCTCCACGAGCGGCTGCTGAACCCCCTGCAGCTCTACGCCAGCCAGATGGACGAGGAGTTCGACCCCACTGAGGAGAACAATCACCCCAACCTGAACGCGGCCCTGCGCTCCAGCTCCGGCGTTTCGCGCTCCTCCTCGAGCGGCCGCGTGAGCTCCATCCCGAGCTACGAATACCACGGCGTGCTCTGGTCCTCGGCCGGCCTCTATTCCACCGTCGGCGACCTCTCTCGCTGGGGGCTGTACCTCTGGGATAGCGACCGTGTCGTCACCGCCGCGACGCGCGACGCGATGGCCACCTTCCTCCCCGTCGAGTTCCAGTACGCGGGGCTTTCGACCTACCCCTTCTGCCCCTGCTGGTACGAAGACGGCCGCCTGCAGGCCGAACGCTGGGGCCACTACGGCCGCTCCGGCGTGCTCGAATACGACCCCCGCGACCGCATTTCGCTCGCCATCTTCACCAGCGGCACGGACATCTCCGAAGAGCTCATCGTCGCTTACGACGACCTCAGCGTCCGCCTCCGGGACATCATGCGCGGGCGCGAATGGTCGGGGCCGAAGGTCACGGCGTCCGCGGCCACCCCGGGCAGCCCGGCGGCCACGCCCGCCACCTCCGAGCCCGCCCCCACCCCCGATACGCGCAGCGACGCCGCCTCCGGAGAATAGCCCGGCACGCCCGTCACGGTTTTGAAACGCCCGCGCGCCGCCCGATGACATGGGCAGCCGGGCCGGCGGGTACAACAAAGGAAGGCCGCCCATCCGTCGCGGCCGCCCGCATTCACCCGCAAGACGTGCCGCGCCCCCGCGTTTCGCCGCCGCATGAGGAGAGCACCGTGAAGACGCTCCGCATTGGTCTCGTCGCTCCGCCGTGGTTCGCGGTACCGCCCCGGGGATATGGCGGCATCGAATGGGTCGTCAGTTCGCTCGCCGATGGGCTGGCCGAACGCGGCCACGACGTCACGCTCTTCGCGAGCGGCGGGTCGCAAACCAGCGCGCGCCTCGTGAGCACCTACGCAGAGCCCCCGTCGGCCGCTCTCGGAGACCCGTTCGTCGAAGCCCCCGCCCTCTTCGATGCCTACGCCAATCCCGGGCAGTTCGACCTGGTCCACGACCACACCATCCTCGGCCTGATCGCCGCGGCGACGCTCTCCATCCCCGCCGTCCACACCGTCCACGGGCTCGTGACCCCAAAACTCGCCCGGCTGTACGAACACGTGGCCGGGCGCATCCACATCGTCGCCATCAGCCGCGACCAGGCGTCGTCGCTGCCCGCTGCCTGCGAACCCACCGTCATCCACAACGGCGTCAGCCTCGACCGCTTCCCCCTCGGCGAGGGCGAACGCGGCAACTGGCTCCTGTTCGTCGGCCGCATGAGCCCGGACAAGGGCATCCTCGAAGCGATCGAAATCGCCCGCCGCGCGGACATGCCCCTGCGCGTCATCGCCAAGGTGAACGAGCCCGAGGAGCGCGCCTACTTCCAGGACCACGTCGCCCCCGCACTCGACACCATCCGGCATGAACTTCTGCTCGCCGCCACCCACGACGAGAAGGTCGCGGCCTACCAATCGGCACGCGCAACCCTCTTCCCCATTCGCTGGCGCGAACCGTTCGGGCTGGTGATGGCCGAATCCATGGCGTGCGGCACGCCCGTCATCGCCTTCCGCGATGGCGCCGCCCCGGAAGTCATCGCCGACGGCGTCACCGGCTTCGTGCGCGACACGGTCGAGGAAGCGGTCGAGGCCCTTCGCCACGTGGACGAAATCGACCCCAACCGCTGCCGTGCGCGCGTCGCCGAACGCTTTTCGGCCGAAGCGAACGTGGCCCGCCACGAGGCGCTGTACCGCAGGCTCCTGGGAACCCCGGGGGAAAAAGCGGCGCCGGCCGCGCCGCTCGCCATCGCCGCTCCGCGCGTGGCGCCCATCATCGCCGCCGCGCCGGCGGGCTGAGAGGAGGGACGATGGCGGCCCCGGAACTTGAGGAAGGCCCGGGCTGGCTGCCCGTCGGCGAAGAGCCCCACCCGAGCGGCAGCATCACCCACCTCACCGTGCTCCGCCACGGCGGCATCTCGGTGCTCAGCCTCCACAGCGGCGATATTGATGCCCGCAGCGAGCCGGCCACCGGCCTGTATGTGCGCGATACGCGGCACCTCTCGCGCCTGCGGTTCACCTTCGGCGGCGTGCCGCCCATCCTGCTCGACGCGCGCCGCCCGGAGACTCCGTTCAGCGCCATCTTCACCAACGGCGCCCTGCGCGATACCGCCGGCGACACCGTGCCCGCGCAAACCCTGGTCGTCCGGCGGCGCCGCGCCGTTTCCGGCAGCCTCATCGAAAGCCTCAGCGTCTCCAACTACAGCCACGCCGGCCTCGAAGTCGACCTCCGCATCGAATTCGCCGCGGACTTTCGCGACATCTTCGAGGTCCGGGGCTACCCGCGGCGAACGCCGGCGGCACCCGTGCGCGGCCGCTGCGAGGCCGATTGCGCCGTCTTCCGCTACCTCGGCGCCGACGGCGTGCAACGCTCGACGACCATCGCCTTCTCCGAAACGCCGGCCCGCCTCACCACTCGCGATGCGCACTTCGTCCTCGCGCTCGGGCCCGGCGAAACGCGAGAATTCTCGCTCGAAGTGTCCATCGACGCCGAACCCTCCGGCACGAGCGTGGCCACGGCCGCCGCCGGCGTGCAGCGCCAGCAGCGGGAATGGCTCGCCCGCACCACGCACATCGAAACGAACCGCGACGACATCAACGCCCTCCTCCGCCGCGCGCTGCTTGATATCCACGCCCTGCAAACGACCACCGGCACGGATGCCTACCTCGCGGCGGGCGTGCCCTGGTTCGATACGCTCTTCGGCCGCGACAGCCTCATCGCCGGGATGGAACTGCTCGCCTTCGCACCTTCCGTGCTGCGCACCGCGCTGCTCACACTCGCGAAATACCAGGCCGAGGAGGAGGACGCCGCCCACGACGCCATGCCCGGCAAAATGCCCCACGAACTTCGCTGGGGCGAACTCGCCCGCGCCGGTGAAGTGCCCTTCGGCCGCTACTACGGCAGCGTCGATGGCACGCCCCTGTTCGTCGTCGCCGCCTGGGAATACCTCCGCTGGACGAACGACACGGCGACCCTGCGCGAGCTCTGGCCGCACATCCAGTCCGCCATCTGGTGGTGCCGCGACCAGATGGCGGCGGGCCCGCGCGGCTTCGTCGCCTATTCGCGCGTTTCCGCCGCCGGGCTCGAGAACCAGGGCTGGAAGGATTCGCACGACTGCATCGTCTGGCCCGACGGCCACCTCGTGGCGCCCCCTATCGCCCTCGCCGAGGTGCAGGGGTACGTCGCCGCCGCGCTCGCGGCCTATGGCTTCATCGCCGCCGCGCTCGGCGAACCTGGCTCCGTGGATGCGGCCGAGGTCGCCTCGGATTTCGCGCGCGAAGTCGATGCCGCCTTCGGGCACGAACACCTCGGCTACGTCCTCTGCCTCGATGGCGCGGGCGAACCGGTGCCGACGCCCGCCTCGAACGCGGGCCACCTGCTCTGGAGCGGCACCGCCCGCGCCGACTTCGCGCGCGCGACCGCGATCCGCCTGATGCAGCCCGACCTCTTCAGCGGCTGGGGCCTGCGCACCCTCGCCTCGACGGTGCCCGGATACAACCCGCTGGGCTATCACAAGGGGTCCGTGTGGCCGCACGACAACGCCCTCATCCTCACGGGGATGCGCCGCTACGGGTTCGATGACCTCGCCGAGCGTTTGGGCACGGCCCTCATCGAGACCGCGCTCGCCTTCCCGGATTACTGCGTGCCCGAGCTGTTTTCCGGCGACGCCCGCGAATTCCGCGCCGTGCCCACGCCCTACCCGGTGGCATCGTGGCCGCAGGCGTGGTCGGCGGCGTCGATGCCGGCGGTGTTCACGGCCATGCTCGGGCTGCAGCCCGGGCGGCCCGGCCAGCTGCGCGTCGTCCGCCCGATGCTCCCGGGCGGCATCGAAACGCTGGCCGTGCGCAACCTCTGCTTTGCGGGCGAAACCCTCGACCTCATCTTCCGCCGTCTCGGCCGCCACGTGAGCGTCGAGGTCGAACGCCAGCCCGGGAGCATCGAAGTGGTGCTTTCGCAGGCCTACCCGGGCGGCGCCACCGCCCCCTGAGCGCGCCGCTTAGCGGCCTTCGAGCACGTACTGCGTCTGCGTCACTTTCGCGATCAGGCGGCCGTCGGCCCCCCGGATGGCCGTCTCCCAGACGTGCGTGCGGCGGCCGATGTGCAGCGGCGTCGCCTCGGCCGTGACGGTCTCGCCCTCGCGCCCGGCGGCGAAGAAGTTCGTCTTCGATTCGAGCGTCGTGGTGCCTTGCCCATCGGCCAGGTTCAGCACCGCGCCATAAGCGCCGACGGTATCGGCGAAGGCCATGATCGCGCCCCCGTGCATCACGTTGGGGATGGTGCAGAGGTCGCGCGTCACGGTCAGTTCGGCGACCACGCGCTTCGGCTCCAGGGTGGTGAACCGGAGCCCCATGGCGCCGGCAAAGAAGCCCGAGATGCGGGCGTTGGCCTCATTGGGAGTCATGGGTGTCCCTCCGGCGCGCATCCTGCCACAGCGGGTCCGCCCCCGCGAATCACGGCAGTGCGAGGAGCGCCTCCGCGAGCGTCGCGTTTACTTCGTCCATGCGCTTGTTGAACCGCCGGTAGTCCGAGACGTTCCGTGTCCGCACCGACTCGCGGCCCTGCTCCATCACCGCGACATAATCCGACATCACGCCGTCGAACCGCGTGTCCCATTCGGCGTAGCGCGGCACCGCCGACTTCAGGTCGCGCAGCGACATCGCCGTGCACGTCATGTTCGAGGCGTACAGCGTGAACTCCGTGCGGAATTCGTCCCGGCTCGAGAACTTGCCGTCGGGCCAGCGCCCGCGGAAGTCGTTCGTCAGCCGGATCAGACGGGTAGCCCCTTCGTTCACCGCGCGCGTGTAGCGAAAGTCGTTCTCGCGCGGGGTGCGGGCGACGGTGGAGGGTGTCGCGGTCGGCGTCGTGCAGGGCGGCGCTTCCGGGAGCGAGGTCGCGCCTCCGCATGCGCCGGCGAAGGGCGCGGCGAGCGCCAGCAACCCGATCACCGCTCCCAGGTGTCTCACCCTGGCAGTCCCCGCAGGTACTCCGCCGCGGCGCGTACGGCCTTCCCGCGGTGGCTCACCGCATCTTTTTCGTCGTCCGAAAGCTCCGCCGCCGTGCGCCCACCTTCGACCACGAACGCCGGGTCGTAGCCGAAACCGCGTTCGCCGCGCTTTTCGCGTCCGATGCATCCTTCGAACGTTGCCTCTGCCAGGTGCACCCGCCCGTCCGGGTGCGCGACCGCGACCACGGCACGGTAGCGCGCCGTCCGTTCGCCATCGGGCACGTCCGCGAGTTCGCGCAGGAGGAGGTCGAGGCGGCCGGCGTCATCGAGCCCGGGGCCGCCGTACCGCGCGGAATACATCCCCGGCCCGCCGCCGAGCGCATCGACCTCGATCCCGGAGTCATCGGCGAGCGCGAGGCATCCCCCGGCGGCGGCGAAGGCGCGTGCCTTCTTCGCCGCGTTCTCGGCGTAGCTCGCACCATCCTCGACGACGTCGAGCGCGATCCCCAGGCCGGCCGGCGTCACGACCGTGAACGGCAGGCCGGCGAGGAGGCGGCGGAACTCGCGCACCTTCCCCGGGTTGTTCGTCGCGAGCAGCAGGCGCCTCACCCCACCGATCTTGGCCGGGGCGCCGCCGCGCGACAAGGCCCCGCGCGATCAGGAGCCGGTGAACACCGCCGCCCTGCGCTCGACGAAGGAGCGGATGCCTTCCTTCGCGTCGTTCGTATCGAGCACCGTCGCACGGATGTCGGCGATGGCGGCGATGCCCGCCGCCTCGGCCGCCTCGACGTAGCGCCGCGCAGAGCGCTTCGTCACCTGCGTGCCGAGCGGCGCGTTCGCGGCGATGAGTTCCGCGACCCGCATCGCCCGTTCGACCTGCTGCCCGAGCGGCACGACCTCCTGCACGAGCCCGATGCGCAGCGCCTCGGCGGCGCCGAATTCGTCGGCCACGAGGAGGTGGTACATGGCATCGCCCCAGCCCATGCGGCTGAGGAAGCGGAAGTGCGCACCCGCCAGCGGCGCGATCCCTCGCTTCGGCTCCATCTGGCAGAAGCGCACGTTGTCGGCCGCGATGGCGATGTCGCCCGCGAGCATCATCTCGATGCCTACCGTGAAGGTGATGCCCTGCACCGCCGTCACCAGCGGCTTGCGGCAGGCACGCTGCACCCCGAACGGGTCCACACCCTCGTACGGTGCCCGCTTCTCGGCGGTGGGGCCGAAGAACTTCGGCATGTCCAGGCCGGCGGTGAAGTGGTCGCCTTCGGCGCAGAGCACACCCACCCACAGGTCCGGGTCCTCATCGAGGTCCGTCAGCGCGGCCGAAAGCTGCGCCATCATCTCGGGCACGAACGCGTTGCGGCGCTCGGCGTTATCGATCGTGATCTTGAGGATGCGGCCCACCCGCTCCGATCGCACCTCACCCGGCTTCTCATCCGCCATCGTTCTCTCCTGGACGCCCTGTTTCCGGCGCGAAGCCGGTGGCTATCTATTTCCGTAGTGACTATCGATTCTTATACTGACGCCATTGACGGCGGTCAAGGCCACGCCGAACGATCCGCCCACGCCCGGAGGTTCCCCATGAGCGAGCCGCGAACGTACGAAAGCCAGGCCAACTGCCCCGTCGCGCGCACGCTCGATGTCGTGGGCGACCGCTGGACGATCCTCGTGCTGCGCGACCTTTCGTGGGGGCGGCGGCGCTTCGGCACCCTGCACGAATCGCTGCGCGGCATCTCCGCGAACCTCCTCTCCGAGCGGCTCAAGCGCCTGGAGGAGCACGGCATGGTCGAGCGCGTCTTCTATAACGACCACCCGCCGCGCGCGGAATACCGCCTGAGCGCGAAGGGCCGCGCCTTCATCCCCGTGCTCCTCGCCCTGCGCGAATTCGGCGAGGCGTGGGAGTTCGGCCCCGGCGAAACGCCCGCGCGCCCCCCGATCCCCTAGCCCCGCGCGCCCCGTTCGCCACGCTTTTCGCGGGGAGGGCAGAGTGGCCGAAGGCGCATCGGGCGTTTGGCCGATGCCGGGACCTGGTGCCCGCCCGCTACACTTTGCCCATGCGCCATCCGCACCACGGCTCCCGCTTCTGCATGTCCTGCGGCGAAATGACCGTCGCCGCGGGGCGCGAGGGGAGCCGCGAATGCCCCGTGTGCGGCTTCGAGCATCGCCTGCATCCCCGGCCCTGCGCCGCCGCCCTCCCCGTTCGCGACGGCCGCTTCCTGCTCGTGCGGCGCGATATCGAACCCCGGCGCGGGCTCTGGCAGGTGCCCGGCGGCTTCATGGAGTTGGGCGAAAGCCCCGCCGAGGCGGCCGCCCGCGAACTGCGCGAAGAGGCCCTCCTCGAGACGGGCGCGATGCGCCTGCTCGGCGTCTACACCCCCGTGGTCAACAACCTGGTCGTCATCGTCTTCGAAGCCGAGGCCCTGAACGAAGGCGGCGCCGGCCACGAAACGCAGGAAGTGCGCTGGTTTCGCCCCGAGGAGACTCCGTGGGACGAGCTCTCCTTCTCCTCCTCCGAGTTTGCCATCCGCGATTGGATGCGGCGCAATGGGCTTGCCGTGCCGGGCGCGCTGGCGACCACCTGGGGCGGCTGAACCTGGCCGCGCGGGCGGGGGTGTTCGCGCCCGGGCCAATCCCGTATCCTTCCCTCTATCAATAGCAGCGATAGAGGAGGCTGGCATGGGAGACAAGAGCCCGAAGGCAACGGCGAAAACCAACAAGCAGAAGGCGACCGCGAAGAACACCCGCACCACCGCCTCCGCGAGCGACGCCAAGAAGTAGGTCCCGGCACGCCCGGGTGCGAAGGCCCGCGACGGGGTTGACCTGGCCGCGGGCCTTCGCCGTGCTCGCTTCCCCACGCGGCGGTGCTCACTCCCCCACACCCGCCGGCCGTGACACACTTGCGCCATGACCGCCCTGCCCGCGCCGGAAGAGAAGGCCGCTGCCGTTCGCCACATGTTCGACCGCATCGCGCCCGGCTACGACCGCATGAACCGCCTCATGACCGGCCGCATGGACCAGCGCTGGCGCAGGCAATTGGTCGAACGGCTGGCCATCACCGACGACGACCGCGTGCTCGACCTCGCCGCCGGGACAGGCGACTTTTCCGAACTCGCGCGGCAGTACACGGGCCACGTCGTCGCGCTCGATTTTTCGCGCCAGATGCTGTTGGGGGGCGTGCGGCGAAGGCTGGCGCCGGTGCAGTTCGTGCAGGCCGATGCCCTCCGGCTCCCCCTCGCCGATGCCAGCCAGACGGTAGCGGTTTCCGGCTTCGCGCTGCGGAACTTCGTCGCCCTGCCGCCGGTGTTCGCCGAGCTCGCGCGCGTGCTCGCGCCGGGCGGGCGAATCGGCCTTCTCGAAGTTGACCGGCCGCGAAACCCGCTCGTGCGCATGGGCCATGGGGTGTACTTCAACCGCGTCGTGCCGTTTATGGGCCGCCTGCTCTCCGATGCCCAGGCCTACCGCTACCTCCCGCAGTCGGCGGTGTACCTGCCGGGACAGGACGAGCTCGTGCGCATGCTCCGCGATGCCGGCTTCCGCAAGATCCAGAAGAAGCGCCACATGATGGGCGCCGCCCAGGCGATCACGGCGGTGCGCGAATGACCGCCGCGGCCGCTCGCCCGCGCCCCACGAAGCTCGGCGCCTGGAAGATCGCCGTCCGCATCCCGACGCTGCCCGCGGCGATGGCGCCCGTGCTCGTGGGCACCGGCGCCGCCATCCTCCGCGACGAGTTCGACCTGCTGCCCGCGCTGGCCGCGCTGCTGGGGGCGCTGCTCCTGCAGGTGGGTGCGAACTTCGCCAACGACGTCTTCGATTACCGCCGCGGCGCCGATACGAAGGACCGCCTGGGCCCGCCGCGCGCCACGCAGATGGGCTTCCTTTCGCAGCGCGAGGTGTTCACAGGCATGGGCATCGCCTTCGCCGCGGCGTTCCTCATCGGCATCTATCTCGTCTACGTGGGCGGGTGGCCGATCGTCGCGGTGGGGCTTTCGAGCATCGCCGCCGCCATCATTTATACGGGTGGCCCGTGGCCCATCGGCTATCACGCCCTGGGCGACCTCTTCACGTTCGTCTTTTTCGGGCTGGCAGCGGTGGTCGGCACGTACTACGTGCAGGCGGGCGATGCGCCGCTCATCGCCTGGCTCGCGGCGATCCCCCTGGGCTGCACGGTGACGCTGATCCTCGTCATCAACAACCTCCGCGATATCCCCACCGATAGCCGCACGGGCAAGAAGACGCTCGGCGTCGTGATGGGCGAAGCGGGCACGCGGCGCTGGTACCTTTTCCTCCTCGCCGTGGCCTATGTGAGCGCGATCGCGACCTGGGCCGCGGGCGCCTCGGTGTTCGTGCTGCTCGTGCTGGGGTCGCTCTGGTGGGCGAAAGGCCCCGTCGCGGCGATTCGCGACGGTACCGCCGGGGGTGCGCTCAACCCCATCCTGCGGGCGACGGCGCGCTTCCATCTCGTGTTCGGCCTGCTGTTCGCCGCCGGGCTCGCCCTCGGACGCGCATTCGACTGATCCCTTCGCCGGCGAAGCCCACCACGGGTGCGCGCCTCATTCTTCGCCTTCGAACGAGCCTTCGAGGTGGGCGCCGCAATCCGGGCAGACGCCGTGGCTGAGGCGCGCCTCGAGGGTGTGCCCCCGCGATTCGTACTCCTCGCCATCGAGCCATTCGCCGGGCCGGCCGGGGTCCTCGATGCGCTTGCAGTAGGAGCAGATGCGCCGCAGCGGCCACCCGGCCGGCGCCGCCAACGGGTCGGCGAAGAGGAGGCGCGCCGCGCGTGGCTCCTCGGCCAGGAGGTGGGTGATGGCGCGCACGTCGCCCGACTCGGTTCGCTCCAGCCGCATCCGCATGGAACGCCGCACGGTGGGCGCATCGCAGCGGAAGAGGTAGCGCAAGGGCGTGCCCGCGGCCGCGACGCGCAGCGCCGTCTCGACGCTCAGCCGCGTTTCCTCGCCGGAGATGAAGCGGGCGATGGGGTGGCCTTCGGCGGCTCGCGGGTCGGCGATTCCGTCGCCCCCGTTCGCCAGCGCGAACGCCGTCCACGCCTCGGGGGTGAGCACCTCCAGGATCGTCCCGGAAGGGCTCAGCAGGTAGCTGATGTCGGTCACGCGTCCCTCGTCCGCTGGGTTCAAACGCTACGCCGTCGTTTCGTGGCCTGTCATCCAAAGAAAGAACGCTCTTACACGAATACGCCACCGGGTGGGGCCGGTGGCGTATTCGATGCGTGGTTCGCCGGGCCGGGGACTTAGCGCCGGCGGAGTGTGTACCACGCCAGGGGCGACATCAGCAGCAACGCCGCTGCCATGGCCAGCAGGACGCCCGTGGTGTTTCCCCCTTGCTCAGGATTGGCCGTGCCCGTGCGCGGTGGGCCGGGCACGGTCGCGCTTGCGACTGCCGTCGCCGTCGCGTTCTGGTTCGCGCCCGCCGTCGCGGTCGCGTTCACCGTGGGCTGCGGCACCGGCGTGTTCGTCGGCGCCACCGTCGGGACGGGTGTGTTCGTGCGCGTGGCCGTGGCCGTGGCCGTTCCCGAAGTCGCCGTGGCCGTTGCCGTTGTGGTCGCGGCGCTGGTCGTCGTGGCGGTGGCGGTCGGCGTGACCGCGGTTGCCGTTGGCGTCACCGGCGTCGCGGTCGGCGTGACCGGGGTGGCCGTCGGCGTCACGGGTGTGGCCGTCGGCGATGCCTGCGCCTGCACGCCGGCCGTCGAAAGCGCCGTCGCCAGCAGCGCGAAGGCGGCGACCGAAGCGAAACGGAAAGCCATGGGGTGTCTGCTCCAAACCGGGGTGGCCGCCAGAATACCGCCCCCACCAGCCGCTGACCGTTACACGCGCATTGCAGTTGCACCGTCACCAAAAAGACATCGCGCACGGGCAGTCCGTCGCCGGGCGACCCACCACGGGACTGCCGCTCCACGCGCTTTCCCGTAGACTCCGGCCCGAAACGAGGAGGAACGACCCATGGCCGGCACGGTGCTCTACGAACGCGATGGCCACATCGCCACCATCACCTACAACCGCCCCGAGGCGCTGAACGCCATCAATACCGAACTGCGCGCCGACCTCAACGCCGCGTGGGTCCAGTTCCGCGACGACGAGGAGGCCTGGGTCGGCATTGTCACCGGGCAGGGCCGTGCGTTTAGCGCCGGCGCGGACCTCCGCGGCGGCGGCGCCGGCGATGCCACCAACGCCACCTTCTGGGAAACCCCGGGCATGACATCGCTCGAAAACGGCCTCGAGATCTGGAAGCCCGTGATCGCCGCCGTCAACGGCTACTGCCTCGGCTTCGCCTGCACGCTCGTCGCCGCCTGCGATTTCGTCATCGCCAGCGAGCGGGCGGAGTTCGGCTTCCCCGAAGTGCGCATCGGCGTGCCCACGATCCAGGGCTCCATCCGCATGCCCAGGAAGGTCGGCTGGCAGAACGCCATGGAGCTTCTCCTTATCGGCGAACGCGTCGGCGCCCAGCGCGCGAAGGAGATGGGGCTCGTCGGCAAGGTTGTCCCGCACGAAGACCTCCTCCCCGAGGCGCGCAAGCTGGCGGAGCGGCTGCTGCTCTCCGCCCCGCTCGCCGTGCGCGCCACCAAGGAGGTCGCCGCGCGCGGTCAGCAGCTCCCCTTCACCGACGCCGTGCGCTTCGGCGAAACCATGCGGCGGGTCGCCGGCGCCACCGACGATGCGAAGGAGGGCATGGCCGCCGCGCGGGAGAAACGCACCCCCACCTGGCATGGCCGGTAACGCGCGCGATTGCAAACCCGTCACAACCGGGCGCGGGGACTCGTAGGGCCCTTTCTGCGCGCACCCGTGGGGCACATCATTTCCCGGATACTTTTCGGGGTTCTCCAACCGGGCGTGCGCATACGATTCTCCCTCCCCGCGCTCTGGGTCTCCTTCACCGTCGCGGCCTTCGCCGGCGTGGCGCTCATCGCCGTCGCCTTCGTCAGCCTCGCCGGCTACAAGCGCTCGGCCGACGCGACGCTCGATGCCTCCCAGACCTACGCCTTCGAGGCATCGCTCTTCACCACCCTGCTCGATGCGGAGTCGGGCGCTCGCGGGTATGTGCTCACCGGCGACTCCACCTTCCTCACGAACCTCGAACAGGCCAGGGTCACGCTCCCGGCGAACCTCGATAGCCTGGCCGAACGCACACGTGACGACGCCGCCGAAGCCGCCGATGTCGCCCTCCTCCGCACCCAGGTCGAACAGCGGTTCGCCCTTCTCCAGGAGGCCATCGACCTCTATCGCGCGGGCGATACCGCCTCCGCCCGCGACGCCATCGCCTCCCGCCGCGGCGCCGACCTGACCGAGGACATCCGCGCCAACCTCATTCGCATCCTCACCGTCGAAGGCAGGCAGCACACCAGCGCGCGCGAATCCGCCGCCGACCGTGCGCGCATCGCGCGCATCGCCCTCGCCGCCCTCTCGGTGCTGACGGGAGGCGCGCTCGCCTGGGTCTTCATCGCCCTGCGCCGGCGCGGCCGCGAACAGACGCTCATCGAATCCGGGAAGGCGAAGGATGAGCTCCTGGGCATGGTCTCCCACGAACTGCGCACGCCGCTCACCGTCATCCTCGGCAACGCCAGCTACCTCCAGCGCAACTGGGAGCAGGCCGATACCGCCGCGCGCGAAGCCTGCCTCGCCGAGATCGCGAGCGAAGGTGACCGCCTGCAGCGCGTCGTCGAGAACATGCTCGCCCTCTCGCGCATCGAGCGCGGCGTCCTCGTCGAACCCGAGCCCGTGCTCGTCCGCCACGTCGTCGAGGCCGCGGCCGAACGCCACCGCTCGCGCTACCCCGGGTCGACGGTGATCGTGCGCGCCCGCGCCGATGTCCCGCCCGTGCTCGGCGTCGAGGCATATCTCGACCAGGTTACCCAGAACCTCCTCACGAACGCCGCGAAGTACGACCGGTCCGGCGCGCCCGTGGAAATCGAAGTTGCCGCGAACGACGGCATGGTCGAAGTCTCCGTGCTCGATCGCGGTCCCGGCATCCCGCCCGAGCGCACGACGGCGATTTTCGAACCGTTCGTACGGCTCGATGCGACCGCGGCCGCGAACGACGGTGTCGGCCTGGGGCTGCCGGTATGCCGGCGGCTGCTGCGAGCGCAGGGTGGCGACATCACGGTGCGCGCGCGCGAAGGCGGCGGATCGCGCTTCACCTTTTCGCTTCCCGGCATCCCCGATGATGCCGCCGAACTCCCCGCCCAGCAGAGCGCGTTCGTTTCCTGAAGAAGGACAAGGAATGGTGAACGGGAACTTGCCTTGCCCCGGTGGGCGCGGGTGGGTTCGCGTTCGAGTAGCTTCGCTCGCTGGCGACGTATTACGCTCGTAGCGAAATGTTCGTCGGGAACTAATCGAATTCTACCTATAGAACCGGTCGATGGCAGGTGCTACAGTGCCCGCCATAGCGCCCGGATAGCGGGCGCGAGGAGGAACGTGGGCAATTATTGGGACCGGAAATGGACCCGCCGCGGCATGTTGCGCGGCGCGGGCGTTGCCGGCATGGGGACTGCCGGCATGGCTCTTGTCGGGTGCGGCGACGACGACGACAGCGGCGGCAACAGCGGCGACACGCTCAGCCAGCTGCGCACGCCAACCCCCGCCGCTGGCGCCACCACCGGCCCGAAGGACCCCTTCGCCGGCGCCACCCCGGGCGGCACCTATCGCCTGAACATCACCGGCGACCCGCCGACCCTCGACCCCCACGGCAACCTCAGCTTCATCACGAAGACGGTTTCCGCCTACGTCTACAGCCGCCTGTTCAAGTACAAGACGGGCCCCGGCATCATGCGTGCCGACGTGCGCCCCACCGGCGACCTCGCCCAGACGGCCGAAGGCTCGCCCGATGGCCTCAAGTGGACGGTGAAGCTGCGCCCCGGCGTGAAGTTCCACAACGTCGCCCCCGTGAACGGCCGTGCCGTCACCACCGACGATGTGAAGTTCTCCTGGGCCCGCCTCACGGACCCGAAGAACGCCGGCCGCGCGCAGGTTTCGTACATCGATAAGCTCGAGTACCCCGACGCGAACACGATCGTCTTCACGCTGAAGACGCCGAACGCCGTCTTCCTCGATTCCCTCGCCGACTCGAACCTGCTCTGGATCATGCCGACGGAATCGGACGGCAAGTTCGACCCGACGAAGACGATGATCGGCAGCGGCCCGTGGCTCTTCGATGGCTACCAGCCGTCGGTCTCGTACAAGATGAAGAAGAACCCCGAATGGTACGAAAAGGGCTTCCCCTTCTTCGATGCCGTCGAGGCCGCCATCATCCCCGAATACGCGAACTACCTCGCGCAGTTCCTCGCCGGCAACCTGGACGTGCTCGCGCCGAACGCGCAGGACCTCCAGGACGTGCAGAAGATCAAGGGCGTCCACATCTCGTCGTACCTGAACCAGGGCGCGAACTGGGTCTGGTTCGATGGCAACGACCCGAACGCGCCCTACAACAAGGACGAGCGCATCCGCCAGGCGTTCTCCATGGCCTGCAACCGCGACGAGCTCACCGACCTTGGCTACAACACCAAGAAGCTCAAGGCCGCCGGCCTCGATGTCGCCGAGCAGTGGAACAACCTCATCCCCGCCGGCTGGGGCCGCTTCTGGATCGATCCCAAGGGCAGCGCCTTCGGCGAGAGCGCGAAGTACTTCAAGTACGACCCGGCCGAGGCGAAGAAGCTCCTCGCCGCCGCTGGCTATGGCGATAAGCCGCTGGAAATCACCTACCAGTACACCGCCAACCGCTACGGCAAGAACTTCAACGACTCCGCCGAAGCAACCCTTGGGTACCTGAACGCGATCGGAGTCAAGACCACGACCGACGTCCAGGACTACAGCTCGAAGTACATCACCCAGACGTTCGTCGGGAACTTCAAGGGTGTCGCCTTCGGTCTCGAAACCGGCTTCGCCGAAGTCGGCAACTACCCGATCCGGCTCTTCACCGATAACGGCAACAACCACGGCAAGGTGAAGGACCCGGTGCTCGAAAAGTTCGCGAACGACCAGCAGGTCGAACTCGACGACAAGAAGCGCGTGGCGATGTACCACGAAGCGCAGAAGTATCACGCCCAGAAGATGTGGTACATCCCGCTCCAGGTTGGCGCGGGCCAGACGTGGGTGGGCTACCAGGAAGCGATCCAGAACGGCGGGGACTTCTACACCCTCGCCTATGGCGCCCCGACGGAGACCACGCCGTACCTCTGGAAGAAGAAGGTCTAAGGACCGGTTCTTCCACTGCCGGACAGGAAGAGGCCGCCCCGCCGGGGCGGCCTCTTTGTATCTGGAATTGCCACATAAAGCACGGGTTAACACCGGTATCGGGTCGCCCCGCCACGCCGAATCCGAACGGCATCCGGTGGCACCCGCGGACCCCGGAAGAGGTTCGGAAAAGACGACGACTCCCACTGATTCCTTCTATTGAAGAAATCGATTCCAGTGCTAGAGTGCGCTCGCCTCGCACATTCGCGGAGCGATGGAGGAGATTCGTGGCCAACTACTGGGACCGGCACTGGACCCGCCGGCGGATGCTTCGGAACAGCGCCTTTGTGGGTGCGGGCGCCGCCGGCCTTGCCCTCGTGGGCTGCGGCGACGACGACGACGACACCCCCAAAGGTGACAGCGGCCTGAGCCAGCTGCGCACCCCCACCCCCGCCAGCGGAGCGCCCACCTCCGGCCCGAAGGACCCGTTCGCCGGCGCGACCGTTGGCGGCACCTATCGCACGTACTCCACCGGTGATCCGCCCACCATCGACCCGCACGGCAACCTCAGCTTCCTCACGAAGGGCATCGCCGCCTTCGTCTACAGCCGCCTGTTCAAGTACAAGACGGGCCCCGGCATCGCCCGCGCCAATGTGCGCCCCACCGGCGACCTCGCGCAGACGGCCGAGGGCTCCCCGGACGGCCTCAAGTGGACCGTGAAGTTGCGCCAGGGCGCCAAGTGGCACAACGTCGCCCCGGTCAACGGTCGCACCGTCACTACCGACGACATCAAGTTCTCCTGGGCGCGCCTCGTCGACCCGAAGAACGTCGGCCGCGTGCAGGTTTCGTACATCGATAAGCTCGAATACCCCGATGCGAGCACCGTCGTTTTCACGCTGAAGACGCCGAACGCCGTGTTCCTCGACACCCTGGCCGATGCCAACCTCCTCTGGATCATGCCGCCGGAATCGGACGGCAAATTCGACGCCACGAAGGTCATGATCGGGTCCGGGCCATGGCTCTTCGATAGTTACCAGCCATCCGTTTCGTACAAGATGAAGCGGAACCCGGAATGGTACGAAAAAGGCTTCCCCTTCTTCGATGCCGTCGAGACGGCGATCATCCCCGAATACGCGAACTACCTCGCGCAGTTTCTCGCCGGCAACCTCGATACGCTCGCCCCGAACGCACAGGACCTCGCCGACGTGCAGAAGGTCAAGAACGTCCAGATTTCGTCCTACCCCAACAACGGCGCGAACTGGATGTGGTTCGATGGCAACGACCCGAACGCGCCCTACTACAAGGATGAGCGCATCCGCCAGGCGTTCTCCATGGCCTGCAACCGCGACGAACTCACCGACCTCGGCTACAACACGAAGAAGCTCAAGGCTTCGGGCCTGCAGGTCAACGACCAGTGGAACAACCTGATCCCTTACGGCTGGGGCCGCTTCTGGATCGACCCGAAGGGCAGCGCCATGGGCGAGAGCGCGAAGTACTTCAAGTACGACCCGGCCGAGGCCAAGAAGCTCCTTTCTGCCGCGGGCTACGGCGATAAGCCGCTGGAAATCACCTACCAGTACACCGCCAACCGCTACGGCAAGAACTTCAACGACTCCGCCGAGGCAACGCTCGGGTACCTGAACGCGATCGGCGTCAAGACCACCACCGATGTCCAGGACTACAGCTCCAAGTACATCACGCAGACGTTCCTTGGCAACTTCAAGGGCGTCGCCTTCGGCCTCGAAAGTGGCTTCGGCGAAGTCGGGAATTACCCCGTGCGGCTCTTCACCGATAACCCGAACAACCACGGCAGGGTGAAGGACCCGGTGCTCGAGAAGTTCACCACCGAGCAGCAGCTGGAACTCGACGACAAGAAGCGCGTCGCCATGTTCCACGAGGCGCAGAAATACCACGCCCAGAAGATGTGGTACGTCCCCCTCCAGGTCGGCGCCGGGGACGTCTGGGTGGGCTACCAGGAGGCGATCCAGAACGGCGGGGACTTTTTCACCCTCGGCTACGGCGCGCCGACGGAGACGCTGCCGTTCATGTGGAAGAAACGGGCCTGAGTTCCCCCTCCGCCCGTTCCTGAGGGCCTGCCCACGGGCCCGCGCAAGGCCGCCCCTTCCCGGGGCGGCCTTCCGCGCGCCCGTGTGAAATCCCGCACGCAGCCCAAACACGAACGCCGTTCGTCTTCGGTTACACTATCGCTATATCCACATTTCGGACCGGTGCATGGCGACGTTTTCCCCGAACGACCCGGCCTTCCTTGAAAACCCGTTCCCCTTCTACGAGATGGGGCGCGCCTTCAGCCCCCTCCAGGTTGGCCCGCCCGGGCTCTGGTCCGTCTTCGGCTACGACGACTGCACCGCCATCCTCAAAGACCACGCGACCTGGTCGTCGCAGCGGGGCGGCCCGAACGGCGACCCCAACGCCGCTCCCTCGATGCTCAGTTCCGACCCGCCGGTGCACTCGCGCCTGCGCGGGCTGGTATCGCAGGCGTTCACACCCCGCATGGTCGAACAACTCGAACCGCGTATTCGTCAACTGGCCGATGCGCTGCTCGATGAGGCCGCCGCCCGCGGTGGCGCTGTCGACCTGATCGACGCGCTCGCCTGCCCGCTCCCCGTGATCGTGATCGCCGAGATCCTGGGCGTCCCCTCCGAGGACCGCGCGAAGTTCCGCTACTGGTCGGACGAAATCATCGCGGGGCTCGGCTCGGGCATCAGCAACCCGGGCAGCCAGCTTGAACCGGGCATGCTCGATGAGATGCGCGCCTACTTCGGCCGCATGGTCGAAGAGCGTCGCGCGCACCCCCGGGCCGACCTCATCAGCGGGCTGGCCGCCGCCGAAGTCGATGGCTCCAGCCTCAGCTTCCCCGAGCTCATGCAGATGCTCGTGCTGCTGCTCGTCGCCGGCAACGAGACGACCACGAATCTCATCGGCAATGCCGTGCAGGCCTTCATGGCGCACCCGGCGCAGCTCGCGCTCCTGCGCGCGAACCCGGCGTTGCTGCCCTCGGCGGTCGAGGAGGTGCTGCGCCACAGTTCGCCCGTGCAGGCCACCGTCCGCGCCGCCACCCGCGACGTTGAGCTTCGCGGCAAGTGCATCGCGAAGGGCGACAGCGCCGTCGTCTGGATCGCGGCCGCGAACCGCGACCCGGCGGTCTTCCCCGACCCGGGCACCTTCGATATCACCCGCAACCCGAACCGGCACATCGCCTTCGGGCTGGGCGTGCACTTCTGCCTGGGGGCGCCGCTTGCCCGGCTCGAGGCCCGCATCGCGCTTGAGGCGTTCCTCGCCCGGGCCGAGTCCTTCGCGCGCATCGACGACGCGCTCCTCCCTCGCGTGCCCACCTTCATCATGCGCGGCGTGCTCGAACTCCCCCTGCGCGTCGAATGGCGGCAGCCCGCGGCCGTCTGACGCTCAGTCCGCGGGCATGACGTGGAGGTCGGCGGGCGGCAGCTCGACCACCCAGTCGCGCCGCGAAGCCCCTTGGAGCACGTCGTAGGGCCGGGCCGCGAGTTCGACTTCGACCGCCGGCCCCGCGCCCGCGGGTCGCAGCCGCAGGGTGTGTGTCGAACCGAACGCGAACTGCTCGGCCGTGACTGCCGCGAACTGGTTCGGGCGCGGGTGGCCATCCGGACCGCGCCGCAGAACCACGCGCTCGGCGCGGATGGCGATGGCGACCGCCTGGCCGTGGCGCAGCGGGGCTGCGGATGCGGCACAGCGCAGCGCGATGCCATTGACCTCGACCACCGGGCCGTCCGCATCGAAGCCCGCCACCCTCCCGTCGAGGATGTTCGCGACGCCGGTGAGTTCGGCCACGCGCCGCGATGCCGGCCGCCGGAAGACCTCCTCGCGCACGCCGTCCTGGAGGATTTGTCCGCCATCGAAGACGGCGACGCGGTCGGCGAGGAAGTGCGCCTCGCGCAGGTCGTGGGTGACGAAGAGGATGGTCAGCCCGAGGTCGTTGCGCAGCCGCAGGAGTTCGCGGCGCATGCCATGGCGGAGCGTGTCGTCGAGCGCGCTGAACGGCTCGTCGAGCAGCAGCACCGGCGCCTCCCGCGCGAGCGCGCGCGCCAGCGCCACCCGCTGGCGCTGCCCGCCGGAAAGCGTCCGCGGGCGCCGGCCTTCGAACCCGGAGAGGTCGAGCAGCGCCAGCAAGTCCCGCACGCGCCCGCGGCCGGCGTGTTTCGGCATGCCGAACGCGACGTTTTCCGCCACCGAGAGATGTTCGAAGAGCGCGAGCTCCTGCACGACGTAGCCCGTGCGCCGGCGCTGAGGCGGCAGGTTCACGCCCCGCGCCGAATCGAACACCGTCTCGCCGGCGAGCGCGATGCGCCCGCGCCCGGGCCGCATCAACCCGGAGATGAACTGCAGCGTGAGGCTCTTGCCCGCGCCCGAATGCCCGAAGAGCACCACCAGCTCGTTCTCGGCGGCCAGCCGTGCGCTGTACTGGAAGGCGCCCAGCGCCCGTTCGGCCTCGAATTGCAGGCTCATGCCGTGGAGCCTCGGGCGGCCGCGAGCCGGAACGCGACCATCACCACCATCGCCGCCGCCAGCAGGATGAGCGAAAGCGCGACCGCGCCCGAAAGCCCCAGCGACGACCCTTCGAACGCGCTGATCACGGCCAGCGGCATCGTCTGCGTGCGGCCCTCCAGGTTCCCCGCGAAGATCAGCGTCGCGCCGAGTTCGCCCATCGCCCGCGACCAGCAGAGCACGAGCCCGGCCACCAGTGCCGGCCACGCCTGCGGCGCCGTGATCCGTACGAACGTCCGCACGCGCGACGCCCCCAGGGTGTAGGCGACGCGTTCCAGCTGCGGGTCCACGGATTCGAAGCCGCTCTTCGCCGCCCGGACATAGAAGGGTGCGGCCACGAGCAGCTGCGCCATCACCACCGCCGTTGTCCGGAAGCCGAAGGTGAAGCCCGTCCACGCCTCGATCGGCTCGCCGATGAGCCCACGCCGCCCGAAGGCCGTGAGCAGCGCCACGCCCGCCACCGTCGGCGGCAGCACGATCGGAAGGTCGATGAACGCGTCCACGACCGCGCGGCCAGGGAAGCGCGCGCGCGCGAGCAGGTAGGCCACCGGCGTGCCCAAGACCACGGCGATGAACGCCGTCAGCGTCGATGTCCAGAGCGAAAGCACCAGCGCCTTCCGCACCGTCTCCGTGCGCAGCAGCTCCCAGGTGTTGCCATCCTGAATCGCGCGGTCGACCAGCCCGGCGAAGGGCAGGAGGAAGAAGAGCGTGAACACCGCCGCCAGCAGGACGATGGTCGCCGTGGCGGCGCGGTCGCCGGAGACCCGCATCGCTCCCTCCTAGGGCGCCCCGAAGCCGTACTTCGCGAGGATCTTCTGGCCCTGCGGCTCGAACAGGAACTCGACGAACGCCTCCGCCGTCGTGACGTTCTTCGCCTGCTTCGTGACGGTGATCGCGTACCGCGCCTGGACGTTGAACGCCGGAGGGATCTCGAGCACCGCCACGTCCTTGCCGGCGGCGTTCGCGTCGGTGCGGTAGACGATGCCGGCGTCGGCCTCCCCGAGCTGCACCTTCGTGAGCACGGCGCGCACGTTCGCTTCTTCGCTGCGGACGTTCGCGAGGACCTTCGCGGCGAAGTCGGGGGCCACCGCCCCATCGAGCGTCGACGCGCGCGTGAGCACCTCCCGCGCGTACCGCCCGGCGGGAACATCCCTGCCCGCGAGCACGATCCGCACCCCGGGCCGGGCCAGGTCCGCGAAGCCCGTCACGGCGCCGCCCTTCGCGGGCGTGACCACCACCAGCTCGTTCGTGACGAACATCTGCGCCTCGAAGGCGTTCTTCGCGTCCATCACCACCTTGAGTTGCACCAGGTCCGCCGGCACGAAAAGGTCCGCCGGCGCCCCTTCGTTGATCTGCGTCGCGAGCGCGGAGGACGAAGCGAAGTTGAACGTCACCTTTGCACCGGGATGCGCACGTTCGAACGCCCGGCCCGCCTCCTGGAAGGCGTCCGTCAACGACGACGCCGCGAAGACGATGATCTCGCCGGTCGCGACGTCGGGAGTGGCGGTGCGGCCGGGCGAATCGTCATCGCCGCCGCCGCAGGCCACGGCCACGGCGAGCACGGATGCGGCCGCGCCCAGCAGCAGCATTCGCCGTGCGATGCCCCGGGTGCCGGTCACGCGCCGGCCCCGGCGGCGGCATCGGCGGCGCAGGTGCGCAGCCACTGCAGCGTCGCTTCCGCCCCGGTGCGCTTCGATTCGAGCACGATGCGCCCGAAGCGCGTGGCCGCCGTGCGTGCCGCCAGCCGCTCCAGGTACTCCTCGCACGCCGTGACCTGGGCCGCGAACAGCCGCCGTTCGGCCTCCGGGTCGATCTGCGCGAGGAAGTACAGCTTCAGCAGGAAGTCCAGTCGCACCTCGCGAATTCGCTCCTGCGGCCGGTCCAGCCAGGCATCGACGGCGTCGCGGCCACCGGGCGTGAGGTCGAACATCTTGCGCGGCGGGTTCTGCCCGACGCGCTCTTCGTGCCAGGTCACCAGCCCGCGGGCCTCGAGCCCCCGGAGGTAGGTGTAGAGGGTGCTCTGCTCGGTTGGGCACACGTCCGCGAGGTCGCGCGCGATGGTGCGCGCCATCTCGTAGCCGTGCAGAGGACCCCTCACACGCAGGATGCCGAGAAGGGCGTATTCGTTTGGACCCAGCTCGCGATCGGCCACGCCTTGCACCCCAATTGGTTGGAGTCCAAGTAGCCTACTTCAAACCACCGTGCGGGCAACGTGAAGGCGTCTGCCCGTTCCGCTTTCGCCTGTGCCAGCGCTCAGCGACGATGGCAGCCATGCGGAAACTCGCCCTGCTCCCCGCCGTGCTCCTCGTCTTCCTCTTCGCCGCCTGCGGTGGCGGCGATGACGACGGCACCACCGCCGCCATCACCACGGCTACCCCCGCGGCGACGGCGACCCCGGCGGGCACCGCCGCCCCCACCGCGACGACGCGCACGCGGCTCCCCGCCATCCTCTACATGCGGCACGACAACGTCGGCAGCGGCGCGATCAACGTCGTCTTTGCGACCGATGTCGATACCTCCGTGGTCTACACCGTGATTGGCGCGGCCGGCGCGGGCGTCGGGTCGCAGGTGCCGCCCGCGGGCACGCGCCAGTCGGAGCACACCGCCTCGATCGCCACCGCCGGCGAGCCGCTCCGCGTGGAGGTCACGGCCACGGACGCGCGGGGCAACGCCGTCACCGGCGCGATCGAGATCGGGAGCCCGGCTTCGAAGGCGTACTGGACCCGCGGCGATTCCGCGCCGAAGCTGGAGACCCTCCCGGGCCTCAAGGGCAAGGCCACCTGGACGAACCCGAAGGCCGCCGCCGCTCCGCTCAGCGCGGGCTCCGTCATCCTCTTCGCCTCGAAGACCGGCTGTTCGCCCTTCCGGCCCTGCGCGGTGACCTACGTCGGCGCCGGCGGCGCGGAAAAGTCCGGCGTCTCCGCCGATGGCACCATCGAAGCCCACCAGGTTGACTTCGACTTCCCCCAGGCCGACCGCGACTACATCGTCATCCTCACCGGGAGGCCTTCGGCCACGGCCTGGGAGTTCTACCAGTTCACGATCGCGACCACCCAGGTCAAGCCCTGAGCCCTACCGCGGCCGCTCCTCGATCGTGACGCGCACGATGCGGTCGCCCTGGATCAGCCGGTCGACCACATCCATGCCACCGGAGACGCGCGCGAAGGGGTAGAACGGCTTCTGCCGCGGTGCATCGACGTCCAGGTTCGGGTTATCGGACAGGTTGATGAACCACTGGCTCCCGAACGTCGTGGAGCCCGCGGCGCGCGCCATCGCCACCGTCCCGCGCGTGTTCTTCATCGCGTTCGCTTCCTGTTCGGTCTCGAAGCCGGGGCCGCCCGTGCCATCGCCGGTGGGGTCGCCCGTTTGCGCGACGAAGTTCGCGACCACGCGGTGGAACCGCAGCCCGTCCCAGAACCGCTCCCGGGCGAGGAAGACGAACACGTTCACCGTCTTCGGCGATTGGTCCGCGAGGAGTTCGAGCGTGAAGGTGCCGCGGTTCGTCTCGACGGTGGCGGTGTAGGCCCTGGTCGCGTCGATGACCTGTTCGGCCGCCTTGTAGCGCTTCTGATGCGGCACGTCCGGGTTCTCATCGTTGTTGGCGATGCGGAAGACGAACAGGGTCAACCCCGCCGCGAACCCGAGTACGAGCAGCCCGAACGCGGCGACGGCGATCGCTCCGTTGCGTGATCCCATGGATCGACTCTAGCGGGCCCCGCCGCACGGGCCAGTCACCGGACGCTGACGTACCAGGCGTGACTGGCGTCGCCGCGGTCCCACCAGGCGAAGCTCACGAGCAGGTACGAACCCGTCGCCGGCGGCGCGGTGATGTTCGCCGGGTCGGCCGCGACGCCACCCGTTGGCGGCATCGACCATGCGATACCGTCCGGGCCGGGGTGAGGGGCTTCGCCCGGGACGGGCAGCCACTGCAGCGTGTGTTGCTTCGGCGTGCCGGGTTCGAAGGCGAGCGTGACCCGCTCGCCCGGGCGCAGGGAGATGGGCTCCACGTTCGTCACGGGGCCGATGTAGTCGATGCAGGCGCCGCCCCAGCAGCGCGTGCCCGCCGAGGCCGCGTGCTTCGCGCCGCTCGCCGTCGCGAGGGTGGCCGCCGGGCCGGGCTGGATGGATGGGCCGCTAACCGTGGAGGTCGCCGGGCTGTCACCGTCGCGGCCGATGCCGAGGGCAGCGGCGGTCAGCACAAGGGCACTGGCGGCGATCACGGCCCCGGCGGCGACGAGCATGCGGCGTCCCATGCTTGAAAGAACGCGGCGCCCCTCGCGAAGGTTCCCTTCCTCGTCCCGGGCGGGCATTACGGGATCACCGGGAATCTCGCCGGACACGAAAACGGCCCCGCGAAGGGGCCGGACAACGGCGGCGCTGGAGCCTCCGGTCGGACTCGAACCGACGACCTGCCATTTACGAAACGGCTGCTCTGCCAACTGAGCCACGGAGGCGCGCGGAGTTCAGACTAGCAACCGCCCGCGCCGTTTGTCGAGCGAAGCGCGCCGGCGCGCCAGCGGCCACCCGTGCTTTACAATTGGGGCCACATGCGCACCATCATCAAGCTCCGCCGCCAACACCTCGATGCCATGATCAGCCACGCCCTCGAGGATGCCCCCATCGAGTGCTGCGGCCTCCTCGCCGCCCGCGACGGCGTCGTCACCGAGGTCCACCGCGCGAAGAACGCCGAGAATAGCCCCTACCGCTTCAAGCTCGACCCCCTCGAGACCCGCCGCATCGAGCGCGCGATCGACGACGCGGACGCGGACCTCGCGGGCTTTTACCACTCGCACACGGGCAGCGAACCGCGCCCCAGCCCGACGGACATCCGCGCCATGGGGCCGCTCTTCGGCCCGCCGTTCGTGCACTTCGTGATCGGGGTCGCTGACCGCGCGCACCCCATCGCCCGCGTCTGGTACATCGAGGACGGCGCCGCCCACGAGCACGCCTTCGAGGTGGTCGAGGGCTGAGCCTTCGCCATGGCCTACCCCGCCGAGCCGCTGCGCCGCACCTACACCGTCCCGCCGCTTGAACTGCCCGGGCGGACCTTCGCGTGGGGCGAGCGCACCTTCCTTTGCGCGATCCTGAACGTCACCCCGGATTCCTTCTCCGGCGACGGCATCGGCAGCGACCCGGAAGCCGCAGTCGCCGCCGCCCTCCGCGCCGAGGCCGAGGGCGCGGACATCATCGACATCGGCGCCGAGTCCTCGCGCCCCGGCGCCCCCGAGTCCTCGCGCCCCGGCGCCCCCGAGATCGACCCCCGCGAGGAGCTGCGCCGCCTCCTGCCCTCGCTCGAAGCGGTGCGCGCGGCGACGGACCTCCCCGTCTCCGTCGATACCTACCACGCGCGTGTCGCCGATGCGGCCCTCGCCGCCGGCGCCGACATCGTGAACGACATCCACGGGCTGCGGCATGACCCGGCGATGGCGGCCGTCGTCGCCGGGCACGGCGCAGCGCTCATCGCCATGCACAACCAGCGCGGCCGCCCCCACCACGAGACGATGGCCGATATCGCCGCCGGCTTCCGCGCCACGCTCGCGCTCGCCGGGGCGGCGGGGATCCCGCGCGAACGCGTCATCCTCGACCCCGGCTTTGGCTTCGGCTGGAGGCCCGAGCAGAACCTGGAGATGGTCCGCCGCCTCGGCGAACTCGGCAGCTTCGGGCTGCCCCTGCTGCTCGGCCCCTCGCGGAAGTCCACCATCGGCTTCATCCTCGGTCTGCCCGTGGACCAGCGCCTCGAAGGCACGGCCGCGCTCGTCGCCCTTGGCATCGCCGGTGGCGCCGATATCGTCCGCGTCCACGACGTCCGAGAAATGGCTCGCGTGGCGAAGGTCGCCGACGCCACCGCGCGCGCGAATTGGCGGCACACGGCGCCGGTACCCGTCGTGCTCGCGCTCGGTTCGAACCTGGGGGACCGCGCGGCGAACCTGCGCGCGGCCGTGGCGATGCTCGAAGCCCGCGGGGTCACGGTCACGCGGCGCTCGGCCATCTGGGAGACCCCGCCC
Source organism: Dehalococcoidia bacterium (assembly GCA_020847985.1). GTDB lineage: Bacteria > Chloroflexota > Dehalococcoidia > Tepidiformales > Tepidiformaceae > Amarobacillus. The sequence continues at coordinate 68,825 of JADLBC010000044.1, forward strand.
GTTCCCGCGAACCAGCCGCCCTTCCTCAACGCCGCCGTCGCGGGCGAAACGGCGCTCTCCCCGCGAGAGCTGCTCGTCGTGGCGAAGGCGATCGAGGCAGAACTCGGCCGCCGCCCCGGGCCACGCTGGGGGCCGCGCCCGATCGACATCGACATCCTCTTCCATGGCTCCGGCCGCACCGATGAGCCGGACCTCGTGGTCCCGCACGAGCGCATCGCCGAGCGCGCCTTCGTCCTCGTGCCGCTGGCCGAGGTCACGGATGGGCCGCTGCCCGTGCTCGGCGAATCCGCCGCCGCGCTCCTCGCCCGCCTCGATCGCGAGGGCATCGTGCGCACGGAGGAGCGGCTCTAGGACGGGGACGGCATGGGCCCGCTTCTCCGGCGCGCTACACTGGGGCGGTGTCCACGCGCGATGCCCTCCACGCCCTCATCGACGCCCTCCCCGATGAGCTCCTCTGGATCGCCGAGATCCACCTGAGCGAACTGCACGCCGGCGGTGGCACGCCGGAGAGCCACGAGATGGCGTCCGCCTTCGAAGCCGTCGGCCCCATTCGCGCGGAAGATGTCGAAGGCCCGGACGGCGGCTGGCGCGCGGTCTGGGCCCGGCACGGCATCAGCGACGCCGACCTCGACGCCATCTTCGAATGACCCGCTAGCGCGCCTTCTCCAGCGTCCCCGCGAAGGCGATCAGCTCGGCCCGCGTGAGCGCGTTCGTGGTCACTGTCACGCGCGTTTCGCCGTCATCGAACACGAGGCTGAGGGCGCCGGAGGGATCCGGCGCGATGGTGGCTACCTGCCCGGTCGCGAGCGTCACGCGGTCGCCGGTCGCCCCCGCCCCGGCGTACACCGTCGAAGGCGCCTGCACCACGCGGACGTACGGGTTCTGGTCGAGCTGTTTGTTCGATCCCGACATGTGAACGAGCCATGTCGTGCTCGATCCGTTCGCGTCCGAGGCATTCCCCTCCCAGCTGCGGGTGCCGTACCCGGCCGGGAGCGTGGTGATGGCGTACCACCCCTGGCGCACGGGCGAACCGGCAGCGTCGTTGAACAGCGTGGTGTGGCCGGGCTGGTCCCCCGTGGGTCCCAGCGTCTTCCCCGGCGGGGGCGCGAAGCTGAAGCGCGCCGGGTCGATGGCGCCGAAATCGAGGCCCGTGATCTCGGCGCGGATGCTGGACCCTTCGAGCCCGTCTGATTCGTAGCGAAGGACCCACATGCTCCGCGGCTCGACCCAGAGCCGCGCCATGCCGCCGCTCGTGACCGTCTCCGGCCCGCCGTTCGTGCCGCTCGCTCCCGACCACGCGGGCCCCCATTCGACCAGGGTGGCCTCGTACCCCAGCACCGTGCCCCCGCCGGCCACGCGCGCGAAACTGCCCGGCGCCGTGTTTCGCTCGCGCAGATCGCCGAGGAGGGTGTCGATGTCCGGGGCGTTGGCCGGGCCGAGCAGTATCGAGATAGGCAGCGATGCGACCATCCCCGACGGCAGGTCCGGGATCCCGGTGCGCTGGTAGGTCGTCTCCGTGGCGCTGTCGTACCAGAGCCATGTGCCGTCGGCGACGCCCGTGAGGGTGCGCTGCCCGGCGGGCGGGCCGCCGATCTCGAAGCGGTAGTGCTTCGCGTCCTGGTACCACCATTGCACGCGGGAATTGCCGCCACGGGGCTGCACTTCGACCGTCGCGGTGAGGGTGAACGGCCCGGGCGGAATCGTGGGAGTGTCCCCGCCACGCATCGCGATCACGAGCACGACCGCCGCGACGCCCGCGACGGCGAGCGCGCCACCCCCGGCCGCGAGCTTCAGGCCGCTGATCGGAAGCAGTGCCCGGGCCGCGCGCTGGAGCCTGCCCGCGGGACGGTTCCGCCAGCGCCAGTAGGCCGCTGCTTCATCGCGCGAGGCGAATCCGAGCTTCGTGAGGATCTCGCTGACGTTCCATTTCGCCCCATCGAGCGTGAGGCCGAGCGCGTCCGCGATTTCCGCGTTCGTGCGGCCGCCCGCGACGAGGGCGAGGACCTCGCGCTGGCGCCCGTTCAGCTCGCCTTCGTGCTCGGCCGCGAAATGAAAGCCGTCCACGCCCTCCATTCTTGGAGCGCGAGACGGCGCCGTCACTACCCGATGGCTGTCATGACAGGGTGCGAATGGTGCCGGGGCTCCTGGTTATGCCGCCGCCGAACGCCGCACCATCGCCGGGTTCCCCGGGACGGGCGTGGCCGCCGACATCCGCAGCGCGGCCTGGGCGAAGTCGCGCACCGCTTCGCGCAGTTCGTGCGCGCGCGCCGGCTTCGAAAGGAAGGCGCACGCCCCCAGCCGGTACGACGTCACCACGACCTTGTCGGCCACCGGCTGCGAAAGCATCGCCACGGGGGCGCGCTCCAGCCAGCGGCGGTGCCGTACCTCGCCGAGCATCTCGATGCCGCTCATGCCCGGCAGGTGGTAGTCCACGAAGATCATCGAGGGGACGATGCGCTGCTCCTCGAGCAACGCGAGCGCCGCTTCCGCGCTCGGCGCCGTCAGGATCTCCGCGCCGGGCACGACGAGCTTGAGCTGCCGCGCGGTGTTTTCGAGATCGCTGGGCTGGCTATCGACGACCAGGAATGTGTGACGCATCGGGGGCCCCCGGGTGAACGCTGAGTACCATGGGTATCGGCACATGCACCCGGGAGTTAACCCCGGTGTCACCACTTCATCGCCGGCCGGTCACGGCGAACCCTCCTCTTGCACGCGCGCCCACTCGGCCTCCGGGTCCTCGCTCCCCAGGTGCGCGGCCGCCGTCCGCCGCGATTGGATGCCGGCCTCCACGAGCGAACGCTCATCCGCCACCTGCCGCGAACGGTCGATGGGCAGGATCGGGCCCCAGTTCGCCACCGGCCGCAGCCCTTCGATATCGAGCCCGGCGTACCGCCCGAGCAGCCGCAGAACGAGCGCCGCCCGCCGTTCGTACACGGCCCCGCGGATGAGCCGCTTGCGCGCGACCTTCTTCGCCAGGGGGTCCAACTCCGTGTTCAGCGCGACGCCGCTCAGCCCCTGCGGATTGTGGCCGAAGGCCGTTCGCGGCGATTCGCCCAGGTCGTGCAGCGTTCGGTAGATGAGGTCGATGTAGTCACGGTGCAGCGCCACGCCCCCGCCCTGCAGCAAGTCCAGCAGGTAGGCCCGTGCGCGCTCGGGCACTTCCCACACGGCCCCCGGTTCGACGGCGATATCGGATGAGCCATCGACGCCCTCCAGCACGGCAATCGGGTTCCCCGAGAGTTCGAGGATCTGGCTGAGCTGGCTGTACGCGCGGTTCAGCTCCCGCGCCGATTCCATCAGCGGCGGCAGGTCGCTCGCGCCCCATGCCTGTTTCGGTTCGCGCAGGTTGGGGAAGAGCACGAACGGGAGCGCGCCGTAGGGGTTCGCTTCGCGCCGCGCGAGCGTCTCCCCGTGCCAGAGCTCGAACGTCCCCGCCGTCCAATACTCCGTCACCATCGTGGGCGAAGGGCGCGTGCCGGCGTGGTCCGCATCGTCCAGGCGGTATTGCGAAGCCACCGCCGTCAGCCGCGACGGGTCATCCGGCACGCGCCAGGCGAAGATGCCCTGCACGTCCGGCGCGGTGATGCGGACCTGCCGCTCGTCCGCATCCCATGTGACCTTGTAGCAGCCATCGCCGAGCACGGCGCAATCCAGCTCCGTCTCGTAGTCGAGTTGCGCCAGGCCGTTGGCCGCCTCGACTTCGCGTTAGCACACGCTCGGCCGTGCGAGCCCGTTCGCGGCCGGCGGCCGTATCGCCATCGCGCGCTTCGACCTGCACCGAAAGCCCGGTCAGCAGGTAGCCCGTGATCTTGTCCGCGAATGCTTTCCCGTAGTTGAACGTCAGCCGCCGTTCGCCGCGGCGAGCCCGTCCCGCCCACTGGCGGCCTTCATAGAAGTCCAGGTTCTCGCGATAGCGGCGCAGGCGGTCTTCGTCCATGCGGCGCAGGCGAACGGGCAGCGGCGGTTCGGCCGGGCGTGCGGCGCTGCGCCGGCCAGGGTGCGAATTCGGAGCGGCCATAAGCCACCTCCTGGTGAGAGTGCCCCCACCGTTGCGCGATTTCGCCGCGAACCCGAAGGCGCCCGTGTCCCGGTGACCATCGCCCCTCCCCGTTCGTGGGCGGGACGGGCAAGCCTCGAATGAACCACCCGTTCCGAGGCACTTTCCCGCATGTTCACGCCCTCCGCTTCCCTCGCAGCTCACCAGAAATCAGCCACCCGCAGGCCCTCCCTCGCACTCTCCCTCTCTCCCAATCGCCTCAACTCCCCCATCCTCAGCTGGCAACGCATCTACCGCGGCCCAGAACCCGACCAGCCACACGCCGCCACCCTCACCACCGACGGCCGCCTCATCATCGTCCGCAACAACGCCGGCTCCATCGAGACCACCCCCCGCTACCTCTACCCCTCCACCACCCAATCCCCCTCCGGCACCTGGGCATCCCGCGACACCCTCGCCGTCGCCACCGCAACGCCCGCCATCATCTCCCGCAGCACCGGCGAAGTCCTCATCCTCTACGCCAAGAACAACGACCTCAAAGCCGTCGCCTCCGCCGACCACGGCGCAACATGGGGACCACCCGCCACCATCGTCATCGAAGCCTCCGCACTCACCCACGTCGCCGCATCCTTCCGCACCGGCTCAGCCGACCTCGCCGTCTTCTACGGCCTCTCCGGAGCACCCACCAACCTTCGACGCCTCCGCAGGACCGCCGGAGTCTGGGACGCCGCCAGCTCCAACTGGACCAACGGAGCCTCCGTCAGCGCCCTCTACGAACTCGCCGCCACACACGACGGCTCCGACTTCATCCTCACCCTCTCCGGCCTCACCGCCGCCACCAACCACCCCACCCACTGGGCCGTCCTCTGCGGAGACCTCGGCTTCCCCGGCATCTGGTCCGCACTCACCATCATCGACCAGGCCGACGCCGCATCCACCATCACCCACCGCGGAGCATCCATCGCCACCATCGGCAGCCGCCTCATCGCAACATGGGCAACCCGCGAGACCAGTGCCGTACCCACCGTCACCGCACGAGAAGCCTCTACGCCAGCCTTCACCACCGGAGCATGGTCAGACCCCGCACCCTTCGAGCCCACCAGCCTCAGCGGCCCCTCCTACGCCCTCAACGCCACCCTCGCCTTCGCAGTCACCACCTCCGGAGTCTGGGTTGCCACCATCCCCCAGCCCGTCACCCTCACCCAGCGCCTCAGCGCCGCCACCCTCCACCAGACCCCCAACACCCTCGCCGCCACCCTCACCCTCGATGACGCACCCGGCACCTTCACCGCACTCGGCATCACCACCGGATGGACCGCAACCATCGCACCCGGCTACGCCTCCGGAGCAGGAGGCACCCACGAAGCCGGAATCACCTTCACCCTCACCGTCGAAGCCATCACCCATCGCCACAAGAAAGGCAAACGAGAAGTCATCCTCACCTGCACCGGCCCCCTCGAGCAGCTCGCCCGCTGGCACGCATCCAGCGCATGGCAGGCACCAGCCGGCACCCTCAACCGCTTCCAGCTCCTCACCCGCGCAGCCCAGAAAGCCGCCGTCACCGTCACCTCCGGCGCCGCACCCGATGACCCCTCACCCGACTTCACCGCCTACAGCCCATCCTTCGCATGGGCACCCGGGGAAAACGGACAGACCATCCTTCAGCGCCTCCTCGACCCCCTCAACGACGGCATCCGCACCGAGACCGGAGCCCTCACCATCGTCAACCGCACCTCCCGGCAGTGGGCCAACGTCATGCGCCGCCTCGCACCCACCGCCTGGTACCGCTTCA
>JADLBC010000045.1 GCA_020847985.1 Dehalococcoidia bacterium
CGTTATCGGTTCACCCCCACGCGTGTGGGGACGACGTGAGGGTGTGTTCGCGGCGGCCAGCCGCCTCCGGTTCACCCCCACGCGTGTGGGGACGACCGCCTACCGCGCCCTCGAACTGGACGCGAACGCGGTTCACCCCCACGCGTGTGGGGACGACCACGCCGTCGGGCACGAGTACTGGGTCACATAGGGGTTCACCCCCACGCGTGTGGGGACGACGAGGGCGTTCGGGTTGTCGGTAGGGTCGTCATCCGGTTCACCCCCACGCGTGTGGGGACGACCGTGCAGGGATTGAGAACGGGTCATTGGCAACGGGTTCACCCCCACGCGTGTGGGGACGACGGCATCGGCAGCGGGCTCGGCGCGCAAATCGGCGGTTCACCCCCACGCGTGTGGGGACGACGTCTCGGCGTCCAGGTTGACGATCAGGACGACCGGTTCACCCCCACGCGTGTGGGGACGACACTGTAAGTGTCATGATGGCTATGCCCTCGCGCCCGCGTGCCCTACGTCCGGCGCACCAGCATCAAGCCCTCGAAATCCTCTGGGATATACGCCGGCGCCCCCCAGATCCGCCACGCGAATCCCTGTTCGTTGTTCGTGCTATGAACCATGAATGCGGACCCGCCCTTCGACTCCTGACAGGCCATGTCCCACAGCCGATCGCGCACCATCGCGCTCACCTCGCCGATGAAGACGTTCGCTTTCGGCTCGATCAACCATCGCGATAGTTCGCCGCGCATCCCCCGTGGGACCCGCTCCAACATCAACACCAGCATTAGTCCGCCTCGTCGCCCACGTCCCGCTCGCCTTCGCCGCCATGGAGGACGCCTGCGCCAAGGTCGCCCGCCGGGTCCCAGAGCCAGCCCGGCCCTGGGATCGCCCCATCGTCATCGACGTAGGGCGACACGGTCATCGGCTCCTCTCCTAGGACCCGGGCAATGTCGGGGATGAGCCGCTCAAGCAGGTGGCCCCGGTGGAATGCGTCCCGGCAGGCCCGGCGGACACGGCTCTCGAGGTTCTCCGTACCTTCCGCCACGACATCGAACGCGAGTGGAATGGTCAATTCAGCCTTGTAGAGGTCCGCGATGTCGTACACGAAGGAAAGCATCCGGCAGGTATGGATGAACCCGAGGCCCGGCGAAAAGCCGGTCGCCACAATCGCGGCATGGCTGATGCCATAGAGCGCGCTGGCCGCGGTGGAAAGGGCGCGATTCACCGGGTCGGCCCGCCGCCAATCGCCCCGATCGTAGTTCCGCCCGCTCCAGGACACGCCGCTCGCTTCGGCGGCCTTCGCGTAGGCCGCCCTCACCCGCAGGCCCTCGCGGCCTCGCAGCTGCTGGAGGCTCAGCCCCGAGGGGAGCTCTTCGGCGAAGCGTAGGCGGTACATCCGGTCGATGACTTTCAGCCGCGTCGTCGGGTCGGAAGCCAGCACCGCCTGGCGGATGAGGTTGCGCGCGGAACGCGTTTCGCCGGTGGCGTGCGCATAGACGCGCACGCCGCCTTCGCCAACCCACGTCACCATGCAGCCGTTCTCCGCGAGCGTTCGCATCGCCGCGTGGGTGAGCGATGTCCCTGGCCCGAGCATCAGCAGGTTCAGGGCGGAGCATGGCACCGCGACGCTCCCACGCTGATCGAAGAGCGTGATCGACTTCGCCTCCTGTTCGACGCGGCAATGCTCCACGTACAGGTAGGTGAGACTGTCTCGCACCTTGGGCAGCGCGTGGAGGTCCTTCATGGTTACACCGGCGCGAGCGACAGCAATCCGCAACCGAAGGCCTTGCCGGGCCCGATGCCGCCGGCCAGACCGTTGCGAAATGCCCCCGCGTCAGTGACCCGCAATTCGCCTTCGAACAGCGCGGTCGCCAGCGTAAGCCTCCGGTCCCAGCTGCGAAGTACTCCGGCGGGATTCGCGACCGCGGCCGGGACACGACCCAGGTCCCCGGCGTCGAGCCCGGGCACCACCCGCGCCATCGCCAGTTCGAAGCCGAGCCGTTCGCGCCCCTGCCGCGCCAGCCACGCGAGCCGCTCTTCCTCACGCCGGATCTCGACGCGCTTGCCGGCCATCCCGGCATGCTCTTCCTTCGCGGGGCGGCGAACCACGCCGGTCCGTTCGTGAAGTGGAATCGTGGAAGCATCTCGCCACGTACCCGAGGTGTCCAATTCAGACAGGTCCGCCCCCTGTAGTGCGCGCTGATGGATTCGGCGCGTCGGGTTGGCCCGGAGGCGGAACCGGAAACGCGAGCCGGAGGCAATGGCTGCTTCAATTGCGTCGAGTGGCTTTGGCCCATCGATGCGGACGACCGTGCCGTCTTCCGGGAAGGCCCAGCGCGGCCGATCCAGCGACTGGACGAGCACCGGTACGCTCGAAGTGGTCGTGGCTTCGACACGGAACAGCACGCCGAACTCAGCGCGCGCCTGGCCGCGCTCCTCGGCCTGCGGGAATCCCATCATGATCAGGCGGTGCAGTTCGTGGCAGTCGGCCAGCGCGCGCCGCGCCGAGCGATTGCGAAGGTCGAGGACAAGGCGGCTAAGGTACATGGTTGCGCTCCTCGTGACGGGAGACCGTGACGGTGGACTGGCGGATGGCGCGTGCGCCGAAGCTGCGGTTCCCGAAGGCCGCTCCAACCGGCTGGTCCATCCGTGTTTCCGCATCCGGGTCCGAAGGCGTTGTCTCGATGACGAGCCGAAGGTCGGCCTGCTCGTGCGGCTCCCAGCGCCAGGTCCGGGGCACGAGTGGCCACGGTTCGGCGCGAAGGGCATCCTCGAGCGGCAGTGAACGCAGCCCGCCCTCAAACGGCAGATGGATCGGCACGGAAGGCAGGAAGCTCTTACGACCCAGGGACAGTTGCCACACGGGCTCGCGCAGGGCCCCCTCGATTTCGCGGAGGAAAGCCTCATCCGGCCCTTCCAGTCCGCAGAGGAAGTCCGCGTCCGCCAGGTAGTACCGGTTCGAAAGGACTGCGTCGCGGGAAAGAGCACCCGACGCCCGGATGATGCCCAGGCCCGCACCGGCCGTGTGGTAGTCCCGCTCAAGCACCCCTTCGCGGTCGACGCGGACGCCGAACCGGAGTGCGGCGATGGGCGTCACGTCCCGTGCCCGCTCCCATCCCAGGGCCGCACAGACGAGTCCGGCAATCCCGCTCTTGGAAGGCTCCAGCTCGGTATCGCGTTCGGTGTACCGGCTGCGCGTGCCCCACGATTGCATGGGGCCGCACAGCCGGAAAAGGAGAGTCGGCATCGCTAGACCGCCAGCGCCGGCCGAATGGCGGCCAGCGTGTCATCGAGAAGCGCCGAGAACGAAGGCTTCCGCGCCGATTCCAGGTGGTCAAGTGGAGCGCTCGCCGGGGCCACGACGGCGAGCGTGCTGTCCGTGGGCGGCCCGTACATCGCGACAAGCTCGCCCCAGTACCGGTCCAGGGCTTTGATCGAGCCGTCCACCAGGCCCGCTTCACGGTCGGGTCGTACGGGGTTCACGAACGCGTTGGCGAGCGACCATGCCCCCCGTTCGCGCAGCACGGCGAACATCAGCGACGGCGGATTGTGCGCCGCGAACGAGTTCTGCTTGCCCGTCGGGACGGCGTCGCGGCTCGCGAGCAAGAACGCACGCACCGTCGCCTCCGCGAGCTCGGCATCGCCGTTCAGGTTCGCCTTGAGCTGCGTGAGGTCAATGTTCGCGTAGCGGTAGAAGCATGCCGAGTTGAACTCGATGTTTCCGATCATGTCGGCGCCGGCTGTATCGTCGGGCTTGAGGTCATCCACGGCCGTGTAGTAGTCGGATTCGGCGACCACGCGGTGCGTCGAGATCGGGTGGGCGACCTGGCTGGCACCATCGCGGTTCTTCCCCGGGAGGTCGGCGAGCATCCGTCCGAACAGAGCGAGATCAGCCGCCTTTCCACCGTCGAGCGCCTGCTCCAACTCCCTTGCCAGCGCCGTGGTGTCCGCGTCCTTCTTGTCCTTCTTTCCGCGCTTCTCTGCGCTCGCGGCAACGAGCGCTTCCCAGCGCGAATCGCAGAAACCCACGATCGCGTCGACTTCACGCGCGCCGAGGAACAGCAGGTATTCGGTCCTCCCTTCTCGCGCGACCTTCACACCCAGCAATGCGAGCGCCGCCTCGGCCACCGCAAGCGCCTCTGCCTCGGCGTGGCCTCTCACCTGGAGCGCCTTCGCGATCTTCTCCACGAAGCGCTTGCTTCGTTCAGCACGGTCTCCTTCAGCGATCAGGTTCGCCTCTTTGAACTCCTGCCGAATAGCGCGCTTGATGCATTGGCTCGAAATACGAGCACGGGGCACACCGCCGAATTCGCAGGACTTGGGGCTCCCGAGGTCGTCGCGATTGAGGTTGGAAGGGGCGAAATTCTGAAGGATGTGAAGTTCGAGCAGCATGGTTTCTCTCCTAGTTGTCCGGGTCGTCGTTTGTGGTTTCGCCGGGTTGTTCGTCCGTTTCGGACGTATCGGTGTTGCGTGCGTAGAACCCGCGCGCCCAGCGCCGTTGGACTCGGTGATCCGCCGCGTGCCAGTCGAGGATGTCCTGAAACAGCGCGAAGTAGTCGACTGGCGCACCGGGCAGGCGAGCATCCAGGAGGGTTACCAGGTGGCGCAATCGCTCCGGAAGGTGCTCCGCATCCGAGTCGAGCGCGAGAATGAAACGGCGCTCGACGCCCTTGTCTTCGTCTCCGTCCGCTCGGATTCGAATGCGCGCGAGCGTTGCTCCGAGGCCGCGGGAGCGAGGCATATCCTCGTTCACTAATGTGTGGTGCGGATGGAGTGCGAAGAGCGACGCTACCATGTACATTGCCGCTTCGTCCGCATCGCGGGCATTGGCCGGCACAAATGGCGCGACAACCCGGCTCCGTTCAGCCGAGTAGCCGTCGGGTGCCCCGAGGCCCCTTCGGAGGGCGGACATGGCGCCACGATCGCCGCGATGGCCCCGCGCGTCGTCTGGCGCAAGCTCGACGAGCCGGCGAAGCAGGCCCGCGAACCCTCGGGAGAGGTCGTCCCGGCTGGCATATTCAGCCGGGGCACTCATGGAACTCATACGGTGACCTCCTGTCGATCTGGCTGAGGTTCGGGTTGAATAGGCTGGAGTGACTCCCGGATCCGGAATGAGAGCCCCGGCGCCGCCTTCGCCACCGCCCTGTGCCCCCGTCCGGGCGACTCTTCGATGACTCGCGAGACGCGGTCGAATGCATCCATGGCCTCATGCTGGATCGCTCGGGCAAACCGGGACTTCACGGCCTGGGCATCGGTTGGACTGGCTGCGAGGGCCTGGACGAACATTCGAAATGGGAGCGTGAGTGCCGGCCAGTACCCCCGCTCGGGTGCGAGTGAGTCGGCCAGCGCACGGACACGAGCCGGGTCCGCGTTTCCCTCGGGTGAGAGGAAGTGCGAAGCGAGACGCATCGCCGCCCATCGCAGGGCTCGCCCTGCCGCCTCGGCGGCAGCCACCGCGTGCCGCACCTGTGCCAGCAATTCCGAGTTGTCGAGGTACGCGAGTGGGAGCGGTAACTCCTCCGCGCGCCAGAGGAAGATCTTCGCGCGGTCGGTGCAGAACCCGAGCGCGGCCACGCTAAATAGCGAGGACGGCTCAAGATACGCACTGTCCTTGAGCCTCGCGAGCCATCGTATGCTCGCCGGGATCTGAACGGTGTCACTGGCCTCAAGCAGTGCCAGGCTGTCGCGCCATAGCACCTTCTCCACGCGGAAGCCCAACGGAACCCAACCGATCTTGTCGCGTTTGGCGTAAGCGGCCATGGTCTCGAAGTCATGCGGTTCCATCTGCGGCGGGAAGCTATCACCTGCGAGGATCGCGGCATGTCGAACGAGCCCGTCGTCGTCGGGAAACAGCAACACTCGCCGTGACTGCCACGTGAGCAGGTCGAGGTATCCATCCGGGGGCCTCGCCGTCGTGGCCGTGGGCGTCCCGCGCTCCCACGCCGGCGCGTCTTTTTCCGGGTCGAAGCTGAACGGCTCGTGCCCCTCCCCATCGACCGCGACCATATTCAGTACCAGTGTCTCGAATAGGTTCCGGCCGAGAGTGAGTATCACTGCCGCCTTCACCAGATGCGACGCCACCGCAGAAGGCGGGTCGCCTGGAAGGCGGGTGATGAGGCCGCCGATGGCGAACGACTGTTGGGCTACGAGGAGCCGAGCGGCCGCGGCGGGCTCCAGCGCCGGTGGCTTGTCGTCGCTTGAGTGATCGAACAGGAGTGGGTTGTTGCCGGCGCTGTACTCAGACCCAAGCTTCGCCACGGTGGTCGCCGCCGAGCGGGGGAGGCCCGGAGCCTGATAGAACGGGCGAATGGGGTCAAAGAGGTCGAATGCAGCCCGCACGCGGTCGAAATAGGCGGCAAGCAGGTCCAGGTCGAACGACCCACGCTCCCAGAGCGCCACCCATTCGGGCATGTCTCTTGGTCCGTCGTGCGCGGCGTGAAGGATCGCGACCAGGAGCCGGTGGAGCGCGGCGGTCACGATCGGCGAAGGGTCGGCAAGGCGCTCGATTTCATGGGCGCGCGCCAGTGCTTCGGAGATCGATACCTCGCGACCGGTCGCCTCCCCGGCGAATCGCACCGGCAACCACGATTCGCTCAGCAGCGAGAATGTCAGGGCCACGTCATTCCCTCCTCTCATTGGGCTAACAGCCGGGCCACGCTCGCGGCGTGGGACCCTGGTGGTCTGGCACCCGGCCGACAGAATCTATACTCGCCTGGAAAGGAAGTCAAGAATATTGCGTTGGTTCCTGCCTCCAAAGGACCGAGGTGAGCCGAGGACCGTACATGAGCCGCACCGCTGGACTTCGCTGCAGCCGTTTGGCACCCTTCGACTTGTCTCCACCGTCGTGGAGGTGAACCGATTGCGTTGGTACCGGGAGGCTTGTCCTCACATGATGTGAGGGAGGCATCAACCGCTGCCGGCGGGGTCATTCGATACGCTCCGCCCGGAGCCCGAGGATGTCGTCGTACCGCAACTCGAAACCGGGAACAGCCCGGGCCAGGCCGTCCTCGTCGAAGCTCAGAACCCGGTGGTGCCGAAGCCAGGCAGACCGCGCCCACGTCTTCGGTGAGTCCAGCCGAGCCAACGCACGAACGAGGTCGAGCCTCGTGACCGTCACGGAGCATTTGAGCAGCTGGAGCGTCTCCGCTCGCGTGGGCGGGCGCTGCGGGATTGGCGAATCTGACGGCAGCCGGATGACCACCGGCACGGAAGGACCCGCCAACCGCGTAAGTGCCTGGAGCCTGGGGTGCAGATCCGGCGCGTCTTCGGCACGCGGGTCCTTCAGCAGTCCGGCCGGGTCGGTTCTTCGGCCCGGAGGACCAAGTCGCCGGGCGTCGGCTTCACCAACCTCTGCGAGCCGAGCGTTCTCCAGGTCCCGCCACGTGCTGCTCCACCGCGCTATTGGCACCCCCGCCGACGGTGAGCCCTCGGCTGTCTGGTAGACGCGCTCGATGAGCGCTTCGATTTCGTCCGGGATGGCGATCGTTTCGCGATCGCGAAGCGCATCCCAGGTGCGCAGCAGGACGTGTTCGTTGTAGACGCTGGTGAACGCCGGGTCGAAGGCCGGGCCGTGGCCATCGGTGGCGACGTTGCGAATAAACAGCACGGGCGCGCCGGGGCCAGGCCGGTACTGTCGCTCGTGTCGCATCAGCCGCCCAGATCGCTGCAGCAGGAGATCGATCGGCGCGAAATCCGTGACCATGAGGTCGAAGTCCAGGTCGAGAGATTGTTCCACCACCTGGGTTGCGACGAGGATGTGCCGCCCTTCCCGCATCCCGCCGGGGCCGAACCTTTTCAGGCACTCCCCCTCGATAGCCTCGCGGCGTTCGTGCGTGAACCGCGCGTGAAACAGGGAGAGTTCCTCGTCCGAGAAGTGTTCTCGCAGCGCCAGGAAAGTCGATTGTGCGCGCGCCACGGTGTTGCAGATGACGACGGCGTAGCCATCCCCTGGAAGTTTCGACCGCAGGAAGTTGGCTAGCTCCGTGGGATCTTCTGCGCAGTAGGCGATCCGAAGCGTTCGGCGAACGCGGTCGCTCACCTTGAGATTGCCACGACCGCGAACAGTGGAACCGTCGAGCCACGTCACGCGCGGATAGTCGACCGCATCACCCTCGATCAGCTTCGCCCGCGGGTTGACTCCCTTCGCATACGCCTGCATGAGCTGATTGCGCCGTTCGGCCGGCAAGGTCGCGGAAAGCAGAATCACGGGTGAGCCCAGCGCGCCAAGCCATTGCAGCAGCCCGGCAAGTAATCCCGTCATGTACGCGTCGTAGGCGTGCACCTCGTCGACGATGACCGTCTTCCCCGCCAGCCCGAAGAGACGCACGAACACGTGTTTCACCTGCAGGACCGCCATCAGCGCCTGGTCCACCGTCCCGACGCCATACGCGGCGAGCAATGCGCGCTTTCGTTGCAGGAACCATTCGCCGGCGCCGGCTGTGCCCGCGGTGAAGCCCAAGGTATTGGCATCGGTGTCATCCGAGATGTTCGAGGGCAATACCGGGAGGTCGTGCTTGAGTATCGCGCCCCCATAGGCCAGCACCAGGTTGATGTCGTCGCCCCCGGCAAGATGGTCCAAGTAGCGCCTGCCGAGGTAGTGCGCGAACCGCTGGTACATCTGGTTCGCGGTCGCCTGCGTTGGCAGAGCGACATACAGCCCACGGGCGCCGCGGGCTGCGAACGAATCCGCCAGCAATAGCGCCGCTTCCGTCTTCCCTTCGCCCATAGGCGCCTCGATCACGACGAGGCTCTGGTTCGGAACCGCCTCGCGCAGCCCCTCCACGGTCGACTGGAGGTGGTTCGGCGCCCATTCCCACAGGGACGTGAATGCGCGTGGCCGGCCCGGTTCCGGGTAGTCCTCCCAGCGCAGCGCAACGAGCACGCGCACAGCCCGGTCCTGGACGCGTACGGAGTAGGACGGCAGGTCGTCGGCGCCTTCCGGGTCGTATTCGAAGAACCCTGGGTCATCGATTGAGCCGATCCAGTCAGCGATCGAGACGAATCCCGCGAGAAACATTTGGGCGGTGCCGTCGGGCGCCTTCGTGGGGACGATCGTCTCACCCGCCCGGTTGCGCGGGAGGTCCATCACATCCCGGACTGCATTGAACAGGTCCCGCCGGGCGGCCTCCCAATCGCCAGCGAAAGGGTGGCCGTCGTCTTCCTGCAGGTCACTCGCCGTCAGCCTCGAAGAACCGATGGGGAAACTCCCGTGGTGTCCGCCAAGAATCGTGCCGAGCGTAGCGGCCAGGCGTCCCTCGACCCCGACGCTTTCCAGGTAGCGAGGAATGAAGTGGGCGCCCACCTTGCCATGACCCATGCCTGGGTCCAGGTAGGCGGTGAGTCCAGTGCTCGCCAATCGAGCCGCGTGGTTCCGGTCTTTCGCCTGGAATGGCCTGCTGGCCTTACCCAGGTCGTGCAAGGCGGCGAGGAACGCGACCCAGCGGCGGCATTCTTCGTGCTCCAGACCGAACTGGACGGCCAGAAGGTCCCGCGCGCTTCTCGGCAAGCATTGGTCCCAGAGCGCCAAGGCCACCGCGCCGACATCCACCATGTGGCACGCCAATGGGTGGTACGCCGCGTTCGCCGGCGCTTCGTCTTTGAACTTGCCTGCCAGCTTGACCCAGGGGATGGACTCCACTTTGCTCGCTCCGCCGCGGACGGCGATATGCGTGTCATTCGTCCGCGAGGGGGAGTATCGACTCCTGCCGCGACATCTCGTGTCGCGGTTTCACCATGAACAACCTGGGGCCAATCGCCGGGGGTTCCTTGCGGGGCGCGGCCTGGGGTAGGATGCCGGCGATCCTGCGGGGGTGGCCGGATGAGCGCGGGAGCGGTTCGCCGGGCGGTTGTTGTTGTCGTGGCGTTGCTCGCCTGCGTGCTCCCCGAGGGTATCGATCGGGCCGCCGCGACGCCGGATCCGCCAGCGATCACGGCCATCGCGGCGGGTGCGACGCACACCTGCGCGATCGTGGCTGGCGGCGTGCGGTGCTGGGGCAGCAACGCCGACGGCGAACTCGGCGACGGCACCAATACCGGCCGCCTCACGCCCGTGCCCGTACTCGGACTGGGCTCGGGGGTGACCGCGATCGCCGCCGGCGACCGCTTCTCCTGCGCGCTGACCTCGGGCGCCGTGAAGTGCTGGGGCGCGAACGGCTACGGCGAACTCGGCGATGGGACGAACACGCCGAGCAACGTCCCGGTTGACGTCTCGGGCCTCTCGTCCGGGGTGGTCGCGCTGTCGTCGGTGCATGGGTCCCATGCCTGTGCCGCGACCGCGAGCGGTGCCGTCTGCTGGGGGCGCAACGACGCCGGGCAACTGGGCGACGGCACCACGGAGGACCGTCCGGCACCCGTTGCGGCGGCGGGCGTCGCCGGGGGTGCAATCGCGCTCGCGGCGGGAGGAAGGCACACCTGCGTGGTCAGTGCCGGGGGTGGCGTTTCCTGCTGGGGATTCGGCGAGAACGGCGAACTCGGCAACGGCACCACCACGAGTTCGCTCGTGCCAGTGGCGGCGAACGGCCTCGCCTCCGGCGTGGTCGCCATCGCCGCCGGGCACGACCACACCTGTGCTGTGACCGATGCGCAGGTCACGCCCGGCTTCGAACGCGCGAAGTGCTGGGGCGACAACAGCCACGGCGAGATCGGGATCTGGGTCGTCGGTGCATACGTGAATGCCCCGGCGCAGGTGGTCGGCCTCACGTCGGGCGTTACCGCCATCGCCGCGGGCGAAAACGTCTCGTGCGCGGTGGCGTCGGGCAGCGTGAAGTGCTGGGGCGTGAACGCGAACCACCAGGTGGGCGACGGCACGACCTCGGTTCGCCCCTACCCGGTGACGACGATCGCGTCGGGGGCCACCGCTGTGGTGGCGAACGGCTCCGGCTGCGCGCTCGTGGCGGACGGCGGCGCCCGGTGCTGGGGCCCGAACGGCTCCGGCCAACTGGGCGACGGCACCACCACCGAAGCGGCGACGCCGGTGGCGGTCGTGTTCGCCGCGGGCGCGACGAACCTCGCGTTCATGTCGTCGCCCGGTGATGCGCACACGTTCGCCGCCTTCGCCACCCAGCCGGCCGTGGCGGTACGCGACGCCAATGGCACGACCGTGACGAGCGACGGCGCGACCGTCGTGACACTTTCGCTGGAGAATGCACGCGGCGCCGTGCTGACCTGCGCAGGCGGGCTGAGCCGGACCGTGGCGCAGGGTGTGGCCACCTTCGCAGGCTGCCGCGTGGACCTGGCGAACACCGGCTACGCACTTCGTGCGACCGCGAACCCGGCGCTCACAGCCGCGACCTCGGCACCGTTCGCGGTCGCGGCCGGGCCTCCTGCTCCGGCGACGAA
Source organism: Dehalococcoidia bacterium (assembly GCA_020847985.1). Taxonomy (GTDB): domain Bacteria; phylum Chloroflexota; class Dehalococcoidia; order Tepidiformales; family Tepidiformaceae; genus Amarobacillus. The sequence goes on from JADLBC010000045.1 coordinate 11,332, forward strand.
CGTGACCGCAACGCCGATCGCCGGGCCGGGCGCGCACCTGTCCTGGGACGATGGCTCCGCGGGCGCGACGGTCGCGTTCGCGGTCTATCGCTGGAAGTGGGGCGAAGGGAATCCCGTGGTCGTCGCCGGCGTGGTGCCCGCTTCGCAGCTGGCATTCGATGACGTGGGTTTGGAGCCCTCGACGCTGTACTTCTATTGGGTGGTGGCGAGCAACCTCGCCGGCGGCACGTGGAGCACGGCGGCACAGGTCACGACGCCGGGCGGGCCACCAAACGCACCCGCGAACTTGGCGGCGGTCGCGACCGGGCGAACGTCGGTCAGCGTGACCTGGAACGATGCGTCGGCGAACGAGCTCGGGTTCATCCTCTTCCGGTCGGACGGCGGTGCCTGGGAGGTCGTGGAGTGGCTCCCGGCCGGGACGACCGCGTACGCCGACAGTGGCCGGAACCCGGCGAGCTTCTACTTCTATTGGGTGTGGTCGTGGGGCTGGAACGGCTTCAGCGTCGCGCCATCGATCGTGCTCGCGCTCACCTACCCGTAGCCCCATCCGGCGGCATTTGTGAACGTTCGGCCGCGGCGTGCGGGCCACGCTGGACCTCTTCGAGCTCCCCGCACTGAAGTTCAGAAAGTAGCCGCCAACCGGTATGCGGACTTTATCTTGGGAGGGGTGCCCGGGACTTCTCGCGGACCGGGTTGCGCCCAATTTGCGGCCAACGTAGTTTCGTAATATGACAGATTGAGAAAGGACAGGGCGGTCGAAGCTGAGAGTGGTGGGCGATGAGGGTCTCGAACCCCCGACATCCTCGGTGTAAACGAGGCGCTCTAGCCGCTGAGCTAATCGCCCATGGCCTCAGTGTATCAGCGCCGCGCTCCAAAGCACCGCGAAGCGGGACGGGGAGCCGGCGGTGGGTGCCGGCTCCCCGAATGGACACGTGGGCGCCCCTCGGCGCGATACCGCGACTGCCCACGTCCCCGGAGACGGGATTGGCCTCGACGGCCGTACCGCTGTTCTACCGGCCTGATGCTGCTCGCGTCAATGTGACCAATCGAAAACAACTATCCAGGGCCCGGCGTGTCTCGGGGCCTCGTCGGCATTCCCGGACGCACGCCGCAATGTCAAGGGTTGTACGGGTTCTCACCGATGTTTCTTTTGGTCTGGGTCTCGCGGCCTTGCAGGCTTAGACTGCTACCGTCTCCGCTCACCCACACTCCGCGGGGAGAGGTCGTTCATGGCAAAGATTGTCGAAATCGAAGGCATCGGCGAAAAGCACGCCGCCACCCTCGAAGGCGCCGGCATCCCGACCGTTGAGGCCCTGCTCGCCGCGGGCGGCACCTCCAAGGGCCGCGAAGAACTCGCCGGCAAGACCGGGCTCAAGACCAGCCAGATCCTCGAATGGGTCAACCGCGCCGACCTGATGCGCGTCAAGGGCGTCGGTTCCGAATACTCCGACCTCCTCGAAGCCGCCGGCGTCGACACCGTCAAGGAACTCGCTACCCGCCGCGCGGACAACCTGCACGCGAAGATGCTCGAGGTGAACACCGCCAAGAACCTCGTTCGCCGTCCGCCCGCCCTCAGCCAGGTCGAGGCCTGGGTCGCCGACGCCAAGACCCTCCCGCCGGCCGTCAGCCACTAGCGATGGACCAGCTCATCAACCTGCTGGTCGAACGCACCGGTATCAGCCGCGAGCAGGCCGAAAAGGCCATCGAAACCATCACCGGCTTCCTCAAGGAACGCCCGGAGATGGCGGCGAGCATTCTCGGCGGCGCGGCCGGCGGCGATATCGGCAAGAAGCTCGGCGGGCTCTTCGGCCGCTGAGCCCTCCCTGCCAGCCACGAAACAGGGGCGCCCCATCCGGGGCGCCCCTGCTGTGCTTCCCGGCCAGGCCGTTTAGAAGGTGATCACCGAGCGGTTCACTTCGCCGTTCTTCAGGGCCGCGTAGGCCTCGTTGATCTGGTCGAGCGTGTACCGCCGCGAAATCAGCTCGTCGATCTTGAGCCGCTTCTGCCGGTACAGCTCCATGAGCCACGGCATGTCGTAGGTCTGCCGCGTCGAACCATAGAACGACCCGTGGATCGACTTCTCCGCGAAGATGAAGTCCGGCCCCGGCAGGCTCACCGACGCCCCGATCGGGATCATGCCCACCACCACGGCCTTGCCGCCGCGCTTGGTCATCGCCCAGCACTGCTCCGCCGTCTTCGCGAGCCCGATTGCCTCGAAGGCGTAATCGACGCCGCCGCCCGTGATCCCCTGCACCTGCTGGATCGCGTCGCCCTTCGAGGCATCGACCACATCGGTCGCGCCGAATTCCCGGGCCGCCGCCAGCTTATTCTCCAACAGGTCGACGGCGATGATGCGCGACGCGCCCGCCAGCTTCGCACCCTGGATGATGTTCAGGCCGACGCCGCCCGCGCCCACCACCGCCACCGTCGATCCCACGGGCACCTTCATCGTGTTCGTGACCGCGCCCACGCCCGTCATCACGCTGCAGCCCACGAGTGCCGCCACTTCCATGGGCACGTCGTCCGGCACGATCACGCAGGCGTTCTGGTGCACCAGCTGGTACTCGGCGAACGCCGACATGTTCGAAAACTGCGGGATGGGCTGGCCCTTGAGCTTGATTCGCCCCATGCGCGAAAGCGCCGCCGAGTTGCCGCACAGGTATGGCTTTCCAACCACGCAGTAATCGCATGCGCCGCAAGACGTCACGAACGCCACCACGACACGGTCCCCCGGTTTCACCCGCGTGACCCCAGGGCCGACCTTCTCCACGACGCCCGCCGATTCGTGCCCGAGCACCGTCGGCACCGGGTAGCGATAGCTGCCCTCCATGAAGTGCAAGTCCGAGTGGCAGACACCGCTTGCGGCGGTCTTGATCAGCACTTCGCCGTGCTGGGGCTCGTCGATCTCGATGTCCTCGAGCACGAGCGGTTGGTTGATACCGTACATAACGGCGGCTTTCATGAGTCCCCCCTTTTGTTGCGCCCGCACCGGTACCCGGCCCGCGGTGACACGATCGGCGATTCGTCCCGGCACCAGCCAGGGTGTCAACGCGGTCCGGCATGATCCTGCGGGCGCCAGAAGTATAGACGAAACGCCCATGGAGCTATCGAATGCGCTGACGGCGTGCGCGGAAATCGCTAGACTGCCGCCAAAGCACCGGAGGCACGCCATGGCCGCCCTTGAGGGGATGAAAGTCCTCGACCTCACCCAGTACGAAGCCGGCCCCAGCGCCGGGCAATACCTGGCCTGGTTCGGCGCCGATGTCGTCAAGGTCGAAACCCCGCGCGGCGGCGATTCCGGCCGCCACACCGAGGGCGGCAAGGACTCGCTCTACTTCCTCAGCTTCAACCACAACCAGCGGAGCCTTGCCCTCGACCTTGCCCGCGCGGAGGGCCGCGACCTCTTCCTGCGCCTCCTCCCGAACTTCGATGTCGTCCTCGAAAACTTCTCCCTTGGCACCATGGAGCGCCTTGGCCTGGGCTACGACGTGCTCAAGGAGCATCACCCCGGAGTCATCTACGCCACCATCAAGGGCTTCGGCACGACCGGTCCGTACAAGGACTACAAGTGCTTCGACTGGGTCGCCCAGGCCGCCGGCGGCTCGTTCAGCATCACGGGTGAAGCCGATGGCCCGCCCATGCGCCCCGGTGCCACCTTCGCCGATACCGGCACGGGCAACCACGCCGCGCTCGGCATCCTCGCCGCCTACGTCGAAAAGCTTCGCACGGGCCGCGGACAGGTCGTCGAAGTGTCCATGCAGGAGACCATCGTCAACTTCATGAAGACGCAGATGTCCTACCGCGAACGGTACGACGGCGGCGTCATCCCCCGGCGCGGCAACCGCTCCGTTTCGCCCACGGCCCTGTACCCCTGCGCACCCGGCGGCCCCAATGACTGGGTCTTCTTCATGCCCGTCACCCAGCGCATGTTCGATGCGCTCATGACCGCGATCGGCCGGCCCGAACTCGCCGCCGATGAGCGCTTCGCCACCACCCCGGCGCGCAACCGCCACGGCGACGAACTCGATGCCGAGATTTCGAAGTGGACCCGGGAGCGCACCAAGTTCGAAGTCATGGAGTACCTCGGGCCGCTCGGCGTCCCCGTCGGCGCCGTCTACGACACCAACGACATCCTCGAAGACCGCCACCTCATCGAGCGCGGGCAGATCATCACCTACGAGCACAAGGGACGTGGCACCGTGAAGATGCCCGCTCCGCCGATCCATTTGAGCGAATCCGACGTTCCCGTCATCCCAGCTCCGCTGCTCGGCGAGCATACGGCCGATGTCCTCGCGCGCGAACTCGCCCTCAGTGAGGCCGAAGTCGAATCGCTCGCCGCCCGCGGCATCGTCTCCACGGGTGCCATCCTCGCCGCTGCGACCTGACACCGGTGGCGCGGGCATGAACGCCGGCACGGGCGGCGTGGGGTCGCGGTAGAATTGTCTGCCGCCTCCCCCGGCGGGAGCACGATCGGCCCTGGAACACGCATGAAGATCGACCAGCTCCTCAGCTTCAAGTGCGTCGCCGATGAACGCAGCTACACGCGTGCCGCCGAGCGCCTGTTTCTCACCCAGCCGGCCGTCTACAGCCAGGTGCGCCAGCTTGAGACCGAGTGCGCGGCGAAACTCTTCTTCGTGAACGGCAAGGAAGTCCTCCTCACGCCGGCGGGCCGCGAACTCTATGCCTTCGCCCAGACGGTCGCCGCCGCCTTCGATGACTACCGCGCGAGGGACCGTGCACGCCGCGTCCAGTCCGCCCACCGCGTCCGCATCGGCGCGCTTTCGTACTTTGGCAACCTCTCGACCGCGACCGAACGCCTGCGCGCCGAGGACCCGGACGTCGCGGTCGAATTTCAGAGCCGCCATCCGGCCGAGGCGATCGAAGCGTTGCGGGCCGGCGATATCGATTTCGGCTTCTTCGGCACGGCGTTCGCCGCCGAGGGACTGGTTTACGAAACCGTCGCGCGCAACGAAATCATCGCCATCGCGCCCCCCGGGCACCCCCTCGCCGGGCGTGACCTGACGTTCGAGGACCTTACCGCTTTCCCCCTGATTGGCTACGCCGGCGGGAGCGCGAGGATGGCCATCGACGACTGGCTCGCGCGGAACCCGGGCCACCACGTCGTCTACTCCGCCCAGACCGACAGCTCCATCGCCGCGAAAACGCTCGCGCTCGCCATGGGCTCACCGGCCTTCATCGTCAAGCAGGCTGTGTCCGGTGACCTGACGTCCGGGGCCGTCGTGGAGTTGCGCGTCCGGGATTTCGCGGCGTCGTACCCCCTGTGCGCCGTGTACCTCTCCGAAGAGGACCTCGGTGCGAGCGCGAAGCGCTTCCTCTCCATCCTTCGCGAAGGGTTCCGCGCGGCGACCCGCGCACCCATCGGAGATGTTGCTGCCCGTCCATGATTTCTTGGAGACTCCGAAGTTAACGCAGAGCCGCTTCCTCAGTAGCATCCCCCCGTGCCCGCCCGGATTCGACGGCGCGCGCCAAAGAGGGAATGTACTGTGGATCGTGAGAACTATTGGCTTCGGCGTAACTCCAGCAGCTCCCGGCGGCGGTTCCTCGCCGGGACGGGCCTCCTCGGCGGCGGCCTCGCCGCGGCGCTGACCGTCGGTTGCGGCGGCGACGACGACAGCTCGTCATCCTCCGAACCGGGCGCCGCTCCCGGCGCGTCAGCGGCACCTACGCAGGCCGTGAAGCGTGGCGGCACGCTCACCATGGCCCGCGCCGGCAACCTCGCCTTCGCCGACCCCCAGCGTTCCAGCGGTGGTAACGACCCGGTTTTCACCCGCCTCTACGCCGAAACCCTCCTCCGCTACGACGGCGACACTATCAAGGCCTACATGGCCGAGTCGCTTGAGCAGCCCGATACCTCGACCGTCACGCTCAAGCTTCGGAAAGACATCAAGTTCGCGGACGGCACGCCCGTGAACGCCGAGGCCGTGAAGTTCGCGGTCGAGCGCGGCAAGGATGCGAAGCTCAACGCCCCCGTCCGCCCGGCGATGTCGCTCATCAAGAACGTCGAGACCCCGGACGAGTTCACCGCCGTCCTGAAGCTTGAGCGCCCGAACGCCCTCTTCCTGTCGTCGTTCGCGCCTTCGAGCTACCTCGTTTCCCCGACGGCGCTCACCAAGATGGGCCAGGACGAGTTCACCAAGAAGCCGGTTTCCGCGGGCCCCTACAAGGTCGAAAAGATCACCCAGGACGGCGAGTCCGTCTTCGTGAAGGACCCCGAGTGGCCCATCAAGGCCCCGAACGGCGACCAGCTCCCGTACCTCGACCGCATCATCAATAAGATCATTCCGCAGCCCGAGGCGCTCGTCGCGGCGCTGCTTTCGGGCGATGTGCAGCTCGTCAACGTCGTCGACCTCGGCAGCGTGGCCCAGCTCAAGTCGTCCGACGGTGCGACCGCCTTCGAAGTCCCCGCGGCCTCCTGGCAGGTCGTGGAGTTCGTGACCAACCGCGCCCCCACGGACAACGTCGCCCTGCGCAAGGCGATCAACTACGCGATCAATCGCGACGAGATCAACAAGCAGCTGGCCTTCGGCCTCGGGCAGCCCGCGACGGAGTGCCTGACACTCGATTCCTGGGTCCTCGACTCGTCCGTTCCCCGGTACCAGTACGACCCGAAGAAGGCCGCCGAAGCGCTCGGCCAGGCGGGCTACCCCGACGGTGTCGACCTCAAGATTGCGACCTATGCGCCCGCGCAGGCGGAGGCCATCCAGCAGCAGCTGGCGAAGGTGAAAATCCGCCTCACCATCGACAACCTCGAACTCGCCGTGTACCAGGACAAGTTCCGCACCAAGGGCGAGTACCCCCTCGCGACGGCCGGCGGCCCGACCGAGGGCGGCGAACTCTACCAGTACTTCCTCACGCGCATGGGCTCGAAGGGCAAGTACAACCCGGGCCAGCCGAACAACCCCGAGTGGGACGCGCTCATCACGAAGGTTGAGACCGCCTTCGAGCAGAAGGACCGGAAGGCGCTCTATCAGCAGATGCTGAAGAAGTCCTACGACGAGTCCTACCGCGCCTGGACGATCACCAACCCCGTGTTTTACGGCGTTTCGAAGAAGCTCCGCGGCATCGTCCCGCTCCGCGAGAACCGGACGAACCCCGACCTTCGCACGGCCTGGCTCGCCTGAGTCCAGCCCGCCTGCCGGCCCACGCCCCCGTTTCCCCCTCAGGGGCGTGGGCCGGCGAGGGAGACTGTTCATGACGCGGTACGTCATCCGTTCCACCTCCCAGTCGCTGTTCGTCGTCGTGCTCGTGAGCATGCTCGTGTTCGCGATCATGCGGGCCCTTCCCGGGGACCCCGTGGCGGCGCTCACGGGCGAATCCGTGGCCGGCTACGACGCCAAACAGGTGGAGGAACTCAAAGCGAGCCTTGGCCTGGACCGCCCGATCCCCGTGCAGTACGGCGATTGGGCCTGGGATGCCATCCGCGGCGACTTCGGGAAGTCTGCTCGCAATCACCTCGCGGTCACCGGCGAAATCCGTTCGCGCCTCATCGCTTCCGTGCAGCTGGGCCTCGTGGCGCTGGTGCTCGGCCTCATCATCGGCGTCGCGTTCGGCATCATCGCGGCGCTGCGCCAGGGCTCGATCATCGACACGCTCGTCACCCTCGTGGCCATGTCCGGCATCGCCGTGCCCACCTTCGTCTCCTCGATGCTGCTTATCTGGGTCTTCACGGTGGAGCTGCACTGGCTTCCCATTGGCGGCTTCGTCAACATCTGGGACGACCCCGCGCTGGCGGCGAAGCGCCTGGCGATGCCCGCCGGTGTCCTCGCGATGACCATCGCCGCGCCGATCATGCGCCACACCCGTTCGAGCCTTCTCGAGGTCCTGCGCTACGACTACATCCGCACCGCCCGTGCAAAGGGCCTCCCGGGCCATTCCGTCGTCATCCGGCACGCGCTCCGCAACAGCCTCCTCCCCGTCGTCACCGTGGCCGGGCTGCGCATGGCCGGGCTGCTCGAGGGGAGCGTCATCGTCGAATCCATGTTCAGCGTCCCCGGCATCGGACGCCTCGCCGTCGCGTCCATCTCCGCACGCGATTACCCGACGCTGCAGGCGATCGTGGTGGTCTTCGCGATCATCACCGTCGCCGTGAACCTGCTCGTCGATATCCTTTACACCCTTCTCGACCCGACCATCGAGTACTCCTAGGGGTGGCGCGGATGAACGACGAACTGTCTCTCCCGGCCACGCTCGGGCTCCCGGTGGCGCGCAAGCGCGGTCTCGCCGGCCGCGCCGGGCACACGTTCCGGCGCTACCCGCTCGCCTCCATCTCGGCCTGCATCATCGGGCTGATGGTGCTCATGGCCGTCATCGCTCCCGTCATCGCACCCTACGGCCCGACCGAAGCGGATGGGCTCGCGTCGCTGAACACCCCTTCCGCCGACCACTTCTTCGGCACCGACCGCTTCGGGCGCGATGTCTTCAGCCGCGTCATCTACGGCTCGCGCGTGTCCCTGGGCGTCGGTCTCGGCGCGGTCCTCGTGGCCGGCCTGCTGGGGCTCCCCACGGGGATGATCGGCGGGTACTTCGGCGGCATGGTCGATGCCCTGCTCATGCGCGTGACGGATACCTTCATGGCCATCCCCGGCCTTCTGCTCGCGCTGTCGCTGGTCCTTGTCCTCGAACCGTCCTTCTTCACCGTCGCGCTGGCACTCGGCATCGCCGCGTTCCCCGGCTACGCGAGGGTGATGCGCAGCCGCGTCCTCTCGCTCCGCTCGGCCGACTTCGTGATGGCCGCGCGCGCGCTCGGCGCGGGGCACACGCGCATCATGCTGCGCCACATCCTCCCCAACGCCATCGCCCCGATGATCGTCGTGGCATCTCTCAGCATGGGCGGCGCGGTGCTCGCCGAGGCCGGGCTCAGCTTCCTCGGCGTTGGGGTGCGGCCCCCCACCCCCACCTGGGGCGCGATGCTCAAGGACTCTTTCGCCCTGATCTACCAGGCTCCGTGGCTCATGAGCTTCCCCGGCGCCGCCATTTTCATCCTGATCCTGTCACTCAACTTGTTGGGAGACGGCCTGCGAGACATCCTCGACCCGCGGCAACGCCGGGCCTGATCCACCTCAATCGGAGCAAGAGCAAACCCATGGGCATTTCCTTACTCGCCGGCCTCGTTGCGATTGAGGCCGGCACGACGGTCAAGTCCGGATTCTGCGGCAAGCTCCTTGTGGATGCGGGAGCGGAAGTCGTCAGGCTGAGCCTGCCGGACACCGGCGACGCGCCGTTGTCCGAATGGCTCGACCGCGGCAAGGCGAGCGTCGTCATCGATTGGCGCATCCCCGAGGGCGAGGTGCTGCTCAGCCGCCTCCTCGCTCGCGCCGATGTCCTCGTCTCGGATTTCGAAGGGCCCGCCGAAGCCGCCGCGCTCCGTGACGCTGCCACCCGGCACCCGCGGCTGGTCCATACCGTCCTCACCGACCTCGGCAGCAGCGGGCCTTTCGCCGAACGGCCCGCCACCGACCTCATCGTCTCCGCGCTGTCCGGCATGTGCTACATCAATGGTCAGGCGGGCCGCCAGCCGCTGCGCGAACCGGGGAACCAGGCCGCCATCGTTGGCGCGCTGGCCGGCTACATCGGATCGCTCGCCGCTCTCGCCAATCGCGACCAGACCGGCCACGGCCAGGCCGTCGAAGTGTCCGCGCTCGAAGCGATGGTCAACGTGCTGAGCCCCTCGGTGCTCCAGTGCTCCTACCAGGACGGCGCTCCGCACCGCCACCCCAGCACCGACGGCTTCCTTTTCGACTGCGCCGACGGGCAGGTCAGCATCATCATCTCCGCCCAGCGCTCCTGGGAAACCATCCTCGATGTCTGGGGCATCACCATCGATCCGGCCGAAGCCGAGAAGTTCACCGAAGCGAACCGCCGCACGAACATGCCCGCCATCCGCGCCCTGCTCGCGCCGGTGCTCGCGAACAAGACCCGCCGCGAGGTGTTCGAAGAGCTCTGCATGGTGCATGTCCCCTGCGGCATGCTCATGACCCCCGCGGACCTCCCTCACGACCCGCACCTCATGCAGCGCGGGAGCTTCGATACCCTCGCCGGCGCACCAGGCGCAAAGCGCGTCTTTCCCGGGCCGGGCTTCCGGGTCGCGAACCAGCCGCCCACCGCCGAACGTAAACTCCCCGTCCTGGGCGCCGATACCGCGCGCATCCTTGCGCCGCTGGGCGCCGAGGGAGGCCTCGAATGAGCCGCATGCCGCTCGAACACGTTCGCATCCTCGACCTCACGCAGGCATGGGCCGGTTCGTACGGGCTGCAGTTGCTCGCGGACCTCGGCGCCGAAGTCATCAAGGTGGAGTCGCGTTCGCGCCCGGACCCGTGGCGTGGCGGCTTCGTCGCTTCTCGTGGTCTTCCCTGCTACCCCACCGATGGCCCGGGCGAGCGGCCGTACAACCGCTCGTACCTGGCCAACAGCGTGAACCGGAACAAGTTCGGCATTACCCTCGACCTCAACACCGCCGAAGGCAGGACCCTCTTCCTCGACCTCGCGAAGACCGCCGACGTCGTCACCGAGAACTTCACCCCGCGCGTCCTCAGCAACCTTGGCATCGGGTACGACGTGCTGAACGCCGTCCGCCCCGGGATCATCCTGCTCTCGATGCCGGCGTTCGGCCTCTCCGGGCCGTACAAGGACTTCCCCGGGATCGGCGGCACCATCGAACCGATGTCGGCGAACGCTTCGCTGCTGGGCGAAGCCGGCGGGCGGCCGCAGGTCTCGGGCGTCATGTACCCCGATGCCGTCGCCGGCCTGAATGGCGCCGCCGCCGTCCTGACCGCGCTCCACGCCCGCGCGACGACGGGCAACGGCGCCCACATGGAAGTCTCCCAGCACGAATCGATGATCGCCATGCTCGGTGAGTTTTTCGCGAGCGACACCCTCCCCGAGCTCGCCCGCGTGGGCAACCGCGACCTCCACCTCGTCCCCAACGGTATCTACCCCTGCGCCGGGGACGACGAATGGGTCGCCATCTCCGTGCGCGACGAAAGCGACTGGGCGAACCTCCGCGACGCCGTCGATGCGCCCGCCCTTCGCGACCAGGCGCTCTGCTCCGTGGAGGCACGGCGTGCGCGCGAGGACGCGATCGATACCGCTATCGCCGCGTGGACGGCCTCGCGGCCCGCGCCGGCCGTCGAAGAGCTGCTGTGTGCGAAGGGCGTCCCCGCGGCGCGCATTCGCAGCATGCCGGACGTGCTCGCCTGTCCCCAGCTGAACGCGAGCGGCTACCTGCAGTCCGTGCCGCAGCCCGAAGGCATCCCGCCGGCGCCCATGCCCGGCATCATCGCGAACCTCACCGCCACTCCCGGGCGCATTCGCATGCCGGCCACCGGGCACGGCGAGCACAGCCACGACGTACTCCGGCGAATCCTCGGCCTCGGCGAATCCGAGCTCGCCGCCCTGGAGGCCAAAGGCATCATCGGTGCGGGCCCGCCGCCCGCGTGAGATCACCCGCCAGAGAGCCACATAAAGGAGCAGCACCGTGGAATACCGTGACATCATCTTCGAGCCCGGCCCCGTCGCCCGCGTCATCCTGAACCGCCCGCGCTACCACAATTCGCAACCGCCCCGCATGGTCGAGGAGATGGACGACGCCTTCGGACGGGCGGTCGATGACCCGGCGACCCGCGTCATCATCCTCTGCGGGGCCGGCCCGAGCTTCTCCGCCGGCCACGACCTCGGGACCCCCGACTCCATCGCCGACCGCGAGGAACGGGGCCAGACGCGTGAGCCCGAATCGCGCTACAAGAGCGCCCGCTCGTACTGGTACGAAGCCTCCATGCGCTGGCGGAACATCCCGCTCCCGACGATCGCCATGGTCCACGGCTACTGCATCTACGGCGGCTGGATCTTCGCCTCGGCCATGGACTTCGTCTTCGCCGCGGACAACGCCCTCTTCCTGCCCTCGCACACCCAGTACTTCACCGCACCCTGGGACCTGGGCACCCGCCGTGCCAAGGAGATCCTCTTCGAAAGCCGCTTCATCACGGCGCGCGAGGCGTACGACTACGGCTTCGTAAACCGCATCTTCGCCCCGGACGACCTCGAACGGGAGACGCTCGCCTACGCCAACCGCGTCGCCGAAACCTCGCGCTTCTCCAACCAGCAGATCAAGTTCTCGATCAACAACTGCCAGGACGTGCAGGGCTTCACGGCCTTCTCCGATTCCGCCTACCAGACCTACTTCGTGAACTCGGTCATTCGCGCGGACCCGCTCGTGGGACCGGGCGGCGAACGGCGGATGGAAGGCGTCGCGCACGCGAAGGAGTTGCTCCAGCGAGGCTTCCCGCCCCGCGACTAACGGACGTCGCGGGCCACCCTCCCGGCGCCGCGTGGCTGCGCCGGGAGGGTGCCGCGCCGCGCTCTGTTACAATCGCGACGTGCTCGCCGGGATCGCCGCGGGGGCCCGGAACGGGCTACCTGGCAGTCGTTCCCGGTACCGCACGCGGCGCGGGAGTAGCTCAGTGGTAGAGCGCCTGCCTTCCAAGCAGGATGTCGCGAGTTCGAGCCTCGTCTCCCGCTCCAAATCTCCGCCCGCCATCAGGCCAGGCATGCGAAAGTCAGCGTCCGCGTCGCCGTGAGCCCGGCGCTGTCCGTGACGGTGATGACCAGGCGGTGCGGTTCCGGGTCCACGCTTTGGCAGATGAGCCCGAACGCGCTGCTCGACCCGGCCCGCTGCTCGTCCGGCGTGAGGTGTCCGACCGCCCGCGAGTCGCGGAACGGTTCTTCCGTGCCGGTGTGCACCGCTTCCTCCACTGCCAGCGTCACCGTCGTGGCGTTGCCATCGGCGTCACGCCAGCGCAGGCGAATCACGGCACTCTCGCCCAGTCGCGCCGACGAGGGGCCCTCGACGGAGAGGATCTCGGGCGCCGTCACGGCCGTCGGCAGCGGATATGTCCGGAAGGAGTAGCTCTGCTCGCCCACGATGGCGCCGGCGTCGTTCCGGGCGATGGCGTGGTACCGGACGTCGGGCCCGTCGCGCGCAAGCACCGGCACGAACCGGCACGTCGTGTACTGCGTCGCAACGTATTCGTTGCTCCACTCCGGGCCTGTGACCGGCGCCGTCTGCTCGATCGTCACGAAGAACCGCGCCCCGATGGGCGTGCCCTTCCAGCAGATTTCGATCTCCCCCGGGGTTGGGTACGCGCCTCCGTTCGGCTCGAAGGCGAATGCCCGGGCGTCGGCGGTGGCCGCGGGCGTGGGCGGCTCCGGGGTTGCGGTGGCCGTTGGCGCTGGCGTCGCCGTGCGGGCCGGGGTTGCCGTCGCCGCGGGCGTTGGCGTTGGCGGCGGAGGGGTAGCGGCCGGCCCAGGGGTGGTGCTTTCGCCGCCCGTGCCGGCGCCAGTTGTCTTGCCGGGCTCCGGCGAAGGTGATGGTGGCGCCGGCGTGGGACTGACGCCGGGCACGGTGGCCGTCGGCGACGGCGAGGCATCGCCGCCCGTGCTTCTTGCCGTGGGCGGCGGCACGTTTGTGGTTGCGTCCCCGTCCGCCGCGCCGGCGCGCTCTTCGCCCCCGCGCCCGATGACGAGCCATCCTCCAACCGCCGCGACGCCAATCGCGACCGAACCAACCAGCAGCGCCAGGCGGATCGGCAGCCGCGGCGACGGGCCCCCGTGCGATGGCGGCACGCGCGAGCCATCGAGGGCCGCGAGCAGATCGGCGGCCGCCGGACGGGCTGCCCGCTCCTTTCGCAACATCCATCCCACGACTGTGCGGGCCTCCTGCGGAATGACATCGAGGTCCGGTTCTTCGCGGATGTGCTTGACCACGATCTCGGCCTGGCTCTCGCCGGTGAACGGCGGCCTGCCCGCGAGCAACTCGAACGCCACGCAGCCAAGGCCGTAGATGTCCGCCTCGGCGCTTGCCGTGCCCTCGGGCGCCATGTACGCGGGCGTGCCCATCGTCGTGCTCGCTCCCGTCAGCGCCGTAAGGTCCAACGCCTTCGCGATACCGAAGTCGGCGAGCTTCACTGTCCCGTCCGGTGCCACCAGCGCGTTCGATGGCTTGATGTCGCGGTGGATCACGCCGGCCGCGTGGACGGCCTGGAGCCCCGACGCCAGCTGCCGGATGACCGCCTTCGCCTCGGGCCACGGCATGGCGCCGCGCTCACGGAGCACGCCCTGGAGCGACGGGCCGTCGACGTGCTCCATCACCATGTACGGCCGGCCGTCGCGAATCCCAAATCCGATAGTCCGCACCACGTGTGGCGAATCGATCCGCTGCGTCACATCGACTTCACGCTCGAACCGCTGCACGAAGTAGGGGTCGTCCGCGAACTGTTCGTGGAGGATTTTGAGCGCCACCGTGGCGCCCGTCGCGGTGTTGCGGGCGCGCCACACCGTCCCCATGCCGCCCCGTCCCACCCGCTCAAGCAGCTCAAACCGGTCGCTCACCCGCGCGACCCGGCATGGGCCGTCCCGGCCCGGCGAAAGCTGGCACGGCGATTCACCCGACGAGTCTAGGCGTCACAACGCGGACATCGTGGTCAGCTCGAGGACAACTTCTGGACAGTCCGCCCTGGGGCGCCCGCCATTGACGCGCGCCCCCCGCGATTCCAAGAATGGCTTTGTGGCAGCCTACGGCGACCTCGTGATGGAGCATTTCCAGAACCCGCGCAACGCGGGTGAGCTACCCGATCCCGACGGCGAGGCTTCGAAGTCTAACCCTGTCTGCGGTGACCGCATGCGCGTCATGATCCGCGTCGAGGACGGCCGCATCGCCGAGGTCCGCTGGCAAACCCGGGGCTGCCCGCCCGCCATCGCCACCAGCTCCTTCGCCAGCGAGATGGTGACCGGCTGGACCCTCGACCAGGTGGACGCGCTCACCCGCGAAGCCATCGCCGAGGGCATTGGTGGTCTCCCGCGCGACAAAGTGCACTGCAGCGTGCTCGCCGCGGACGTCCTTCGCGCCGCCGTGGCCGATTTCCGGACAAAGGCGCGGACGCCCGGGGATCAGGGTTCGCCTTAACGAATCGGGCGGGTATGATCCGCGACGGCGCGAACGCGCACAGGCCGAACGACCGGAGAATCCATGCTCGCCATCCTGCCCTTCCTGATGAGTGCCAACGACGCAGGCGTGATCTGCCTGGTCATCTTCCTCGCGTCCAACATCATCTTCGGTATCCCCGTGCTCTCCACGCGCGGCACCACCCAGCTCATGTGGGCCGGGATCGTCGGCTTCGTCCTCTTTGTCGAAGTCGTCGCGATGATCACCTTCGTCGCCCTCATCAGCAACGGTACGATTAGCCCGTCCTTCAGCTGACCGGGCGCATCCTTCGAACACGACGAGAGGCGGGAGCCGTCATGGCTTCCGCCTCTCCGCGTTTCGAGCACCCGGTTCTAGAGCAGGCGGCGAATCGGCTTGCGCCCCGGCCGCGGGTCGTAGTTGCTCTTGAACATCTCCAGCTTGTCCCGCTCGATCAGGTACTTCCCGGCAAAGAGCGTCGCCGGGATTTTCTTCTGCTTGATCAGGCGGCGAAGGCTCTGCGGGTGAATCGCGAGTTCGCGCGCCGCCTCGACCAGGTCGAGGTAGTTATCGAATGGGGTGATGACCGCCACTGTGCTGGCTCCTTCCCCGGGTCGAGGCCGGGCGCCCACCGGCGGCGCAAACGCTCACCCGCATAGGCAGTAGCAGACGGTAGCAAACCGCCCCAGTTATTGTCTACACCCCTGAGCAGTTTTCGACCGCCGCCGTTCGACCCTTCAACGGTGGCTCCACCCGCCGCGCGATGAACACCGTCCGCGCGCCGCGCAACGTCGTGCAGAGCAGCGTCACGGGGTCGCCCTCGGGCCGTCCGAGCATTCGCAGCAGCTCTTCCGGCTCGACCGGGAACGCCCGCCTGCGCACCTCCGCCGGCCGCCATCCGCGCTCCCGGAGCCGCTGCCGCAGCCGCGCAACGCCGAACGGGATCACCTCCAGCACCGCGAACGTCGCCGCCATCGGATGGAACGCCGTCTCCGGCGCCGTGAGATATGCCACCTGCTCGTCCATCAGCCGCGCGCCCAGGAGCGCGCCGAGGTGCCGCACCAGCCCCGCGCGGGTCACGCAGGACTCGGGGTCGAACACCACGGCGCCGGGCGGGACGGGCTCGCCCGCGCACTCCGCCGCATCGCTCGTGAGTTCCACATCGCCGGGGAGGAGCACCGCACGGCGCAGCCCCCCACGGGAGCCTTCGCCGAACCAGAGCGCCGCCTCCCGCATCGACCGCCCGAGCTGGACGAACTCGGCCTCGGCCGCGTCCGGGATGTGCCGGTCCTCGATCCCCGGCGCCGTTTTCAGCACCGCCACGCGCGCCTCTTCCGCGAGCGTGACGGCGGTGTGCCACGGCGGCGAAAACGCACCGGGGTCGAACCGGCGCGGCCCGCCTTCACGCCGCGAGGGATCGAGAACCACCGCCGCGCCGCCGACCGCGAACGGGGGATGCCCGGCATCGCCGCTCGCGACCAGGGCCCCCGGCACGTTCGCCGCCGCCAGGATCGCGGTCACGGGGTCGCGTTCGAGGCCCGCGGCCCGCGCGACGAGCGCCGCGACCGGTCGCAGGTCGCCCCCGAGCCCGCAGGTCAGGTCTACCACCGGCAATCCCGCTCCCGCGAGCCTCGCCGCGCGCCGCGCCGCCACGACCGGGTGCGTCATCATCTCGAGGCCGTGGGTGGTCAGCAGCACGCCCTCGATGCCGCGGCCCGCCGCCCGCGCTCGCAGGCTCAGTTGCTCCGCCAGTGCCGATGCCTCCGCCGGCGGGTACGCCTTTCGCAATTCGGTGGCGAGGCGGAGCGGGTCGCGCGCATCCAGCGATGCCGGCACCGCCGCGAGCGCTTCCCGGCCGGCCGCCGAAACCAGGTAGCGCGCGCGTGCGATATCCATCGCGGGTCAGTGTACGAGGGACCGGTTTCGCCGCACGGGCCGCCGTTGCGTACGCTGGTCCCGTGGCCGCCATCCTCTGCCTCGATTTCGATGACACCGTCGTGCTGGAAAACCTCACCCACGCGGTTCTCGAACGCTTCGCCGAACCGGGCTGGCGCGACTTCGAACGCCAGTACCACGACGGCCGCCTCTCGGTGGAGGAGTTCAACATCGCCGCCCTCGACCTCGTTCCGATCGACGTCAGCCCGGAGGACATCGCGGCGTTCGCTCGCGCCACCGCTCACCCGCGCGCCGGCATCGTCGAACTCGCCGACTGGGCGCACTGGAACGGCTGGCTGCTCACGGTGGTCAGCAACGGCTTCGACCTTGCCGTCGACCCCGTGCTTGATGACCTCGGGCTCGACCGCATCGCGCGCCATCGCGGGCGCACGGCGCGGACCTACCGCTGGCGGGCACGCTATGTCAGCCCCCGGGGCATCGAGGTGCGCGAAGGGTTCAAGCTTTCGTACGCGGCCGCCTTCCGTGCGAACGGCGACTTCGTGGCGTACTGCGGCGATGGTGCATCCGATGTCGAAGCCGCCCGGCTCGCCCCGGTCGTCTTCGCTCGCGACACGCTCCTCGCCCGGCTCGATGGCGGTCACCCCCGGGTCTACCCCTTCGAGACCTTCCACGATGTCATCGCCGTGCTCGAACGTGAGGCCGCGGGCTGGCTGACCGCCTTCGAGCACGGGCACGATCACGAAGGCGCCTGAACTTCCTCGAATCCCTCGCACCGGAGCACCGGCAGCGCCGGGTACTTGCGAAAGCGCGGGTCGGCCGCCGCCAGCGCGCACAACCAGAACGTCGACCCGCGCGCGCTGCGGACCGTCCTCGCGTGGGTGCAGGCGGCGCAGAGGCCAATCCTCGGGCCGGGGCCGCTGCGCTCCATGCCGCGACTATAGCGGGGCGACCATTGAAGCACGCCCGATATACTGGATCCCTCTATGACAGCTTCCGCCGCATCCCCTGACGCTCTCCGGGAGGAGGCGCTCGCCGCGCTTTCTGAAGCCACGGACGAACCGGCGCTCGAACGCTGGCGGGCCGGCTGGCTCGGCCGCCAGGACGGGCGCGTGACCCTCCTCCTGCGCGCTGTGCGCGAGCAGCCGCCGGAGCAGCGCGCTGCCTTCGGCCAGGCGGCGAATGCGGTCAAGCAGACCCTCGAAGCCGCGCTCGCCGAACGCCAGGAGAGCCTGAAACAGGCGGCCCTGAAAGCCCTTAGCACGACCGCCGCCCTGGACGTGACACTCCCCGGCCGGCCCCAGGCCATCGGCCGCCTCCACCCCGTTACCCAGACCCTCCGGGATTGCATCAAGGCGTTCCAGGAGATGGGTTTCCGCGTCGCCGAAGGCCCCGAAGTCGAATGGAGCGCCTACAACTTCGACGCCATGCGCAGTCCCGAGGACCACCCGGCGCGCGACATGTGGGACACGATCTGGGTCGATACGCTGCTCAACGGCGAACGGAAGATGCTCCTGCGGACGCACACTTCGCCGAACCAGGCCCGCGTCATGGAGCGCACGCCCGAGCCGCCGGTGCGCGTCATCGTCCCCGGCAAGTGCTACCGCCAGGAGGCGACCGACGCCACCCACGAGTGGATGCTCACCCAGATCGAAGGTCTCGCCGTCGATGAAGGCGTGCGCATGAGTGACCTCAAGGGCGTCCTCTACGAATTCGCCCGCAAGATGTTCGGGCAGGACCGCAAGGTCATCTTCCACCACAGCTACTTCCCCTTCGTGGAGCCGGGCGTCGAAATGGCCATGGACTGTTTCATCTGCCGGGGTTCCGGCGCCGAATGCCGCACCTGCCACGGCACCGGCTGGATCGAAATCCTCGGCGCCGGCATGGTCCACCCCGAGATCATCGAAAACGCCGGCTACGATTCCTCGAAAGTCACCGGCTTCGCCTTCGGCCTCGGCGTCGAGCGCGTCGCCCTCCTGCGCTGGGGCATCGAAGACATCCGCCACTTCTACGCGAACGACCTCCGCTTCCTGGGGCAGTTTTAGCCAGCTGTTAGCCGTTGGCTACTGGCCACTAGCGGGGCAACCCCGTCGCGCGACGGGACAGGAAAGAGGGTACCGGTGCGACCGTTCCAGGAACTGGTGGTCTGGCAGAAGGCGCACCAACTTGCGCTCGCCGTGTACCACGCTTCCGGTGGTTTCCCGACCGACGAGCGCTTCGGACTCACGAGCCAGGTACGCCGGTCCGCGGTCTCGATTCCCGCGAACATCGCCGAGGGGTCCGCACGCCCCGGGGAGACTGAATTCCGGCGATTCCTGGGGATCGCGCTCGGCTCAGCCACCGAACTCGAATACCATCTGATCCTGTCGAAGGACCTGGGCTACATCTCGCACGAAACGCACGAGCGCCTCGACACCTCTCTGGCCGAAGTCAAGCGCATGCTCGTCTCCTTCATCCGCCGACTCCAGGTCGGACCCTAATAGCCAACAGCCAACAGCCAGGAGCTTCTTGTGAAATTACTCCTCTCATGGTTGCGTGAATTCGTCGATGTCGACCTGCCTGTGCCCGAGCTTGCGCGGCGGTTGATCGATGCCACGGCGGAGGTCGAGGGCTGGGAGACCATCGGCGCGGGCTGGGACCCGGAGCGAATCCGCGTCGCACAGGTTGTGGCGGTCGAGCCCCACCCCAACGCCGACCGCCTGCGCCTTGCCACGGTTGAGACTGGCTCCGGCCTCCAGCAGGTCGTCTGCGGCGCGCCGAATATCGCGGCCGGCCAGAAGGTCGCCTTCGCCACCGAAGGCGCCGTGCTCATCGATGGCCACACTGGCGAAACCGCGAAGCTCAAGCTCCGCCCCATCCGCGGCGTCGAATCGGCGGGGATGGTCCTGAGCGAAAAGGAGCTCGGCCTCAGCGACAGCCACGAGGGCATCCTCGTGCTCCCGGACGACGCCGTCGTAGGCCGCCCACTCGTCGAGCAGCTTGGGGATGTCCTCTTCGATATCTCCACCTGGGCGAACCGCGCCGACTTGCTCGGCGTGCTCGGCCTCGCGCGCGAAGTGTCCGCGCTCGTCTCGCGACCCCTGCGCGAACCCTCCACGGAGTACTCCGAAGCCGGCCCGCCCACGGAGTCGCTCGCCAGCGTCACCGTGCAGGACCCGGACCTCTGCCCGCGCTTCATGGTGTCCGTGATCCAGGACGTCACGCTCGGCCCGTCGCCCGCGTGGATGCAGGAGCGGCTCCTGCGCCACGGCATGCGCCCCATCAACAACGTCGTCGACATCACCAACTACGTCATGATCGAGACCGGCCAGCCGCTGCACGCCTTCGATTACGACCTCGTGCGCGGCAAGCAGCTCATCGCGCGCCGCGCCGTCCCTGGCGAAAAGCTCGTCACCCTTGACGGCGTCGAGCGCGAATTCGATGGGCAGATGGTGCTCGTCTGCGACGGCGAAGGCCCCGTGAGCGTGGCCGGCGTCATGGGCGGCGGCAACAGCGAGGTCAGCGAATCCACCCGCACCATCCTCCTCGAGGCCGCGAACTGGGTGCCCGGGAATATCCGCCGGACCTCCATGTACCTCAAGCTCCGCAGCGAGGCGAGCCTCCGGTTCGAAAAGGGGCTTGGCCCCGAAATGGCCGAGTTCGCACTCAAGCGCGCCCTCCACCTCTTCGAACAGCTGACCGGCGGCACCGTCTCCCGGGGCGTGATCGATGTTTACCCGGGCAAGCGGCCGCCGCGCACCATCATCCTCCCCGCCGCGCGCATCGAGCAGGTCCTCGGGTACGCCATCGGCCCCGACGAGGTTCGCCGCATCCTCAGTGACCTCGGCTTCCTCTGTCACCATCTCCCGCCCGATCGCTACAGCGTGCAGCCCCCGTACTGGCGGCCGGACGTGCTCATCGCCGACGACCTGATCGAGGACGTCGCCCGCATCCACGGGTACGACAAGCTGCCCGCCACGAAGCTGCGCGGCAGCCTCCCAGAGCCCGAGCCGCGCCCCGTCGAGGACCTGCGCGAGCGCGTGCGCGATCTTGCCGTCGGCCTCGGGTTCCAGGAAATCATCACCTACAGCCTCACCGAGAAGCAGAAGCTGGAACGCGTCGTGGCGCCGGGAGATGTCCGTCGCATGGCGCCGTTGTCTGTCGTGAACCCGGTCGCGGCGCGGCACACCTACCTGCGCACCTCCCTCCGCGCGGGCCTGCTCGAAACTTACGCCGCGAATCGCCGGCAGCACGATGGCCCCCTGCGCATGTTCGAAGTGGGCCAGGAGTTCCTGCCCGTCGAGGCCGACCTCCCGCACGAACGGAAGGTGTTCTGCGCCCTCGCCGGCGGCACGCGCGAAGCTCGTTGGGCGAAAGCCGGGGACGATCGCCTCGACTTCTTCGACGCGAAGGGCGCCGCGGAAGCCGTGCTGGGCGCGCTCGGCGTCCCCGGCACCTTCGCCGCCGCGAACGAATTCGGCCTGCTCGAAGGGCACACGGCGCGGGTCGCCTCGGGCAAACAGCCCGTGGGCGTCGTCGCGCAGGTACACCCGGACACCGCCGCCGCCTTCGATATCGATGAGCCCGTCTTCATGGTCGAACTCTGGCTCGAGGACCTCGTGCGCGTGCTCCCCGAACGGCCCGCCTACCTCGCGCCCTCGCGCTTCCCCGAGATGCGCCACGACCTCGCCCTGCTGATCGACACGGCGACCCCGGCCGTCCGCCTCGTCGATATCGTGCGCTCCCACCGTTCCGGGACGGTCCGCATCACGGCCGATATTTTCGACGAGTATCGCGGCCGGGGCGTGCCCGAGGGCAAGAAGTCGCTCGCGGTCGCGGTTCGCTACCAGGCCGAGGACCGGACCCTCACCGACGAAGAGGTCGCCCGCATCGAAACCGGTTTGCTCAAGCGGCTGGAGAAGGAGCTGGGCGCCGTCCGACGCTAGCCGGGCCGCGTTCCTGGCCACCGCCAAGTGACGGACGGCGCGGCCGTCTGGTATCGTGTTTGGGTTGCGGCCCCCGCGTGGGCAATTCCCTTCGCAAGAAGGTGGGGTGATTCGGCACTCTGTCAGAGGTAATCGTCGGCGATAACGAGTCCTTCGAGGGCGCCCTCAAGCGCTTCAACAAGCGCGTCATGATGGATGGCATCCTTTCGGAGGTACGGCGCCGGGCCCACTACGAAAAGCCCAGCGTGAAAAAGAAGCGGAAGGAAGCCGCACGGCTTCGCAAGCTCCTCAAGAAGAAGCTGCGGAGCGAAGCGCGGGACCGGGAACGGCCGCGCCGCTAGGGCGACACCGTACGAACGAAGGCCGGGAGCAATCCCGGCTTTTTCGTGTCTCCGGGGTCTCCCGGCCGCGGGTGCCAGTGCCTATACTCGAACAGAAGTTCGTATGCCCGATTCGCCCGCGCCCACCGTCATCCACGTCGACCTCGACGCCTTCTTCGTGTCGATGGAGCTGCTGCGTCACCCCGAACTGCGCGGCCTGCCCGTCATCGTCGGCGGTCCCGGCGCCCGCGGCGTGGTGAGCACCTGCAGCTACGAAGCACGCACGTTCGGGGTACGCTCCGGCATGCCCGGCTCGCGGGCCCGCCAGCTCTGCCCCCAGGCCGTCTTCCTCCCCGGCGACTTCCGCTTCTACGCCCCCGCTTCCCGCGCGTTCCACGCCATCCTTCGCGACTACACCCCGCTGGTGGAGCCGGCCGGCGCCGATGAGGCCTACCTCGACGTGCGCGGCTGCGAACGCATCCTCGGCGACGGCCCCTGGATCGCGAGCGAAATCCGCCGCCGCGTGCGCGAGGAGATCGGCATCACCGCCTCCGCCGGCGTCTCCACCAACAAGCTCGTGTCCAAGGTCGCGAGCGATGCCGGCAAGCCCGACGGCCTCGTCGTCGTGCCTCCCGGGGGCGAGGCCGAGTTCTTCGCGCCGCGCCCCATCCGCGACCTGCCGATGGTCGGCCCGAAGACGGCGGAGGCGCTGGCGGCCATCGGTGTCACCACCATCGGCCAACTCGCGGCCATTCCCGCGTCCGTCCTCGAAGGCCGCTTCGGCCGCCACGGCCGCGAACTCGCCGAGCGCGCCCGCGGCGTCTTCGATGCACCCGTGCTCGCCGGCCGCGGCGAGGCGAAGTCCGTCAGCCGCGAGATGACCTTCAGCCACGACGAGCCCGACCGCGCACGCCTCCGCGCCGTCATCCGCGGCCAGGCCGAACGCATCGCCGCCGAGCTCGCCCAGGCTGGCAAGAGCGCCCGGACCGTCACCCTCAAGCTGCGCTTCCCACCCTTCGAGACGCTCACCCGGTCGGCCACCGTCGCCCGCCCTGTCGGCCTCGCCGACGAGCTGTTCGAGGCCGGCACCCGGCTCTTCGAAGAGGCGTGGGCGGCGAACGGGCGGCGCCCCGTGCGGCTCCTGGGCATCGGCGCCACGAACCTCCAGGAGCGCGCCCGCCAGCTCGGCCTGGGCGAAACGCTCGAAGCCGACCGGCTCTCCGGCGCCGTCGCGGAGGTCCGTGCGAAGTTCGGCGAGGGTGCACTGCGTCGTGCCGCCGAACTCGGGGCGCGGGTCCCCCGCTACGGCGCTGGCGGCGCCTCCGACCCTCGTCTAGAGTGAGCCCGCTCCCGATCGGGGGCTCATCCCATCCGCGAGGGACCGGCGTGACCTACCTCACCGAGGAGCGTTTGCTCATCCAGAAGTCCGCGCGCGACTTCTCCATCAAGGAGGTGTTGCCCGTCGCGAACGAGCTCGACCGCGTGAAGGGCGACATCCCCATGTCCCTGCGCGACCAGATGGGCGAACTTGGCTACTTCGGCATGCGCATCCCGGAGCAGTATGGCGGGCTCGGCCTCGGCGTCTTCGAATACATCCTCGTCACCGAAGAGCTGGCACGTTCGTGGATGAGCGTCGCCAGCATCATTGCCCGCGGCAACGGCCTCGGCGGCGGCTTCAGCGACGAACAGAAGGAGCGCTACCTGCCTCGCATGGCCCGCGGCGAGTTCCTCGGCGCGATGGCGCTCTCCGAGCCCGAGGCCGGCTCCGACCTCGCGAACGTGCAGTGCCGCGCCCGCCGCGATGGCGACGAGTGGGTGATCACGGGGAACAAGATGTGGTGCACTTTCGCCGACGGCGCCGACTACATCCAGGTCCTCTGCCGCACCGGGGAGGCGGACCCCTCCGCGCGCCATCGCGGCACCGCCATGTTCTTCTTCGAAAAGGAGCGCGGCGCCTTTCCGCCAGGGGTGCAGGCCACGCTCATCAACAAGATCGGCTATCACGGCTGGCGGACCTGGGAACTGCACTTCGATGATTTCCGCGTGCCCGCCACCGCCCGCCTCGGCGACGAGCGCACCGAAGGGTTCAAGTCGGCCGCGGGGTTCCTCGAAGCAGCGCGCGCCCACACCGCCGCGCGCGCGACTGGCCTCGCCCGCGGCGCGCTCGAAGACTCCATCGACTACGCCGGCAAGCGCGTCCAGTTCGGCCAGCCCATCGGCAAGTTCCAGGCCATTCGCTTCAAAATCGCGGAGATGGCCGCCGAGATCGAGGCTGCCCGCCAGCTCACCTACTTCTGCTGCGACGCCATCGATTCCGGCCGCCGCTGCGACCGCGAGGCCGCCATGGCGAAATGGTTCGCCAGCGAAATGGCCGAACGCGTCACCAGCCAGGCCCTGCAGATCCACGGGGGCGTCGGGTACACCACCGACCTCCCCATCGAACGCTACTGGCGCGACGCCCGCCTCACCAGGATCTTCGAAGGCACGAGCGAAATCCAGCTGCGCATCATCTCCGACCGTCTGCTCGGCGACCGGTAGGCGTGCCCGCGCGAGGAGTGCCACGGACCGGGCCGCGAAGCCCGGCCCGTGGGCGCTCCCTGGGGTCCGAGGCCGGGCGGAAGCCTCGCAAACGTCCGCCCGAACTCTGGCTGCGAACGGGACGCGAGAACGGCCCGGGATGCACCAGCGGTGACGGACTGGCGCAACGCCACATCCCTCACGCGGCGGACTATACGTTAGCCTCGCCTATTTGCGAATCCGTTGTGTGGTATTCATGCGAAGCGCGCCCGGGATTACTGCCCTGCCGGCGCCGCCGAGACCACCGCGCCCACCCGTGAGCGCGTGGAGAGGTACCGGTACGTGAACGCCACGATGATCCCGAGCCCACAGATGCCCGCTTCGAGCCCCAGCGTGCGAGGCACACCGATGGACTCCGCGAGGTGCCCGGTGACGAACCCGCCGATCGGCGTCGTCCCACCGAGCAGCAACTGATAGATGGAAATCACGCGGCCGCGCAGTTCGTCCGGGACCTGGAGCTGGATGGAGGTGTTGATCGTGTTCGTGAACGCGATGCTCGTCAGCCCCTGCCCGACGAACAGCGCCGCCGTCACGTAGAACCAGTGCGAGGCCGCGATGCTCGCGAAGATGACCACGAACGCCACCGTCGCGAGCGTGAACATGCGCGGCGTCGCGCGGCCCGTCGCCGCCAGCGTCAACGCCGAGATCAGCGACCCGAGCCCCATGCACGAAGTCAGCAACCCGAACCGTTCGGGCCCGACGTTCAGGACGAACCGCGAAACCAGCGGGATGACGACGGTGAAGTTGTAGCCAAACGTGCCGATGAACGCCAGCAGGATGAGCAGATACAGGATCGAGGGCGTCTTCAGCGCGAAGCGGAAGCCTTCGCCCACCTGGCGGAAGATGTTCCCCCGCCGTGGGCGCCGCTCAACCACATGGAACTGGCCCGAGCGCATGAGCGCGAACGCCGCCAGCACCGCCACGAAGCTAACCGCGTTGAGGAAGAACGCCGTCGCGATGCCCGTCGCCGCGATCGCGATGCCCGCCACCGCCGGCCCGATGATGCGCCCGGCGTTGAACACGCTGCTGTTGAGCGCCACCGCGTTCACCAGGTCGTCCTTACCCACGAGTTCCACCACGAACGCCTGCCGCACCGGATTGCCAAATGCGTTCGTCAGGCCGAGCACGAGTGCGAGGCAGTAGATGTGCCAGAGTTCGACCGTCCCGGTCGCGACGAGCACGCCCAGCAGCGCCGCCTGCGCGAGGGCCGTGGATTGCGTAAAAAAGAGCAGCTTCCGCTTCGGCACACGGTCCGCGAGCACGCCGCCGAACAGGATGAACGCTGTCTGCGGCAGGAACTGCAGCATCGTCACCGTGCCCAGCGCCGCTGCCGACCCCGTCAGTTTCAGCACGAGCCACGCCTGTCCCGTCGTCTGCATCCAGGTGCCGATGATGGAAATCATCTGGCCGAAGAAGTAGACCCGGTAGTTCCAGTTCCTCAGCGAGGAGAACTGGCGGGCGACGAGCGCGGAAGGGATTGGCACCTGCCCATCATACGCTAACGTTCACGTCAATGTCAGTAGGCGCCGGCCGGTTCCATTGCCGCGATGTTTACGAACGCCCGCTCGCTACCCCCGCGGCATGCCCAGGCCGCGCTGGGCGATGATGTTCCGGTTCACTTCGCTCGTGCCCGCAGCAATCGTGAGCGAGACCGCGTTCAGGTACGTGAACGGCACGTTCCCGCGCATCGGCGCGTTCTCGCCGAGCAGCTGCGATGGCATCCCCACGGTGCCCATCGCCACGCGCGCCATCCGCTGGTGCAATTCCGTGCCGAACGTCTTCGCCATCGAAGCCTCGTAGTTCGGGATCATCCCCTGGCTCTGCATCCAGGCGACGCGATACGACATAAGCCGCCCCACCGCAAAGCTCAGCCCGATGTCCGCCAGCGCGTGCCGGATGACGCCATCGTCGAACAGCGTCCCCCCGGGGGCGCGGGCGGGCGTCCGCTTCGCATATCCCACGACCTCCTCGTATGTCTTCAGCCCGCCGATAACGCGACCGATGCCCGAGCGTTCGAAATCGAGCGTCGCCGTCGAGACGTACCACCCGCGGTTCACTTCGCCCACGACGGCCGTGGCAGGCACGCGCACGTCCTCGAAGAACACTTCGTTGAAGTGCTGCTGGCCGTTCATCTGCTTCAACGGCCGCACCGTGATGCCCGGCAGCTTCATATCGAGGAGGAAGTAGGTGATGCCCCGGTGCTTGGGCGCGTCCGGGTCGGTGCGCGCGAGCAGGATCATGTAGTCCGCCGATTGCGCGCCCGAGGTCCAGATCTTCTGCCCGTTCACCACATACACGTCGCCCTCGCGGATGGCGCGCGTCTGCAGCGACGCGAGGTCCGATCCCGACCCCGGCTCCGAAAAGCCCTGGCACCACGCGATTTCGTCGCGCACGATGCGCGGCAGAAGCTCCGACTTCTGGGCTTCGGTCCCGAAGAGGATGATCGTCGGCCCCACCCGGTCCGTGCCCATCGTCTGCCCCGGGGCGCGGTTGTAGGCCATCTCCTCGTTGTAGACGAGTTGCCGCATGTGCGATGCGGCCTGCCCGCCGTGCTCCTTCGGCCACGACATCGTCAGCCAGCCCTTCGCCGCGAGCTTCTTCGTGAACGACTCACCGGTGCGCGCTTTCGGGAACTCCTCGTGAATGAACGAACGCACCTCCGTGCGGAACGACTCTTCCTCGGCCGTGAATCGAAACTCCATCGAGCGCCTCCGATGCCCATCGCTGCGGATGGCCGGACAATACCGAAGTTCGGGCCCAATGGGCCAGTGCCAGGCGCCGGGAGGGCCGTTGGGCCGCCGCGATGGGCCCCCCATGGACGCTCGCCGTTGGCCGGACGCTGCCACAATCAGCCTGTGGCCGAAGCCCTCGGATCGACAGCCGTGCCTTCAAGGGGCGCCACGTGACCGCCGGTCGGTGGGTTCGGCCGCGGATGCAGCGCAGGCTCGCGCTGGTACTTCTATTCGCCTTGCTTCCAACACTCAGCTACTTCGGCCACTGGCCGGAGGTTTCGTTCGCGATCCCCGGTTCATCGCTGGTGCTCGGCCTGCCCGGTTCGGCCGCGCACACCCACGCCGCGGATCCCGGCAGCGGTGCCGGCGGCCACACGAGCCACTGCCATTCCGAGGCGGCCTCCTGCTCCGATGCGCCGTTCACCGGCGTGAGCGCGTTCGCGATGCTCAATGAGACCGTCGCGTTTCTCGGCGCCGCCGGCCTCCTCACACTCCTTGCACTGTGCTGGTGGCGGCCAGTTTCTTCGCAACCGCTCAGCCCGGAGCTTCGTCCTCCGCGCGCGCTGGCATAGCGGGAGTGTCGAACCCGGTGGCATAGCGCCCGCGGCATCGCCGGCAAGGCGGCGCCAGGGGCGCCAACCAGCCACTGTGTCTTTCACGACTCCAACTCCTCGTGCCCGCCCTCCGTGCGCGCTCTCCTTCTCCTTCCCTCTTCTCCAGTGCATGAGGGGCCGGCGTGGGAGCCACGCCGTGGAGGTCTGTTCGATGCTCTCGACGATCGCCCGTCGGCCGGGGCTCCCATGCCCCGGCCGCCTTCTCCACCGGTCCCCCGCCGGTGCACCCGGCCTATTCAGTGGCTCTTCGCGGACGCACTCCCACAGGAGCGGCATTGCTTGCGAAACATCGAGATCCCATGCAATTCTGACAGCACACGTACTGGAATTGGGGTTGTAGATGGATTTGGGAGCTTTTGCATCGCGCCGCCGCGCCCTCACTGCCGGCGTCCTTCTCGCGACACTCGCCGCGTCCGCCCTGGCCGCCTGCGGCGGCGATGAGGACGCCGCCGGCGACACGGCCACTGCCCCGGCCTCCGGCAGTACCACCACCACCTCCGCGACTCAGCCCGCGGCCGCGAAGACGTCCTACCCGCTGAAAATCAAGGACATGCTTGGCCGCGATGTCGAAATCAAGGCGAAGCCGGCCACGATCGTCGCGCTCAGCCCCACCACCGTGGAGTACGTCTACGCCGTCGGCGGCACCGTCGTGGGCCGCAGCCAGACCGCCGAGTATCCGGAGGCCGCGAAGCAGGCGAAGGACATCGGCACCTCGTACCAGCCGAACGCCGAGTCCATCCTCGCGCTCAAGCCCGACCTCGTCGTCGCCGACTCCGTCATCCAGGCGCAGCCGCAGCTTCGCCAGCTGATCGAAGGCCTCGGCGTGCCCGTCGTGTTCGCCGGCGCCGAGAGCTACAAGCAGGTCCTCGACGGCCTGACGCTCATGGGCCAGGTCCTCGATGGGCAGGAGAAGGCGAAAGCCACCATCGCCGACATCGAGAAGGCGAAGGACGAAGCGAAGGCCGCTGTGGCCGGGACGAAGACCTCGGCCGTGGTGCTCATCGCCGGGCGCGATAGCACCCTCTATTCGGCGAAGTCCACGAGCTTCGCGGGCGACCTCCTCGCCGTCGTGGGGCTGAGCAACCCGGCGGCGAACGCGCCGGATTCCGGCCCCGGCTTCCCCGGCTACACCACCCTCGCCCAGGAGAAGCTGCTCGAATACAACCCGGACGTCATTTTCACCGTGACGCCCGGCCCAGCGAGCGTCCCGCGCCTCAGCACATTGCTGCCCCAGATCCCGCCGTTCAAGGGCCTGAAAGCGATCACGGGCAAGAAGGTGTACGAACTCGACGTGCCGCCGGTGCTGGAAGCGCCCGGTCCGCGTGTTGGCCTCGCTCTGAAGCAGATCGCCGCCGCCGTCTCGGGCAAGGCCACCGCCGCCGCGAGCCCCTCGGCGGCCGCATCGGCCAGCGCCTCCGCGCCCGCGAGTGGCTCCGCCACGGCGACACCTCGCTAATACCAGCACGAGCGATACGATGGCGGGGATGGCGACCACTTTCGATGGCAGTGCCCGGGAACGGGCCGCCCGCGGGCGTGGCAGCCGTCCCCTCTTCGTGCTCGGGGGCGTCGCGGCCCTCTTCGTGGTGCTCGCCTACCTGAGCATCGCCTACGGCGCCCGCACGCTTTCGCCGTCCGAGGTCTGGTCCGGCCTCACCCGCGAATCCGACCTTCTGAACCACACGATCATCTGGCAGATCCGCCTGCCGCGGCTCGTCGATGGCATGCTCGTGGGCGCCGCACTCGCCGTCGCCGGCTGCCTTTTGCAGGGTGTCACCCGCAACCCGCTCGCCGACCCCACCATCCTCGGCATCACGGCGGCCGCCGGCCTGGCAAGTTCGACGGCCATGGTCATTGAGCCGACGATCCCGACGTGGGGGATGGCGGCGGCCTGCACGGGTGGCGGCCTGGTGGGCGCGGGACTCCTCTTCTTCATCGCCTGGCGCGGCCAGATCTCGCCCATCCGGCTCGCCCTCGCCGGTGTCGCGCTCTCCGCGTTTTTCGGCGCCGCCATCGTCGCCCTGCTCTCAAGTTCGCGAACGTTCCTGCAGACGAGCCTCGGCTTCCTCGCCGGTGGGCTCTACGGCGCCGATTGGCGCGACTTCCGCGCGACGGCCGTCTACATCCTCCCGGGCATGGCGGGCGCCTTCCTCCTCGCGGGCCGGCTCAACGTCCTGGCCCTGGGTGATGATGTCGCGGCCGGTCTCGGCATCCTCACCGACCGCACGCGTGTCGCGATCCTCATCGTCTGCGGCGTGCTCACCGCGGCCGCCGTCGCGATCGCCGGCCTGGTGAGCTTTGTCGGCCTGGTGTGCCCGCATCTCGCGCGCTTCGCCGTGGGCAACGACAATCGCCGGCTCATCCCCGCTTCGGCGCTCATCGGCGCGACCCTTGTCGCCGCCGCCGATCTCGCCGCGCGCGTGGTCATCTCGCCCTCCGAAATCCCCATGGGCATCATTACCGCCGGCGTCGGCGCGCCCTTCCTCCTCTACCTCGTGAAATTCCGCGGATGAAGCTCGAGGTCGAATCGCTGACGCTCGAATACGCCGGCCGCCGCGCCGTCGATGCAGTGTCGCTCGCGGTCGAAAGCGGCGAGATGGTGGCCATCGTCGGCCCGAACGGCAGCGGCAAGAGCACCCTCCTTCGCGGCATGTCGCGCCTCCAGAAGCCCGCCGGCGGCCGTGTGCTTCTCGATGGCCGCGACATTCGCCGCATGGCCGCCCGCGAAGTCGCCCGCGACCTCGCCATCCTCACCCAATCACCTGAAGCCGGGCTCGATCTCACCGTTCGGGAACTCGTCTGGCGCGGCCGCTACCCTCACCAGGGCATCCTCCAGCGGCCATCGGCCTCCGATTACGAGGCCGTCGAATGGGCGATGGATGCCGCCGATGTCGCACACCTCGCCGGCCGCGCACTCGGCGCCCTCTCCGGCGGCGAACGCCAGCGCGCCTGGATCGCGCTCGCCCTCGCTCAGCAGCCGAAGGTGATGCTTCTCGACGAGCCGACCAGCTTTCTCGACATACGCCACCAGGTCGAGGTGATGCACCTGCTCCGGCGGCTGAACCACCAGGGGATGACGATCGTCACGGTCCTGCACGACCTGCTGCTCGCCGGGCGCTTCGCCGGCCGCATCATCGCCCTCACGAATGGCCGCATCGCCTTCGATGGTTCGCCCGCGGCAGTGCTGGACCCGGCGGCCCTCGAAGCCGTGTTCGGGCTCCCCATGATGGTCATCCCCGACCCGGAGAGCGGCCAGCCGATCGCGCTCCCGCGCCCCGACCCGGCCCTTTGCGCCGCCGCCCGTCCGGCAGCCGATTAGCGGCCAGTCGCCGCGCGCAGCCGCCCGATGAGCACCCGGTAGTCATCGATGTCGGCCCGCCCGAAGCGGAAGACACGCCCGGGGCCGATGCCTTCGGCTCGCAGGAACACTGCCAGCGCGCCGAGGATGGCCGTCCCGTAGGCGATCGAACTCGCGAGCGCCGCGCCGTTCACGCCCATTCGCGGCACCAGCACGAACGCCAGCGCGATGTCGATCAGCAACCCGCTCCCGGCCACGATCGCCGCGACCCACGGCTGCCCGCGCTGGTACGTGTAGAAACCCGAATACGACTGCGCGAGCCCGTACAGCAGCACCCCCGGCAACAGGAAGCGCAGCGCCCCCGCCATCCCGTCGTACTTCGCGAACAGGATGTCGGCCACGATGCCCGCGACCGCGAAGAGCAGCACGCAGATGACCGATAGCAGCACGACTGTGTGGCGCATGACCCTCGTCGTCAGTTCGGCCGCATCGTGCCGCGGCAGCGCGCCCACCCGCGGGTAGGTCACCAGCGCGAGCGAGCCGCTGACCTGCCACACCGATTCAGCCAGGTACACCGCGAGCGAATACGTCGCGACCCCGTCCGTGCCCTCGAAATGCCGCACGACGAAGAGGTCCGCGCGGTAGTTCAGGTACGAAATGCCGCTCGAGACGCCCGCCAGCAGGGCGAACCGCACCGCCGTTCGTACCAGCGACCCGCTGAGGCCGAGCTCGCCCGATATCTCGCCGCGCACGAGCACCGCCAGCACCAGGAACGCCCCCCACTGGCCGGCGGCGTATGCGGCGAGCGCGGCTTCCGGCGAACGGTGGTCGAACGCCACGAACGAGAGCGCGATCACCGCCAGCGCCAGCAGCGGCGGCAGAACCAGCGCGACGTTGTACTTGAGCATGCTGTCGCGCCCGAGGAACACGCCCGCCAGCACGCTATTGATGATGACCGCCGCCGCGCTCGCACCCACGGCGATGGAGACTCGCCCGGCCTCGCCGGTCAGCACCGACGCGCCCGCCAGCCCGGCCACCACCGCGACCACGCCGAGCGCCCCGCCGAACGCCCCCGAACTCCCGAGTGCGTGGCCGGCCGCCCGCCGCTGATTCGTGATCTGGTACGCCGTCGCCGCGGTGATGCCGCCGGTCATCGCGGTCACGACGCCGACCACCGTCAGGCCGAGCACGAAGGTGCCGTACTCGTTCTGGCTCAGCTGGTGCGACGTCAGCACCACCGTGCTCAGCGCGATCACCAGGTTCAGCCCGCGAAAAAGAAAGGCGACGATACCGCCGAACGCGATGGACATCGTCCGCCATCCTATCGGCGGCCCGCGTCAGGCGCTTTCCCGGCGAGAGCTGCAACGCGGCGACCGGCAAGGAAGCGAAAAGGCCATCCGCCATTCGCCCACTCGCATTGCGCGCCGCGGCGGCCGCGGATGCGGTTGCGTGCCAATGGTACCCCCGGCAGGAATCGAACCTGCGCACATGGTTTAGGAAACCACTGCTCTATCCGCTGAGCTACGGGGGCGCACGCGGGCACTCATGCCCCCACCGAGTCTACCCGCGCCCGCCATCTCGTCCCAGCCACGGGGGAGCGAGCGTGTGCGGAGGTGGCGGGGAGGGCTCAGGGGGGGGGAACCGGCCGGAAGGCCCAGTCATGCCACCACGGTATGGGGTACTTCCACGCGCCGGCGTAGCTCAGCTGGAGTGGCACGAGGCCCCCCGGCCAAGCGAACTGCCACGAGCCGTGGAAGACCGATCCGCACGTGATGTCACGCGCGGTCTGGAGCGCGAAGCCGGTTCCACCGCTGATGGGCGCGCGGCCGTCCGCAGTGGTCACGAAGATGTCGGGGTGCCCGACGTCCGGATCCCAGCCCGGGAGGTCCGAGCCACCGCGGCAGACCGATACGGCCCTGAACGGGATCTCGACGCCTTCCGATGTGAACACGATGTCGCCGGCGATGGTAATCTCGAGCCCGTTCGTCCCCGGCTGTACGGGCGCAGCGACGAACTCGTCTACCCGCACCAGCCGGCGTTCAGATGGGAGGATCGTGGGGTTGGCCCACGGTCGGTAGTCCGTCCCCCGGTAGATGGTCACATCGACGGTCAGGCTGCCGCGGTTGTCGTTGTAGTACGGGACGCGGTCGTTCATCCGCAATTCCAGCATGCCGTAGCCTGCGTCCAGTGCGGCCCCACTCCCAATAGCGCGCCAAGGGCCGTCCCCAAATCGGCCAACCAGCGATGCGATGTTCAGGCCCGGCACAAGGAGGTCCGTGTCCCAGGCGGCCGGTGTGTCGCCGCCCGCGTCGTAACACACACGTTCGTTCGCCGCCTGGTCACCGACGCACCACTCGCCGTGCGGCGTGACCCGCACCAGTTCGTTTCCCCGGAACCGCTCCGTAAGCTGCACACCGGTGCGAGCATCGACGGTGACGGTGAGCCGGGTGACCTCCGGGATGAGGATGTCGTCTCCCGCCGCGGGGTGGCAGGCGTTGGACAGGAGGGAGTAGTTGGCGGACATCAGGTCAGCGGCGCTTACCCCGGAGCGCCGGCTGATGGCGTCGCAGGTGTCGCCACGCTCCACGGTGTACATGCCCGCGGCGATGTGCACCTCGGGTAGCTCCGTTGGAGACGGCACCGTCGGAGAGGCATCCGGGGTCGGGGTCGACGGGACCGGGGGATCCGGTTCGGTGCGAAGTGCCGCAAACACGACCGCAGCCGAGAACAGCACCGCAAGCGCCGCTCCGATGCCCGTCCATAGCCGCCAGCCCGGCCGTGCCCGTGCCGCGCGGTGCGGCCCTGGCATCGTCGGTTCGGCCAACAGCGTGCGCAGGGCCGCGCCTCGAGCCTCCGGCCTGCGGTCGAGTAGCGTGCCCACGATCGCGCGCGCCGCCGCGGGCAGGCGTCGCAAGTCCGGGGTCTCGCGAAGATGGGCGATCAGCACCTCCTGCGTCGTCCGGCCCGCGAACGGCGGTGCACCGGTCAGCGCCTCGTAGAGCACAATCCCGAGCGAATAGAGGTCGCTGGCGGCGGTGGCCGTCGCATCCGGCGCCATGTACGCCGGTGTGCCGACGATGCCGCCCGTCCCCGTGAGCGCCGTCAGGTCCGACGCCCGCGCGATGCCGAAGTCGGCGAGCTTCGCGCCCTCGGCCGTGAGCAGCACGTTCGACGGCTTGATATCCCGGTGCACGATCCCGGCCTGGTGGATCGCCGTCAGCGCACGAGCGACGTCGCGAGCAACCGGCTCAAGTGCCTCCCACGACGATGGACCGCGCGCGATGCGTTCCTTCAGCGACTCCCCTTCGGCGACCTCCATCACCATGAAGGGGATCGACTCCCTGACGCCGTAGCCAAGCACGCGCACCACGTTCGGCGACGTGACCCGCATGCCCATCGCCACTTCGTGTTCGAAACGCGCGACGTAGTCCGGGTCGCCGGCGAGGTGCGGATGGAGCGTCTTGAGCGCGACGATGCGGCCGGTCGCGGCATCGCGGGCGCGCCACACCGTCCCCATGCCGCCGTGCCCGATGCGCTCAAGCAATTCGAACTGCTCCGCCACGGTGCCGCGATCGCCCGGCGTGGCTGCCATCATTGGACCGCGACAGTCACGCGCGCGACCTTCGTCTGCCCGTTGATGACGGCCGTGAACTCAACCGTGGCCGAGGGCCGGTCTCGCGAATCCAGGGTACCGGAGAGGCAGTCGCCACCCCCGGCGCCGTTGTCGCGAAGTGACACCACGTGCACGCGGTTTGGCGCCGTTTGCCAGACATCGAGGTCGAAGGGGATCCCCTCCGGCGACATGTGGTAGCAGATCGTCATCACCTCGCCCACGCGGTAGGAGCTACGGTCGGGGTTGGCGGTGAACGCGTAGTTTGCCGGGGCCGGCGTGGGCGTGGGCGTCGGGGGGAACGGCGTGGGCGTCCAGGTTGGCGGCGGAACCGGCGTGGGAGTGCGCGTCGGCGTCGCCGTCGGCGGCGGTGGCGTTGCCGTGGGCGTCCAAGTCGGCGCCGGTGTGGGTGTGGAGGTCGCCGTGGATGTCGCTACGCCTGGAGTCGTCGGCGTCGGGGTGGGCGTTCCGCCCGGCCGGGTGGGTGTCGGTGTGGGGGTTTCGCGGAAGCCGCCGCCTTCGGCGGTCGCGCCGGCCGTCCCGCCGGCGAAGCGCGTGTTCGTGGCCGTCGTCGGTGTGCGGGTCGGTTCCGAAGCCCCGGGCGTCTTGCCCGCCGGGCCGTCGTCGCCGGTCTGTGCCTTGCCCGGGCCGTCGTCGCCGCCCGCCAGCAGCGCGAATCGCGATGATCGGGCCCCGGCCACGGTGCGCGCGCGGTTCGCCGTCGCGGCCGCGGCGGTCGCGTTGCTGTTCGGCGCGGGGGCGACCTTCCGTAGAGCACACAACCCACGGCGTAGAGGTCTGATTGCACCGAGGCCTCGCCCTCGGGCGCCATATAGGCGGGCGTGCCGAGCATGGTCGACCGTCGCCGTTTCGCGTGCCTTCCAGACGACGCCCATGCCGCCCTTTGCCGATGACTTCCAGGAACTCGAACTCTTCCACTCCGTCTCCGCCGGGCGGGCACTTGCATGGCAATCCGCTATGGGCGGGACTCTAGCAGGTTCGTAAACGGAGTGTAAACGCGGGGATTCGTACCGATGTATGCCAGCGCGCCGCTCAGGCCATGATGATGGGTTCGGAGACGCGATAGCCGGCGCCCCGGATGTTCTGCAACAGGCCGGCCGAATGGCCCAGGCGGTCGCGGACGCGGCCCATGAGGCGCTGCAACTGGAATTGGTCGAAGCCGATACCGCCCCAGACGGCCGCGCCCAGCTGGCCAAAGGTTGCCACTTCCGGGTAGCGCCGCGCGATCTCCTCGAAGGCGAGGCATTCCGACGGCGAGAACCGCGCGACCAGCGTGCCCTGGTGATCGACAAGCTCCCGCGAGAGGCATCGGAGCACCAGCCGCGCACCACGGGTCGCCCCTGGCGCCTCGGAGAGCGGCTCCGTCGGCGCATCATCGACGCCCTGCGCGCTCCACACGCGGAATGGTGTCACGCCCACCACGAAGGAATCGCCCGACGCCAGCACCGCGACATCGACCGCGCGGCCGCCAACCGAGACCTGGTTTAGGGAACCGCGTGAGTCCACATAAGGGCGCCCGTCCTCGACCGCGACGACGCAGTGACGCCGCGAAACGAACGGATCGGTGAGGATGACATCGGCTTCGCGGCCCCTCCCGATGACGAGGGGGCGGTCGATCTCACGGGACTGGTGGTCGCTGCCCCACTCCAGGATCCAGCCGGCCGCCATCATCACGCCTCCGCATCATGGCGCCGGGGAGCGCCGCCCATGTCAACGCGGAATGTAGCGCCTGCCACCGGCCGGCGTAAACAGGGCTATCCGCGCGAGCGCACTGCCCCTCGGCGCGTCACCGCGATCGCCGTCGCGCCGGTCGCGACCAGCGCCACCCCACCGAACAGGAACAGGATGCCGAGATTGAACGTCGTGCCACCGCGAACGAACGTGAGGCTCGCGGTATCGGTATATTCGCGCTGCCCATCGCTCGCGGTGAGGCGGGCGACGAGGCGATGGTCGCCCTGGTCGAGCGGACCCGCCACCAGCTTCCACTGCACCGAGCGGTCTTTCGCCGTCGCCACCGGCTGGCAGCGCCCGGGTTCGCAATCAAGGAAGAGATCCACGCCGGTACTCGTCCACGGGCGCGTCCCACCGACCGCGACCTCGATGTCCCGGTCGCTGCCAATCTTCTCGCCAGCGGCGATGTTCCGGAATACCACCGGACTCACTTGCATCAGGGCGCCCGCCTCATAGGATTGGCTGCCTTCGCCCGTCCTCCCGTTGGATTCAACGGCCACGGTGAAACGGTGAGACTTCCCGTCCGGCAGGCCATCGGCGATGAAGCGCACGGTCCACGTCTTCCGCATGATGCCGAAGAGCCGCTGCATCTGTTCGGCGGGCGAAGGCGGGCCGTTGATCGCCCAGTACCCGCCGCCGGTGTATTTGGCGAGGTCATCGAAGAACTCCGTCAGGCGGACATCGCCGGGGCCGGCCGTGCCCACGCCGACGGTGAAGTACGTGCTCGTCAGCTGGGCCTTAATCGTCCCGAGTGTGAGGTCCGGCTCGTTGCCTTTCCCCTCGATGGCGGTAACGACGACCACAGCGCGCGATCGCACGCCCGGCGGCGGATTGTTCGCGATGGCCGCGGCCTCGACGAGCGCCGGGCTCAGCAACGACGGTTCGGCCGAGACCGTTAGTGACCGGATCGCCGCGACCAGGTTCGGATCCTCGCGTCCGACCCAGTTCGTGCGCGATTCGACGCCGTTGTTGAAGGCGACCACGCGGGCCATGTCCTCGCGCCCCATGCCCGCGCGGAACTGTTCGAGCGCTTCCGCGGCCCGCTCGATGTACGGTTTGCCGTCGGCCTGCGTGCGCGCCATCAGCGCGCTCGTATCCACCAGGAGCACATACCCCGTCGCGACGGGCGTCGCCGTCGAGGGTGTGATCGACACCATCCGTGCGCGGCCCGCATCGTCGCTGATGCGTACGCCCTCGGCCGTAAGGTCCTGAAGCGGCCGCCCCGTGACCGCGTCGATGACCGACAGGGTTGCCTCGATTTCAGGGTAGTCGGCCGCCCGCACGCCGCCGGCGACGGCCACATCGAGTTCGCCCGCGCCCAGCGCCGAGCGGGGTCCGCCCTGGAACGCGACGGCCGCGGCGAAGCACGTGAGC
Organism: Dehalococcoidia bacterium; assembly: GCA_020847985.1. GTDB lineage: Bacteria > Chloroflexota > Dehalococcoidia > Tepidiformales > Tepidiformaceae > Amarobacillus. The sequence continues at coordinate 49,398 of JADLBC010000045.1, forward strand.
GCGAAGACGGCGCGCGCAACCGCGATCCGGCAGCCGTTCGCATGCCCGCTCCCGTGGGGGATCACTCGTCGTCCCTTCGCGCGCCAGGGAGGTCGACTTCGATATACGTCATCCGAGCCTCGCCGAGGTCGATCGTGTCGCCGTCGCGCAGGGCATATGGCTCGCGAATGCGCTTCTTCGTGCCATCCTTGCCCACGACGAACGAGTGGTTCGCGCTCGCCAGGTCCCAGTAGTGGAACCGGCCCTCCTCCATCATGACTTTGGCGTGCCGCTTCGAGACGGTTTCGTCGCTGATGACGATGTCGTTGTCCGGGTTGCGTCCGATGCTCGTTTCGTCCTCAAGGAGGAAAACCTTCCCCGCACGGATCCCGTTCCGCAGCACCATGTAGACGAGCGGCCCGCTGTACACGCGCTTGCCGTCGCGCATGAAGATGGTGTGGTCGCTCGTGTCGCCGCCGGCATCGTCGTCGTCGTCATCGCGGCCGCCGCGGCGATCGATGATGGTGTGGTCGCTATCGCCGCCCCGGGCTGCGCCGAGGGGGTCGAATCGCACGCGACCGCCGCCGCCCGATGCAGCCTCGGTCGCATCGCCGCCGACGGGCCGGTAGAAGTCGCCATGGCCGGCCGCGAAGCGCGCGCGCTCGCGATAATCCGGCACGGCGTCCCGATCGATGATGGTCTTCTCCCAGCGGTTGATGTCGGAGCGCGGCAGTTCCGGGGCGCCACGGCCACCCGCGCTGTCCGCGCCGCCGGTGGCGCCACAACGAGGGCACACCGCGACTTCCATGCCGGGGTCGTTGCCGCACCGGGGACACGGGCCTCTCATCGTCTGCCTCCGCCTTCGATGGCGAAGAACCGCAGCACGGTCTCGCCGATTTCGATTTCGTCGTCGTCCTTGAGCGCGTGCGGGCCGCTCAGCCGCCGCCGCCGCCCACCCGTCAGGAGAAACGAGCCGTTCGTTGCCTGCAGGTCCTGGTAGACGAATTGGCTGCCCGTCCATTTCACCTGCGCATGCCGCTCCGAGATGCGTGGGTCTTGCAGCGAAACCGTCGCCTGCGGGCTGCGTCCGATGGAGGTCGAATCTTCCAGCATGAACTGGCGGCCACTGTCGGGCCCCGAAAGCGCGATGAAGCAGCCCCGTCCCGATGTCCGCTTGTCGATCATCGTCGCGTCGGACGCCAGGATCGTGCGGCCCGGGCCGGAGGCGGACCTTCGAGCCGGTGCGGCCACCGTTGGCGCCGAAGGATTGGGCGCGGCCGCGTCTGCCTGCGGCGGAAGGACCCCGGCCCGGATTTGGGCGCCGCAGCGCGGACAGACGATCGCTTCAAACCCCGGGTCGAATCGGCAGGCCGGGCACGCGCGTGCCATCAGCGGCCCGCCTTGGTGGCATCGACGAACTGCAGCACCGTGTGCCCGATGCGCAACTCGTCGCCATCGATGAGCACCTGGGCAGTGCGGATCTGCTCTTCTCGGCCCTCGACCAGCAGGAACGAACCGTTTGTGCTGCGAAGATCGGTGAAGATGAACGCGCCATCGGCGTGCTTGACCTGTGCGTGCTCCGTCGAGACGCGCCTGTCCTCAAGCTGGATGTCACACTGGCCGGAACGCCCGATCACGACCGTGCCGTCGAGCGGAAACTGCCGCCCTTTTTCCGGCCCCGCCTTCGCCACCAGGTAGGCATCGGCACGGACCGGCCGTTTGGGCGCCGCCGCGGGCTGCGTTGGCGGCGGCGTTGGCGTCCGTTCGGGAATGACCGTCCGGTCGTTGTTGCCGGGCGCGGGCACGTACGGCGGTTCGGCGGTGGCCCGGCCCCACGTCGCGTAGGCTGCCACGGTAAGGAATGTCGCGACGCCGGCCCCGATGTTGAGCCAGGCGAAGACGGTGAGGAGCGTCTCCCGGCCCGCGTCCAGGTTCGCCGCGCCGAGTACGATCGCGGGAACGGTGAGGACGACCAGGAGCGTCGCCGCGATGCGCCACGTCCAGCTGTTGCCTTCGCCGCCGGCGCTGTCGTACCAGACCCACAGCACGGCGAAGAGCGCGAGCAGGAAGATGCCGCCGAACAGACCGGCGCGCGCCATGGGCTCCCAATCGATGAAGCTCATTCCTTGCTCCTACGCGAGGTCCCGGAAGACCATCTCCGTTGTCCCGAAGGTGATGCGGTCTCCATCGGCCAGCACTTTGACGTAGACGGGCGCCCCCGAGGCCTCCGTGCGGTTCGTCGAGGCGAGGTCGTACAGCACCCAGCCATCGTCCTCACGGCGGATTCGTGCCTGCTCCAACGACACCGTCTCGTCATCGAGCACGACTTCGCAGCCGGCGTCCCGGCCGACCGTGGTGCCCGCCGGCCGGACGACGGCGTGCTCGCCGCGGCGCACGCCCGTGAGCCAGAAGAGGTAGGCGAACGACGCCGGGCCCTTGCGGATGATGACGGTCTCGTCGCGCATGCGAACTCCTCTTCCCCTTTCCCGCCAGCCCGGGAGGGCTCCCGAACCTTAGTCAATCCGATCGCCCGATACCACGACGGAAGACGGACAGTTCGCGGACAACCGCTCAGCGCCGGCCGCGTGCCTCAGATGCGGAAGCCGCGCGGGGGTGGCGGCCCAAACCGGTTGGTCTCGGACTCGCCACCGCCCAGGAAGCAGATGAACCAGAACGCAATCCCGAGCACCGGGAGGAGCATCAGAAGCGCGTACCAGCCGCTCACACCCAGGTCGTGCATGCGCCGCGCGCCTGCCGCCATCCATATCCAGCACATGAAGAAGCTCAGCCACAGCGCCGCGCTGTAGGAGAGCATCGCGCTCACCAGCGCGCCGGCCGCCACGGGTGCGACCACCATCAGCCAGAACGCCGTGGTCCGGTTGATACGGCCTTCCGTTCGAATAGACCTGACCCACCACCCATGGTCCGAGACCCGATGGGGCGCTGGCGCTGCAGGGTTGGGTGCGAGATTGCGGGCGGAGTCGATCGCGGGGGGTGGGACGATGCGGTGCTGGTCCATCCATGCGGCGTTCCCTGGACCGCCCACGGGCAGCACTGCCGCGAACGGCGCGGGCGCGGGCCGGTGCCCGCTCACCGGATCGCCGGCCCGCGCTCCCGGGAGAGATGCCGGCGCCGGTGGCAGCGCGGGTGGCCCGGGCCGCTCCCCGATCACGGGACCACGCCCGCGAGGCGTGTCCACCGCGCGCACCGGGCCGCCCTGCCATGCCAATCCGTTCCAGTATCGGGCCGTGCTGTCGGGGTCCCCCTCGGCGTGGTGCCACGCGGGTGCGGCGGCGCCGATGACGGGCTCGCCCCGCTGCCGGGGAGGCGCGCTCGCCGTGATGCCCAAGAGCGCCAACAACGCCGCGGCATCGCGCGGCCGCGCCGCCGGGTCCTTCCCGAGGAGCGATTCCAGCACCGGGCGCGCGGTCGCGGGCACGCGGGCAAGGTCCGGCGCGTCGCGGAGATGCTTCATGAGCACCGTCTTCTGGCTGTCGCCCGTGAACGGCGGCGCGCCCGCCAGCATTTCGTACAGCACGATGCCGAGCGCGTAGAAGTCCGACTGCGCGCTGACCGCGTCCTCCGGGGCCATGTACGCCACCGTGCCGATGACGGCCGACGCTCCGGTCAGCGCCGAGAGGTCGCCCGCGCGCGCCACGCCGAAGTCGGCCACTTTCACCGCGCCGCCGGGGCTCATGAGGATGTTCGAGGGCTTGATGTCGCGATGGACGACGTTGTGGGCGTGCGCGGCCCCGAGCCCGCGCGCGGCCTGGGCGGCGATGCCCCGCGCTTCCTCCCAGGGGAGGGTGTGCCGATCGCGCAGGAGGTCGCGCAGCGATGGGCCCTCCACGAGCTCCATCGCCATGAACGGCTGGCCCTCGCGAATGCCGTACCCCAGCACGCGCACGACATGCGGCGAATCGATGCGCTGCGAGACCTCGACTTCGCGTTCGAAGCGCCGCAGGTAGTCGGGCTCATCGCTGAGGTGCGGATGCAGCATCTTCAGCGCGACGAACGCCCCGGAAGCCGTGTCGCGCGCCCGCCACACGGTCCCCATCCCGCCCGACCCCAGCTTCTCGAGGAGTTCGAAGTCCGTCATCAGCTTGGGGTCTTCGACGGTTGCGTGGTACCGCTATTCGACGGCGATGGGGTGAACGTGGCCGTCGGCGGGACCGGTGTGGCCGTCGGCGGGACCGGTGTGGTCGTGGGCGGCACGGGCGTGGCCGTGGCCGTGACCGGCGTGGCCGTGGGCGGCGTTGGCGTGGCCGTGGCCGTGGGCGGCACGCGCCTGGCCGTCGGCGGGACCGGTGTGGCCGTGGGCGGCACGGGCGTTGACGTAGCCGTGGGCATTGGCTTTGCGTCTGCGCGCTGGGCCGCGTACCACGCGTCATCGGGCATGTGGATGCTACCCACCGCCAGCGTCTCGCATTGGCCGCCGAGTGAGGCCGCGTTCAGCCGGTTCAGCTCCGCGCAGAACGCCGTCACGAAGGCCTGTCTCGCATCGTCGCCGAGCGGCACGTTCGCATCCGTCACGGCGGGGAGGCAGCGCCCAACAATACTGCCGTTGAACGTGTCTCCATTGAGGATGCTCAGCTGTCCCGTGCAACCCCCGGGGATGACGACCTTCGACGCGGTCGGCTCGGGGCTCGGACTCGGGCGCGGGCTCGCGGTGGCTGGTTGCGTCGGGGCGGGTCCTGCGGTGTCAGAACCGGCTTCCTCTTCGCCGTCGCCGCCGGCGAGGACCCGGGAGACCACGAACACCCCCACGGCCATGACTCCCACCGCCGCGACCGCGGCCCCCGCCGCCAGCAGCGCCGGCGGGAGTGCACCCAGCCGCCTGCCTCTCCGCCGGACCGGGACATGGCCGTCGAGGATGGTCGGTGCGTCGTCGATCTCGAACGGCGCCACCGGCGCATCCAGCCGCTCGCCGGGCGCGACCAGGCCCCCCAGCACGACCGTGATGTTGTCGTTTCCGCCGGCATCGTAGGCCGCCCGCGCCAGCCGTACAGCCGCGTCCTGCATCCCCCGCCCTGCCGCGATCGCCTCGATCGCGACGTCGTCGATCATCCCGTGCAGGCCGTCGCTGCAGAGCAGCAGGCGCTCACCCGGCGCAAGCTGGCTCGGGCCGTACGTATCCGGGCGGACCTCCGCGTCGGTCCCGATGGCGCGCGTGATTACGTTCCGGCCCGCGGCAACGCGTGCCTCCTCGCGGGTCAGGTCGCCCACCGCCACGCGCTCGGCCACCAGCGAGTGGTCCTCCGTGACCTGGCGCAGCCCCGCGGGCCCGAGCACGTACGCGCGCGAATCGCCGACGTTGAGCACGGTCGCCTCGCGCGTCAGTGTGTTCACGAGCGCGGCGACGAGCGTCGTCCCCATCATGCTGCGCGTCGCCGCGCCATCGCCGCTGCCGCGCCGGTAGACGGCATCGTTCGCGAGGTGCGCACCCGTCATGAGCGCGACCGCCGGGTCGTCCCACGCGCCGCTGGTGACGTATTCGGTGACCGCGTTCACGGCGATGCGGCTGGCGACCTCGCCCTTCGCCCCCCCGCCCATGCCGTCCGCGACGATCATCAGGTACCACGGCACGCCACCGTGGGGGACGGGCTGGACGCCCGCGCTGTCCTCGTTATGGTCGCGAACGCGCCCGCGGTGGGTGAACGGGTAGGCCGCGAAGGTGGGCTCAGCCATGCCCGGCCCCCGCTGCGATCGCCACTGCCAGGGCCACCATGAGGGCGCCCAGGATCCCGACGAGGACGGTCCCTGCCCCGGTGGCCGAGCGGTCGCCGCGCGTTGCCCTGCCGGACCGTGACGGGCGCGAGGCGGCTTGCCGTGGCGCGGGCATTGGCGCCGGCGCCGGCGGTGGGGCCGGTGCGAACGACGGACCGGGCGGCGACACCGCTGGCGCCCGGCCCAGGAGCGTTAGTACCGACGCGCACGCCATCTCGACCTGCGTCGCGTTCGGCCGGCGCTCCGCCTTCTTGTCGAGCATCGCGAACACGAGGTAGTCCATGGTTTCGCTCACCATCGGCATCCGGGTCGAGACGCGCGGCGCGGGTATCTCCGCATGCATGCGAAGCACGTCGGCGTAGCTGTTCGCCTTGAACGGCACCTCGCCGGTCAGAAGTTCGAACAGCACGACGCCCAGCGCGTAGATGTCGGCGGGCGTGCCCACTGGCCGTCCCAGGTACGGCTCTGGCCCGGCGTACTCGGCGCTGCCCATGAAGCCGCCATCGGCGCGGGTCTGGTCGCCTTCGACGCGCGCGATGCCGAAGTCGATGACCACGGCGTGGAGGTCGCGGTCCAGCACGACGTTCGACGCCTTGAGGTCGCGGTGCACGACGCCCCCGGCGTGGAGCGCGGCCAGGGCGGAGGCTACCTGCTGGCCGATGGTCGCCGCCTCCCATTCGCGAAATGGCCCGCCGAGGTCGATGAGCCGGCGCACCGACTTCCCGGAGGCGATATCCATCACCAGGTAAGGAACGCCGCTGTGTTGGCCCTGCGACCGCATGCGGATGAGGTTCAGGTGCCGAACCTTCGCGCCGACGGCGTACTCCCGCTGGAAGCGCCGTACGAGTTCCGGGTCGTCGGCGAGATGGGGGTGCATGGTCTTCAGCGCCACCTCGCCGCCGGGTTCGCTCGCGCGCCAGACGGTGCCCATGCCTCCAGCGCCGATCACCTCGAGCAGGCGATAGCCACCGACGACGGCGCCCGGCACGAGCGCGGCCAATTGGCTAGCCCCCCTGTGCCGGGTAGAGGGTGATGACGGAACTGCCGATGGTGACCTGCCCGGCCGGCACGCGCATCGGCCGCCCCGGGAGCAGTGGCGATTCACCGCCGCCCGCGAAGACCTGGGCCGGGTTCATCGCACCGAGGTCCTCCAACACCCAGGTCGCCCCTTCGAGCCGGATCGCGAAGTGACGGCGGCTCGATGTCGGCTCGCTGATCTGAACGTCTGCGTCGGCGCCGCGCCCGACGATGAGCGAACGGCCCGGGTCGACGCCCACCTCAGGGAGCGGGCGGCCTCCATCAAGTATCCCCAGCCGGCCGAAGCCCGTGAACTGGACGTTCGTCGTGTGTGGCGCGTAGACGCGGTTATCGCCGGCCTGGACGTGGTTGTTCACCACCACCTGGGGCTGACCACCGGGCGCTGCTGGAACGCGTGGTCCGGTCCCGCGGGGACCGTGGTTCTCATTGGCGGTGAGCGGCTTGAACCCGTACGGCGAATAGGCGACGTACGTGCTCGCCAGCTTGTCCCAGAGACACTGGTTGTTCTTGTCCCAGATGCACCAGAGCGGCGCCACCGTGCCGAAGATGCCACCGGTGAGGAGGCTGAGAATGGTCGTCAGCCAGTTCTTGACGACGAGCTCCCGCAGCACCACATACCAGCCGCCCGCGCGGGTGCCATCAGCCTTCATGATGTACATCCCGAGGAGCTGCTTGCCGGGGCTCTGCCCGTTCTGCGCCGCGAAGATCAACCAGGCGAGCCCGATGAAGCCCACGATGATGGACGTCCACGCGAGCACGGCGCCCGCGGATTGGCTGGCGAAGGCAGCAAAGAGCGCCAGCATGAACAGGAAGAATGGCACCGTCAGCAACAGGCTATCGAGGATGGCCCCGGCCAGCCGCCGCCCCGGCCCGGCCATGACAAGCTCCTCCGGGCCATAACGTGCGGCGATGAAGTCAACTTCGCTGTAGGCGTAGGCAAGGGCCATGGCGTCGCGCTCCCGGGGGTCCGTCGCGGGCGGATGAAACCGCCGGAAGCATATCGGCCATGGGTGCGCCGGAGCGCCCCGTTGGTGGACAAGTTGCGGACAATCCGCGTGCCTTGTCGGCGAAGGCTATTCCGGTGAGCGATTCGGCCATGGGAACGTCAGTGGTCCCTGGTGGCCATGCCGGGTGCGTGCGCGGCATGGCCACAAGCTGTCATGGGAACGTCAGCGCCAATGTGATGGAACTCGATGGGGCGGCACCGTTCCACCCCCACGACCAAACCCAATAGAAGTAGAACGTGTTTGGGTTTCGGCCCACATCGTCGTACGAGGTAGTCCCCGCCGGCAGCCACTCGACGATATCCCACGACCCTCCGGTGGAGCGGAAGATGATGAACCCGAGCTCGTTGTTCGACGTGTCGTTCCACTGGATGTGCACGCTCGACTGGTTCACGCCCGCGGCCGTGAGTCCCGTCGGGGCGGATGGCGGCCCTCCGAGCGTCACCGCATGCGCCGCCGCACTCCAGGTGCCTCCGTAGGTGTTGGCGGCCACGACCCAGTAGTAGTACAGCGTCGATGGGTTCAGGCCCGGGTCGACCAGCGACAGCTGGCTTGCGGGGACCACGCCCGCCAGTTCCACCGGGTTCCCAAGACCCCACTTCCAGCGGTACACCGCGAACGCGATCGTCGACCCCGGCGAGGCGTCCGTCCACGTGACCTGCATGCCCGGCCCCGCGACGGCCGTCGCGACGACGTTCTGCGGGGCCGCCGGCGCCGGGTTGAATAGCACCCGGTCGACCGCAAGCGTGCCCTCGTCCGTGGCGAACGAGATGAGCGCCGAGTCCGGCACCTGCGCTCCCTTCTGGACGCGCACCCACGCCTGGCACTCGTCGGTTTGGCCCGGCGCGGCGAGGGCGCTGAGCGGGAACTCGGCGATGCCCGTGGTGCCGGGTTCGTTCGATTGCACCGAATAGAACTGGACACCCGTCGCCGAGAACGATCCGGCCCCGATCGTGCCGCCTCCACTCTGGCCGGCGATGGTCGCGCGCTGTTGTTCCATGAAGAACGACGCCGCGGACACCACGTCGTAGCTGCCAACCAGCGTCACCGCATCCAGCCAGCTGAGCGCCGGGTGCAGTGAGTACGCGCCGAGCGCCGTCTGTGGTGCGCATGCACCGTCGCGGTCCAGCGTGTGGACAACCAGGTACACGACATCGGCGGAATCGCCGGGGTGCACCACGATGTCGGTATACCCACCCCACGTCCAGTTGGCCGCGATGGTGTTCGAAGCAACCGTGAAATGCTTGCCCCGGAAGTCGGGGTACTCGGCCACGGCACTCACCGTCCCCGTTCCCACGATGTCGTTGCGGTCGCACCACTTCCCGCCTCCCACGGGGTCGGTGTCGCAGCCAGCGAGCGTCAGCTTGAAGTCGCCGTTGGCGGTGACCATGAACTCGCCGTGGTTGTCGCTGTACACCACCAGGTCGCGGGCGGCCGTCGCGTCGCTCGATGCGCTCCTGATGGCCGCGATCTCGGCCACCTCGGCCGGCGAAAGCGTCCCATCCGCCACGCCGGCGGCGTTCGTTCCCTGCGTGGCCGCGCTGAGGAACGCTGGCAGCGGGTTCCAGGTGGAGTACGGCCCCATGCCGTTCGCCCCGTTGCCGGCCGAAGCCCATGCGCCGCCATTGCCTCGCGGCCCGTCGTTGCCCCAGCTATCCCAGGAATACCCGCCGCCCGGGACCACGGCCGGGAGGAACGGGCTGCCCGGGATGTTCGTGACGTAGTATGGGTTCGGGTAGTTCGGCATGAGGGTGCCGCCGTAATAGACGTGGTGCTTCCACACGAGCTTCAGGTAGCCCGAGCCACGAATCTTCACCGACACCAGCGCCGGTGGCATGGGCGCATCCCACCAGTTGATGTCGCCATCGCCGACGGCCGTCTCCCGGTTCGGGCCAAAGCCGGCGAGATTCGACGGCGCCGCCCCGGCTACGACTGGCCCGGAGGTCGCCAGCGAACCCGCCGCCGGCGTGTTTCCGCCGCCGACCACGATATCCAACGTGCTGTACGGCCCCTCGAACGGTGACAACCCCCCAGTGGGGAGGGCGATCTCCGCGCCGCCCGCGGGCACACCGCTGAGCGGCCCGGTCAGCGTCACCCGCGGTGGACTGCTCGCGATGGAGAGCACAGGCGCGAGTACGAACGGCGGCCCGATAAAGATGGCGCTGCCGGGTACGATGTTCGATGTGCTCGTCACGCGGAAGGTGGTGGCCGTGTTCGCCACATCCGCGACCACGCGCGCGACGGTAATGCCGGTGAGACCGTAAATGTCGCCCAGCGCCATGCCCGGCTCATTGTTCGGTCCAAACATAATGTCGTAGTAGGGCCGGAACGTCTCGGCCGTGCCCGTGACGGGTGTCCCGCCCGGGTCGTCCGCCGGCCCACCCGCGATGAGCGCCCAGTCATCCGGCATGACCCAGCGGTTCGCCGGCAGCACGTTCAGCGCGTCGGTCGCATCCTGTGGGCGGCCGGAGGGGTTCTCGTTCACGAACCAGCCCTTCACGCGGCCGCGCACCAGCAGGTCTCGCGATACGTTCCACGAAATGGGGTTCGAGGCACTGTCGTTGAGCAGGCTCCACGGGTTGCCGGGGCTGTATTGCGGGTTGAGCGACGAACTGTTGTGGTACTGCTTCGAAACCCCCGTCACGAACGACAGGCTCACCCGGTCGTACTTCATGTAGAAGATGACCCAGGCGGCCTTCGACGCCAGGATACCGTCCGGGAACGCCTCCACATCGACCTGCCCCGGGTCCTCGGATTCGAAAATGGCACGGCTGATGCATGCGTCCTGGGGCGAGGCGGGGATGTCCCCGGCCTGGCTGCTGCCCGTGACTTCGACCGTCACCTCCGAGGGTGAGACCACGGTCGCGCCCAGGCCACCGGCGAAGCTGCCCGGGCCCGCCCCGAGCACGTAGCGAATAACGTTGTCCGGCGCGGTGAACGGACAGGCCCCCACCGGCGCCCCCGATTGGGCTGTGTCGCCGGCCGGCGTCCGCCAATCGTGCTCGAGCACCACGCGCTGCCCCGCCCACGCGAGCAAGACGTACTTGTGCGTCACCGGGGCCGTAAAGGTGATGGTGAGCGTGTCGCTCGCGAAGATCTGCGACGAACCCAGGATGGGTTCGTTGGCCGTGAAGACGATGGTTGCCGTCGACGAAGGCGTGCAGTTGTTCCCCAGCGCCGAGCCCGCCGTGAATACCGCGTGCAGCGGGTTGCCCGCGATGCCCTGCGGCGTCAGCGATGTCACGCCCGACGTCGTCCCCGTGAGCTCGCCGCAGCTCCCGGGCCCGAGCGCTACCGTCCACGCCGCACCCGCGAGCCAGCTATCGAACCGCGCCGATGCCGCGTTGAGGTGGCTCCCCAGCGCGACGGCGTCGAAGGCACGCTGCGCCCCGGGCAGGTTGAGTTCGTACAGCCCCGTCCCCGGGTTCAGCGCCAGCGCCAGCGCGATCGACGGCGACGGTCCATTCACCGGGTCCGCCGGCGAACTCGTGGTAGGCATGCGCACCTTCTCAAGCACGCTCCACTCCGTCACGAGCGGCTGATAGGGGAGGCCGAGGCCGTTGCCATCGCCATCGGAGTCCCAGAGGACCGAATTCGTTGCACTGTCGTAGCCGGTGTAGGTGATGGACATCGTTTGCTGCCCGGCGCCCGTCGATGTCCACGAAATGCACGTCGCCCCCGGGAGCCCGCCGTTGGAGAAGTCGCCCGTGAACAGGTAGACGTCCGTGAACGTGGGCGACTGTGGACCCACCGGCTGGGGGCCGTCATACCCGCCGCCCGTCGTGAGGACGACCTGCCCGGCGTTCGTGAGGGGAATCACGGCCGGGACGAAGCCCAGGACGCCCGGGATCCCGGTTCCGGGCACGACCGTGCACGCTGTGTTCCGTGAGCCGCGGACGCGGGTCACCACCGCCGAGCCGTTGTCGGCGATGCCCGCCTGGCCGGCCGCGCCGCCACCAGTGACGGGCTGCCCCGCCGGTGCCGTGGAGACGTGCCGAAGCTCGGGTGCGATGGCGGCCCAGTTGAACCACTGCCCGAACTGGGTCGTGTTGATCCCCGGCACCTGCAGCGGACCACGGAGGCCGAGGCTGCCCGAGCCACTTGTGTTGGACGCAAACGTCACGGTCACGAGCGTGCCACCGACGGTGAGCGGAGCCGGCGTGACCGCGAAGTCCATGACGACCCCGGGGCTGAGGCTCAGATCGGCAACGGTGCAATCGACATCGGTGTCCGTGCCCGGGTCGTCGGGGTCGTTGTAGCACGTCGTTCCCGCTCCGAGCGTGAACACGATGGTAGTCGGCACCCCGATGCTGACGTGCTGGAAGCCGTGGTTGACCGATGCGATGCCGGCGAACAGGTATTCGCCCGTCTGGTCGGAGAAGCCGCCCGCCCCCGTGACGGCGATGACGCTCACGCCAGTCTGATGGTACGGCGTGACCGCCTGGATCTCGTTGTCGGCCACGACGTTGAACGAGGCTGCGGGCACACCATCGAATGCGACCGCGGTGGTGCCCGTGAACCCGCCTCCTGACAACATAACGGCCGTGCCCCCCACCCAGGGGCCGGTGCCCGGCGTGACGTACCCAACCCAGGGCGTGCCATAACTGAACCGGGACGTGCTGGACGGTGCGCTGTTCCCGGCGGCCGATGTCACCACCACATCGACGGTGCCAACAGCGTGGGCCGGGCTCACCGCCGCAATGTAACCGTCGTTCACGATCTCACTTGTGGCCGGGACACCCCCGAAGGTCACGCCCGTTGCCCCGGAGAACCCAGTGCCATAGATACCAACGCTGGTGCCGCCACCTACCGGGCCCCCTCGTGTCCAAATCTGGGACACCACGGGCCCATCCTGCGTGTAGGTGAACTGCGCCGCCGGCCCTGTGGCCGATGGCCCGGCGGTGGTCGTGACGATGACATCGACCGCCCCGGCCGCGTGCGCCGGCGTCGTCGCCGTGATCTCGGTGTCTGAATGGACCCCGAGCGCACTGCCCGAGGCTCCCCCGAACGTGACATCCACGAGGGCGGAGAGGTTCGTGCCCGTGATCGTCACCGTCGTCCCGCCCGCCGTCGAACCCGTCGCGGGGGAGACGTTGGTCACCGTTGGCGAGGGCAGGTATGTGTAGGGATGCGCGCCCGCGGTGCCCGCCGGCGATGTCACCATCACCGGCACGGTGCCGAGCGCATGGGCAGGCGTCACCACGACCAGCTGAGAGTCGTCGCCGACGATCAGGCCCGTCCCGGGCACGCCGCCGAAGGTGACCGAACTCGCGCCGGTGAAGCCAGAGCCGAAGATGGAGACCGTCGTCCCGCCGGCGGCGGGCCCTGCCACCGGCGAAGCGCCAATCGTCCCGATGGGGACGTAGGGGACGACATACGGGATCGTGTTCGCCCCGAAGCTGCCGCTCACGACCACGCCCACCAGGCCGGTCGAATGGGCCGGCGCGTCGACGGAGAGGGTGTGGTCGTCCTGGACCGTGAGTGATGTCCCGGACACACCGTCGAACGTGACATTCGACGTACCGGTGAAGCCCTCACCGTAGAGCCAGATGCGCTGGCCGGCCGTGGCGATCACCGCCGGACCTCCGAAGATTCGCGGACGGCCATAGCCGTACGTCGAGGCTGCCCCTGTCGCCGAACTGCCATTCGCCGAGGTGACGACGACATTGACCGGCCCGGCGGCGTGCGGCGGCGCGACCGCGTAAACCCAGGTGTTCCCCGTCGATTGGATCGTGGCGGGGACGCCGCCGAAGGTGACCGACGTCACGGATGCCAGCCCGCGGCCGTGGATGACCACGGTATTTCCCCCCCAGGAGGGCCCGGCGTCCGGTTCGAGGCCCACAACAGCCGGCGGTGGGCTGCTCGAAACGGAGAACATCGGCACCCCGCCCGATGTCCCGGACGGCGACGTCACGACAATCGGCACAAGCCCCGCGGAAGTCGCGGGCGTTTTCACGGTCAGGAGGCCGTCGTTCACGACGCTCAGCGCGGTGCCGGCGTTTCCTCCGAAGGTCACCGATGTCGCGCTGGTGAACCCCTTGCCCGTCAGCGTGACCGTCGTTCCTCCGAACGAAGGGCCGCCCCACGACGGTGACACCGATTCCACGCGCACGGCGTCGGCGTACTCGAACTGGTTGTATCCCGTGTCCACGGCCGGGCTCGTCCCGTATGGCGTGGTAACCGTCACTGCCGCCAGGCCGGTCGCGTGTGCCGGTGCCGTCGCTGTGATCGACATGTCGGAGTTCACCGTGACGCCCGTCGCGGGGATGCCGTCGAACGAAACCGTGGAGGCGCCCGTGAAGCCGATGCCCGCGATGAGAACCGGCGTGCCGCCCACCGTCGGACCGCTGGACGGGACGAGACCGGTGACGGCCGGCAAGTCGTAGGTATAGACCGTGCGCGGACCGGCGAGCGACGTCCCGGTGATACCCGAAACCATGACCGGCACCGAGCCCGCGGCATGACCCGGCGCGGAAGCCACGATCGTCGCGTCGTCGGAGACAGAGAAGGCCACCGCGACGCCGTCAAACATCACCCATCGCGCGTCCGAGAAGCCGCTCCCGGTGATCGTTACGCTCGTGCCGCCTGAGGCCGGCCCGCCCGCAGGCAGCACCGAATCCACGGCCGGTGGCCCGCCGCCGACGTACAGCATCGGAAGCCACTGGAGGCCCGCGCCCGCGGGAGTCACGACCTTCGGCGAAACATACCCCGGCGCGTGGGCCGGGACGGTCACCTCAAGCGTTGTGTCGTTGATCACGTTGAGTCCGGTGCCCGGCACGCCGTCGAAGAGCACGCCCGTCGCAGCCAGGAAGCCGAACCCGCCGAAGGTCCGGACCACGCCTCCCGCTGATGGCACGACACCGTCGGACACCGAGAGCAGCGCCGCGGGGGCGTAGTAGAAGACGAATCCCGCGTCCGGGCTCGAACCGCCATCGTTCGCCACCTGGACGACGACATCGCGGGGATAGCTCGCCGGCGAGGTCACGGTCAGCAGGCCGTCGTTCACGATCGAAACGCTCGTCCCGGGCACGCCGCCGAAGGTGACGAGCGTCGCGCCCGTGAAGCCGCTGCCCGACACAGACACCACGGTGCCGCCGGATGTTGGGCCGTGCGCCGGGTTGATCCCTGAGACTACGGGTGCGGTCCCGCTCGCCCGCATGGGCGAACCGCATGGCCCGTCCACGTCTCCGCATGGGCTCGCGTGTGCTGTTGTAGGCTGCACGGCCGTCCCCGGCAGGCTCACCGCCGCGATCGCCACCACCACGCCCACCGCCCGTACTACGGCGGTACGCCAGGACGACACCCGACCGAATCGCTCCATCGCTCCATCACCCCGCGGTGCGGAACCATAAAGGAGTCGGATATCAGGCTGCAATGGCCGCGCGGCCCCCCGCCCCGGAAGCCGTACATGAGTACGAAAAAGGGGCCTTTTCGGCCCCTTCGCGTGGTCTTTTGATGCTGCCCGCTATGCGCTTTCGCGGCCGTCCGTGGCAGGTGGAGGCGGGGTGGCTTCGAGCGTGCCGCCACCGCGCGTGATGAGCAGGGGCCGCTGGCCGTTCAACACCGTCTCCGCGCTGACCACGCACTTGCGCACGTCGCCGCGGCCCGGGATGTCGTACATGACCTCCATCAGCGCCTGTTCGAGCACCGTCCGCAGGCCGCGCGCGCCCGTCTTGTGCTTGATCGCGGTCTGCGCGATGGCACGCAACGCTTCGTCCGTGAACACGAGTTCCACGCCGTCCATGCCGAAGTACCGCTGGTACTGCTTCACGAGCGCGTTCTTGGGCTCGGTGAGGATGCTGATGAGCGCGTCCTCATCCAGCGACGACAGACCCACCACCATTGGGAGGCGGCCGACGAATTCGGGGATGAGGCCGAACTCGAGCAGGTCGTCGTGCGTCACGTGCGTCAGGAGCTGGTCCGCGCGCTTGGTGCCGCGGAAGCCGCGGTCGGCCCGGAAGCCGATGCGCACATGGTCGCGCGTGAGCCGCTTCTCGATGTGATTCTCGAGACCCTCGAAGGCGCCGCCACAGATGAAGAGGATGTTCTGGGTGTTGATCTGCAGGAAATCCTGGTGCGGGTGCTTGCGTCCACCCTGCGGCGGCACGTTCGCCACGCACCCTTCGATGATCTTCAGGAGCGCCTGCTGCACGCCCTCGCCCGAGACGTCGCGCGTGATGCTCGGGTTGTCCGACTTGCGCGCGATCTTGTCGATTTCGTCGATATAGATGATGCCCCGCTCGGCCTTCTGGATGTCGAAGTCCGCCGCCTGGATGAGGTGCAGGAGGATGTTCTCGACGTCCTCGCCGACGTACCCGGCCTCCGTCAGTGCGGTCGCATCGGCCACCGAGAAGGGAACATCGAGCATGCGTGCGAGCGTCTTCGCGAGCAGCGTCTTCCCCGTGCCCGTCGGGCCGACGAGCAGGATGTTCGACTTCTCAAGTTCGATGTCATTCTCCGCCGCCGCGGAGATGCGCTTGTAGTGGTTATAGACGGCGACGGAGAGAACCTTCTTGGCCTGCTCCTGGCCCACCACATACTCATCGAGATGTTCGTAAATGAACTTCGGCGGCGGCACATTGCGGGTGCTGGCTTTCGCGCCAGTCGTCGTGGGAGTTGCCGAATGCGTGCCGGTCTCTTCGTCGATGATCTCGCGGCAGAGATCGACGCATTCGTCGCAGATATAGACAGCGCCGGGGCCGGCGATGAGGCGCCGCACCTGGTCCTGGTTCTTCCCGCAGAACGAGCAGTGATACTGGACCCTGTTGGATGAACGGTTACCGGCCACGCTGCCCCTCCCCTTAGGACTGGTTATTGGCGTCAGCAGGCCGCGCGAGCAGCTCGTCGACGAATCCGTATTCCTTCGCCCCCTGCGCATCGAGGTAGAAGTCGCGGTCGAAGTCGCGCGTAATGCGCTCGACCGGCTGCCCCGTGTGGTTGGCGATGATGTTCCGGATGATTTCGTTGTTGCGAAGGATCTCCTTCGCCGCAATTTCGATGTCGGTGGCCTGACCACGCGCCCCGCCGAGCGCCTGGTGCATGTGGACGGTCGCGTTCGGCAGCGCGAACCGCTTGCCCTTCGCACCCGCGCACAGCAGCACCGTCGCCATCGAGGCCGTCTGCCCGACCGCGATCGTCGATACGTCCGGCTCGATGAGCTGCATCGTGTCGTAGATCGCGAGCCCGGCGGTGATGACGCCACCCGGCGAATGGATGTACATCGAGATGTCCCGCTCCGGGTCCTCGCGCTGGAGGAAGAGGAGCTGCGCCACGATCAGGTTCGCGATCTGGTCGTCAATCGGAGTGCCAAGGAAGACGATTCGCTCCTTCAGCAACAAGGAGAAGATGTCAAAGGCGCGCTCGGAGCGCGGGCCGCTCTCGATCACCGTCGGGATGACTGCCCGCACCAGCGGGTGGACCGGTTGCGCCTGCGTCACGCGCGCTCCTCCTCCGTCGTGGGGACGTTCTCCCCGAGATCGTCGTTCGTCGCGGCCGCTTCCGTAGCCCCTGCAACGGTATTGTCATCGCCGTTGCCTGCCACGATGGCCGACAGGCGTTCAAGCGTCTGCTGGCTCAGCAGGTTCCGGCGAATGGTGGCGATGCCGTCCGGCGTCATGAAGAGTTCGCGGAAGCGGCTCGCTTCCTCACCCATCGGCGCGGCGATGCGGTCCAGTTCGGCCTCGACATCGGCTTCCGTCGGGTCGATGCCCTCCTTTTCGCCGAGTTCGCCGAGGATGAGCGCGCGCCGCACACGAAGCTCGGCGGCCTCGCGCCACGTCTCGCGAAACTCCTCCTCGCTCCGGCCGATGCGCGAAAGGTACGCCGCGTACTGCTGCCGGTCGTTCCCCATCGCATCCGAGACCATGTGGTCGATTTCGCGCTCCACCATCACGCGCGGGAAGTCCAACGTGGCGATTTCGAGCAACTTATCGATGGCCTCGTTCCGGACGCGCGTGTCTTCCTGCTCCACCAGCGCCTTTTCGATGTCCTCGCGGATGCGCGCACGCACGTCCGCGAACGACTTGAAGTCATCGGCGTTCACCTTCGCCGCGAGTTCGTCGTCTTCTTCGGGGAGCTTCTCCTCTTCGACCAGCTTCACGGTGAGCGTGAACGACGCCGGCTTGCCCTGGAAGCGCTCCACCCGGAAATCGTCCGGGATGGTGATGTCGACAGTCTTCACGTCGCCGGCGGACATGCCCACGAACGCTTCCGCCAGCCCGGGGACGAGCAGGTCCTGCCCTTCCTTCAGCTGGAATTCCGCATCCGTGTCCTGGACGAACGGCTCGTCGAACGTTTCCTCGGTGTCGCCCTCGGCCGGCTGGCCCTTGATGACACCCTCGACGTCGACGGTCAGGACATCGCCATGGGCGGCGGGGCGTTCCACCGTTTCGCGCTCGGCGAAGCGGCGCCGGAGCGTCATCACCGTTTCCTCGACCTGCTCGTCCGTCACCTCGACCGGCTGGCGCTCAACCCGGATGGAGCGGTAATCACCGAGGTCGATCGTCGGCCGCACGGCCACCGTCGCCTTGAAGCGAACGGGTTCGAGTTCGAGGATTTCGAGTTCGGGCTGCGCGATCGCCGGCACGTCTTCCTGCTCGATCGTCTCGTTGTAGACGTCGGGCACGAGCCGGTCGAGCGCCTCGCGAATGAGCCCCTCACGCCCGTAGGCGCGTTCGATCATGTGGCGCGGGGCCTTGCCCGGCCGGAAGCCGGGAATGCGTGCCTTCTGGGCGAGGCGCTTGTAAGCCGAATCCAGCGACTTCTCCAGCCGCTCGTCATCGACTTCAATATCGAGCTGTACGCGGCTCTCGGGGAGCCGTTCGAGGGTTACCTTCACGGGTGGGCTACTGTCCTCCAGAATCGAGTATAGCAAAGTGCCCGTTCCGCGACGGGAGCGGGAACTTCCCACCGGTGGGAACCTTCGCATGCCGCGGGACGCTCTCGCGCGGCATTCGAGACGCTAACGCAGGTTCAGCCGCGGCTCCAGCACATCCACCAGCGCGTCTCCGAGCAGGTTCCAGGCGTAGAAGAACAACACCACCGGCGTCGCCGCGCCGAGCAGCAGGTGCGGGTACTGCTGGAACGTGCGAATGAACCCCGCCTCGGAGATCAGGCTGCCGAAACTCGCCGCGGGCGGGTCGATGCCGAGGCCGAGGTAGCTCAACGAAACCTCCGCGCCCGCCATCCCCGCCATGCTGCTGCTGAGCCCGACGATGAAGAGCGGCATCACGCCCGGGAGGATGTGCCGGACGATGACGCGCCACGTCGATGCCCCCATCGCCTCCGCCGCCGTCACGTACGCCAGTTCGCGAATCGCCAGCGCCTGCGACCGCACGATGCGCGCGCTGCCCACCCACGCGAACGGCACCGTCGCCCCCGCGATGATGGTGAACTTGAGGAACGTCTTCGCCTCCGCGAACGACACCCACGTGTGGTCTTCGAACCAGTAGGCGAGGTCCGTGATGCGTGTCCGGAACGCGGCCGTGATGGCGAGGATGAGGATGAGCGTCGGCAACCCGCCAAGCACTTCGCCCACGCGCATGATCGCCGTATCGACCCAGCCGCCGCGGTAGCCGGCCAGCAGACCGAGCCCTAGCCCGAGGAAGAACCCCCCCGTGACCACCACCACCACCGTGAAGAGCACCGTCGTCCGCGCGCTGTAGATGACGCGCGACAGAAGGTCCCGGCCGAGCGCGTCGGTCCCCAGCCAGTGGTCGGCGGAGGGCCCCTGCCGCGTCTCGCCCACGCGCAGGTTCTGGTCATTGGGGTCATAGGGGGCGACGAGCGGCGCCGCGAGCCCGACGGCGTAGAAGAGCAACAGGTACGCCACGGCGATGAGCGCGAGCTTCTTGCCGGCGAGCACGCGGAGTGCCGCCCAGCGTGGCCGGGTGTTCGCCTCGGGCGCGGCGAGGATGGCGCTGCTCTCGGCGACGGCCATCGTTACCCCCTCGCTCCGCCCACGCGGATGCGCGGGTCGATGAACGCGTACATGACATCGATGAGCACGTTCGCCAGCACGAACGACGCCGACCCGAACAGGATCAGCGCGAGCACCACGTCGAAGTCTGGAAGCTGCACCGCCTCCAGCGAAAGTTGCCCGATGCCGGGAATGCCAAAGAGCGTCTCCACGAAGAGCGCGCCGGCCGCCACCCCCGGCAGCGAGAGGCCGATGACGGTCACCATCGGCAGCAGCGCGTTGCGGGTGATGTGGCTGACGATGATGGTCTGCTCCTTCAGGCCCTTCGCCCGCGCCGTACGGATGTAGTCCTCGCTCAGCACGCCGATGACGCTCGCCCGCATCAGCCGTGCCACGCCGGCCACGCCAGGCAGGCCCATGACCAGCACGGGCAGGATCATGTTCGGCGAAAGGAATCCCTCCCAGCCGAGCCCGAACAGCTTGAGCTTCAGCACCAGCGCCCACTGCACGAGAGGGATCAGCACGTACGGCGGGATGGCGTCCAGCAGCAGCCAGCTCGAAATTGTGAGCGGGTCGAGGAACGTCCCCCGTGCGAGCGCTGCGTAGACCCCCACCGGGATTCCGAGGCCGAACGAGATTACGAGGGCGAGCACGCCCAGGCGGCTCGATACCCACAGCTTCGGGAGGATGACCTCCGTCACGCTGAAGTCCCGGTACTTCACCGAGACGCCAAGATCCAGGTGCGCCAGGTTCCAGATGTACTTGCCGTACTGCACGGCGACCGGCTGGTCGTACCCGTATTTGCGGCGCAGGACGTTCGCCTGCTCCTCATCGAAGCGGTTGCCCAGGATGGTCTCCGCCGGGTCGCCGGGCGCCAGCCGCAGCATCCAGAACACGAGGATCGAGATCACGAACAGGACAGGGATAGCCCAGAGCAGGCGGCGAATGGTGTAGCCGGCCAGCCCCGGGCCCATCGTCGATTACGGCTTCACGATGTCGACGTAGCGGTACTTCGGCACCGTCATCGACACGTTCGGCAGGCCCTGCACGCACGGCTTCACGAGCGTGTGCGCCACCGGCCAGAAGATCGGGATGATCGGCGCATCCTCCAGGATCTTCTGCTCAGCCTGCGCGTAGAGCCCGTACCGCTTGTTCCGGTCGGTCTCACGCCGCGCCTGCTGCAGAAGGGCATCGACTTCGCTGTTCTTGTACTGCGTGTAGTTCAGCGAACTGTCGCTGCGGAAGAGCTTGCCCGTGAAGTCCTCCAGGTCCGGGTAGTCCGCCGACCAGCCGTCCGAGAGCATCTGGAAGGTGCCCTTGCGCTGGTCGCGCAGGTACGCCACCGGGTCCACGGCCTCCAGCTGCACCGTGACCCCGAGGTTGTCCTCCCACCCCTTCTGAATGGCCACGAGAATGTCCGGCGAGTTGCCGCCCGAGCCGCCGTAGCTGAGCGTGATGCGCGGCATCTTGCTCCCGGCGTAGTTCGATTCGCTCAGCAGTTGCTTCGCCTTCGCGGGGTCGTACGAAAGCGACTTCACCGACTCGGTATAGCCGGGCATCTCCGGCGGCGTGAAGCCGTCCGCCACCCGGTACGCGCCGTACACGAGCAGCTTGTTGATGCTCTCCCGGTCGATCGCCATGGCGAAGGCCCTGCGCACCTTCGGGTCATCGAACGGCGCCTTCGTGGGGTTCATCGTGATGTACGAAACCGCCATCTCGTTCGTCGCCCGGTAATCCTTCGCGAGCGGGCTCTTGCCGGCCTTCACCGCATCGAGTTCGGTGCCGGGCACGAAGCCGATGTGCAGTTCATCGTTCTGGTAGCGCGTGCTGATCGAGCCGCCGCCGAGTTCGAAGCGCACTTCCTCCAGCTTCGGCACGCCCAGGTGGTAGCGCTCGTTCCGTACCAGCCGGATCTGTTCCGAAGGCGTGAACTCCACGAGCTTGAACGGCCCTGTCCCGTTCGGGCGGCGCGTCCAGTTGCGCGGGTCTTTCTCGATCTGCTCCTTGTCGACCACGAAGGCGACCGGGTAGGTCAGTTCGGCCAGGAAGAAGTCCGCGGGCTCGATGAGGGTGATCTCGATCGTCTTCTCATCGACGACCTTCACGCCGCTCACATCCTTGGCCTTGCCCGAGAGCTTGTCCGTGATCCCCGCGATGTCGCCGAGGTACGCCTTCGCCGTCGGCGAGGCTTCCTTCGGGTCGGCCGCACGCTCGATGCTGTACTTGAAATCCGAAGCCGTCACCCGGCGGCTGTTCTGGCTGAAGACGATGTTGTCCCGCAGCTTGAACGTGTACACCTTGCCGTCGCTTGAGACGGTGGGCATCTCCTTCGCCAGGTCGGGGATGACCTTGAGCTCCGGGTCGAGCGTCATCAGTCCGCCGAAGATCTCGACGATGTACTCGCTCGTCTCCACATCGCCGACCTGGATCGGGTCAAGCTGCGTGTTCGGTTCGCCGCCGGGGACGATGAGCGTCTTGCCTTCGCAGATCTTGGCGACCGAGCCGGATTTCGGCGTCGCGGCACTGCCGCCGCTGCTGGGGGCATCGTCGTCGTCGCCGCCTCCGCCCGCGATGGCGACGACGCCCACGACGCCAACCATCAGGATGAGGAAGGCGACAAAGCCCATGAGGAGCATCAGGGTTCGGTTCGACAAATCATCACCCACAGGCCGGGATTCGATGACCTTCCGTCCAGGCCCAAAGCGCCGATTTCAGCCAGCGGAAACCGAGGAAGGTGCCGAAAAGAGTACACGGGCGCGGGCAGGGCCGGAACGGGGGCCGTTTCGCTCCGAAATGTGCTCTTTACCGCGCAACCAGTCTCCGAGGGAGCCTAGGCGGGCACCCACGACGCGCCGCGCGGCAGCGTCTCACGCTCCTCGCTCCAGAACGCGCCATTGCTGGCTTCGTTGCGGCCCGGCCTCCGGGGCCCTTTCTCGAGGATGCGCACCACCTCGCTCCATTGGCTCGCGAAGGTGAGCGGCGCTCCCAGCCGCGCCTCGCACTCCTCGATGGTCATGCTGTCCAAGAACTTCTTGCCGAAGTAGTCCAGGCTGGTTCGCGGCAGGATGAAGCAGTCCGGCTGCCGCCCGCCGAGCGCGTCCACGTAATCCTGCCCGCAAAGCAGCCCGCTCACGTTCACCCGCTCGCCGAACACCGAGTTCGTGACCATGACCACCTCGATTCGCGCCCCCGTCAGCGGCTCCAGTTCCGCCGCGATTCGTTGCAGCACGGGTGCGATCAGCCGCCCGCAGCCCAACACCACGTGCCGTCCCGTCGCGGCGGCCTCCCCGCGCCTCGCCAGGCGGCGCTTCGTCCGCGCGAGGTCGTCCAGCATCGTCCGCACCATCCCGATGCCGTTTTCGTATTGGGCGAAGCCGTCGTACATGCGCGCGGGCGGCACATCCTCCTCGGCGGTGACGTAATACTCGTCGCTGCATTGGAGCACCGTGGCCCCGTGCCGCGCCCGGATCTCCGCCTGCAGCGCTCGCACCTGTGCCACCACGCCGCGTGCATAGCCGCGCTCCGGCCGCACAAGTTCGATCCCGTCGCGCTCCAGCGACCAGTCCTCCAGCTTCGGGCTCGCGCCCACGGGCACTACCGAGATCGTGCGCACCGTGGGATACAGCGCCGCCAGGTCGCGTACCGAACGGTCGAGGTTCGCGCCGTCGTTCACGCCGGGGCAGAGCACGATCTGCGTGTGCGCGGAGAGCCCGAGGTCGCCCAACCGGCGCAACTGCGCGATGACGTCCGGCGCCGTCGCGTTCCCGAGCATCCGGCGGCGCAGCGCGGGCTCGGTCGCGTGCACGGAGACGTTGAGCGGGCTCAGCCGCTGCTCCTCCAGCCGCGCCCAGTCCTCCTCAGTCAGGTTCGTCAGGGTCACAAAGTTGCCGTGCAGGAAGCTCAGGCGGTAGTCGTCGTCCTTCATGTACAGCGACTTCCGCATGCCCCGCGGCAGACCCTTGAGGAAGCAGAAGAAGCAGTTGTTGTTGCAGAGGATGACGTCGTCCCAGGTCGCGCGCTCGAATTCGAAACCGAGGTCTTCGTCGATCTCCTTCTCGAAGAGGATCGCTTCGTCGAGCCCGTTCGCCTTGCGAATGTGCACCTCGACCTCGGGCTCGGACTGGTAGAACTGGAGGTCCACCACGTCGCGCAGCACGCGCCCGCCAAGCGAGACGATCGCGTCCCCGGGCTCAATCCCCGCCTCCTCGGCGAGCGAACCACGGCGAACACCGGAGATGACGGCGGGTTGGGGCGTCCTGTTCATGAAGGGATTCCATCGTACCCGGGTTGCGGCGGCGCCGCCCCGGGGTTCAGGCCGGCGCGATCTCCCGGATGCGCGCTTCCACCTGGTCGATGCTGTAGTCGGGGGTCGACGCCCCGGCCGTGAGGCCCACGCGCTGCACGCCCTCGAACCACTCCGCCCGCAGTTCGTCCGGCCCTTCGATGTGGTACGACCGCGTGCCCTGCTCTTCGCACGCCTCGCGAAGGTTGCGGGTGTTCGCGCTCTTCCTGCCGCCGACCACGACCATCACCTCGACCTCGCGCGCGAGCGCGGCCGCCGCCTCCTGCTGTCCCGTGGTCGCGTGGCAAAGCGTGTTCACGATGTGGAATTCGAAGTTCCGGTCGCGCTGCAGGAGCATCAGGTTCGAAACGAACCGCCCGAAGTCCTCCATGCGGTGCGTGGTCTGGACCATCACACCGATCTTGCTCGGGAAGCCGCCCGGGAAATCGTCGATCTGGTCCTTGAGGTAGTCGTAGTCCGCGCGCTCGAAGATCGTCGCGTGGGAGGCGCCGCCGGCGTCGTGGGTCCAGCCCATGATGCCGCGAACTTCTTTGTGGCCGCGGTCCCCGAAGACGATGACGTGCCAGCCGTCGCGCACGAACTTCGCTCCGTAGCGCTGCGCACGCGTGACGATCGGGCAGGTGGTATCGATGATGTCGAGCCCCGCCTGGTTCAGTTCGCGCACGACCCGTTCGCCCACGCCGTGCGCCGTGATCGCGACGCGGCCCGTGGGCACCGCCTCCGCCGTCGCGCGGCCGACATCGCCGTCGATCTCGTCGGGACCTGGAAGCTGATGTACGCCGGCGGCTTCGAGCGAACGAACCACGTGCGGGTTGTGAACGATCTCGCCGACGCTGAAAACGGGCACGTCGAGGGAGGCTTCGCTTTGCATAATCTGCACGGCGCGCCGGACGCCCATGCAGAATCCCATCTCAGCTGCTCGCCGGATCTCCACCATCAGCCGCGTTCCCGTCCTTCCCTGGATCAGTATAGGCGGGCAGATATTTGGCGGGTAAGAGCGCGGTTATTTCCGAGAAGATGCGTTCGGTGAGTTCGCTCACCTGCTGCTGCGACGGCCGCCGCACCTTCTCGACTGTGAACGGCGGGCCGATCGCCACCCGGATGCGCGGCTTGCGCAGGAGGTTCAGCGGGTTGCCAAGCTGCTCGGTGCCGATGATCGCGCAGGGCAGCACCGTCGCGCCCGACCGGTAGGCGATGAGCGCCGTACCCGGGTGTGGCTTGCCGACAAACCCCGTGCGGCTGCGGTGCCCTTCGGGGAACATGCCCAGCACTTCGCCGTTCTTGAGGATGCGCTCGGCCTGCAGCATCGCCCGGATGTCCGCGTCGAATCGGCGCACGGGGAATGCCCCCCACAGCCGCGGCGCCACCCCGAATGGGTACTTGTACAACTCGATCTTCGCCATCCAGCGGATGCGCCGCTTCGCGATCCCCGCGCCCACGATGGCCGGGTCGGAGTTGTTCAGGTGGTTGGAGACGACGATGAGTGCCCCGCTGGCGGGCACGTGCTCCCGCCCCGTCGCCTTCCAGCGCCCCACGACCATGAGGACGAACCGCAGGAGGTAGGTACACCCCCAGTAGAACGGCGGCACGAAGCGGGCGTAGCTGAACCATCCCTTCGCGGCGCGGACGACGCCCACGGCCCGCGCCACGGGCGCCGGCGCTCCGGCGGCGGCCTTTGCCGCGGGAGACGCAGCGGCGCGCACGGCCGGCATCAGCGCGATTACCCGCGCCCGCGCGAACGCTAGCACTTCGTCCAGCGGCATCGCTGTAGTGTCCACCTCGATCGCGTCGTCCGCACGGGCGAGCGGCGCCGTTTTGCGGTTCGAGTCCGAGGTGTCGCGGCCATGAATATCGCGCAGCGCCCGGGCCGCGTCCTCGTGCTGCTGCTCGGCGCGCCGGACCGCGCGCGCCTCCTCCGAGGCCGTGAGGAACAGCTTGAGAGGCGCATCCGGCAGCACCACTGTCCCGATATCGCGCCCGGCCAGCACGGCGGGCGCCGAGGCGGCGATTTCGCGCTGGCGCGCCACCATCGCCGCGCGCACACCGGGGATGGCGGCGTAGCGGCTCACGTTCCCTTCGACCGCAGCCTCCCGCAGTTCGGCCGTGACGTCTTCGCCGCCGAGAAAGATGCGCGTCTCGCTCCCCGCGCGCGCCGAAAGCGGCAGGCTCGCCGCGAGCGCCTCGCAGGCGGCGGCATCCGTGGCATCGATCCCGGCGCGCATCGCCGCCAGCGCGAACGCCCGGTACATCAACCCCGTATCGAGGAACAGGTAGCCGAATTCAGCGGCCAGCGCCTGCCCCACCGTCGTCTTCCCCGAGGCGGCGGGGCCATCGATGGCAATCGGCGCTGGCAGGCCCGGAGGCGGCTGGTTCGGCATCGACGAGGAATGGTAGGCGATCGCCATCTAGCGCGCCGGGCCGCCGCTGCGCTCCTCGGCGGCTTTGCCCGCGGCGTAGAGTGCGTCCACTTCGGCCGGCGTGAGTTCGCGGAAAGCGCCCGACCCGAGCGTGCCCAGGTGCAGCGGCCCCAGCCGGATGCGCCGCAGCACGAACACTCTGCGCCCCACGGCTTCCATCATCCGCCGGATTTCGCGGTTCTTGCCCTCGCGCAGCACCACCAGTGCCCACGCGGGCGCGGCGGGCCTCTCCTCCGGGTCGTCCGAACGCGGCGGCACCGCCGGCGCGATCGAGGCCGCGCGCAGCCGGTCGCCATCCGCCTCCACGCCGCGCACCAGCCGCTGCATGTCCGTCCGCGAAATCGGCGCGTCCAGCCCGACGAGGTACTCCTTCTCGACCTCGTAGCGCGGGTGGGTCAGGAGGCCCGTGAGATGGCCGTCGTTGGTGATGACGAGGAGCCCTTCGCTGTCCATGTCCAGCCGGCCCACGGGGTGCAGTTGGATGTCTCCGATCGGCACCAGGTCGAGCACGGTCTCGCGGCCCTGGTCGTCGCGCGCCGTCGTCACGAACCCCGCGGGCTTGTTCAGCATGAAGTAGCGGTAGTTCCCCTTGAGCACGGGCACGCCATCGAGCGTGATCTCGTCGGTCTCCGGGTCGGCGCGTGCGCCCAGGGCGGCCTGGACCTTGCCGTTCACCGCCACCCGCCCGGCGAGAATCGCCTCTTCGGCCACGCGCCGCGATGCCACGCCCGCGTTCGAAAGGATCTTCTGGAGACGTTCAACGGCCACGGGGCGCCTTCTTCCTGGGTGGGCTGGACACGAGTGTGCCGCGCGCGAATGCTCTCGCCCGCGCACCATGCATGCCGCGAATGGCTCAGGCGCCGGAGGTTTGCACCAGGCGGTGGCCGTCGAACGGGTTCGGCAGCCCGTATTCGGTGGTCACCAGCTTGAGGAAGTCCCGCAGCGGCGGCGCGATCGCGCGATTGCGAAGGACGTGCACCCCAACTTCGCGCTGCGCCGGCTGCTCCATATCGCGGATGTCCACTCGCTTCAGCGTGCCGGCCTCGCACTCCGGGTCCACCGAAACCACCGGGAGGATGGCGATGCCGAGACCGGCCTCCACCATGTGCTTCGTCGCTTCCATCGAATCCAGTTCCATCACCGACTCGGGGACCACGCCCACGCGCAGGAACATCGAATAGATCAGCGTGTGGTAGCTCGAGCTGCGTTCGAAGAACAGGAATGGCTCGCGGCCCGCCTCCGCTACGGTCACCCGCCCCTTCGCCGCGAACGGGTGCGATGGTGAGACCACGAGCGCCAGGTCGTCGTTGTACAGATGCAGCGACTCGATCTCCGGGTGCTGCGTGAGCCGCGTGATCGCGACATGCAGTTCGCCCGCGATGAGCTTCTCCAGCATGTCCTCGGTCGTGCCCGTCGTCAGGTGGATATGGACGCGCGGCCGCTCCTGCCGGAAGTGCTTGAAGATGGCCGGGAGCACATACGTCGCGATGGAGGAGCTCGCCCCGATGCGGATGCTGCCCACGTCGCCGTGGCGAACCGCCTCGATCGCGTCCGTACCCTCCTGGACGGCGGTGAGGGCGCGCTGCGCGTGCGGGATGAACGCATGCCCGGCATCCGTGAGCGTCACGCTCCGGCCCGTGCGCTCGAAGAGCCGCTCGCCGATTTCGCGCTCAAGCGATTGGATGCGCGCCGTCACGGACGGCTGCGTCAGGAACAGCGCCTCCGCCGCCCGGCTGAACGAACGATGGTGGGCGACTTGCAGGAACGCCTCGAGCTGTGCGAGTTCCACTGGTGTTGTTTCCTCCCGGGGCGGAGCAGCCGAAGGCTGGCCTAGGCTTCCTTGAAGAAGTCGGCGTTCACCTGGATGAAGCTCTTCCATTCTTCCGGCACCGCGTCCTCGTGGAAGATCGCCTGCACGGGGCAGGCCATTTCGCACGCGGCGCAGTCGATGCACTGGTCCGGATTGATGTAGTACTGCGGCGAGTCATCCTTCGTGTCGATGCAATCGACCGGGCAGACATCGACGCAGCTGGCGTCCTTCACCGTGATGCATGGCTGGGTGATGACGTAAGGCACTGGGTGCTCCTCTCACTCCGGCTCGACGCCGCGCTTGTAGACGACGATGTCGCCCTCGGCGCGGGTCTGGCAGGCCAGCCGCAACCTCGGGTTTTCGACCGCGCGCGGGCCACGCTGGCGGATCAGGTTCTGCCGTTCGAAGCGCCCCATGGCGGAGACGCGTCCGAGGCCCGAAATGACTTCCATGGCACAATTCGTGCACTCGCCATTCCTGGCACAGCCCACCGGCCAGAAGTACCCCTGGGCACGAACGGCATCCATTACGGTCTCGCCGGCGGGGGCATCGACCTCGATCCCGAGCGGTTCCACACGGACTCGCGGCACGTAGTGCAGTCTACAGGCCCGCCCCGCTACGCGTCCCTTCCCTGCAATGACGCGTGAAATCGCACGGATTCGGGATGGCCAAAGCCCGGGCGCGCCTACCCGATGACCCGCAGCCCGAGCTCCTTCAGCTGCGCGTCATCCACCGGCGAAGGCGCGCTCATCAGCGGGTCCGTGCCCGATGACGCCTTCGGGAACGCGATCACGTCGCGGATGTTCTCCGTGCCCACCAGCGACATCATCAGCCGGTCGATCCCGAGCCCGGCGCCACCCATCGGCGGCGCCCCGAATTCCAGCGCGTCGAGGAGGACGCCGAAGCGCTCGCGCTGCTGCTCGGGCGAGTGGCGCATCATGCCCAGGATCCGCTCCTGGTCGGCGCGGTTGCTGATGCGGATGGAGCCGCCGCCGACCTCCGCGCCGTTCAAGGTCAGGTCGTACTGCCGCGCGATCACCCTGCCCGGGTCGGTGTCGAGCAGCGGGCGGTCCACTTCCCGGAAGCCGCTGAACGGGTTGTGCGTCGCGTCCCAGCGCTCTTCGTCCGGCCGCCACTCCAGCAGCGGGAAGCCCGTGACCCACGCAAACGAGAGCTGGTTCGGGTCCTTCAACCCGAGGCTGTTGCCCAGGGCATCGCGCACTTCGTACAGCGACTTCGCCACCACCTCCGGACGGTCCGCCACGATCACGACCATGTCGCCGTCGGCCGCGCCCGCGATGCCGCGAATCGCGTTCACCTCGGACTCCGAGAGGAACTTCGCGATGGGCGAACGCAGCTCGGAACCGGCGAAGCCGATGTAGGCGAGGCCCTTCGCGCCGCCCGCGCGCGCCGTCTCGGTGAGCGCGTCGATCTCCCGGCGCGTCATGCCGGCCTGCCCGGGGATGCGAATCGCCTTGATCTCGCCGTCGTTCGCCAGCGCGTCCTGAAACACCTTGAACTCGCTCCGCCGCACCGCATCGGCGATGTCGACGAACTCCAACCCATAGCGGAGGTCCGGCCGGTCGATGCCGTAGCGGCGCATGCAGTCGAAGTAATCCAGGCGGGGGAACGGCGTGCCGGCGAGTGGCCGCCCGCCGCCGAAGCGCTGCCCGATTCCCGTATACAGCTCCTCGACGAGGCCCATCACGTCCTCTTCGTCGACGAAGCTCATCTCGAGGTCCAGTTGCGTGTGCTCGGCCACCCGGTTCGCGCGGAAGTCCTCGTCCCGGTAGCAGCGCGCGAGCTGGAAGTACTTTTCCACCCCCGCCACCATCAACAGCTCTTTCAGGATCTGCGGCGACTGTGGCAGCGCGAAGAACTGCCCGGGCCGCATCCGCGAAGGCACCAGGAAGTCGCGCGCCCCTTCCGGGGTCGACTTGATCAGCGTCGGCGTCTCGACCTCGATGAAGCCGCGGTCGCTCAGGAAGTCGCGGATGTAGCGAACGACTTCGTGCCGCAGGCGGATGATGCTGCCGGCCTCGGGGCGCCGCAGGTCCAGGTAGCGGTAGCGCAGGCGAAGCTGCTCATCCACCTCGACGGGCTCATTGATGTAGAAGGGCGGCGTCTGCGCCTCGGCCAGCACTTCGATCTTCGCCGGCACGACTTCGACCTCGCCGGTGGGGATATTCGGGTTGATCGTCGCGTCCGAACGAAGGCGCACCTCGCCCTCGATGGCGAGCACCCATTCCGTGCGCGCGCGGTGGGCGGCTTCATGGGCCTCGGCCTGGTCGGGGCTGAGCACGATCTGCACGATCCCGTGCGAATCCCGCAGGTCGATGAAGATGAGGCCGCCATGGTCGCGCCGGCGGTGGACCCAGCCGGCGAGGCGCACCGTGCGGCCGGCATCGGCGGCGCGCAGATCCCCGCAGTACGTATCCTTCAACATCCTGCCAATGTAGCAATCGCCCGGGGTACGCGCCGATGCCTTCAGCGCCCGCGACGCGTACACTCCCGCGCCGAAAGGGGTGCTCTCGATGGCTTTCGTGCTTCGTGGCGGCAGGACCTGGGACGGGACGGGCGAGGAGGCGCGCGAGGGCGACCTCGCCGTCGACGGGCGCATCGCCGCGCTTGATGGCGGCTCCGGCGAGAACATCGATATCTCCGGGTGCACCGTCGTCCCCGGGCTCATCGAAGCCCACGCCCACCTCTGTTTCAACGGTGCAACGGACTGGCGCCAGGTCTACGACGCCGATTCGCCCACCACCATGGCCCTACGCATGGCGGGCAACGGCCGCGCGATGCTTGAGGCGGGCATCACCACGGTGCGCGATCTCGGCGCCCCCACGGCGGTCTCCATCGACGTGCGCGACGCCTTCGCGAACGGGCTCGCCGCCGGCCCCGATTTGCTCGTGGCGGGTGCGCCCGTCACCACCACCGGCGGACACTGCCACTTCATGGGCGGTGAAGCCGATGGCGAGCTCGAAGTGCGCCGCGCCGTCCGCGACCGCGTCAAGGCCGGCTGCGACTGGATCAAGATCATGGCCACGGGCGGCAACATGACCCGCGGCACGAACACCCTGGCCGCCCAGTTCACCGTCCCGGAGTTGCGCGCCTGCATCGAGGAAGCCCACCGCCTGCGCAAGCGTGTCGCCGCGCACTGCCACGGCACGGCCGGCATCCGCGTCGCCGTCGAGGCCGGTGTCGACATGCTTGAACACTGCTCCTTCACGGGCGAAGGCCGCATCGACTTCGACCCCGCCATCGTCGACCAGATCGCCGCGAAGGGGATCGCGGTCTCGCCCACCGTCTCCATCGGTTGGCGCCGCTGGGCCGACGATGGCCTGCGAAAGGCCCGCGCCGATGCCCTCAAGGCGATGTTTGCGAAGGACTGCAAGGTCATCATGAGCACGGACTGCGGCATCCCCGGTGTCCCCCACACGGCACTCGGGGCCGCGCTCGACGTCCTCGCCGAATACACGGGCATCTCGCGCGCCCACGCCCTCCGGCTCGCGACCAGCCGCGCCGCCGAGCTGCTCGACCTGCCGGACCGCGGCGTCATCGCCGTGGGCAAGCGCGCCGACCTGCTCGTGGTCGAAGGTGACCCGCTCGCGGACCTCCTCTCGCTGGAGCGCGTGCGGCTCGTCGTGAAGGACGGGGAGGTCGTCTTCCGGCGCTGAGCGGCGACACTCCGGCTCGCTCGCCTGCGACCAAACCGGCCTGCTGATAGACTCGCCCTCCGTGGGCGCACGCGCCCCAACTTTCCCGGGGGATCACGCATGAAACTCGCTTTCGTCGGGGGCACCGGCCCCGAAGGGCTGGGCCTCGCGATGCGCATGGCGCACGCCGGCCACGAAGTCGCTATCGGTTCGCGTTCGACCGAGCGCGGCGAAGAGGGCGCGGCGAAGGTCCGCGAAGTCGTCCCCGCCGCCGTCGCAACGGGTGGCGCGAACGCCGATGTCGTCGGCGATGCCGAGGTCGTGTTCCTCACCTTCCCCTACAGCGGCCAGCACGACACCCTCGCCGCCCTTGGTGCGAAGCTCGATGGCAAGATCGTGTGCAACGTGGTCGCCCCGCTCGAGTTCGAAAAAGGCATCGGCGCCGTCGCACTCAATGTCCCCGGCGCGAGCGCGGCCCAGGAAGCCGCCGCCCAGCTCCCGAACGCCCGCGTCGTCTCCGCCTTCCAGAACATGAGCGCCGAGAAGCTCATGGAGATCGACCACGAAATCGATTGCGACGTCCTCGTCTGCGGGCGCGATGCCGAGGCGAAGCAGGTCGTCATCGGCCTCGCGAACCAGGTCGCGGGCGTGCGCGGCGTCGATGCCGGCGGCCTCTCCCAGAGCCGCTACGTCGAAATGCTCACCTCGCTCCTCATCAACCTCAATCGCAAATACAAGACGCAGACGAGCATCCGCGTCGTCGGGCTCTAGGAGGCTGCCATGCCCGGACTTCAGATCTTCGGCGTCCCGGGGCTCCCCGAGATCACGAAGGGCGCCGACCTGGGCGCCATGATTCTCGAAGCTGCCGCCGCTGCCGGCACCCCGCTCGAAAGCGGCGATGTCGTCGTCGTCACATCCAAGGTCGTCTCCAAGGCCGAGGGCCAGACGGTCGAACTCGCCGATGTCGAAGTGTCGCCCTTCGCCCGCCAGTACGCGGAACGCTGGGAGAAGGAGCCCGCCATCGTCGAGATCGTCCTTCGCGAATCGAAGCGTGTTGTGCGGCAGGTCGGGCCCGTGCTCATCACCGAAACCCACCACGGCTTCATCTGCGCCAACGCTGGCGTCGACCAGTCCAGCTCCGGCGCTCACGGCCGTGCCGTGCTTCTCCCCGCCGACCCGGATGCCAGCTGCCGCGGCATGCGCGCGGCGTTCGCGGCAAAGGGCGTCGATGCCGCCGTGATCATCTCCGATACCTTCGGGCGCCCCTGGCGCGAAGCCCAGACCGATATCGCCATCGGCATCGCCGGCCTCGATCCCGTGCTCAGCTACATCGGCCAGGTCGACCCGCACGGACACGAATTCCGTGTGCAGGCGCTCTGCGTCGCCGACGAGCTCGCCGGCGCGGCGGAACTGGTGAAGGGCAACCTCAGCCGCGTGCCGGTGGCCGTCATCCGCGGCTACACGTGGGAACCGAACGACGACGCCTCCATGCGCTCCATCATCCGCGACAGCGAGCGGGACCTCTTCCGCTAAGAAGGTGCCTCCATACGCCGGAGTGCTAGAGTGGTGGCCCGAATGACTGGAACGAGGGCGGTATGACGCAGGCGCTCGCCGAGGACGCCATCGAAAAGGCGGCCTACCATCTCGCGTTCGCGACCACCATGTTCGATCCCCTGCGCTTCCGCGCCTGGGCCGAGCTTGGGCTCACCACCGCACAGCTGCGCGTGATGTTCCTCCTCCGCGATATGCCCGGTGTCACCGCCGGCGAACTCGCCACCCGGCTCAAGGTCACCCCGCCGACCATCTCCGGTATCGTCGACCGGCTCGTGAAGCTGGAGCTCGTCCGGCGCGAATTTGACCCCGCCGACCGCCGGCTCGTGCGCAATCACCTCACGGCCGATGGCACCGCCGCCTGCAGCCGTCTCGAGCGCGGCGCCGAGCTTTTCACTCACCGCATCATGTCCGAGATGAGCCCGGACGACCTCGAAGCGCTCACCCGCGGGCTCGAAGCGTTCATCGGCGCCAGCCGCCTCGTCGAGCGCATCGACCCCGACCTCGCACAGCGCGCCTGGGCAGGAGAGAAGCCGTGACCACACGCCGTGTCCGCACCATGGACCTGGAAGACCCCTTCGTCGCCTCCTTCGATGGCATGTGCGAACTCCTGCTCGTACGCCACGGCGAGCAGCAGTTTCGCGAGAACATCCCTCTCGGCGAAGCCCTCGATGCCCCGCTCTCCGACCTGGGCTGGAAGCAGGCCCGCGCCGTGGGCGAACGGCTGAAGGATGCGCGCATCGGCGCCGTCTACTGCAGCCCCCTCCAGCGCGCGCACAACACCGCCATCGAAATCGCTCGCCATCACGGCCTCGAGCCGCGGATTGATGCCCGGCTCAGTGAAATCGACCTCTGGAAGAACGCGCCCCAGGACAAGGGCCTCCTCGACCTCTACACACGGGACGAGCTGGTCGCCGTCTACCGCGAGGTCGCGGCCACGCGGCGCCACTCGGCCTACCCCTACTGCGAGGATGCCGATGCCTTCCGCGACCGCGTCGTGAGCGCGATCGACGCGATCGTCGAAGCTAACGTCGGCCATCGCGTGGTCGTCGCCTGCCACGGCGGCGTCATCAACGCCTACCTTGCCCACCTGCTGCGCTCCGCCTACGACCACCTCGTCTCGGTGCATCACACCTCGATTACGGTCGTCCGCGCCGCCGACACCCGCCGCGAACTGCTGACCATCAACGACTACGCCCACGTGATGCCGATCCAGAGTTCGCGCGGCTCGCTCAACTCCGCTCGCTAGCCCCCAACGCGTGTTATCGCGCACGTAAACGCCAATTCGGCGCGATCTGTGCTGCGCGCCGCAGATACGTCTGTCGATTACAAAGCGATCGTATATTCTTCTGTCCGATCTCCGGGGAGGGTCAGATCATGCTGGCACGCTTGCTCCTGACCGCGACTGCGTTCGCGGGCCTCACGCTCTTCGCCGCCTGTGGTGGTGGCGATGACGACGACAACGGCGGCGACAAGAAGGAGGACGCCACGGCGGCGCCCACCAGCGCGCCGCAGGCAAAGGAGATGACGCCCCAGGAGATTGTCGCCGCCATGCAGCAGTCGGTCGTCCACATCAAGGCGACCTACCCTGAGGGCACCGGCGGCGGCAGCGGCATCGTCTGGGAAGATGGCTCGCACATCCTCACGAATGCGCACGTGGTCACGGGCGCGGGCTCGATCAAGGTCGTCGACCCGAAGGACGGCAAGGCCATCAGCGCCAAGGTTGTTGCCCAGAGCCCCTGCGACGACCTCGCCCTGCTCGAAGTCGAACGCGGAAACTTCACGGCCGCGAAGATCGGCGACAGCAGCAAGATCGGGGCCGGCGAGGCGGTCGTCGCGCTCGGCTTCCCCGGGTCCGTCACCGACCAGGGCTCCGACAAGCTCACGATCACGCGCGGCATCGTCAGCAAGACGGCCGAGACCATCGACGGGTACAACGACCTCATCCAGACCGACGCCGCCATCAACCCGGGCAACAGCGGCGGCCCGCTCATGAACATGAAGGGCGAGGTTATCGGCGTGAACACGCTGTCCGTGCGCTCGAAGCAGGGCCAGAACTACGCCATCGCCGTCAGCGAAGCCAAGTTCGTCGCCGACAAGCTCAAGAAGGGCAAGAACATCAACTGGATCGGCGTGCGGCTCGAGCAGAACTACCAGGGCCTCGCCCAGGAGCTCAGCATCAAGCTCGCCTACACCGACGGCCTCGTCATTACCGGCATCGATACCGGCAGCCCCGCCGCGAAGGCGAACCTCGGCTACTCCGACCTCATCTACTACGTCGACAACGTGAACGTCCCGACGGTCGGATCGTTCTGCGACGTCCTTCGGTCGCGCAAGACGGGCGACAAGATCCGCGTCGACATCACCCGCACCTACACCAACGGCAAGTACGAAGACCTCTTCGCCGAGGTCGTGCTCGACTAACCTCGACGCAGCGGTTTCGCTCCGAACGGCCGCCCGTGGAGGGCGGCCGTCGTGCGTCCCCGGGGCGCTTTCCCGCCGCCGCCCGAACGGCTAGGGTGGATCATCCGCTCCCCCGGAGGATGGATGGCCCCGCAACCAGCCTCGCGGCCTCTCGGCGAACTCCTCACGCACCGCCAGAAGATGGTCCTGCTCACCACGCTCATGCTCTCGATGTTCGTGGGCGCCCTCGACCAGACGATCATGTCCACCGCCACCCCGAGCATCATCGCCGACCTCGGCGGCTTCTCCCTGCTCTCGTGGCTCTTCACCAGCTACATGCTCGCCTCCACGGTCGTCGTGCCGCTCGTCGGCAAGCTTTCGGACATGTTCGGTCGGCGGGTGTTCCTGCTCGGCGGCCTCGTCATCTTCATGGCTTCCTCCGCGGCCTGCGGCGCCGCCCCCTCGATGATCACCCTCATCCTCTTCCGTGCCGTCCAGGGCATCGGCGGCGGCCTCATCTTCGCCTCCGTGTTCTCCACCGTCGGCGACCTCTTCCCGCCCGCCGAGCGCGGCAAGTACATGGGCTTCTTCACCGGCACGTTCAGCCTCGCCAGCATTCTCGGCCCCACCATCGGCGGCCTCCTCACCGATCACGCGGGCTGGCGCTGGGTGTTCTTCATAAACGTGCCGTTCGGGCTGGTCGCCATTCCGCTCATCTGGCGAAACCTGCCGCATACGGCCGCATCGATGTCCCGGAAGATCGACTTCGCCGGCTCCGTGCTGCTTTCGATCGCGACCGTTTCGCTCCTGCTCGGCCTCGTCTGGGCGGAGGAGGCCTACGGGTGGGGTTCGGCGCAGACGGTCGGGCTGATCGCCGGCGCCATCGTGTTCGCCATCCTCTTCGTCATCCAGGAGAACCGCCACCCGGAGCCGATCATCCCGCTCGTACTGTTCAAGAACCGCACGTTCCTGCTGGCAAACCTCGTGGTGTTCGCCCTCGGCGGCGGCATCTTCGGCACGATGGCCTACCTGCCCGTGTTCGTGCAGACATCGCTTGGCGGCTCGGCCACGACGTCGGGCCTGATCACGACGCCGCAATCGCTCGGCATCCTCGCCACGAGCATCATCGGCGGCCAGGTGATCTCCCGGACGGGCCGCTACCGCTGGCTGACGATCGCCGGCGCCTGCTTCATCCTCGCGGCGACGCTGCTGCAGACGACCCTCGGCGCGGGCAGCCCGGAGTGGCACATCAGCGTGTTCATGGTGGTCATGGGTCTCGGCTTCGGCATGGTCATGCCCACGATGTCCGTCGTCATCCAGAACGCCGTCTCCCACCAGTACCTGGGCGTGGCCACCAGTTCGCGGCAGTTCTTCATGCAAATCGGCCAGGTGCTCGGCACCGCCATCTTCGGCGTCATCCTCGCCACCACGTACCACTCATCGTTCAGCGCCGAACTCTCGCCCGAGGCGCACGCGAACATCCCGCCGGCCACGCTCCAGGCGTTCGATGACCCCACGATGTCGCTCGACCGGCGCACCTTCGAACGGGTGAAGCACGAAGTTCGCGCGGTACCGGGCGGGGAGGCGCTGCTGGACAACGCCCTCGCTGCCCAGCGCGTGGCCGTCGCCGAAGGGATCCATCGCCTCTTCCTGATCTCGGTCGCGATAGCCGTCTTCGGGCTCGCGATGACGGTACTCTCGCGCGAACTGCCGCTGCGGCGCGGGTTCGGTCCGGCGGCTGAAGGCGGCCAGCCCGGCCAACCCACGCCGGTCCCCATCGACGCGCACTGACCGCCGCTACCGCTCCAGCGAGGCGATGAGCGGGTAGAGCGGCTGTCCGCCGGGCATGCACTCGACCTCCGCCAGCGGGAATACGCCGGCCACCCGCGCGCGGAGCGTGTCCGGATCGCCGGCGAACTCGCGGCCCGGGTAGAGCGTCACCAGTCCGCCTTCGCTCGCGCCCGCCATCCGCAGCCCGGCCAGCACCGCCGCTTCGATCGACTCCGAAGCGGCCACCAGTTCGCCGTCGAAGAGCGCGATCGCCTGCCCGGCGGTGACGGCGACGCCTCCCGCGGTACGGCTCGCCCCTGCGATGGTCACTTCCACCGTCGCGACGGCGGCCATCGCCTCGGCCATGGCGTCCACATTGGCGGCGGCCGGCCGGGTGGCATCGAAGGCGAGCGCCGCGGCCAGCCCCTCCACGAGCGACGCGCTGGGCACCACCGTCAACCTGCACGAGGCGAGGCTGGCGGCCTGCCCGGCGGCGAGCCGGACGTTCTTGTGGTTGGGTAGCACGAGCACTTCGGGGGCGCCCGTGGCATCGGCCGCCGCCGCGATGTCGCCCGCCGGCGGCTTCACCACTTCGCCCAGGTCCGCCACGTGGGCGCCCATGCTTTCGAAGATGGCATCGAAGCCAGCGCCCCGGCTGAGTGCCAGGAGCGCCAGCGGCGCCGTCGCCCCCGCCCCTTTGGCCCGGAAGCGCACGTGCTGCGCCGACATGTCATCGACTTTGCGCCGCACGATCGTGCCCAGCGCCGCGAGCGCCGCAAGCGCGCCCGGGGCATCGTCCGTGTGCAGGTGCACGTGCGCGGCAGCGTCGTCGCCCACCACCACGACCGACCGGTTCGTCCCCGCGCCGGCGGCCGCGCGCACCGCATCGAGGTCGAGCGGGCGGCCATCCGCTTCGATGACCGCCTCCACGCAGAATCCGAAATTGCCGCCGTGGGCATCGCCGATGGCCGCGAGCGGCCGGCCGGGAGCCGCCAGCACGGGCGCCGGGGCTGCTTCGCCACGCAGCGATGCCAGCACACCCGCGAGGATGATGCAGATCCCCTCTCCACCGGAGTCCGGGACGCCGGCCTCGCGGAGCGCAGGGAGCTGGTCCATGGTGGCGGCCTCCGCGCGGTCGGCGCCGGCCGCCGCTGCCGCGAGGATGTCCTCGGGCGTGAGCCCCTCATCCGCGGCGAGCGCCGCGGCCGCAGCTTCCGCGGCGGCGCGCAACACGGTGAGCATCGTGCCCTCGACCGGTTGGGAGACCGCGCGATAGGCCGCGGCCGCCGCCGTCGCGAGTGCCGTCGCAAGTGCGCGAGAGCCGGTCTCGGCGGCGCCTTCGAGCCCGTCCGCGAGCCCCCGCAGCGCCTGTGAGAGGATGACCCCGGAGTTGCCGCGCGCGCCGTAGAGGGCCCCCCGCGCGACCGCTCGGGCGACTTCGCTCGCGGTTGCCCCGGCCGGCAGGGAGCCCGCCGCCGCGACCGCTTCGCGCAGCGTCGCCGCCATGTTCGAGCCCGTGTCGCCGTCGGGGACGGGGTAGACGTTGATCGCATCGATCGCGGCGGCGGCGGCACTCAACGCCATGGATGCCGCTCGAAACGCCTCAAGGAGAGGCGCGCCGCCGGGTGCCGGGGGAGTAGGCAAGACGCTGCTCACGGGCTCCGTTCGGGGGACGGGTTTGGCCGCAAGGCCGGCCGCGTGCTAGCATTCACCTTCACGACCTTTTCATACAAGGGACTCCACATGGCCCGTGACGATACCATTCGCGAGGCGCTCGGCCTCGAACCGATTAAGCCCGGCTGGGGACGCCACATTCGCCACAAGCATGGCGGACGTTGGGAGCGCAAGGCCGTCCACAAGAGCCGCATGTTCAAGCAGAACGTGCACAAGAAGCGCGTCTTCATCGATGGCCAGTGGGTTCGCATCCCGCTGACCACGCGCGAGATGCGCTCCCTGCTCAAGCAGCAGGCCTGACACCCCGCTTCGCCATCGCACGAACGCCCGGCCTGCGCCGGGCGTTTTCGCGTCCCCCCGCGATGCGGCGATCACGTGCCGCGCAGCGCCGCCCTGAGCGCGGCCACGCTCTCCGCCACGCTCTTCTCCGCGTTATAGACCGAGCTGCCGCAGACCAGCGTGTTCGCCCCCGATGCCGCGCAGGCCGCCGCATTCGTCGCCTTCACGCCGCCGTCGATCATGATCTCGGCGGCGAAGCCACCGGCGTCGATCAGCCCGCGGATGCGCGCCACCTTGTCGAGCTGCCGCGGGAGCATCTGCTGGCCGCCCCAGCCCGGGTTGATCGTCATGACCATCACCTGGTCGACATCCGGTAGCGACTCCTCGATCGCGGCGACGGGCGTCCCCGGGTTGATGCACACGCCGCACTTCGCCCCCAGCTTCCGGATCGTCTCCAGCGTGCGATGGATGTGCGGCGATACCTCGACATGCACGTTGATCGTGTCCGCCAGCCCCTCGAACAGCGGCACCTGGCGCTCGGGCTCGATGACCATGAGGTGGAGGTCGAACGGAAGCGCCGTAACCTTGCGCAGCGCCTCCACCAGTTGATGCCCGAACGTGATGTTCGGCACGAATCGCCCGTCCATCACGTCCAGGTGGAGGAGATCGACACCGGCGGCCTCGGCGGCGCGGACCTCATCCGCGAGCCGGCCGAAGTCGGCGGTGAGAATGGACGGTGCGAGTTTGGTGGTTGCCATCGCCGCCAATTCTAACGGCTTCCCGCCGAAGAGCTTATACTCTTCCGCGTAGGCATCTGAGCAATTATGGCTGTACGCGTTGTCACCGACTCCACCTGCGACCTCCCCGCCGCGCTCGTCGCCGCGCATGGCATCACCGTCGTGCCGCTCGCTGTCGTTTTCGGCGACGAGGCGTTCCTCGATGGCGTCGAGATCGATACGAACGGCTTCTACGAACGCCTCCGCGACTTCCCCGGCGTCCCTCGCACGAGCCAGCCTTCGGTCGAACGGTTCGCCACCGCCTACCGCGCGATCGCGGCCGAAGGCGCCGAGATCGTGTCCATCCATCTCTCCTCGCGCCTCTCCGGGACGCTCAACTCGGCCAGCATCGCGCGCGACCAGCTCGCCCACGAGGCCCACATCGAGCTCATCGATTCGTACCAGGTCTCGATGGGACTGGGCAGCATCGTCATGGACGCCGCCATCGCGGCCGCGGCCGGGGGCAGCCTCGCCGAAGTCGCCGACGCTGCCCGCCACGCGATGGATCGCACCCGCGTGGTCGCCTGCCTGGACACGCTGGAGTACCTCCGCCGTGGTGGCCGCATCGGGCGCGCGACCTCGATGCTCGGCTCGCTGCTCAGCATCAAACCGCTGATCCAGGTCGAAAGTGGCGAAATCGCTCCGTTCGATCGCGTGCGCACGCGTGCGAAAGCCCTCGATCGCCTCTTTGCTGTCGCCACCGAGGACCGCAACGTGCGGCGTATGTTTGTCGGCTGCGGCGGTAACGACGACGAGGCGCGCGCTTTCATGGAGCGTCTTCGCCCGATGCTTCCGCACACCGAGTTCCACATCGGCCAGGTCGGGCCGGCGGTGGGCGTCCACGGTGGCCCGAACATCCTCGGCGTGGCCTTCACGGGGCGCCGCTGAGATGCCCGGCCTGCTCTCCGACACCGAACGCCTCCGGCGCGTGTTCGAACTCGAACTGAAGCAGGAGTGCGCCAACCGCGTGGTCGAGGGCGGGCTCGACCGCATGTTCATCCAGATGCAGGAGGATGGCCTGCTCGAAATCGGCGGGCCGTTGCGCCAGCGCGTTCGGATGCTCCCCCCCGGCGGGTATCGCGCGCTTCAACCGGAGCAGCGGCGGTCATGGCTCGAAGGCACGCTCCGTGCGCTCGCCGTCCCCACGTCCGCGCCCGCGCGCGAGCCCGTTCCGCTGCGGAAGCCCGCCGCATCCCGTGGCACCCCGGCGCGTACCGCGAAGCCTCGTCCCCGCGCGGTCCCCTCCCGCGACGCCGGCGTCGCGAGTGATCCCGAACCAGCGCACCACGGCCCGAACCTTTCGCTCGATGCACCAGTATCCCGCCTCCCAGGGGTCGGCAAAGCCGCGGAGGCGAAGTTCGAAAAGCTCGGCGTGCGCACCGCGGGAGACGCCGTCTTCCTCTTCCCCCGGCGCTTCAACGACTTCACCGACATGCGCCGCATCGCCGAGCTGGCCCCGTCGTCCATGCCGCAGACGGTCGTGGGCAACATCTTCAGCGTTCGCGAGATGCGCTTTGGCCGCCGCGTGAAGGGCGCCGAGGCGCTGGTCACCGATGGCTCCGGCACGCTGCGGGTGGCCTGGTTCAACATGCCCTACGTCGTCCGCCAGCTTGAGGAAGGCACCCGTGTCGTCTTCTCCGGCAAGGTGCGTTCCTTCCGCGGCCGCCTCCAGATGGAGAACCCCGAGTTCGAGCCGGTCGATGACGAAGCGGCGAACGCCGGCCGGCTCGTGCCCGTATACCCGGCGACCCAGGGCCTCAGCCAGCGCACCCTGCGCCGCGCCGTGAAGACGGCCGTCGATGCGCTCGCCGACAGCGTCGTGGATGCCGTCCCGGAGTGGCTTCGGGACCGTGAACGGCTCCCTCGACTCGCACCCGCCGTTCGTGCTTTGCACTTCCCCAACTCCTTCGGTGAGGCCGAGGAAGCACGCCGGCGGCTCGCCCTGGGCGAATTCCTTGCCATCCAGGCGGCCGTCCTCACCCGTCGTGCCGAGTGGCAACAGGGCGAGGATGCCCCCTCCCTGGCGCTCGGGCCGCGACTCGGTCCCTTCCTCGATTCGCTCCCGTTTCGCCTGACCACCACCCAGCGCGAGTGCCTGGATGACATCCTCGAGGACATCCAGGGCCCCGCACCCATGCTCCGGCTGCTCCAGGGCGATGTCGGCTCCGGCAAGACGGTCGTCGCTTTCGGGGCGATGCTCGCGGCCGTGCACTCGGGCATGCAGGCCGTCCTCATGGCACCCACCGAAATCCTCGCCGACCAGCACTACCGCTCTTTCGCGAAGCTGCTCGGCGGCGGCGAGGTCCACGCGCTCGATGGCGTCTTCATGCCCTCGTGGCTGGGGCGGCCCCTGCGCGTGCTCCTGCTCACCGGCTCGCTGACGCCCGCCCAGAAGGCCCAGATCCGCGCCGATGTGGCCCATGGTGGCGCCGACATCATCATCGGCACGCACGCGCTCCTCGAGGACGATGTCGCCATCCCGCGGCTGGCGATGGCGGTGGTCGATGAGCAGCACCGCTTCGGCGTCATGCAGCGCGTGAAGCTGCGCCAGAAAGGCCTCAATCCCCACCTCCTCGTGATGACCGCGACACCCATCCCCCGCACCCTCGCGCTCACCGTCTACGGCGACCTCGAGGTGTCCACGATTTCCGAGATGCCGCCCGGCCGGAAGCCCGTGAAGACCGTCTGGGTCCAGCCGCACGAACGCGAGGAGGCCTACGACGTCATCCGTGAGCGGCTCGACGCCGGCGAGCAGGCCTTCGTCATCTGCCCGCTGGTCGAGGAGTCGGAGTCGCTCGATGTGCGCTCCGCCGAGGAAGAGTTCGAACGGCTCCGCGCCGGCCCCCTCAAGCGCTACAGGCTGGAGCTGCTCCACGGCCGGATGCCCGGCCGCGTGAAGGACGACGTGATGGAGCGCTTCGGCCGCCACGAAGCAGACGTGCTGGTTTCGACCAGCGTGATCGAAGTCGGCATCGATGTGCCGAACGCCACCGTCATCGTCATCGAAGGCGCCGAGCGCTTCGGCCTCAGCCAGCTTCACCAGTTCCGCGGCCGCGTCGGCCGTTCGGCGAAGCAGAGCTACTGCCTGCTCTTCAGCACCGAAGACGACCCGGGTCCGGACGCGCGCGAACGCCTTGAGGCGATGGTCGATACCACCGATGGATTCAAGCTCGCCGAAGTCGACCTCGCGATGCGCGGCGAAGGCGAGGCCTGGGGGCGCGTGCAGAGCGGCGCCAACTCCATGCTCCGCGTGGCGAAGCTCACCGACCGCGACATCCTCATGCAGGCTCGCCACCTCGCCGCCGAAGTCCTCGCCATCGACCCGAAGCTGCAGAAGTCCGAGCACCGGGCGCTCGCCGTCGCGGTGAAGCCGTTCCTTGAGAAGGCGACCGAGGCGAACTAGCTGTAGTTCCTACGAGGGTTGCACACAGGAAGTAGTCATCAGCTTAAGCAGTTAGGTTGACGAAGAGAGGGGCACTGCCGTTGGTTTGGGTTGTCACACACCTGACCACGGAGGCCCCTCGATGTCCCATCCTAACGC
>JADLBC010000046.1 GCA_020847985.1 Dehalococcoidia bacterium
AAGGACTTCGAAACCATGCCAACACTCGCTCCCGAACGGCCGCGCACGTGGCCATGGCCGCCGGCCGAAACGCCGATCCGGCTCACGCCGCTGACGGTCCCGCCCGCGCCGCAGACGATTACGCCGGCGCCTCCCATCACGCCGGAACCCATGCCGGACGGCCGCCTCGCTGCGGTCGAGGCGCTCCTTGCGGGGGCGCCG
Organism: Dehalococcoidia bacterium; assembly: GCA_020847985.1. Taxonomy (GTDB): domain Bacteria; phylum Chloroflexota; class Dehalococcoidia; order Tepidiformales; family Tepidiformaceae; genus Amarobacillus. The sequence goes on from JADLBC010000046.1 coordinate 202, forward strand.
CTCGCGCCGTTCGCGGGCGCGATGCTGGCCGCGGCCGACGCCGAGGGGATCGACTGGCGGCTCCTCCCGGTGATCGCCGTGCTCGAATCGAGCGGTGGCCGGCACGCCTGCGGCGGCAACGCCTGGGGATACGCCTCGTGCGCCCGGGAGTTCGCGACGTTCGACGACGGGATCAGCGTCGTCGCCGCCACGCTCGCTCGCGCGCCGTATGCGGGCCTCTCGACTGAGGGGCGCCTCTGCATGTGGGTTTCGGGTGGCTCGTGCACCACTGCCGGCCGGTCGTCACCGCGAGCGGCCGGGCGATGACGCCCATCCAGGGCGATGCAGGTTTCCCCGACCTCGTGATGACCCTCCACGACCCGGACGACGAATCGCGAGACCGCTGCATCGTGGCCGAGCTGAAGTCGTTTCGCGGCCGCCGGGATTTCCAGCACGGCCAGAAAGAGTGGCTCACGGCGTGGCGGGCAATCGAGCAACGTTCGCAGGGCGCGGTGCGCGCGTTCATCTGGACGCCGATGGATTGGGACGAGATCGAGCGCGAGCTCAAGGAGGGCACACGATGACCATCACGATCCCATCGGAGCACGCGTTCAAGCGCGAGTTCCTCGAAGCGCCGGAGCTGGAGCGCATGGCGCAGACCATCATCCGCCAGCACGCCGAGCTGGCCTTCCTGCTCGACTGGGACATCCGCTGCCTCTGGAAGCGCGAGGGATCGGGCAAGGAGGCGATGGGCCGCTGCCGCGTGCTCACGGGCGAGCTCGCGTATTTCGCCGACGCCGACTGGCTCATCTGGGTGGCCGCCGACATCGCCCGCGATTCGCTCTTCGGCGACCACGAACTCGAAGCTCTTCTCTTTCACGAGCTGCTCCATTGCGAGCTCAAGGGCAAGGGAGGCCAGGAGAAGCCCGCGACGCGAGGACACGACTTCGAAGCCTTCGCCATCGAGGTGGAACGCTACGGCGCGTGGGATGTCTCGCTGCGAAGGGCGCACACCGCATTCCGGCAGTTGGAGCTCGGGCTTGCCGTGCCCGAAGCGCCGGGGCCGGGCGCGCCGGTGGCCTCGGCGCTTCGCACGGCCGGGCGGCGGGGCCCGAGGGAACGAACGTGGGGCGCGGGCAGCGAGACGACGGTGACGCTCAAAGCGGACGGGCGCTCGGTCACCCTCCGCCCGGGGGACTTCGACGGGCTGGTCGACCGGCTGACGGGCGAGATTCGCGCCGCGGGCGCCGTGCCCGAATCGCAGCAGTGCGGGCTCATGCACACCGGCGACGACGCGCCCTGCACCCGCGACGCCTTCGCCTGCGACCTGCCGGAGGTGGCGCCGTGAGGGTCGAGCGGGTTTCGGTCGGTTTCGGCTACACCTCGAACCCTCGGCCCTACGAGACCCTGCGCTTCGACGTTCGCCTGGACGCGGCCGTGGACGAGGGCGAGGACTGGGGCGAAGTGGCCCGCGAGCTGCACGCGGCGGCGAAGGCGGAGGTCCGCCGGCAGGTCACCGCGAGCACGGGCCGCGCCGCCCCGGACGACGACCACGTGGACACGTCCAGGGCCACCACCACACAGGAGTAGGAGAACCATGGCAGGACAGGTATTCGGTCAGATCCGGCAGGGGGACGTGCTGCTCGTCCCCGTTGATACCGCGCCCCCGGCGGACGCCGCGCGCACGAGCGAAGTCGTCCTCGCTCTGGGCGAGATTACCGGCCACGCGCACCGCCTCAGCGGCGCGGCCGTGCTGCGACCAGCTCGCCTACCGGACGCCCCGGGATACCGGCGTGGATGACGCCGAACGCCGCCCGCCGCCTCGAGCGGCGGCCGCATCCCAGGGCGCCGCGTTCGCGGCCGCAAATGGGCGATCTCGCCGAGGTCGCCCCGTGACGCCCCGAAACGTCGTCATGTTCTCCGGCGGGATCTCATCCTGGGCGGCCGCTCGCCGAATCGCCGACGAGGAGGGCACGGCCGGGCTCGTGCTCCTCTTCGCAGATACGCGCATGGAAGACGAGGACCTCTATCGGTTCCTCGACGAGGCCGCCCGCGACGTCGGGGGCGAGCTCGTGCGCCTCGCCGACGGCCGCACGCCGTGGGACGTCTTTTTCGACGTCCGATTCCTCGGCAATTCGCGGATCGACCCGTGCTCGCGCGTGCTCAAACGGGAGCTATGTCGGCGATGGCTCGAGGAGCATTGCGATCCCGCCGTTACGGCCGTGCACCTGGGCTACGACTGGACCGAGGAGCATCGGATCGAACGCGCGCGCGCGTACTGGCGTCCCTGGCGCGTCGAGGCGCCGCTCATGCGACGGCCGATGCTCGCCCGATGGCAGGTTCGCGAGTCGCTCCTTTCGCGAGGGATCGCCCCGCCTCGGCTCTACGCATGGGCCGAGCACAACAATTGCGGCGGTTTTTGCGTCAAGGCGGGGCAAGGTCACTTCCGCGCCCTACTGGCGAACATGCCGGAGCGGTTCGCGTTCCATGAGGCGCAAGAGGAGCGATTCCGGCGTGAGGTCGCCGGTGCGGTCGCGATCCTTCGCGACCGCACCGGCGGCGATTTCCGGCCGCTCACGCTCCGGGAGCTCCGCGAGCGCGTCGAGGCCGGACGGACGGTCGACCTCTTCGATATCGGCGGATGCGGATGCTTCGACGAGGCCGAGCCGTCATGACGCGCGCCGTGTGTCCCACGCACGGGCAGGTGTTCGAGCCCGTCCGCGCGTGGGAGACGGCAACATCCCCCGACATCGATACGCCGTTCGGCAGACAGCCCCGCACGAGATCGCCCAAGGCCATCCCGTGGACCGACAAAGAGCGCGACCTGTGGCGTCGCGCGGAGGCGGGCGAGGAGTTCGCGCCGCCCGAACCCGAGGAGGAAGAGCCCATGTCCGAATTCACCCCCAAGAGCGTCGATGACCTCGGCGGCCCCGCCCTGGCGCGGCTGCGCGAGCTCGCGGCACAAGTTGAGAAGGCGGATGCCCTGGCGCGTTCGCTGCGCGCGGAGGCCCTGCGCTTCGTGCAGGTGCTGGACCTGCTGGGCGTGGATGTCCCCAAGCAGCTCCGCGTGGTGGCCCGCGTGACGGCGAAGACGAAAACACCCGTGCCCGACGGCGAACGCTGGGCGTGCGCGTGCGGGTTCCGCTCGGTGGGGCGCTTCCCCGGTCGGCATCCTGAGAGGTGCC
>JADLBC010000047.1 GCA_020847985.1 Dehalococcoidia bacterium
GTCACGCCCAGGAGCATCTTCGCCTGTCGTTCGTTCCGGCCGCGCATCGAGACACCTCCCCCTTCGAGAGGCATGATCCTCCATCCAGACCCTTCAGCCGATCCCTTTTTTCAGCACCCTGTTAGCTGTTGGCTGTTAGCCGTTGGCGGGCAACCCCATCGCCACTGAGCGCCCCGGGCGCCATCGAGCGCCGAACGTGGTCACGCTAACAGCTAAGAGCCAACAGCTAACAGCTTCTCCAGAATTTACTCTCGCGTTATGGATGCGCCCGCGCGGCTGTGGTACAAATCGCCTTGCCGAATCCACCGGCGACGGTGGAACGGGGGAACCAGTTGGGAGAGAAGCCAGAAAGGGAATGAGAAGAGGGCTACCGCCTGCGGGAGTGCGCCTTTTCTCCTTCCTCTTGTCTCTTTTCTCTTCCCCGGGGTGCATCTCCATTCGTGGAGTAGGTGACTCCCCTCACCGAACCCGTCAGCTAACCCCGTAGGCGTGAAGGGAGAGGCGTGGCAGCCGCTCAGCCTGCCAGTCCTCTCAGGCCCTGGATGATGCCGTTCGCCCCGTGTGGCCCCGTGCCGCGCGCGTCGTCCCCATCACCCTCGTACGGAGGACACGCCGTTGTTCCGTGAACCGAACCAGCCGTGGTGGCGCCGCCTCTTCGGCGATGCCATGGTCCCTGCCTACGTCACCATTCGCCCGGCCGAGGCACGCCGCTGCCCGGAATGCCGGTCCGCCTATGAAGCGCGCGATCGCTACTGCCCCGGCTGCAAGGTCGTGGTGCCGGAGTGGCGCTTCGGATAGAGCCGTTCCGTTCCCTCCTCCGTGTGTGCCCGCTACCCCTGGCGGCACACCCCAAACAGGCCACCCGCTTCCCCCGGGTGGCCTGTCTGGTTTCCAAGTTCCCAGTGGCCGGTTCCCAGTTCCCAGGGGCTACCCGCACTGGGGGGGTTCGCCCGAACGGGGCCGATCCCCTGGGAACCGGGAACTGGGGCCTGGGAACTCAGGACACACCCCGCCCACCGTCCACGGGCAGCGTCACGCCCGTGATGAAGCCCGCTTCGTCCGAATGCAGGAAGAGGGCGGCGTGGGCGATATCCCAGGCGGAGCCCATCTTGCGGCCCAGCGGCACGCTCCGGTTGCGGTCGGCGACCACCTGTTCGCGGGGCATGCCCGCGGCGACGCGCGCCTCGATCGCCATCGGGGTGTTGATGAGCCCGGGCATTACGCAGTTTGCGCGGATGCCGTGCTGTGCGTTCGCATAGGCCAGGTTCTCCGTGAGCGCGACCACGCCCGCCTTCGTCGTCTTGTACCCCACGTACGGATAGCCTTCGCGCACGGCCATCGAGGAGATGTTCACGATCGATCCGCTGCCCTGCTCGCGCATCGCGGGGAGGGCGTGCTTGCACGCGAGCCACATGCCGATGAGGTTCACATCGACGATCCCCCGGAACGCCTCGAGGGTGAGTTCCGTGGCGGGCGCATCGCCCAGCGCAAGGCTGGCGCCGACGTTGTTGTGGAGGATATCGATGCGCCCGTAGGCATCCCGGCAGCGGGCGATGACGGCCGCCACCTGCGCCTCGTCGCGGACGTCGGCGGCTGCCGCGCTCGCCGTCCCGCCCGCGCCGGCGATCATCGCCACCGTCTCCTCGGCCGAGGCCAGGTTGCGGTCGACAACCATCACGCGGGCGCCTTCGCGGGCCAGCAGCAGGGCCGTCGCGCGGCCGTTGCCGATGCTCTCGCCGGGGGTCTGGCCGCCGCCGAACACGATCGCGGCCTTGTCCTGTACTCGTCCAGCCATGGGGGGGCTCCTTCGGGAGAGAAAAGAGAAAAGAGGAAGGAGAAAAGGAGTGGCCAGCTCCGGCGGCCACCCGTTCTCGTGCGCCCGTTTCTCTTTTCTCCTTTCTCGTTTCTCTCTACGCCGTCTCGACGGCGTAGACGCTCGTGCCGGCGGTGAGGAAGAGGGTGCGGCCGGTGGGGCCGCCGAAGGCGATGTTCGCGGCGTGCTCCTCCATCTCGAAGCGGCCGAGGCAGGTGCCATCGGGCGCCCAGCACGAAACGCCGCCCGCGCCCGTCGTCCAGAGGCGCCCTTCCGCGTCGACCTTCATCCCGTCGGGAGCGCCCCGGCGGGGGTCGCCGCGCTGGTCGACGAAGAGCGTGCGCTGGCCGAGCGTAAGGTCCGCGTTCACGTCATACCGGTAGATGAGCCGCTCCTGGGAGTCGCCGATGTAGAGCGCGGACTCGTCGCGGGTGAAGGCGAGGCCGTTGGGCTGCGTGAAGCCTTCGCGCACAACCAGGTGGAGCGAGCCGTCGAGGTCGATGCGGTAGACGCCCTGGAAGCCGAGCTCGGGCTGCTGGCCTTCGTAGCCAAAGCGCGGGGTGCGGCCCGAATCGGCGCCGTAGGTCGGGTCGGTGAAGAAGATGGCGCCGGAGGAGTGGACGACGATGTCGTTCGGGCTGTTGAGCCGCGTGCCCTGCCATTCCGTCGCGAGGGCGGTCATGGCCGAGGGGTCCGCGTAAGGTGCGCGCGAGACCCGCCGCCCGCCGTGCTCGCAGGCGAGGATGTTGCCGGCGGCATCGAGCGTGAGGCCGTTGGACCAGCCGCTGGGCTCGCGATAGACCTCGGCGGTGGTCTGGCCGGGCCGCCAACGGTGCATGCGGTTGCCCGGGATGTCGCTGAACACGAGCGCGTTATCGGCCGCGACCCAGATGGGGCCCTCGGTGAACCCGAAGCCCGTGCAGAGGCGCGTTTCGCTGCCGGCGAGGAGGGCGCTGATACCGTTGTCGTCGTCGATCTGCATGAGCGCGCATTCTACGCGGGGCGAGTTCCCGGTTCCCAGTTCCCGGTGCGCAGGGGGCAACCCCGTGCGGTGAGTCTGTCTCTCGACGGGGTTGACCGCCAAAAGCCTCGAACCCGAGCCCGGTGCCCTGGGAACCGGGAACTGACTACTTCATCATCCGCCTGCGCTTGGCGGCGCTGGAGGCGCTGCGCTTGGGTTGGCCCCCTTCGCGGTTCGTCTGCAGCTTCTTGGGGTCCGGGGCGCTGCTGCGGTTGAGCACCGGCGCGGCCTTCGGCACTTCCGTGCCGTTCGTCGCGGCCGCCGCATCCGGGAGGAAGGCGTCCGTGGGGTCGGGGTGCTGCGCCACGGGCGGCGGGGGCGGCGGCGCGACCGGCTGCTGCACCACCTGCACCTTGAACACCGTCCGCGCGACCTGCCGCCGGATGTTCTCCTGGAGCTGCTGGAACATGTCGTGGCCTTCGCGCTTGAAGGCCACCAGCGGGTCGACCTGCGCGTATGCCTGCAGCCCGATGCTCTGGCGGAGGTCGTCGATGGCGGTGAGGTGTTCGCGCCAGTGAAAGTCGATCGACTCCAGCAGCAGCCAGTGCTCGACTTTGCGCATGTTGTCCTCGCCGACCTGCTGTTCGAACGCCTCGTAGCGGTCCTCGGCGCGGTCGAGGATTTCGTCGGCGAGTTCGTCGTGGAGCTCCTGCATCTCCTCGATGTCGGGGATGTCCTCGGCGGGGAGGATTTCGCGCAGGCTGTTCTGGAGGACCTCAAGCGATTCGATGTCGCCGGTGTTCGCCTTGCAGAGGCCGTCGATCTCATCGACGAGCATGCCGAGCACGTTGGCGCGGGTGTCCACCCCTTCGAGGATGCGGTCGCGTTCGCTGTAGATGACGGTTCGGTGCTGGTTGATCACGTCGTCGAATTCGACGAGCCGCTTGCGGATGTCGAAGTTGTGGCCTTCGACCTTCGTCTGCGCCTGTTCGATGGCGCGCGCGACCATGCGGCTCTCGAGCGGCATCTCCTCGGTCATGCCGAGCTTCTGCATCATGCCTGGCACCCATTCGGGGGCGAAGCGCTTCATGATGTCGTCGCCGAAGGAGACGAAGAAGCGGCTGGAGCCCGGGTCGCCCTGGCGCCCGGCGCGGCCGCGGAGCTGGTTATCGATGCGGCGCGATTCGTGACGTTCGGTGCCGATGACGTGCAGGCCGCCCTTTTCGGCCACGCCCGCGCCGAGCTTGATGTCGGTGCCGCGGCCGGCCATGTTCGTGGCGATGGTGACGGCGCCCTCCTCGCCCGCGAACTCCACGATCTTCGCCTCGCGTTCGTGTTGCTTGGCGTTCAGGACTTCGTGGGGGATGCCTTTGCGGAGCAGGAGCTGCGCGAGGTACTCGGATTTCTCGATCGAGGTCGTGCCGACGAGCACCGGGCGGCCCTGCTGGTGCATCGCCTCGATTTCGTTCACGACGGCGTTGAACTTCGCGCGCTCGTTGATGTAGATGATGTCGGCGTCGTCCTGGCGAACCATGGGCCGGTGCGTGGGGATGACGACGACATCGAGGTCGTAGATCTTGGCGAACTCCTCGGCCTCGGTCTCGGCCGTGCCCGTCATGCCCGCCAGCTTTTCGTAGAGCCGGAAGAGATTCTGGAAGGTGATGGTGGCGTAGGTGATGGACTCGCGCTGGACCTTGAGCCCTTCCTTCGCTTCGACCGCCTGGTGGATGCCGTGGCTCCAGCGGCGGCCGGGCATGAGGCGGCCGGTGAACTCATCGACGATGATGATCTCGCCGTCCTTCACCACGTAGTCGCGGTCGATGCGCTTGAGGACCTCGGCATCGAGGGCGCCATCGAGGTGGCGGGCCATGCGCGGGTCGCCCCCGTAGATGTTGTCGATGCCGAGCGTCTTCTCCATCCGCTCGATGCCCTCCTCGGTGAGGGCCACGTGCTTGGCCTTGTGGTCGACGATGTAGTCCCGGTCCTCGACGAGGGTGCGCGCGGCGCGGGCGAAGGCGGCGTAGGTCTGGCTCGCCTCCTCGGCGGCCCCGCTGATGATGAGCGGCGTGCGCGCCTCGTCGATGAGGATGTTGTCGACCTCGTCGACGATGGCGTAGGCGAGCGGGCGCTGCACGCGGCTCTCGGCTTCGCGGACCATGTTGTCGCGCAGGTAGTCGAAGCCGAATTCGTTGTTGGTGCCGTAGGTGATGTCGCAGGCGTAGGCCTCGGTGCGGTGCGCGGGGCGAAGGTCCATGTAGCCGCCGCCGGCGGAGCCTTCATCGCCCGGGCGGAAGCCGGGCTCATACACGAAGGTGACGGTGTTGTTCTGGATGACGCCGACGCTGAGCCCGAGGGCGTGGTAGATGGGGCCGTACCAGGCGGCGTCGCGGCGGGCGAGGTAGTCGTTCACCGTGACGAGGTGGACGCCGCGGCCCGCGAGCGCGTTGAGGTAGATGGGCGCGACGGCGGTGAGGGTCTTGCCTTCACCGGTGCGCATCTCCGCGATGCGGCCGCTGTGGAGCACGATGCCGCCCATGAGCTGGACATCGAAAGGGCGCTGGCCCACGCGGCGCGAGGAGGTTTCGCGCGCCACGGCGAACGCTTCGGGGAGCAGGTCGTCGAGCGTTTCGCCCTCGCCGAGCCGCTGCTTGAACTCGGCCGATTTCGCGAACAGCGCCTCATCGGGAAGCGCGGCGAGCTCCGGACCGAGATCGTTGATGGTGTTGATAAGCGGCTGGATCCGCTTCAACTCCTTCTCGTTGGAGTCGCCAAGGAGGCGGCTGATGAATGCGAGTTTGGGCATAGCGTTTCCAGTGTAGATCAGGCTGCGGCAGTAGCGAGGAAGGACCGGGGCCATGCCCCGTCCGCGGACAGAAGGCAGGGGAGTCCCCGATACCGGGCCTCAGGGGCGCCCCGTACCATCGCGCGGGGGCGGTGCGGGTTCGGGACGCTCGAGCCCGGGGCACCCCCGTCATTCCCGCATGGGGGCATGGCTTGGTCCTCGATCGCGAATCCGCCAGGGGCACCCCCACGCAGGCCGCGGTCGTCGATGCCATCCTCGCCGCCTCCGCCGATGACGGCGACCTGGGCGCCGCGAGCGAACGCATCGCCGGCGTCCTCCGCCGGGCCTTCGCTGTCGAACACGCGGCCATCGGCATGATCGACCTCGAAAGCGCCGTGCGCGTCTGCACCGGCTTCTCGTCCGATGCCGTGGAGACGCCCACCGCGCCCTTCCGGCTCTCGGACGAGGAGCGCGCCGACTACGAACGGACCATCCGCAACGGCGTCGAGCTCTTCCCGGATATGGACGCGGTGGGGGACACGTCGTCGCGCCTCGGGCGCGTGCGCGCGTTCCGGCTGCGAAGCGTGCTGCGCGGTGCGTTCGCGCTCGATGGCGGCCTGGTGGGCATCGTCAGCGTCGCCGACCGCGAGCCGCTGAGGCTGAATGAGCGCGACGCCGGGATGCTGAGGGCGCTGAGTCCCGCCATCGGCGTGGCACTGCAACAGGCCATGCTGCGCAGCGAGTTGCGCCAGGCCGGCGCCGCCCTTGAAGCGCAGGCGCGGATCTTCCAGGCCATTGGCCCGGGCGCCACGCTCGAAGGGGTGGCCGGGGTGTACGTCCGCGAGGTGCGGGCGCTGTTCGGCGCGTCACACGCCGCGGTCACGGATTTCACCATGCGCGGCCCGGCCGTCATGGCCATCTCCAGCGAGCACACGGTGGCCGAGGACTACCTCGCGATCGTCGCCCGCCACGATTGGGACCCCGACCCCGCACTGGGGCCGGTTGTCCGCGGAGCGCCCCAGATCGTGGCGGACCTCTCCCTCGTGCGGCGCGGCCCGATTGAGGCGCTGGCGTTCGAACGCGGGCTGCGATCGCTGCTGCGCGCCCCGCTGGTGCGAACGGACGGCAGCGTGCTGGGGATGGTGAGCGTGGGCAGCAGCCGCCCCTACGCCTACAACGAGACGCATCTCGCCCGGCTGGTGGAATTGACGGCCGCCCTCGGCGTGGTGGCCGAGCGCGCCGAGCTCACGGACCAATCGCTCGCGCGCGCGGGGCAGGTGGCGGCGCTGACGCGCATGCTGAGCACGCTCAACGCGAGCGCGAGCGAGGCCGAGATCGCGCAGCTCTTCGCACGCGAACTGCGCCAGCTCATCGGCGCCGATTCCGTGGCCGTCTTCGCCATCGACAACGACGCGCGCATGGCGCACGTGATCGCTGGGGAAGCGGCGCAGCCGGATCCTCGCCCGCGGCGCCGCGAGCGCATCCAACGGATGGCGACGTACGACGGCCTCCTCGACACCGCGGCGGGACGCTACGACGCGGCCGAACCCGAGGCCGCCACGGGCTGGCTCGCCGCCCATGCCGAGGCCCGCCGTCTCGGCAGCGCCGTCTGCGTGCGGCTCGATGGCGCGAACGGCCCCGCGGGCGCGATCCTCGCCGGCAGCGCTCGCCCGGGCACCCTGGGCGACGAACAGCTCCGCCTCCTCGCCGAGGTCGTGCCGCCGCTCGCGCTCGTTCTCGGGCGGGCACGGCTGGTGGCCACGCTCCAGGAACAGACGCGCCGCACCGATGCCATCCTCGACCTCGTGACCGCGCTGGCCCCGCAGGAAACGCTCGGCGACCTGGGCGAGCCCGCCGCCGCCGCCCTGCGCGCGATGTTCGAGGCCGACATCTGCGTCGTTTCCGCCGTGGAGCGCGGCGCGCTCCAGGTGGTGGGCTGGGATGGCGCCGAGGACGGCCCCGGCGTGCCCCTGCCGGCGCTCGTCGAGGGCCACGAATGGCCGCTTCTGCACCGCGCCCGCGTCACCGCCGACCTCCGGCTCGAACGGCGGGCGCGTTCGCCCTACAGCGAGGACATGCGCGCGCGCGGCGTGCGTTCGGTGCTGGAGGTGCTCGTCGGGAACCCGAACGCCCGCGCCTGCATGGTCACCCTCGGGTCGTTCGCGACGCGCGCCTATACGCAGGCGGATGGGGAGCAGCTGCTGCGCATCGCCCGGCCGCTGGAGGTCGCGGTCGAGTACCTCTATGGCCAGCGCGAGGTCGCTCGGCGCGCTTCGCAGCTCGAGGCGGCGAACCGCGTGCTCGCGCGGCTGGGGGCCGGCGGTTCGCCGCGGGACCTCGCGCGGGACTTCCTCCTCCAGTGCCAGGCCACTTTCGAATGCGCCCACGCCGTCGTCCTGCGTTGCGAAAGCGGCCAGGCGACCGTGCTGGGACACGTTTCGAGCCCGGGCGAGCCGATGGCATGGGGCGCGCCCCTCGAAGCCGTCATCGCCGCCGCGCGCGAACCTTCCACCCCCGCCATCGAGGCGCTCGCGCACCTCATGCGCGAACAGGGCTACTGCACCGAGCTGCGCGTCCCGCTGCTCGTGCGCGGCGAGGAATGGGGCGCCGTCAGCCTCTGGTGGCCCGGGGCGCACCCCCTCGACGGCGAGGATCGTTACCTGCTGAGCTCCTTCGCCGGCCCGCTCGCGCTCGCGCTCGAACGTGCCATCGCCCTCGACGCCCTCGCCGAAAGCGAACGCCGCTACCGTTCGCTGGTAGCCCAGGCCGAGGAGATGATCTTCGTGCTCGACCCCACGAAGGGCACGATTATCGAGGCCAACGCCTTCACGTCACGCACGCTGGGGTACACACCGGAGGAGCTCATCGGCTTCGCCATGGCCGATATCTGCCTCGAACCCGGACTCGAGAACAAGGTGCGCGCCGTGATGGAGGAGGGCGAAATCCACCTCCACGAACAGCGGTACGGCCGCAAGGATGGCTCCGTCCTCTACGTCGATATCGTCGCGTCGCTCATCCAGTTCGGCGGGCGGCAGTGCATCCTCGCCATGGCGCGCGATGTCTCGGACCGCCGCGCACTCCAGCGCCAGCTCATGCAGGCCCAGAAGATGGAATCGCTGGGGGAGATGGCGGGGGCGGTCGCGCACGACTTCAACAACTTGCTGACGACGATCCTGGGCTTCGCGGGCATCCTGAAGCTCTCGGGGCAGATGAGCGCGGACGACATCGAGCACGTCGCCCTCATAGAGGATGCGGCGCGCCGCGGGGCGGGCCTCACGAGCCGCCTGCTTTCCTTCGCGCGCGGCGGGCTGGTGCGGTTCGGCCCGGTGGACCTCGGCGCGCTCATCGGTGAGACCCTGCGGCTGGCGGCGCCGACGCTCTCGGAGCGCTGCGCAGTCGCCTGGCAGCCACCGGCCCGCCCGGTGATGGTCGAAGGCGATGAAGGGCAGCTGCAGCAGGCCGTGCTCAACATCATCCTCAACGCGCGCGACGCCATGCCCGAAGGCGGCGACATCGGTATCGAGCTGACCATCGCGGGCAGCCGCGCCGTCCTCCACATCCGCGATAGCGGCCCGGGAATGGACGAAGAGACGCGCATGCGCATCTTCGAGCCATTCTTCACGACGAAGCCCGCGGGTTCCGGCACGGGCCTGGGCATGGCCATCACGTACGGCATCGTTCAGGGCCACCACGGCGTCATCAGCGTCGAAACGGAGCCCGGCGCGGGCACCGACTTCCGCCTCGAATTTCCGTTGCTCGGCCCCGCGCCCGCCTTCGCGGATGAACCGACGGGCACGCTCCTGCTCATCGACGACGACGACCTCTTCCGGCGGACGACGGCGGCGGCGCTGGGGAGACTCGGGTTCGATGTCGAGGAAGCGGCGAACGGCGCGGACGGCATCGCGCTGCTCGCGCGCCGGCCGGGCGCCTACGACGCCATCCTCCTGGACCTGGTGATGCCCGGCCTCAGCGGCATGGAGACGTACCGGGCGCTGCGCCGCATCAGCCCTTCGGTCGATATCGTCGTGTGCACGGGCTACGCCGCGGACACGTACATGGACGGGGAGATGCGCGGCGGCATCAGCGGGATGCTGCGCAAGCCCTTCACCCTCGAACGGCTCGCCGGGGCGCTCCAGGAGGCGGGCGTCACGCTGCCCCGCGCGCTCGCGGGCTAAGGCCGCCTACAGCGCCTCGTCACACTCCATGCGGACGATGTCGTCGAGCGTCTCGCGCCGGGCGATGAGTGAAGCGCGGCCGTTCTCCCAAAGCACCTGCGCCGCGCGCCCCATCGAGACGTAGTTCGAGCTCATGACCGCGCCATAGGCCCCGGCATCGTGCAGGACCACCAGGTCACCCGGGTCAGGGCGGCCCAGCGGCCGCGGCTGGAGCAGCTCCTGGTCGTCGCGCGTGAAGACGTCGCCGCTTTCGCAGAGCGGGCCCGCCACCACCATCGGCTCGGGCGCGCGGTTCGTGCCGGCGCCGACGACGGAGATTTCGTGATACGAGCCGTACATCGCGGGACGCACCAGGTCGTTGAAGCCGGCGTCGGTCATCACGAAGGTGTTGCCGGGGCCCTTCTCATTGGCGCGCGTCGCTTTCACGTCCGTCACCCGGGCGGCAAGGATGGCCATGCCCGCAACCGGGTAGCGCCCGGGTTCGATCTCGACACGGACGGCGTGCCCCGCGATCCCGGAGAGCATCGCCGCGGCTTCGAGCAGGAAGGTACGGAAGTGGCCCAACTCGAAGTGAAGCGCCCCCGGCCGGTAGGCGTGCGGGATGCCGCCGCCGAAGTTCACGGAAACGGCATCGGGGAAGAGCGGGAGGAGGGCGCCGAAGACATCGGCTAGCTTCGCCATGTTCTCGTCGAACTCCCGGATCTGCGGGCCGGTGCCGACGTGCGCGTGCAGCCCGGCGATGCGGAAACCGGCCGCGCGGGCCATGGCGATCGCGGGTTCGAGATCTTCGTGCCAGATGCCGTGCTTGGACGAGGGTCCGCCGGTATCGCAGGCCTGGACATGGCCATGTCCGAAGCCGGGGTTCACGCGCATCTCGATGTCACCGCGGTACCCCGCCTCGGCGAGCGCGCGGATCATCCCCGGCGAGCCCACGTTCGGGACCACGCCATGGCGCAGCACGACTTCGAGGGCGTTATCGCGAAAGACATCGGAGGTGAGCAGCACGGCCGGCGGCTCGGCGCCGAGGGGGAAGCCCGCCCGCCCCGCGCGCAGCACCTCGTTCCCGCTCACGGCATCGATCCAGAGCCCGGCCTCACGCGCGGCCTCGAGGACCTTGCGCTGCGAGTTCGCCTTCATGGCATAGCGCGCCTGCAGGGCCGGGCCCTCGGTGGCGGCGGCGACATCGGCCATCTTCTCGCGCAGGATGGCGGCGTCGTACAGGTAGAAGGGAGTGCCGACCTTCGCGGCGATCTCGGAGAGCGGGTACTGGCTGAGGTCCATGGCGAAGAGTATCCGGCCCTTCGGGCCAAGTGCCCAGTTCCCAGTAGCAAGGGGCTGCCCCGGGCCCGCCGCGGCGGCCGTCCGGGGTGCAGGGCCGGAATTTCAAGTCCAACGGCAGTTCAGCCGGGGCGCCGCGCCGCCCCCCGGGGTTGATCCCCTGGGTACTGGGAACCGGGAACTGGGAACTCTAGTGGTGCCCGCCCGCGGGGACGTCGCCGTAGGAGCCCTCGGTGGGGAAGTCCTTGCTCGGCATGATGGTGATGGGCGCGACCCACGAGGGGTTCGCGGGGAAGCCGCCGATACGGCGCTTGAACAGGTACAGCCCGCTCAGCACGATGCCGCCCGCGACGATGCCCACGGCCGACCACACCAGCACCGGCACGACATCGTGCTCGCTGCCGGTATCACCTTCGCCACCGGTGGGCGCGGGACCGTGATCCTGCGCGGCCGCGGGAACGGCCACGGCAAGCGCGAACAGCGCGGCAAGGACGACGACGGCGAGGAGCGAACGAAAGCGACTCATTCCGGTTCGAAGTGTTAGCCCGCGCCGCGGGAGGGTCAAGGGAGAGAGAAGAGAAAAGAGGAAGGAGAAAAGGAGGAATGAGGCATGAGGAATGAGGAATGAGGCGGGGCTACCCCGCCGCGAGCATGCTCGCGTGGGGTTGTTCCCCTGGGAACTGGGAACTGGGCGCTGGGAACTGCGAATCTACGTCGCGCGCGACGTAGATTCGCGCCAGGTGCGGAAGAGGTGCCAGGCCGGGGGGGCGACGGAAATCGCGAGCACGAGGCCGACCACGAGGATGAAGACAAGGTCGATGTGCGGCACGTTCCCGAGGAAGTAGCCGATCAGGCACATCGAGGTCACCCACGCGATCCCGCCGGTGATGTTGTAGAAGGCGAACTTGCCGTACCCCATCGCCGCCGCGCCCGCCACCGTCGGGGCGAAGGTGCGCAGGAACGGGGAGAAGCGCGCGAGCACGATCGTCTTGCCGCCGTGGCGATCGTAGAAGGCGTGCGCTTTGTCCAGGTGCTTGCGATTCAGCCAGACGGAGTCCTCGCTGGTGAACAGCCGCGGGCCCGTCTTTCGGCCGATCTGATAGCCCACGGCATCGCCCGCGATGGCCGCGACGATGAGCAGCGGAATGAGCAGCCAGATGCCATCGTGGTCGCCCACGCTCAGGGTGCCTTTGTTGCAGAGCAGCCCGGCCGTCAGCAGGAGCGTATCGCCGGGGAGGAAGAAGCCGATGAGCAGGCCGGTTTCGGCGAAGACGATGAGGAACAGCCCGGGCCAACCCACGGTGTTGATGAGGGACTCGATATCAGGCATCAGCGCCAGGAAGGCCACGGTGAGGCTCGTCATGCTGTCGAGCGTAAGGGGAGGAAGAGAAAAGAGAAAAGAGGAAGGAGAAAAGGGGGCTTGAGGCTCGAGGTTCGAGGCTTGAGGCCCGGGCTACCCCCGGGGACAATACGCCCCGTACGGGGTTGATCCCCTGGGACAGCCGTCGCTGTGTCGTCGCCAACCCCACCGCGGCGATCGCCGCGCCGGGGTTGCCCCGCTCGAGCCTCGGACGACGAGTTTCCGGTTCCCTGTTCCCAGGGGTTACCCCACGCGACACTGCCGCCCCGGGGTTGTCCCCGTCTCGAACCTCGAGCCTCGAGCCTCGAGCCCCCTTTTCTCTTTCCTCCTTTCTCTTTTCTCTCATCGGGTCCTCCCCGATTCCTCGTGTGCGTGGCAGCGGTGAGGATGTTCGCGATGGGGAGCCGCGCGATGCGATGGGTGGCCGCTGTTTGCGTGCCGGCGGCGATGGTGGTGGCCATGGCCGCGGCTGCCGCGCGTGCGGAGGAGCCCGCGCCCGTGCGGTCGAACGACCCCGGCATCACGCTTGAGCCGCCGCGGGTGGTGCAGCGCGCGGTGCTGCCCTACCAGCTGGTGCTGCCGCAACTCGGCCGCGATGGCCTCGCGCCGGTCGCGCAGGAGCGGTACGCCACGGGCGCATCGGTCACGCGCATCCCCGGTTCGGTGGGTATCGAAGTGGCCGTGAGCGGCCAGGACGCGGGCGCGGTGCTCGTGCAGGTCGAGGTCTACGACGCCGCGAATGTGCGGGTGTTCGAACAGAAGTGGGATGGTGTGGCGCTCGGGCCGGGGCAGCCCCGCACTCTGCGCGCGGCCTGGGACACGCGTGCCGCCAGCGCGGGGGCGTATGTCGTGCGCGTGGGCATCTTCGCTCCCGGAGCCGGCTGGGGCGTGCTCTACCACTGGAACAACGACGCCGCCCGCTTCGCCATCGAGTGACACCGCCCCGGCGCCGATGTTGCTCGCGCCGCCGCATCCTGAACCCATGGAAAGCGAAGGGACGCACGTCGTCTGGTGGGCGTTCGCCCTCGGAGGGTTCGCGGGCGGGGCGGCGAAGGTGCTGCTCGATGGCGCGTTCATCCTCCCGAGGGTCGAACGGCTGCGCGCCACCGGTCAGACGGTGGTGGTGCCGGGTTCCATCGCGGCGCTGCTGCTCGGCCCGGTGGCCGCGTTCGTCATGGCCGGAGCCGGCGCGGGCACCTTCGATTTCCAGGGCAGCTACGACGCGCGCGGGTTCTGGGGGCCGTTCATCGGCAGCATCCCCGCGGGCATGGGCGCCACGCTCGTGCTCGCGCAGGTGACGAAGGCGCACCTGGAGCGCGCCGCGAACCGGCTGCTGGAAGCCAGTGCTGAGTGCTGAGTGCTGAGGAGTTCCCAGCGCCCAGTTCCCAGTTGCCAGGGAATATCCCGCTCGGAGCTGGCTCCCCGGAGTTGCCCCTGGGCCTCAAGCCCACGAAGGAGATACGACATGAACGGAACGCCCCGGATTCCCGCGCTGGAGCGCGATGAATGGCGCCGTCGCCTCGCCGCCGCCCGCAGCGACGGCGAACGCCTCCGCCTCCTCAAGCAGCTGGATGAACGAGTATTGAGTGCTGAGTCCTGAGTGCTGAGGGAGTTTCCCGGTTCCCGGTTCCCGGTTCCCGGGGGATCAACCCCGGTGGGGGAGACGTGCTCCCCGAGGGTAGCCCCGGCCTCGGGCCTCATTCCTCATGCCTCATCCCTCCTTTTCTCCTTCCTCTTTTCTCCTTTCTCTCCCTTAGGATTGGCGCATGCGACTCCGCCCCGCCCCCGCGCTGGCGCCGTTCCTGGCCGAGGGGCTGGGGACGTTCGCGCTTGTGTTCGCGGGGCCGGGGGCGGTGGCGGTAAACGCGGCCAGCGGCGGCGCCGTGACGGGCGTGGGCATCGGTATGTCGTTCGGGCTCATCGTGATGGCGATGATCTTCGCGCTCGGCCATGTCTCCGGCTGCCACATCAATCCCGCGGTCACGATTGCGATGCGCGCGCTCGGACGCATCGGCAGCCGCCGGGCGGCGGGCTATGTGGCCGCCCAGCTCGCCGGCGCGGTGATCGCCGGGTTCGCAATCGTGGCCATCGTCGGCTCGGACGGCGATGCCGGGGCGTCGGCGCCGCATCTCGGGGGCACGGATGCCGCGCTCTGGTCCGAGATCATCCTCACCTTCTTGCTGATGTTCGTCATCCTCTCGGTCGCGACCGACAGCCGAGCGCAGGGGAGCTTCGCCGCCATTGCGATCGGCGGGTATGTCGGGTTCGCGGCCACGGGTTGGGGGCCGGTCGCGAACGCCTCCATGAACCCCGCGCGTTCGTTCGGACCGGCGGTGGCAGCGGGTGCGTGGGATGCGCACTGGGTGTACTGGGCCGGCCCCATCGCCGGGGCGCTGCTGGCGGCAGCGGCTTACGAATTGATGCGCGAACCGCACTACCGCGAGCCGCCCGCCCTCCCGGATGCGACCGAGGTGGGGCCATGAGCGCCCCGCTCGTGCCCGAGGTGCTGTTCGTCTGCGTGCACGGGGCCGGCCGGGCTCGGATGGCGGCGGCGCTGCTCGCGCAGGCCGCGGACGGCCGCGTGCGGGTGCGCGGCGCGGGCGGCGAACCCGCCGGAGTCATCGCCGCCACGATGGCCGAGGCGATGGCGGAGGTTGGCATCGACCTGGCCGCGTTCGCCCAGGAACCGCTCGGCGAAGGCTCCCTCGCGACAGCCGATTACGTGATCACGATGGGCTGTGGCGACGCCTGCCCCGTCTTCCATGGCAAGAAGCCGCACCTCGATTGGGCGGTCGATGACCCCGCCGGGCAGGATCTCGCAACCGTCCGCCTCATCCGCGACCAGCTCCGCGAGCGCATCGCGCAGCTCCTCTGGGTGCTGCCGTAGTTCCCGGTTCCCAGTTCCCAGTTCCAAGGGAGTGCTGAGTGCTGAGTCCTGAGTGCTGAGGCGGCAACCCCGGGGCATGCGTGCTCCCCGGGCGGGGTTGCCCCGCCTCGAGCCTCGGGCCTCGCGCCCCATTTCTCCTTCCTCTTTCCTCTTTCCCCTCACATCCCTACCCTCCCCCCATGGCTACGTTGCAGGGCAAGACCGCTCTTATCTTCGGCCTCGCGAATGACCGGTCGATCGCGTGGGGCATCTCCCAGGCGCTCCACCGCGAAGGCGCCACGCTCGGCTTCTCCTATGCGGGGCCGGTCATCGAAAAGCGCATGCGGCCGCTCGCCGAAAGCCTCGGCGCGACCTTCATCGAACCCTGCGACGTGAGCAGCGACGCCGATATCGACCAGGTGATGGCGCGGGCGAAGGACACCTTCGGCACCATCGACATCCTCATCCACTCCGTCGCCTTCGCCCGCCAGGAGGACCTCAAGGGCCGCTTCATCGATACGAGCCGCGAAGGCTTCCTGCTCGCTCACGAGATCTCGGCGTATTCGATGCTGGGGCTGGCGCGCGCGGCGCGGCCGCTCATGCCGGACGGCGGCGCGATGCTCACGCTCACCTACTACGGCGCCGAAAAGGTCGTGCCCAAGTACAACGTAATGGGCGTGGCGAAGGCTTCGCTGGAGGCGACGGTGCGCTACCTGGCGGCCGACCTCGGGCCCGAAGGCATCCGCGTGAACGCGATCAGCGCCGGCCCCATTCGCACCCTCGCGGCAAGCGGCATCAGCGGCTTCCGCAGCTATCTGAAGACGTTCGCCGATAGCGCGCCGCTGCGCCGCAACATCACCATCGACGATGTCGGGGCCACGGCTGCCTTCCTCTGCGGCGATGGCGCGCGCTCCATCACGGGCGAAGTGCTCTACGTGGACGCCGGCTACAACATCATGGGCATGGAAACGCCCGAGGAGTGACGCTCGCCGCGAGCGGCCCGGCTACTACGGTGCGTGGCCGGCGGCGCCGCTCGCTTCCTTCGCGAGAGCGCGTTCGGCGAAGGGCCGAAGCATCTCCATCGGCGTGAGCGGCGCACCCAGCGAGCTGCAGACGCCGCGGAGCAAGCCCACCACGCGCCCGAGAAGCACGAGGTCGCCGGGGATGGCACGCACCGGGTTGCGGGCGAGCGCGTTGTCCTGGCGCCTTCCCGGGAAGAGGCCGCCGCCGGGGCTCGTGGGCGGGCGCGCGCCGAAGAAGAGCTGCATGAGCGCCATCACCTCGTCCGGGTCGGAGCTGGCCGTCTTCACGCCGAGCTCATCGAAGGCGGCGAGCACGCCCACGAGGTCGCGTGAGGAAGCCGCCATCACGAGCCGCGCGAACGCCAGCCGCGGCACGTCCGGCAGCTCCTTCGTCAGCCCGAAATCGAGCAGGCCCACGCCGCCCTCAGGGAGGAGCAGGATGTTGCCGGGGTGCGGGTCGGCCTGGAAGAGGCCATCGACCATGATCTGGTGCCCGTAGGCGTCGGCGATGGTCTGCGCGATGGCCGGGCCATCGATGTCCTCCGGGTGTTTGCCCGCTTCCAACAGCCGCCGCCCATCGAGGTACTCCGTGACCACGACGCGGCGCGCGACCATCTCATCGATGACGCGCGGCACGGTGATGTGTGGGATATGAGCGAGGTTGGCACGCACGCGGCGCGTCATCTCCGCCTCGCGCACGAAGTCCACTTCGAGCGGCACCTGGCGGCCCACTTCGTTCACGACGGCGCGGAAATCGAAACGCGGCTCGCGCCGGGCGACGATGCCGACGATGGTGCGAAGGTTCCGGATGTCGAGCTTCACGAGGCCGCCGACCTCGGGGTATTGCACCTTCACCACCACCTCGCGGCCATCGTGCAGGAGCGCGCGATGGGCCTGCGCGAGCGACGCCGCGCCGATAGGGGTGTCGTCAAAGCGCGCGAAGAGGTCATCGACGGGCCGCTGCAACTCCGCCTGGATGGTGGCGCGCACGGTCGCGACGGGGCGCGCGGGCACGCGGTCCTGCAGTCGGCTGAGCGAACGCGTGTAGGCGGGCGGCACGACATCAGCGCGCGTGCCGATGAACTGCCCGGCCTTGATGTAGAGCCCCTTCAGGTCGACCGCCATGTGGTAGAGCCGCTCGGCCTCGGATTCGTGGCGGGCGTTCCAGGCGGCCTCGGCCGCTTCCGGCGAAAGGTTCCGCGTCTTGCGCTGGGTGCGCTTGTAGCCGAGGTAGATACGCGCGCCGGTGCGCGCCACGCGCGCCGAACGCCGCACCCGGCGGATGTGTTCGAATGCCATTCGCGAAGCATGGGGGAGGAATGAGGACTGAGGAATGAGGAATGAGGCGCGGGGCTCGAGGCTCGAGGCCCGAGGCCCGAGGCGGGACAACCCCGGGGGCGGCTGGCTCGCGGCGGGGTTGCCGACTCAGCACTCAGGACTCAGCACTCAGCACTCCCTTGGAACTGGGAACCGGGAACTAAGAACTATACTGTTCGCATGTCCACTTCTGGTCTGATCGACCGCCTCGCCGCTACGCCTCGCACGCTCGCCATCCTTGCCGTGGAGGCGACGGAGGAGGCGATGGATACGGCGCCCGCGGGCGGCTGGAGCCCGCGCACGGTGATCGCGCACTTCCGCGACGATGAGTACCTCTGCATGCGTGCCGCGCTCGAACGGATGCTCGCCGAGGACGACCCGGAGGTGCGCTTCATCGAGGGCGACGACTGGGAACCGGGCCGCAACCGCACGCGCGACCGCCGCGACCAGCTGCTCGCGGATTTCGCCCTGCAGCGCCAGGCGAGCATTTCGATCCTGCGCATGCTGCGGCCCGAGGATTGGCGGCGGATGGGCCACATGCCGGGGATGCCGCCCTTCACCGTGGAGTCGTTCGTGCGCGGATGGGTCCGGCACGACGACGAGCACATCGCGCAGCTGGAGGCGGCGCTGGGTACGACGCTCGACGAAGTGCTCGAACGGCGCAGCCGCATTCCCGTGGAGTAGGCGCTATCGCGGGCCGGGGAGCAGCAGTTCCATCGTGGTCGAATCGAGCCAGCGGCCGAACTTGAAGCCGACCTCGTGGAGGGTGCCCACGGGCTGGAAGCCGAAGCCGCGGTGCAGTTCGATGCTCGCGACGTTCGAGCTTTCGATGATGGCCAGCACGTTGCGCATGCCGAGGTCGCGCGCGGCCGCCACCACCGGCGCGAGCAGCGCGCGCCCCGCACCCATGCGGTGCACCGCCGGGTCGACGTAGATCGTGTCCTCGCGGGTGAAGCGGTAGCCCGACTTCTGGCGGTACCAGGAGAGGTAGCTGAAGCCCACGACCGCGCCCGCGCGGATGGCCACGAAGACCGGCGTGGTGGCATCGGTGACGTGGTCGTTCCACCAGAGTTCGCGGCGCGAAAAAGGCCAGGGCGCTTCGTCCCAGGTGGCCGTGCCCGTGAGGATCGCGTCGTTGTAGATGCGATGGATGCCGGGCAGGTCGGCTTCGCGCGCGGGGCGAATTTCGAAATTCGCGGAGAGGCCCATGCCCGCGAGCCTACCCTGCGCGCGTTTCGCGGGTGTTACGGGCGGCCAACGCGAGGCGCGGCCGCGGTGTCACTCCTCTTTGCGCTCCTCGCGCGGCCTGCCCGGGGTTGGGGCATCGCCGGAGCGCCGGAAGACGCGCGTGGGCCCGCCCTGCGGGGGAATCCCCGGCGGCGGCCCGCCTCCGCGATCGCGGCGGGGCGCGCGGCGTCCTTCGCCCTGCGCGGGCGTGCCATCGCCGGGGCCCTGGCCGCGTGGTGGGCGTGGTTCCCGGGGTGTGCGCGGTGCGCCCTCGCCAGGAGCCTGCCCGCGCGGAGGACGTGGCTCGCGCGGTTCGCGGGGTGCACCCTCGTCGGGAGCCTGCCCGCGCGGGGGACGTGGTTCGCGCGGTTCGCGTGGGGTGCCGTCGCCGGGGGCCTGTCCGCGTGGGGGCCGCAGCTCGCGTGGTTCGCGGCGTTCGCCCCGCTGCGGCGGCGGTACACCCTCGGAGGGCTGTGGGCGTCCGCCACGTCCGCGGCCGCGCGGCGGCGATGGCGCCTGCTCGGATGGGGCGCCCTGCGCGGTGTTCGGGGCGGGTGTCGAAGGCGCCGGCCGGCCGCGCATCTCCTTGCGAGGGCCACCCCCGGGGAGGCGTCCGCGGCCCACGGGTTCGCGCCGTTCCCAGCTCTCTTCCTCGGCCTCGGGGCCGGCCAGGTCGCGTTCGTCGGCTTCGATGAGCCCCTGCGAGATGGCGTCGGCGCGGCTGATGCTCGGCGGCGGGTCGCCCGCCTTCGATGCCGGGTCCCAGCGCACCACCGTCCCCAGGTCGCGGTCGCCCACTTCGATGCGCTGCCCTTCGACAACGAGAGTGACGGAGCGGCGGAGGATGTTGAGGCCGATGACCTTGCCTTCGCCCGTGGGGGTGCTGCAGCGCTGCCCCAGTTTCGGCAGCGTTTTGCGCATCTCCTTGTAGCCTTCCTCTTCGTACGAAAGGCAGCAGAGGAGCCGCCCGCAGAGGCCGCTGATCTTCTGCGGGTTGAGGGGCAGGTCCTGCTCCTTCGCCATGCGGATGGAGATGCTGGGGAAGGTCGCGAGCCAGTTCGCGCAGCACAGTTCGCGCCCGCAGATGCCATAGCCGCCGGCGTTGCGGGCGCGGTCGCGGTCGCCGATCTGGCGCATGTCGACCTTCACGCCGAGGCGGTCGCCGGCGCGGCGAACCATGTCGCGGTAGTCGAGCCGTTCGTCGCTGGCGAAGGTAAGGGTCAGGCGCCGTCCATCGAGGGTGAACTCGGCGGAATCGAGGTGGGCGGGAAACCCGGCATCCGTCGCGACGGCGCGCGCCTCCAGCAGGGCCTCGCGGGCGCGCTGGCGAAGGGCATCCATGCGGCGGATGTCGGCTTCGGTGGCGAGCCGCAGGATGGGCTTCAGCTCATCGCGGTTCAGTTCGTTGACCACCACTTCGCCGGGCGCGATGACGATGCGGCCGATCTCGGGGCCGCGGCTGGTCTCGACGACGACGTATTCGCCGGCCTCGAGCCGCATGCCGGCGGTATCGAAGTAGAAGATCTTGCCGGCGTTCCGGAACCGGACGCCTGCAACATCGTGCAATGGTTCACGCATGGGATGCGGTATCTTCCTGGACGGGTCCCCCCAGTGTACTTCGCGGGAAGCTCAGGAGCATAAGGTCGATTGCGGCCCGCGCCATGACCTGGGCCTGGAGGTCGTCGCGGGCGCGCTGTACGGCGCGCAGGGCGGCCGTCGCGCCCACCACGTCGGCGCGGGCGACGGTGGCGGCGGGGCCCTGGCCGGAAACGCGAGCGGCGGCCCGCAGGCGGTCTTCCCAGAACGCCTCCCACGCGTCGATTTCGTTGAGCACGGTCGCGCGGTCGCGCCGCCAGCGTTCGGCCATCTCCTCGGAGTAGCGGAAGCGGTCGGCATTCGAGGCGGTGGCGATCCGTTCGCAGCGTTCGAGGAGCCGTTTGCGCACGCCCATGAGGTCCGGTTCGTTGGCGAAGGCGAGGGCACGGCCCGGGCGTCCACGGCTGGCGGTGGCGGCCTCGGCGGCGAGCGCGGGCGCGACCCCCCGTTCGACCAGCCCGGCCTCGATCTCGGCGCGCGCGACGGTGTGGACATCGATGCGGCGGCAGCGGCTGAGGATGGTTTCGATGATCGCCTCGGGCGCGGCCGAAATGAGCGCGAACACCGTGTGCCCGGGCGGCTCCTCCAGCGTCTTGAGGATGGTATGCGCCGAATCGCGCCCGAACCGTTCGGCCGGGTCGATGAGGATCATCCGGGTACGCGCTTCGAATGGATAGCGCGAAACGAGGTCGATGACGCCGCGCACCTGGCAGATGCGGATATCGCGCGAGAGCGGGTGGCGTTCGTGCGAAGTCTCGCCGGCGCGCGGACGGCAGAGGGTGTCCCCCGGCGCCAGCGTGATGATGTCCGGGTGGGTGCCTTCGTTGATATGGCGGCACGGCCGGCATTCGTTGCAGGGGATGTTGGACACTGCCGGGGGCAGGGCATCGCCGAAGAGCGAGGCGCCGGCGGGTGGCACGGCACGTTCGCAGTTCAGCAGCTTCGCGTATTCGAGCGCGAGCAAGGTCCGCCCGGTGCCTTCCGGGCCGGCGAGCAGGAGCGCGTGCGGCGGGTCGGCGCTCTCGGCGAGCGCGTGCAGTTCGCGAAGGATGCCCGGGTGGCCGATGAGTCCACTCACCGGCCTATCCTACGGCGGCGCCGCCGTTGGCACGCGTGCCCGCTCGGCGGAAGGCGATTTAGCGGGAGTAGCGGCGAGCGGTATCGGCCAGGCGCCACGAATCCTCCAGCGCCTTCTCCTGGTCCTCGTGCCAGATGCGGCCCCAGAGCCGCCCCAGCATCGTCGAGCCCACATCGACGTGCGGGCGGCTGGTCGCGAAGGCGTGCTCGGTCATGCGCGCGCTGGCGACGGAGATGTAGTCATCGAACATCGGGAACTCCTCCGGGCCGGTCATGGCACCAGCCCACCTGGGAAGATCGTCGGTCCGGTCCGGTTGCTCGCGCGGGAGCGAAAGGGTGAGAGAAGAGAGAAAAGAGGAAGGAGGGAAGGGGTTCGAGGTTCGAGGCTCGAGGCTCGAGGCCGGGGGCAACCCCAGGGGCGACCCGCTCCCCGCGCGGGGTTGATCCCCTGGGTACCGGGAACTGGGAACCGGGCGCTGGTGCCGTACGCCCTTTTTTCCTTTCTCATATCTCTTTTCTCTCGCAACCCGCTATAGTGCGCGGCTATCTCCAGCGCCGGAGCACGCGAGATGGTACGCGCCCTCAAGTACCTTGCCGCCGTTGCCATCGGCTGTGCCGCCCTCCTCACCGGGGCGCCGCATGCCGATGCCGCCTTCCCCCAGCGGGCGTGGACGCTCCCCGAGGCGTGCAATTCGCCCGGTGGGCCACAGGGCGTCACCGCCACGCTCTTCCCCGATAACAGCGGCCCCGGCGCGTACGTCAACGGCAACTACATCGCCTTCGTGTGTAACTACGGCTTCCAGCGCGGCGCCACGAGCGCGGGCGTCGCGGTCTCGGTCGACTATTGCGGGGGCACCGCGCTGGCGCCGCGCCGCGAAACCGGCAACTACAACACCCTCGCCGGGCAGTTCACCGTCCGTTCGCAGCGCTGGATCACCGTCGGTGGCGCGCTCGCGGTCATCGTCGTCTACACGAACGCCGGGCCGGGCGGCGACCATTTCACGACACAGGAGATGGTCACCGGTACGACGAACCTGGTGGAATTGAACCGCCCGGGCGGCGCCGTGCCCTGCCCCGGCGGCGGCGCCACGCAGCCCCCCGGCGGTGGCGGCGGCAGCGGCAGCGGCGGCTGGAGTGTCTCCCTTGCCGCCGATCGCACCAACCTCATCGCCGGCAACGACTTCCAGCTCACGGCCACCGCCAACAAGAACCCTTCGGGCACGGGCTACCGCGTCTACATCGTGAACCAGACGGAGAACAGCGCCGTCTTCTGCGCGACCACGGCCGTCTGCCTCCACACGGACTTCCTCAACGACCCCGGTTCGCGGACCTACGTGGCGATGATCGCGAACGCCAGCGGGCAGGACGTGCAGGCGACCTCGGCGCCCATCACCGTCACCTGGAGCGCGTGGAGCGGCACCGTCACGCTCACCACGCCCGATACCTCCATCCCCGCGGGCACGACCGTCACGATGACGGCGACGGCGGCACCCTCGATCAGCGGCACCGTGTACGTCATTCGCATCGAACGCCAGGATGGCAACGGCAAGACCTGCCACGAATCCCCCTGCACCGCCAACGACACCTACGAGTCGGGCATCACGCAGACCTACGTGGCGAAGGTCTTCAAGGACGACGGCACCGGCCTCCGCGCGACGTCCGCACCGCTCACCATCACCTGGGAGGCGACGCAGGAGTGGGAGGGGCGCGTGAGCCTGCGCGCCAACGGCAATATCACGAACGTCGCGACCGGCCGCGCCGTCACCCTTCGCGCCTATGTCGACCCCGGGCTCGAAGGCAGCAACTACATCGTCCAGATCGCCGAGCTCGTGGGCGCGAACGGCCAACTCCAGTCATGCACCGACCCCGATGCCGACTGCGTGCTCGGCGTCACCTCCGACCGCACGGAAACGCGCCGCTACCAGGCCCGCGTCGTCCGCCGCGATGGCACCGGCGAGGTCAAAGCTGCAAGCGAAGTGCTGGAGATCAGCTGGGGGCCGGGCGGTTCGCTCACCCCCTGCGAGAACTACTGGATTGCCCGCAAGCCCCTGGGCAACGTCACCGTGCTCATCGGCGGCACCATCCGGCGGCCCGTCGCCGCGGGCGACCGCATCTGCCCGGACGACGTGGTCGAAACGCCGGACAACGGGTCGGTCGAGGCGGAGTTCTCCGAGCGCGGCTACTGGAACCCGAACTTCGGCAACGCCTACACCAGCCGCATCGGACCGAAGTCCCAGGTCTCGATGTGGTTCGGCGAGAACAACGTCTTCGTGACGCACGTGAACCTGAAGGCGGGCGACGCCGAGTTCACCATCCACGGCGCGCCGCCCTCGGACTTCCGGATCAAGTCACCGACGGCGGTGGCGAGCGTGCGCGGCACCATCGTGTCGATGGCCTACGACCCCACCACCAGGCGGACGACCGTGCGTTCGCTGGAGAACGACGTCGAAGTCACGCCCACGAACCCGGCGCTCGGCGCCACCATCCTTCACGGGGGCGAACAGGTCAGCGTCGATGCGAGCACAAAGAGCGCGGTCACGCGCATCGCCGCCACCTTCGCGAACCGCCTCCGCCTCCCCGGCATCGCGGGGGATCGATGAGTTACCGGTTCCCAGTTCCGGTTCCCAGTGGCCAGGGGATCAACCCCGGACGGGGAGCACGGCTCCCCCGGGGTTGCCCCGCCTCGAACCTCGAGCCTCGAGCCTCGAGCCCCATCTCTCCTTCCTCTTTTCTCTTTTCTCTCAATAGGGCAGCCCTTTGAGGCCGAAAAGGGTGCGGGCGTAGGAGGCGCGGCCGAGGTGGCCGTTGCCGTGGCCGATGAGCCCGTGCCCAATCGCTTCCATGCGCGGGATTTCTCCCCAGGGCCGCATTCTCTGGACGGTGGCGAGGTACTCCATGCTCATGCCTTCGATGCGCGGCACCACCGCCTTCGCGACCGCACGCGTGTAGGTGGCGAACTCGCGAGGTTCGGGGAAGCGCATGCTGTAGGCGTCGTTCGGGTCCATGCCCGTGCCCTGGTCGACCTTCGGCAGGCCCCAGCGTTCGTGGAAGCCATCGCGCAGCCAGACCGGCTGTTCGCGATCGAAGACGAAGTGGACGATGTTGTCGGTGGTGCGGACGGTGTGCCAGACGTCCCAGCCGATGGAGTTGGTGATGCCGCCGCGCGTATCGCACAGCTGGTCGTTGGTGAGGCCATCGACCGCCATGTCGCAGTACTGCAGCAGCCGCTCAATCAGCCGCCCGAGCTGGGCCGGCATCGTTGGCTCCGCACCCATGCCGGGTAAGTTCCCGGTTTTCGGTTCCCAGGTCCCAGGGGTTACCCCGGGGGAGCCAGCCGCCCCTGGGTTTCCCCCGTCGTCCTCATTCCTCATTCCTCATTCCTCATTCCCAGGCAGTGCTGCGTGCTGAGTGCTGAATCGGCAACCCCGGGGGATGCATGCTCCCCAAACGGGGTAGCCCCGCCTTGAGCCTCGCGCCTCGAGCCTCGAGCCCCTCGTTCGTCGTTCGTCATTCCTCATTCCTCATTCCTCGTGCCTCATTCCTTTTCCCGTTCCTCTTTTCTCTTTTCTCTCATCATCCCCCGGGCGATGCGGCGGGCGTGGTCCTGGTCGCCGGGGGCGAGGTCGCCATCGAGGACCATGGCGCTCAGGCGGTCTTTGAGGACGCGAATCCAGGGGCCGGGTTCGCGGTCGAACATGGCCACGAGGTCGTCGCCGCTGAGGGGGCTTTCGGCGCGCAGCGCGGCCGCATCCTCCGCCACGGCACGGCGGCAGGCGGCTTCGAGCGCGGCGTGGTAGCCCTCGTCGTCGTAGGTGTGGCTCGCGTTGTCGGCCCGCTTCAGCGCCAGGAGGTCTTCCCAGTGGCCGCCGAGCTTCGAAAGGAAGCGCCGCACGGAACGGCGGTCTTCCGGCTTCGGGCGGTCCATGTGCCGGCGCACGAGGAGCGTCACGAGGTGGACGTCCTTGCGCGCGATGCGCAGCCGATCGAGCAGCACCGGGACCATCTCCGCGCCGACCGCGTCGTGGCGGTAGAAGCCCCACTCGCCGTTCGTCTTCCGGTGGCGAACGTAGGGCTTGCCCAGGTCGTGGAGCAGCGCGGCCCACGTCCGCGCGCGCGCATCCGGCCCCTCCTTCGCCACCGCCTGCACCGTTGCGACCGTGTGGCCCCAGACATCGAACTGGTGGAAGGAGTTCTGTTCGCAGCCGACCATGGGCGCGAGCTCGGGGAGGATGATGGGCAGCGCGCCGACTTCGCGCACCAGCTCGAGACCATCGCCGGCCCAAGGCGCCTGCACGATCTTGTCGAGCTCGGTGGTGATGCGCTCCTGCGAGAGGGAGGCGAGCAGGGGCGCCGTCTCGCGCATGCCCGCGAGCGTGCCGGGCTCGATTTCGAACCCAAGCTGGGCGGCGAAACGGAGGCCGCGAAGGATGCGCAGGGGGTCCTCGCGAAAGCGCCGCGCGGGCTCGCCGACCGCCCGGATGATGCCCGCGGCGAGGTCTTCGCGCCCGCCGAAGAGGTCGAGGATGGCGCTGCCGGGGGTGGTGGCCTCGCGGGCGAGCGCGTTCACGGTGAAGTCGCGGCGGGCGAGGTCCTCTTCGATGGTGCTGCCGAAGGTGACATCCGGCCAGCGCGTGCCGCCCTCGTAGGAATCGCCGCGGAAGGTCGTGATCTCGGTCCAGCGGCCATCGAGCAGCACGCCGATGGTGCCGAAGCGCTTGCCGACGGTGACCAGCGGCACACCGAGGGAGCGGCCCACCTCCTCCACCTCGTCGGGGAGGGCGTCGGTGGCGAAATCCTCATCGTGGCCGCCGCGCGCCAGCAGTTCATCGCGCAGCGCGCCGCCCACGGCCCACAACTGCCGCCCCCGCGCCCGGAACGCGGAAAAGAGTGCTGAGTGCTGAGTGCTGAGGGCTGAGTGAGTTCCCAGTTCCCGGTTCCCAGTTCCCAGCGAGTGCTGAGTGCTGAGTGCTGAGTCAGTTCCCGGTTCCCGGTTCCCGGTTCCCAGGGGATCAACCCCGCGCGGGGCGGCTGGCTCCCCCGGGGTTGCCCCACCTCGAGCCTCGCGCCTCGAGCCTCGAACCCCCTCATTCCTCATTCCTCATCCCTCATCTCTCTCAATGGAACATCGCCTTGTAGGCGCCGCTGGTCACGAATGCCTCGAGGATGTGGCGGGCGTGGGGGGGCATGTCGAGGGCGGCGAATTCGGACGGGTGCCAGTAGGAGAACGCCTGCCCTTCGCGCACGTCGATGTGCTCCTCCGGGATGTCGGCATCGATGTAGTAGACGTGCTCGACCTCCACGGTCGATTCGGGAAGGTCCTCGCGGTGGAACGAGCGGAAGAGCTTGAGTTCCTCCAGGAGGTGGCCGGTCTCTTCCTCGAACTCGCGCAGTGCCGCGGCGTCGGGGCTTTCGCCGTCGTCGATCAGGCCTCCCGGGAGCGACCACACACCGGGGTAGCGGTCGGGCGGGAGGTCGTCGTCGCGCAGCTGGAGGAGGATGCGGCCCCAGCGGTCGATTTCGAGGGTCGAGACCGACCGGCGATGCGGGCGTTTCCAGGCCAGCCAGCCGCGATACATCTCGCTCGCGAGGGCGGCTTCGAGAACGAAGCGGCCCCCCGGGTTCATGCGCAGCGCGCGCGCCTCGTCTTCGCTCCAGAAGCGGAAGTCGAGGCCCTCGTTCACCTGGATCGCGGCCGGGTCCACCTCGTCATCGGCGAGGAAGACGTGGAGGAGGCGGGGGCGCAGTTCCGGCCGGTCGCCGGGGGTGAAGGTGCGGAAGTGGCGCAGCCGGGTGAGCCGTACGCCCGTCTCCTCGGCGAATTCGCGGACGGCCGTGTCCCGCGGCGATTCCTCGCCTTCGCGGCCGCCGCCGGGGATGGCCCAGCGTCCGTATCCCTCGGGGGGGATGTCGTCGTCGCGCTGCTGCAGGAGCACGCGCCCGTCGCGATCGAAGAGGACGACGGCGCTGCCCTCTTCGGGCGGTATCAGGGGCATGGTCGAAGCATAACGGGAGAGAGGAGAGGACTGAGGAATGAGGAATGAGGGGGTTCGAGGCTCGAGGCTTGAGGCTCGAGGCGGGGGCAACCCCGGGGAGGAGAAAAGAGGAAAGAGGAAGGAGAAAAGGGGCCAACCCCCAGGGAGCCAGGCTCCCCCGGGACGGGAACTGACTCAGCACTCAGGACTCAGCACTCAGCACTCGCCCGGAACAGGCCCCACCGAGCCGCGCCGGATGTAGCGCGAGTTGTTCTCCACGGCTTCGCCCGGCTCTTCGCCGCGCATCGCCGTGAGCAGCTTGCACACCGCTTCGCTGGAGAGCCCGCGGGCATCGAAGCTGACCACGTTGATGGGCGGGTCGTAGGCGTCGGCGAGTTCGGAGGTGGCGATGGAGACGACAGAGAGGTCCCGGGGAACCTTCATGCCCGCCTCGCGCGCGGCGATGAGCAACCCCGGCAGGAGCGCCGAGGCGCTGAGCACGGCCGTCGGGCGCCCCGGTGCGGCGAGCATCGCGGGGAGCTGTTCGGCGCACTGTTCGCGCGACACGAACGTCCAGGAGGCATCGGAGACGAAGGTCGCGCCCGCCGCGCGGATGCGGTCGCGCATCATCGAAAGGAGGTCGCGCTGGGTGCCGCCGAGGCCCTTGATGGTGAGGAAGGCGAGCCGCCGGTGGCCGTTTTCGAGGCAGTCATCGAGGCCGGCGAGCGTGGCGTGGGTGCTCACCGCGCGCACTTTCGCCCCCTCCCAGTCGGGCACACCCGGGAGGCTGACCACGGGGATGCCCTGCAGCACATCCGGGATCTCGGTATCGACGGGCAGTAGCGGGTTCAGGACGACGCCATCGACACGCAGGGCGGCGAGCGTTTCGAGGTTGCGGCGTTCGCGCTCGGGGTCCATCGCCGAATCCATGACGATGAGGGTGTACCCGGCTTCGCGTGTGAGTTCCTGGACCTCGGGCACCATGGGGCCGTAGGTCGGGTTCGAAATGTCCGCGAGGACGAAGCCGATGATCCCGGAACGGCCGCGGCGCAGGTTTCGCGCGATCGGGCTCGGGCGGTAGCCGAGCTCCTTGATGGCCGCCTCCACGGCGTCGCGAATCACGGGGTGAACCGTCGCATCACCGTTCGTCACGCGTGAAACGGTTCCGGTGGCGACCTTTGCGCGGCGGGCAACGTCCTTAATGGTAGGGCGGGGATTCATCACATGAACAAGGTAGCCCGAATCGGCCTGTAATACTAGCCCGTATGATAGAAAACCCTTGAACTCCGCCCCTAAATCTCCCCGGCGCGCGCACGAGCCACCGCGAACCGCCTATCCTGCCGCATGCCCGGCCCCGCACCCACCGGCGAAACAGATACCCCGGCGCTCAGCGTCCTCGTGCTCAGCCACGACTACGAGCGCTACCTGGCGGCGTGCCTGGAGTCGGTGCTCGCGCAAACGTTCCCGTCGTTCGAGGTCATCGTGCTCGACGACGCCTCCGGCGATGGCTCCCTCGCCATCGCGCGGCGCTACGCCGCCGACCCACGCGTGCGCGTGGTGGCGCACGAGACCAACGAAGGGTTCGTGGCGACGCTGCGCGAGGGCACGGGGGTGCTTTCGCGGGGCGAGTTCCTCGTGATGGTCAGCGCCGACGACCTCGTGCTCGAACCGGAAACCTTCGCCCGCCAGGTGGCCGCCCTGCGCGTGAACCCGGCGGTGACCGCGTGCATGACGGGCTTCGTGAAAGTCGGGCCGCGCGGCGAACGGATCGGCCGGCGGCGGCTGGTGACGCGGCCGCGCACCCTCAGCGGCGATTCGTTCGCACGCCGCGTGCTCACCAAACGGGAGTTCTCGGTGATGCATTCGGGTACGGTGATTCGCACCTCGGCCTACCACGCCGTGGGCGGCTACCGCAGCGACCTCACGAACTACGGCGACTTCGCCCTCTGGATGGCGCTTTCGCGCATGGGGCCGATCGCCCTGCTGGATTCAGCCTGCTACGGCTATCGCGTGCACGGCGCGCAGATGTCCGGGAGCCCGGAGCGGCGGCGGGCGGTGCTCCGCGAAGGCATCGCCGTGGTACGCGAAGAAGCTGCGATTGCCCGTGCCCGCGGCGCCCGCGTGTCCGATGTCCGGGCCCTGCGCGCGCGCGCCGCCGACCTCGCCCTCGCCGATGCCTTCGCCGGGCGGCGTTCGTTGGCCCTGCGGCGCTGCGGCGACGTGCTCGCAGAAGTACCCGCGGTCGCGCTCACCTCGGCGGGATGGTGGATGGCGGCCACGCGCGCGCTGATCGGCGGCCGCGCCTGGGCCGCGCTGGCACGCTTCGCCCCAAACCGGGACTGAGCAGGAATCCGGGAATCAGCCGCCGGGCGCGGTGGGCAGCCAGCACGAGGAGAGCGGGTTCTTCAGCCGCGAGGCCGAATCACGCACCGGGCGAATTTCCGGCGTCGCGTGGCCGGGCGCGTGCGAACGGCGGATCGAGAAGATCTCGGCCCCCGCCCGTTCAATCGCGCGGATGAGCTGGGCAAGGCTCTGGGACGACTCCAGGTCGATGCTCGAATCGCTCACATCGACCGCCGTGGCCAGGCCGTCGCGCTTCAGCTGGGCGGCGAGGCCCACGGGCACGCGGTCGGTCTGGAAGGTGTAGGCGCTGGTGGCGAGAGCGGTTCGGTACTGCATGATGGCGTTGCCCCGGGAGTTCTTGATCCCGATATGGTTGGAAACGGCCCCCGGGTGCCGCGCGAGAAGGGTGGGGGATCACCGATTTACGCCTTGTCCACCTTTACCGGCCCTGGGTGGACGGCCGCGCGTGGGAGTTCCCGGTTCCCAGTTCCCGGTTCCCAGGGGCTACCCCGGGGAGGCAGACACGTATGGGGGGAACTGGGGCCGGGCGGGAGAATGAGACCGGTCTCGGCCGGCTTCGTGCGCTTATGCCGGCGCGGGGCCGCCGATGCGGATGGGCAGGCCGAGCGCGCCCATGCCCAGCGTCTGCCGCAGCTCGTCCGTCTTCCATGCCATCACGTTGCCGCCCACCATGTCGCGAAAGATGCGCTCGAGCGGGCGGCTGCGAACGTAGGCATGGGCGCCGCAGACGCGCATCGCCCCCGCCGAAACCTCTTCGCTCATGCGCCGCAGGTGGTACACGGTGCGCACGATCGTGCGGTTGTATTCGTGCACCGTGGGGAAGGGCAGGGCCGACCGGCGAACGGCGTCGTAGAGCACGGTGCGGCCGGTTTCGAGCCAGTGGTCGAGTTCGCCGATGCCCATCTGCGCCCACGGTTCGCCGCCGCGGAAGCCCGTCGTGCCAAAGACCGTGGAATCGCCGGCGATGAGGCCGTGGCGCTTGCCCACGTACTCCAGGGTGAAATCCATCGCCGCCTGCGCGAGCCCGAGCCAGATCGCGCAGATGCCCAGCGCGCCGCGCGCGCCGCGCTGCCCCAGCGCCGGGTTCGCCGCCGCCGCCTGCTGGATGGCGCGAATGATCGGGATGGGCGCGACCATGGCGTCCGTTCGGGCGATGCGCACATTCTCGAAGGCGATGTCGTGGCTCGCCGTCGAGCGGTTCCCCATCGCGTCCCAGTTCTTGAGGATGGTCACGCCCGGGGCCGTCATATCCGGCAGCGCGAGCACGAGGTCGGGTTCGATGCCTTCGGGCCGCGCGATTGTGCCCGCCGCCATCACATACGAGGCGCCCTCGCTGTTCGAGGCGAACCCCACGGCGCCATTGATCACCAGGTCCGCGCCGTCCTCGGTTACGCGCAGGCCGCTGCGCCGGTTGTCCAACTCACCCGTGGGGATGCTGACCGGGCCGCAGACGAAGGCCCCGTTGGCGGCGACATCGCGCAGCACCGCATCGCGGCGCGGGAACGGGGGCAACCCCGCGAGCGCCTCGATGGCGAACAGGTGCATGTTCAGCGTGATCGCCGTCGAGCCATCGCCATACGCCAGCTCTTCGATGATGCGAACCTGCGTCTCGGCGCTCACCCCGAGCCCGCCAAGCTCCTTCGGCAGCCCCATCCCCGGGAGCTTGAGGTCACGCATCGCCTGCACATTTTCGGGGGCGAAGGTGCCATCGCGGTCGTGGGCGGCCGCACCCGCGGCAACGGGCCCCCGCGCCAATTCGCGGACGGCGGCGATGAGATCGGCTTCGGGGTCGGACATTGGGGGAGCCTCCGGCGGTGTGCAGCTTCGCGGGGACGGCTTCGAGGCTACCACACGCCCCCGGCCACGGCGGCAAGCGGCGATACGGTGGGCTGTCGCGGTCCGGTATCGTAGTGGTGAGCCGGCCTGCGACGGTGAAAGGAGCCCCGGGATGACCTCGTTCACAGTGCTGGTCCACGACGCCGAGGAGGGCGGATTCTGGGCCGAGGTCCCCGAGCTGCCCGGCTGCGCATCCCAGGGCGAAAGCCTCGACGAATTGGAGCGCAACGTGATCGAGGCCATCAACGCCTGCCTCGAAGCACGCTCCGCCGAAGGTGTGCCGCTACCCGCCATCCGCAAGTGGGAACTTCCCTTTCCCGGGACAGCAACGCCGGCCTGACCCCTCACCCTCGTTCGCGCGCCTCGCTACAATCCCCGCGTGATCACCGCTCCCGACCTCACCCGCCTCTTCTCGCCGCGCTCCGTCGCCATCGCGGGCGCCTCCGCCACCGTCGATAGCCCCGGGCATGATTATGTCCATTCGCTGCGCGTGTTCGGCTTCGAAGGCGAGGTCTATCCCATCAGCCGCAGCGCCGCCGAGGTCGATGGCTACCGCGCCTACGCGAGCCTCGACGACGTCCCCGGCGAGGTCGACCTGGTGATCTCGTGCCTGCCCAGCTCGGCGGTGCTGGGACTGGTGGCGCAGTGCGCCGCGAAGCACGTGCCATTCCTCCACCTCTTCACCGGGCGCTTCAGCGAAACCGGCGACGCAGAGGCGGCGGACCTTGAGCGGCGGCTGCTCGCGGCCTGCGAGGAAGGGGGCGTGCGGCTGCTGGGCCCCAACGGCCTCGGGCTGTACCACCCGGGCGGGCGCATCGCCTTCCGTCCCGACCTCCCGCGCGAGCCCGGCGGCGTCGCCTTCCTCAGCCAGTCCGGCAACAACGCCGTCGAAGTCGCGCTGCGGGGTAACGCGCGCGGCCTCCGCTTCGGCAAGGTGGCGAACTACGGCAACGGCCTCGACCTCACGCCCGCGCGCCTCCTCGCCTACCTCGCCGACGACCCGGACACGACCGTCATCGGCGCCTACGTCGAGGGGGTGCCGGATGGGCGTGCGTTCTTCGAAGCGTGCAAACAGGCGGCCGCGCGCAAGCCCGTGATCATCCACAAAGCCGGGCGCACCGCCGCCGGGGCGAAGTCCGCGTCGTCGCACACGGCCGCGCTCGCGGGCTCCGCACAGCTCTGGTCGGCAGCGCTGAGGCAGGCGGGTGCGCTGGAAGCACGCAGCCAGGAGCAACTGCTCGACCTCATGGTCGCCGCCGCGCTGCTGCCGAAAGCGAGCGGAAGGCGCATGGCCATCGTCGGCGGCGGTGGCGGCCGCAGCGTGCAATCCGCCGATGCCGCCGAGGAGAACGGCTTCGATGTCGTCCCCCTGCCGGATGCCGTGCGCGAACAGGTGCGGGCGAAGGCGCCCATGCTCGCCGATTGGGTGGGCAACCCTGTCGACCAGTCCATCCTCGCCGGCAGCGGCCTCTCCTCGAACGGCCTGCTCGAACTCATGCTCGCCGACGACGCCTACGAGGTCGCCATCGCGAACGTGGGTGAAGACTGGTTCCTCGGCCGGCCCGGCGGCGGCGACCGCCTGAAGCATGCGTGCAACCGGCTGGCGGCCATCGCGGCGAATTCGCCGAAGCCCGTCGCCGTCGTCCTCGGCGCCACGGAGACAAACGAGCCCGAATACCGCCAGGTCCTCGACGAAGTGCGCGACACCCTCATCGCGCGCGGCCTCGCCGTGTTCCCCAGCGTGGAACGGGCGGCGTGGGCGGTGGGAGTGCTGAGTGCTGAGTGCTGAGCGCGTGCCGGCGGCGGGCCGCGCTCTCGTCGCCATCGCCGGACAGGATTGCTTATTCCAGGAATCCAGCCCCCGGTGGGGTTGCCCCGTACTCAGCATTAGCACTCAGCACTCAGCACTCCAGTACACTGGCGCCATGCCGACCCGCGTCATCGTCCTTCGCCATGGCCAAACCTACGGGACCATTGAGCAGCTGTTCTGCGGCCACTCCGAGACCGACCTCACGCCGCTGGGCATCGAGCAGGCGCGCGCGGCCGGGCGCCGGCTTGCCGCCGAGAGCCTCGACGGCGCCGTCGCGAGTGACCTTTCGCGTGCCCGCAAGACGGCCGAGTACGCCCTCGGGGAGGCGGCCGCCGCGCCCACGCTCGCGATCGACCCTCGACTGCGCGAGATGCACTACGGAGACTGGGAGGCGCACCCCGCCGAAACGCTGGCCGAACGCTACCGCGACCACATGCGCGAATTCTTCGCCTGCCGCCAGCACGCGCCCAACGGCGAAAGCTTCCCGGCCATCCGCGAACGCATGGCCGCCGCCTTCCACGATGCCGTCCGGGCGCACGAGGGCGGCACCGTGCTGCTCGTGACGCACGGCAACGCGATCATGGCGCTCGTGGCCGAACTGCTCCGCATGCCGCTCGAATCGACCTGGGCCACGCACTTCGACAACTGCTCGCTCACGCGCTTCACCGTCGCGAAAAGCGGCCGCGTCACGCTCACGGCCTCGAACGAGACAGCACACC
The DNA here is from genome assembly GCA_020847985.1 of Dehalococcoidia bacterium. GTDB lineage: Bacteria > Chloroflexota > Dehalococcoidia > Tepidiformales > Tepidiformaceae > Amarobacillus. The sequence goes on from JADLBC010000047.1 coordinate 34,176, forward strand.
TGGGGTAGTTCCCGGTTCCCGGTTCCCGGTTCCCAGGGAATGGCCTTGAATGGGGTAGCCCCTGGGAACTGGGAACTGGGAACTGGGCGCTGGGAACTGGGCTCAGAACGGCCTCACCAGGATCACCGGGACTTCGGCGCGGCCGAGGACGCCGAGCGCGGCGCTGCCGGCGAGCACGTGGCGCAGCGCGCTGTGGCCGTGCGTGGCCATCCCGATCGCGTTCGCGCCCGTTTCGGCGACGGCGCGGTTGATGGCCTGCGCGATGCTTTCGCCCTGCGCGGGGCTGCGCACTTCGGTGGTCACATCGAGGCCCGCGAAGGTGGCGGCGTCGGCCTGGAGTGCTTCGCGCGCGGCGCCTTCGGCGGCGCCGCCTTCGAGCACGCGCAGCAGCGTCACCGCCGCCGTCGATCCCGCGAGCAGCTCCTGGATGGGGCCGAACGCCGCGCGCGAGGCCTCGGAACCATCGGTGGTGACGAGCACGCGGTAGGGGGCGCCCGGCTTCGCCGCGGTCGCCTTCCCACCCGTCGCGATGACGGGGCGCCCGGCGCGGGCCACGACATCGAGGACGGTGCTGCCGCGGAACATATGCCGCAGCGCGCTGTTCCCCTGCGAGTGGAGCGCGATCAGGTTCACGTCGAGGTCATCGGCGGCCGCGGCGATGACGTCCGAGACATCCCGGCGGCGAGGAAGGCGGCGAATCTCGGCCTCGCCTTCGAGCCCAAAGCGCGCGATCAACTCGCGCAGCCCCTGCAGCCACTGGGCCTCCACGCGACGCACCGCCGTCTCCAGCTCTGTCGCGAACTCGGCATGGGCATCAAGCAGGGGGTCGAGCACGCGAAGGATGTGCACCGTCGCGTGCGTGGCGGCAGCGAGCGCGGCCACGTGCGGCAGGATTTGTTCGGCGCCACCGCTGCCATCGACCGACACCAGGATCTTCGTCACAGCTCCACCTCCACGCACGCGCGCCCTCGCAGTCTGCCAGAGAACGGGCTCTGAGGGGACGGCCGGAGGGCTAGAAGGTCACCCGGCGCAGCTTCCCGCCGCTGAAGACGTAGGCCACGCCGTTGCGCATGGTAAATGCCGACATCGCCTTGAAGTCCGGGTGGCGGTATTGGCGGTCGAACGACCCATCGCGCCGGAACACCACAACGCGGTCGTTCGCGGCATCGAGCAGGGCGATGTCGTTCTTGCCCGCGAGCACGGGCGTCTCCGGGGCGACGAGCTTCTTGTCGATGCCGGCCTCGCTCATCACGAGCGAAAGTTGCCCGGAGAAGCGCCGCACGGACCCGTTGGAGTCCACGGTGATCGCCTCGCCATCGACCATCAGGCGGCGCGCGCCGGCGAGGTCGGGCGTATCGAGCCACTTGAACGGCGTCGCGTTGTAGCCGCCATCCGAAGGGCTGAAGCGATAAATGATGGACGCGGTCGAATCGAGCACGAAGAGGTCGCGCCCGAACATCGTGATATCCGTGATCTTGAGGTTGGCAGGGGCGGCGAAGGGCACCGCCTTCAGGCCACCGGCGGCCGTCACCCCCCACAGCCCGCGGCCGTCATCGGCGACGAGCAGGGCCGGGCCGCCGAGGTCGTTGCCATCGGTGAAGGTGGTGGCGATGGGCCGGCCGTGCTTCGCGTCCTTGTCCTCGCCGTAGACGACCTTGCGTTCGCCATCGGCGAGCCGGATGGAGATGACCTGCCCGGAGGCGCTATCGAGGATGTAGGCGGCGTCGTTGGAGACGGTGAGGCGCGTGGCCGCCACGGGCTTTTCGCCGAACTGCTCCAGGCTCGCGATCGTTTCCACGGCCGCGGGCGTCTTCACCGCATCCATCACGCTCAGCGCCCCGGCGACTTCGGAAATGAGCGACTCGGCCTCAGGCCCGTTCGCCGAGAGGTCGCGCGCTTCGAGCAACAGCGCCTGGGCTTCGGTGAGCACGCGCCGCCGCTCCGCCGGGTCCTGCGAGAACGACCGCGCGACCGCGATCTTCTGCTCGGCCTGGTCGATGAGGCCGGCGTACCGTTCGCCTTCGTCCTTGCTGAGCATGCCGGGGAGGGCGATGAAGCCGACGACGGCGACGAGCACGGTCAGGCCGGCGAGGATGATAAGCCACGTCGGGGGGAGGCCGTTGAGCGCCGTGCGGGCGCCGCCTCCGCCGGAACTTGAGCCCTTCCAGCGGCCCGACGGCTTCGAGCGCACGCGCACGAGTGACCCGCCGCCGTTGATGGTGACCGCGTTTTCGCCGGCGATCGTGTCGCCGGCGACACTGGCGACGCTGGCGCGGGCGCGCACATCCTCGGCGAGTTCTGCCGCGAGCGGGATCTCCTCATGGTGCGAAGGCGGCGGCGGGGGCACTTCCTCGCGCACGAGGCCCCGCGAGAAGCTCTGCTGGCGGCGGCGATGCTGACGGCGCTCGGGCAGGGCACCGGGTACGGGATCGTTCGCCGGGGTGCCGTTCGAACCACCCCCATTCGAGGCGCCCATCGGGAGCGTGCCGGGCATCGGCTGCGCGACGCGCCACGAAAGCGGATGCGCCGATGCGGTGGTCGCGGTCGCGAGCTGCGGGAGCGTGGGAATGGCCGTGCGCGAAGCGGCCGCGCGCGATGCCGCGGCCCGGGCCATGCCATCGGCCGCCAGCTGCGCGAGGACGTTTTCGCCCACCGCGCGGCGCAGCGGCTCGGGGGCCTCGGCCGATTCCATGGGGAGGTAGGCGGCACGCCGGGCACGGGTGCCGATGCTTGTGAGCTGCGCCCGCGCGACCGCGACGAGGTCCTCCTGCTTCTCTTCGATGAAGAGGCTCGGCTGGAAGGCGTCATCCACGGGCTCGAGGGTGAGCGCGAGGGGCGTGAGGGCGTGGGCACGGGGGGCATCGCGCCACGACGGCGCGGGTGTTTCGCGGGGAGCGGCCTCGCCGCCGATGACCATCTCGGGCGCGGCCGCGGGCGGGTTCGCGGGCGAAGCGCTGGCGGAAGCGCGATTGCCGCGAGCCGGCTCCTCGGGCGCCGTCACCAGCAGGACCGTCAGGTGGCGGGCATCTTGCAGACGCCGCCACAGCTCCGGCAGCACCTGTTCGACCGGGAGCTGGAGGATGCCGGCGATGAGTTCGTCGTCGCATTCGGCGAGCGCCACGGTCGAAAGCAGGAGCAGGCGGTCGCCGGGGAGGAAGTTGATACGCGTGAGCTGCGGCTCGAGCGGCCCCGAACCGAGGGGCCGGCCGTGCTCTTCGTCCGTGTAGTAAGGAATGACGCGCCCGCCGGTGGCATGGAAAGCGACGGAAGGCCCGGCCTGGGCGATGACGGCCTGGGGGCCGCGCCGGCCGAACGCGGAAAGGCCGATGCTCACGCGGTGCTGCGCGATGCTCTTGCGGTTCCAATCGGAGAGGTTGCGGTGGGCTTCCTGGAAGAGGCGCTGGAGCGCGCCGGTGAGGCTCATATCGAGCCCGGCCCAGAGCTGGCCCGCGCCGGAGACGACGTGCCCGGCGAATGCTTCGCCCGCCGGTGTCGTCCCCTCGGCCACGATGTAGAGCTCTGCTCGGTCGTCGGCGGGCCCCTTGCCGTGGAAATACCCGGCGTTGGGGCCACGGTCGACCGGTTCGTGATCGACTATCGCGAACTGGCCAACCTGGAGTGGTTCGGTCAATGGACCGTCCCTCTTGCTCACAGGATAGGCACGGGGCAACTCGACGAACCCCTGGCGCACTCCCAAAAAGGAGTACCCCGCCAGCGCCGGGGAAAGTCACTATACCACCGGCTTTGCCCATGGAATCAACCGGCGCGTGTCACTCGAATCGGGGAAAACCCTCGCCGCCGGACTCGATACCCCCCGATTCGAACGGGCGTGGCAAGTGCTGAGTGCTGAGTCCTGAGTGCTGAGTGGGCAACCCCGAACGGGCCGGGTAGGCCCGGGGTTGCCCCCGCTCGAACCTTGAACCTTGAGCCTCGCACCCCTTCTCAGCACTCAGCACTCAGCACTCAGCACTCCCGCCGCGCGGGCGATTCGCACCACTGGCGGGGCCCGAGTAGAATCGCCAAGCGCACATTACGGAAACCGTCGCCGCCCTGGCCGGTTCCAAGCCTCACGGAGATCGTCATTGAATACCATCGAGTTCCTGCAGATCTCGTCTGCCGTCGTGCCCGACCGCGAGGCACTGGTTGAGGTCGGCGGAAACAACAAGCGCATCACCTACGCGGAGATGTACCCCGCCGTCGTGAAGCTCGCCAACGCCCTCACCGCCCTCGGTGTCGAGCGTGGCCAGAAGATCGCGACCATGTCCGTCAACTCCGCGGACTACGTGATTACCTATTACGCCTGCGCGATGCTCGGCGTCTGCTTCGTGCCCCTGAACTACCGCGCCAAGGACGAAGAGCTTTCGCACATGCTCAACGTGAGCAACTGCCAGGCCGTCCTCGTCTCCGATCGCTACATCGAGATCGTCGAGCGCATCCGCGGCACCCTCACCAGCACCCAGCACTTCATCGCCTACGACAGCAAGCACGACAACTACCTCGACTACGACCGCATCGTCGCCGAGGCGAGCGACGACGAGCCCTGGGTCGAAATCGATGACCACGACCCGACCATCCTCATTTTCACCAGCGGCACCACGGCGCTCCCCAAGGGCGTGCAGCTGACGTACCTCGACATGACCGTGTACGTCACCAACCAGCCGCCGGCGGACCCGGAGATCCACGACAAGGTGCTCGTCTCCGCGCCGTTCTTCCACGTCGCGGGCGCGACGGCGATGATGCTCGCCATCTGGAGCGGGCGCACGCTCGTCATCCTCCCGGCGTTCACCCCGGAAGGCTGGCTGCAGGCCGTGCACGAAGAGCGCACCACGCACGCGTTCGTCGTCCCCACCATGCTCAAGCGCATCATGGAGACGCCGGATTTCGAGAAGTACGACATTTCGAGCATGCGCCAGATCACCTATGGCGCCGCGCCGATGCCGTACGAAGTCGTCCGCCGGGCGTGCGATATCTTCCCGCCGCGCGGCTGCGGCCTCATCAACGCCTACGGCCAGACGGAATCGACCGCGACCCTCACCTTCCTGGGGCCCGAAGACCACGACCTCAGCACCGAGACGGCCGTGAAGGAATCGCGCCTGCGCTCCGTGGGCAAGCCCATGCCCGATGTCGAGATCGGCATCATGGACGAGCGCAACCGCCTCCTGCCCCCGGGCGAGGAAGGCGAAATCTGCGTCCGCTCCGACCGGGTGATGAAGGGCTACTACAAGCAGGAAGACGCCACCAGCTCGGCGATCATCGATGGCTGGCTGCACACGGGCGATGTCGGCAAGGTCGATGAAGGCGGCTACCTCTTCATCACCGGCCGCAAGAAGGACCTGATCATCCGCGGCGGCGAGAACATCTCCCCCGGCGAGATCGAGAACTGCCTCGAAGCGCACCCCGCGATCGAGGAGGCGGCGGTCATCGGCGTGCCGGACCAGGACTGGGGCGAAGTGGTGAAGGCGGTGGTGGTGCTCAAGCCCGGACAGAGCATCACGCCGGGCGAAATCACGGAGTACTGCAAGTCCCGCCTGTCGTCGTTCAAGGCGCCGCAGTACGTGGCCGTCGTGAACGAGCTCCCGCGCAACCCGATGGGCAAGGTGCTCAAGAACGACCTGCGCAAGGCCTACGGCACCGCCACCAATGACCATGTTTAGCCGCTGACGCGGCAAACGCGAACGGGGCGCCACTGCGGTGGCGCCCTTTCGCGTTTGAAGTTCCCAGTTCCCGGTTCCCAGTTCCCAGGGGATCGGCCCCGAAACGGGGTTGGCCCGGTCCCCTTTTCTCTTTCCTCTTTTCTCTAATCTCTCAGGCCGGCGGGCCTGCGGTACATCGGCGCCCCCGTGCCGCCGCGGCGGAGCATGAGGACTTCGGCCATGATGGAGAGCGCGATCTCTTCTGGAGTCTCCGCGCCGATATCGAGGCCGATGGGGGTGCGTACGGCGGCCAGGTCGCCGGCGTCGAAGCCTTCGTCCTTCAGGTGCGAAAGCACCGTCGCCGTGCGCCGTTTCGACCCGATCATGCCGACGTAGCCGGCGCCGCGGCCGAGCACCCGGCGGAGTGCGATCTCATCCTGCTTGTGGCCGCGCGTCACCATCACGACCGATGTGCTGGGCCCGATGGGGAAGCGGTCGATCGCCGCCTCGTAGTCGTCGCAGATGACCTGGTCGGCCTCGGGCACGACGCGCGCGTCAGCGAACTCCTCGCGGTCGTCGAGGATCGCGACCTGGAAATCGAGGAAATCGGCCAGCTTCGCCAGCGACCGGCCGATGTGGCCCGCGCCGACGATGAGGATCTCGGGCTTGGCTTCGACCACTTCCAGGTAGATGGCGGCGCCGCCCGCGACGGTTCGGGGCGAAAGGGCGCCATCGGCCAGGTACACCGTTTCGGCGGCGTGGCGGCGAAAGAGGTCGTCGCGCGCGGCGGCCACGAGTTCATCCAGCGCGGGGTCGCCGAGCGATCCCATCCGGGAGCCGTCGCGCTCGACGAGCAGGCGCGCGCCGGCGGTGAGCGATTCGCGGCCGGGGTCGAGAATGGAAGCGAGGAGCACGGGCTCGCCGCCCTCCGCCGCGACAAGGAGCCGCCTGGTCAGTTCGAGCATGGCTGCAGTCTACGCCCGCCCGGCGCGCGATCCAGCATCAGCCGGGGTGGCGCGAATGGGGCGATTGCCACACCGTCACCCAGCCTTCGGCACCGGTGATGGCTTCGTGCACGGCCTCCTGCTCGCACAACGCGAGCCGTTCGATGGCGTTTTCCAGCGCGGTATCGCTTTCGTGCGAAACCTGCGCCAGCCGGTCGCGCAGGGAATCGAGCGCGCCGGAATCGCGCAGCCAGCGCACGCTGTTCGGCCAGACAAAGAAGGAGAAGCCTTCGGGGGCGGGGAAGTTCGGGCGGTGCTTGCCCAGCCAGAGGTAGCGCTCCTGCACCGAGGCCACCGGCGCGACGATCGCCACCAGCGGGCCTTCATCGGGCAGCGTGCGCGGGTCGATGAGCAGCCGCTCGGGGAAGCCGGCGAAGCCGATGGTGATGAGGTCGGCCTTCGTGAACACTTCGCGGACCGCGTCCAGGTCGAGAGTGATTCCGTTCTCGGTGAGCATCGTTCACGTTCCCAACAAGGAAGGATGGAATACGAAGGGGGCCGGGGCTTTCGCCCGGCCCCCTCCTGGTTTGCCGTTCGCCGGCGCATGGCCGGCCAGCGGGATTTGGCCTAGTACATCGGCGGGGCGGCGGGCATGCCGGCGGGGGTGTTCTCCGGCCTGTCCGTCACGAGGCAGTTCGTCGTCAGCACCATCGCCGCGATCGAGACGGCGTTTTCGATGGCCGAGCGAGTCACCTTCGCCGGGTCGATGATGCCGCGCTCCACCATGTTCACGCCCATGTCGTCCTTGGCGGCGTCGTAGCCCTGGCCCTTGGCCAGCGACTTCACCTCGGCGACGACCACCGAGCCGTCCTTGCCGGCGTTGATGGCGATGCGGCGCAGCGGCTCTTCGAGCGCGCGGCGGAGGATGTTGGCGCCCGTCGCCTCGTCGCCCTGGAGCTTGACCTTGTCGAGCGCCGGGAGGGCGTTGATGAGGGCGACACCGCCGCCGGGCACGATGCCCTCTTCGACGGCCGCGCGGGTGGCGCTGAGGGCGTCCTCCACGCGGTGCTTCTTCTCCTTGAGCTCGACTTCCGTCGCGGCGCCAACCTTGATGACGGCGACGGCGCCGGCGAGCTTGCCGAGGCGCTCCTGGGCCTTTTCGCGGTCCCAGTCGCTCTTCGCCTCATCGTGGATCGCGCGGATCTGGGCGATGCGGGCGTCGAGTTCCTTCTTCTTGCCCTTGCCTTCGATGAGCGTGGTCTCTTCCTTGGTCGAGCTCACGCGGCGGGCGCGGCCGAGGTCGGCGATTTCGACGCTATCGAGCGTGCGGCCGATTTCATCGGAGATGACGGTGCCGCCGGTGAGGACGGCGACGTCGCCGAGGTTGTCCTTCTGGCGGTCGCCGAAGCCGGGGGCCTTCACGGCGAGGATGTTTATGGTGCCGCGCAGCTTGTTCACCGCGAGGGTGGCCAGCGCTTCGCCTTCGAGGTCGCCGCAGATGAGGACGATGTTCTTCGAAACCTGGAGGATCTTCTCCAGCAGCGGGAGGATCTCCTGGACCGAGCTGATCTTCCGGTCGGTGATGAGGATGTACGGGTCATCGACGACCGCTTCCATGCGCTCGGGGTTCGTCACGAAGTAGGGGCTGATGTAGCCGCGGTCGAAGGCCATGCCATCGACATACTCGACTTCCGTCTGGATGCCCTTCGATTCCTCGACGGTGATGACGCCGTCCTTGCCGACCTTCTCCATGCACTCGCCGATGAGGTTGCCGACGGAGGGGTCGTTATTCGCCGAGATGGTCGCGACCTGGGCCATCTGGTTGCGCTCGGTGACCTTGATGCTGTTCTTCTTGAGCGCCTCGATGAGGGCGGCGGAACCGGCTTCGAGGCCGCGCTTGAGGCCCATGGGGTTCGCGCCCGCGGCCACGTTCTTCAGGCCTTCCTGGACAATCGCCTGGCCGAGCACCGTCGCGGTGGTCGTGCCGTCGCCGGCGATGTCGTTGGTCTTCGACGCGATCTCCTTGGCGAGCTGGGCGCCGATGTTCTCGAACGGGTCCTCAAGCTCGATGTCCTTGGCGATGGTGACGCCGTCGTTGGTAATCGTCGGCGCGCCGAACTTCTTGTCGAGAACGACGTTGCGGCCCTTGGGGCCGAGCGTGATCTTGACGGCGTCGGCGAGGGCATCGATGCCACGCTTGAGCGAGTGGCGCGCCTCTTCATCGAAGAGCAGCTGCTTTGCCATGCGGAAACGTACCTCTGGGGGTGTGGTGTGAGTTTGCGAGGCCCATATTAGCACTCCCTGTCAATGAGTGCTAATCGCCGCGCGGAGCGCGGCGAGTTGTCAGTTCCCGGTTCCCAGTTCCCAGGGGATCGACCCCGTGCGGGGGCAGGTACCCCGTGGGGTTGCCCCCGCCTCGCGCCTCGCGCCTCGCGCCTCGCGCCTCGCGCCTCGGGCCCCCTTTCCTCCTTCCTCTTTACTCCTTTCTCTCCCGTATCCTCCTCGCATGCGGTTCGGCGTGGCTCCCGTCACGGGGTTTGATACGAGCGTGCTGGAGAAGCTCCTGCCGCCGTGGGTCGTCATCCTCCACAACGACGACCACAATTCGATGGACCACGTGGTGCGCGCCCTGCTGGCATCGGTGCCTTCGCTCACGCCCGAGGAAGCGATCGAGATTATGTTCACGGCGCACTACCACGGCGAAGCCGCGGTCATCTCGTGCCCGAAAGAGGCCGCCGAACACTACCGCGACCGGCTCGAATCGTTCGGCCTCACCGCGACCATCGAGGCGGAGTAGACCGAGTTCCCAGGCCCCGGTTCCCAGTTCCCAGGGGATCGACCCCGCCGCGACCATGCCCGCCGTGGGGTTGCCCCCGCCTCATTCCTCATTCCTCATTCCTCATTCCTCTTCCTTTTCCACGGCCTAATCGCCGGTTAACCCGGGGACCATCGGACCCATGAACGCATGACGCATCGTGCTACGATCAGCACGCAAGGGTGGCCACACCGCTCTCCCGCGCATCCCCGCCGCGGTTGCGCTCCGCGGCGGGGGCTTTCCAAGAGAAACGAGACACGAGGAACGAGAAAAGGTACCCCAGCGCGGGGTGCCCGCCTCGTGCCGGGCCTACCCCCTGGAAACTTGGAACTGGGAACTGGGAACTCAGCATGACAGCGCAGCGCGCGCGAAGCGCGCGGCGCTGTCATGCTGGTTAGATGCTTGACGCCATCGATATCACCCTCACCGGCGGCACGGGCGGGCACGGGCTCGTCAGCTACCACCGCGAGAAGTTCGTTCCCCAGGGCGGCCCCGATGGCGGCGATGGCGGCCGCGGCGGCCGCATCTTCCTTCGCGCCATCGATGACCTCTACACGCTCGAACAGTACCGCGCGAAGCGCCGCTTCCACGCCGGCAACGGCGGCAATGGCGGCCCCAACCTCCGCACCGGCGCCCACGGCGCCGACCTCGTGCTCGAAGTCCCCGCCGGCACCGTCGTCATCGATGCCGAGGACGAATCCGTCCTTGCCGACCTGAAGCAGGTGGGCGAACAGGTGCTCGTGGCCCACGGCGGCCGCGGCGGCTGGGGCAACAAGCGCTTCGCCACCAGTACCAACAAAACCCCCTCCTACAGCCAGAAGGGCCAGGAAGGCGAGGAGGTCACCGTCCGGCTGGAGCTGCGCCTGCTCGCCGATGTCGGGCTGCTGGGGCTGCCGAACGCGGGCAAGTCCACCCTCCTCGCGGCCGTCTCCAACGCCAAACCGAAGATCGCCGACTACGCCTTCACCACCCTCGAACCGATGCTCGGGGTGGTGAACTCGGGCTTCGATCGCTTCACCCTGGCCGACCTCCCGGGGCTGGTCGAAGGCGCGAGCGAGGGGTACGGCCTGGGGTTCGAATTCCTCAAGCACATCCGCCGCTGCCGCGTGCTCCTGCACGTCATCGATTGCAGCTCGCCCGACCCCATCACCGACTACGAGCTCATCGAGGGCGAAGTGCGCGCCTACGACCCAAGGCTCGACGAGGTCGCGCGCGTGGTCGCGGTGACGAAGGCGGACCTCGACTTCGATACCGCGAACGCCGCCGCCGCGACGCTCGCCGCGCACATCGGCCGCCCCGTGCGCGTCATCTCCGCCGATGACGGCGCCGGCACAGAAGCGCTCATGGCCGAGCTCATGGCACTCGTCGCCCACGAACGGGACAAGGCCGCTGCCGCCGAGCCGGACGAGATCCCCGTCTTGCGCCCGGAATCACGCGAGCGCTTCACCATCGAACCCGCCGGCGAAGGCCGCTGGGAGGTCCAAGGCCGCCGCGTCGTCACCTTTGTCGAGATGATGGACACCGAAATGGAGGGCGCCTACGACGAGGTCCAGCGCCGTCTCGAACGGTGGGGCCTGGTGAAAGCCCTCCGCCGCGCCGGAGCCAAAGCGGGCGACACGGTGGTGTTCGGGGAGAGCTCGATCGACTTCGAGGGGTGAGGGAGAGGAAGGAGAAAAGAGAAGGAGAAAAGGGGCTCGAGGCTCGAGGTTCGAGGCTCAAGGCGGGGCTACCCCGGGGGGGCATGCTCCCCCCATGGGGCTGATCCCCCGGGGAACCGGTCACTCACTCGGCGCTTGCCAGGTTTACACCCACGGCACGATACTCTCATTGAGCAGTCCCCGGTACGTCCTCTCCCGGCCTTGAGCCGGTGATGGCCCCGGGGTTTTTCTTTGCCCACGCCCCCCGCCACACCCGGGGTTGCCCCGCTCGCGCCTCGCGCCTCGAGCCTCGAACCCCCCTTTCCTCCTTTCTCTTTCCTCTTTTCCGCTACACTTCCCGCGCCCGGGCACTTCGCCCGCCCGGAGTCCCCGCGGAGACGCTTTCGTGCGCATCGCTCCCGGCGAAATCCGCTTCGGCATCCATGCCGGCCCGCAGCACACCACCTACGCCGACTACCGCGACCTCTGGCTCTGGGCCGAAGAGGTGGGCTTCGACTGGGTCTCCGTCTTCGATCACTTCATCCCCATCCAGACCGACCCGGAGGGCCCCTGCTTCGAAGGGCTGACGCTGCTTTCGGCGCTCGCCGCGCAGACGAAGCGGGTGCGCTGCGGCATCCTCGTCGTGGGCAACACCTATCGCCACCCGGCGGTGCTCGCGAACATCGCCGCCACCATCGACCACGTCTCCGGCGGGCGCCTCGAACTGGGCGTGGGCGCCGGCTGGTGGGAGATGGAGCACGAGGAGTACGGCATCGAACTGCCGCCCATCGGCCGGCGCATACGCATGCTCGGCGAAGCGCTCCCCATCCTGAAGAGCCTCTGGAGCGAGCACCGCACCACCTTCGAAGGCCGCTACTACCACCTCGAAAACGCTCTCTGCGAGCCCAAGCCCGTGCAGCCCGGCGGCATCCCCCTCTGGGTCGGCGGCGCCGGGGAGCAGCTCACCCTCAAGGCCGTCGCCGAATCCGCCGACGGCTGGAACACCTTCTTCATGCCCGCCGATGCCTACCAGCACAAACTCGATGTCCTCGCCGCGCACTGCCAGCGCATCGGCCGCGACCCCAACGAGATCCGCAAGTCGCTCGTGCTCGGCGGCGTTGTCGCTCGCACCGAGGCCGAAGTGGAGGCGCGCCTGGCCCGTGGACGCACCCGCGCCGGCGTCAGCGGCACCCCCGAGCAGGTAGTCGAACAGCTGCTGCCCTACGTCCGCCTGGGCGTGGGCGATTTCATCTTCGGCGCGAGGCCCCCGGCCGATACGGAAAGCCTCGAACTCATCGCGAAGGAGGTCGCGCCCCTGCTCCGTGAGCGCGCGCGCGGCCTGCTGCCGGCCTGACACCGGCGATTTCGAACCCCACGAGGAGGAACCCCACCATGCCAAACACCGATGAATACGAGGGCATCATCGCCGAGACCACGGTCATCCGTGGCCACAACGGCGACGCCATCCACGCCTACTTCGCCCGCCCGCTCGGCGCCGGTCCGTTCCCCGCGGTCGTGCTCGTGCACCACATGCCCGGCTGGAGCGACTGGTACAAGGAGATCACGCGGAACTTCGCCGCCCACGGCTACCTCACGCTCACGCCCGACCTCTACTGCCGCACCGGGCACGGCCAGTGGGGCGACGTCACCGCCAGGGTCCGCGCCGAAGGCGGCGTGTCTGATGACCAGGTCGTGGGCGATGCCCAGGGCGCGATCGACTTCCTGCGGTCCCTGCCCACGTCCAACGGCAAGGTGGGCGTCATGGGCAGCTGCTCCGGCGGCCGCCACGCATACCTCGTCGCGACGCGCGGCACCGGCGTCGATGCCGTCATCGACCTCTGGGGCGGCGGCGTGGTGATGAAGCCCGAGGACCTCACGGAGAAGCGCCCGGTCGCGCCGATCGACTACACGCCTCAGCTGCAGTGCCCCATCCTCGGCCTGTTCGGGCTCGAAGACCGCGCGCCCACGGCGGAGCAGGTCGACCAGCACGAGGCGGCGCTGAAGGCGGCGGGCAAGGAGTACGAATTCCACCGCTACGAAGGCGCCGCGCACGGCTTCATGTACCACCATGCACCGCAGGCGTATCGCGCCGCCGCCGCCGTCGATGCCTGGTCGAAGGTGTGGGACTTCTTCGGCCGCAAGCTCGCCTAGGAGACACGTTATGTGCACCAATATCATGCACACCACCACCATCGAGGGCATGGGCAAGGGCGCGAAGGGCTGGTTCCCCGTCGCCCAGGCCTACGTCTCGTACGACCACCCGATGAATCTCGCGGCCGAGCACGCAGTGGGCATCGACTTCGTCGACCGCGTGACCGGCCTCGAGCGGGTGGCGGTCGAAATCACCCTCGATAGCGCCCGCAGCCTCGTGGCCGCGCTGCAGACGGCGCTGGCGAAAGCGGACGAATGGGAGGCGAGCACCTAGCTGTTGGCTCTTAGCTGCCAGCTGTGACCACACGCGGACAAACTCGGCGCGGGGGTACATCCTCGCGCCGGGGTTGATCCCCTGGGAACCGGGAACTGGGAACTCCCACACCTTTGCGAGCGAGGGGCGCGGACGGCCGTTCCCGCCTGCCGGCGGCGGTCCGTACGCTCGCGGTATGGACGCGACGGCGGATGCCCGCTTCGACCTGCTGCGCTACTACGCGGAGTACTTCCGTCCCGGCATGATCGACCTGAGCGCATCGTGCCCGCCGCCGGCCACGCTCGCGGTGGACCTGGGCGAGGCGCTCACGGCGGACGGCCTCGCCTTCGTACCGCCCTCGGGCGCGCCGGACCTGCGTGAGGCGATCGCCGCCCGCTACAGCACCGTCGCCGCCGGGGACGTGCTCATCGCCGCGGGGGCGTCGGAGGCCCTCGCCGCGGTCGCGCTGGCGCTGCTCGGGCCGGGCGCGCGCGCGGCCGTCGATAGCGGCATCTACGCCAGCTTCACGGAGGCCGCGAAGGCCGCGGGTGCGGTCCTCGTGCCCGGATCGCCGCTCGCGCCGGACACGGCCGTCGTGGCCGTGTGCAACCCGTCGACGCCCTCCGACCGCATCCGCGACATGGCCGTCCTCGCCGCCGAAGCGCGCGCCGCCGGCGCCGTCCTCGCCGCCGACGAGGTCTACCGCGACCTCTCATGCATCCCCATCGCCGCCGCCGCCGACCTCGACGCGCACGCCATCAGCATCGGCGACCTCTCGAAGCCGCTCGGGCTGGGCGCGTTGCGCATCGGCTGGGTCGCGACGCGCGACGCCGCCCTCCGCGACCTGCTCGATCGCCAGCTCCAGCTGCTCTCCGGCGGGCCGTCCGCGCTCTCCGTGCGCGCCGCGCTGGCCGCCTTCGCAACCTTCGATGACGAGGTCGCGCGGACGATGGCGGCCGCCACGGAGAACGGGGGCGCCATTCTGCGCGCGCTCGCCGCCCACGGCTGGACGTTCACGGCACCGGAAGCCGGCCTCACCGTGCTCGCCTGGCCGCCCACGGCGGTCGACGCGGCCGCCGAGGCGCGCGTCCACGCTGCCGGGCTCTTCCTCATCCCCTGCGACATGTACGGGGCGCCCGGCGCGTACCGTTTCGGCCTGTTGGCGCCGCTCGAAGCCGTTCGCCGCGCCCTGCACCTGCTGGCCGAACGCTAACGGCGGCGAAACCGCCCGGCATTTCGTACCCGCCCCCGCGCCGCGTATGGTGCCGCCATGCGCACGAACCCGTCCCGGCCGCCTGGCCTGGCTATTGGCGACGAGCATCCCCAGCTCCAGGACGCCATCCGCGATTTCGCCAGCCGCCAGCCCCGGCTCGACGCGGAGCTGGCCACGTGGTTCTTCCTCGAAGCGGTCCGCCGCCTGCCGCCGGATCTCGCGGGCGAGCATCTGACGTTCGGGCGGCACGAACGGGGCGGGTTCATCAACATCCTGCTCGGCAACTACCTGCTCGCCGGGATGTATCGCCCGCGAAAGGGACGGTCGGGCCTGGAGCTGGTCACGCTCGACGCGACGGCGCCGGATTCGGACACGTTCGGCACCTGCCCGATCCCGGTCTACCTTTCGCACCTCCCGCTCTCCGCGCTCGAACGCATCGTCGCATGGCGCGCGTGGGACGGCTTCGGCGACGCCTGTTCGAGCCTCGCCATGGCGGGGAGCCACGCCACGAAACGGCCGCACGGCTGGTGGGCGAAGGTGCCACTCGGTTCGCTGCTGGGGTAACCCTTCGTCGCGAACCCCTAGACGCGCGGCTCCAGGAGCACGACCGTGAGCTCCGCCGGAAGCTGCGAACGGCTCACCGAGAGGCGCGGCTGCGGTTCCGGCTTCGCGCCCGATTCCTTCAAAAACTTCTCCACGGGGTCCAGCCCGGAACCCGAATCCAACTCCGTCGCGAAGTTCATCGGGATGGCGATGTGCGCATCGACCGAGGTCATGACATCGCTCGCGGCCGCGCCGCCGAGCGAATTCCCACCGCCCGCGGGGAAGAGGAGGATATCGACGCCCTTGAGCTCGTCCGGCACGGGGCCCGGCGCGGGCAAACCGAGGTGCGCCACGCGGATGCCATCGAGTTCGTAGATGTAGGCGATGTTCCGGCGGCCATCGGCGCGCCTGGTCGCGACGCCCGTCACGAGCACGCCACCGACTTCGTATTCACCCGGCGCTTCAAAAATGCGCTTGTAGCCGGTCACGGCATCGACGCACGAGTACTGCGCCTCGCCCCGGTTGCTGAGCGTGACCACGTCCGCAGCGACCTTCGACAGCCGGTACCCGCTCTCCGGCGAACACGGGTCGGTGACGATGACGCCTTCGCGCCCCTTGAGCCGGAAGCAGGTCCGGCCGAGCCAGGTAATCTCCAGAGCCATGGTTCGATGGTACCCCGCTTCGCCGCAGTGGGCATGCGCGAGCGGCATCGGCCACGTGTAGCATGCCGCCCATGGATGCCGCACTCGCCGATTGGTTGCTCGAAGGCGACCCGGCCGTGCGCTGGCAGGTCCAGCGCGACCTCCTCGATGCCTCGCCCGCGACGTGGGAAGCCGAGCGCGCCCGCATCGGCGGCGAAGGCTGGGGTGCCACCGTGTTCGCGAACCAGCAGCCCGGCGGCCGCTGGGGATCCGACCCCGCCAGCAAGAGCCGGTATTCCGGGCTCTACTCCCCGAAGTGGACCTCGACGACCTTCAGCCTGCTGCTGCTCGCGCGAATGGGGCTGCCCCCGGGGGACGAACGTGCCCTCGCCGGCTGCCGCGCGCTGGCCGAAAACGGTAATTGGCTCCCCGATGGCGGCCTTGTGCTCTGGGCCGAACGGCCGCGCGCCCACGCCGAAGCGTGCGTCGTGTCCATGCTCCTGCGCATCTTCGAAGCGAACGGCTACCGCGAGGGCGGCGCCCCGGGCGAACTCACGCGCTTCCTTCTCGAGCAGCAGTTCGCCGACGGAGGGTGGAACTGCCGGCTCGAAGACCACCACAGCTCGTTCAACACGACCTTGTTGGCGCTCGAAGGGCTTGCCGCGCTCGAACCATCGCCCATCGTTGGCGAAGCGATGGCGCGGGGCCGCGAGTTCCTGCTCGCGCACCGGCTGTTCCGGTCGCACACCACGGGCGCCGTCGTGGCCGAGCGCTTCACGCACTTCACCGACCCCATCGGCTGGCAATACACCATCCTCCGGGCGCTGGACCACTTCGCCACGACGGCAGCGCCCTGGGACGAACGCGCCGCCGACGCCATCGCCATCGTCGAAGAGCGGCGCGGGCCGGACGGGCGCTGGCGCGCGGCGACGCCGCCGGCGGGCCCGCGGCACGTGAACTTCCACGCCCCGCGCGAGGCATCGCGCTGGGTGACGTTGCGCTGCCTCCGCGCGCTGCGCTGGTGGAACGCCCGCCCCTCCGCCTGACACCGAACGGCCCGGTACTATCTTGCGCCCGCGGCCGCACCCGCCCCGCGCGCTCCTGGCTACCGGGAACTAGGAACTGGGAACCGGGAACGAAAAAGGCCCCGTTGCCGGGGCCTTCTCCATGTGTTCCGGAAGAACCGGGTTTAGCGGCCCTTGCGAGCGACAGCCGCGCCACCCACGCCGAAGGCGAGGGCGCCGAGGCCGAGCGCGGCGAAGAGCCAGCCCAGCTCAGCACCGGGGACGGCATTGCCGCCACCGGTCGTCGGCGGGCGAGGCGTCGCCGAAGGCGAAGCCGAACCGGCCGGCGTCGGAGTCGGGGAAGTGTAGGTCAGGTCGAGCTGGTTCAGCTGGTAGTTAGCCCAGGAACCACTCTGCGCAGCCTTCTTATCCCCAATCCAGAACGAGACGCTCGCCCCATCGGTACCGCAGTTCGGCGTCGCACCGGGGTCCAGCGCGGGGACGTCGAGCACGTAGCGGCTCTGGCCGCTGGCGTTGAACGTCGTCGTCACACCGCAGGTGGAGTTCCCGACACGAGCTTCGATGCGCGTGCCGGCAACGGGAGCGACACCGTCGACGAGGACCGAACCGGCGAAACGGGCGGGCGGGTTCGGAGGCGATTCGGCCTGGGCCTCGTGGGCGCTGTACGCACCCGCGAAACCGAGGACGACGATCCCGAGCGCCGCGGCAAGTCCGCGTCCGGCGAGCATCCTCACAACTTTCGTCATGCTAGCTAGCTCCATTCCTCTCTTCACGGCCAGGGGCAGTTCCACCTCTGATAGCCGGGAACCGGGACCCCTCTCCGAAGAGAGAAGTCCCGGCTTCGGCCATCAATCGGGTGTTACTGGTCCACCTTGGTCGCGATGGTCCAGGTGACGGAGCTCGGCCCCTTGATGGCGATCCAGTAGGCCGCGCCCTGGTCGAGCGTAACCAGGTCGTTGGCACCCGGGAC
>JADLBC010000048.1 GCA_020847985.1 Dehalococcoidia bacterium
CCCTGGGAGCAGCCGGCGCTGTCGCTGAAGGACAGCCTGTTCCACTTCTGGCCGTCGATCCAGACCGAGCGCATGCACCTGAACGCGTTCGGGTGGATGAACCCCGACTTCACGCCGCCGTTCAAGGGCGCGCCGCAGTCGGGCGGGTTCCTGTCGGATGCGCGCGGCAGCCGCCCGATCCAGGGCGCGTCCTGCGAAGTCCGGCTCGAAGCCGATGGCCGCACGGCGATGGCCTTCCGCTACCGCTTCACGCTGCCGGACGGCGAGGTCATCCACGTGCGCACGGGGCGCAAGTACGCGCACACGATGAACGGCATCATGCGCGGCGAGAACGACGCGGAGTGCACGCTCGACTGCTACGAGTCGTTCTTCGACTACGAGGTCGAGGAGACGGGCGAGCGGGGCTACGGCTGCTCCGAGTACTCGATCATCCCGCCGTATCCGCGCTGGCGCTATTGAGCTGCGGGCGTGGCCCGGCCCCGGCAGGGGCCGGGCCGCACGCCGCGTGGTCGAACCCTCCGGCTGAAGGAAGAGGCACATGGCAGAGCAGAGCAGAGCGAAGACCTCACCCGCTGCGTGGGTGGATCTCCGGGGCAAGGTGGCGCTGGTCACGGGTGCGGCGCGCGGCATCGGCCAGGCCATTGCCGCGACGCTCTCGGCTGCCGGGGCCACGGTCGTGGCGACGGACCTCGACGCGAAGTCGATCGGTGAGAGCGCCGCCGTGAGCGGCTGCCATCCCATGGTGCTGAACGTCGCCGACGAGAACGCGGTGGATTCGGTCATCGCCGCGGTCGTCGAGCGCCACGGCGGTCTCGACATCCTCGTCAACAACGCGGGCGTCTACCTCGGGTTCGGCGGACCGATCGCGGACATGAAGACGGAGACCTGGCGCGGGCTCATGTCCGTGAACCTGGATGGTGTCTTCTACTGCTGCCGCGCGGGCGCGCGGGCCATGATCCGCCGCGGCCAGGGCGGGCGGATCGTCAACGTCGCCTCGACGCAGGCCGTGACGCCGGGCGTCGGCGTCAGCTATGACTCGTCGAAGGCCGCCGTCGTGCAGATGACGCGAACGCTCGCGCTCGAACTCGCGCAGTACCGCATCAACGTGAATGCCGTGGCTCCGGGTGCGACCTGGGTGCAGCCGGGCGACGCGCCACCGCTCGGGCCGGAGACCCTGACGTTCACGGGCGAGCCGCTCAACGATCAGGTGCTGGACCGCATCCGGCGCATCCCGCTCGGGCACTGGGGCGCGCCCGAGGACGTGGCCAAGGCCACGCTGTTCCTCGCTTCGCCGATGAGCGATTTCGTCACGGGCATCTACCTTCCGGTGGACGGCGGCTGGCTGGTACTTTGATCAGCGGCGACGCGGGCGCCATCGGACCGGAGCAGGCCGCAGTCCGCCCGTTCATGTGAAAGGGCACCGGCCCACGGGAGCCGGGCGGACGACCACACAATGGAGAACGGCATGGGAGCACTCGAGGGCAAGGTCGCCGTCATCACGGGCGGCAGTTCCAACATCGGCCTCGGCATCGGCCGACGCTTCGCCGCGGAGGGCGCGAAGGTGATTCTCGCCGCGCGCGGGCGCGAGCGGCTGGAGGAGGCCGTGAAGCTCGTCGGCCACGGCGCGCAAGGGGTCGTGACCGATGTCGCCGACGAGGCGCAGGTCCGGGCGCTGTTCGCGCCGCTGCCGCGCGTCGACCTGCTCGTGACCTGCGCGGGTGGCTGGGTTTTCGGCGCCATCGACGAGGTGCCGCCCCCGCAGTGGGTCGGCCTGTTCGCGGGACGGTTCTTCGGGCAGGTCTACGCCTGTCACTATGCGGTGCCGAAGATGCCGGCGGGTGGCTGCATCATGCTGTGCTCGGGGATCGCCGCGAAGGCGGGGATCACGCATTACGCGGGCGGTTCGGCGGTCTGCGGCGCAGTCAACTCCATGGGCCGGCAGCTCGCCATCGAGCTCGCGCCGCGGAACATCCGCGTCAATGTGCTGTCGCCCGGCCTGATCATGTCGGAGCAGGACCAGGCCGACCTTGCGGCGATGCGCGGGCCGGACGCACCGATCCGCGCCCAGATGATCGCGACGCGCATTCCGATGAAGCGTGCGGGCGAGGCGGAGGACATGGTCAAGGCGGCGATGTTCCTGGCGACCTGCGACTATGCGACGGGCATGGTCATGGACGTCGATGGTGGCTGGACGTCGGTCTAGCCCGTAGATCTCGATGTTTCGAGCCCCGTGGTTTGATGGGGCGGATGCGTCCCGCCGGCTGCGGGCGCGCTGCGCGGGAGGAGTCCATATGTCGATCAATCAAAAGGTTGTGGACAGATTCTGCGCTGGGTTCGAGGCAGCCGTGCGACGCCTGCCGCCCCCGCCCGTGGCGGCCGTGGCGTTCACGATCAACCAGATGCTGCGGGGCCAGCTCGCGGGTTCGCGTCTCGAGGAACTCGAGGGGAAGGTCGTTGCCATCGTGCTCGAGGACGCAAAGCTCACGATCCCGCTCGCCTTCCGGGGCGGGCGCGTCGAGCCGGCACCCGGCCGGGCGCCGAACGTGACGCTGCGCGGGCCGCTCGCCGCCTTCCGCGTGCTGGCGCTGCGTCGCGAGGATCCCGATGCGCTGTTCTTCGATCGCCGCCTGTCGATCGAGGGCGAGACCGAGACGGGACTGCTGGTGAAGAACTTCCTGGACGCCTTCGAGTTCGACATCGAGGCGCACGTGAAGGACG
>JADLBC010000049.1 GCA_020847985.1 Dehalococcoidia bacterium
CGAGCCCCACGAAACGGGCCAAGACCACATCCCCCGACGTGCGCCGGGCCGTACTCGTCCGGCCTGCACCCGCCATCTCTGCTTAGATCGCGCGCCGCCGACCCCTTTTTCAGCACCCTGCTAGCTGCTAGCTGTTAGCTGTTGGCTCTTAGCGTGACCACGTTCGGCCCTCCGGGGCGCTCCGCGGTGACGGGGTCTCCCGCCAACAGCTAACAGCCATCGGCTAACAGCTTCTAATGCGCTCTATAGCGCGCGGCAGCGCCCTCGCCCGCAAGCTCCGGCCGGCCGCTCCAGACCCAGGCGAAGTTCGTCTTGCTGACGCCCATCAGCATCCCGTGAAGCGCGCTCGGATGGATGAAGAGGCCGTCCTCGGGCGGGCGGTCCGCGTTGTCGGTGAAGCGGGCGTCGCGCGCGCGCAGCCGTGCGGCGAGCGCGGGCACGTCGTCCGTTTCGATGTAGCACATGTAAAGGCCCGGGCCGCGGCGCTGGTAGAAGCGGTCCATCGCCAGGCCGCCCGAGGTCTGCGTGATCTCGATGCGGTCCAGCTGTGCCGGCGGGTCAAAGAGCGTGAGCGTGCCCGTGTAGCCGTAAAGCGTGCTCTCGATCGGCGAGTAGCGCGTGGGGTCGAGCGCGAAGATGCGGGTGTAGAGCGCCGCCGTATCCTGCCAATCCGCCACCGGGTTCGTGACTTCGTACAGGCAGCGAATGTGTCCGATCGACTCGCGCGCTTCATCGCGCACGATCGTCGTGGGCATGCCGTGCGTGGCGTCCGCGGCCAGCACGAGGGCGTCACCTTCGGACGCGAACGACACCTGCTGCGAGTCCAGGTGACGCGCCATCGCGGGGAGGTCCGGCGTGGCGAAGACCGCACCGTAGAGGCCGCCGCGCCGTTCCCGCGCGAACGACTCGATGGGGCCCGGCCCGGCCGGCTCAAGCAGCTCGAACAGGCTGATGCCCGCCTGCACGGTTGTGCGGTGGGCATTGAGCAGCGCGGACGTGTCTTCGCCCACCTGCCGGGCGCCGAAGAGCGCGCTGAAGGTCTCGACCGCCGCGGCGCGATCTTCGACCACAACCTGGACACGATCGACCCGTGAGAGCATCGAAGCCTCCGGCGGGAAGGGCCGCCTGTCCGCCTATTCTGCACCCTCACCCCCGCGACGGGGCGGGTGGGCGCCGCGCGGGCTACCATGGCCCTGACAAGGAGCCGAAATGGGACGTGGCCGCACGGGACGCGCGAATGGCCCGGCCGGGGTCCAGCCTTCGCTCATCGGGGGCGCCAACGAGCCGCCGCCCGCCGATGCTCCGCTCGCCGCGCGAATGCGTCCGCGCACGCTCGAGGAGTTCGCCGGGCAGGAGAAGGCGATCGGCCCGGGTTCGATGCTTCGGTCGGCGGTCGAACGCGGCACGCTGCCTTCGGTCATCCTCTGGGGCCCACCCGGCTGCGGGAAGACCACCCTCGCGCGGCTGCTCGCGAGCCACGTCTCGGCGGAGTTCGTCGCCATCTCGGCCGTTTCGTCGGGCGTCGCCGACCTGCGAAGGGTGGTGGCCGAAGCCGCGACCAGGCGCGCGACAGGTGTTCGCACCGTCGTTTTCATCGATGAGATCCACCGCTTTAACAAAGCCCAGCAGGACGTGATCCTGCCCTACGTCGAGGACGGCACGTTCACACTCATCGGCGCGACCACAGAGAACCCGTCGTTCGAAGTCGTGGCGCCGCTCCTCAGCCGGGCGCGGGTGGTGCGGCTCCTCGGGCTCGATGAAGCCGCCCTGGGGCGCGTGGTCGATGGCGCGCTTCGGGACGAGGAGCGCGGACTGGGTGACAGGCTGCTTTCGCTCGCGCCCGATGCGCGGGCACTGCTGCTGCAGGGCGCGAACGGCGACGGCCGCGCCGCGCTCACCGCGCTCGAAATCGCCGCCGGGATGACGCCCGAAGGGGGCGTGATCGGCGTGCCCGAGGTGCAGCAGGCGCTCCAGGACCGGCGCCCCTACCACGACCGCCAGGCCGACTACCACTACGACACCGTCTCCGCGTTCATCAAGTCCATTCGCGGGTCCGACCCGGATGCGACGCTCTACTGGCTCGCGCGCATGCTGGAGGCGGGCGAAGAGCCCCTGTTCATCGTCCGCCGCATGGTCATCGCCGCCGCCGAGGATGTCGGGCTGGCCGACCCGCGGGCGCTGATGCTGGCCGTTTCGTGCCAGCAGGCCGTGCACTTCGTCGGCATGCCCGAGGGCTGGATCCCGATGGCGGAGTGCGCCACCTATCTCGCGCTCGCACCGAAGAGCAACAGCGCCTACGCGGGCTACCAGCGCGCGAAGGAGGCCGCTATCGCGACGGCGCATCTCCCCGTGCCGATGCACCTCCGGAACGCGCCCACGGGGCTCATGAAAGGCATGGGCTACGGCGCCGGCTACCGGTACGCGCACAACGAGCCGGGGCACTTCGCGCAGGGTGAACGATATTTGCCGGAAGACCTGGGGGTGGCACAATTTTACGACCCCGGCAGCCTCGGTTTCGAAGCTGCCGCCGCCGCGCGCCTGCGCGCCCTGGGCGGCCTTGCACACGAACTTCCGGGATCCGAACCCGGGACAGGGAGACCAGAGTAGATGCCCCTCCGAATTGACTTCATGTACTCCAAGAGCACGGGCCGCGGCAAGGATGCCGAGGAAGCCCTCAGCCAGGCCATCGAAGCCACCGAAGCCGACGCCGAAGTCGTTTACACCGAGGTCATGGACAGCGAGGACGCCAAGACGAAGAAGTTCCTCGGTTCGCCCAGCATTCGCGTGAACGGCATCGATGTCGAGTACGGCGAGCGCGAACCGGACGAGTACCAGGCCGGCACCCGCTACTACAACAGCATGGCCGGCTGGAAGCCGTTCCCGCACGCGAAGATGATCGCGAACATGATCATCGAAGTGCAGCAGCGCATCGCCGCGAAGCAGGCCCAGGGCTAACACCCCTCCCCATGGACGCCGCGACGGAGGCGGTGCTCGGTGCGAACGCGGCGTTCTATGCCGCCTTCAACGACCGGGACACCGCCTCCATGGATGTCATCTGGGCGCGCCGCGTCCCGGTTTCGTGCATCCACCCCCGGGGGAACCTGCTCACGACGCGCGGGCAGGTCATGGCCAGCTGGTTCGCGCTTCTCGCCAATCCCGCGCAAGCGCGCATCGTGGCCGGCGGTGAGTGTGTCTCCGTTCATGGGGATGTGGCCATCGTCGCCTGCCGCGAACTGGTGGCCGGGACGCCGGTCGTCGCCACGAACGTCTTCGTGCTCGAGGACGGCCACTGGCGGCTGGCTCACCACCACGGCAGCCTCGTCGAGTTGGAGTCCTGATGGCCGGACGCCGAGCGTTCGAAGTGCTCGATGCGGCGCGGTTACCGCCATCGCGGACCTTTTCGGTGTCGAAGCGGCCGTCGAGCCGTACTCCCCCGATGGGACGCCCGTGTACCGGATCACCCCCGCGGGTGCCGCCGACGGCGTCGCGATGGTGCTCTGGCCGTCCCTTCGTCGCGTGGACGTGACCAGCACCGGCAATCACGCCTGGGTGCTGAAGAACGTGGGTGCCGTCGAAATCATCGAGGGCGTCGAGGCGGTCTTTCACCCCGCGGAAGGCACGGGCTTCCTCTTCGTCTCCGTGAACGGCTGGATCAACATGGTGATGGGCTGAGCGTCAGCCCCGGTCGATGCGCGTGACGATGCCTTCGAGGTGGCAGGTGTCGTTGTGACGCACGATCACGAGCCGCCCGCCGGCATCCCGCGCGATCTCGGTCACCGAGCAGTTCGCTGCCTCGAAGAGGCCCCGGTGGCGCGGCCCGAGGCCCACGACGATCTGGCATATCGCACCGACCACGCCTCCGTGCGCGACCGCGACCGTGGTTCCGCCCATCGCCCGGAGTTCATCGAGCACGCCATGCAGGCGTTCGTGAAAGACGCCGCGGCCCTCTTCGCCCGGGTAGGGCAGCCGTTCGCCTCGGCGGCGCGCCTCCGCGATTTCGGGGAAGCGTTCGCGAATCTGCGCGGCCGTGAGCCCGCTCGCCTCGCCGATGTCGTATTCCTTAAGGCCGTCGCGGTACTCCACCGGTACGCCGAGGCACTCGCCGATCGCTCGCGCGGTGTCGGCGGCGCGTCTCAGCGGGCTGGAGACGATGCGGTGGACCTCTTCGCGCGCCAGCCGCTCGGCCGTGACGCGCGCCTGCAGCACCCCCAGCTCCGTGAGGCCGAAATCCATCGAGCCCTGGACGATCCCGGCGGCGTTGCCTTCCGATTGTCCGTGGCGAACGAGCAGGAGTCGCACCCGACGAGTATCGGTCTCGATGGGCGAACCGGCTACGCCCCCGGGGCGCCACCCGCTTCGTCGAGCACCGCGACGAAGGGCAGGTTCCGGTACTGCTGGTCCAGGTCGAGGCCGTATCCGACCACGAACGCGTCCGGGACTTCGAAGCCGGTGTAGCGCCCCGGGGTACCCCCTCCGGAAGGCTTCCACAGCAGCGTACACACCTCGACGGAGCGGGCGCCTCCGGCCATGAGCATCCCCGCCGCGCGCGCGGTCGTCGCCCCGCGTTCGATGATGTCCTCGACGAGCAGCACATCCGCACCCTCGACCGGATCGAACGGCCCGGCGAGCATTTCCACCGCGCCGCCCGTCTCGCCCGCGTAGCTGCGAAGCGCCATCACATCGATGCGCACGGGCAGGTCGATGGCGCGGGCGAGGTCGGCGAGGAAGCAGAACGACCCTCGCAGCACGCCGACGAGGACCAGGCCCGGCGAATCCCGGTAATCGCGCGAGATCTCATGGCCCAGTTCGCGCACCCGCATCGCGATGGCGCCGGCCGAGATCAGTTCGCGCATGGGGGAAGTATCGCCGTGCGTCGCGTAACGCGGCGGCCGCGTGCGGTACCATCGCTGCACTTCCCGTCCCGGAGCAGCGCGTGTCCACTGGCGACATCATCCCCTTCCCGCACCTTGAGCGGACGCTTGCCAATGGCCTGCGCGTGATCACCGTGAACACGGGTTTTCCGCACCTCGTGTCGCTCCAGATCCCGGTGCAGACCGGCTCCCGGAACGAAGTGGAGCCGGGGAAGTCCGGCTTCGCGCACTTCTTCGAGCACATGATGTTCCGGGGCACGAAGCGCTTCACGCCCGAGGCCTACCAGGCCATCCTCACGCGCACGGGCGCGCGCCAAAACGCGTACACCACGGACGACTACACGAACTATCACGTGACGTGCGCCGCCGAAGACCTGGAGACGATCCTCGAGCTTGAGGCCGACCGCTTCATGAACCTGGAGTACTCCGAGGCGGACTTCCGCACGGAGGCGCTCGCTATCCTCGGTGAGTACAACAAGAGCGCGAGCGACCCGCTCACGAAGCTCCTCGAGGTCCAGCGCGAGGCCGCATTCACGACCCACACCTACAAGCACGTGACCATGGGCTTCCTCCGCGACATCGAGGACATGCCCAACCAGTTCGCCTATTCGCGGACGTTCTTCGAACGCTGGTACCGGCCCGAATACACCACCGTCATCGTCGCCGGCGACCTCGACGTCGAGGCCACGGCGGCCCTCATCGAGCGGCACTGGGGAGGGTGGCAGCCCGGCGCCGGGGCGAGCGTCGCGATCCCGCAGGAACCCCCGCAGCGCGCACCGGTGACCGCGCACGTTCCGTGGCCGTCGCCGACGCTCCCATGGGTCACCGTCGCCTTCCACGGGCCCGCGTTTTCGACCACGGACCCGTCGTACGCCGCGTTCGATGTGCTGCTGGACCTGCATTTCGGCGAGACCTCCGACCTCTACCGGCGGCTCGTCGAACAGGAACAGAAGGTCGACCAGCTGTTCCCATACCTGCCGTCGGCGCAGGATGCGCCGCTGGCGAGCGTCATGGCACGCGTGAAGAACCCCGCCGACTGCGGCTACGTCCGCGACGCGATCGCCGCCGAGTTCGCCGCCGCACGCGCGAAGCCGGTCGATGCCGGGCGGCTGGCCGACGCGAAGGCGAACGCGCGCTACAGCTTCGCGCGCACCCTCGACAACTCGGACGCCGTCGCCGCCACACTCGCGCGCTACGTACGCTTTGAGCGGTCGTTCGACACGCTGAACGCGCTGTTTCGAACGTACGACACCCTGACCACGGACGACGTGCTCGCGGCGGCCCGCCGCTTCATCACGGACGAGAACCTGGTGCTGACCACGCTCACGGAGGGCGATGCCCCGGCAGGGCTGCTCGCGGCCCCATCGGTGGAACGGTCGGCGGCCGCCCCGGCGCTCGATGTCCCCGTGATCGAACAGCGGACGCCATCCGGGCAACTGCGGTTCAAGCTGCTCTTCACCGTGGGCTCGGCGCATGACCCGGCGGGCAAGGAAGGGCTCGCGCAGCTCGCGGCGGCCATGGTCGCCGGCGCGGGCAGCGAACGCATGCGCATCGACGAGATCACGCGCGCCCTCTTCCCCATGGCCGGCAGCTTCGGCGCCAGGGTCGACCGCGAGATGACGGTCTTCAGCGGCGTCATCCACCGCGACAATCTCGCCCGCTTCCTCGACATCGTGTTGCCGCAGCTCACCGCCCCGGGCTTTCGTGAGGAGGACTTCGCCCGCCTGAAGGACCAGCAGCGCAGCGAACTCATCGAGGACTTGCGGGCGAACAACGACGAGGAACTGGGCAAGGAGCGGCTGCAGGCGCTCGTCTTCGCGGGGAGCCCGTATGGCCACCCGGCCGAAGGCACCGTCGCGGGGCTCGACGCCATCACGCTCGATGACGTGTGCGCGTGGGTCGCCGAGCGGTTCGTACGCGCGAACCTGACCGTGGGCCTCGCCGGCGACTTCCCCGCCGAACTGGCGGCGCGCCTCAAGGACGAGATCGCGCGGCTCCCCACGGGCTCCGCCGCACCCACCGCCGACGTGACTCCGCGGGCCGCGAAAGGGATCGAGGTCGAAATCATCGAGAAGGAGACGCGCGCGGTCGCCGTGTCGTTCGGCCACGCCATCGAGGTGACACGCGCGCACCCGGATTTCGCGGCGCTGTGGCTGGCGCGCTCCTGGCTCGGCGAACACCGGGCATCGAACGGGCGGCTCTACCAGCGCCTGCGCGAACTTCGCGGCCTGAATTACGGCGATTACGCCTACATCGAGGCGTTCCCGCGCGGCATGTACCAGTTCTTCCCGGACGCGAACCTGGGGCGCCGTCACCAGCTGTTCGAGGTCTGGCTGCGGCCGCTGGTCCCCGCCACCGCCGTCTTCGCGCTCAAGCTGGCCCTCCACGAGGTGCGCCAGATGACCGCGAACGGCATCCCGGATGACGAGTTCGAGGCTACCCGCGCGTACCTCATGAAGAACGTCTACCTCATGACCAAAACCCAGGACCAGCAGCTTGGGTACGCGCTCGATAGCCGCTGGCACGGCATCGGGGACTTCGTCGAGACGCTGCGCGCACGGCTCGCGGCGCTGACCGCGGCGGAGGTGAACGCCGCCGTGCGACGCCACCTCTCGGGCGAAAACCTCACCGTCGTCATGGTCGCGAAGGACGCCGCGGGTCTGCGCGACGAGCTTCTCGCGGACGCGCCGTCGTCGCTGGCGTACGAATCGCCCAAGCCGGACGAAGTGCTCGCCGAGGACGCCGTCGCGGGCGCGCTCGATCTGCGCCTCTCGCCCGGATCGGTGCGGATTACGCGCGTTGAGGATGTGTTCGCGGTCTGACGTGTTCAGTTTTGAACGGTGAGGCGCGCCCCCGGCGGTGAAATCGGCGATTCACGCGGCTCACACTATGGCCGCTTCCCGCCGCCTGCTGGTAGGCTGCGAGGACGTGACCACCTTCGGCCTCGGATCGTTTCTCACGCGGAAGGCGCCCGTTCTGGCCGAACGGCAGTACCGCCTGCTCTTCACCGGCACGACGCTCGCGCAGCTCGCCTTCGGCATGATGCAGGTCGTCCAGGGGAAGATCGCGTTCGACCTCACGGGCAAGAACAGCGCCGTCGGGCTCGTCGCGCTCGGCACAGGCATCTCGATGCTCGCGCTCGGCCCCATCGGCGGCAGCCTCAGCGACCGCATGTCGAAGCGGCGGCTGCTCATGTTTAGCCAATCGATGATCGGCCTGCTGTTCGCGGTCATCGGCGTGCTCGTCATCAGCGGCGCCATCACCATCTGGATGCTGACGGCCGGCACGCTCGTCCTGGGCGGCATGTTCGCCATCATGGGCCCGACTCGCCAGGCATGGATCGCCGAACTGCTGCCGGGCCCGAAGCTCGCCAGCGGCGTCGCGCTCCAGCAGCTGACAATCAACGCCACGCGCATCGTCGGGCCGTTGCTGGCGGGCGCGCTCGTCGCGATCTCGTGGGTCGATAGCGGCGGAACGTACATCGTGATGACGCTCCTCTTCGCTGTAACCGTGACGATGCTCGCGCAGATGCAGCCCACGCAGCCGCGAACCGGCGGCCCCCGCACCTCCCTTTGGACCGATGTCCGCGAAGGCGCCGCCTACGTCTGGAACGAACGCCAGCTACGGCTGCTGGCACTGACGTTCGTGGGCGTGGTGGTCACGGGGTTTTCGTACCAGACGATCGTGCCGGGGCTGCTGGAGAACGTGCTCGGCCAATCCACCAACAAGCTTGGCCTCGTCTACGGGTCGGCCGCGACCGGCGGGATCGGCACGACGCTGTACCTGGCGGGGCGCGACAACGTGCTCGTGGCGCGGCGGCTGATGCTCATGTTCGGCCTCACGCTCGCGGCCAGCATGCTCTGCCTCGCGATGTCGCCGAACCTCCCCATCGCCCTCGTGAGCGCGGCGATGATCGGCGCCTCATCCAGCGGTTTCCAACTGCTGAACAACGTGAGCCTGATGCAGACCTCGCGACCGGAGTACTTCGGCCGCGTCATGTCGCTGACGATGATGGCGTTCGGCGTGAACTCGCTCATGGCCTTCCCCATCGGCGCCTTCGCCGACGGTGCGGGCGAACGTCTGACGCTGGCCGTGCTGGGGGTGGGCTGCGCGTGCGTCGTGTCGGTCGGGGCGGCGATGGGCCGTTTCGTGCCCCTCAAGCTGCCGGTCGAAGCCGGGAGCGCCGCGGCGGGTGGCCGGTGACAGGCTCGCATTGGTGCTTCGGCGAGCGTTGGTATAGCCCGCGGCATGCCGTCCTCGCCTGATTCCCCGCTGCCCTACATGCTCGCCTGCCACCACTGGGCGACGCTCGAACTCATCGCCTTCTGCGAGGCGCAGCCCGCGGCGGTGCTCGAGGCCGTGCGCCCCGGCGTCTACGGCGCCATCCCGGCCACGCTCGCGCACCTCGTCGCGAGCGAGCGGAACTTCCTCCTTGCGCTCCTGGAACACGAACCGGAAGACGTTCCCCCGGCCGATGAGGCGATGACACTGGCGCGGACCGCCGAGGTCGTGCGGGCGCTCGCCGCGCGCTGGCAGACCTACGCGGCGAACCCGGAGCCAATCGATGCCTACCGCTTCCACCCGCGCGGCGCGGTTCGCATCGCGCCCATCCTCGCGCAGACGATGAACCACGGCAGCGAACACCGTGCCGAGGTTGCGACCATCCTCGGCGCGTCGGGCATTCAGCCGCCCACGCTGCACCCGTGGGCGTACGAATTCATGCTGCAGGCGCGCTCGGGAGGCCCGCCCGCGCCGCCGCCGGCGCCGTAGGCTCGCTGCTCAGGCCGCCGGATCGGTGACCCGGCCCGCGAACAGCACGGTGCCCGTTTCCCGGTGGCGGATGAAGAAGATGAAGGGGCGGTCCACGGTGAACTGCACCGGCGGGTCGATGGGTGCCGATGTCGCGCCCACGACGGCGCCGGTCGCCGCGGCGGCCTCCGTCCCCTTCTCATCGACGCGCACGAACGCCTTGTGGAAGACATCGGTGAGGAAGAGGTCCTTGCGGCCATCCATGCCCGAGAAGTCGGCCCGGCCCGCGTCGAAGGCATCCGTCGCGCCCAGCGCGGAGAGCGCCTCCTTCAGCGCGAACGAACTGGTGAACTGCCACTTCGGGATCGTCACCGCGGCGCGCGTGCTCTTCACGCTCGCCAGCAGGTTGCCCGCACTCTGCGCGAGTGCCGCCTCGGCCTTCGCGAACGTACCCTGGGCCGGCAGCAGCACCGCCATCGAAACACCGTTGCCCGCGTACGGCAGTTCCAGCAGTTCGACACCGTCGCCCTTCGCGTATTCGTACGTCCCCGTGCGGCGCATCATCGGCACGTCCTTGCGCGCGCCCGCGGCGGTCGTGAAGGCGCCGGGCGATGTCAGTTCTTTTTCGAACGGCGATGCCCAGTCCGCCTTGAAGTAGATCGCGTTCACGAGGATGAGCCGCGTGAGCGTGTTGACCGAGCCCGCCGGCAGAAGGTCCTTGATGCGCTCCTTCGTCCGCTCTTCGACCCACCTGTTGACCGCCTTCCGCGCGGAATCGGGTTCGTGCTGGAAGTCCGCGAGCTGAATCCCGGCGCCGTAGTAGCGCGCGAGCGTCTCGAGGTAGGCGCGTTCGAAGCTGAACCCGGCCTGCCCCCAGGCGGAGTTCGCCGTCGTGAGCTCGAACGGTATCGCGCGGTCCTTTGAGTCCGTCGCGGCAAGCGCCGAATCGAGCGCGTTGAACGCGGGGTGCAGCCCCTCGCCGGAGCCGGAGGTGTGCAACAGCTTCAGGAGCTGGGCGGCGGTTTCGCCGCGCGCACCGGCGGTGACCATCGCCATGGCGGCGGCGATGCTATACGGCGAGAGGAACAGGTTGCCGGTGTCCTTCGCCGCGAGCAGGCGGTAGAGGTCCCATCCGAGGTCGCGGGAGGCGTTGGCGAAGGCCGTCGCTTCAGTGAGCGCGTTCGCCCCCGGGGTCGCGCGCGGGACATCCGCGCGGGCCTCGCCGGCTTCGGCGCTATCGGTCCCGCACGCCGAAAGCAGCGGCATCATCGCCCAGGTACCCGCGAGACCGGCCGTGCCAGCCAGGAAACGCCGTCGTTGCATGCGTGCCTCCCTGTCCGCTCACCTTCTCTACAGACGCCCGGCCACCTTCGCCGGTTCCCGCCGTGCGCCTCGTGTGCCTTCCTTAGACCGATTCCTTGACCTTCTCCGCGAGAGCCCGGGTGAAGCCCACGGTGCTCGCGACATCTTCCACGGAGGCCTCACGGATCGCTTTCACGCTCCCGAACTTCTTGAGCAGCGCCTTCTTCCGCTTCGGACCGATGCCGGGCACGGAATCGAGCGCGCTCGTAATCGCGGTCTTGCCGCGCACCTGCCGGTGGAACGTGATGGCGAAACGGTGCGCCTCGTCGCGGATGCGCTGGACCAGGTAGAGCGCCTCCGACCCCCGTGGCAACACGACCGGCTCATCCTCATCGGGGACGAAGATCTCCTCGAAGCGCTTGGCCAGGCCGACGACGGGGATGTGCTGCATGTCCATCTCGCGCATCGTCTGCGCCGCGGCGCTGAGCTGGCCCTTGCCGCCATCGATGATCACCAGGTCGGGCAGCTCCCACGTGTCTCCGGCGGCGATATCGCTTCCCGGCTCGCCATCGGACGCGGTCCGGGGCTCGTCCGGCGGCGCGGCGCCGTCCGGTGCGCCGGGCTTCGTCGCCGCACGCCGGAATCGCCGCCGCATGATCTCGGCCATGGTCGCGAAATCGTCCGCACCGGTCACCGTCTTCACCTTGAAGCGGCGGTACTGGTTATTCGCGGGCTTGCCGTCGACGAAGACGACCATGCTGGACACGGGGCTCGTGCCCTGGATGTTGCTGTTGTCGTAGCACTCGATGCGGTGCGGCAGCGCCGGCAGCGCGAGCTCCTCGGCCAGCTGCTCGAGCGCGAGCTGCGTTTTCGTGGCGTCGGCCAGCCACTTCACGCGCATCATGTCGAGTGCTTCCCGCGCGTTTTCGTTGGCGAGTTCCACGAGCTTGCGCTTCTCGCCTCGCTCGGGGACGCGCACCTCCACGTTCGCCCCGCGCCGTTCGCCAAGCAGCTCCTCCAGCGTCTCCCGGTCCTCGACGTCCGATGGCACGGCCACGAGCTTCGGCGTGTACTGAGCGCTTTCGTAGTACTGCAGGAGGAAGTTCAACAGTACCGCCCCATCCGGTTCGTCCTTTGTCCCCTCCACCACAAAGGTGTCACGGCCGATCATGTGCGTGCCGCGGACAAAGAACACCTGCATACACGCCTGGTCGCCGTTGCGCGACATGCCGAACACGTCCATGTCCTCGTTCTTCGTGGTGGAGACAATCTGGCGCTCGACGGTTCGCTCGATCGCCTTGAGCTGGTCGCGAAGGCCCGCGGCGCGTTCGAACTCCAGGTTCTCGGAGGCCTGCTCCATCTGCACGCGAAGGCGGCGGATCACGTCGTCCGAGCGGCCTTCGAGGAAGAGGATGACCTGCTGGATGACCTCGGCGTACTCCTCGGCGGTGCAGAAGGCGGTGCACGGGGCGATGCACCGCTTGATGTAGAAGTCCAGGCAGGGCCGGGCGTCCTTGCCCGTGATCTCCTTCGTGCACGAACGCCACGGAAACAGCTTTTCGACCAGGTCCAGCGTCGCCCGCACGGAGCCGGCGCTCGCGTAGGGCCCGAAGTAGCGCGCTCCGTCCTTCTCGATGCGGCGCGTGATGTAGACGCGCGGCCAGGGGTTCTGGACATCGACCTTCAGGTACGGGTACCGCTTGTCATCCTTGAGGCGGATGTTGAAGAACGGCTGGTGCCGCTTGATCAGCGTCGCCTCAAGGATCAGTGCCTCGCCGGCGTTGCCCACGACGATGTATTCGAAGTCGTCGATGTGCTCGCGGAGGGCGCGCGTTTTCGGTTCCATCATGTGCGGCGAACCGAAGTACGAGCGGACGCGGTCCTTCAGGCGGGCGGCCTTGCCGACATAAATCACGTCGCCAGTGGCGTTGCGCATGATGTAAACGCCCGGGCGCGCGGGTAGGGCGGCCAGCTGCTTGCGAAGCTTCTCGGAAATCGTCGTGGATGCCATGGGGAACGGTTCCAGTGTACAGCACGCCGCCGGACGCACCGGTTCGGACTGACGCTAGAGGACTTCGATCATCCCCAGCGCCTGCCGCGCGACCAGCAGGTGCAGCGCGATTCGCCGGTCGACATCCTGGTTCTGCTGGCCCATCTCCACCAGCACGGGCGTGAGCCCGGTGACGTGTCCGCCCAGCGAGAGCGAACTCCGCCCGCGGCCCGTCGTCGCGGGCGTGGCACTGGCCGCGGGCCGGCCCAGGTTCGTCCCATCGCGAACGATAAACCGATCGTGCGAGGGCAGGCCGTCGTTGAGCGCGCCGGCGATAGCGGGGCCGAAGTTCGGCCAGAGCGGCCCCTGCCCGGTGGTGATCGTCTGCCCGAGCGCGGCCGTGCCCGTGCCCGGCGCATCGATGTAGAACGCCCACGATTCGTGCATGTCGAGCGCGAGGCTGCAGCCGAACTCCGCGGCCAGTGCCGTGATCTCGCCGGCCATCCGTTCCATTGCCAGCGCGCTCGCAGGGTCGCCCGGGTAGAGCCGGTTGAGGTCTCCGATCTCCTCGAAAGTGCGGACGAAGCTATCGATAGCCAGCCGGTTCGCGCGCGGGATGACGAGCAGCGACCCCGTCCGCGGCGTCCAGGTCGCGACCTCCTCGGCGGCCATCCACCCGCCGGGCTCGTTACCGTGGACACCCCCGAGCACGATGGCCGCATTCCCCGCCACGCCGCTGTCGCGAACCGAGACCACGGTCGCCCATGGCGTCCCGGCCATCAGCGTGCGCTCATACGTGCCCTGCGGCCGGACCACGCGCGTCGCCGGCGTGGCGGCCGGTGCGGCTGAAGCGGGCCCCCCGGCGGCGGGCGGCGGCGGCGGGTCGGATGCGATGCCCGGGAGAATGGCGCCCGGACGCGGCGGCTCCGCTTTCGCGTTCGTGCCGCACGCGGCCAACAACGCGGCCGAGCCCGTGGCCGCGAGGAACGCACGCCGGTTCATGCGGGTGCCCATCGGCAACGAAGTGTAAGGCACGCGGCGGAATCCTTGCGAAAAGCCCTGGGTGCCGTCCGCGCACGCGTGGCCCTCCTCCCGGGGCCGGGCACGAACGAAGGGCGAGCGGTAGAATCCGCCTTCACCTTCACCCCGGGAGCACGCCGTGACCTACCAGGCCATCCTGTACGACGTCGAAGACGCCGTCGCGACGGTCACCTTGAACAAACCCGAGCGCCTGAACGCGTTCGACGACGAGATGCTGGCGGAATGGGCCGATGCCCTTCGTGCCGCCGACGCCGACCCCGGCGTGCGAGCCGTCATCATCACCGGCGCCGGCCGCGGGTTCTGCAGCGGAATGAACGTCCAGGCTGAAGCCGCGGGCGAGGGCGTGCTCCGCACCGAAGCGACGGTGGCCACGCGCCGCCACAGCCTTCGCGACCGCGTGCACCCCATTCCTCGCGCGCTGATCCAGCTGGAGAAGCCGTACATCGCCGCGATCAACGGCGCCGCCGCGGGCGCGGGGATGGACATGGCGACCATGGCCGACGTTCGTTTCGCGGCATCGACGGCGCGCATGGGCATGACCTACGTGCGCATGGGCCTCATCCCCGGCGACGGAGGCTGCTACACGCTGCCGCGCATCATCGGCACGCAGAAGGCGCTCGACCTCATCTGGACGGGCAAGCTCATCACCGCGCAGGAAGCCCTTGAGATGGGCTACCTCATGGCCGTCTACGAACCGGACGAACTGCTGCCGCGTGTCAAGGAATACGCGAAGCAGGTCGCGAAGGGCCCCGCGACGGCGGTCCAACTCGCGAAGAAGCTCGTCTATCGTTCCGCGAACATCCCCTTCGACGAGCACCTGGACATGGCCCAGATGGCGATGTTCATCGCGCAGACCACCGACGACGCGAAGGAAGGACCGCGGGCGTTCGTGGAGAAGCGCGAACCGCAGTGGAAGGGCTTCTGACCCTTCCGCTCGGCCCAGCACACGCAACGTACGACGGGGACGGCCATGGCCGTCCCCGTCGTTGTTTCGAACCGGGCCGCGTTAGCTGAGCACGACGGCGTCGATGCCCATGGCCATGAAGAGGATGGCCAGGTAGAGCATCGAGAACTTGTAGACGCTGATCGGCGAGACATCGGCCGGGCGCTTCCAGAGTTCGTAGGACTTCCAGAGGAACGCCACGCCGCCAACGGCCGCGGTGGCCAGGTAGATCCAGCCGAGGTCGCCCGTGGGGACCAGGAGCAACGTCACCGGCACGAGCGCGATCGAATACAGCACGATTTGCACGCGAGTGTGGCGCACGCCGTTCGTCACCGGGAGCATGGGCACGCCCGCATCGGCGTAGTCGTCGCGCAGTCGCAGCGACAGTGCCCAGAAGTGCGGCGGCGTCCACATGAAGATGATCGCGAACATCACAACGGCGCCCCACGAGACGTCACCGGTGACGGCGGCCCAGCCCACCATCGGCGGAAATGCACCCGCGGCCCCGCCAATGACGATGTTCTGCGGCGTTCGCCGCTTCAGCCACATGGTGTACACAAAGACGTAGAAGAGCAGCGCCGCCAGCGACAGCACCGCCGCGGCGCGCGTCGTCGTGGCCCAGAGGAAGACGAACGCACCGGCCCCCAACAGGATGCCGAAGGCGAGCCCGTGCGCGGGAGCGACCTCGCCGGTCACGATCGGGCGGCTGCGCGTGCGCTTCATCACGCTGTCGATATCGCGGTCGTACCAGCAATTGATGGCGTTGGCGCCCCCGGCCGAAAGCGACCCGCCGGCGAGCGTCGCCAGGATGAGCCAGCCCGAGGGCCAACCCCGCTCGGCCACCAGCATCGCCGGAAACGTCGTCACCAGCAGGAGGGAGATGACTCGCGGCTTCGTCAGGGCGATATAGGCGCGGAAGGTGTCGAGGATGTTCGGGCGCGCCATCGTGGCCGCGGGCGCGCTCAAGCGGGCACTCCCAGTCGCGATACCGGCTGCCGCGTCGCTTCCACCGAGGGTGAGTAGAAAGAAAGGATCACCGTAGCCGCCAGACTAACCCAAACGCCCGATGCAATCACGGTGTGGCTCACGGTCAGGAAGTCGGGGAAGGTGTACCAGACGTTCAGCGCGCCGACGATGACCTGCGCGATGTACAGCACGAGTGCCACCTGCGCGACGTAACCCGACCACGCGAGTTGCTCGCGCTGCCGCCAGGCCTCGCGGATGACAGGCACGAGCAGGAACAGCAGCGCCGCCGCGAGGTACCGGTGCGCCATGTGGACGATTTCGTGGTCGTCCGCGCCCGGGAGGAGGGCGGAGCCGTTGCAGGCGGGCCAGCTGGCGCAGGCGGTGCTCGCGCCGCGCTCCGTCATGTACCCGCCGATCCACATCGTCACGGCCAGCCAGGCAAGTGCGAACAGCGCCTTCTTCCCCAGCGAGCGCCGTTGCGGGCTCAGCAGCCGCGCGGTCGCGCCGGCATGCGCCGGGTCATTCACGTACATCGCCACGAACACCGCGATCTCGGCGGAGAGCACGAGCATCGCCGTTAGCAGGTGGCTGGCCACGATCTCCGGCGGCAGCTTCATCGTCACCGTGAGCGCGCCCAGCACGCCCTGGAAGCCAACCAGCGGCACGGCGATGGTCGCCACGCGTGTAACGAACGGGATGTGCCGGTACCACTTCCAGGCCGCCACGGCCGTCGCGATGACGAGCATGCCCACCATCGTCGCGAAGTAGCGGTGCACCATCTCGATGATGGCTTTGTCGTGGTGCTCGCGAGCGGAAATGGGAACGACGTCGCCGTGGCAGGTGGGCCAGTCGGGGCAGCCAAGGCCGGAACCCGTGGCCCGCACGTAGACTCCCACGCCGATGAGGATGAAGGTCGCGATCGACGTAACCAGGGCGAGCCGCTGGGCGATACTCATCGGGTTCTGGTGCCTTTCTCGGGCGAAGCGTCCACGCGGCTCGCGAACTCCCGCCGAGCCTCGCGCCCGGCCCGCGGGCGCCCTTTGAGGGTGCCATAACGGCAACCCACGGGCCACCGGGGACGGGCCCGCCCCTTACCTGCTATTCGAGTCCCTGGCCCTTCAGGAAATCGAGGATGTCCTGCACGCTGCGGATGTTCTCCGCGTCCTCGTCGCGGATCTCGAACTCCGCGTCCTCGGCAAACTCCTCTTCGATCGCGATGGTGAGGTCGACGATGTCGAGCGAATCCGCCCGGAGGTCATCGATGAGGCTCGCCTCGGGAGTGACCTCGGCGGCGTTGACCTTGAGTTGCTTGACGATGGTGTCGCGGACGCGCTCGAAAACGGTCGCCATGATGTTCTTGCTCCTGTCCGATGGCCGGGCGGTTCGTGCCCGGCGCGGGCTGCATGGGGCGATGCTAGGTCACCCGGTGTACTTGCGAAAGACCACGCACCCGTTCTGGCCGCCGAAGCCGAAGCCGTTGGCCGCCGCCGCGCGGACGGTCATCTGGCGCGCCTTCAGGGGCGTGTAATCGAGATCGCAATCCGGGTCGGGCGTTTCGAGGTTGATCGTCGGCGGCACCGTGTCCGTCGCGCACGCCATCACCGCGGCGAGCGCGCCTGCCGCGCCTGCCGCCCCCAGCAGGTGCCCCACCATCGACTTCGGCGAACTGATGGCGATGCGCCGGGCGTGGTCGCCGAACGCACCCTTTATCGCGACCGTCTCCGCGGCGTCGTTCAGGGGCGTGCCCGTGCCGTGCGCGGCGACGTAGTCGATGTCGGCCGGCGTGAGCCCGCCGATGCGCATCGCCTCGGTCATCGCCTGAGCGGCGCCGCTACCGTCCTCGAGCGGGGCGGTGATGTGGAAGGCGTCGCAGCTCAGCCCGCCGCCGAGCAGTTCGGCGTAGACCCGGGCGCCGCGTGCCTTCGCCCTCGCCTCGGATTCGATGACCATGACGACGGCTCCTTCGCCGAACACGAAGCCGTCGCGGTCCTTATCGAAGGGGCGGCTGGCGCGCTGCGGCTCGTCGTTCCGGCGGCTGAGCGCTTTCATGTTCGCGAGCGCCGCGATCGGTAGGCGGTG
This sequence comes from Dehalococcoidia bacterium, assembly GCA_020847985.1. Classification (GTDB taxonomy): domain Bacteria; phylum Chloroflexota; class Dehalococcoidia; order Tepidiformales; family Tepidiformaceae; genus Amarobacillus. The sequence continues at coordinate 17,942 of JADLBC010000049.1, forward strand.
CAGCGCGGCCTCGGTGCCACCGGCGACCACGACATCGGCGATGCCAAGCTCGATTAGCTGCTTCGCCTCCACGTAGGAGTACAGCCCGCTGGCGCACGCGGCAACGCTCGCGAGGGCGGGCCCCCGCAGGCCCAGGTGCATCGAGACCTGGCAGGCGCCCATGTTCGGCGCCATCGTGGGGACGTAGAACGGGCTGACACGGGCCGGTCCGCGACTCGCCAGCACCTCCATCTCGTCCATCGTGTCGATCACGCCGCCCGCGCCGGTGGCGATGGACGAGGCCGCCCGCGGACGCTCGGAGTCGCTCAGTTCGAGCTTTGCGTCATCGGCGGCGAGGCGTGCGGCGGCCACGGCGAACTGCGCGAACCGCGACATCCGCCGCGCGCCCTTCGCATCCATGTAGTGGCCCGGTTCGAAGTCGTGGACTTCGGCCGCGATCTTCACAGGCATGTCGCTCGTGTCGAAGCGGGTAATGGGGCCAGCGCCCGATACCCCGGCGACGAGATTCGCCCAAAATTCGTGCGCGGTGAGACCGATGGGCGTGATAGCGCCCACACCGGTCACGAGTGCTCGTGTCACAGGTTGCTCCGAAGCAGTTAGTTGACCTCGCGGAAGAGGAGGCAGGAGTTGTGCCCGCCGAGCCCGACGGAGGTCGACATCGCCACCCGCACCCGGCGCGACTTCGCCACGTTGGGCACGTAGTCGAGGTCACATTCGGGATCGGGAGTGGTGTAGTTGATGGTGGGCGGCACCTTCTGGTCGCGAATCGCGAGCACGCACGCCAGCGCCTCCACCGACCCGGAGGCGCCCATGCAGTGCCCCGTGATCGGCTTCACCGAACTGACGCTCGCTTCGAACGCCGCCTCGCCCATGATCTCTTTGAACACGAGCGTTTCCACCCGGTCGTTCAGCGGCGTGCCGCTCCCGTGCGGGTTGATGTAGTCGATCTCCGAAGGATCGATGGCGGCCTTGCGAACCGCCGCTTTGACGGCACGCTTGAGCCCGCGCCCCGTCTCGTGCAGCGCGATCATGTCGTAGGCGTCGTTCGAGCTGCCGTAGCCGATGACTTCGCAGTAAATCCTGGCACCGCGCGCGCGGGCGTGGTCGTAGTCGTCAAGGATCATGGCGGCGCCGCCTTCGCCTGCGATGAAGCCGTCGCGGTTCAGGTCGAACGGCTTGAGCGCCTTCGTGGGGTTGTCGTTGTCGCCCGCGAGGGCGCGCATCGAGCACCACGTGGCGTGGTAGAGCGGCAGCAGCACCGCCTCGGAGCTGCCCGAGATGACGGCCGTCGCGTCGCCGCGGCGAATAGTCTCGAAGGCTTCGCCGATGCTCCCGCCGCCGGTCGCGCAGGCGCTGACGACGGCCATGTTCGGCCCCCGGGCGCCGGTCGCGATGGCGATGTGCCCGCTCGCGGCGTCGGGGATGAAGTTCGCGACCAGGAACGGCGTGATCCGGCGCGGCCCCTTCGTATCGAGGATGTGCTGGTGCTCGACGACCATGTCGGTGCCGCCGCCGCCGGAGCTGAAGATGACGCCGATCATGTCGGCGTTCTCCTCCGTGATGGCGAGCTCGCTGTCGGCGAGCGCCTCAAGTGCCGCGGAGACGCCGAAGGTGACGCCGCGGTTCATGTACCGCTGCTGCTTGGCGTCCACACGGTCGCCGAGTTCGAATCCCTTCACCTCGGCCTGCATGCGCACCGGGTAGGGCTCCGGGTCGAACAACGTGATCGGCCCGATGCCGCTGCGGCCTTCGAGCATGGCCTGCCAGGTCTCCTCGGCGGTGTGCCCGACCGCGGTGACGGCGCCAATACCGGTGACGACGACGCGGCCGCTCATAGTGCCGCCGCCTCGACGAGCTTGAAGTTTTCGCCGAGGAGCCCCTCGTGGTCGTCGCTGATGCTCAGGCTGTTCACCTCGTAGTCGATGCGCCGGACGAGCTTGGTGAGGACGCTCCCGGGGCCGACTTCCATGAACATGTCGACGCCGCGCGCCTTCATCGCCTCGATGGAGCGGTGCCAGTAGACGCCGGAGGTGAGCTGGTCGCGCAACTCAGCGTAGACCTCGGGCTCGGTCTCCAGGATCTCGGCGTTGACGTTGCCGACGAGCGGCGCGGCGGGGTCGCGCATGGGGAGCTTCTGGAGGAGGCGGTTCATACCCTCGCTCGCCTTCGCCATGAGCGGCGAATGGGAGGCGATGGTAATGGGCAGGCGCACGACGCGGCGGGCGCGGGCCTTCTCCGCCAGTTCCATGGCGGTCTTGAGCGCGTTCACCGCACCGGAGATGACGGTCTGGCCTTCGCAGTTCGCGTTCGAAATGCCGACGTAGCCATCGCGCGAGGCTTCCTCGCAGATCTCGACGACCTTCGCCTCGGGCAGCCCGAGGATGGAGGCCATGCCGCCGGGGAACTCGCGCCCCGCTTCGTCCATCAGCCGGCCCCGTTCGCGCACGAGCAGGGCGCCCTCTTCGAAGGAGAGCGAGCCCGCGGCCACGGCGGCGGTGAATTCGCCGAGGGAGTGCCCGGCGAAGAACACCGGCTCGAGCTTGCGGTCGAGCTGCGCCCAGCGCTCCTGGAGCGCCGCCAGCCACGCGGCCGAGGTCACGAAGGTGGCGGGCTGCTGGGTGATGGTCGGTTCGAGCTCCTCGGCGGTGCCTTCGAAGCAGAGCTTCGAGATGCGCATGTCGAGGACTTCATCGGCGCGCTTGAACACGTCGAGCGCGGCGCGGGAAACGCGGGCGAGCCGTTCGCCCATCCCTGCGTATTGGGATCCCTGGCCGGGGAAGATAATTGCGAGCCGTCGCCAGGGCTTAACAGCCTGGTCCATAGCGCTGAGGTTCCTCCCGGACGGGCGCGATGGGCGCCGCGTCTTGGGCCCTTACATTACCAGACCGGCGCCACCCGTTACAGGAAGGGGTCCGGACCGAGATCGGCGTTGACCGCGGATGCTTCATTCGTCCTGGGCGGCCAGGGCGGGGGCCAGGAACGTACACCCAATCCGGTCAACCCGTATACGACGCAGGGGACGACCAATGCTCCGTAGTATCCGCATGGTACCCGTGTGGGCTGGCCTTGTGGTTTGCCTCCTTACGGCACTGGTGGTGGTGATGCCGCGTGGCGCCTGCGCAATACGGAGCACGGCCGCTCAGAGAGATGGCGCGGCGGAGGCCGCCGTTGAGCAGGCCGTGCCATCAACCCAACAGCTGGAGTTCCTCGCGGATGGCCGAGTAACCCGGGAGGAGCTGGAAACCGCACTGGAGCGGGCGGCTCTATGCCTGGAGGAACACGGCATACAACCCGTGCGTCCCGGGCATCCGCAGCTTGAAGGGCGGCTCACCGTGATGGCGTACTTCCCCGACACCGGGAGCCGTGATGCCGGACGGGAAGCGCTTCGCTCGTGTATCCAGGCGCACTCCGCGCTCGTCGAGAGCGCGTGGAGGAATCAGTCCTAGCCGGCCGCCTTCGCGTCCCGGTCCATGAGGTCCGCCACCTGTTCGCCCAGGCGGAGGGAGTAGTTCTGGCCGCGGTCCTCGGGGTAGACCTGCGTCGTGTTCGCGAGGTAGAGCCCGCTGATCCCCGTACGCATCGAGGGAATCGAGCGCGAGTAGTTCGTCGTGATCACCGGCTGGCCGCCCGGGTCCTTGAAGAGCCACATCTGCTTCACCCAGGCGCGGTCGAACGCCGGGTTGATGGTGCGAATGCCACTCAGGTAGCGCTCGAAGACCTCCTCCGCGGGCAGGTCGAGCAGCGGGTCGCCGGGGGACATGTAGTTCGATAGGTACACGATGTGGTTGCCGCCGTACTCCTCGGGGGCCATGAAGTTCGTGTGCTCGATGCACGCCACGAACGGCAACGGGTCGGCGATGCTGAGCCAGTAGGTGTCGCTCAACGGCCGATCGAGGGCGAGTACCAGGCAGGTCGCCCACTGGTAGCGCACGCGGTCGAGCACCGCGACATAATCCCGGGGCAGGTCCGGCGCGATCTTCTTCGTGATGATGTTCGGCGTCGTCATGAGCACCCGGTCGAATTCGTGCAGCTCCCCGCCCGCACGAATGCCGCGCACGCCGCCGTCGCCGGTCACCACTTCCTCGACCGGGCAATTGAGATGGATGGTCGCGCCCGCGGCGGCCACGCGCCGTCCGAGCTCCTCGATGTACTGGCCGAAGCTCCCCTGCAGGTACCCGAGCTGTTCCTTCATGCCACCCTTGCCCTTGCGGGAGGCGAAGCGGAGGTACACCTTGCCCCAGAGCCAGGTCATGCCCACATTGTCGGCCTGGTCGGCGAACTTGCCGCGCAGGAGCGGGCCCCAGACGCCGGCGAACGCCTTCGACCCCACGGCGCGTTCCATCCAGCGGCGCGCGGTGACGCCTTCGTACTTGTTCCAGTCCTTCTGGCGGCGAAGCCAGACCGCCGCCAGTCCCAGCCGCACCCGCCCGATGAGCGAGACCGGCGTGTATTTCAGCAAGTCCACTGGCGTCACGAAGGGATAGACCTTGCCGCCCCGGAGCATCGCCGTCTTTGACTCGATCCAGCGCATTTTGGGGCCGTAGCCCATCTCGTCGATGTATCGAATGGCGGTCGTGTCGTTCGTGAAGAGGTGGTGATAGAAGCATTCGAGCCGCTGGCCGCCTGCCTCGAAGGTGACCACCTGCCCGCCGACATCCGGCCGGCCCTCGAAGATGGCGACGGTGTGGCCGCGTTCCTGGAGCACCTTCGCGGCCGCGAGCCCGAGCACGCCGGCGCCGACGATGCCCACTCTCACGGCGCCACCGTCCCTTCTTCCTTGCGGCTCACGCCCGTGATCCGCCGGAACGAAACGCCGAAGCTCCAGAGGATGAGCAGCCCGAGGATCGTCGTCGGGATGAGGACGAAGGCGTGCGACACTATGGCGAACGCACCCGCCGTCGCCTCGGCCACGCCACCGCCCACGAGCACGAGCTTCGCCGCCCATTCGAACGGCCCGGTGCCGCCAAAGAAGGTCGGGATGATGATGGCCAGGTTCGCCGCCGAGAGCAGCAGCAGGTAGTGCGGGAAATCGACATCCATATGGAAGCCACGCCCGATGATCGCGTAGGCCGCGCCCTCGACCGTCCACGCCAGCGCGCTCAGGAACGCGACGGCGACGAACGAACGCGGGTCGTGGACGGAACGCATGCTGCCGACGAGCGAGTTCGCCATGTCCTCGGCCTTGCTTTCGAAGCGTTCCGGGAGGAAGCGGAGCACGCGATGAATGACCTTCTTCGCCCGCGCCTCGTTCAGCGTGAGGACATAGAACCCCGCGAGCGCGGCGGTGAACACCGCGGCCGAAACGACGGCGATGGCCTTCAGCTTGCCGTCCTCGAACCCGACCCACGAGCCCGCCACCAGCAACATGAGCACGAGCGCGCAGCCATCGAACAGCCGCTCGACGGCGATGGTGCCGAAGGTGCCCATGCGCGAAACATGCTCGCGTTCGCCGAGGATGTAGGCGCGCACCACCTCGCCCGCGCGCGCCGGGAGGAGGTTGTTCGCCATGTAGCCAATGATGGCGTAGGGGAAGAGGCGCACCGGGCTCATTCGCGCCACGGGCCGCATCAGGATCGACCAGCGCACGCAGCGGATGGAGATGGCGACGAACAGCACCGCACCGGCGGGCAACAGCCACCAGTACTCCGCCTGCTCGAGCGCATCGGCGAGTTCACGCGGGTGGGTGGCACGCAGGAACAGACCGATGAAGACGGCGCTGATCGCGACGCCGGCCCAGAATCGCAGTGAACGATGCAAACGCGATGCTCCCGGTCAGGGGATGGGGAATTGCCGCACACGGCCGATGCCGCCTTCGACAATCCAGAGCTTACCATCGAGCGTCTCGACGATTCCGTACGGCCGGGTCAAGGGGTCCCCATCGCCGCTTACAGTTCCCTTCACCGCCCCGGCCGAATCGTATATGCGAACGGTATTGAGCGACGGCAGCCCCACGGCGATGCGCCCGTCGCGCAGGGCGCGCAGATACGGCTTGTCGTCCACGCCCTTGCCACCCCAGCCCTCGACCCGGAACTCCGAGCGGTAGCTCCCGTCCTGGTTGAGGGCGACGACGCGGCCGTTGAACATGTCGGCGACGTAGAACGTGCCATCGGCGGCGGCGGTGATGCCGACGGGCTCATCGAACTGCCCCGGGCCCGTGCCGGTGCCGCCGATCGCCCGCACGAATTCGCCCTTGACCGTGTAGACGACGATGCGATCGTGGCCGCCGTCCGTGACCCACATGTTGCCCTGACGGTCGAAGGCCACATCGCGCGGGCCGTAGAGGTCGAAGTCGCCGGGTTTGACCGCCGGGTCCGGGTTCGGCGCCTTGCCGAAGGTTACCCCCGTGGGGACGAGGTCGGCGGTGAACGTGCGAATCCGCCAGCCGAAGGTGTCGGCGACGACGACGGTGCCGTCGGGTGCGATGGCGAGGCCCCATGGCTGCGCGCCTTCGTTCGCGTCGCCCGGGTTCACGCGGATGTCGGCCGTCGCGAGGAAGTTGCCATTGGCATCGAACTTCTGCAGCCGCTTGCTCGTGCTGTCGATGACGTAGAGGTTGCCCTGCGCGTCCCGCTCGATATCGACCGGCGCGCTGAACTGCCCGGGGAGGCGCCCGAAGCCGCCGAACATCGGCCGGCCCGCGGCATCCACCGTAGGCTTCGGCGGCGAGACATCGCGAAGTACAAGCGAGCGCGTGTTGAGGTCCCAATCGACAGGGAAGTACGCCGCCGCATTCACCGAGCCGCATGAGCCGCAGGGCCGCACCGACTCGTGCGGGATCGTGCCCCCGAGGTCGTGGTCGCGAATGTAGTGCAGCCACGTCCGGGGCCATTCGGAGAGGCCAAGGTTCGAGACGATGTGCTTCCAGGTCCCGGGCTTGAACGGCCCGCAGTCACCCGCCCGGGCCGTGCAGGAGCCGTGGCCCGTGTCCATCGCGGCCTTGTAGACCTCGTCGAACCACCAGCGATGCGGATAGGGGACTGCCTTCTGGAACTCGGGCCCCATCGTGCGTTCGGCGAGCGCGCCATCGGTCTTGGGGACGTTCGCCTGGTTCACCAGCAGCACGCGGTAATCGCCCGCGGGAATCGGCCCCTGCGAGAGGTCGATGTAGCCCACGCGGCGGTAGTCGCGCAGGTACCATGCCCACGGCCACGCGAACGAATCCATCGAATCCACGAGGATCGGCATGTCGTACCCGAGGCCGGTGGCTTCGGCGAGCGCGTCGATCTGCGTCATCAGCCGCGGGATATCCGGGGCGCTCTGGGTATAGATGAGCATGTCCTTGGGCACGTCCCCGCGCTCGAACGAGGCTCCAATCATCGCCTTCAGCGAGAAGAACGAGAGCCCGCCTACCACCGCCACGACGGCGAATGCTCCCAGCGCCCGGCGCCCAAACGGCTGCGACGACCAGAACACGACGGCCGCCGCGAAGAGCACGATGCCCACGCGCGCCAGCGCCGCGAGGGGACCACTCCCCGGGAGGTAGGCCGCGAGGACGACGCCACCGGCGCCCACGACCGCCGCGCTGACGAGGGGCAGGGCCGCCCGCCGCGTGCTCTCGCCGCCGGCGGCGAAGGCGGTCCACGCGCGTTGCACGGTCCACGCCGCGAGCACGCACGCCGGGACCGCCAGGTGCATGTTCAGCCACGGCATCTTTTCGCCCGCCCAGGAAAGCGACAGCCACGTGCCGCCGAGCCATACCCAGAGGAAGCGCGAGAACGCGTTCCCCCGCCAAAGCGACCACCACGCCCCGCCGAGGCAGATGACGAGCGGCAGGAATTCGTACGCGGGCAGCAGGAGGTAGTAGTAGAACCACGGCTGGTCGCCGCGCACGACATCGTGCTGGCTCCACCAGTAGTTCAGGCCGCCCCATGGGCCGGTGCAGAGGCCGTTCGCGTTCGTCCAGAGCGAGGTGAAGAGCGTGAGGTAGATGAAGGCGCAGGTCCCGGCGATGAGCGCCCACGTGCGCGGCCGCCACTGCAGCCCCACGAAGGCCGCGCCGCTGATCGTGATCGCGAACAGCCCGCCGATCGCCATCGCGTCCTGCCTGGGCATATCCGGGCGGCACACCAGCCGTCCCTTCTCCACGATCCATGCCTCCTCCAGCACGGGGCCGGTGATGCCCGTGAGGAGCGGCAGCGTCAGCGTCCCGAGCACGATCAGGAGGTCCCCCGACCGCGGTAGCGTGCTCCACGTGAAGCTCCGCCGAACCCTCCCTGCGAACGGCCAGAGCGAAACCACCATCCACGCGAACGGCGCCGTGGACGCCACCCCGGCGATGCGCCGGCCACGCGACGATTGTTCGTTCGCTGCCATCGACTGCGCCGTCAACTCCGCCGCGACGAGCAGGTCGAGGTACACCAAAAACACGGCGACGACCAGGTAGGTCGCTTCTTTCGTCGCCATCGAACCCGTGAACGACAGCGCGAACATGAACAGCCACCGTTCGCGGCCATCGGCCATATAGCGCCAGAGCGCGGCGGCCATCGCGAGGATGAAGAACGCCATGTACACGTCCTCGCGCAGGAACCGGCTGTAGTAGACCACCGTCGGGGAGAACGTCAGGAAGGCGACCGCCGCGATCGACCCCACCGGCCCGAGCCATCGCCGCAGGAGCAGCGGCAGTGATACGAGCGCCATCCCGAAGATCGCCGGGGAGAGCCGCGCCGTGTAATCGCTCGCACCGAAGATGAGGAACACCAGCCCCTGCGCGTGGTAGTACAGCGGGCCGTGGAACACCGGGTCGTGGCGGTAGTTCCCCTGGATCAGGCCCCACGACCACTGCGCGTGGATGCTTTCGTCGTGGTGGAGCGCCCGGGCCCCGAGGTCCCAGAATCGCAGACCGAACGCGACCGCGAACAGCGCGACATAGATAGCCAGTTCCCACGAAAGGGCGATGCGTGCCGCCAGCAGGCGGTCCAGCAGTGCCACCCGGGGCGCGCGGCGAACGGGCATCGAGCGTGCGGTCATTGGCCGGTCCCAACGTACACGGCCGCGGGCACCGATGTGCTCACGGCCGCATTGCGATGCGTATACCACTTCACGTAACGAAGGAAACCGTCCGGCGCCCTGTGGGCTCGCGCGAACGACCACGCGCCGGACACGCGCACCATCCCCTCCGGCGCGGGCAGGTCGGCCGGCCACACGACGATGGCGGCATCGGCGGGCGCCCGCGACGCCACCGTGATCTCGCCAGATTCGCGGACTGGCCAGGTGGCGTCCGCTTCGAGCGAGGGATGGATGACGATGGTCCCGCCGCCGGCCTTCGCCCGGGCGAGCGCGAGGTCGCGCAGTTCGCGGGCCTGCGGCGGCGATACTGGCGACGGGATCGGTTCGGCGCCCGCGCTCAGGGCCACGCCGAACGCGCCGGCCAGCACCGGGAAGATCGAGACACCGAGCCCGAGTGCGAGCAGGGCCGGCGCGGCGCGCCGTTCGAGGGCCACCGCCAGCGCAGCGACCCCCGCTCCGCCAAGCAGGAGTCCGGTCATGACGCGGTCCTGCGCGCCCCCCACGGCGTCCACCTGTCCCCAGTGGACGATGATGGCGATGGCAAACAGCAGGAATGCCGCCGCCGCCGGGACGAGGTAACGCGCGAGCCGCCACTCGGCCCGCCACATCGCGCCGAAGGCTCGCACCAGCGCGGGCCCGGCAAGGAGGGCGGCCGGGAGCGTGACCGCCGCCAACGGGGCAGGGGTATGCTCACCCGCGCTGGAGAGCAGCCAGCTCAGGGCGAAGGCGAACCATCCGAGCAACAGCACCGCGACCGGCGGCACGTGCTCACCCTTTCGCGCGGACACGACGATTCCGATAGCCGCGCCAAAGGCCGCCACGAGGAGCGGCGGCGAATAGAGCATCGTGAGTTCGAAGGCGCTGGAGCTGGCCCATTGCTCTTCGAAGCTGGCCGCGAAGAGATCGATCGCGGGGATTCGCAAGCCATCGAAGCCGAGGCCGAAACGCAGCGACGCCGCGAGCACCCCGGCGGCGGCGCCGATCGCGAGCGGGCCCCACTGCGCGGCCGGCGGGCGAGCGCCGCGAGCGAGCGCGAGCGTGGCCCATGCAGCAATCAGCGGCAGCGGGATCGGTCCGGCCGTCACAGCCGCGAACGCCGCCGCGGCCACGAGCCACGGCCGCACCGGCCGGTCGCGGGTGACGAGCACGAGGAGCCAGAGCGCGATCGGGAGGTCGAAGCCCATGGCGCTCGCGGATGCACCGAAGGCGATGGCCGGCGCGTCCAGCGCGACAAGGAGCAGCGAAGCCAGGGCACCCGCTTCGCCGAGCTTCGAACGCAGCATCCACACCGCCGCGGGGATGCTCGCACTCGCGATGAAGGCGGCGATGCGCGGCCCGATCTCGGATGCCGAGATGTGGAGGATGAGCGTGCTCAGCGCCTGGAACAGGCTGGGGACGAACCGGCCATCCGGCTCCCCGGCGCGCGCCTGCCACGCGCCGCTCAGGTGCAGCCACTCCGCCCCCCCGACCGGCGCCTGCCAGGTGGGCCCAAGCCGAAGCGCAAGGAACAATGCGCCGAGCACCGCCCACGCGAGTACGGCGCCGCTGATTTTGAACGCACCCCGCTTCGAGGACGGTTCGTCCGATTCCAGCACCAGCACGCGCTCCTCGACGTACACGCCGATGATGCGTTCCTCCACGCGGTCGCCTGCGGGCTCGGTCGTCATTCCGTGCGGACCTGCTTGCTCACGGGCACGCGGTACACGGTGACGGATTCGGTGCGGAAGACGGGGTCAAGGACGTCGCCGAAGCGCGGCATGAGCCCGGCGTAGCGGCTGTTTTCGATGCTGCCCACCACGAGATACTCCGCGCCCGCTTCGCGCATCGAAGGCACGATCGTCCGGGTATCCGCGGCCAGGTAGATGCCATCGACCAGGTCCTGCCGGTAGGCGAGGTCGCGCGCCGTGGCATCGGTCTGACCGCGCCATTGGACTGCATGGAAGTACCAGCCGATGGGCGTCGGCCGCCCCGTGCGCGCGCTGACCCGCGCGGATTCGCTGTAATCGACGCCCGCGTTGGTGATGACCGGGCGGCCGTCCTGGCCGCGGCCCCAGGTTCGCCCGGACGCTTCGATGACAACATCACCCGGCATGGTCTGGCTCCGCACCCATTGGACCAGAGCGTATTCGCCCGGGTTGCTGCGCGCGACGAAGGCGAGGCCATTGATCGTCGTCGGCTCCGAGGAGGCTCCGATCCGGTTCGCGGCCGCCGTGAGCGGGTAGACCAGCCCCAGCAGCGCGATCGCCGCCACGGGGACGGCCGCCCACGCCGCGCGCGCGCGATGCCGCCAGAGCCGGGCCAGGGTCACCGCGAGCGCCACACCGCCGGCGAGCGAGAGCAGCATCCACGCCTGGTACGTCAGCTTGAACACGGTGTTGAGCCGTGGCTGGCCGCCGAAAAACACATCGCGAATGAGGAAGAGCTCGGCGCCGTAGATGAGGAGGGCGCCCACCGCACCGAGCGCGGGGATCACGGCCGTTCGGCTGTGCGTTCGAACGAGCACCCCGAAGGCTGCCGTCAGGAGCCAGACCGTGGCGGCATACAGGGCGAGCGTCGCCCACCCGCCGCTGAGCAGGTGTCGTGCCGCGCTGATGAGGCCGTACGTATCCGTCGTGGCGGGGTCTCGCGCGTCGATACCGGCGCCGAAGTCGCCACGCAACGAAGCCAGCAGCATCCACCCGAGCAACGGCAGGAGCGGCGCCCAGAGCGCCAGGAGCAGGGCGTTCTTCGTTTCGGCCGCCGGCGCCCGGCGAAAGGCCCACGTACACGTCAGCAGCGCCGCCAGCAGCAAGGGGCCGAACTGCAGGAATGCGTGCGCGGGGCCTGTGCCCGCCCCCACGTAGGCATAGAAGCCCGATGCCTGCGACCGGAAGTCGCGGTACCACGGCGCGTACAGCGCGACCGCGAGCAGCATCACCGGCCAGAGAAAGCCCAGCGTCGCGGGCGCCGCCTGCATCAGCGGGCCCCGCCGCAGGTTGCGAAGGAAGACGGCCGTCCCGGCCACGGCGGTGAAGGTGAGCAGATCCCACGCGTTCTGGAATGCGAGCGACCCGAGGATCACCCCCAGCCCGAGCGTCCAGGCAGGCTGCGCCAGGTGCGTCGATGCCCGGAGCAGTGAACGGCCGCGCCAGATACTGGCCGCGAGACCGAGCGCGAGAATGACCAGAGGCAGCGACATGACATGCGGGTGCAGGTCGCCGAGGAGGAAGCTGAAGAACGGGAACTCGGTGATCGTGTTGGGGATGACACGCGACCCGCGCCACCAGAACCAAAACTCCGTGGGGTACCACGCCGTGGTGCGCGGCTCCGTCGGCCCCGTGAAGCAGTTCGTGCGATCCGCCGCGTTCGATGAGCCATCGGGTGCGGGGCAGGGGATGAGCCATTCGACCCCGAACGCCTCGTACAGCCCGCGATTATACGAGCCATGGGCGGCGGCCACTTCGAACACGGCGCTGAGCGAACCCACGAAAAGCAGGAAGCCCACCGACGCGGCGGCCGCCACGAACGCCCACCGCCTCAGCCGCGGCCCCAGGGCCCAGCGCGCGACCGCGAACGCCACCGAGGCCATCGAGGTCGCCGCCGCCGCGAAGGTGTAGGCCAGGGCGAGGTTATATCCCTCCTCGGGCACGACTCCGGAGGCCTGCGTGAGCAACCCGGCCTGGATGTAGCCGAAGTAGTAGTAGCTTGCCCGTTCACCCGCGAGCCACGCATCGGCCGGCGGGTATTCGGGCGAAACGATGCTCGCGTTCAGGTACATGAAGTCCATCGGCTGCTCGGTCCCGGCGATATCGGGGACGTACGAGCGGTACGCGACGAACGCGAAGAAGAACAGGGTGAAGGTGCCCGCGGCCATGAGCACGCCCGGCCCGGACCGCGAGAGCGTCGCGCGGAAGCGGTGGTCCTGCCCGGCGACCGCGGCGGAGGCGAGCCCAACGAGCGCCATGGCCAGGATCGCGCCGCCTCGCCCCTGGGGCAGGACGGAACCCGTACGGAGGACGAAGTAGGCGTACCCGGCGAACACGAGCCCGAGCGGAAATGACAGCCCCGCTCCCGCGTCGGGGAAGCGCCGGAAGAGGACGAACGCAAGCGGGAGCGCGAGCACTCCCATCACCATTGCCGCCGCCCAGAACGCAAGGACGGGGGCCACTGGTCAGGTCATCCCAGCAGTGCGTCCACGAAGTCGCGCGCATCGAAGGGTGCGAGGTCGCCCATCTTCTCGCCCGTGCCGATGAACCGCACGGGGATGCCGAGAGCGTGCGCGATCGCGAAGGCGATGCCGCCCTTCGCCGTCCCATCGAGCTTGGCGAGCACGATACCCGTGACACCCACGGCTTCGGTGAACGTCTTCGCCTGCGCGAGGCCGTTCTGGCCGGTGGTGGCATCGAGCACCAGCAGCGTCTCGTGCGGCGCATCCGGGTGGTTGCGCTTCACGATGCGGTTGATCTTCTTCAACTCCTCCATCAGGTTCGTCTTGGTGTGCAGGCGCCCGGCGGTATCGATGATGACGATGTCGGCGCGCCCGCCTTCCGCCGCCGACAGGGTGTCGAAGACGACCGCGCCCGGGTCGGCGCCCGGTTGGTGCGCGATCACGCGCACGCCCACGCGCTCGCCCCAGACCTTGAGCTGGTCGACGGCGGCAGCGCGGAAGGTATCGGCCGCCCCGAGCAGCACGTTCGCACCATCGCGCGTGAAGGCGTGCGCCATCTTCGCGATGGTCGTCGTCTTGCCGGCGCCGTTCACGCCCACGACCAGCAGGATAAGCAGCTTCGGCACCGGCGGCCGCGCCCAGGCGGGCGCGTCACGGTGGGGCGCCTCGAGGATGTCAATGAGTTCCTCGCGCAGGATCTCCCGGACGCGGGCGGACTGCTTCACGCCCTCGTCCTTCACGCGCGCGCGCACGGCCCCGAGGATCGCCCCGGTCGTGGCGAGGCCCGTGTCCGACGCCACGAGGATCTCCTCCAGTTCGTCCCAGAGGTCGTCGTCGAAGTCGGCCCGCTGGAACAGGCCGGTGATGCGGCCGAAGAGTCCGCGCTTCGTACGTTCGACCGCGCGCTCGGTCTGCTCGTGGACCTCCGCGATCTCCTCCGCCGTGGGCTCATAGGCCGCGAGGTCCTCGGAGACATCCTCGAACGTCTCCGCGCCGGGCTCGGCGACCGCGACTGGCGCCGAATCGCCGCCTTCGTCCTCCGGCAGGGCCTCGTCTTCTTTCTTTCTGCGCCAGAACCGCAAACGCGGGCTCCTTCGTGAATATCTCGTGCGATGGTAGGGCCGGGGTCGCGCTGCGTCAGTCGGCGGGCACGTCTGACAGCTTCAGCGATAGCACCTTTGACACGCCGTCGCGGCCCATCGACACACCATAGATAGCGTCGCCGACCTCGACCGTGCGACGGTTATGCGTGACGACGAGGAACTGCGTCTTCTCCGCGAGCTTCTTGAGGGCGGCGGTGAAGCGGCCCACGTTGGCCTCGTCGAGCGCGGCATCCACTTCGTCCAGCACGACGAACGGCGCCGGGTTCGCCGTGAGGAGCGCGAAGAGCAAGGCCACCGCCGTGAGCGAGCGCTCGCCGCCCGAGAGCAGGCTGAGCGTCTTGATCCGTTTGCCGGGGGGCTGCGCCTCGATTTCGATGCCGGTGGTGGCGAAGTCCTCGGGGTTCGTGAGCGTGAGCTGGGCGCTCCCTCCGCCGAAGAACGCCGTGAAGTACTCCGAAAAGGCCGCCCCGACCTTCTCGAAGGTCGTCCCGAAGCGAACGCGGATCTCGCCGCTCAGTTCGTCGATCGCGGCGCGCAGCTGCGCCTCAGCCTCGGCCAGGTCGCGCAACTGGCCGGTGAGGAACTCGTGGCGCTCGCGGTTTTCGCGGTAGTCGTCGGGCGCTTCGGCGTTGATGGGGCCAAGGCGGCGGATCTGGCGGCGGATCTCATCGATGCGCGCCTTCGTGGCCGCGATGTCGATGGCCGCGCCGCCATGCACGGCGACACCCGGCGCTTCGTCGATGGCGTCCTCGATGCGGATGATCTGGCCGGAACGGTCCGGCGTGAGCCCTTCGCGCTCCATTTCGGCGCGCAGTCCGGCGATCTGGTCCTCGGCGCGCGCGACCTCGGCTTCGAGGTCGAGGCGGCTGCGATTGAGCGCGAGCAGCGACGTCTGGGCGTCGGTGAATTCGTCCTGGCGGAGGCGCTCATGCGTCTCAAGCCGCGAGAGTTCGTCGCGGTCCGGCGCGGCATCCTCGGTGAAACGCGCGCGCTCCTCGCGGATACGGGCCAGTTCGGCGTCCAACCGTTCGAGGCGGCTTTCGATGGCCGCGGCCTCCTGCTCCAGCGATGCCGCCTGGGCCCGCCGGGCGATGGCCTGCGCCGAGATCCGTTCGAGCGCGCGGTCGTGCTGTTCGCGCATCGCCTGGAGCGCGCGCCGTTCGCCCTCGGCGGCCGCCTGTTTCGCGCTTGCCTCGGCCACCGCCTGGAGGGCGCGCTCGCGTGCCTCCGTGGCCGCGCGCAGCTCGTCCTCCGCGGCCGAGAGGGCCTGCCGCCGCTCCTCGCCGCGCGCGGTGACGCGGTCCACCGCCTCGCGCGCCTGGAGGATCAGCCGTTCCTTCTGGTCGCGTTCGCGCGCGATGTCGGCACGGCGAGCCTTCACCGCGTCCATCTCGCGGCGATGGCGATGCAGCTTGCTCCGTTCGCGTTCCATCTCCGCGCGCGCGCCATCGAGGTTGCGGCGGATCGTCTCGTAGCGTTGGTCCGCCTCGCGCGCACGCGTCGAAATCTGCGTCACGGACTGGCGGGCGGTCTCAATCTGCTGGCGGCTGATGTGCGCCTTCGCGCGGATCGACGCGATCTGCTCGGGCAGCTCGTCCAGCTCGCGCTGGCGGCTGAACACGCCCTCGTCGGTGCCCGAGGAGCCGCCCGTGATGACGCCCGTGGGCTCGATATACGTACCGTCGAGCGTGACCACCGAGCCCAGCGCGCGCCGCACCATTCGCAGCCCCGTCTGCACGTCCTCGACGACGATCACGCGGCCGAGGAGGGTATCGATGAGCGGGCGGAAGCGCTGTTCGCAGCGTACGAGCTTCGCGGCAACTCCGACTACGCCGCGTTCCTTCTGCAGGTTCAGCGGGTAGACGTGCCGGACCGTGTCGAGCGCGAGGAATTGGGCCCGGCCCGCCCGCCGCCGCGTCAGCCGTTCGATGGCGGCGAGCGCGTGCTCTTCGCTTTCGACGATCACCGCGTGCAGGCGCTGTTCGAGCGCGGCGTTTACGGCGAGCTCCGTGCCCGCGGGGACGCGGATCTGGCGCGAGAGCAGCCCCACGATGCCCTGGATTTCCGGCGCTTCCCCGAGCGAAGCGCGGTCGACTTCGTCCAGGAGCGCGTGACCCATGATGAGGACGTTGCGCGTGCCCGAGGCGACGCCGTCGTGCTCGGCCTGCACGCGCTTGAGGGCGTCGAGCCTGCCTTCCAGGTGGTCCAGTTCGCGCAGGTCCTGGTTCGCGGATGCCTCGTAGGTGCGCACTTCGTCCTGCACGCGCGAAAGGCGCTCGCGCGCCGTATCGGCTTCTGCCCGCGCCGCTTCGAGGCCGTCCTCGGCATCGAACACGCGGCGGCGAAGGTCGGCGAAGCGCCGCGCATAGCCGATGAGCTCCACGATCACCTGCTTGCGGCGCGCGGCGGCCTGCTGGTCCTCGCGGTCGAGCTGTTCGATGCGCCGGCCGGCCGCCTCGGCGTCCCGGCTCATCGAACCGGCACGGCGATCTTCCTCGGCGGCGCCTTCGCGCGCTTCGCGGGCCCGTGCACGCGCGCTGCTGTACGCCCGTTCGGCCTCGTCGAGCCCCGCGCGAGCCGTATCCACGAACGCGCGCGCGGCTTCCATCTCTTCCTGGATTGCCGTGCCACGGTCGCCGTCGTCGATTTCCGTGGCGGCCAGCGATGCCCGTTCGGCGTCGAGGGTTTCGGCCTCGGTCAGCAGCTCTTCGCGGCGGCCGGCGATCATCCCGTGCCGCTCGCGGTCGAGCGAGATGTTCTGTTCGGTCGCAGCGAGGCGGGTATCGATTTCGGTGACGCGCGAATCGCGCCGCGTGATCGCCTCCCGCCGCTTGCGGATCTCGTCGCCGAGCGCGCGTAGCTGGTCGCGCAACGCCGTCACGCGTTCGGTGGCCCCGGCCTCTTCGGCCACGCGCTGGTCGAGCTCGGCGCGCGCGCGAATGAGGTGGTTGTGCGCATCACTCCAACGGTGGCCGTAGTAGGCGCGGAGGAGGTCGTTCAGCTCCGCCGACAGCCGCCGGTACTCGGCCGCGCGTTCGGCCTGGCGGCTGAGCTGCGAAAGGCGCGGCTCGATTTCGGCGACGATGAGCTGCACCCGCCCGATGTTGTCGCGCGTCGCCGCGAGCCGGTCCTGCGCCTCCTTGATGCGCATCCGGAAGCGCTTCACGTCGGCTGCTTCATCGAGGAATGCGCGGCGCTCCTCCGGGGACATCGAAAGCACCTCATCCACGAGCCCCTGGCCCATGATCGAGTAGCTGTTTTGTCCGACGTCGCCCTTCATCAGCAGGTCGGCGATGTCGCGCAGGCGGACGCGGCTGCCGTTCAGGAGGTATTCGGATTCGCCGCTGCGGTACGACCGCCGCGCGATCTCCACCTCGGCGAAATCGACCGGGAGCCAGCGTTCGCTGTTGTCGAGGGTGAGCACGACCTCGGCCATGCCCACGGCCGGGCGTTCGCGCGTGCCGGCGAAGATGACGTCTTCCTGCTTCTTCGCGCGGAGGAGCCGGGCACTCTGTTCGCCGAGCACCCAGCGGAGGGCGTCAGAGACGTTGCTCTTGCCGGAGCCGTTCGGCCCGACGATCGCGGTGATCCCGGGTCCGTATTCGAAGGACGTGCGGTTGGCGAAGCTCTTGAAGCCCTGGATCTGCAGCTTCTTCAGATACATCTCAACCCCCGGCCTCGGCGGTCAGGCGCGCGACGGCTTCGCCCGCGGCACGTTGCTGTGCCTCGCGCTTGCTCGCGCCCTCGCCCCGCCCGAGGGTTGCGCCGCCGGCCCGGACCTCCACGATGAAGCGGTGATCCGAACCTCCCGGCCCTTCGTCTACCGTGACATAGTCAGGGGGTTCATGCCAACGAGCCTGGACCAGGTGTTGCAGTGTGGACTTCGAATCGATGCGCGCGCCGCGGTGCTGGAGTTCGCGCAGTTCAGGGCCCAGCAGCCGTAGCACGAGCGCACGCGCGCTCCGGGTGCCGAGCCCGAGATAGATCGCGCCGATGACCGCTTCCAGGCTCCCCGCCAGGTTGCGGTCGCGCGTGCGGCCGCCGGCGGCTTCCTCTCCACGCCCGAGCACCAGGTAGTCCCCGAGGCCAAGGCGGCGTGCGATGGACGCGAGCGTGCTCCCGCGCACGAGGTCGGCGCGCATGCGGGTGAGTTCGCCCTCCCCGGCAGCGGGGTAGAGCTCGTACAGCCGGGCGGCCACCACGAGCCCGAGCAGAGCATCGCCCAGGAACTCGAGCCGCTCATTCGATTCGGCGGTGGAGTCGGCTTCGTTGAGGTAGGAGGCGTGCGTCAGCGCCCGGCGGAGGAGGTCCTCGGGTGGAGACGTGAGCTTGAGCCGCGCCGCGAGTTCGCCGAGCGCGGGGTCTCCGATCGGCACGCAGTCCCCCGCAGCTTCCCCGGGGCATCGCCATCGAGGAATTGCTAAAGTTGCCTAATGGTATGGGCTTCCCCGTGGCGGGTCAAGGCTCGCGCACGTTGCACGGCACTCGCGCCGGATGGACCCTAGCTCCCATGGCAGAGAATACGTTCAGGACCGACGGCACGATCGACTCCTTCGAAAACGCGCACCAGGAGCGCGACTACGAGATCACCTTCACGGCCCCCGAGTTCACCAGCGTGTGTCCGATGACCGGCCAGCCCGACTACGGCACCATCACGCTCACCTACATCCCGGATGAGCGTTGCATCGAACTGCGGTCGTTCAAGTTCTATCTCCAGGGTTTTCGCAACCGCGGCATCTTCTATGAGGACGTCGTGAACCAGGTTCTCACGGACGTCGTAGAAGCCGTCGCGCCCCGCGTCGCGACCGTGACGGGCGAGTTCAACACCCGCGGCGGCATCTCGGCCAAGGTGAGCGCGGATTACGAGAGCCTCGAGTGGATGGCCGACGCGGAGGGATAGCGGTTGCTCACTCGTGACCGAATCCCCACGCGCGCCTAGTATCGGGACATCCTGCGAATGCGGTTCTTTTCGCCAATGAGCGTCAACCCCCATCCGGGCGGCTTCGCCCAGCGCCGAATCAGCGACGTGCCCTCCGTGACCGCGCCGCAGATGCGTGAGATCCAGCGGGTCGCGCAGGAGGATTTCGGGGTCGACATCCTCCAGATCATCGAGAACGCCGGGCGCGCCGCGGCACGCCTGACCCTCGAGATGCTAGGGGGCAAAGGCCGCGGCCAGCGGGTCGTGATCCTCGCCGGGGGCGGGAACAAGGGCGCTGCCGGGCTCTGCATGGCGCGAACGCTCGTGAACTGGGGATTCGCCGTCGAACCCGTGCTGGCCGAAGTGCAGGGCGAGATGTCCTACGTCGCCCGCCGCCAGGTGCAAATCCTCAAGGCCACCGGCATCGTCGATAAGGACAACGAGGAGCCGAGCGAGTTCCTCGTTGAAGAGCAGCTCGCGAACGCGGACCTCGTCGTCGATGCGCTCATCGGGTACGGGCTCGAAGGGCCTCCGATGGGGATGGCGGCGGCGGTCACCGACCTCGCGCTGCAGTCGCGCCGGCCGATTCTCGCGCTCGATGTGCCAACCGGCGTGAACGCGACGACGGGCGTGGCCGCGGGCCTGGCGATTCGCGCCGTAACCACGCTCATGATCGACCTGCCCAAGCGCGGCCTCCTCGAATTGCACGCGAAGGAGTACACGGGCGAGCTTTTCCTCGCCGACCTGGGCATCCCCAGGGCCGTGCACGAGGGCCTGGGCATCCGGCACAACCTGCTCTTCTCCGAAGGCCCCATCGTCCGGATCAAGCGCTAAGACCGGCCCTTCGCCCACTCCGCGAAGGCGCCCGCGACCTGGACTGCCGCTTCCGCGGCTCTCATCGCCCCGGTGTCGATGACGATGTGCACGGCACGGGTGGACCGCACATCCTGGTCGAACGCTGCCCGCGTCCGCCGGTTCGCCTCCAAATCATCGGTAAGGTGCGCGCCGCGCGCGCGGCCGTCGATGCGCGCCTCCGCACGGTCCGGGGAGACATCCAGCAGGACAACGAAGGTTTCTTCGGCGGCCAGACCGTCGAGGAAGGGCGCGTCCGAGAGGCCGGTGGACTCAAGCACCGCCGGGCCTTCCCCTCCGCGGACCCATGCCGTGCGCTCGCGCGCCAGCCACTCCAGTGCCTCCGCCTTTCGATCGAGGAACGTCTCGCGGCCGCCATACCGCTCGCGGAGCTCGATCTCCCACTCGCGCCAGCGGAAGCCGCGCTGGCCGAGCTCTCGCCCGATGGTTGACTTGCCGGACCCGGGCGGTCCAAGGAGGACGAGCGCGAGTGCCACGCGTCGCCTCCGCCAGCTACCGCGAAAGCCGCGCGGCGACGCGGTCGAGGATGGCGTGCGCGACGGCGTACTTGCTCATCAGCGGCAACTCCTCGATGCGGCCGTCGTCGTGGAACATCGTCACCTGGTTCGTGTCCGTCCCGAAGCCGCTGCCCGCGGCCGTGACATCATTCGCGACGATGAAGGCAAGGCGCTTGGATGCGAGCTTCGCCACGGCGTTCCCGGCCAGGTTCTCCGTCTCGGCGGCGAAGCCCACGCGCACACCACCGCCCGGCAGCGACGCCAGGATGTCCGGGTTCTTCGCCAGGTCGATGTGCATGGATTCTTGCCCGGGGGTCTTCTTCATCTTCTGCGCGGCGGGGTGTTCCGGCCGGAAGTCCGCGGGCGCGGCCGACATCACGAGCGCGTCCGCATTCGCGGTGGTCTCCTGGAGCGCGGCCAGCATCTCGGCGACGGTGCTGACGTTGCGGCGTTCGACCCCCGGCGGCGTCTCCAGCGCGACGGGGCCGGCCACCAACGTGACGCGCGCACCGCGGTCGCGGGCGGCCTCGGCGATGGAGAAACCCATCTTGCCACTCGATCGGTTGCCGACATAACGCACGGGATCGATCGGCTCCTGCGTCGGCCCGGCGCTGACGACCACGTGCCGCCCGCGGAGGTCGCCGTGTGCCGCCCCGATGAGCGACCGGAGCGCGCCGAGGATGGCAAGCGGTTCGGCGAGACGCCCCGCGCCCACGCGTCCGCTCGCGAGGCGTCCCTCGGCCGGCCCGATGAAGGCGACGCCGCGCGCCCGCAGTGTCTCCACGTTCGCGCGCGTCGCCGGGTGCTCCCACATCTGGCTGTCCATCGCGGGAGCGACGAGCACGGGGGCGACGGTGGCGAGTGCCGTGAGCGTGACCATGTCGGGCGTGCGTCCGGTCGCGAGATTCGCGATGCAATCGGCCGAGGCCGGGGCGATGACCAGCGCGGCGGCGCGGCGCGCGACCTCGACGTGGGCCTCGGCCTCCGCCGCGGTGAACATGTCCACGACCACGGGACGCGCAGTGAGGGATTGGAAGGTCAGGGGGGTCACGAACTGCGTGGCGGCGGGCGTCATCACGACCTCGACGGCGGCGCCCGCCTGGCGCAGCTTGCTCGCGAGGTCCGCCGCCTTGAAGGCCGAAATCGAACCTGTCACCCCGAGAACGACATGGCGCCCTTCAAGCGGCAGCCGTTCGCGGACCATCTCGCCAGACATGGTCATCCCTCCGCGTTCGCCGTCAGGCGGGCCAGTTCAGGTCGTAGATGATGCGCAGGCCGTTCAGCGTCAGGTTCGAATCGACGATGTCGAGACAGTCCGTCTCCTTCGCGATCTGCTTCGCCCAGCCGCCCGTCGCGACCACCTTGACGTCGCCGCTGAGCTCGGCTTTGAACCGGTTGACGAGCCCCTCGACGAGGCCGACATAGCCGAAGAGGATGCCCGACTGCATCGCGTGGATGGTGTTCTTGCCGATGGCCTGCGGCGGGCGTTCAAGCTGGACGCGGTAGAGCATCGCCGCGCGGCTGAAGAGCGCCTCGCTGGCGATGCCGATCCCGGGGGCGATCGCGCCGCCAAGGTAATCGCCGGCCTCGTTGACGGCATCGAAGACGGTCGCCGTGCCGAAGTCCACGACGATCACCGGCGGGCCGTACGTCTTGATCGCGGCGACGGCATCGACGATGCGGTCCGCACCGAGCTGCTTCGGGTTGTCGTAGAGGATGCGCACGCCGGTGCGGATGCCGTGCCCGACGATGAGCGGCTCGACGCCGAAGTACTTCTTGCACACCTGCTGGAAGGTTGGGATCAGCGGTGGGACATCGCAGCCGATGATGCAGGCGTCGATGTCCGAGGGCTGGAGGCGCCGGGTGAAGAGCAGCGTCATGAGGAAGACGCCGTACTCGTCGGGCATGCGTTCGGTCTCGACCCCGATCCGCCAGGTGTCGCGGAGCTGGTCACCTTCGAACAACCCGATGTGGATGGAGGTGTTGCCGATATCGAGCGTGAGGAGCATACGGACCACCTGCTTCGGGCCCGTCCGGGTCCCATGCGCGCCATAGCGTAGACCCAAGCCGGGCGGTGCGCGAACGGCCTGAAGCGCTACGGAACGTGGCCCACCAGTCCGTCGATGGCCGCATCCCACTGCGGCGCGATGCGATCCCAGCCGTAGCGCGCCGCCGACTCGCACAGCGCCGCGAGCCCCGGACGCCGCCCTTCGATAGCCGCCGCGAGCTTCGTCGCGAGGTCGTCCTCGTCGTGCCACAGACACGCGCCGTGCAGCGATTCGGGGATGAGCGCCGGGTAGTTGTGGGCGGCCGGCGCGATGGGGAAGCAACCCGCATGGAGCGCCTCCACCATGCCGACGCCGAAGAATTCGTGCCGGGCGGTGCTGACCACGATGTCCGCATCGTTCAGCAGCCTGCCATACGCGCTTCGGCCGGGGAGGCGCCCGAACTGCACGACGCGCGCCGCGAGCGACTCCCCCAGCTCCGCCATTGCCGGGTGAGGGTTCGGGCCCGGGTCGCCCGCGAGCGCAAGCCGGAACGCGAGCCCGGCATCGGCCAGGCGGCGAACAGCGCGCGCGAACACGTCCGGGGCTTTGTCGAACTCCCAGCGCGCGTTCCAAAGCACGAGTGGCCCGTCCCCTTCTTGACGCTTCGGTTCGGCCGCCGCGATGGCGGGATCGTCCAGCCAGTGGAGTTCGACGCCCACGGGAAGGACGCCACTTTTCGCTTCGATGAGGTCGATGGCGCGTGCTTCGAGCCAGTTGTTGGGCTGATGGTCGAGCGTACGGAGCGCGGCAAGAAACTCCTCGCGGTGGTAGGCGGAATTGAACGCCACGCGGTCCGCGGCGAGCGCCGAGAGGTAGTTCATCGCCCCGAACCAGCTGTTCAGCTTCGTGCCACGGATGCGGGGGTAGGTGAACTGGTTCTCGTGGAAGTAGAACAGCACCGGCGTCTCCGCGAAGCGCCGCCGCGTGAGTGCGAGGAACCCGCTCAGGTCGAGCATGTCGGTCGCGATAAGCGCATCGAACTGCCCGGGGAGCGCGAGGGCGAGCGGCGCGAGTTCCTGTGCCCCCAGGCGCATGCGCCTCCGCCATTCCGTTTCGGGCAGGGTGAGGAGCACGATCTCGTGCCGCGAATGCGCGCGCAACCCCTCGGCGAACGCGGCATGACTCCCGCCATGGAACGGCTCCACGAACAGGACGCGGTGGGTCATCCGCCGACTCCCAGCAGCCCAAGCACGTCGCGGCCGAGCGCCGTGACTTCGTATCCCACCTCGTGGCTGAGGGTGAGGCCGAGCGCTTTGAGCTTCCGCACGTTCGCCTTGAACGGCAGCGTCTCCATCCCGGCGTTCGCGGCGAGAAGGCGAGCGGGTGTGCGAGGCCGAGCGGCGATGGCGGCGAGCGTGGCCGCGGTCCAGGGTGTCCCCGATGCGGCGTCGGCCCGGGAGAGGCGCGACAGGATTGCGTCCGGGTCCAGCGTCTTCGTTCGCGACGGCGGCGCCGGCGCATCCTCGTACCGGAAGGCCACGCGCCAGAGCAGGGTCCCGGGCCCGATCGGCTCCCCGGTGCGCCTGCGAAGTGCCTGGAGCAGTGCTTCCGCACCGGCGAAGCCGGCCTGCGCGGCGGCCGCGTCCGAGATGTCCCCCGCGAGCACGGTCTCCACTGATTCGGCCACGATCCGCCCGGGGTCGAAGCGGTAGATGCCGCCGGCACGGGCCTGCGGCGCCCGCCACAGCCGGTACGTCACGGTGACGCTGCCCGCATGAATGCGCTCGCGGTCCGATGCATCGAAAAGCACGGGGACAGTGTACCGGCGCGTCAGAACCCGAGGATGCCTCGCAGCTCGGCGGCATCGTGGGCGAGGGCATTCGCGCCGGACGCCGCCAGCCGTTCACGCACGGCCGGGACGATGTGCGACCCGCCCGCGAACGCGATGACGCGCATGCCCGCCGCGTGTGCCGCCTCCACCCCGTGGATGCTGTCCTCGACTACCACGCAGGCATCCGCTTCCATCCCCAGCGATGCCGCCGCGTGCAGAAACAGGTCCGGGGCGGGTTTGCCGCGTGCCACCTGCGCGGCGCTGTAGACATGGGGGGCGAAGAGCGGGAGCAGCCCGGCGGTCGAGAGCGTGCGGTGCAGCCGTTCGAGCCCGCTGGACGAGGCGACGCAGCGCGGTACGGTCACGGCGGCCACGGCCTCGTGCATTCCCGGGACGGCCGTCACCGCGGCGAGCGCCGCGGGTTCGGATGCCTGGATGGCTGCCCACTGGGCGTCGCTCACCCGCACGCCCAGTTCGTCGTGAACGCGCTGCCGGAAGCCACTGAGCCCTGTGATCCGCGTGAGCCACTGCTCGACCGTGATGGCGCCGCCGGCCGCGCCCAGCCCTTCGCACCAGAGTTCGGCCATCGCGCGTTCGCTATCGAGGAGTACGCCGTCGCAATCGAAAATCACGGCGCCGGGGCGAGGGAACACCGGGCCGCGGCTAGAGGTGGCCGAGCTTGGCGAGCGATTCGAGCGCCACAAGCAGCTCGGCGTCCTCGTCGTTCACGGCCTTGTACTGGCTCACACAATGCCCGCCGTACTTCTCCACGAGGTACCAGTCGTCGTCGATGATGAAATCGGGGCGCGGCTGGACCTTGGGGTCCTTGTCGAAGCAGCCATCGACGAACTGGCGCAGGCCATGCATGTCGACGATGCGCTCGACATAATCCTTGCCACCCGCGGACCAGACGTACACCCCGTGGCCCGCGGCTTTCAGCAGGCGCATGGCATCGTGGGCGCGGGGGCGGAGGGCGTTTACCTCATGGCTGACGAAGACCAGCGTGTGGTCGACGTCGAAGAACACGTTGATCGGTGTTCGCGCCCCGGCCGCGGCGTCGCTCATGCCTCGGAGACGTCGAGGCCCCAGACTGGCCGGAAGCGCCAGGTGCGGATGCCTTTCACCTGGATGTTGAACTTCTTGCAGAGGCGCTTCGCCTCGGGCACGCAGCCCTGCGGGACATAAATGAGGAGGTCGCCGCACTTCGACAACGGCAGCCAGCGGGTGAGCGCGCTCTCTTCGTTCACGGAGTCGGTGGTTTCGACCTCGGCCATGAATTGGAGCCACGTCCCCGGGCGGCGAACGGCGACGATGTCGGGGTAGAGCGGCTTGCCGTTCTCCTCGCCCACGGACATCGACGGGGTCGGGTTGTTGACGATCGTTTCGAAGTCCGGGAACTCCGCGTTCGGGAACGCGAACTTCACCTTCGCGATTTCGGCGATCGTTCCGTGGTGACGCTGGTCGCGGAGATACGTGACAACCACACCCGGCTCCTGGGGTACGTTTGGCGCGCGTCGTGCGCGGCGACACGAGTGTAAGCCTGCACTCCGCCTCGGTCGACCGCCCAACGCAGGAAATGCGAAGGGGCCCCAACGATTTCGTTGGGGCCCCTTCGTGAACGCGTCGTGCAGGGCCGGCTCAGGGGCCGGCGACCGCCACCTCGGGGCTGACCAGGCTGCGGAACTGCTCGAAGTTCGCGCGGAACTGCGCCGCCAGGTCCGCCGCCGCCTTGTCGTAATCGGCCGGGTTCGCCCACATCGCCCGCGGGTCGAGCAGCTTCTGGTCGACGCCCGGGCAGGCGACCGGGACATCGACGTTGAAGGTGTCGTCGTGGCGGAAGGTGGCGCCATAAAAGGCGTCGTTGAGGATGGCGCGGACCATCTTCCGCGTCTCCTGGATGGCGATGCGGTTGCCGACGCCGTAGGGGCCGCCGGTCCAGCCCGTATTCACGAGCCAGGTCTGCGCCCCCGTCTGGTCGAGCCGCTCCTGGAGCAGTTCGGCGTAGACGGTCGGGTTCAGCGCCATGAACGGAGCACCGTAGCAGGGGCTGAAGTTCGGCTTCGGCTGCGTAATGCCCAGTTCGGTGCCGGCAAGCTTGGACGTATACCCGCTGAGGAAGTGGTACAGCGACTGCGGCGTGGAGAGCTTCGCCAGCGGCGGCAGAACGCCGAACGCGTCGGCGGTGAGCAGGATGACGTGCGACGGGTGCGGCGCCACTTCCTGCTGGTACACGTTCGCCAGCGAGTTGAGCGGGTAGCTGCCACGCGTGTTCTCGGTGAGCGAATCGTCGTCCAGGTCCACGTGGCGCTCGTGCTCATCGAACACGACGTTTTCGAGGATGGTGCCGAAGAGGTGCGTGGTCTCGAAGATGTCGGGCTCGGCTTCCGCGGAGAGCCGGATGACCTTGGCGTAGCAGCCACCTTCGATGTTGAAGATGCCGTTCTCGGTCCAGGCGTGCTCGTCGTCGCCGATGAGCAGACGCTCCGGGTCGGTGCTGAGCGTGGTCTTGCCCGTGCCGGAGAGGCCGAAGAAGAGCGCCGACTGCCCGGTCTTCGGGTTCACGTTCGCGGCCGAATGCAGCGAAAGGATGCCATCGAGCGGGAGGTAGTAGTTCATCGCTGTGAAGACGGATTTCTTCATTTCGCCGGCGTAGGCGGTCCCGGCGATGAGGATCACGCCCTCGGTCAGGTTCAGCGCGACGACGGCGTCGCTGTTGATGCCATCGGTTTCACCTTCGAGGCGAAGGAACGGCGCATGGAGGATGGTCAGCTGCGGCGACTGGCCCTCGGGCAGCGGCTTCGAGGGGATGAACATGGTGCGCGCGAAGAGGCTGTGGTAGGCCTGCTCGCTCACCACGCGCACGGTGCGCCGATGGTCCGGGTCCTGCGAAACGACGCAGTCCTGGAGGTAGAGCTCGCGGTCCTTGAAGTACTTGAGGATGCGGCCGCGGACGCGCTCGAAGGTGTCCACGGTCATGGGCTGGTTGTGCTTGCCCCACCAGACGTGCTCGGAGATCTCGGGCGTCCGCACGACGAACTTGTCGTCGGGGCTGCGGCCCGTGCGCTCGCCGCTGGCGACGGCGAATGTGCCGCCCTGGAGGAGCTTCCCCTCTCCCCGCCGGACCGCATGCTCGTAGAGCACAGGGCTCGAAAGGTTGCGATGGACGACGCTCGCGTTCGCGATCACGACGTCACTCAGGTTATGGGGAGCCTCGGAAACAGCCATACGTCCTCTTACAGGCGAAAAGCCCACGAAGAGAATAGAGCGGTATAGCCTGAAAGTGAAGACGGGGAGCCAAGGTATAGCCCATGCTGATACGTGGATTCCGCGCGGGGAAACGTTACAGCCGCGTATCAGCCGCTGAGGCTAGCCCACCACCACCAGCGTTTCGCCTTCGGTCACCTTCGCGCCTGCCACGGCGGCCACTTCCTTGACGGTGCCGTCGGCGCTGGCCTTCACCTCGTTCTCCATCTTCATCGCTTCGAGGATGAGGAGGACATCGCCGCGCGCGACCGTATCGCCGACCTTCGCCAGCACGCGCAGGACCTTCCCCGCGATGGGCGCGACGACCGCGCCCTTCACCGCCGCGGCTGGCGCGGAGGCGGCCGATGGCGCCGTCGTCCGTGCCTGGCGGGCCGGCGCCGCGCCGCCACCGAGACGGCCTTCGTACTCCACGGTGAACGGGCGATAGTCGACCTGCACGGCCATTCCGCTGCCCCGGGCATCGGCCGCGGGAAGCTGCACCCGGTAACCGGCGCCGCCCGCGTTCACGGTCAGGTGGGCGCCGTCATTACGAACGGTCACCGGGAACTCCTGGCCATCGACAATGACGCTGTCGCCGCGCACTTCGACGTCGTAGCTCCGGCCGCCAATCGTGACTTTCGCCATTCGTGGTTCTCCCCTCGGTGGGTCCGCGGCGCGGACGTTAGCGCATCTGGCGGAGGCGGCCGTAGCTCCTCCAGGAACTGCCGGCGGGCTCACCCGCGGCGGCCACGGCCACCGGTTCGGGCGCCTGGGCCTTCTTTTCGCCGATGACGAGCGCCCCGATGACGGCGGCCACGAGTTCACGCTCCGGCCCGAGGCCTCCCTGGCGCCATTCGAGGAACTCTTTCCCCGGGCCGGGGAACATGAGGTAGCTCAGCACGTCGTCGGTATCCCGCGCGAGGTCGCCGATCTCGGCGGTGGCGGCCTCCATCTCGGGCGCGAGGTCGTCGGCCGGGCGGTGCGTAATGGGTGCCTCGTCCCCGAGGATGGTCGCGAGCACATCCGCGGCGATCGGCGTGCCCGTGCGCCCGTACATGCCCTTCGCGAGGTTCCGCGTTTCCTTGGTCACGCTCGCGTACCGCTTGCCCGTGAGGACGTTCAGCACGGCCTGCGTGCCGACGATCTGCGAACTGGGGGTGACGAGCGGCGGGAAGCCGAGGTCCTCGCGCACGCGGGCGTTCTCTTCGAGCACCAGCGGAAGCTTCGCCTCGGCGCCCTGGTCGCGAAGCTGGCCGACCAGGTTGGAAATCATGCCGCCGGGCACCTGGTGCTGGAGCACGCCGGCATCGATACCGAGGAGGCCGCTTTCGAACCGCCAGTACTTGCGGCGCACATCCTTGAAGTAGGCCGCAAGCTCGCCCAGCTTGCCCAGGTCGAGGCCGGTGGCGTGCTCGGGGAATTCCGAAAGCGCCGCGACGAGCGTCTCCGTCGCGGGCTGCGAAGTGCCCCCCGCGAGCGAACTGATGGCCGTGTCGATGACATCGGCGCCGGCCATGACGCCCTGCAGATACGCCATCTCGGAGTAGCCGGAAGTGTCGTGGCAGTGCATCTGCAGCAGCTTGTCCGGGTGGTCCTTCTTGATGCGCGTCACGAGCGCGCGCGCCATGCCGGGGCTGAGGATGCCCGCCATGTCCTTGATGCAGAGCGAGTCGGCGCCCATCGAGACCATGTCGTCGGCGAGCTTCGCGAAGGTCTCCACGTCGTGCACCGGGCTGGTGGTGTAGCAGAGCGCGCCCTGGATGTGGCCGCCCGCCTTCTTCACCGCCGCAAAGGGCGCTTCAAGGTTGCGGACATCGTTCAGCGCATCGAACACGCGGAAGATGTCCATGCCGTTTTGGACCGCGCGGTCGCAGAAGGCGAAGAGCACATCGTCGGCGTAGTGCCGGTACCCGACGGCGTTCTGGCCGCGGAGAAGCATCTGGGTGGGGGTCTTCTTGAGGCGCGCCTTGATGTCGCGAAGGCGCTGCCAGGGGTCCTCGCGGAGGAAGCGAAGGCAGGTATCGAAGGTGGCGCCGCCCCAGCATTCGATTGCGTGGTAACCGATTTCGTCCATCTGCTCGAGGACGGGGATCATGTCCTCGGTGCGCATGCGCGTGGCAAGCAACGACTGATGGCCATCGCGGATGGCCGTCTCCATGATGCCGACTTTCGCCATGGTGGTACCCAGATCCAACAGGTTTGGAAGGCGCTGGCCCGGGGGACGCGCCACTCGTCACGCTAGCACCAACCCCGCTAGCGCGCACCGCGTTCGAAGCTATGGCTTCAGGCGTTTCTGCGGACTGCGCGTGCGATGTCGCGCTGCACGTCGCGCTCGGCGATGCGCTCACGTTTGTCATAACGCTTGAGGCCGCGTGCCACCCCGAGCTCGACCTTCGCCTTCCCGCGCACGAAGTACATCGCGAGCGGCACCAGCGTGAGCCCCTGCGCGCCCACCATCTCCTCGATGCGTACGATCTCCTTGCGATGCAGGAGCAGCTTGCGGTCGCGCTTCGGGTCGTGGCTGGCGTACCCGGCGTTCGAATAGGGCGCGATGTGCGCCTCCACGAGCCACACCTCGCCGCCCTTGATGCGCGCGTAGGAGCCCTGCAACTGGACCTTGTGCTCGCGAACGGCCTTGATCTCGGACCCCGTGAGCACGATGCCGCATTCGAAACGAGCGAGGATCTCGTAGTCGTACCGGGCGCGCCGGTTCTGGGCTATGGTCGATTCGCTCATTGGGTGCGCCTGGCTTCCTGCGGCTAACTCACGGAAACGGCCCCGGCCAGGGGTGACCGGGGCCGCGGTGCTGTCCCCAGTCTATCAGGGCTCAAAGGTTGCGGCTGAAGGTCACGCGTTGGTGCGTTGCCGCCGCCGGAGTTGCCAGACCATGCTCCCGGCCGCCAGCACGACGGTCATGGCCACCGTCCCCGCGAGCCACGCCGCGCGGTCCGGGCTTTCGTCGCGCGCGCGATCCGGTGGTGACACGACGCCGGCGGGAAGCGGCCGGAGTGAGCGGAATCCGATCTCCTGCACCAGGGCCGCGCTCCCGTTCACCGTGCCTACCCGCGAACGGAGGAGCAGTGTCCCGCCCGGGCCAGACGGCGCCCACCACACGCCGTTCGCGCGCCCTGCCTCGGATGTGGCGAACGAGAGACGTTGTCCGCGGGTGAGGTCATCCGGCCGGCCCCAGAAGGCCACGGCGGGCACGGCGCCCACGGGCTCGGATGGCGCGTCGGAGCCGGTCAGCAGCGTGGCATCCGCCGCCCACGCTTCGAGTTCGGCCTGCGAGAACTCCACCGGCCCCGACTCCATGAGGACGATGACATAGGCCGGGACGAGTGGTTTCGCCCGGGCGGGGGCCGCCGGTGCGGCGAGCGACATCGCGAGCAAGATCCCGGAAGCCGTGGCCAGCACGGCAGCACGTCGCCACATATCGGATGCAGGCATGCGCGACATACCCGCATCGTACGCGCTCAGGGGTTGGCGCGCAGCATTTCGATCGCCTTGAACATCTGGATGTCGCCCTGGTCGATGTACTCCTCGGCGGTCATCTTCACCTCGATGTCGGGCGCGATGCCCACGCCTTCGATCTGCTCACCCTTGGGCGTGAGCCAGCGCGCGATTGACATGTAGATGGCGCCGCAGTTCGACTGGCCGCAGTCCTTCAGCTGGAACAGCCGGTTGACCGTGCCCTTGCCGAAACTCGTCGTGCCGATGATCTTCGCCCGGCCGTTGTCGCGCAGGGCCGCCGCGAGCACCTCCGCGCCGGAGGCGCTGCCCGCGTCCTGGAGCACGACGATCGGGATACGCGTGAGGATGCCGCCGGCCTTCGCCGAGTCGCTGGATTGCTTCCCTTCGGCATCGATCTGGGAAATGATCACGCCCTTCGCGAGGAACTCGTCGGCGACATCGCGCGTGGCCGTGAGCAGCCCGCCCGGGTTTGCCCGCAGGTCCACGATCAGCCCCTTGTACCCCTTCGACTCAACGTCCTTCATCTTCGACCGCAATTCCGAGAGCGTCTGCTCGTGGAATTGCGAGATGTTGACATAGGCGATGTCCGTGGCCACCTTGCCGCTGCGGTCGACGATGGTCTTGCCGCTCTCGCCGGGGATGATCTCCAGGTTCGGCTCGGTGAAGACGCTCTCGATGGGGATCTCGCCGCGCACCACGGAGATCGTCTCTGTCGAACCGTCCGTGTGCTTCACCTTGAGTACGACCGTCGTGCCCTTGGGTCCGCGGATGACCTCCACCGCCTGCGAATCCGTCCAGCCGTCGGTCGACTTGCCATCGACCTCGAGAATGATGTCTCCGGTGCGAATGCCGGCCTTCTCGGCGGGCGAATCGCGGAACGGCGCCACGATCGTGACCTGCCCGCTCGAATCCGAGACGGTGGCGCCGATGCCCTGGTAGCTCGACCCCATGTCCAGCGCTCCGCTCTTAATGTCGTCCGGCGTGAGGTAGTGCGTCTCGCGGTCGTTGAGGGAAGTGATCATGCCGCCGATGGCGGCGTCCTTGAGCAGGTTGGGGTCGAGATTCTTCTTGTCGACGTAATTCTCTTTGAGGAACTCGTAGATCTCGTTGATGCTCACCGCGCCGACGGTGTCATCGACGCGGACCGAGGCGGTGCGCGTTGAGCCGCCGCCGCTGGTGGTGCCGTTGCCGTCGTCGTCGCCGCCGCGCAGGTCGCGGATGCCGTAGCCGAGGCCGAAGGCGAGCGTGACGCTCGCGAGCAGGAGAAAGACGAGGACGGCGGCGCGAGCGGCGCGTTCGGCTCCGCCCGGGCGGGCCGTGCTATGCGGGATATCCATGCGGGCGAGAACCGCCTTTCGCGAAGCAAATGTGTAAAGGAAGGAATTCGAGTCTACCCGCCGCCCGGATACGCCGACAATTTCGGCACTTACGTGCCGTTTACTCCCTGCGTGGTCCATGGGGAGGGGCCTGGCTCGGCCGGCCATCGGTCGCGAACAGGCCATCTGCTGTCAGCCGGGAACTTCGCACTATATCAGTTATGATGCGAAGAGCCTTGTGGGAGAGCCCTTGGGAGTGCCACCTGGTCGCAATTCCGGCACCTCCCCTGCACGCCAGGTCCCGCGTCCACCCACACTCCACCCTCTGACTCGTTGTCCTGTCACCGGCGCTCCCTGAACAATCCGGCTAGATGCACGACAACTCCCGTGGTGGGATGCGGGGCGGGCGCGCATCGGGGGTGGGGAATGGACACCTGGCAGGATGGCCGCGAACACGATGAGAGCGATGCTCCGCTCGCCGAACTGACAAAGCCCGGCAGCCGGCTCACGCTCGAAGAACAGCAGGACCTCGTCCTTCAATACACGCCGCTCGTGCGCCGCATCGCGCGGACGCTGCCGCTGGAAATCCCCGGCGTGCTCGAATTCGAGGACGCTGTAGGGTACGGCACCTGCGGTCTCATCGAGGCCGTCCGCCGGTACGACCCCGAAAAGGGCACGAACTTTCACGCCTACGCCGTTCGCCGCATCCGTGGCGCGATGATCGACGCATTCCGCCGCATGGACCGCCTCAGCCGCACCATGCGCCAGAAGGCCCGCGAAGTGCAGCGCGCCGAGAGCGAACTTGAGATGATCCTGGGGCGGACGCCGAACGATGGCGAGGCCGCCGCGCACCTGGGCATGACCATCGACCAGTTCCGCGATGCGTCATCGAACGCGCGTTGGGTCACCGTTTCGCTCGACCGCATGCTCGACCGCGACGAAGACGGCGACTCCTTCCCGGCGGCGGAGATGCCGACCAGCGACGAAGGCCTCGATTTCACCCGGAGCTTCGAAGAACGCGAGCTCTACGAGGACCTCGCCCGCGCCGTCCAGGGCCTCCCCGACCGCGAACGGCTGGTGGTGTCGCTCTATTATGTTGAGCATCTCACCATGAAAGACATCGCCGCCGTGCTCGATGTGTCGGAGACGCGCGTCAGCCAGCTTCACGCCCAGGCGGTGAAACGGCTGCGGCGCTCGATGCTCTCCAACGCGGCCTGACGTCCGCACGAAACCTCTTCAATGCGCCCCGGCGGAACCGCCGGGGCGCATTTCGTTGGTACCACGGGCGAAACCGGTGGCATCGGGGTGTTCGCGATGACAAATGCACCCCTTCCCCTCAACCGTTGCCCCCTCAGAGTCACGCACTCGCTGCCGAAGATAGGGGAGAGGATTGGCCGCATGCCGGGCGCGAAAGCGATTCGGCAGGTGGCCGCGAGGTGGGCGGCCCGCACGGCCGCAAGTATGGAGATGAGGGAAGGATATGCCCGACCGATACGAAGAGAGCTTCCGGAACGCGGTCGCGTTCGTCACGCACACGCGCGAGTACCGCTCGTCCGATGTGCTGCCCGCGCTTGCGCGCCAGGGCTATACCACGACCGAGCGTCCGCACGACCGTGAAACGGAACGGCTCCTCGCGCAATTCGGCCCTGACCTCGTCGTCCTGGCCATCGACCCGCGCGCCGAGGGCGATGTCGCGCTCGTGCGTGCCGTGGCTCGCGCGAGCAGCGCGACCCTGCTGGTGATCGCGCCAGGCCCGAACCCGCAGGGGATGAGCTCGGCCCTCGAAGCCGGCGCCGACCTCTGCCTGCGCGATACCGACGGCGTCGATGTGCTCACCGCGCAGCTCGTGGCCCTCGGCCGCCGCCGCGTGCAATCCGCCCCGGTGGAGACCGAGGATGAGCCGAGCGTCATCAACGTGCGCGACCTCATGCTCGATTTCGACCGCTGCCAGGCGGTGCGCAACCACGAGACCATCCCGCTCACGCCCACGGAGTTCAAGATCCTGGCCTACCTCGCCCGCAACGCCGGCAAGGTGGTGAGCCCGGTCGAAATCCTCCGCGCGGTGCAGGACTACACCTACTCTGAGCGCGAAGCGCAGGAGATCGTGAAGGTCTACATCCGGCGCATCCGCCGCAAGGTCGAAGTCGACCCGGCGGAGCCGAGCTACATCATCAATGTCCGCGGCTTCGGCTACATGCTCGAGCGCCGCGCGCAGCGCCGCGAATCGGTAACGCGCCAGGCCGCCGCCTGACACCGCACCGGCGATGAAACCGCGAAGGGGCGGGCCACTGCGGCCCGCCCCTTCTTCGTGCCCGGCCAACCTAACGTACGCACAAAGTGACCGGTATACTCGCCCCACGGGGGTGAGGCATGCGCATCGGAGCACACGTATCGAGCGCGGGCGGCCCGCACACCGCGTTCCCGAAAGCGCTCGCCATGGGCGCGGAAGCGCTGCAGGTGTTCCTTTCGGCCCCCCAGCAATGGCGCCTCCCCGCGCTGTCCGATGAGCAGGCGGAAGCCTTCATCGCCGCGCGCGGCGAAGCCGCCATCCCCGTGTTCACCCACGCCATCTACCTGAGCAACTTCGGCAGCCAGGACGAGGCCATCCAGGAGAAGTCGGTCGCATCGCTCGGGGGCTACCTGGAGTGGGCCGGCCGGCTCGGGATCGAAGGCGTCATCGTGCACGTGGGCAGCCACCTCGGCCTCGGTTTCGATGCCGTGCGCGACCAGGCCTGCCGGCTGCTCGGCACCGTGCTCGAACGCGCGCCGGAGCACGTGAGCCTTCTGCTCGAGAACAACGCCGGGCAGGGGAACTGCATGGGCCGCAGCTTCGCCGAACTGGGCAGCCTCATCCGCGGCCTCGGTGATGACCCGCGCCTTGGCATCTGTCTCGATACCTGCCACGCCTTCGCCATGGGGTACGACATCGCGAACACGGAAGGCTGCGAGCTGGCGCTCACCGAGCTCGCGAACGAACTCGGCCCCGGCCGCCTGCGCGCGGTGCACGCGAACGACAGCAAGGGAGCGCTCGGCGGGGTGAAGGACCGCCACGAGAACATCGGCGAAGGTTCCATCGGGTACGACGGCTTTCGCACGCTCATGGCGCACCGCGCGTTCGCCGATGTGCCGTTCCTGCTGGAAGTCCCGGGGATCGATGGCAAAGGCCCCGACGCCGAGAACATCCGCCGGCTGAAGCAGCTTCGCGATGAGGCGGGCGCGCCCGGCGCGTGACCCCGCTGCTGTGGCTCCTTCCCCGGGGTGCCGTTAGTCTGGAAACCCGAGGACGACAGCGAACATGACCAAGCTCACCCCCCAACTGCTGGATGAATGCGCCGAATGGGTCTGGGAACAGATGCAGGAAGACGGCGTGTACCTCGCCGGCGAAGTGGTGGACCTCATCCTCGCGGTCGAACGGGAGCTTGGCATCCAGGCCGGCGCCGCCGCGGAAAACGCGCCTCGCATCGAACGCGAACTCATCGATCGCGGTGTCTCCGGCAACCCGAACGCCATCACGGCGGACGTGATCCGCGTGGTCCTCGAATGGGAGGACGAGTTCCTGGGCCTCGCCGGCATCGCCCGCGCCGACTGCTGAGGCGATTGACGGACCAATCGCCCGCGGGCGAGACTGGGTCGGCAAGCAGGAGGTGAATCGCGCGGAAACAACCGCGGCATCCCAGGACGTGAAACCAGTGAAGCGCCAGGTCCGCGGCCACACCGGCCACGGATGACGAGGCGGGGGCAGTATCGAAACACTCGGCGGATGGCCCCCCGGCATGCACAGTCGTCAGGCAGCGGCCAAACCAGCACGGGCAACCGGCTGACAGATCCGCTCCCACGTGCGAAGGGTGTCGCGCACCCTCCCCACACGTCCACCTCAACCTCACGCCCAGTCTCGCGGCCCGGTCCATCCCGGCCGCCCAGCGCCACCGCATACCCGGTGGCGCCAGAGGGAGTTTGCTGAGTTATGTGTGGAATCGTGGGTTACGTGGGCACCGAGCCCGCCGCGCCCGTCCTTCTCTCCGCCCTGCACGACCTCGAATACCGCGGCTACGACTCCGCCGGTATCGCCGTCCTCGAACCTGATGGCGGCGTCGTCAGCATCACCAAGCGCGAGGGGAAGCTCGCCAACCTTGAGGCCGCCCTCAACGCGCTCGATGCGAGCGCCGCCACCACCGGCATCGGCCACACGCGCTGGGCCACGCACGGACGCCCCAGCGACATCAACGCCCATCCGCATCGAAGCTGTGCCGGCGAAGTCGTCGTCATCCACAACGGCATCGTCGAAAACTACGCCGAGCTGCGCGCCCGCCTCCGCGCCGAAGGCCACGAGTTCGTCAGCGAAACCGACACCGAGACCATCGCCCACCTCATGGAAGGGCTGGTGAAGTCCGGCCGTTCGCTGCTCGATGCGCTGCGCATCACCTGCAGCCAGCTCGAAGGCTCACAGGCCATCCTCGCGATGAGTCCCACGCAACCGGGCATCATCGTCGCCGCCCGCGTGGGCAACGCCGGCGGCATCGTCCT
Source organism: Dehalococcoidia bacterium (assembly GCA_020847985.1). Taxonomy (GTDB): domain Bacteria; phylum Chloroflexota; class Dehalococcoidia; order Tepidiformales; family Tepidiformaceae; genus Amarobacillus. The sequence goes on from JADLBC010000049.1 coordinate 54,859, forward strand.
CGGCTACGGAAAGGACGAGATGGTGCTGGCGAGCGACCTCGCCGCCGTGCTCCCGCGCACCCGCCAGGTCGCCTTCCTCGCCGACGGACAGGTCGCGGAGATCACGAAGACGGGCGCGCGTTACGTCAATGAGCACGGTTCGCCGGTGGATGTTCCGGTGCGCGAGATCGATATCGACCCCGCGAGCGCGCTCAAGGGCCAGTACCCGCACTTCATGCTCAAGGAGATCATGGAGCAGCCCGAGAGCCTCTCCGACACCATCCAGTCGCTCGTTTCCCAGGAGCCTCCGGAGGTCCACTGCGCCGACCTCGGGCCGGCCGAAGCACGCCTCGCGAGCATCGACCGGGTGGTGCTCATCGGCATGGGCACGAGCCTCCACGCGGCGATGATCGGGCGGCGTTTCATCGAGGAGCTGGCCGGCATCCCCGCCGAGGTCGATAACGCGAGCGAGTTCCGCTATCGCGACCCCATCCTCGGGCCGAACGCGCTGGTGGTCTCCGTGAGCCAGTCAGGCGAGACCGTCGACGTGCTGGAGGCGATGAACGTCGCGCGCGCGGCCGGCGCCCTCCAGGTCACCATCTGCAACACGCAGGGCGCGCAGACCACGCGCGTCGCCCACGGGACGGTGTACACGCGCGCTGGTCTCGAACGGGGGGTGGCCAGCACGAAGTGCTTCACGACGGCGATCGCGGCGCTCTATGCACTGGCGCTGCGTCTTGGGCTGGCGAAAGGCCGCCTCGGGCCGGGCGAGCTCCGTGAGCGCATCCAGGACCTCACGCGCGTGCCGGACGCCGTCGGCCGGGCGCTCGATGACATGGGCGTCTACACCCGCCTCGCGGACCAGTACCACGAGGCCGAGCATCTCCTCGTCCTCGGCCGGGGCCTTGCCTTCCCCGTCGCGCTGGAGGGTGCGCTGAAGATGAAGGAGATCAGTTATGTCCACGCCGAGGGGTATGCCGCCGGCGAGATGAAGCACGGCCCCATCGCCCTCATCGACCCCTCCTTCCTCACCGTGGCCATCGCGACCACGCACGCGCTTCGTTCGAAGATCGTCTCGAACATCGAGCAGGTCCAGGCGCGCGGGGGACGCGTCATCGCCGTCATCACCGAAGGCGACGCGCACGTGACGCGGCTCGCGGACCAGTGCATCGAGATCCCCGCTGTCGCGCCCCTGCTGGAGCCGATCGTCGCCACCGTGCCGATGCAGCTCCTGTCGTACGCGATGGCCCTGCGGCGCGGGTGCGATGTGGACCAGCCGCGCAATCTCGCCAAGACCGTGACGGTCGAATAGCGGACGATAGGGCAGGTAACGAGCGGCCCTTCCCGGGTTGGGAGCCGGGTGGGCCGCTGGTATAATTCGCGCTGCTATCAGCCGCACCTATGATGCCCCCGCGGAGGTATAGGCTCTCATGATTTCACTCGCACGATCGGTCGTCTGGTTCAAGGATGTCGGCCGCGAGGACCTTGGCCTCGTTGGCGGCAAGGGCGCCAACCTGGGAGAGCTCACGCGCGCGGGTATCCCCGTGCCTCCCGGCTTCGTGGTCACGGCTGACACCTACTTTCACTTCATCGCCCAGAACGGCCTCGAACCGGCGCTCAAGAAAGAGCTCTTCGGGCTCGATGTCTCCGACTCGCGCGCGCTGAATGAGCGCGCCGAGCGCATCAAGCAGCGCATCATCGAAGCACCCATGCCGGCCCATATCGCCGAGGAGATCAAGGCGGCCTACCGCGAACTGGGCGAAGGCGCCGTTGCCGTGCGCAGCTCCGCCACCGCCGAGGACCTCCCGGAGGCCTCGTTCGCGGGCCAACAATCGACGTTCCTCAACGTCGTGGGCGGCGACAACGTCGTGAAGGCGGTCCAGGCCTGCTGGGCGTCGCTCTTCGAAGGCCGGGCCATTTTCTATCGCGAAGAGGCTGGTTACGACCACCTCAAGGTCGGGCTCGCCGTTCCGGTGCAGCGCATGGTGCAGTCCGAAAAGTCGGGCGTGATGTTCACGGTCGAGCCCGTGCGTTCGGACCCCACGACCATCACGATCGAAGCCGTCTACGGACTCGGCGAAGGCATCGTCTCCGGCGAAATCTCGCCCGACCTGTACCTGGTGAAGAAGGACTCGCTGGTGATCACGAGCAAGACGCACGTGCCCCAGCCGCGCATGATCGCCAAAGCCCACGATTCGGATGGCAGCCACGAAGGCGCGAACTCCTGGCAGCCTGTCCCGGACGCGCTCGTCGATCTGCCCAAGCTTAACGACGCCGATATCCGCGAACTCGCGCGCATCGGCCGCAGCGTCGAGCAGCACTACGGCGGGCCCCAGGACATCGAATGGGCCTACGAGGCCGGGAAGTTCTACCTCACGCAGGCCCGCCCGGTCACGACCATGAAGGTGGCCGTGGACGACGACGAGGGCGAGGAAGAGACCGCCGCCGTCCTCCTCAAGGGCCAGCCCGCCAGCCCCGGCGTCGGGATCGGCATCGTGCGCGTGGTCCACGACCCGCGCGACATCGACATCGTCAAGTCCGGCGACGTGCTCGTCGCGGAGATGACAACGCCCGACTTCGTGCCCGCCATGAAGCGCGCCGCGGCCATCATCACCGAGCGCGGCGGGCGCACCTGCCACGCCGCCATCGTCAGTCGCGAACTCGGCATCCCCTGCGTCGTCGGCGTGGGCGATGCCACGAAGCTCGATGTGGACCGCCTGGTCACGGTCGATGGCTCGCTCGGCGTGATCTACGACGGCCGCGCCGAAGCCCGGCTCCAGTGGGCTGAACGGCAGAAGGAACGCTATTCGCGTGCTGCCACCCTGAAGACGAACACGAAGCTCTATGTGAACCTCGCGGAGCCCGAGCTGGCCGAGGTCGTGGCGAAGCGTCACGTCGATGGCGTGGGGCTGCTGCGCGCGGAGTTCATCGTCGCCCAGATTGGCACGCACCCGCGCCAGTTCATCGAGGACGGCCACCCCGAGGAGTACACAAAGAAGCTGGCGGAGGGCATCAGCGAGTTCTGCCGCGCCTTCGCGCCCCGGCCCGTGGTCTACCGCCTCACCGACTTCAAGACGAACGAGTACGCGAACCTGCGCGGCGGCGCGAAGTACGAACATTCGGAAGAGAACCCGATGATCGGCTTCCGCGGCGCCAGCCGGTACATCCAGGAGCCCGACATCTTCCGGCTCGAACTCGATGCCATCAAGCTCGTGCGGAGCGAGTTTACGAACCTCGCCATCATGGTGCCGTTCGTGCGCACCCCGGCCGAACTCCAGGGCGTGAAGCAGGCTCTCGCCGAGGAAGGCCTTGTCCGGTCGCCCGACTTCAAGCTCTGGATGATGGTCGAAGTCCCGTCGAACGTCCTCATCCTCGACCGCTTCATCGATGTCGGCATCGATGGCATCTCCATCGGCTCGAACGACCTGACCCAGCTCGTGCTCGGCGTCGACCGCGACAGCGAGAAGCTCGCGGCCACGTTCGACGAGCGGAACGAGGCGGTGATGCTCGCCATCCAGACGGCGGTGACCACGGCCCGGCGCCGCGGCCTCACCGTGTCCATCTGCGGCCAGGCGCCGAGCGTGTACCCCGAGGTCACCGAGCACCTCGTCGAGTGGGGCGCCACGAGCGTGAGCGTCAGCCCCGACATGATCGACCAGACCCGCGAAATCATCGCGGACGCTGAAGCGAAGCTCGGCCGGGCGCCTCTGCAGCTGCCTTCCCGCGAGTAGCGAGCGGAACCGGCGAAACGATCACGAGGCCCGGCGGGAATCTGCCGGGCCTTTTCGTGCTCACGCCGCGAGTGCCATCCACGCTTCCAGCACCTGGTCGGCTGTCGGCAGCTGGCGGCAGGGGGTGCCGGCCTCGAAGGCGGCGTCGCCACAGTCCTCGACGTACGGGTCGAGCATGAGGCGCGCGTACAGTTCCGAGTGCCGGAACCGCTCGCAGTCCGCCTCGCTCTCCCACACGACCACGCCCACGACTTCGCCACCGCGGCGATGGACCCAGTGGCTGGAGAGCAGCCCGCTGAACTCGCCGATGGCAAGTTCGACGCTCTCGATGTAGAGGGCGACGTGGTTGGCCGGCACTTCGTCGACGCGGAAGGTCAGGACCTGGATTTCCATTGTCTCTCTCCTCGCGGCTGGTGGCCGCCGTGTTGCTTCCTGTGCCCTCATCGTCGCCCGGAACGGGCCGCCCGCCATGCGCGAAAGGCCACATCGAATGCTCGGTCGAAGGTCGGAGAGTGGCCGGAGGCGACAGCCAGTGTCGGCGTGGCTCGTACAATGACGGCGATGCAGCACGCCACCGTCCGTGACCGGCTTCTTGCGCGCGAAGCCTCACTGAGCCCGTTCGCCGCGCGCGAGCTGACCTCGAAGGGTCGCGCCCGGCCGGAAGCGCCGCCGTTGCTCGCCACGGCCTACCAGGTCGACCGCGACCGCGTGCTGCGAACGAAGGCATTTCGCCGCCTGAAGCACAAGACGCAGGTATTCGTCGCGCCGGAAGGCGACCATTATGTCACTCGTCTCACGCACACCCTCGAAGTCGCGCAGGTCGCGCGCGCCATCACGCGGGCTCTGAACTTGAACGAGGACCTTGCCGAGGCTGCGGCCCTCGGGCATGACATCGGACACGGCCCCTTTGGCCACGCGGGCGAAGAAGCTCTCGCGGAGTGCCTGCCGGATGGCTTCCGGCATAACTACCAGTCCGTGCGGGTGCTCGACCGCCTGGAGAACGGCGGCGCCGGCCTCAACCTCAGCCACGAAGTCCTGGACGCTATCGAGAAGTCATCGAAGGCGCGCGCCGACATCTTCGCCGAGGGCTGGGGCGTGCCCGTCACGCTCGAGGGCCAGGTCGTGAAGGTCGCCGACGCCATCGCCTATGTGAACCACGACATCCTCGATGCCATCCGCGCCGGCCTCATCGCCGAGGAGGACCTCCCGGGGAGTGCGCGCCGCGAACTCGGGGGCTCGTACGAAGCACGCGTGGACCGTCTCGTCGGCGACATCGTCGATGCGAGCCACGCTGCCACTGGCGAGAGCCCGGTCGACGAAACGCCCGTCATCCGGTTCAGCTCCGCGGTCGCGGCGGCGGCGAACGAGCTGCGCGAGTTCATGTTCCAGCGTGTCTACCTGTTCGATGGCACGCGCGCCGAGGCCGAGCGCGGCAAACGGGTGGCGATCTTCCTCTTCCGGCACTTCGTCAAGCATCCCGGAGGTATCTCCCCGGGGTTCTCCCTGCCTGGCGACCCGGTCGAGCGCCGGGCGGTGGACTTCGTCTCCGGGATGACAGACCGCTATGCTATCCGGCTGGCGCGAGAACTCGGTTGCGACGATGCCGTGGGGTGGCGGGCGTAAACGGCTCGTAATCAGGACGTACCGCCGCCATGCAAATTTCTTGCCGGTACCCGCCTCGAATTCGATAATCAGCGAAACGCGCCGTCGCGTGCTCCGTACCGGCTGGTATAGAGCGGATGGATTGCATGACTGACACACCCGGGTCGTACCCGCCTGACGAACCTATCATCGGCGCGGCGACCCCTCCGCTCCCCCCGCGGACCCCGAACCCTCCCCCCGCCTTCGGGGGTGGCGCCGCCGTGGCCGGCGACGACGGCTGGGATGACGACGACGAGTACTACGACGACGAAGACGGCGAGTACGACGAGTATGACGAAGGCGAGTACTATGACGACCGCTACTACTCGGACGTCCCGGCCCGTCAGCCCATGTTCTATGTCTTCATCGCGCTCGCGGTGCTCGTCGGCGCCGCGGCCGTCTTCCTGCTGTACTCGGTCGTGCGCGGCGATGACGACGATGGCCCGGGCGTGGCAGCCACGGAGACGGCGAAAGCCCAGGTGCGCATTGATTCGCCGCGCGCTGGCGACCGCCTCGATATCGGCCGCCAGTACGACGTGATCGTCGCCGCCAACGCGAGCGAGCCCATCACAAAATTCCAGCTTTTCGTGGGGGACCAGGCGTTCCAGGAGATTGGCGCGCCGCAGCCCAACGCCGAGAAGGTCTATAACGCGAGCCTCCCCATTCGCCTGGAGAAGCGCGGCGAGTACTCCATCTTCGTCCGCGTGACCACGCAGTCGGGCGCAACGAAGGACTCCGACAAGGTTCGCGTCGTCGGCGTCGAGGACATCGGCACGGCCACGCGCGACATCGTCGGCCGTGTGACCGCCCAGGTCACGGTCCGGCGCATCCCCGCCGACAACGGCGAGGCGCTCGGCACGCTCAATTCGGGCCAGACCGTGAAGGTGCTCGGCAAGACGGCCGACAGCGAGTGGCTCTACATCGATGCCAGCGGCGGAGGCTGGGTGAAGAAGGCCGCCGTGGAGGTGTCCGAGTCGCTCGCGCTCGTACCCATCCGCGCAGAAACACCCACTGCCGTGGCCGCGACGGCGACCGTCGCCGCCATCCCTTCGCCCTCCCCGAGCCCGACCGCGACGGCGACGAACGCGCCCGACTTCGTGCCCACCGACGCGCTGCTCACCGACCCGACGCACCTTCGCGTGACCGTCACCAACGTCGCCAGCAACGCGTACAGCGGCTCACTCGTGGTTTCGGCGGGGACGCTGGCCGGAGCGCGCGCGTTCGCCGTCAACCTCGGCGCGAACAACGGCACCGCCGCGGTCACGTTCGAACTCGCCAACGCGGTGACGCAGCGCACGACGGTGGAAATCCGCGTCGACCCGGACAACGCCGTGAAGGAGACGAACGAGGCGAACAACAGCGCCACGTTCACGCTGCAGCCGGCGGTGGAAGCGCCGAGCCTGTCGCTCACGGCGCAGCTGGCGGGGACGAACGTTTCGGTGACCATCGCGAACAGCGGCGGCGACTTCGCCTCCACGGATGCCCGCATCGTGCTGACGATCGACCTCAACGGCAGCGTCACCACGACGGAGACGCCGATTTCGCTCGCGCTGAAGAAGAACGAGAGCCGCAACGTGAGCGTCCCGCGGCCAGCCGGCAGCGGTCAGGCGACGATCCGGCTGATGGTCGGAGGGCAGGCGGTCGCGTCCGCTTCGCTCACCATCCCGCCCCCTGGGCCGACGGCCAGCCCGACCCTCCCGAACTGACGTAACGCGGGCGGCTTCGTACAGAAGCCTCCCGTGTGCCGTCTGCCCCGGGGATGTGGCAAACGGCTGGCCTACAATCGCGACGATGGATGCCGTCAGCGAGATCAAGGCCCGGCTCGACCTCGTGGAGTACATCGGGCGGCACACGCGCCTCCAGAAGGCGGGCCGCAACTTCCGGGGCCTCTGCCCCTTCCACACCGAGAAGACGCCTTCGTTCTATGTGTTCCCCGACCGCGGCACGTGGCGCTGCTTCGGCAGTTGCGGCGATGGCGGCGACCTTTTCTCCTTCGCGCAAAAGCGGGAGAACCTCGACTTTCGTGGCGCGCTCCAACAGCTGGCGAACGAAGCCGGCGTGCAGCTCACGGCCGAATCGGCACAGAAACGCGGGCGCGCCGAGAAGCTCATGGCGCTCATGTCGGCCGCCGTGGAGTTCTACCAGCGCTGCTTCCGCGAAGAGGGCGGCGCGGCCGCGCGGATTTACGTGTATGACAGGCGGGGGCTCAAGGAAGAGACCGTTCAAGCGTTTCGGATAGGGTGGGCGCCGGACGAATGGCGCATTCTTCGCGACTACCTCGGCGGCCGCGGCTACGACGAGCGCGACATGCTCGCCGCCGGCCTCCTGGTCGAACCCGAGAGCGGAGGGCAGCCCTACGACCGCTTCCGCGGGCGCATCATCATCCCCATCGCCGACGAACGCGGGCAATACGTGGCCATGGGCGGGCGCGGCCTCCACGGCGAAGAGCCGAAGTACCTCAACTCCCCCCAGACCGAGATCTTCGACAAGGGCCGCACCCTCTTCGGGCTAAACGTCTCCAGCGAGGCCATTCGCACCGAAGGTGTCGCCGTCGTGGTCGAAGGCTACATGGATGTCATGGGGCCCTGGCAGGCGGGGTTCAAGAACGTCGTGGCGACCATGGGCACGTCACTCACCGAACATCACGCCGGCCTGCTCAAGCGGTACGCGAAACGCATCGTCCTCGCGATGGACCCGGATGCCGCGGGGCTCGCCGCCGCCGAACGCGCGGGTGCGCTCTTTATGTCGCTCGAATCGCCCGAGGCCATGGCCCGGTCAGCCCGCTCGGCGGACGAGTTGCAGGGCAAGACCGAACTCGAGTTGCGCGTGGCGCCGCTGCCGGCAGGCAAGGACCCCGACGAGATCGCGCGCGACGACCCGGCGGCGTGGGCCTCGGCGATCTCGGGCGCGCGGCCCTACGCCGAGTTCCTGCTGACGCGCCTCATGGGCCCCACCGCACCCGACTCACCGGTGGAGGCCCGCCGCATCGTCGACCGCCTCCGGCCGGTGCTGCTCGCCGTGAAAGACCCGGTGGAACGCGCGATGTACGTGCAGCGTATCGCGCGCCACCTGGGCGTCACGGAACAGTCGATCATGGAGCGGATCCGGCCGGCCAGCACGCGCCGCTTCGTCGCTCCCGAGCCCGAACGGCGCGGCGAGGAAGGGTTGGCGGAGCAGACGTTGCTCGCCATTCTCGTGTTGCACCCGGCGCTCCGCAGCGAATTCCGCATCGTGCCGGCGGCGCTGTTCACGCAGGGCGCCGACCGCGAGATCTTCAAACGCTGGATCGCCGACGACCTCCCGGTGGGCGAGGATGACTCCCTCCTGGTTCGTACGAACGAAATCCGCGCGACGCGCCTCCCGCCGATGACCGAGAGCGAAGCCGCCACCTGGGCGTGGAAGTACCGGGACGCGATCGCTCGCGAGCGCCAGCTGGAGCACCACGTCGCCGTTTCCGAGGTGCTCTCCGAAGCCGAGCACGAACTCGGCCCGAAAGTGGTCGACGAGATCGCCTCGACCGCGTGGCTGGGGGGCGAACCGCCCGAAGAGCACCGCGAGGTCGCGGAGACCGCCATCGAGGTCCTGCAACTCGGTTCGAGCATCCACCGGCGGGATGAACCGGGCGTGGCGAGCTAGCTCAGTCCCCGGCCGCGGGCATGACGCCGTGTGTGCTGGCCTCTTCCGCGCGCACTTCCACCGGCGCCTGGGGCACGTCGCCGGGCTCCTCGTCGGGGAGGGCGCGGTGCCGGATCCCGAACTCCATCCCGCCCACGGGCCGCCTCAGCACGTACATCTCGCCGCCCTGCAACTCCACCAGCCGCCTGCAGACCGAGAGCCCCAGCCCGAGGCCGGACGAATGCGGCGGCACGGTTCGCGACCGGAAGTAGGGCTCGAAAATGCGCGGGATCTCGTCCTCCGGCACCCCGGGCCCGTGGTCGCGGACGGCGACGACGACCCAGCCGCCGGAGGCTCCCGCCTCCAACTCCACCGGGCCACCCGGCGTCCCGTACTTCGCCGCGTTCGTCAGCAAGTTCCAGACGACCTGTTCGAAGGCCGTCGGGTTCACCTCGACGGGCGGAAGCCCGGGCTGAACATGCAACTCGAGCCGCGTCCACCCGAACTGGTCGCGGAACTGCTCGACGATCGTGGGGAGGAGGCGCTGAACAAGGGATGGCTCCAGTTCCCCGGAGCGGCCCCGCTCCAGCCGCGACAGCACGAGCATGTTCTCGACGATGCGCCGCAGGCGGATCCCCTGCCGATGGATCTCTTCGTGCGACTCCCGGCGCACATCCGCGGGAATGGAGGCATCGCGGCGGAGGAGTGCCTCGGCATTCCCGAGGATCTGAGTCAGGGGCGTGCGCAACTCGTGCGATACGAGCCCCAGGAATTCGTCTTTCGCCGCCAACGACTGCTCCAGCGCGAGCGCCTGCCGGTCGAGCGAGCGGCCGATGACCATCGCGGCGACGACGCCGCCGATGGCGAGTGTCCAGATGAGTGCGAGCTCGGTCATCAGCGAGCGGCGTGCGCCCTCGAGGGCGATCCCAGGGTCCCGCTCAAGAATGATCGTCCAGCCCGCGGATGGGATGGTGGCGTAGGCCACCATCAGCCCGCCGGCGCCATCGAGCCCATCCGCGCTCGGGAACGAGCCGGACCCTGTGCCCCGGACGCGTTGATAGAGGGGCGACGCGCTGACATCCGCGAGCGACGAGACGGGGCCGTTGTCGATGATCACCTGCCCGGCCGAGTCGATGACGCGCAGGCGGCTACCGCCCCGCGTCAGCCCATCGAAGGTGCCCGGCTCACTGAGGATGAGGCCGCCGCTGACGACGCCGGTGAGGATGCCGGCAGCGTCGAACGCGGGGACGGCCACTGTCACCGTCGGCCGCGAGGTTGCACGGCCGATCAGGGCGGGCGAAACCTGGGGCTCACCCGTGTCGCGCGCCGAGAGAAAGTAGTCGCGGTCGCCCACCCAGATTGGCAGGCGATCCAGGTCGAGGGTGCTCGAGGCCCGCACGTACCCATCGAGTGAAACCCAGCCAAGGCCACCGCTGAACCCGAGGGCGGCGTGGGGTAGCCCGTGGAAGTAGGCCTGCAGGGCGGAGACATCCCCCGCGGCCACGGCGGGTGTGAGCGCGACCGCGCGTAACGCCCCAAGCCGCGCGCTGACCGTCTCGTCGAAGTACGTGGCCCGCGTCGCTGCCTGCGCGCTGAGGTCCCGGCGGGCGGCAGCCGCTTCGCCCCGGTATTTGGCCCACGAGAGCGCCGTGCCCCCGAGTGCGAAGGCGACCGCGAGCACAATCGCGGCGAGCCCGAGCGACCGCGCCCGGGGCGACGGCTGGCCGCGAAGGGGACGGGGAAACGGGAGCTTCACCGGCGCCGGGCCCTCCCTCGAACTGGCCGGCCTGCGCCGGGCGCATCAATCGTAGGGGAGGGTAGGCCCCCGTGCGTAAGCGGGCGCCTTACATCCCCGTTACGAATCGCGGCGCTGTGTCAGAGCGAGGGGCTGAGATGACCCGTCGCGGGCCCCTTCGCACCGGCGAAGGCAAAGCCCAAGACCGCCAGCATGTCGCGCAACGCCTCGGGTTCCCCGGGGGCACCCGTGCCCGCCAGCACGCGCGTCGCCACCTCATCCAGCACATGGAGTGCGGCCGGGGTGTCAAAGTCCTCGTCGAGTGCCGCCCGCGCTGCTGCGCCGACGGCGGGCGAAGGCGAATCGCTGCTCGCCTTTGCCGCGGCGGCGCGAAGCCGTTCGAAGCGTCCGCCCAGGGCCAGGAGGTCGCCGTTGTGGTAGTTCGCATCGGTGCGGTAGTGCTGCGAAAGGAGATACAGGCGTAACTGGTCCGGTTCGAACTCGGCCATCAGGTGGCGTGCGAGAACGAGGTTGCCGAGCGACTTGCTCATCTTCACGCCGTCGAGCTGGAGCATGCCGTTGTGCATCCACCAGCCGCAGAACGGCTGCTTCCCGGAGACGGATTCCGCCTGCGCGATTTCGTTTTCGTGGTGCGGGAACACCAGGTCGTGCCCGCCGCCGTGGATGTCGATCTGCTGGCCCAGGTGCGCCATCGACATCGCCGTGCATTCGATCGACCAGCCCGGCCGGCCCGGGCCCCACGGGCTCTCCCAGCTCGGGTCGCCGGGGTCGACCTGCTGCCAGAGGAGGAAGTCGAGCGGGCCGCGCTTCTTGTATTCGCGCTTCGATTCGGGATTCTCGCGCTTCGCCAACTCCTCGATGGTGACACCGTTCAGCTGACCGTAGCCCGGGAAGGTCGCCGCTTCGAAGAAGACATCGCCATCGACCACGTACGCCCGCCCGGCTTCGATGATCGTCCGGGTGGCTTCGATGATCTGCGGGATGTGGTCGGTGGCGAAGGGGTAGACCGTCGGCCGTAGCACATTCAGGCGGTCGAGGTCGTTGCGGAAGATGGCGTCGTTTTCGTCGCGGATCTCGGCGATGGGCCGCCCGCCCTGGCGCTTCGAAACCATGATCATGTCGTCGTCGATGTCGGTCACGTTCTGCACGTAGCGGACATCGTTGCCGAGGAAGGTGAGGTAGCGGCGAAGCGCGTCGAACTGCACGTACGAGAACGCGTGCCCGAGATGGGTGACATCGTAGGGGGTCACCCCGCACACGTAGATGGCGACGCGGCCAGGCGTGAGCGGCACGAACTCCCGCACCTGGCGGCCGAGCGACGAATAGAGCCGGAGCGTCACAGGCTCCTCCTTCCGGGGCTGCGGGACAGCGTAGCAGAGCGAAACCCGCCGGCCGATCGCCTCACGCCAGCGCACCCGCGGCGGCGAGCGCGGCGAAGGCCTCGTCATCGATGCCGAGCAGTTCGGTGAGTACGGCGAAGGTGTCCGCGCCGAGCCCGTGGACGCCATCGTAGCGAGGCGGCCGTTCGCCATCGAAGCGGGCGGGGAAGGCATCGATGCCGTGCTCGCCCCACGGTTCCGAGTGGGTGGTGGTGAAAAATCCGCGCGCCGCGAGGTTCGCATCGCGGCTGACGAGGTCGGGCGCGCGCTGGACGGCCCCAGCCGCGATGCCGGCCGCCTGGCATGCTTCCATGACGGCGTAACGGTCCTGGCCGGCGGTCCACGCGTCGATAAGCGCGTCGAGCGCGTCCGCGTTCGCGAGGCGCCCGGCGTGCGTCGCGAAACGCGCGTCACCGGCGAGCGCGGGCTGGCCCATGACCGCGCAGAGCATCCCGAACTCGGCGTCGCCACGAACGGCGATCGCGACCCACTCATCGTCACCGGCCGCGGGATACACGCCGTGGGGGGCATAGACATCGAACGGGTGCCGCGCGCCCACGGGTTCGTGGCGGGTCCCGTTCGCGAGCGCATCCATGAGCGTCGGGCCGAGGATCCCGAGGCCGGCTTCGTACTGGGCGAGGTCCACGCTCATGCCGTGGCCCGTGCGCCGCGCCTGTTCGACCCCCGCGAGCGAGGCGACCGCGCCCAGCAGCCCGGAGAGATGGTCGGTGAGCGAGAAGCCGTATCCGAGCAGGTGATTCCCGGCAGGGTTCGTGAGATAGCTCAATCCCGTGAGCGCGTGGATCGTCGGGGCGAAGGTGACGAACCGGCTCCAGGGGCCGTCCTGTCCCATGCCGCCCATTGAAACGACCGTGATGCGCGGGTTCCCGGCTTCGAGCCCCGCCCGGTCGAGCCCCCAGCGCGCGAGCACACCCGCGCTGAAGTTTTCGACGATCACATCGCATTCGAGCGCGAGCCGCCGGGCGACGGCGCGCCCCTCGGGACGCGACATGTCGAGACTGATGTTTCGCTTGTTCCGGTTCCAGGACGTGAAGTACGCGTGCGAAGGGCTGTTCGCACCCGACGACCGAGAACCGGTACTGACCTTGATGACATCGGCGCCGAGGTCGCCAAGGACGCGCGTGCCGAACGGTCCCGCGAGCACGTGCGTGAAATCGAGCACACGAATGCCCTCGAGCGGGCGCGTGCGCGGGAGATGCGTGCCTGCGCCTCCCTGTTCGCGAACCGGCCACGCGACATCACCCGGCGGCACCTCCAGCGAAAGCGACGGCTCCCACGGGACTTCGCCGATGCGGTAGAACCGCCCCGGGAACGGCAGCGTCGTGTCATCGCCCGAGGCTTCGGTTATGTAGTTTCGCGCGGCGATCTGTGGGCTCGCCAGCGCCTCCGGGACGGAGAGGACGACACTCCACGGCAGGTGCTTTTCCTGGGCGGTGTGAAAGAGCTCGGTGGTGTCTTTTCCCGCCACCCACTGCCCCACCACGCTCATCAAATAGGGCAGGTTGCGGATCATCGCGACCACGTTGGGGTAACGCTCCGGGTCGGCGAGGTCCTGCGCGGCGCCTTCCTCCATGAGCCACGGGAGGATGGTCTCCGCCAGCCTCAGCGCCACCGAAACCTGCGCACCGCGGCCATCGCGCCCGGGGAAGATGTCGTATGCACCCGACCAGTGGATGGCGCCCTGGCGCGGCGCCACGGTGCGCGCGGGGCCCCACACCCCGGGGAAGAACCACTCCATGAGCACCTGTTCGGTGCAGCTGACCAGCGCCTCGTGCGCGGAAAGATCGATGTGCGTGCCCCGGCCGGTGAGCCGCGCCGCGCGCAGGCCCGCGAGCGCGCAAATCGCGGCGTACATGCCCACGGTGTTGTGCGTCTGGTTGCCCCACCCCGGTAACGGCCGCGTAGCGGCGGTGCCGGTCACGCTCGCCGAGCCGCAGAGCGCGCTGGCGATGAGGTCGTTCACGTGCCAGGCGTGGGGTGCGCCGTGGCCGAAGGGCGTCACCGAGACGCGCACGAGCGCCGGGTTTGCGGCGAGCGTCCCCGGCGCGGCCGGTTCGCCGGCGGGCTCCCAATCCTCGATGAGGATGTCGGCCCCCGCGATGAGCCGGGCGATGGTCTCGCCGCCCTCCGTGGTCCCGGCATCGACCCGGACGACGCGCTTGCCGGCGTTGTACCACGCCTCCTGCAGGCTGCGCCCACGCGCGAAGGGCGGCTCGGATGCGAGCGGGTCGCCATCGAGCGGGACGACGCGCACGACATCCGCGCCGTCATCGGCGAGCAGCCTCCCGGCGAGGACGCCGTTCCAGCCGGCGAATTCCAGCACTCGGACGCCGGCGAGCGGCCCGGGGTTCGTCACAATGCGGGATCTTACGGGAACGGCCCGGCGCCGCAACCGCGACCGCGGGCCGGCCGTATCATGCCCGGCGTGGAAAGCGAGCCGGGGGGCTGGGAACGCTGGCAGTGGGACGCGACACTCTTCGCGGGCGCGGCTCCCTACTACGAACGGGGCCGCCTCCCGTACGCGCCCGGCCTCGCCGATGCCCTTCGCGACGCACTGGCGCTCGATGGCCGGGGCCGCCTGCTCGACCTGGGCTGTGGCCCCGGGACGGTGACCTTCCGGCTCGCGCACCTGTTCGAGGAAGCGATCGGCCTCGACCCCGACGCCGGCATGCTCGATGAGGCGCGACGCGCCGCGGCCGAACGGGGGGTGCCCAATGTGCGCTGGGTGTGCGAACGCGCCGAGGCGCTTCCCGCCGGGCTGGGGCTGTTCCGGGTTGTCACGCTCGCCGCGTCGTTCCACTGGATGGATCGGCCGCGGGTGGCGAGGGCGACCCGGGGCATGCTCGAACCCGGCGGCGCCGCCGTCCAGGTCGATGCTCCCGCCTACCGCCCCGGCGAATTCGACTGGCGCGATCTCCCCTACGGGCCCCCACCGCAGGCCGCCATCGAGGCGCTCACGCGGCGATTCCTCGGCCCCGGCCGCCGTGCCGGCCAAAGCGTGCGCAACACCTCCCCGAGCGGTGAAGACGCGGTGTTCCAGGCGGCGGGGTTCGCACCGGGCAAACGCGTCATCGTCCCCGATGGCCGCGTTGTGGTCCGCACCGAAGACGACGTCGTGGCGCAAACGTTCTCGTCGTCGCACACCGCACCGCACCTGTTCGGCGACCGCCTGGCCGAATTCGAGACCGCCCTGCGTGGCGAACTTCGTGAGGCATCGCCGAAGGGGCGCTTCGCCGTCCGTCTTCCCGACAACGTGCTCACCGTGTGGCGGCCACGCGCGGAGCGCCCATAGCGCGCGTTGGGGCGTTCTGCCGTACAAACGGGGCATGGTTCGCACCGTCGCCGCCACCCGCTACGTGACGCCCCTCCGCGAAGGCGGGTCGCTGCCCGCGATCGTCGAGGCCGATGACGACGGGCTGTACGTGCTCAAGTTCCGGGCTGCCGGGCAGGGACCGAAGGCGCTTATCGCCGAGCTCCTGGGGGGCGAAATCGGCCGCGCGCTGGGCCTGCCCATACCGGAGGTTGTCTTCGTGGAGCTCGACCGCGAATTCGGCATCAACGAACCGGACCCGGAGATTCGCGAACTGCTGGTGGCGAGCGCGGGGCTGAACCTCGGGCTGGACTACCTGCCGGGCTCGCTCGGGCTCGATGCCGTATCGCTGCGCGCGATCGATGCCGGGCTCGCCGCGCGCGCGGTCTGGTTCGACGCCTTCATCACGAACGTCGACCGGACGCAGAAGAACCCGAACATCCTCCTCTGGCACCGCGATCCCTGGCTCATCGACCACGGCGCCGCGTTCTACTTCCACCACAGCTGGGACGGCTGGGAAGCGCGCGCGGCCTCGCCGTTCCCGGCGATTCGCGACCACGTGCTGCTCTCGCGGGCGGCGAGCATCGCCGGTGCGGGTGAGGGGATGGCGCGCACGCTGACACCCGCGTTGCTCGCCGAAATCGTGGCCGGGCTCCCGGATGCGTGGCTGACGGACGTGCCGTTCGAAAGCCCCGCGGCCACGCGCAACGCCTATCTGCGCTACCTCGAACTCCGCCTCGCCGCGCGCGAGAGCTTCGAACAGGAGGCCGAACGTGCCCGCGCGCAACGTCTATGAGTACGCCGTCGTGCGCGTCGTCCCCCGCGTCGACCGCGGGGAGTTCCTGAACGCCGGGGTGGTGCTCTTCTGCAAGGCCTCACGCTTCCTCGCGCTGCGCTGGCAACTCGATGGCGCGCGGCTCGCGGCGTTCGCCCCCGGCATCGACGGCGCCGCCGTGCGCGACCAGCTGGCCGCGATCGCCCTCGTCTGCGCCGGCGACCCGGAGGCAGGCGACCTCGCGTTGCTCACGCAGGCCGAACGGTTCCGCTGGGTGACGGCGCCGCGGAGCACGATCGTGCAGCCTTCCCCGGTGCACCCGGGCGAGTGTCTCGACCCCTCGGCCGAACTTGACGCACTCGTGGCGCGGCTCGTCACACCGGTCCAGGCGCACTCCGGCGAGCGCTGAGCCCGCGCCGATTGACGCGCCATTCGCCACGCCCGGACAATGCCGCCCATGCTCGCCAAGGTCCTGAGTTGTGCGGTAATCGGGCTCGACGGCGAACTCGTCGATGTCGAGGTCGACATCAGCCGCGGCGAACCGAAGCTCACCGTCGTGGGCCTGCCCGACGCGGCCGTCCAGGAAGCGAAGGACCGCGTGCGTTCCGCGATTCGCAACAGCGCCCTGACGTGGCCGTTCAACAGCCGCATCGTGGTGAACCTCGCCCCGGCCGACCTGCGCAAGGAAGGCCCCGCGTACGACCTTCCCATCGCCGTGGGCATGCTCGTGGCGAGCGGGCAGGTGGTGGCGGACGTGGCAGATGCCGTGTTCCTGGGCGAACTGGCGCTCACCGGCGAGGTTCGGGGCGTCCGGGGCACCCTGCCGATGGTCGCGCTCGCCAGGGACCGTGGCATTCGCAAGGTGTTTGTGCCCGCCGCCAACGCGCCCGAGGCCTCGCTGGTCGATGGGATGGACGTGTACCCCGTGGAGACGCTGACGCAGCTGGCCGCCCACCTCCTCGGCGCCGCGCCCATCGCCGCGCTGCGCGAACCGCCGCCGCCGGCGCCGGCGGCCGGCCCACAGGTCACGGATTTCGCCGACATCGTCGGCCAGGAGCATGTGAAACGCGCGCTCGAAGTGGCGGCGGCGGGCGGCCACAACCTGGTCATGCGCGGTCCGCCCGGCAGCGGCAAGACCCTCCTCGCCCGCGCGCTACCGTCCATCCTCCCGCCGATGACGCCGGACGAAGCGATGGAAGTGACGCGCATCTACAGCGTGGCCGGCCTCCTGCCGGGCGGCGCCGGGCTCGTCGCGACGCGCCCATTCCGCGCGCCGCACCACACGATCTCGAACGCCGGCCTCGTCGGCGGTGGCTCCGTCCCCAAGCCAGGCGAGATCACGCTCGCCAACCGCGGCATCCTCTTCCTCGATGAGCTGCCGGAGTTCGACCCGCGCGTGCTCGAAGTGCTCCGCCAGCCGCTCGAGGACCGGATCGTGACGATCAGCCGGGCGCGGAACTCGGTCACGTTCCCGGCGAACTTCTCGCTCGTGGGCGCGCTCAATCCGTGCCCCTGCGGGTATTACGGCGACCCCACGCGAAACTGCGTGTGCCCACCGCCCGTGGTCTCCCGCTACCAGCGCCGCATTTCCGGGCCGCTCCTGGACCGTATCGACCTCTTCGTCGACGTGCCCCGCGTGGAGTACGAAAAACTCGCCGCCGCGGCCCGTTCGGAGCCCTCGGCCGATGTCGCCCGGAGAGTGGCCGCCGCACGCGACCGGCAGCACGCCCGGTTCGGCGACGGGTCGCGATTGAACGCCGAGATGGACCCGCGCCAGGTTCGCGAACACGCCCAGGACCGGCTCGAGGACGGCGCTGGCGAACTGCTCCGCATGGCGGTGAAGCAGCTCGACCTCTCGGCGCGCGCCTTCCATCGCCTGCTGAAGCTCGCGCGCACCATCGCCGACCTCGCGGGGAGCGAGGATGTCGCCCCGGCGCACGTGGCGGAGGCGATCCAGTATCGCGAACGGGTGGCCTGAGGCTCAGCGAACCAGGGGAGAGGTTCGCCCTTCGTGGACGGCCGCCCAGGCCTCGGCCATGGCGGCGCCTTCCTGGCGTCCCACGGCCGAGGACCCGCGCGCGCCCTTGTGCAGGCCGTCACCGCCATGGATGTCGCGGTCTGCCTCGCTCTTGTTGGGGCCCGTGCTGACGTAGGCGACGTGGAGCTGGCGGCAGAGCCGCTCGATGGCCCCTTCCACGGCTTCGCGGCGCGCGAGAAACCGATCGTGATAGCCCTCCAGCGTGCCCTCATTCATTCTGCCCCCACCCGTCCCCTTTACCAGCAGGACGATCTCCTCGTGGGCGGCGATACGGCGAATGACCGCCTCCATGCGCTGCACGATGAGGGCGGTATCGAAGGGTGTGTCGCCACCGATGAGGCGATGCGCCATCCGCCGTCCGAATTTGAACCAGCGCTGGTGCGCGAACCGGGGATTCGCCGCCGCGGCAATCCCCACGCGGGCGAATGGGCGGCCGGCCCACCCAAGCGCGCGCTCGATGCGCCGGGGCACGGATTCGTAGCCGTACCAGAACCACGTCACCTTGAGGAACACGAAATCGGGCCGGTATTCCTCGATCCAGCCCGCCACCAGGTCGGGGAGGTCGGCGGTGGGCCAGATGGGGCGGACGATGGTCTCGACCGGCTCGCCCGCCGCCTCGGCGAGGACCTCCGCGGCCACGTTGTAGTTCCGCTCGGCATCGGGTATCCCCGGCGAGACATCGTCGCTGTTACCCAGCCGCAGGACACGCATCGGCCCATTTAGTCACGTCCGAGCATGTGGGCAACGGTCAGGTGTGACGCGGATCACTGGCAGAGCGCCGGTGGCCAGTTCCCGGGGGAGCCCCTGGGAACTGGCCACCGGGAGCTGGGAACTATCCGCTATACCCGCGGTCGCGCTCCTGCTTGAACTCGTTCCAGCCCTTCTCCTGGCGGATACGATGGCGTTCCTCCGCCACGGCGTCCTTCTGGCCGCTGATCGCGCGCATCTCCGGGTCCTGGTTCCAGGCGAGGCCGTCGCGGATGCCGGCGAGTTCGTAGGCACGGTTGGTGAGCGCCTTGTTCAGGCGAACGGTGCTCTGCGGCAGCGACGCGAGCTTCTTCGCGACCGCCTCCGCCGTCGCCTCCAGCTGATCGTCCGCGACGACGCGGTTGACCATGCCGAGCCGCAGCGCCTCGTCCGGGGTGACGACTTCACCCAGAAGCAGGAGTTCCTTGGCGCGCTTCATGCTCACGAGGTAGGGCGTGATGAGGAACGGCGGCGGGAACCCGTGGCGAATCTGGATCTCGCCGAAGCGCGCCGTCTCGGAGGCGATGGTCAGGTCGCAGGCGCCGGCGAGTTCGCAGCCCTGGCCGACGGCATGGCCGCGTACCGCCGCGATCACCGGCTTGGAGAGGCCCCAGATGCGGCCCTGCACTTCGGGCCCGCCGGGGGCCGGCTGGTCGTCTGGATAGAGCCCGGCCCACATATCGCCACCGGCGCTGAAGGCCCGCCCGGCACCGATGAGGACCGCGACGCGTGCCTCGTCATCGCCCTCGAGACGGTCGAGCGCCGCCATGAGCAACCGCTGGACGTTTTTGTTCAAGGCGTTGAGCACGACCGGGCGGTTGAGCGTGATCCATGCGACGTTGTCGCGCACTTCGTACAGGACGTCGTCGGCCGACGGCGGCGGGATGGCAATGCCGTCCGGGGTCTTCTTCCAGTTGCTGGTGTCGGGTTCGGCCACGGGGGCCTCCTTGGGATGGTTCGAATGGCAAAAAGCATCGCCGCCGCCGCGAGTGCGGGCAATGCGACAAGGAAACGACGGCCCCGTCCTACGGAACGATGAACGGCCCGCCCTGGACCATCGCGCCGGCGGCGAGCACGGCGTCGATCTCCTCCGGCGCGAGGCCGTGCTCCGTGAGCAACTGCGTGCTGTGTTCGCCGAGCCCCGGCGCCTGCTTCGGGCCCTCACGCTGCGTGCGGCTGAAGAGCGCGTACTTCCCCGCCACCCACACGGGCCGTCCGCCGCCGAAGTCCGACTGCTCGACCGCACCCTGCGCGAGATAGTCCGGCACCGATGTCAGCTCGCGATTTACGCGGGCGGGCGCGGCGGCCACGCCGGCATCGGCGAGGGTCGCCACCGCCTCATCGCGCGTCAGCTTCGCAAACGACGCCGCGAGCGCGTCCACCGTGGCGGCTTCGTCCAGGTCCACGCCATTGGGCAGCAGGCGTGCGGCCGCCAGCCGGGCACGGTCGCCCTCGGCCGTGGCCTGCAGGCGGAGGAAGCCATCGCTCGCCGCGTAGTACCGGTCGAGCGCGGACGGCCCCTGGTAATCGGTGCCGCCGATTCGCGCCGGCGGCCGCCCGTCGTAGCGCACCAGTTCGCCCGACTGGAACATGACCGACTGCGCGGCGAGGGAGGTCGTGACGGCCTGGCCCTCGCCCGTCCGGGCCCGGTGCAAGAGCGCGAAGACGGCGCCCAGCGCGGCCGTGGCAGCGCTGGCGACATCGTTCACGGGCACGGCGAAGAAGACGGGGTCGCCATCGCCGCCCTGCGCCACCATCATGCCGCTCGCCGCCTGCAGGAGCGGGTCGAAGCCGGGTTCGTTCGCCATCGGGCCGGCGTGGCCGTAGCCCGTGACGGTCACGGTGATGATGCGCGGGTTCACCGCCTTCAGCGAGTCGTAATCGATGCGCAGGCGCTGCAGCACGCCGGGCCGGTAGTTGTCGACCACCACGTCGCTGTTCGCTACCAGCCGGAGGAAGGCATCGCGGCCCTCCTTCTTCTGCAGGTCGAGTGCGATGCTCCGCTTGCCCAGGTTGTACCCGACGAATCCCGCGCCGGAGGAGCGGAAGGTGTCGCCGCCCAGCGGTTCGACCTTGAGCACGTCGGCGCCGAAGTCGGCCAGGATGGAACCCGCGTAGGTGCCGGCGATGATCGCGCCGAGGTCGAGCGCACGAACACCCGCGAGCGGCCCCGGGCCCGGCGCCTCGGCGCCCGTGGGCTTGAGCGGCGACGTGTGCGGTCCCGGCTCGCTGGAGGCGCCGAGCGCGGGCGATGGCGTTCGCACGGTGGCCGGCGATGCCGCCAGGTTGATGGGGATGCCCGGCATGGCGACGCGCCCCGCGTTCGGGTCGTCCACGGTCGTCCACATGCCGATGGCCGGGATCTGCGGGTGCGCCAGCCAGGTCTCGCGGTCCCAGACGGGGCCGCATGGGCAGCCGCCGTCGGCGATGATCGTCAGCCACTCCGCGGCAGGCTTCGTACGCATCACGGCTTCGATGCGCTCCGAGACCCAGGGCATGTTCTCCGGGAGCCACATCATCGCGGGCTCACCGCCGATGCGGGGGTCGATGAGCAACTCATCGAGCAGCCCGACGGCTGTCAGCAGCGCGACGCGGAATGCGGGCGTCAGCCCGGCGGCGAAGATCCACTCGCCGTCGGCGCACTGGTAAAGCCGGTAGGTCGGCGTGCCGCCGGTGGGCGGCCCCTTGGGGCGCGGCGGGTCGCCGGTGCGATGGGTGACGCCCCCCGTGGTGGCCGCGAGCGCCGCCTGGATGCCGCCGACCGTCACCGCCTGGCCGCGGCCGGACCGTTCACGTTCGATGAATGCGGAGACGATGCCGCTCGCGCCCATGACGGCCTGCATGTAGAGCACGTGCGGGATGACGGGATCCACCGGCACGGGCGTCTTCGCGAACTGGCTCATGCCAATGCCCGAAGCCGCGCACAACAGCTCGATCGACTCCACGGGCAGCGGCCACGAGGGCGTATGGAGATAGGCCAGCGCGGGATTGAGCTTGGTCATCGAGGCCGGGTCCAGCCCGGCCGCTTCGAGGACGTCGAGTGGCTGGGAGAACACACAGCCATCGGCCGTGGCGAGTAGCTCGCGCAGCCGCGCGGCGTCCGCCGGGACGTTGATATCGAGCACCAGCCCCTGCTTGTTCCGGTTCCAGAGTGGGAAGCCGGGGTTCGATCGGCCCCTCTCGCCGCCGGGCGGCTCAACCTTGATGACCTCGGCCCCGAAGTCGGCGAGGTGCATCGCCGCCATCGGGCCGGCGAGCCCCTCACTGCAATCCAGGATGCGAAACCCATCCAGCGGCGCTGTCATCCGTGCCCCTCACGTCGAAACTCGGCATCCGCCGGCACACCGTGAGTGCCTACAGGAAGAGCACGCGAGCGTCAAACCCGGGGCCTCCGGGGCGGCCCCGATCAGACGCAATTCGCGCTACTGCGGGGCGTCCGCCGCGACACCCTTCGCGATCAAGGCGGCCACGCCATCGGCGTCGAGGCCGGCCCTGCCGAGGATCTCGGCGGTGTGCTGGCCCGGTCGCGGCGCTCCCCCCTGGGGCCCGCCGGGCGTGCGCGAAAGCTTCACCGGCGTCCCCGAGACCTTCAGGCTCGCGCCCGTCCACGTCGGCAGGTCGACGAGCATCCCGCGGGCGTTCACCTGCGGGTCGGCGACGACCTTATCCACCGTGTTCAGCGGGCCAATCAGGCAGAAGTCGCTCAACTGCTCCTGCCACTCGGCCTGCGTCTTCTGGCGGAAGGCGTTGAAGAGGATCGGCTCGAGTTCCGGGTAGTTCTTCGTGCGCCCGGCGTTGGTGGCGAACCGCTCGTCCGTCACCAGTTCGTCGCAGCCGATGAGCGCGCAGAACATCGCCCAGTTGTGGTCCTTCACGTTCGCGAGCACGACCCAGCCGTCCTTCGCCGGGAGCGCCTGGTGCGGCGTCGCGAGCGGGTGGCGGAGGCCGACCGGGCCGGGCACTTCGCCAGTAGAGGTGTAGCGCACGATGGCGTTCTCCATGAGCGCGACCTGGCAATCGAGCATCGCCACATCGACGTGTTGCCCGAGCCCCGACTTCGACCGCTCGACGAGCGCGGAGAGCACGCCGATGGCGGTGTACATGCCGCCCGCCATGTCGCCGATGGAGTAGCCCGCGCGGGCCGGGGGGCCGCCATCGTGGCCGGTCATGCTCATCACGCCGCCCATGCCCTGCACGATGGCATCGACGGCCCCGCGCGAACGGTATGGCCCCGAATGCCCGAAGCCGGAGGTCGAGGCGTACACGAGCGCAGGGTTGATCTGGCGCAGGGTCTCGTAATCGAACCCGAGCTTGGCCATCGTGCCCGGCGAGAAGTTCTCCGTGAGCACATCGACATCGCGCACCAGGCTGTAGATGACCTCTTTCGCCTCGGGCGCCTTGAGGTCGAGCATGATGCTCTTCTTGCCGCGGTTCACACTGAAGAAGTAGGTGCTGACGCCGTGGACGTATGGGCCCTGGCCGCGGCGCGTCTCATTCTGGCCGGCTGTCTCGATCTTCCAGACCTCGGCGCCCATGTCGGCGAGAATCATCACGCCGTAGGGGCCGGCCAGCGCCCACGTAAAATCCAGGACCTTGATGCCGGAGAGGGGACCAGGCATGACGACCTCCAGGGGGTTCGTTAGCGTCCGGTGACACGCCGCGTGGCGTCGCGGAACCGGTCCACCTGTTCGGGGCTGCCGCGCAGGCGGCGGTTGGCTTCGTCCTCCATCGCGGAGGCTTCGGCCGAGAGCGTGGCGGCGTCGATCACGCGCTTGGTTTCGCGCACGGCCGCGGCCGAATGGCTGGCGATGGTCTCGGCGAGGGCCCACGCCGCGGGCAGGAGCTCCGCCTGCGGGTAGACTTCGGTCACGAGCCCGTAGGCGTGCGCCTCGGCGGCCGTGAACTTGCGCGCGGTGAAAATGAGCTCCTTCGCCCGCTCGGCGCCGACCAGCCGGGGGAGCGTGGCCGCCGCGACGACCAGGCCATACTCCGCGCCGGGCAGCCGGAAGGTGGCGTTCTCCGCGGCCAGGCGGATATCGCAGGCAATGGCCAGCCGCGCGCCACCGCCGTAGCAGTAGCCGTTGACGGCGGCGATCACGGGCATCGGCATGGACGCGGGCCGCGCGATGGCCGACGACGTGCGCCGCGGCCGCTCCTGCGTCTCGACGCCGCTCATCTCGAGCATGTCGCCGCCCGCGCAGAACGCCTTTTCGCCGCTGCCGGTGAGGATGACGCAGGCGACCTCGGGATCATCGGCGGCGCGCGAAAAGGCATCGTCGAGCGCGGCGTTCAGGGCCGCGCTGAGCGCGTGATGGCGTTCGGGCCGGTTGAGCGTGAGCAGCACCACGCCGCCACGCCGTTCTTCCAGGACGAGGGGTTCGGATTCAGTCATAAGCGGGCGCAGTCTACCCGCCAATGCCACTGATTGCGCAAGGATGTGGCTATCGCCGCGGCCGCAGCGCGTAGATGGAGACGTGCTCCACCTCGGCCAGCCGCTCGCCGCCGCTGGAAGTGACGTTCACGGTGAACGTGATGTAGCGGTCCCCGTTCCGTTCGGAGAGGCCGACGACTTCGCCGCTGACGGTCGCCTTCGTGCCCACGGGCGCCGCCACATGCACCTTCATGTCCGAGGAGACGTGCACGCCGGCGGTGTAGTGGAAGGTCTCGTGGATGAGCCGCCCGTACGCGGCCAGGTAGATCCCCGGGGGCACGAGTGCACGGCCGTCCACGGTGTACGTCTCGGCACGTTCTCCGGTCTTGTCGAGGAATGCCTGAACGAAGGGGGCGTCGAAGGTGACTTCATACGCGTTCAGTGGCGTCCCCGGGCGGGCGGTCTCCTCTGTCAGCGGCGGCAGCGTGGCGTGTTCGGCCATCAGTTGGCCCCCACGATGCAGGACGCCTGCCCGATCGCGGCGACGTCCCCTTCGGGCATGATGACGCGCACCTCTACGGTCACGCGCCCGCCGTTCGCGGGCGCCGGGGGCTCGACGACGGTGCCCTCGATGGTCACTTCGCCGCCTTCGTACACGGGACGCCGCAGCCGCCCGCTCAGGGTCGAGCCGGTGAGCCAGTTGGCGCCGAAGGATTCGAACATGAGGCGGCTCATGTAGGCGAGGATGGTCGACCCCGAGACGAGGCCGCCGCGATACCCCATCTCGCGGGCCTTCTCATCGTCGTGGATACTTCCCTTGGATTCCGCCGCGCTGTTGATGGGCAGCAGGCGAATGGGTTTGAGCGCGGCGTCGCGTTCGAGCAGATCGGGCATGGGACCTCCGGGGGCGTGGCCCCCAACGCGGGTTGCGCCATCCTTGGCCGCGCGCGACCGGCGCGTCAACGGGCTGTGTTCGAATCCATCATTCGGGAATTCCGAGCGAACTTCGGCCTCCGGGCTGCGAAATCCCGCATGGACGCGTACAATCCGCAGCCACCGGCGGAGCGCGGCACGAGGAACAGGGGCAGCGAGGGCCAGGCTCATGCGCATCGAAGCGATCAACTCCTTCGCTCATCTCGTCCGCGAGGGCTCCTACCCGGCGGCCTCCGAACAGCTCTTCCTCAGCCCGACGACCATCTACGGACACGTCAAGAGCATCGAGGAAGAGCTCCAGGCCACGCTGGTGCACTTCAACGGCCGCAAGCTTGAACTTTCACGCGCCGGCGCCCGGTTCCTGATGTTCGCGGAGAAGATGCTTGAGGAACGGCAGCGGATGGAGCGCGACATCCTCGGGCTCGCGCGCTCCGATGCCGCGCGCCTGCGCATTTCGAGCCTGCACGGGCCCAGCATCCATCTCCTGCCGCCGGTCATCGCCGCCTTCCACGCCAGCCACCCCGACGTCACCGTGACCGTGAGCGCGAACGGCGTGGGCGAATGCGAAGCGGCCCTCGTCAGTGGGCAGGCGGACCTCGCCATCCTCAACGACCTGCACGAAGACGAACTCTCCGGTCCGTACGGCGCGACGCCTCTCTACGAGGACACGGTCGAACTGGTCATCCGCGCCGACTACTACGAGCCACCCGATGTGCGTCTGCTGGAGCAGTACCCGTTGGCGCTGCAGCCCAGCACCAGCGGCTATCGCCAGCAACTCGAACGCTGGGCGCGCCGCGAGGGCATCACCATCAAGGCGGCGTTCGAACACACCTCGTTCGACGGCCTGCTTTCGTTCGTGATGCAGGGGGCGTGCATCGGCATGCTGGGGGGTTATGTGCCGAAGCTGACCCCCGTGGGCGAACGGCTGCGCGTGCTCGAACTGCCGAACTTCTCGCTCCGGCGGCGGGTCATGGCGCTGCACCCCGCGCGGCTCGACCCGCTCACGAGCGAGTTTCTCGCGTTCTTCCGGGCGTACTTCGCCGGCGGGCGACTGGCCGTTGCTTCTGATTCCTCGAACGGACGGGCCGAAATTCTCTGATGGCCGCGCCCCGGGGCTGCTGGTAGAAATCGGCCAGCGGCGGCGCGAGCGGTCACGCACGGGACGGTGTAACCGCCGTTTCCCGGGCCGCTCAAGGGGGGAACCATGCCAGCAACTCGCATTTCGCGCCGGCGCGCGCTCCAGGGCTTCGGCGGCGGCGCGGCCGCCTTCGGCGCCAGCGTCCTCTTTGGCGCCTGTGGCGGCGGCGACGACGATTCCGGCAGCAGCAGCGAAGGCACACCCGCGCATGCCGACACGCGTGCCACGGCCATCCCCAGCGCGACGGCGAAGACCGGCGGCACCCTCCGTGTCGCGCTCTCGGGCGATCCCACGGGCCTCGACCCGAGCACCTCGCGCGGCGGCAACGACCACAACTGGCTCTACAGCATCTTCGACAACCTGGTGAACAACGACCCGACCTTCCAGGTCTCGAAGGGCATCGCCGAGAAGTGGGAGGTCGTCGACGACCTCACCGTCACGTTCACCGTGCCCGCGAGCGGCATCACCTACCACGACGGCACCGCCTACAGCGCGCAGGACATCAAGGCCACCATCGACCGCCACCTCGACCCGGCGACGAAGTCGTTCGCGGCGGGGTCGCTGGGCAGCGTCGACAAGGTCATCGTCTCGGATTCGACGCACGTCACCTTCAAGCTGAAGACGATCACCGCCTCGCTCTTCGCCATCCTCGGCGACCGCGCGGGCATGATCCTTTCGCCCACGGCCGTGCAGAAGCTTGGCGAGGACTTCACGAACAAGCCCGTGGGTTCCGGGCCGATGAAGCTCGACAACTGGGCCGTCGGCGCTTCGCAGAAGATGTCGAAGTTCGCCCAGTACCGGAAGCAGGGGTACCCGTACCTCGATGGCATCGACGTCCAGATCGTGCCGAACTCCTCCGTGCAGTTCGCGAACCTCCGAAGCGGCAACACCGACCTCATCCAGCTCGGCCAGAAGGACGTGGACGCGGCAAAGAAGGATTCATCGGTCCAGTTCGTGCAGTGGCCGAGCACGGGCTATACGCAGGTCAACCTCAACATCTCCCAGAAGCCGCTGAACGACATCCGCATCCGCCAGGCGATGACGTACGCGCTCAACCGCCAGGCAATCCTCGACGGCATCTATTTCGGCGTGGGTACCCTCGCGAATGGCCCGATCACGCAGGCGCTCTGGGCCTACAACTCGAACCTGAAGCCCATCCAGGAGGACCTGAAGAAGGCGAAGGAACTCGTCACCGCCGCCGGCTACCCGAACGGCATCACCTTCGACTTCCTCATCACCGCGGGCGAGGAGAACACGCCGCTCTCCGAGATGCTCAAGGCGCAGTGGGCGCGCGTCGGCCTCAACGTCAACATCGTCCCGGTCACGGCCACGCAGGCGACGACGGACTACCGCGACCAGAAGTACCCGTTCTTCCTCACGGGCTTCTCCGGCCGCGCCGACCCGGACCTGACGATCTTCGATAACTTCCACAGCACGGGCGCGTTCAACCGCGCGTCGTTCAACAAGTCCTACACGAAGGAAGAGAGCCAGGTCACGCTCGATCAGAAGATCGAGAAGGCGCGGCAGGTGTACGACCAGGCGCAGCGAAAGGCGCTGTATGACGAGATCCAGAAGCAGATCGTGGAGAACGCGCACGGCATCTTCTTCACCCACCAGTCGAACCTCGTGGGCCTGAGCAAGCGCGTCCGCAACTTCACCAACTACGGCGACGGCAAGCTTCGCCTGCATGAAGCCTGGCTCGACGGATGAGCGGCTACCTCGTCCGCCGCGCGCTCAACGCCATCCCGCTTTTGCTCATCGTGACGATGGCGGTCTTCGCCCTCACGCACCTGAGCGGGGACCCGGTGGCGGCGATTGTGGGCGGCGGCGAGGTGGCTTCGAATCCCGAACTCGAAGCGCGCATCCGCCACGACCTCGGGCTCGATGACCCCCTGCCCGTGCAGTACCTCAACTGGCTGAAGGGCGTCGTCCAGGGTGACCTGGGGCGATCCATCCAGACGCACCGGCCGGTGCGCGAAACGCTCGCCGACCGCCTGCCCACGACACTGCAACTGGCGCTCTGTGCGTGGGCCATCGGCATCCTCATCTCGCTGCCCCTCGGCATCATCGCGGCGGTCCGCCAGAACACGTGGGTAGACCACGGCGCGACCGTCCTCGCGCTGAGCGGCGTCGCCGTGCCCAGCTTCTGGATGGGGCTGATGTTCATCCTCGTGTTCGGCGTCTGGATGGGCGTGCTGCCGCCGTCCGGCTTCGTCTCCGTCACCGACAACCCGCTCAAGGCTGCTCAGTACCTCGTGTTGCCCGCGATCACGCTCGGGGTGCACCAGACAGGGTCGCTCACGCGCCAGATGCGTTCGGCCATGGTCGAAGTTCTGAACCAGGACTACGTGCGCACCGCGCGGGCGAAGGGGCTGGTGGAACGCAGCGTCGTCATTCGCCACGGCGTGCGAAACGCGATGCTCCCCGTGCTGACGGTGCTGGGGCTGCAGGCCGGCGCCCTCGTCGGCGGCACCGTCGTCGTCGAGCAGGTGTTCGCGATTCCGGGGATGGGGCGTCTCGCGCTCACGGCGGTGCTCCAGCACGACATCCCCGTGGTCCAGGGCTTCGTCCTCGTGGCGACGCTCGCCGTGGTCACCGCCAACCTCGTCACCGATGTCATGTACGGGGTCCTCGACCCGCGGATTCAACATGGCCGTTAGCCCGAGCATCCAGCAGATACCGCTGCGGCCGGCCGCGCCGGCGTTCCCGGCCCGCCTGCGCCGCCTTGCGCGCCGGAAGCCAGTGGGCGCGGTGGCCTTCTTCGTCATCGTCGCGCTCGCGCTGGCGGCCATCGCCTCGCCCGTGCTCGCTCCCTACGACCCGCTTGAGCCCAACTACAGCGCACTGCGCCAGGGCCCCACGCTCGCGCACCCCTTCGGCACCGACCAGATCGGGCGCGACCTGCTCAGCCGGATCATCTACGGGACGCGCATCTCCTTCCTCGTGGGTGTCGTGTCCGTCGGCGTGGCTGTGTGCCTCGGCACGCCCATCGGCCTGGTCGCCGGCTACTTCCGCGGCGCCGTCGACGAGGTGCTGATGCGCGTCATCGATGGCATCTCTGCCTTCCCGAGCCTGGTGTTGGCGCTGGCCATTGTGGCGGTCCTCAAACCCAGCCTGGTGAACGTGATGGTGGCCGTGGGGCTGACATCTATCCCCATCTTCGCGCGGCTCACGCGGAGCCAGGTGCTCTCCCTGCGCGAACGCGACTTCATCCTCGCGGCGACCTCCACCGGCGCCAGCGACCTGCGGATCATGCTCCGGCACATCATGCCGAACGCCATGTCACCGCTGATCGTGCAGGCGACGCTGGGCCTGGGCATCGCCATCCTCGCCGAAGCCTCGCTCGGGTACCTGGGCGTGGGCGTGCAGCCGCCGACGCCGACCTGGGGCGGCATCCTCAACCAGGGGGCGCCGCTGATCGAACGGGCGCCGTGGCTCTCCATCGCCCCCGGGGCGGCCATCTTCACCCTCGTCCTCTCCTTCAACCTTCTCGGCGATGCCCTCCGCGACGCCCTGGACCCACGGCAGCGAAAGGGCTGAAGCGGCCGATGCGCACGAACACTTCTACCCCCAGGGAGCGCAGTTCATGACCGAAACCCCCCTCGCAGGGCTCCGGGTGCTCGCGATGGAACAGGCGGTGGCCCTCCCATTTGCCACTCGCCACCTCGCGGACCTCGGCGCCGAGGTCATCCGCGTGCAGTCGCACAAGCGCGGCATCCAGTCGCTCGCCGAGATCGATCTCACCCGGAACAAGCGCCAGCTCGCCATCGACCTTGCCACCGAAGGCGGGCCCGAGGCCTTCCGCCGGGTGGCGGCCTCATGCGACATCGTCGCTCACAACTACACGCCGCGGGTCGTGCGCCAGTTCGGCATCGACTACGCCAGCATTCGCGCCGTGAAACCGGACATCATCTATGTCTCGCTTACCGGCTTCGGCACGACCGGCCCGTGGGGCGAACGGCCGCTCTTCGGCCCCGGCGCCGAGGCGGTCGCGGGCCACAATGAACTCATCGGCGACGAGAGCGGCTGGGCCGGACGCCCGGGCACGATCGTGTACGCCGACAGCATGTGCGGCCTCAACACCACCTTCGCCATGCTCGCCGCGATCGATGAGCACCAGCGCACCGGACGGGGCCAGCACATCGATATCTCCCTGTACGAAACAGCGGTTTCCAACCTCGGGCCGGTGATGGCCGCGCGCGGCATGGGGGTGCAACCCCGGCGCTTCGGCAACGCCGACCTTACCTTCGCGCTGCACGGCGTCTTCACCTGCGCCGGCACGGACCGCCACGTCGCGATTGCCGTTCGCGCGGGCCAGGAGGCGGCGTTGCGGGAGGCGCTCGGCGTCGCGGAGGTGGACGAAGCCGCGGTTTCCGCCGCGCTGTGCGACCGGGACGCCTCCGCCACCGCCACGCTCCTGCAGGGGCACGGCATCGCCGCCACCGTCGTCGCCGATGCGAGCGACCTCGCGACGGACCCACACCTCTGGGAGCGCGGCTACTTCGGTATCGCCGAGCGGACGTTGCCAGGCATCGCCGGGCACTATCCGCACGAAGGGCCCGCGTGGGGCCACGGCCCGGGCGTCGCCCTCGAGGAATCCCGGCCCGTGGGCACGGACACCCGCGCAATCCTCGCCGAACTCGGTGGGTACACGGACGCCGAAATCGACGCGCTCTACGAATCGGGCGCGGCGGGGACCGTCCCGGCGCCACCCATCGCGACGCACCCGGCCGACCACCAGACGCGCATCGATCGCGGCGAACTCTCGCGCGTCGACGCGGAACATGACGGCTGGCGTGCGCTGGCCGCGCGAGCGGAGGGAGCGCGATGACGATGCGCGCGCTCGATGTGACCACCGGCGTGGGCCCGGCCTACACCGGCAAGCTGCTCGCCGAGGTTGGCTGGGACGTCGTCAAGTTCGAACCGCCCGGCGGCGACCCTACACGCCAGGAAGCCTCGCGGTGGGGCGGCGCCGCCGGTGCCGCGTTCGCCTTCGCCAACGCGGGAAAGCGCGGCGTCACCGGCGATGAGCGAACCCTGCGCGCGCTCGCTGAGGCCGCCGACGTCGTGGTCGGCGATTTCTCGCCCGCCGGCCTCGCCGCGGCCGGCCTCCCCGCCGATGCGTACCAGACGCTGGCCCCGCGCCACGTGGTCACCTCCGTCAGTGCGTTTGGCATTTCGGGCCCAAAGGCCGGGTGGGCAGCCACCGACCTCATCGTGCAGGCGGCGAGCGGGCTGATGTTCCTCACCGGCGAACACGACCAGCCGCCGATGCAGCTCCCGCCATACCAGGGCGCGCTCATGGGTGGGGTCGCGGCCGCGTCGGCGACGGTGGCCGCGCTGCTTGCCTCCCGCGCCGGCGGCGGTCTCCGCCGCATCGATGTCTCCCTGGTTGAGGCGCTGGCGTCGCACACCTACGGGCAGGTGAGCGCCTACGTCTACCGCGGCGAAGTGGCCCGGCGCGAGGCGCGCATCAAGGGCGGCCTGCGCATGGTCCCCGCCAGCGACAAGTTCGTGTACTGCGCGCCCGGCGCCGTCGCGACCATGCGCATGGACGGCATCGCCGTGCTCCTGGATGAACCGAAGCTCGCCGAGGAGCGCTTCCAGACCGCCGAGGGCCGCATGCGGAACTACGACGAGTTCGTCGCGCTCTTCGTGCCGCCCTTCCAGCGCAAGACGGCGCAGGAGTGGTTCGAAGCCGCCGAGAAGATGCACATGACGTTCGCGCTCGTGCAGACCATCGACGACCTCTTCGCCTGCCCGCAAATCGCGGCGCGCGACCTCCTGCGCGAGGTCGAAGGCCCCGGTGGTGTGCCCCTGCGCATCCCCGGGCGCCCGTTCCGCCTCGAAGGTGGCCCGGACCCGGTCACCCGCTCGGCGCCGCGCGAGCCGGGCATCGATACGAAAGACGTCCTCGCCGACTGGCTCGGCGCGCACTAATCGAAGGAGAGCAGCAATGCCGGCAACTCGCGAAGTCATCGAGAACCGCTTCACGGCCTGGATGGACAATCCCAACGACCCCACCATCTCCAACAAGATCCACGCCGCCGATGGGGCGAAGGAGTACGGCTTCCAGGCCGCGCTCGTGGGTGGCGTCACGGTCTACGGGTGGTGCGTCCCGACCATCCTCCAGGCCGCGGGCGAAAGCTGGCTCGACAACGGCTGGGCCGAGGTCCATTTCCGCCGCCCCACCTATCCGGGCGACGAGATGACGATCCGTGCGACGCCGCTCGACGATGGCTCGTGGGGGTTCGTCGCCGAGAAGCAGGGAGGCGAAGTCTGCATCCGCGGCCAGTTCGGGCTCGGCGAAGGGCCCTTCAACGACACCTTCGAGCTTTCGAAGCGCCTCCCCGCCGACCCGCCGCTCGAACAGCGCGAGTGGCTCACGATCGAGAACGCGCCCGTCGGCAAGGACCTGCGCACACTCCCCATCAACATCAGCGCCGAGGAAGCGCGCGAGACCTCACAGCGTCAGCTGCGCGAGACCAACCCGCTGTTCGTGGGCGAAAACCCCGTGCTCAACCCCTCGCTCGTCGCGCGCCAGATGATGACGCTGCTCTCGTACACCATGGATTATGGCAAGCCGTCCATCCATGTCAGCAGCCACATCCAGAACCTGCGGCGCATCCCGGCCGGCGTGCCGCTGGCGCTCACGGGGCACTACGTGAAGGCCTGGGCCGACCGGCACCACTACGGCGCCTTCGACGGCGACTACGTCTCCCCGGACGGCTCCATCGAATACGCGCGCATCCGCCACACGAACATCTTCCGGGTGGCGAAGAAGGACGAGTAGCCGCGGCGCGGCCCCCTCAAAGGCCGCGGGCGCCCACCTGCGTCCGCGGCCTTTTCCCGCCGGCCGTCCGCCCCGGTAGACTCCCTGCGAGCGGACAGGGGGAACGATGAACCGGATCGAAATCGAAATCAGGCTGAACCGCGACCGCGCCTGGCTGCTCGAAACGCTCGCGGCCATGAGTGATGCCGATCTCTCGGCGCCGCGCACACCCAGTGAGCACGACTCGGCGAAGACGTGGTCTTTCGCGGACCATTTCATCCACACCACGCTCATCGAGCAGAACTGGAACGCGATGTTCCGCCGCCACATCGCGGGCGAAGCGGGCATGCAGCGTCCGGTCCTCGAAGAAGGCGAAGCCCGGCCCACCGACGACGTTATGGCAGGGATTCACCGCTGGACCGAGCGCTGGGCCGATAGCCATCGCGGCAAGCCCCTGGCCGAGCTTGCGCGCATCGGGCTCGCCGTTCGCGCCGACACGCTCGCGCTCCTGGCCGAACTCACCGATGAGCAGCTCGCGTCCGTCATCCCGGGCGCCCCCTGGGCCGATGGCACCGTCGGCGGGATCATGGCCGCGAACGCCGACCACGGGCGCCGCCACTTCACGTGGGCGAAGGAAGGGACACTAACGCCCGGCCCGGAGTGACTACGCCCGCGCGCCCCGCAAGAACTGATCAACGAGCTGCTCCGAACAGCGGGGATCGATGACCTCGCGGCTGACGAGGCGGCGGTAGAAGAGCGGGCCCGCGAGGCTGCTCACGGCGATATCCACATCCAGGTCGCGCCGGATTTCGCCCGCTGTGCACGCATCGAGGAGGACAGCGCGCATCTGCCCGAGGGTATCCGCCAGCAGATCCTGGAGGAGCGCGTCGACCTCGCTGTCGCGCTCGGCGGATTCGATGATCCCGGGGAGGAGCGGCGCCCAGGGCGCGTCGCGCAGCCCCTCCGTGAGCGCGTTGACCAATGCGATCAGACGGTCACGAAGTTTGCCCTCGGGTAACGGTGTCTGGCCGTGCGGAATGAGATTACGCAGTGCATCGAAGACGATCGTCGAGCGCGAATCCCAGTGGCGGTAGATGGTCGTCTTGGCGACGCCGGAACGCTCCGCGAGCCGCTCGATCGTGACGAACGGCACTCCGCCTTCGACCAGCAGCTGGACCGCCGCACCCAGGACAGCCGACTTCGACCGCTCGACACGCGGCCCGCTGGGAGATGCGCTCGCATGCGGGATACCGGGCCTCCTGGGGCGAGGAGTCGCGTATGGGCGGCATGATACCCGCAGGTATCCCGTATGGGGAGCAACTCGGACCGGTATCCGACCGCTCTTGTATTTCCGACAGTTAGATTGGGCGAAAGCGGCAGGAAACCAACCGTTTACCCGCACCCGTTACGGTGGAACCACCCCCGGCTGCCTCCCGGCGGCGGGCAAGGAGGATTCATGCAAATTGAAACCGCGCCCGAGCCGGCGTGCATGGCCGAACGCAAACGCATCGCCCTCATCGCCCACGACAACCGCAAGCTGGACCTGCTGGACTGGGCGCGCTTCAACCGCGGCACCCTCGCCGGGCACGACCTCTTCGCCACGGGAACCACTGGCGCGCTCATCGAAAACGACCTCGGCATCCCCGTGACCCGCTTCCTCAGCGGCCCGCTCGGCGGTGACCAGCAGGTCGGCGCGGCCGTGGCCGAAGGGCGCCTCGATTTCGTCATCTTCTTCTGGGACCCGCTCGAACCGCAGCCGCACGACGTCGATGTGAAGGCGCTGCTGCGCATCGCGGTCGTCTATAACACGCCGATCGCCTGCAACCGCGCGACCGCGGACTTCATCCTTTCGAGCCCGCTGATGACGCTCGCCTACGCTCGGTACGCGATTCCCGAGGGCGAGGCGTATTCACGGCAGGGCGCGCCGGCCTAGGCCCCGGAGGCGCCGAGGATGTCCCGGACCCGCGCCACAACATCCGCAATGGGGACCACTTCGAAGCCAGGAGCGCGTCGCGCCTTCACCTCGACGCCACCCTTCTCGAGCGCGCGCGGGCTCACGGTCACCCGTGCGGGCATGCCCAGCAGGTCCGCGTCCTTGAACTTCACCCCGGCCGACTCCGCGCGGTCGTCGATCAGGCAGGTGAGCCCGGCGTCCAGCAGCGCAGCCTCGATGTTCGCGACCGCCGCGGCGACCGGAGCCTGGTCGAGGTTGAGTCCCACCAGGTGGACATCGTACGGGGCCACGCCCGCGGGCCAGGTGATGCCGTTGTCGTCGTGGTTCGCCTCAATGCAGGCCGCGAGCATGCGCTCGACGCCGATGCCGTAGCAGCCCATGACCGCGGGCTTGCGCTCGCCCTGCTCGTCCAGGTAGTACACGCCCATCGATTCCGAATAGATGGTCCCGAGCTTGAACACGTGCCCCATCTCCATCCCGCGCTTCACCTCAAGCGGCGTGCCGCACGTCGCGCAGGCATCGCCGGCCCGGGCGAGGGCAATCTCCGCGACGATGTTGGCCTGCCAGTCGCGGCCGTGGTTCACGTTCCGAAGGTGGAAGCCGTCCTCGTTCGCGCCCGCCACAAGGTTCGGCGCTTCCACGGCGCTCGGGTCCGCGACGATGGTCATCCCCTGCAGGCCCACGGCCGAGGCCGACCCGGCGACGAGCCCGGCCGCGCGCACCATGCGCTCGTCCATCGCCTCCAGAGCCTTTGCCTTGAGCGTGTTCTTGAGCTTGACTTCGTTCACATCGAGGTCGCCCCGGATGGCAACGAACACGGGCTGGCCATCGGCGCGGAAGAACACCGCCTTGCAGGTCTGCCGGGCCTCGATACCCAGTGCGGCCACGAGGTCGTCGATCGTGCGCTGGCCCGGGGTGGCGATGCGCTCCATCGGGAGCGGTTCGCCCGCGACGGGCGCAGGCCGGCGGAACTCGGCCTTCTCGGCGTTCGCGGCATACCCGCACGAGGGGCAGAGGAGGATCTCGTCCTCGCCGTTGGGCGTCAGGAAAATGAACTCCTGGCTGTCCTTGCCGCCGATTGCGCCGGAGTCGGCGGCGACGGGGATCACGGGGACGCCGGCT
Organism: Dehalococcoidia bacterium; assembly: GCA_020847985.1. Lineage (GTDB taxonomy): Bacteria > Chloroflexota > Dehalococcoidia > Tepidiformales > Tepidiformaceae > Amarobacillus. The sequence continues at coordinate 91,141 of JADLBC010000049.1, forward strand.
CGCTGGAAGATCCGGACGTACGCCTGGAAGGCGAGGTCATACGAGGCATCCAGCGTGTCCCACCCGGTATCGAAGCTGTAGGCGTCCTTCATCGTGAATTCGCGCAGCCGGATGAGGCCGCCGCGCGGGCGGGGCTCATCGCGGAACTTCGTTTGTATCTGGTACAGCGTTACGGGGAGGTCGCGGTAGCTCTGGATGGTCCGGCCAGCGAGGTCGCTGATCACTTCTTCGTGAGTGGGCCCAAGGGCGAAACCGTGCTCCTTGCGGTCGCTCAAACGGAACAGCGTTTCGCCCATGGCGGCGGCGCGCCCCGATTTCTCCCAGAGTTCGATGGGGTGCAGGGCGGGCAGATGCACCTCCTGCGCCCCAGCCCGGTCCATCTCCTCGCGGATGATCGATTCGAGGCGGCGGAAGACCTTCCAGCCAAGCGGCGTGAACGAATAGAGCCCTGCCGCCAGCTGGCTGATGAGCCCCGCGCGAATGAGCAGCTTGTGGCTCGGAAGGTCGGCATCGGCCGGCGCTTCGCGCAGCGTCTTCAGGAGCAGGCGGCTCATCCTCATCGTCGGGGAACTCCTTTGTCGATCCTTGAAAGGTGGCGCGGCGCTCGGGGTTCGGTCAAGTTCCGGGGCGGCTGTCCCGCGGCCGTTCGAGATCGGCGCTGTCCACGATGATGGTGACAGGCCCGTCGTTCACCAGGTCCAGCTCCATGTGGGCCCCGAACACGCCTCGCTCGCAACGCAGGCCCGCTCCCTCCAGCGCGCGGCAGAACGCTTCGTAGAGTGGCTCTGCGACGGCAGCGGGCGCGGCGCCGGTGAAGGATGGGCGGTTGCCGCGCCGCACATCGGCGTGGAGCGTGAACTGGCTGATCGCGAGCACGGCGCCGCCCGCCTCCGCGAGCGAGAGGTTCATGCGGCCCTCGGCATCTTCGAAGACGCGCAGCGCGGCCACCTTCGCGGCGACGCGGGACGCGGTTGCCTCGGTGTCCTCGTGCGCGACGCCGACCAGCACGGCGAATCCACGACCGATCGCCCCGCGAGTCAGGCCATCGACCCGGACTTCCGCACGCGAAACCCGCTGGACGACCGCCCTCAAGCGAGCGTTCCGGTCGCGAACAGGCCGGCGGCCGGCGCGACCGTGCCCACCAGCGCGTGCACGCGCTCGCGGAAGGCCGGATCCGCGGCGACGTCGGCGAACCGCTCGCCGTGTTCCTGCAACCCGGTGAAAAGCAGCCCGATGAGCACCAACTGCACCGACAGGGCCGCCTGGTCCCGCAGCCCCGCCGTGATCTCCGCGCCCATGCTTCGCCCGATGTGGTCGCGCCAGTCGTCCGCGGCGCGCGCGTAGAGGTCGCGGGCGAACTCCGAGGTGTGGGCTTCGCGCGCGAGCACGCGCAGGAACGCCGCGTGCTCGCACCAACGGTCCAGGATCAGGTCGACGACCTGGTGGAGGGTGGCATGCTGTGTGAGCGCGGCCGAGGGCTGCTCAGGGGCGGCGATGCTTCCCCACCGCTCGCTGAGAAGCGACCGCATGAGCGCCGCCTTGGATTCGAAATGGTAGTAGAGCGCCGCATCGGTCAGGCCGCAGGACTCGGCGAGCTGGCGCATGCTGGTACCTTCGTAGCCGCGGGCGGCGAAGCATTCGAGCGCCGCATCGAGGATACGCTCGCGGGTTTCCGCCGCCCGCCGCGGCCCGGTATCCCGGTCAAGGTATGGCATCCGGTTACCCTGCCGCCGCCGCCGGCGCGGATGCCCGGGAGGGGTGCATGACCTCAGCGATGACGTCGCCGACGTAGCCGACGGATGCGGCGGAGAGCGCACGGTCCGGGTAGCGCGCGCCGCAGCGGAGGATGGCGTCGATGACCAACCCCGAGACCACGAAGGAGATGGCCTCGGCAGCGAGCCCGCCGGCGGCCTCCGAACCCATGCACGGCTCCAGGAGGCCGATCAAGTCTTCGCGCGAGGCGACGTTCGCGGCCACGGTCTGCGCATCGCCGCGGAGGCCATGATGAAACAGCATCGCGGTGAGGTCAGGCTGTTTCGCCCATGTCCGCATCGCACCGATGGCGAGCGCGATCGCTGCCGCTTCGCCTGCCGGGCGCATGCCACCGGATCCGGCAAGGAAGGGACGCTCCGCGAGCACGGCCTCGTACAGGGCTCGCTTGTCGCGGAAGTGGTGGTACAGCGCCGCATCGGACACGCCCGACTGGCGGCCGATGGCCCGGACCGTCGCACCGGTATAGCCGTCTCGTGCGAATAGCTCGCGCGCGGCGGCCAGGATGCGGTCGCGTGTTCCCGGTCCGGCGGCATCGTGGTGCCCCATCACTCTCCCCTCGTTCGCGCGAGAGGGTAACCCGGATGGGGCTTGCGGGGGAGTGCCGTCCTCCCTGTCTTAGTCGGCAGCGGAGGCCGCGGGCTTGCTACCGGAGTCCGTCGAACTCGAGGACGGCGAGGCGGCGGGAGCATCGGAGGAAGCCGGGGTGGCCGGGGTCGATGGGCTGTCGTCCACCGAGGTGCTCGAATTGCGGCTATCGGTCACGTACCAGCCCTTGCCCTTAAACACGACGCGGGGCGCCGTCAGCACGCGCTTCGCCGTACCTTTTCCGCACTCCTCGCAGGTGTGGCTGGTTTCGGCATCGAAGCCCTGGCGCAGTTCGTAGGTCGAGCCACAGGCATCGCAATGGTAGTCGTAGGCCGGCACCGGCAAGTCTCCGTGGCGGGGGTGGTTCGCGCGCGGGCGCCACTCCATCGTCCGTCCCTTAGCACTCGCCTGTCAAGAGTGCTAAGGGGACCCGGGCCATTGAGGGGAGCGCCCCCGGCCGCCATCATGGCGCGTGGAGAGGTGCCCGAGTGGCCGAAGGGAGCCGTCTTGAAAACGGCCGAGCGAAAGCTCCGTGGGTTCGAATCCCACCCTCTCCGCCAGTCTCGCGGCCGTCCAGGGCACTTCGTTCTAGGAGCGCCCTCGCGTAGGCTTGGGCCACCACCCCTTCGGAGCACCCGATTGAAACTGCACGAGTACCAGGCCCGTGATCTGCTTGCCAGCCAGGGCGTGCCCCTCCCCGGCGGCCGCGTCGCATCCACGGCCGCCGAGGCCCGCCAGATCGCCGAGGAACTCGGCGGCCGCGTCGTTGTGAAGGCGCAGATCCACGCCGGCGGCCGGGGCAAGGGCCGGCTCGTCGCTGCCTCCGAAACCGCCGCCATGTTCCAGACGCTCACCACCGACCCGGCGAACAACTCCGGCCAGGTCAAGGGCGATCGCGTCGGGGGCGTGCGCCTGGCCGATACGGCGGCCGAAGCCGAGGCCGCGGCTGCCGCGATCCTGGGCAAGCACCTCGTTTCCATCCAGACCGGTCCCGAGGGCAAGCTCGTAAAGAACGTCCTCGTCGCCGCGCAGACGGATGTCGCGAAGGAGTACTACGTCGCCATCATCATCGATGGCGCGCAGGGGTCGCCGCTGATCATGGCCTCCACCGAGGGCGGCCAGGAGATCGAGGTCGTCGCTCACAAGAACCCGGACGCGATCCTCCGCCAGCCGGTCAATCCCGCGGCCGGCTTCGAGCCCTACGTGGGCCGCGTCGTGGCTGCCCGCCTTGGCTTCGAAGGCGACCAGGCCGCGCAGTTCACGAAGCTGCTCGAAGGCCTCTACAAGACGTTCGTCGCCACCGATGCCAGCCTGGTCGAGGTCAACCCGCTCGTCGTCACCACGGATGGCAAGGTTCTGGCCCTGGATGCGAAGGTCACCATCGATGACAACGCGCTCTTCCGCCACAAGGACATCGAAGCGCTGCGCGACAAGGACGAAGAGGACCCCCTGGAGGTGATGGCGCAGGAGCTGGGCGTCGCCAACTTCATCAAGCTCGAAGGGAATATCGGCTGCGTCGTCAATGGTGCGGGCCTGGCCATGGCGACGATGGACACCATCAAGTTGGCCGGGGGCGAGCCCGCGAACTTCCTCGATATCGGCACCGTCAACGACCCGCAGCGCGTGGTCAACGCGCTCCAGGTCATTCTTGAGGACCCGTCGGTGAAGGCGATCTTCGTGAACATCTTCGGCGGCATGGCGCGGGTGGATATCATCGCCCAGGGCGTGATCGACGCCCACAAGCAGCTCAAGATCGACGTGCCCGTGGTCATGCGTCTCGTGGGCACGAACCTCGCCGAGGGCGAGAAGCTCATCGAGGAGTCGGGCCTGCCCGTCATTCGCGCGACCGAACTGGGCGACGCCGCGCGCAAATCGGTGGAGGCGGCCGGCAAGGTCGCCTGAGCAGCCTCAGACCGGGACCAAAGGGCGGGCAGTTCGCTGCCCGCCCTTTTTCGTACGCGCGCGTTTGCTGCAAGTGCCGCCGCGCGTAGACTCGCACGCGCTGGGAGGCCGGGAATGCAAGACCTGTTTTCGATCAAGGGGAAAGTCGCGCTCATCACGGGCGGGTCACGCGGGATCGGGTTCATGATCGCGCAGGGGTTCGTCGAGGCGGGCGCGAAGGTGTACATCACCGCGCGAAAGGCGAACGAAGTGCAGGACGCGCATCAGCGGCTCTCCCGGCTCGGGGAGTGCGTCGCCGTGCCGGGCGACATTTCGACCCTCGCCGGCTGCCAGGCCCTGGCGGACTTCGTCTCCGAACGCGAGCCCGCGCTCCACATCCTCGTGAACAACGCTGGCGCGAACTGGGCCGCACCCATGGCCGAGTTCCCCGACGAGGCGTTCGACAAGGTGATGAACACGAATGTGAAGGGGGTGTTCCACCTGACGCGCCTGCTCGTTGAGCGCCTGGCGGCCGGCGCACAGCCCGGCGACCCGGCCCGCGTGATCAATATCGGGTCCGTGGATGGCCTGCAAGCGCCAGCGCTCGATACCTTCGCCTATTCGGCGAGCAAGGCGGCGGTGCACCACATGACGCGCGTGCTGGCGCACAAGCTGGCACCGCGACGCATCACCGTGAACGCCATCGCGCCGGGGCCCTTCGAGAGCAAGATGATGGCCGAGACGCTGCGACGCGCGGGCGATGCCATCGCCCGCGGGAACCCGCTCGGCCGGATCGGCGAGCCCGAGGACATGGCCGGGACCGCGATCTTCCTGTCGTCCCGGGCGAGCGCCTACATCACCGGCACGGTGATCCCCGTCGATGGCGGCAGCTCGACGCGCCACCAGTAAAGAGACCGCTTCGCGAATCGCTCGCGGCGCGCTACCGTTGCCAGTACATACCCGCGGCGAGGCGATGCATGCGATTGTGGGGGCGCGCGACCGGGGCGGCACAGCCGGCGGCGCCGCGTCCGCCGCTCTCGGGGATTGATGCCCTCATACAGCGCGGCTTCCGGGACCTGGCCGGGTCCGCACGCGGGGTGCTGTACGACGTGCCGCTCGCCGAGCGCCCGCGCCGCCTGAACGGGAGCCCTGTGTATCTCCGGGAGACATCCGCCTGGCGCGCCTTCGCGGATGCCCGCCGCGCGGTCGACACCGGCGAACTGGTCGTCCTTCTCTCGCTCCGGTCCCTCGATGACGAAGAGCGTTACATCGCCATGGACTGGGGCACGCGCTACGCGAACTGCTTCCTCCTCGTCGAGCCCTCGGCCCGGGGGTGCGACCTGACGGACCCTGCGAACGCGGCCGCCGGCGCTCTTCGCGCGGCCGCGCAGCGCAGCCTGGGCATGGCCGGGGACGACGACTCGGCGGATGGTCCGGGCACGCGCGCGACGCCGCTCGGACAGCATCTCCGCTCGCTCTTCGGAACGTGGGTGTACTGGAGCGCGCCGCCGCCGCGCGGTCGCGCGTACGAAGTGCCGCTCAGGCTCTCCGGTGTGAACGACACCATCGCCGGGCGGCTCATCCACGAACTGGCGGAACGCTTCCCGCAGGAGCTGTTCGATCGCGCCTTGGAGTACCTGAACTACTGGGAGATGGAGCTAATGGGCGGCCCAATCCCGCGGGCACGTTCGGTGTTCCGCACCCGCCTCGGCCTCCCTGTATTGCGCGATCCCTACTGCGCCGACCACGCGGTGCGGCGGCTCGTGAACCAGGGCCGCACGCGCATCTCCGCTCCGCCGCCGCGCCGCCATCCCATCTACGGCCCGGGAAACCCGGTGCCCGAGGACATGAGCGACGAGGACTTCGCGCGTTACGTCATGATCTGATCGGGAACGTCCGGGAGTAGTCCAACCGCGGCCGCAGCGGGTAGCCTCCGTGTGCGCGGCCGCGGAGTGCCGCAAGGGGGGGAATTCGCCATGGGTATTTCACGGGTCACGGAGCCCATCACCGCGGACGACGACACCATCCGGTCCGCGCTCAAGGACGCCTTTCTACCGGCGCTGCTGCCAGCCCTCGCCCACGCCACGGGCGACCTCTCCATTCTTCGCGACGAGCTGCGGCCCCGGACCCTCGCGCCCGCGGTGCCCCAGGCCGGGCTCCCGGCGGAGGCCCAGGACGCAGCCCGCGAACTCGCCCTCGAAGCCATTCGCCGCATCCGTGATGGCGCGGTCGCGCCCAACAGCCACACCATCGAAGAGGATGTGAAGCGCACCGTCGCGTGGATGACGGACTCGCCCGCCTCGGACGAATACGTCCACCTGCTGATGGAGGAACTCGCGCCCGAGGGCGAGGACCCGCGCGCACCGGACTGGCGCATGGACCCGGCCGTTCGTTTCAGCGTGGTGGTGATCGGCGCCGGCATGTCGGGGATTCTCGCCGCGATTCGCCTCCAGCAGGCCGGCATCCCCTACACGATTCTCGAAAAGAACGCCGATGTTGGCGGCACCTGGCTCGAAAATACCTATCCCGGCGCTCGCGTCGATGTCTCGAACGCGTTCTACAGCTATTCGTTCGCCCAGCGTGTCGATTGGCCGACCCACTATTCGGCGCAGGGCACCCTGCTCGACTACTTCCGCTCGTGCGCCGAGGAGTACGGCATCCGCGCCAACATCCGCTTCGGCACCGAAGTCATCGAAGCCGCCTTCGATGAGCCGTCGCGATCGTGGCGGCTGCGCGTGAAGGGCGCGGACGGAGCGGAGGAAACGGTGGTCGCGCAGGCCGTGATCAGCGCGGTCGGGCAGCTGAATCGCCCGAATGTGCCGAACATCCCCGGCCGCGACTCGTTCGCCGGCCCGTCGTTCCATTCCGCCCGCTGGAATCACGATGTCGACCTCGCGGGGAAGCGCGTGGCCGTCATCGGCACGGGCGCCAGTGCCGCGCAGTTCATCCCGCCGGTGGCGGAACAGGCGGGCGAACTGCTCATCTTCCAGCGCACGCCGAACTGGTTCGTGCCTGTGCCCCACTACTATGACAGCATCCCCGCGGGGCTCGCCTGGCTCTACCGCCATGTACCGCACTACATCCACTGGCAGCGTTTCTGGCTTTTTTGGACGACGACTGACGGCATGCTCCCGGCGGCGCGGGTGGACGAAAGCTGGCAACCGCGCGACCGATCCGTGAGCCAGCGCAACGACGAACTGCGCCAGCTCTTCACCGCCTATCTGCAGGCGCAGTTCGCCGATCGGCCGGACCTGCTCGCGAAAGTGCTCCCCGGCTACGCACCCGCGTCCAAGCGGCTCATCCTCGACAACGGCATCTGGGCGCGAACCCTCAAGCGTGAAAACGTCCGCCTCTACACCGAGGGCATCCGCGAAGTCACCCCCGCTGGCGTCGTCACCGATGACGGGGTCGAACACGCGGTGGACGTCATCATCTATGGCACCGGGTTCCAGGCATCGAAGTTCCTCACCCCCATGCGCATCGTGGGCCGGGACGGGATCGAACTGAACGAGCAGTGGGACGGCGATGCACGGGCGTACATGGGCATCACGGTCCCACATTTCCCGAACTTCTTCATGATGTACGGCCCGAACACGAACATCGTCGTGAACGGCAGCATCATCTATTTCTCGGAATGCGAGATGCGGTACATCCTCGGCTGTCTGCGCCTCCTCGTGGAGGGCGAATCGCGGGCCATGGACTGCCGCCCCGAAGTGCACGATGCCTACAACGAGCGCATCGACGCCGCGAATCGGCAGATGGTCTGGGGCGTGGCCACAGTGAACAGCTGGTACCGCAACGAGAAGGGCCGCTCCGCGCAGAACTGGCCCTTCAACCTGGTCGAATACTGGCGGCAGACACGCGAGCCCAATCCGGAGGACTACAGCTTCATCTGACCCGGCCGCGCACGCCGCCGCCGTGTCGCACGGGGCGCGCAGGGGACCGGCTCGGCGTTGCGGGCGTCTAAGAACTCTCCCGCCGTGACGGTGGCGAAATGCCTGCACGGTGGCCTGTTGCTCCGGAACGGGCGCTGTCGCGGAACGCTGGCTGCATCACACCTCGGGGACACCGGCGTGGCACTTTTCGCGCTTCCACATCGCCCGCACGGTTCGCGGGCAGGCACGGGCCCACGGACCCTCGACGACCGCGAGCCCACACCGACGCTGGCCATCGCCGGCGGTTGGTTGACGGCGACTGAGACCGAGGCCGGCTTCGCCATAGAGGTCCGCGCCCGAAGCGCGGACCGGCCGGGCGCCACGATCGTCCTCGCCAGGAACCTCGCGGCCGCCGCCGCCGAACTCGCCGATGCCTGGCCGCGTGCGAAACGCCTTCGCCGTCTGCAGTGGCGCGGCGCGCGCATCACCGACTGCGGCCGGTTCGTACAGGTGCTCGCCGATGACGCAGGGGCGCGCGTCGAGTTCGCGGGCGTACCCCTTCGCACGCGCGATGAGGTCCGGGCAGCCGCGCAGTTCATGCTCGCCTGGGCCACGTGGGTCGCGCGCCCGGCACCCATCGCGACCGCCCCCGTACGAGGCCGCCGGGTCACCGCCTGAGAATCAGCGCCGGCTCGCCCCCGCGACACCGGACGCCCGCAGCGCCTCGACCTCCGGCCCGCTGAACCCGAGATCCGCGAGCACGCTGTCGGTGTGCTCATCGAGCACCGGGGGTGGCGCGCCCGCCGCCGTGGGTGTCGCGTCCATTTTCACCGGTGGCCCGAACGTGCGGTACATGCCCAGAAGCGGGTGTTCCATCTCGACCACGTAGCCGTTCTCGACCATCTGAGGGTCGATCATCGCCTCGGGCGGGAAGTTGAGCTTGCCGCAGGGCACGCCGCCTTTGCGAAGCCGCTCGATCCACTCCGCCGTGGTGTACTCGGCGAAAAGCACCTCGCATTCGCGCACGAGTTCACCGAGCCGTTCGAACGAACCCGGCGCGTTGAAGTCCCAGCCCGGCTGCGTGCGAGGGTCAGCGATGCCCGTCACGCTTCGGAAGCGAGCGTTCAGCTGCGGGCTGAGGCAGCCGACGCTCATGAAGCCGTCCTTCGTGCGGTAGTGGCGGAAGTAGATGTTCGCGAAGCCGCCGCGCACGTAATTCCGCTCCCAGATGGCGCGCTGCTCGGCGAAGCCTTCGCCGCGCGCACGGGCGGCCTCGACCTGCGGGAAGAAGGCTTCGTCGGCGGGCGGATCAGTCGCCGCGAACCAGCTGAGGAGCTGGTGTCCGAGCGCCATCGCCGTGCCGAGGAGGGACGTCTCGATGCGCTGGCCCTCGCCCGTGCGGTCGCGATGGCGGAGCGCGGCCACGACGCCGAACGCCGAGAACGCGCCCGTACCCATATCGTTGAACGCGGGCCGGATGTTCATGGGCACCCCGTCGCGTTCGCGCGCGGTGAGCACGGCCGTCCCGGAAAGCCCCTGCACGACGACGTCGTATCCCGGTTCGCCGCCCAGGGGCCCATGCTTGCCCAGCGGCACGTGCTCGAGGTAGATGACCGATGGGTTGATCGCGCGAAGATCTTCGTAGGCGATGTGGTATCGCGGGAGGTCCGCCGGCTTCATCGAGACCATGACCACGTCCGCCCAGCGCACGAGCCGTTCGAGCACGGGACGGCTCTCGGCACGGGTGATATCGAGGCAGATGGCGCGCTTGCCGCGGTTTACGAGCGTGAAGCCTTTGCTCTCACCGGGCAGGATGGGCTCCATCGTGTGCCGGATACCATCGCCTGATGGCGGCTCGACCTTGATCACGTCCGCGCCCATATCGGCGAGCAGGACGCCGGCGAAGGGGACCGCGAGCGCCTGGGCGATCTCCAGCACTCGTACACCGGCGAGGGCGCCGGGCCGTTCGTTCTCACTCATGGCGGCGGAGCATACACGGACCGTTCCCGCCTCGGGCAACGCATTCGCGACACACGAGCGGCCTCGCGCGCCGCAGGATGGAATTCATGACCGAAGACGCTGCCATGCTTGGGCGGGTGCGGGATGCGTTCGCATCGTGCACCCGGCCGGAGCGCTTCACGAACCACCCGTGCTGCGAGGAGTGCGAAGAGCATCAGCAGACGCTGGCGTCGCGCGACCTCGATACCCTCTGCTTCGACGATATCGGCGACGGGGCATGGGACCCCATCACGATGGCGACGCCCGAGGCGTTCGCCTACTACCTCCCGGCGCTCGCACGTCTCGCACTCGATGAGCCACACGGCACGTTGGGCTGGTTCGGGCCTCAGCTCATGTTCCATCTCGAGCGAGACGGCCCCCGCAACGAGCGGTGGCGGGCGATGACGCCGGAGCAGCGCGACATGGTCGTCGCCCTGCTCGACCACATCATCGAGACACGGGCAGTGCTCATCGACACCTATTGGAGCTGCCCCGAGGCGTTGTTCCGCGCGCGCAGCGTCTACGCCGACCGGGGATGACGCGCACGAACGCGCGGAGTGCCCGCCAATGCTTCCGCCGTGCTACGCTCCGCCGCACTTCGCATCCGGCCCGGTCGCCCGGGCGGGAGGGGGCACGGGGATGTCTGGATCAACCAACGAACTGCCACTCGTTCGCACCACCGGCGGGCTCGTCCAGGGGCGAACCGAGGAAGGCATCAGCAGCTTCAAGGGGATCCCGTACGGGGCGCCGACGGGTGGCGCGAACCGCTTCATGCCGCCACAGCCGCCGGAACCCTGGACGGGCATCCGCGAGGGCGTCGCGTTCGGGGACATGGCCCCGCAGCGGCTTCCCGGCGCGGGCCTCTCCGTCACTCAGCAGCTCGACGCGGCCACCGGTGACGAAAATGAGGCCTGCCTCTACCTCAACGTCTACACTCCGGGAACCGGCGGCGCGCGGCCCGTCATGGTCTGGCTGCACGGCGGCGGGTTCGTTTCCGGCTCGGGCGGCCCCGCCTACGACGGTTCCAACCTGGCACGACGTGGCGATGTCGTCGTCGTAACTCTGAACCACCGGCTGGGCGCGCTCGGGTACCTCCACCTGGGCGACATCGATCCCCGCTTCGCCAGCGCGGGCAACGCCGGCATGCTCGATATCGTCGCCGCGCTCGAATGGGTACGCGATAACGCCGCCGCCTTCGGTGGCGACCCGGCGAACGTGACCATCTTCGGGGAGTCCGGCGGCGGGCGAAAAGTGGCGGCCTTGCTCGCGATGCCGCCGGCCGCGGGACTCTTTCATCGCGCCATCATCGAAAGCGGACCCGGGATGCGCGCGAACGAACGCGAGTACGGCACGCAGTTCGCGACCGCCTTCCTCGCCGAACTGGGCATGCTGCCCGGCGACGTGAGCGCGCTCCAGGAAGTCCCGCTGGAGCGGATCATGGCCGCCCAGTTCGCCGTCCAGCGGAGTTCGCCGTCGAGCCTGCCCGGCATCCGCGGCGGCTTCCGGCCCGTCATCCAGCCGGGTGTGCTGCCGGCCCACCCGTTCATCCCCGCCGCGCCCGAACAGTCCGCGGGGATCCCGCTGCTCATCGGGTTCAATCGCACGGAGGCCACCCTCTTCCTCGCGAACGACAAGGAAGTCTACGAACTGGACGAGGAAGGTCTGCAGCGGCGCACGGCGAAGCTCTACGGCGAACGCGCGGCAGGCATCGTCGCGGATATGCGCGCGGCCTACCCGGACGCCTCGCCGTCGGACCTGTACATCCTCATTCACACGGGGTCGCTACGGTACCCGATCGATTCCATCAAGCTCGCCGAGCGGAAGGCGGCGGCGGGCGGCGCGCCCGTGTACTTCTACCGCTTCGACTGGCAATCGACGGCGCGCTACGGGCGGCTCAAGACCCCGCACGCGCTCGAGATCCCGTTCGTGTTCGACCTGACCGAGCACCCCTCGTGGCGCGGACTCACGCGTGCCACGCCCGAGGCGGCGGCCCTCGCCGCGAAGGTCAGCGCCACCTGGGCGGCGTTCGCGCGCACCGGCAGCCCGAACGGCGGCGGCCTGCCCCAATGGGACCCGTTCGACAGAGATACCCGGCGCACGATGCTCATCGACAATGAGAGCAAGTGTGTGAGCGACCCGGCGCCGGCCGAGCGCGCGGTGTGGGAACGCACCTACTGGGGGTGAACGCCGGGTGCGCATCCGCGCGGCGCCGGTAGACTGGGGATGTGCTGTTCAACCATCCCCGCTCGCCCGAGCCGCGCGCCTCGCGCATCCACACACCCGGCTTCGAACACCTTCGCACCGAGATCTGGATGGGCGGCGCCGACAGCCTCCACGGTGAGCACCTCGGGCCCTCGCACGTCGAGGATGCGTGGATCATCGATGTCGCGGGCGAGATGCCGCACGACCTGCGGAAGGCGGCGGCACTCTGGCTCCCGCGCGTCTTCGTCGATATCGAGGTCGAGCCGCCGAACATCGCCTGGCTCTACCAGCTCGCGAACTCGGTCGCGGCGGCGGTCCATGGCCAGCCTTCCGCGGAAGGCGACGCGTGGCCGCACCCGGCGGATGCGCCTGCGCGCATTTATGTCATGTGCCAGCACGGGATGAATCGCAGTGGCCTTGTAACGGGGCTCATCCTGCGCGCCGTGGGTGTCGGCGTCGATGAGACGCTGGCCAGCATCGCCACCCGCCCGGGAGCGCTCAACAACCAGACGTACGAGCGGCTCGTTCGCTCCTTCGAGCCGCTCGCCTTCCGGCCCTAGCGGGCGCGCAGCACCGCACCGACGCGGTGCAGATAGCTAAACCCCTCCACGTACGATGCGAACAGGTTCGCCTCGTGGTAGGGCACGCCCCGTTCGCGGCAGAACTCCTCGACGATCGGCTTCACGCGGCGAAGGTTGTTGCGGGGCATGGTCGGGAAGAGGTGGTGCTCGATCTGGTAGTTCAGGCCGCCGTACCAGAAGTCGACGAACACCGGCCCGGTCACGTTCCGCGAGGTGATCACCTGTTCGCGGAAGAAGTCCATGCGGTGGTTGTCATCGATGACCGGCATCCCCTTGTGGTTCGAGGCGAAGACAGAGCTGTTGTAGAGCCCGAACACGCCCTGGTGCACCAGCACGAAGCCGATGGCGAGCGGCACGGATGGCAACTGCGTGAGCAACAGCGCGTACGCGACGAAGTGCGCGACCATGCCGGCGGCCTGCAGCCCCGCGTGACGCGCCTGCCCGCTGGCCAGGTATCGCGCGCTGGTGACGCGCATGTTCACGGCTTGCAGCGGGAACAGGAAGGCGAAGATGAACGCCTGGAACTTGATGATCGGCAGGAAGATCCGGTTCCGCTGGCGGATCTGGCTCTCCGCGAAGGCGATGAACGGGAACTGGATGTCCGGGTCTTTGTCCACGTGGTTCGGTGTGGCGTGGTGCTGGTTGTGCTTGTCGTTCCACCAGGAGTGGCTGATGCCCAGCATCAGGCTCCCCCAGAAGTAGCGTCCGAACAGGTTCAGGCGCTTGCCGCGGTAGCCCTGCTTATGGCCGACATCGTGGCCGAGCAGCGCAATCTGCGTCGAGGCGAAGCCCAGCAGCGCGGCGCTCGCGAGGATCACGATCGCGCTCGTGGCCACGACCGCGATCCAGGCGGCAAGGGCAACGGTGGCAATCGCGACAACCGACTTGAACACGTAGTAGCCGGGCCGGGGCTGGAACAGGCCCGCCTCTTGCACACGCCGTTTCAGGTCGCGGTAGTCATTGCTTGGAACACGGGTGGAGGGAGGTGCGGGTCGAGTCGCGGTGACGGTCATGGATCCCCTTCGGGGTGGGCTTTCGCCCCGAGTAGCGGCGCGCCGGGGAACGCGTCGCGCACACTGTATCGTGTCTTGGCCTTAGCCATGCGGCGGAGCGAGATGTCTCCCGGGAGCGGCATCCCAATCCGGACGCGCCCCCGGGAGCATCAGTCAGGCTCCGTTGCGAAAGCGATGTTCGCTGTGGCGAGGCGCGAACGGACGGCGGGCCGCACGCCCATCGTTCCGGGGGGCGCCGCGGCGCGGGCCACGGCCGGGACCGCCGGCCTGCGGGCGTGCGGCTCGCGCCGGAGGGGGAGCAACCGGCGCCTCACGCGGAGGCTCCCAGGCGCCGAGGTCGGCAAGGCGCGGGTCGGCCGGGCCCATCGGAACCACCGCTTCCTCGATCCCCGCATCGCGGCGGAGGAAGGCGACGTCCCGCTCCTGGCCGGGTTCGACGAGCGTCACGACGACGCCGCTGGCGCCCGCGCGAGCCGTCCGCCCCGAACGGTGCACGTACGTCCGCGCATCTTCGGGAATATCGTGGTGGACGACGATGTCGACGTTATCGACGTGGATGCCGCGCGCGGCGATGTTCGTCGCGACGAGCACGGGCACCCGGCCCGAGGCGAAATCGCCGAGCGCCCGCTGGCGCTGCGGCTGGCTCATGCGCCCGTGCAGGCGGCCGGCGGCCACCCCTTCGCGGTCGAGCTGCACGACCAGGCGGTCGGCGGCGCGCTGCGTGCGCACGAACATGATGACGCGCTCCGGTCCCGAGGCGATGGCCGCGGACACGGCCACTTTCTCGGCGGGGTCGACGGCGATGAAGCGGTGCAGCATCGTCATCGCGTCCTCTTCCGGCGCGGCGGCTTCGTGGAAGAGTGGCTCCTGCTGGTAGCGCCGCACGAGCTCGTCGACTTCGCCATCGAGCGTGGCGGAGAAGAGGAGCACCTGGCGCGGTGAGCCGACGCGGTCGAGGATGCGCCGCACCTGGGGCATGAAGCCGAGGTCGGCCATCTGGTCGGCCTCGTCGATGACGGCGACCTTCACTTCGGCGACCGAAAGCGCGCCGCGTTCGAGCAGGTCGTTCAGGCGGCCCGGCGTGGCGATGACGATATCGACGCCCATGTGGAGGGCACGAATCTGCCCACCGAGCGGCACGCCGCCGTACACCGCGTGGATGCGCTGGTTCTGGACGCCCGCGACGGGTGCCAGCGAACGCGCCACCTGCACGGCGAGTTCACGCGTGGGGACGAGGACGAGCGCCGCGGGATGGCCCGGGCGGCCGCGCCCGCAGCGGGCGAGCATCGGGATGCCGAAGGCGAGCGTCTTGCCCGAACCCGTCCGCGCTTTGCCGCAGATGTCCCTGCCGGCGAGCGCATCGGGGATGGTGAGCGCCTGGATGGGCGACGGCACGGTGATGCTGGCTGCCGCGAGCACCTTGATGACCGCGGGCCCGACGCCGAGGTCGCCGAACGTGGTCCCGGTCGCGTCCTCTGCCTGCGCGGGCAGGCTGGCCGGGTTCGCGGCGGGTACGATCGAAGGGGCGGCCGGGCTTGCCGGTCGCGGGGTACGCTGAGTCAGGGTAAGCAGAAAAAGAACTCCAGGGTGTGAATGTGGCGAGCGAGTGATCTTCCGTCCCGGAACGCCTCAACCACCGCACATCACAGAGCCTGAGGAAAACCGGCGGCACGCATCGGCGCGTGCGCTCTGGAACTACCGTAGCACAGATGTGCGCCGTGCGCCTTTCCCGCGTGCTACCATATGGAGGAACTCCCCGGGGAGCCTGTGCAGGCGGGCGGCCCGGGCCCTTTCGACCGGCCGCCAACCCCATCGTTCGATGGTCCGGTGGCCCCAGACCCAGGAGTGGTTATGGCAACGAAGACCGACGTTATTGAAGTCGAAGGACTGGTGACCCAGGCGCTCCCGAGCGCGATGTTCAAGGTGGAACTCGGGAACGGGCACGAAGTGCTCGCGCACATCAGCGGCAAGATGCGCAAGCACTACATCAAGGTACTCCCGGGCGACCGCGTGCTGGTCGAGCTTTCCCCGTACGACCTCACCCGTGGACGGTTGACCTTCCGCTTCAAGTAGGCCGCGCCGGCCCGGGCTCTTTCGCGCACCGCGACGAGCAGGCGGCAGCTTTTGTGTGCCTCGCGTGGGACCGCGAGCGGTTCTTGTTGCCTCTTCGATTGCCTCTGGACATTCGCAGCCCGTGGGAGCAGGCTGTCGGCGCGAATATCACCACGAGGCAAACCGTGAGCTTTCCCAGCGCCACTCCCCTGACCGAGATCGAACCGGGCGTCATCGCCACGCCCTTCCGCGAAGTCCGCAACCCCAACGCGAGCGGAACGGGCAGCATCCATGACACCGCGACCGCGCAGAAGCTCGGGTTCCGCGGTGGCACCGTCGCCGGTTCCAACCACATGGATCTCTTCGCGCCGCTCGCCACGAAGGCGTTCGGCAAGGCGTGGTGGGAGACGGGCAGCCTCTCCCTCTATTTCCGCAACGCCACCCTCGACCGCGAACCGGTGAGCGCGCGCATGAAGACACCCGCGCGTGGCCACGATGCGCAGGCAGACGTGTGGATGAACCGCGAGGATGGCATGCTCGTGTGCGAAGGCACCGTCTCCGCCGGTGACGCCGGTGAGCCCTCCGCGCTGCGGCGCCTCGACATGGACACCATCGACGCGGCGGGAGCACGCATCCTCGAGAAGCTGCACGCCGGCGATCTCATCCCCGAGACGGGCGCGATCTATTCGGAAAAGCAGCAGGAAGACCGCCTCGCAATCACCACGGAGCCGATGGACTGGTACCGCGGGGACTCGCCCTGGGGCGGCCCGATTGTGACGCCGGCCGGGTACGTCGGCCTCTTGTACGGCCAGGCCATCCGCTCGCTGCGGCTCTCCATCGGCACCGTCGTGGGCCTCTTCGGCGCCATCGAGATCCGCAACGTCAACGGCCCGCTGCTCGTCGAGACACCCTACGTCGTCCACGGCAAGGTGCTCGCGGTCGGCCAGAGCCCGAAGACGGAGTTCTTCTGGTACGAGACCTACGCCGACGACACCAGCGGCAAGCGCATCGCCGAGCACCGCATGCTCCTGCGCTTCATGAAGGCCAGCAGCCCGCTCTGGGCGGAGTAACCACGGCGTACGATTCGCCGCAATGACAGGGCCCGCGCCGAACCCGGCGCGGGCCTTGCTGTATCAGGCGGTTTGGGCCGTCAGCGGTCGCGTTCGCGGGCCTCAAGCGCGGCCTGTGCTGCCGCCAGCCGCGCGACGGGCACGCGATAGGGGCTGCAGGAAACATAGCTGAGCCCGGCCCGCACGCAGAACTCGATCGAGGCGGGGTCTCCGCCGTGCTCGCCGCAGATGCCCATCTTCATCCCCGGCCGCGCCGCCCGGCCGCGTTCGACCGCGATCCGGATGAGCTCGCCCACGCCCTCCTGGTCGAGCGTCTGGAACGGGTCGTCCGCGAGGATCTTCTGCTCGATGTAGGCGGGGATGAAGTGCGCGGCATCGTCGCGGCTGATGCCCATCGCCGTCTGGGTGAGGTCGTTCGTGCCGAAGGAGAAGAACTCGGCGATGCCCGCGATCTTCCCGGCGACGAGGGCCGCGCGCGGCACTTCGATCATCGTGCCGATGGAATAGCCTTCGAAGCCGGCAGCCGCCGCGCACCCGCGAACGATGTCGGCCTGGCGGCGCAGCTCCTCGGGCGTGTTCACGAGAGGGATCATGATCTCCGGGCGAACATCGATGCCGTCGCGCCGGCACAGGCTCGCGGCATTGAAGATGGCGCGAGCCTGCATCTCGGTGATCTCGGGGAAGATGATGCCGAGGCGGCAGCCCCGGAACCCCAGCATCGGGTTCGCCTCGCGAAGTCCCTCGATGCGCGCGCGCAGCTTCTCCGCGGGCACGCCCAGCGTCTCCGCGAGCGCCACGACCTCTTCGTCGACGTGCGGCAGGAATTCATGGAGCGGGGGATCGAGCGTGCGAATCGTGACGGGCAGGCCGTCCATTGCGCGGAAGATGGCGGCGAAGTCCGCGGTCTGGTACTCCTCGATCTTTGCGAGCGCGTGACGGCGCCCCTCGGGCGTATCCGCGACGATCATCTCCCGCACGGCGTCGATGCGCGTGCCTTCGAAGAACATGTGCTCGGTGCGGCAGAGGCCGATGCCCTCGGCCCCGAAGCGGCGCGCCACCGCCGCATCCGCGGGCGTGTCCGCGTTCGTGCGGACGTTCACCGTGCGGTACGCGTCGGCCCATTCCATGAGCGTCGTCACGTCCGGCCCCGGGTCGGGCTCGGTCGTCGGCATGTGGCCCTCGAAGACCTCGCCGGTGGTGCCATCGACGGTGATGAACGCCCCCGCGGGGATGCGTGAACCGTTCACAGCGAACAGGCCCGCTTCCAGGTCGACCCGAATGTCCCCGGCGCCCGCGACGCAGGGCTTCCCCATCCCACGGGCGACGACGGCGGCGTGGGAGGTCATACCGCCGCGGGCCGTGAGCACGGCCTGCGCCGCGACCATTCCGTGGAAGTCCTCCGGCGCGGTTTCCGTTCGCACGAGGATGACGGGCGTACCGCCGCGCGCCATCTGCTCGGCGGTGTCGGGGTCAAGCACGACCTGCCCGGTGGCGGCGCCGGGAGAGGCCGGCAGCCCCCGCGTGAGGACGTGCGCCTGGGCACGCGCGACAGGATCGATCGCCGGGTGGAAAAGCTGGTCGAGGGCGGCAGGCTCGACGCGCTGGACGGCCGTCGCTCGGTCGATAACCCCTTCGTTCGCGAGGTCGACGGCGACCTTGACGGCGGCCGCGCCGGTGCGCTTCCCCGTGCGCGTCTGGAGCATGTACAAACGGCCGCGTTCGACCGTGAACTCCATGTCCTGCATGTCGGTGTAGTGGCGCTCAAGCTGGTTGGCGATGGCGGCGAACTGCGCGTAGACGTCGGGCATTTCGGCCTGGAGGTCGGCCAGCGGCCGGGGCGTGCGCACACCGGCGACAACGTCCTCGCCCTGCGCATTGATGAGGTATTCGCCGTAGAGCTTCGCTTCGCCGGTCGCGGGGTTGCGGCTGAAGGCGACACCCGTCGCGCTTGTTGGCCCGAGGTTGCCGAAGACCATCGCCTGCACGTTAACGGCGGTGCCCAGCGTGTCCGAGATCTTGTTCAAGCGGCGATAGTCGACGGCGCGGCGGCCGTTCCAGGAGCGGAAGACGGCGATGACCGCGTTGCGAAGCTGCTCGTGCGGGTCCTCGGGGAATTCGATGGCGGCGTGCTCGCGAATGACACCCTGGAACTCGCCGGTGAGCGTCCGCAGCTCATCCGCCGAGAGGTCCGTGTCCTGGCGGTTGCCGCGCGCCTTCAAGGCGTCGAGCCTGGACTCGAACCGTTCGCCGGGCACACCGAGCACGATCTTCCCGTAGAGCTGCGTGAATCGCCGGTAGGCATCGGCGGCGAACCGCTCGTCTCCCGTGAGCGCCGCGAGGCCGGCGAGCGTGCCCGGGTTCAGGCCCAGGTTCAGGACCGTGTCCATCATCCCCGGCATTGAAAACTTCGCCCCGGAACGGACGGACAGCAGCAGTGGCTCGGACGAATCGCCGAAGCGGCGTCCGGTCTGGCGTTCGATGTCGGCGACGCCTTCGAGCACCTGCTCCCAGAGGCCGGCCGGGAGCGCGCCGTTGGCGGAGTAGGCGTTGCAGGCCTCGGTCGTGATCGTGAAGCCGGGGGGCACTGGCGCGCCCGCACGGGTCATCTCCGCGAGGCCGGCGCCTTTGCCGCCAAGCAGGTCGCGCATCGAGGCGTCGCCTTCGCGGAACAGGTATACGTATTTCGTCATCCAGAACGCCTCCTGCGGCGGTCGTCAGCGGGCAGATTTGCCCGGCGTTGTTCGGTCGAGGGGCGGGTCCGCGCTCCGCCGGCGTGGACACACGTCTCCCTGGTACCACGCTCTCGTGTCGTCCCTGTGAACCGAACTGGGGAGAACCCCAAGCTCCATTCTAGGGTGCCCGCGAACGTGCAATTGCGTCTTTACTGCGGAATACCCGCGCCGGCGCCTCCTTGACTGCAAACGCACACGCCCCTGAAATCTCCCGGCCCGCGCACGTCAGCGCGCGGGTTGGAGCAACGGCGATGCCCGGTCTCACCACACTCCGTGGGTATCGAATCCCGATCCGGGCGCCGCTGCCATGACGGCACCGGTGCAGGACGCGACAACCGGCGAACAACCGGTGCACGGCGGCACCTTCGCCGCGCTGCACTACGACGGCTACCGCCGCCTGCTGCTCGGCACCACGCTCTCCAATGGCGGGCAGTGGCTCCAGCAGGTCACCGTTAGCTGGCTCGCGTACGACATCACCGGCACGGGCACCGCCGTCGGCACCGTTAACCTCTTTCGTTCGTTCGCGACCCTCGGGCTCGCGCCCTGGGCGGGGCTCGCCGTCGACCGCGTGACGCCCCGCCGGCTGATCGTGGCGATCAACCTGTGGCTCAGCATCATCAGTGCCATTGTCGGTGCCATCCTTCTCGGGGGCGAACGGCACCTGCTGCTGCTCTTCGCCTTCGCGTTCTGCAGCGGCGCCGCGACCGCGATCGACCAGCCATTGCGGCAGGCGGCCGTCTTCCTGCTGGTGCCGAGACCCGTCGCGCCGAACGCCGTCGCGCTGATGCAGACAGGGTGGGGGCTGATGCGATCGGTCGGGCCCGCGGTGGGCGGCGTGCTCATCGCGCTGGCCGGGCCGGGCGGGAACTTCCTCCTGCAGGCGGCGCTCTACGTCCTGATTCTGCTGAACGGCCTCACCATCGCGTTCCCGCACCGGCCGGCCGCCGGGGGCGGGCCATCGTTCTTCCGCAACCTGGCCGAGGGCATTCGCTACGTGAAGGGCGCCGCCGACACGCGCACCTTCGTGATGATGGGCTGGATTCTCCCGCTGCTCATCATCCCCACGTTCACGGCGCTGCCGCCCATCTACGCGAAGGAGGTCTTCCACGGCGGCTCGCTGACGCTGGGGCTGCTCCTTTCGGCGGTCGGTGTGGGTGCGATCGTGGGCGGGCTGTTCACGGCGTCGCTAAGCCAGGTCGACCGGCGAGGCGTCGTCCAGCTCGCCGGGCTCTTCTTCCTGAGCCTGTCACTGTGCGGCTTCGCCCTGTCGCGGAACCTGCCGCTGGCGCTGGCGATGCTCGCGCTCTCGGGCTTCTGCGAGATGATCTTCCTGACCTCGAACCAGACGCTGCTCCAGCTTTCGATCCCGGATGAGCTGCGCGGCCGCGTGACGAGCATCGTGAGCCTGAACATGGGACTTTCGCCCCTGGGCGCGCTCTACGCGGGCGCGGGGTCGGATTGGCTCGGGCCGGCGGCCATCACGCTCATCCTCAGCGGCGCCGCCGGTACGCTCGCAGTGCTCATCCTCATCTTTTCACCCACGGTGCGGGACTACCGCATCAGCCG
>JADLBC010000050.1 GCA_020847985.1 Dehalococcoidia bacterium
GGGAATGCCCCGGGCACGGCGAACGCCGCCACGACGACGACCGTCAACATGAAGAATTTCCAGTACTCGCCGGTGACGGTGAGCATCGATGTGGGCGACACCGTTCGCTGGCTGAACAACGAGGAGAGCGTCGCGCACACGGCTACCTCGGAGGCGTACCCGGGCTTCGCGACGACGGTGATCGCGGCCGGGGAGACGGCTTCGGTGGTGTTCGACAAGGCGGGGGCGTACCCGTACTTCTGCCTGGTTCACCCGGGGATGCGGGGCGTGGTGCTGGTGGGCGGCGCGACGGGGACGCCCGGGGCGCGTCCCGCGGCGGTGGCGCAGCAGGCGATCAATCTGCGGCTCACGGGCGCCGAGGAGGTGCCGGCGGTGAACACGCCGGCGAACGGCGCCTTCGCGGCGACGGCGGACGCGAGCTCGATCCGGTTCCAGCTGCAGGCGGTGGGCGTGGGGATGACGATGGCGCACATCCACCAGGGGGCGAAGGGCACGAACGGGCCGGTGGTGGCGTTCCTCTTCGGGCCGAACGCGGCGGGCCAGAACTCGTTCGATGTCTCCGGGACGATTCGCGAGGCCGACCTGGTGGGCCCGCTGCGGGGCGATATGCGCGGCTTCCAGGCGGCGCTGGCGGCCGGGAACCTGTACGTGAACGTGCACACGGTCGCGAACACGGGCGGCGAAATCCGCGCGCAGATCCCGCCGACATCCACACCGCGGCCGCCCTCGACGGGGACAGGGCTCGCGCTGAAGCGCGGCGATTGGGCGTTCTATGGGCTGCTCTCGCTGCTCGCGCTGGTGGCGGTGACGGGCGGCGTGGGCGCGTGCGCGCAGGCGTGGCGGCGCCGGTAGTAGGGGAGTTCCCGGTTCCCAGTTCCCAGTGACCAGGGGCTACCCCGGGGGAGACATTCTTCCGGGGTGACCGGTTGGTTCGAAGGGCGGGCTCGCGATCGCGAGCCCGCCCTTCGTTCGTTACACGAGGAAGGGGTTTGGCGCGGCCTGGAGCCCGAAAGCCTCGGCGACGGGGCCGCGGATGAGCAGCCCGCGATGGGTGCTCAGGGATTCGGCGAGGGCGCGATCGCCGCGCATGGCCTCTTCGATACCGAAGTCGGCGAGGGCCTCGATGTAGGGGAGGGTGGCGCTGGTGAGGGCCTGGGTGCTCGTCTGGGGAACGGCGCCGGGCATGTTGCTCACGCAGTAATGGACGACGCCCTCCTCGACATAGATGGGGTCGCTGTGGCTGGTGACGCGGGAGGTCTCGGCGGCGCCGCCCTGGTCGATGGAGACATCGACGATCACGGCGCCGGGGCCCATGGAGCGGACCATTTCGCGCGAGAGCACGTGCGGCGCGGCCGCCCCGGGCACGAGCACTGAGAGGATGGCCAGGTCGGCGCCGGCCACTTCCTCGGCGACGGCCTGGGGGTTCGAAACGCGCGTGGCGATGCGCCCGCCGAAGTGCTCCTGCAGGTAGGCGAGGCGGGCAAGGTCGCGGGACATGACGGTGACGCGCGCATCCAGCCCCATGAGCACACGCGCCGCGGCCGTGGCGACGGTGCCGGAGCCGATGATGACGGCGCGGCCGGGGGGCACGCCGGCGACGCCGCCCATGAGCTTGCCGCGCCCCGGGCCGGGATGACGAAGGAGGGCGGCGCCGATCTCGGCGGCCATGCGCCCGGCGACCTGGGACATGGGTGCGAGCAGGGGCATGGTGCCATCGACCTTGCGCACGAGTTCGTACGCGAGGGATGTCGTGCCGGCGGCGAGCAGCCGCTCCGTGAGGTCGCGGTCGGCAGCGAGGTGGAGGTAGGTGAAGAGCGCGGTCCCGGCGCTGAGGAACGGGTACTCGCTCTCGATGGGCTCCTTCACCTTCACGACGAGGTTCGCGGTCGACCAGACCTCGGTGGCGGTGGCGGCGATGGTGGCGCCGGAGGTGATGTAGGCGGCATCGGGGAAGCCGGAGGCGCGCCCGGCGCCGGTTTCGATGAGCACCTGGTGGCCGCGCAGGGTGAGGGCATAGGCGCCCTCGGGGGTGAGGCCGACGCGCGCCTCGCCATCTTTTCGTTCACGCACCGTACCGATTCGCATCGCCAGCCTCCGAGGCACCGGGCTGTCACCCGGGATCTTTCCGGGGATGGTAGGGCATCTACCGCATCGTCACCGCGCCGACCCTTCGCGGCCCCCGGGACTTGCCTTCGCGCGCCGACCTTCATGACAGCGGACTCGTGGCCGAAGGCCCGGGGTGCGCGGGAGCGAGGGGGAAGGACGTGGACGAGATTCGCGAACTTCGGGCATCGGTCCGGTTCCGGGAGCGGCGATGGCGAGCGGTGGCGGCGCTGTTCGCGCTGGCGCTGTGCGCCTGGGGTGTGACGACGTGGGGGTATCTTTCGGTGTCACGGGGAGCCGAGGCATCGGAGGATGGCCAGTTCCACGATGTCCACACAACGCTCGCGGTGCGGGTGGACGGCGTGGATTACTACGTCGAGGTGCAGTTCTTCCTCGATGCGACGGACCCTTCGCGGTTCGAGGCCGACGCGGCGGCGGCGCGGGCGGCGTTCCTCGCTCGGTTCCCGGGCGCGGTCGAAGTCACGGGGCCGGAAGTGGCGGCGCAGTACGTTTCGAACGGCTACTGGTGGCCGGCGCGGACGGCATCGTGGGCGTACAACGGCGCGGGCAAGCCGGCGGGCGTCTCGGGCGATGCGGCGGCGATCGCATCGGCGGCGCAGAGCTGGGGGCTCGCGGGCGCGAACTGGACCTTCAGCGGCGGCGGCGCTTCAACGGGGAACACGGGCGCGTGCAGCGGATCTGGGCTCGATACGAAGAACGTCGTCGGCTGGGCGCCGCAATCGGGGTCGGTGCTGGCGGTGACGTGCACGTGGTACACGCAGACATCGAACCCGGCGACGGCGATCGAGTTCGACATGGAGATTGACCCGGACTGGCCCTGGACGACGGGCGGCTCGATCAACGTCGACCTGGAGAGCGTGGTACTGCACGAATTCGGGCATGCGCTCGGGCTCGCGCACAGCCAGGCGCAGAGCGCGGTGATGTACGCCTCGTACTGCCAGGGCTGCGACAAGCGGACGTTGACGGCGGACGACATCGCGGGGCTGGCATCGCTCTACGGAGCGGGCGGGCCACCGCCGACGAACACACCGCCGCCGCCGCCGACGGCGACGAACACGGCCACACCCACGCGGACGGCGACGGGCGTGCCGAGCGCGACGGCGACTTCGACCGCGACGCCAACGCGCACGGCGACCCCGGCGAACACCGCCACGCACACGCCCACGAGCCAGCCGCCCACGAGCACGCCCACGCCGGCGCCCACCGCGACGCCGCGCCCAAGCCTGCCGCTGCGGCCGGGGGTGAACCTGCTGACGTGGCCGAATGCGAGCCAGGCGGCGGCGGGCGCCCTCGCATCACAGGGGAATTCCATCGCGGCGGTATACGCGTGGGACCCGGCGACGCAGAGCTGGACGCACTACTTCCCCGGGTTGCCGGCGTTCGTGAATTCGCTGGCGACGCTGGAACAGGGGCGCGCCTACTGGTTCCTCGCGAGTAGCGGCGGCGCCGTCATCATCGATTAGGGACGCGGGAGCGCAGCGCGAGGGCCCGGCACAACGCCGGGCCTTCGTGCGTCAGCGAGAAACGAGCGACACGGCCGTGGCGAGCGCGTGCGTGCCGAACCCGGAGATTACGCCCCGGCAGGCGGCGCTCAACGGCGAGGGAGAGGTGCCATCCCAGCGCGCGGAACGGACTTCGATGCAGGGACGGGGATGCGCCCGGAGAGCGGCGGCGATCGCCTCCTGGGTGGTGGCATCGACGGTATCGGTGAGGATGACGGCGGGCGAGGGATCGGCGGCGAGCGCGGCGGCGGCCTCGCTCGCGGTGGCGAACACGCGTTGATTCGCGCCAAGCGGCGGCGCCACGGGGCCGGCGGCGGCGGGCACGAGCAGGAGCACGCTCACAGGCTCGTGCTCGCGGCGAAGATGGGCGCGTCGGCGGTCACGCCCGCATCGTACAGCGCGGCCACGGCATCGGCGGAGAGGCCGAGGAGGCCGCCCAGGACTTCGTGGTTATGTTCGGCGAACATCGGCGCTGGCCGGAAGATGCGTGCCGGCGTGCGTTCGAAGCGCCAGGCGAAGCCGGGATACGGGAAGGTGCCCGCTTCGGGGTGGCGCACGGGCACGAAGAAGCCGCGGTCGTTGAGGTGGTTGTCGCTCACGATCTCCCAGTTCGGCATGACGGGCGCGGCCGGGATGCCGGCGGCCTGGAGCAGGTTCGCGGCACGGATGTGGTCGAGCGGCGCGGACCAGGCGGCGATGGCGGCATCGATGGCGTCGTGGGCGGCGCGGCGGCCTTCGACGGTGGCGAGCGCCGCGTCCACGGCCATGTCTTCGCGGCCGATGACGCGGCAGAGGGCGGCCCAATCGCGTTCGTCGCGGACGCTCAGGGCGAGCCAGCAATCGGTCCCTGCCGAGCGATAGGCGCCCTGGGGAGCGAACACGGGCGAACGGTTGCCCATGGGCACGGGGACCTCGCCGGTGACGGTGTATTGCAGGAACTGCTGCGCGAAAAAGGGGAGGGCGGCCTCGAGGAGCGCCATGTCGATCCACTGGCCCTGGCCTGTCTGGCGGGCGAGGTGTAGCGCGGCGAGGATGGCGACGGTGCCGTGGTTGCCGGTGACGGGGTCGGCGTAGAAGGTGCCGGTGCCGAAGTATTCGCCGGGGCCGTAGCCAAGGAGGCTGGCGAGGCCGCTGGCGGTTTCGATGTTGCTGCCGTAGGCGGAGTAATTGCGCTCGGGGCCGGTCGCGCCGTAGCCGGACATGGAGCACATCACGAGCTTCGGGTTGACGGTGCGAAGGGTGTCGTAGGCGACGCCGAGCTGGCCCATCACGCGGGCGCCGTTGTTCTCGATGACGACATCGCTCACGGCCACGAGGTCGAGGAAGACCTGGCGTCCGGCCGGCTTGGAGAGGTCGAGGCAGAGGTCGCGCTTGTTGCGGTTGAGCTTATTGAAGTAGGCGGCGCGGTCGTAGTGGCGCGGCCAGGTGCGGTCGTTGCCGACCCAGGAGAGGGAGCGCGTCGCGGGCTTGGTGGCGAGTTCGATCTTGATGACATCGGCGCCGAGGTCGGCGAAATTGCGGCCGGCGGCGGGCCCGGCCCAGTTCGCGGTGACTTCGATGACGCGCAGGCCGGCGAGGGGGCCGGCGGCGGGTTCGCTATGAGCGCGCGCGGGGTAGGCGACGGCGCGGTTCGGCCACTCGAACGTTGGCGAAAGGATCGCGGCGGTATCGGCGCCCGCGGCCGAGGCACCGCCCGGGACGCCGGCGGGCGTTTCGGTCATGCGGTAGGGGACGCCGGGAGCGACGAATTCGCGGCCGCCGAGGGCGATGGTGGCGAGCGATCCACGGGCGGCGAGCTGATCGCTCTTCGCGACATCGGCCATGGTGTTGATGGGGCTGATGGCGATCCGCAGCTCCTGGGCCATGTGGTAGATCTCGTGGCGCGTGCGGGTGGCGGCCCATTCGGCGAGCGCGGCCTGGATCTCTGGGAGGCGGGCCCACCAGTTCGGGGGATCGAAGAGGGTCTCATCGGCGAGGAGGTCGAAGCGTTCGATGAGGAGGAGCAGGTTCTGATAGGCGGCGAGGCCGAAGAGGTAGATAAAGCCATCGGCGCAGGGGATGAAGGCGCTGCCGGTGCGCATTTGGACCTGGCCGCCGTGGGTCCAGCTGGTGGTGAGCCAGGCGTGGCAGCTGAGGGTGGCCTCCTGGTGGGACATCTCGATGCGCTGGCCTTCGCCCGTGGCGCGCGCGTGGCGCAGGCCGGCGAGGGCGGCGACGCCGGCGAGCGTGGCGGTGTGGAACTGCGCCTGGTATCCGGGGAGAGCGAGCGGTTCGCGCGCGGGGTCACCGGCGATGTACTGGAAGCCGCCGGTGGCCCATTCGGTATAGGGCGTCGATTCCCACATGGAGCGGGGGCCCGTGCGGCCATACGGGCTGAGGGAGATGACGACGGCGTGCGCGTTGGCGGCGGCGAGCCGGTGGTCGAGCGAATCGGCGGCGGCGCCGCGTTCTGAATGGAGGACGATATCGGCGCGGGCGGCGAGCCGGAGGAAGTCGTCGCTATCGATGGGCGCGGTGACGTTGGCCTTGGCGGCATTGAGCCAGGCGTAGAAGGCGCTTTCGCCATCGACGAGGGGGAACTCGCGGCGGGCCGGGTCGCCACCGGGGGGTTCGACCTTTATGACGAGCGCGCCGAGGTCGGCAAGGAGGCGGCCGGCGTAGGGGCCGGCGACGCCGGTCGCGAGTTCGAGGACAACGACATCGGCGAGGGGATGGCCGGGCATGGCGGGCCTCCATGGCGAAGTGGGCGCAAGCCTACCGGAGGGGGCGCGGTGAGAAAACGTTTCACCACACGCGCGATTGACCAGCCGCGGGGCCGAACCCTACCGTAATCGGCACCTTTGCCCGGGCGGGAACCCTTGGCCGAACGTCACGACCCATTCGCCGCTTTGCGACAGCGCAACTTCCTCCTGTTCTCGGGGGCGCGCGCCGCTTCGACGATGGCGCAGCAGATGCTGAACGCCGCGGTGTTCTGGCAGGTGTACGAGATCACGGGTTCGGCGAGTTGGTTGGCGGCAGTGGGGCTCGTGCGGCTCATCCCGCACCTGATGACGGGGCTCATCGCGGGGGCGGTGGCCGACCGCTACAACCGGCGGCGGGTGATGCTGATTTCGCAGAGCATCCAGCTGAGCGCGATGGCCACGCTCGCGGCGGTAACGGTGGGCGGGAACGACAGCGTCTGGCCGATCTTCGCGTGCGTGTTCGTGATCGCCCTGGCGGGCGCATTCGAATGGCCGGCGCGGCAGGCGTTGTTGCCCATGCTCGTCACGGCGGAGACGTTTCCGAACGCGATCATCGTGAGCGGGACGGTGCAGCAGGCGGCGTTCGTGACGGGGCCGGCGGTGGGCGCGGGGCTGATAGCGGCCTCGGGCGTGGGGCTGGCATATTCTTCGGTGGCCGTGCTCGTGGTGGCGAGCATCCTGCTGGTGACGACGCTGCGGCCGCGGGAGGGGGATGCGCCGAAGCGCGCGGTAAGCGTGGCGGCCATCGCCGAGGGCGTGCGGTTCGTGTTCCACCGCCAGCCGGTGCTGGGTTCGATGACGCTGGACATGTTCGCGGTCATTTTCGGGGGTGCGACGGCGCTGCTGCCCATCTACGCGAAGGAGATCCTCGACGTGGGGGCGATCGGCTACGGCTTCCTGTTCGCGGCGGTGGATGCGGGCGCGCTGCTGATGTCGGTGGTGGTGATCTTCATGCCGCCGATCCAGCGCGTCGGGCGGGCGCTGCTGTGGGCGGTGTTGGCATTCGGCATCGCGACAATGGCGTTCGGGCTTTCGCGCTGGTTCCCGCTCTCGCTGGCGGCGCTGTTCGCGGTGGGCGCGGCCGACCAGATCAGCGTGGTCATGCGCCAGACGACGATCCAGCTGGCGACGCCGGATGAGCTCCGCGGGCGGGTGACGGCGGTGAACATGCTGTTCATCGGCACATCGAACCAGCTCGGGCAGGTGGAGTCGGGGTTGGTGGCGGCGCTGACGAACGCCACTTTCGCGGTGGTATCGGGCGGGGCGGGGTGCCTGGCGGTGCTGGGGGTGGTGGCGGCGAAGATGCCCGAGCTGCGGCACTACCGGCTGCAACCGGCGCCGAACCTGCGCGAGCAGGAATTGGAAGCGGGCGCGACCGAGGAACTCGCCTCGGCTGCGGGCGGTTCTTAGGGCCGGGCGGCTACTCTCGCGGGAAGGCCCAGGCGACTTCGGTGGGCGCGCCGGCGAGGGCGATGGTGGCGAGGCCGCGGTCGTACTCGGGTTCGCGCTTGCGGGTGGCCTTGCGGTCGGCGAGGTAGGCGGAGAGGGCGGATTCGGCGCCGCGGCCGACGAAGTGGACCTTGCCGCAGCAGCAGTGCTCCATGCCGGCGGCGCCGTCCTCGGCGGGTGCGGCGGTGGGCGTGCAGGAGCAGCCACAGACGTAGGTCAGGCCTTCGCGGCCATCCTTCGGTTCGGGCCGGAATACGGGAGTTTCCATCGAGGCACCTCGCGGGGCGGTATGGGTACACGGTACGGCCGTGGGAGCGGTCGCGCACGCGCGGAGGGCGGATTAGCGGTGGCTCAGCAGTTCGCCGATGGCGATGACGAGGGCGAGCACGACGACGACCTGCAGGGCGATGCGCAGGGTGGCGCGACCGCTGGCATCGAGGGCGCCGGAACCGGCGGTGACGATGTTGTTCGATTCGCCGCGGTCGCGGAGGAGGTCGCGGGCGCGGGGGGCTTCGCCGGAGCGAACGAGGATGGCCCAGGTGGCGCGCTGGAAGGCGTGCGGATAGCCGCCGGGTGTGGCGCGCCCACCCACGACCTGGGTGCGAAAGCCATCGGCATCGAGGCGGCCGGCGACGATGCTGGCGGCGGCTTCGCTATCGCCCTCCCAGACGGGCTCCCAGCGCGAGGGCGGCCGGTGACCGCGGACGCGCGGCTGCCGGCGGGCCTTGCGATGGACGGGTTCCACGCCTAGCGAGCGCCCACGGGCACATCGAGCGCGTGCTTGCGGACCTCGGCCATGACCTTCGCGCCGACGACGGCATCGGGTTCGACCACGGGCAGACGCGGCAGGCCGATTTCGAAGCCGAGCTGGCGGAGGACGTAGCGGATGGTGCTCGGGCTGCCGTTGAGGAAGCAGGCGTCGGTGAGGGGGCAGAGGCGGCGATGGATGGCCGCCGCTTCGGCGACGCGCCCTTCGATCACGAGGTCGAGCATGCGCCGCTGCTGCCCGGCGACGATGTGGCCGGTGACGCTGATCGCGCCGTACGCGCCCAGGCAGTAAAGGTGGAAGCTGTCGTTGTCGTTGCCGCTCCAGACCTTGAAATCGGGGCGGGCTTCGATGACGGCGGCGGCCTGGGCCAGGTTCGCGGTCGCGTCCTTATTGCCCACGACGTTGGGGATTTCGGCCAGGCGCAGGATGGTATCGAGCGTCATGGCGGTGCCCACGCGGCCGGGGACATCGTAGAGGATGACGGGGAGCGTGGTGCTTTCGGCGATCGCTTTGAAGTGCTGGTAGATGCCTTCCTGGGGGGGCTTCAGGTAGTAGGGAACGACGGCGAGGATGGCATCGGCGCCGGCCTTTTCGGCGAGACGCGTGAGGTGGATCGAGTGGCGGGTATCGTTCGTGCCCGCACCGGCGACGACGGTGGCCACGCCGAGATCCTGCTTCAGTTCTTCCCAGAGGCGCGCCTTTTCGTCGTCGGTGAGGAGGGGGGACTCGCCGGTGGTCCCGACCGCGACAATGCCGTGGTTGCCGCTGCGTACGAGGTGCGCGGCAAGGCGGCGGGCGTGGGCGTAATCCACGGTGCCGTCGGGGGTGTACGGCGTGACCATCGCCGTCAGCAGGCGTCCGAGTTCTGTCATCGCGGGAGCTCCGGGAAGGGTCTGTGTATTGTACGCGCTGGGAAGCGGCGGCGCAGGCGAAGGAGGGGCGAATGCTGCGGCAGTTGGTGCACTCGCTGCGGGCGCCGGCGTGGTCGTGGATCGAGGAAGGGCGGCTGATCGCGGGCCGGTATCCGCGGGAGGATGCGGTGCTCGCGGAGTGGCGCGGGCTGGGCATGGGCACGGTCGTGAACCTGCGGGAGGAGGCGCACGCGCCGGGGCGTCTCGAACGGCTGGGGCTGCGCGACGTCCACGTGCCCATGCGCGACCTGCGGACGCCCTCGGATGCGCAGCTTTCGGCCGGCGTGACGGCGATGCTGGAGGCGTTCGCGCGCGGTGAGGGCGTGGCGGTGCACTGCGCCGCGGGCCTCGGGCGGACGGGGACGCTGGTGGCGTGCTACCTGGTCGCGACGGGGCTCGCGGCGGAGGAGGCGATCGCGGTTACGCGGGCGGCACGGCCGGGGACGATCGAGACGCGCGGGCAGGAGAAC
Source organism: Dehalococcoidia bacterium (assembly GCA_020847985.1). Lineage (GTDB taxonomy): Bacteria > Chloroflexota > Dehalococcoidia > Tepidiformales > Tepidiformaceae > Amarobacillus. Next base: position 9,967 of record JADLBC010000050.1, read on the forward strand.
GCCGTGCGGCGGTTCGCGCAACGGAGAGACTGAGGCTCACGAGGCAGCGGCGGCGCGCGGTTGCCGTGCCCGGCGAGGGCGATTGGCGGCGGCCAGCAGCCGTTCATGGCGCGCGGTGAGCCGGGCGTGGCGCTTCTGAAGCGCGGGCAGGCCGGTCTCGGCGTTCGCGGGGCCCGGGCGAAGCAGCCCGCGGGCGACGAGCGCGAGGCATTCGGCGGTGGCTTCAAGGGCGCCGGGGACATCGCCGAGGCGGCGTTCGAGCAGGCGGGCGAGTTCGACGTAGGGGCCGACGCGGCGGTTGCGGGCATCGGCGAGAAGGGTGCGCCAGGCCTCGGCGGCTTCGGCGTACCGTTCGAGGCGGGTCGCGCAGCGGGCCGTACGTTCGAGCGCTTCGACGCGGTCGGCACGGGCGGGATTGCGGGTGAGCGCGGCGGCGCTGTGGGTGAGCGCGGCGGCGAAGTCACCGGCGTATTCGGCGGCACGCGCTGCCTGGAGATCGCCTTCGTGGCCATCGCAGACGGCGGCAAGGTGCGCGGCGAGGGCGACCAGCGAGAGGATGTCCCAGGCGTTGTGGCGCAGGACGGGGAGGATCCAGGTCGGGTCGCCGGTGCGCTGGAAGCGGAAGTAGCGTTCGGGGACTTCGCGGGAGGGACAGTCGGCCTCGCGTTCGAAGCCCAGGAGTTCGGCCTCGAGGCGGACGAGGCGGTGGGAATCGAACTGGCCGCGGAAGAGGCGGCGATTGGGATGCAGCAGGTCCAGGTGGGGGAGCTGGCGGAAGGCCGGGCGGGTGCGGGAGAGGATGTAGCGCGTTTCGAGCATGGGCAGGTCGAAGGATTTGCCGTTGTAGCTGACGAGGGCGCCGGCGCGTTCGAGGTCTTCGGCGAGGCCGCCGAGGAGGCCGCCTTCGAACTCGGGCGATGGGAGAACGTACTGGCGGAGGCGAAGCAGGGTGCCATCGAAGCGGGCGGTGCCGGCGAGGAAGACCATGGCGCCGGCGCCGCCCAGGCCGGTGGTCTCGGTATCGATGTAGAGGAAATCGCGGGGGTGGAGCGCGGCGAGCCGGGGCTCGCGCACCTGCCCGCCGAGACGCCCGGGGTCGAGGCTGAGGGCACGGTGGAGGACGACATCGCCGTGCGCCCACCCGGCTTCGTAGACGCTTTCGATGACGTAGCCGGGCCCGTGGGGCGATTCGAACCAGGCGCCCCCGAGCGCGGAGAGATCGCGGAGCGCGGTGACGCTTTCGGCGCGCGGCGCCGGGGGCATGCGAGCGGGCTGGCTCAGGGCCGCGCGCAGGCGGTCGCGGAGGTCAGGCACAGGGGAGCGTTCCGAACATTTGTGCGATTATAGGAGGAGGGAGAGGAAAGAGAAAAGAGAAAAGAGAAAGGAGGAAGGAGGAAAGGGGGCTCGAGGTTCGAGGCTCGAGCGGGACAACCCCGGGGAGAGACATGGGGCGCGCGGCGGCGGGCGCGGATGCGCTTTCCTCGTATCTCTTTTCTCTTACTCGTGGATTGGTTGTTCGGGGGGCGGGAGGTCTTTCGCGAGGGCGTCGTAGCGGCGGGCATAGCGGCCGATATCGGGGCTGGGGCCCATGACATCGTCGACCTGCTTGCCCCACTTGGCCTCGGCTTCGGCGAGCTTGTCCATCTCGGTGAGGTGGCGCATGAAGCGGCTGACAGCGCGGCGCATGGGGCCTTCGCAGCCTTCGGTGGTGCAGGCCGGCGCGGTCACGGTCGAGTTCACCGAACGCACGAAGACCTCGGCGCGGCTGTTGCACACGGGGCAGATAAATTCGTAGAACGGCATGCGCGAACGATAGCACGGCGAGTTGCCGCCCGGCGGGGAGAAAAGAGAAAAGAGGAAAGAGAAATGGGTGGCCGCGTGCCGGAAACGGCGGCGTTGGGCTGCGTTTCTCCTTCCTCCGTTCTCGTTTCTCTAACCGAGCCAGTGCTCGGCGGCGATGGCGGCGGTGGCGCCGTCTCCACAGGCGGCGATGAGCTGGCGTGCGGCGTTGGTGCGAAGGTCGCCGGCGGCGAAGAGGCCGGGGACGCTGGTGCGCATGGAGAGGTCGACGATGGCGTGGCCACCGGCGTCGAGGTCGGCGAGGCCGCGGAGAAGGCCGCTGTTCGGGGTCTGGCCGATGAAGATGAAGAGGGCGGACACGGGGAGCTCGCTCGTGGCGCCCGTCTCCAGGTTGCGCAGGACGAGCCGTTCGACCTGGTCCGTGCCGATGATGCGATCGACGACGGTGTTCCAGGTGAAGGTGAAGCGGGGGTTGGCGCGGGCGCGCTCCTGGAGGATGCGGCTGGCACGGAGCGTGTCGCGGCGATGGATGAGGTGGACCTTGCTGGCGTAGCGGGTAAGGAAGAGGCCCTCATCGAGCGCGGCATCGCCGCCGCCGACAACGGCGACCTCCTGGTCCTTGAAGAAGGCGGCATCACAGGTGGCGCACCAGCTGACGCCGCGCCCGGTGAACTCGGTTTCGCCGGGGATGCCAAGGCGGTTGTAATCGGCGCCGGCGGTGACGATGACGGCTCGGGCGCGGTAGGTATCGCCGGCGGCTTCGAGGGTGAAGGTGCCATCGGGTTCGCGGCGCAGGGCGGTGGCGCCTTCGTACACGAGCTGGGCGCCGAACTTTTCGGCCTGCTGAACGAGGAGCTGGGCGAGGTCGAAGCCGTTGACGCCGTTGGGGAAGCCGGGGAAGTTTTCGACGACATCGGTGGTGGCGATCTGGCCGCCGGTGACTTTGTGTTCGAAGACGACGGTGGAGCGGCGGGCGCGAGCGGCGTAGAGGGCGGCGGTGAGGCCTGCTCCCCCGCCGCCGACGATGGCGATATCGACGTTCTGCACGGTGTCCCGTCCCTCGGGAGACGGCGAAGGGGCGAGCCTGCAAGCAGACTGCCCCTCCGCGATGGTTTCAGTGGGCCGCCGGCGAGGGCGGCGGGGTCCTAGCCGAGCGCGGCGTCGATACGCTTCTTGATGTCGCTCTTCGGGCGGAAGCCGACGATGGTCTCGACGGGGCGGTCTTCGCCGGGCTTGAAGACGAGGAGCGAGGGGATGGACCGGATGCCGTACTTTGTGGGAACGGCGGGGTTTTCGTCGGTGTTCATCTTGACGAAGTTGACCTTGCCGGCGTATTCCTCGCTGAGTTCGGCCACGACCGGGGCGACCATGCGGCAGGGGCCGCACCAGGGAGCCCAGAAATCGACAAGGGTGGGAAGCTCGCCCTTGATGACGTCGCTATCGAAGGTGGCGTCTGAGACTTCGCGGACATCCGCCATGGGTGGGACTCCTCCCGGTGCACCGGCATTGACAGCGGAGGCACCTGTTGTATGGTAGGTTCACGATACCCGGTGGGGGTATCCTCTGTCAAGAGGCGAAGGCAGTGCCGATGGAACCCGATAAGAAGCTGCAAGACCGGCTGGCGCGCGTGGAAGGGCAGATCCGTGGGCTGCGCAAGATGCTCGAGGAGCAGCGCGGCTGCGAGGATGTGTTGAACCAGCTGCTGGCGGCGCGCTCGGGGCTGGAGCAGGCGGGGCTCATCCTGCTGGATCGCCACCTCACGGATTGCATCCTGAGCGACCCGATGATCTCGGCGGAATCGCTGGAGCGGGTGCGGGAAGCGCTGCGGCTCTGGGTCAAGCACGCGGAGTAAGTAGTGCTGAGTCCTGAGTGCTGAGTGCTGAGTGGGAACACCCTTAGGGTGCGTCCCCGATGTGCGGGCGGGCGGGGGTGTGGGAAGGTGGCGGTGGCGGGGTTTCGAGGTAGGGAGATGTCTCGAAGCTCAAAGGTTCACCCACCGTGTCCGCTGTGCGGACGAGTCACCCGGGCGCATTCGCGGCTGGTCGTGCGGGATATCGAGTGTCCCGGCGTCTCGCGGCCGAGTGCGTTCGCGACCATCATCTGCCGGGACTGTGCCTTCGCGATGGTTGTGCGATCGCAGGCGATGCTTTCGGCGAGTTAGTGGCGTCTTCCCCGGAAGTGCGACAGGGCTGTGAGAAACGCCCCCCGATTGCCGTTACATGCGTCAATCACGGAGGCGTACAATCGCGCCACGCTACTTCGGGGGCCGCGTCATGCAGAACGTGTTGGCGATGATCCTGGCGGGCGGCCAGGGCGACCGGCTGTCCATCCTCTCGGAGCAGCGGGCGAAGCCCGCGGTGGTCTTCGGCGGGCATTACCGGATTATCGACTTCGCGCTGAGCAACGTCGCGAACAGCGGCATCGACAAGGTGGCGGTGCTCACGCAGTACCGTCCGCGGTCGCTGGTGAACCACATCGGTTCGGGGCGGAGCTGGGGCTTCGACAACCTGGATAACTTCGTCCAGATCCTGCAGCCATACCTCGGCCGGGCGGATATGGACTGGTACTCGGGGACGGCCGACGCGGTCTACCAGAACCTCTATGTGATCGAAGAATCGCGCGCCCGTGAGGTACTCATCCTCGCGGGCGACCACATCTATCTGACGTCGTACCGGAACATGATCGCGTACCACCGGTCGCAGGGGGCGGACGCGACGGTGGCGGTGTACTCGGTCCCGCGGGAGGAGGCACACCGCTTCGGGGTGCTGGACCTGGACCAGACGGGGCGGGTGATCGATTTCCAGGAGAAGCCGCCCAACCCGCGCGCGCCGTGGGTTTCGATGGGTGTGTACGTCTTCAACAAGGACGTGCTGGTAGAGCAGCTGCAGGCCGACGCGGATGAGGGCGACGGCAGCAAGCACGACTTCGGCCGGAACATCATCCCGCGGATGTACCAGACGCACCGGGTGTTCGGCTACCAGTACCAGGATTACTGGCGGGATGTGGGCACGGTGGAATCGTACTGGCAGGCGAACATGGACCTGCTGAGCCCGAATCCTTCGCTGCACCTGGAGGACCCGGACCTGCGCCTGCGCACGGCGGGGAGCATCCAGGCGCCCGCGCGCTTCGGGCCAAACGCGGTGATCTGCAGCTCGATGGTCTCGCCGGAGGCGCGCGTTTACGGCGAGGTGACTCGTTCGGTGATCTCGCCGGGAGTGGTCGTGGAGGAGGGGGCGATCGTCCGCGATTCGGTGATCCAGCACCGCTGCATCATTCGCTCGGGTGCGGTGGTGGACCGCTGCATCCTGGATAAGGAAGTGACGGTGGGGAGTGGCGCGGTGGTCGGCGAAGGGAACGAGAACATCCCGAACCGCGAGCGCCCGGATATCGTGAACGCGGGCATCACGATCGTGGGCAAACGCGTGAGCGTGCCAGCGGGGCTGCATGTGGGGCGGAACGTGGTCATCGGCCCCGGTGTGGCGGAAGAGCTGATGGAAGTCGGGCACCTGGAGAGCGGCGCGTCCATCCACCCGACGACGATGCCGTTGCACCTGTTCGTCTGATGCGCGAAGGGCGGAACGCGGCGTGAGGGTCTATACGCTGGCGGAGGCGCGGGCGCTGCTGCCGGCGGTGCAACCGGTGCTGGCGGGCATCGCGAGCCTGGTGCAGGAACTGCGCACGATGCAGGCGGCGATGTCGGTGGACATGCGCGGCGCGAGCGGCGACGGCTCGCTCACGGCGAACCCCTGGGCCGAACACAGCAAGGACCGCGGCGAGGAGCTCACGCGGCTGCTCCAGGAAGCGGTCGCGCGGCTGGAGCAGTGGGGCATCGAACTGAAGGACCCGGACCGCGGCCTCATCGACTTCCATCACGAGCGCGAGGGCGAAGTGGTGTACCTCTGCTACATGCTCGGGGAGCCGGACATCGATTGGTGGCACCCGCTGGAAACGGGATACGCGGGGCGGCGGCCGGTGTAGCGCCTCAGCGCAGGAGGCCGGATTCCACCATCGCCGCGACGGCCCCGTCTTCGATGCCGAGCAGGCCGGTGAGGATTTCGTAGGTGTGCTCGCCGAGCAGGGGTGCGGCACGGCGTGGGGTGGCATCGATCCCTTCGATCCGGAACGAGGGCGTGATCACGGCGTGGTCGCCGAGCACGGGGTGGGGCAGCCGCACGAAGTAGCCGCGGTGCGCGAGCTGGGGGTCGGCGAAGAGGTCGCTGGCACGGGCGACCTTCGCGGCGGGTACGCCGGCGGCCTGGAGTTCGCCGGCGAGGGCATCGGCGTCGCGGGTGGCGCAGTGGGCCGCGAGCAGGGCATCGACTTCGGCTTCGTTCGCCTTGCGGGCCGCGAACGTGGCGAAGCGGGCATCCGTGGCGAGCCCGGGGCGCCCGATGGCGGCTGCGAGGCACTCCCAATGCCAGTCCTCCGGGGTGGCGATGGCGACCCAGCGGTCGTCGCCGGCGGCGCGATAGACATTGCTCGGGGCGATGTACGGTTCGCGGTTCGCGGCGCGCGTGGTGATGCGGCCATTGACCTGGAGATCGAGCAACAGCGGCGCGAGGAAGTGGATGGAGGATTCGACCTGGGCGTGGTCGATGCGCTGGCCGGCGCCGGTGCGGTCGCGCTCTTCGATGGCGGCGAGGATGGCGGCGGCGAGGATCGGCCAGGTGAGGAAGTCCGTGTAGGCGGAATAGGGGCCGAGCGGTTCGCCCCCGGCCTCGCCGGTGAGGTCGTACCAGCCGGTCATGGCGCTGGCGATCTGGCCGTAGCCGCGGTGGCGGGTGTAGGGGCCGTCCTGTCCCTGGAGGGCGTGGCTGGCGAAGACGAGGCGCGGGTTCCATTCGCGCAGGACATCCCAGGTGAGGCCCCAGCGCTGCATGACGCCGGGCACGAAATTTTCGAGGACGACGTCGGCACGTTCGACGAGCCCACGGATGATGGCGGCGGCGCCGGGCTGGTTCATATCGATGGCGAGGGAGCGTTTGCCGGCGTTGTAGGCGGCGAAATAGCCGGAGCGGTCGAGGCCGGGCTCGCGGTTGGCGTAGGGCGTGCCCACGCGGAGCGTGTCGGGGTGGGTGGCGGATTCGATCTTGATGACATCGGCGCCGAAATCGGCGAAGTGGCGGCCGGCGGTGGGCGCCGCGAGGGTGGACCCGAAATCGAGCACGCGGAGCCCTTCGAGCGGCAGCGTGGGCGGTGTGGCGGTAGCCATCGGTGCCGGGCGCGGCTCCCAGCGGGGGTCGCTTTCGCCGGGAGCGGGGGCGGGGCCGCGCGGTTCCCAGCGAAGCGCGGTCGCGTGCAGGGGCGGCCCGGGCACGCGCAGTTCGCCCATGCCGGGCTGGTTGATGGTGCGCCAGGCCTCGCGGTGGGCGAGCTGGCGGTCTTCGGCGAGGTCGGCGACGGAGGCCATGGGGGCGATCATGACGCCGGAGCGGAGGGCGAATTCGAGGATTTCGTGCTTCGTGCGGGTGGCGAAGAAGGCGCCGAAGACCTCCTCGAGGCGGGCGGGCAGGTCCGGGGCAGCGCGCAGGAGGTCCAGGTGCGCCCAATCAAGTTCGCGCAGCCAGTCCGGGGCCATGGCCTGCTCGTGCATCCAGGCGACCAGCTGCACGAGGCCGCGCGCGCCGAGGTGGCCGGTCTGGAACATCCAGACGGCGTGGCCATCGGCGGTGCGGTAGACGTTGCGGAGGCGGACGGCGGAGCCGACATCGCGGCGCGCGCCCTGGCGCTTGAGGTCGATGCCGAGCATGTCCCAGTGCTGGTAGGTGTGGGTGAGCATCCAGGGGACGCAATCGCGGATGGCCTGGTCGATGTGCTGGCCGCGGCCGGCGAGGCGGCGCTGGCGGAGCGCGAGCAGGGTCGCGACGAGCGCATGCCCGGCGGCGAGAAGGTAGGACTGGAGGGGCGCGGAGGGCTTGAGCGGCGAGCCATCGGGTGCGCCTGTCATGTTCAGGTATCCGCCGGCGGCGAAGTGCACGAGGTCGGCGCCCTGCCAGTGAGCACGGGGACCATCGGGACCGAACGGCGTGATCGCGACGTGGACGACGCCGGCGTTGGCGGTTCGCACGGCGGCAGCATCGAGCCCGGCGACGGCGAGCGATTCGACGCCTTCGAGCAGGACATCGGCGCCCTGGAGGAGGGCATACAGGCGGGCGCGATCGGTGCTTTCGGCGAGGTCGATGACGACGCTCTGCTTGCCGAGGTTGAGGGCGGTCCAGGTGAGGCTGGCGCCCCCGGGCGCGAGCGGGGGATGCGCGCGGCCGGGGTCGCCGCCGGGCGGTTCGGCGAGCACGACCTCGGCGCCGAGGTCGGCGAGCATCTTGCCGAGCATCCAGGTCTCGGGGCCGGGCACTTCGAGCACGCGCAGACCGGCGAGCGGGCCGCCTTCGAGGGAACCGTGGGAGAGCGTCAAGCGCGGAGTTTGCACGGGTGCCGGGAAAAGCGGAAGGAGCGCGAGGATTCGGGCCCTGGCGACCGAAGCGGTGGCGCTATCCGTTAGGCTCACGATCCGCTTACTTTCACTATCCACTGACGGAGAGGTCTGCTGTGGCTGGACTGGCAATCGAAACGGAGCAGCTGCGGAAGCGGTACGGCCACCTGGAGGCGGTCCGTGGCGTCGACCTCGCGATCCCGCAGGGCGAGGTGTTCGCGCTACTCGGTCCCAACGGCGCGGGCAAGACGACGACGGTCGAGATCCTCGAGGGGTACCGCCAGCGCAGCGACGGCCGGGCGGCGGTCCTGGGGACGGACCCGGCGACGGGCGGAGGAAGCTGGCGGGCGCGCATCGGCATCGTGCTGCAATCGACGGGCGTGTTCGACGCGCTGACGGTGGAGGAGGTGGTGCGGCATTTCGCGACCTTCTATCCGAAGCCGCTGCCGGTGGACCACGTCATCAACATCACAGGGCTCGAAGAGAAGCGGAAGGCGCGGTGCAAGAACCTCTCCGGGGGCCAGAAGCGGCGCGTGGACCTTGCACTGGGGCTCATCGGCGACCCGGAGCTGATCTTCCTCGATGAGCCGACGACGGGGTTCGACCCGGCCGCGCGGCGGCAATCGTGGGAAGTGGTGCGCGAATTCACGCGGCTGGGCAAGACCGTCCTGCTCACCACGCACTACATGGACGAAGCGGAGTACCTCGCCGACCGCGTGGGTGTGATCGTGGCCGGGCGGATGGTAGAGGTGGGGCCGCCGCGGGAGCTGGGCGGACGGGCGCGGGCGATGGCGCACGTGACCTTCCGGGCGGAAGGCGCGATCGCCGGGCGGGCGTTGCCGGCGCTGGCGGGGACGGTGGAAGCGGGACCGCCGCTGGTGCGCATCGCGACGGGGGAGCCGACGGCGGTGGTGGCCGCGCTGGCCGCGTGGGCACGGGAGGCGGGCATCGCGGAGCTGCCCGAGCTGGCGGTGACGCGGCCTTCGCTGGAGGACATCTACCTGCGGCTCATCGAGGAGCACGGCGAGCCGGCGGCGGCGGGGGGTGCGTCATGAGCGCGCAATCGACGCGGGTGGCGCGGCATCGCGAGGGCGGGAGCCTGGCGCTGACGCTGCGGCTCGGCATGGGGCGGGCGAATCTCGAGCTGCGGCAGTTCTACCGCAGCCCGGAGCTGGTGTTCTTCACGTTTCTGTTGCCGGTGCTGTTCGTGGTCATCTTCTCGACGGTGTTTTCGGACGAGATCGAAGGGCCGGCGGGCGCGCGCGTGCCGTTTCCGCAGTACTTCCTCGCGGGGATGATCGCGGCGGGGGTGATGTCGACGACGTTCACGAGCCTGGCGACGACGATCTCGATCGAACGGAGCGACGGGCTCCTGAAGCGGCTGGCGGGGACGCCGCTGCCGAAGGCTTCGTACTTCATGGGGAAGATCGTGCTGGCGGCGGTGACCTCGGCGATCCAGGCGGCGATCATCCTGGCGATTGGCGCGACGCTGTACGACGTCAGCCTGCCGAGCGACCCGGGCCTTTGGGCCGTGTTCGCATGGGTGTTTGCGCTGGGGGTGGCGTCGTGTTCGCTGCTTGGCGTGGCCTACACGCGGCTCATCCCCGAGGGTTCGATGGCGAACGCGATCGTGCAGCCGCCGTATCTGACGTTGCAGTTCATCTCGGGCGTGTTCTTCCCGTACCACCAGATCCCGCCGTGGCTGAAGTTCGTGGCGTCGCTTTTCCCGCTGAAGTGGATGGTGCAGGGCATGCGGCACGTCTTCCTGCCCGACTGGGTGGCGGTGAACGATTACGGGGGCGAATGGCACATGGAGCGGGTGGCGGCGATGCTCATCGGCTGGACGATCGCGGCGTTCGTGCTTTCGCTGCTGTTCTTCCGCTGGCAGGAGAAGGGCGCGAAGTAGCGAAAACGGGGACGGCCGGGCCACGGGGAAGCGCCGTTCGCACGATGACAGGGCAGGGCGGGCGGCGCACCATGGAGGGAATGGAGGTGCTGCGATGGCGAAGGAAGGCAGCAGGCTGCAGGAGCAGGTGAAGTCGCTGTGGCGGGCGGGCATGGTGCGGCACGTCTACATTCGCAAGGACGGGCACACGCCGGTCGATTTGCCGCTGCTGCTGGTGCTGGCGGGCGGGCTGCTGGCGCCGTGGCTGCTCGGCATCGGCGTCGTGGTGGCGTTGCTGGTTGGCTACCGGCTCGATGTGGAGATCGTCGAGGACGGCGAGGAGCCGGACGGCGAGGCCGATGGCGAGGCCGCGGATGACCTCCCGCGGGCCACGCTCGCGACGCCGCCGGGCGAGGACGCCATCCCCCCGGAGGCGACCGAGGGCGTGGAACCGCGCGGCTAAATGGAGTAGGTCGGGCCGGCGGACCCGGTTTCGCGGGCGTGCTGGACTTCGATGAGGGCGCGCGCGCGTGCCTGCCGGGCGTAGGCGGGCGCTTCGAATGGAAGTTCGCGGCCGTAGCGAAACCCGCGGCGAGCGATATGCGCAAAGTAGCGGGCGAAGAACACGGGCGTCGTCATGCGGCGGTACTGGGCGACGTGGACCAGTTCGTGCACGAGCAGGGCGCGGCTGCGAACGCGTTCGGGGGCGGAAAACCAGATGTGATTGCCGATGGTCATGCCGCTGCGGCGGCGGGAGCGGAGGTACCAGGCGAGCGGGCCGCCGGTGTGCAGGCGCACAGCGGGGAGTTCGACCTCGGGATCGACGAGGCCCGAGGCCTGGAGCCACGCAAGGTCCGACGGTTCGATGCGCAACGGCCTTCTCCCGTGGGGAAACGATAGCACCGGGCGGGGAGGCCGCGTTAGCCCCGTCGCGGACGGGCCTGCACTACACTGGGCGGCGATGACGATGCGGCGCACGAAGATCGTCTGCACGCTGGGGCCGGCTTCGAACACGCGCGAAACGATCGCGGCGATGCTTCGCGCGGGGATGGATGTCGCGCGGCTGAACACGAGCCACGGCACGATCGCGGAGCACCTCGCCGTGCTGGCGCTCGTGCGGGAGGTGGCGGCGGCCGAAGGGAAGCCGGTCGCCGTGCTGATGGACCTCGGCGGGCCGAAGCTGCGCACGGGCGTGACGGCGACAGGCGAACCGGTGCTGCTGACCACGGGCGACCGCGTGCTGCTGACGGCCGAGGACGGGCTGACGACGGCGCAACGGGTGACGATCGAGTACGCGCGGCTGACGGAGGACGTGCGCGCGGGCGAACGGGTACTGCTCGATGACGGCAACCTCGAGTTGGAGGTGATGCAGGTCACGGTGGACGGGCTGGAGTGCGGGGTGATCCACGGCGGGCTGCTGGCCTCGCGCAAGGGGGTGAGCTTCCCCCATTCGAACCTCACGATGCCGGCGATCACGGACCGCGACCGCGAGGCGATCGCGGCGGGTGTCGGTGCGGGGGTGGACTTCTTCGCGCTCAGCTTCGTGCGCGACGCACGCGACGTGCTCCTCTGCCGGGAGATCATCCAGGGGCACGGCGGCGACATCCCGATCGTGGCGAAGATCGAACGGCGCCAGGCGGTGGCGAACCTCGACGCGATCCTCGCGGAGGCCGACGGCGCGATGGTCGCGCGGGGTGACCTGGGCGTGGAGTTGCCGCCGGAGGACGTGCCGGTGCAGCAGCGGCGCATCATCGCCTCGGCGGCGCGCACGATGATCCCGGTGATCACGGCGACGCAGATGCTGGAATCGATGATCGATTCGCCACGGCCGACGCGGGCGGAGAGCTCGGACGTGGCGAACGCGGTGTGGGAGCTTTCGGACGCGCTGATGCTGAGCGGGGAGACGGCGGCGGGCCGCTACCCGGTGGAGGCGGTTGCGATGATGGACCGCATCATCCGGCGGGCGGAGGAAGCGGCGACGGTGGAACCTTCGCCCACACGGCCGGATGCGGACGACCACAGTTATGTCGTGGCAGTGGCTGCGCGGCGCATCGTCGAGTCGGACGCGAACATGCGCGGGGTGGCGTGCTTCACGCGCAGCGGCTACTCGGCTTTCCTGATGAGCAAGGTGCACCCGAACGCGCCGATTTTCGCGATCACGCCGAACGACGCGGTGTGCCGGCGGCTATCGCTGGCGCGTGGGGTCGTGCCGCTCCTGGCGCCGCTGACGGACTCATCGGAGAAGATGCTGCGGCTGGTGGACCAGCTGCTGATGGACGGGCGGCACGTGGCCGAGGGCGAGGAAGTGGTGGTGGTGGCGAGCCTGCCGGTGCAGACGCACGGCCAGACGAACTTCCTCAAGCTGCACACGGTGGGCGAATCGCGGGGGTATCGCGCCGGGCTGTGAGCGCTGCGGATGGGGGGCGCGGGCTGTAAGCTCCGGGCCATGGAGTGGTTCGACACGCCGGTGCTGGATTCGCGGGTGAACCCGGCGGACCCGGAGTTCGTGCGCAACCGTGAGGCGAACCGCGCGCTGGTGGCCGACCTGCGGGAGCGGGTCGCGCGTGTGCGGCTCGCGGGCGGCGAGGAGTACGTGCGGCGCCACCACGAGCGCGGGAAGCTGCTCGTGCGCGAACGGGTCGACCGTCTGCTGGACCCCGGCACGCCCTTCCTCGAATTCAGCGCGCTGGCGGCGGAGGGTGTGTACGGGGAGGACGTGCCGGGAGCGGGGATCGTCACCGTCATCGGGCGGGTGGCCGGGCACGAATGCGTGATCGTCGCCAATGACGCGACGGTGAAGGGCGGGACGTACTACCCGCTGACGGTGAAGAAGCACCTGCGCGCCCAGGAGATCGCGGAACAGAACGGGCTCGCGTGCATCTACCTGGTGGACTCGGGGGGCGCGTTCCTGCCGCTGCAGCACGATGTCTTCCCGGACCGCGACCACTTCGGGCGCATCTTCTACAACCAGGCGCGGATGAGTGCGAAGGGCATCTACCAGGTGGCGGCGGTGATGGGTTCCTGCACGGCCGGCGGCGCGTACGTCCCGGCGATGAGCGACGAGACGGTGATTGTGCGAGGCACGGGGACGATCTTCCTCGGCGGGCCTCCGCTGGTGAAGGCGGCGACGGGCGAGACGACGACGGCGGAGGAGCTTGGCGGCGCCGACATCCACACGCGCGTGAGCGGCGTCGCGGACCACCTCGCGGAGGATGACGGCGAGGCGTTGCGCATCGTGCGGAGCATCATGGCGAACGTGCCGCGGCGGGGGCGGCGGCCATGGGAGCTAACGGCGCCGGAGGAGCCCGCGCACGACCCGGTGGACCTCTACGGCATCCTCCCCGGCGATGGGCGCCATTCCTACGACGTGCGCGAGGTGATCGCGCGGCTGGTGGACGGGTCGCGCTTTCACGAGTTCAAGGCGCGGTATGGGACGACGCTGGTCTGCGGGTTCGCGCGGCTGATGGGGTACCCGGTCGGCATCGTGGCGAACAACGGGATCCTGTTCTCGGAGAGCGCGCTCAAGGGGGCGCACTTCATCGAGCTTTGCGGACAGCGCAAGGTGCCGCTGCTCTTTCTCCAGAACATCACCGGGTTCATGGTCGGGCGGCAGTACGAGAACGCGGGGATCGCGAAGGATGGCGCGAAAATGGTCACGGCGGTGGCGACGGCGGAGGTGCCGAAGTTCACGGTGGTGATCGGCGGCAGCTTCGGCGCGGGAAACTACGCGATGTGCGGGCGGGCGTATGCGCCGAGGCAGCTGTGGATGTGGCCGAACGCGCGCATCAGCGTGATGGGCGGCGAACAGGCGGCCTCGGTGCTGCTGCAGGTGCGGCTCGACCGGGGTGAGGTGCTTTCGCCCGAGGAGCAGGCAGCGTTCAAGGCGCCGACGATCGAGCGGTACGAGGCGGAGGGTTCGCCCTACTTCAGCACGGCGCGCCTCTGGGACGACGGCGTGATCGACCCGCTGGAGACGCGCTGGATGCTGGCGGCGGGGCTTTCAGCGGCCGCGAACGCGCCCATCGAGGACCCGAAGTGGGGCGTCTTCCGCATGTGAGGGATGAGGGATGAGGAATGGAGGAATGAGGAATGAGGTTACCCGGGGGAGCGGGATCGGCGCAGCGGGTGCTTAGGAGCGGTGCTGAGTAAGAAATGAGGAATGAGGGCGGGGGCTAACCCGGGGGGCGCGCTCAGCGCACCGGGGCGTTAGGAGCGGCGCTTTTTCGCTTTCTTCCGGGCGGGGGCGGGCGTGTCGATGGGGGCCGCCATGGGCGCGGGGCCGGCGAGCGCGCGCGCGATCAGCTCTTCGAGCGCGACGAAGCGGCGGGTGAGGGCTTCGATTGCGGCGTCCATGGAGGACGTGTCCATGACTGGAGCGGCTGGCGGCGCCGGAGGCGGGATGGCGCGGATGGCGGCTTCGATGCGGGCGAGGCGCATTTCGAGGGCGTTCACGGCATCGAGGATGGCCTCGAAGGCGGGCGCCGGGCCGTGGCCGAATGGCGCCGACGGGTCGTCCGGGGCGAACGGCAGGGGCGCTGCCGGCGTGCATTCGGTGACAGCGGCGTGCGCCGGCAGAGCCGCCAGCCGGAGGCCTTCGCGCGCAAGGAGGTCGATCGCTTCGTCGCTCACGGGGGGCATGGTAACAGGCTGATCAGGGGCTTGTGGGGGAGCGTAGTATTCGGCAGGCCGGCCCGGGTCATGACGGGCCGGACTTACGCGGAGGGTCCCCAATGATTGTCGAACGGTTGACGTTCCAGGCGCGCTATGGCCACGGCGACGAGCTGGTGGCGCTGTTCAAGGACTTCCTGGCGACGCAGGGCCAGGCGCTCGGGATGACGGGCGGGCGCATCTACACCGACCTTACGGGCGAGATGTTCACGCTGCAGATGGAGACGGAGTTCGCGGACCTGGCGGCCTATGCGGCGTTCATGGCGCGCGACCAGGAGCAGTTCGCATCGCAGGCGTTCCAGGAGTGGTTCGCGAAGACGTTGCCGCTGACGGACGGCGGCAGCCGGCAACTGCTAAACGTGGAGCGCGTGGGCAGCTAGGGCGGCGCGCATACGACTCGAGGGTGGCGTGTCTGGTACCGTGTGCAGCGACCAGCACGCTACCCGGAGCCGCCATGTCCACCCCCAGTCCCCGGCTGGGCGTCGATGACGCCCGAATCCAGGCCGCCGTCCACGAGCTGTTTCTCGCGATCGGGGAGGACCCGGCGCGCGAGGGGCTCATCGACACGCCGCGGCGCATCGCGGAGATGTACGGCGAGGTCTTCGGCGGGCTCGGGGTCGACCCGCGCGAGTATCTGCGCGTGGGGTTCGATGTCGCCCACGACGAGATGGTGATCCTGCGAAACATCCCGTTCTATTCGATGTGCGAACACCACTTCCTGCCGTTCCATGGCGAGGCGCACGTGGGCTATGTGCCGGATGGTCGCGTGGTGGGCATTTCGAAGATCGCGCGCGTGGTCGAGGGGTTCGCGCGGCGGCCGCAGATCCAGGAGCAGCTCACGAGCCAGGTCGCCGAGACGATCATGGAGACGCTCCAGCCGGACGGCGTGGCGGTGGTGGTGGAGGCGGAGCACCTGTGCATGACGATGCGGGGCGTGCAGAAGCCGGGCAGCCGCATGATCACGAGCGCGATGCGAGGACAGTTCCGGCAGTCGTCGGTGACGCGCGGCGAGTTCCTGTCGCTGGTCGCGGGGCGCTAACGTGGCGGCGCCAGGGGATCGAAGCGCGCCGGGTGGTGGCCGTGAACGCCGGGTGCTGCCGCTCACCGACCCGGCCGCGCTCGACACGCTCCGGGACGAGTGGGCGGCGCTGCACGCGGAGGCGGGCGCGGGGCCGTTCGTACACCCGGCGTGGCACGAAGTCTGGTTGCGGCATTTTGGGGCGGGCGTGGCGCCGCTCTTTCTCGCGGTGCGGGAAGCGCCGGGGCGGCGACCTCGCGCTGCCACGCCGCCGGAAGCGGACGACGATGGCGAACCGGGCGCCGGCGATGGGGGCGAAGTGGAGCCTCTGCCGCCCCTGCGCGGGGTGATGGCTCTCGATATGTCACGGCCGGGCGAGGCGCGCATGCTCGGGGATCACAATGTGCGCGACTACGGCGGGCCGCTCGCGGCGCCCGGGTACGAAGAGCTGGTGGCCCGGGGGGTACTGGAGTGGCTCGCGGAGGACATGACGCCGTCGCTGGAGTTGCGCGGAATCCCGGCCGACGGGGTGCTGCAGCACGCGTTCGGGCAGGTGGCGGAGGGGCTGGGCTGGACGCTGGAGGCCGAAGCGGAGGCGGTGGCGCCGTTCGCGGCGTTGCCGGCCACCTTCGAGGAGTTCGTGCAGGGGCTGCCCAAGCACGACCGCCACGAGCTGCGGCGGAAGCTTCGCAACCTGGAAGCGGCGGGCGCCGTGACGTTCGCCTGCGCGGAGGACGCCGGGGCGGTCGCGGCCTGCATGGACGAGTTTTTGCACCTGATGCGCGTGAGCCGCGCCGGGAAGGATGCGTTCCTCACGCCGGCCATGGAGGGATTCTTCCGGGACCTGGCGGCGACGTTCGCGGAGGCGGGGATGGCGCGCATCGAGACGCTGCGTTTGGATGGCGCGCCGGTCGCGATGCTGTTCACCTTCGAGGCGGGACGGGTGAGCTACCTCTACAACAGCGGCTTCGACCCGGCGTGCGCGAACCTGGCCGTGGGATTGCTTTCGAAGGCGATTTCGCTGCGTGAGGCGATCGTGCGGGGCTGCCACACGTTCGATTTCCTGCGGGGAGACGAGGAGTACAAGCGCCGGCTCGGGGGGCGTCCCCGGGAGCTGGTGACGTTGCGGTTGCGGTACCGAGGGTAGGGCGACAGCGAAAGGGCCAGCCCGTTCAGGCTGGCCCTTCCATCATCACCGGACTGGTGGCGGTCACTGACCGAGGACCAGGCGGCGAATGAACGACGGCTGGCGGGTGGGGGCGGGCGCCTTCGCGGAGAGGCCGGCGGCTTCCAGCTCCTGGCGGATGGCGGCGTCGCGGGTGGCGTTGCGGACCAGGTTGTCGCGTTCGTATTCGGCGGCGTGGGCGTGGGTTTCAATCCAGAACATCTCGGTTCCTCCGTGCGTTTCGGCCACTTCGACCGTGATCTCATGGTCGCCGAACCCGGTTCGCTTCCCTACGGCAGGGGGGATGAGGACGCGGGGGGACCTTTGGGGGAGAGTGCGGAGGAATGAGGAATGAGGAATGAGGGCGAAGCGGCCCTCCGGGGGGAGGGCCGCATGGGGTGTGCGCTCGCCAAGAGCTAACAGCTAGGAGCTAACAGCTACTGGACGGCGAAGCGCCCCTCCGGGTGGGAGGGCCGTATGGGGTGTGCGCTTGCCAAGAGCTAACAGCTAGCAGGGTGCTGAAAAAAGGGATCGGCTGAAGGGTCTGGATGGAGGATCATGCCTCTCGAAGGGGGAGGTGTCTCGATGCGCGGCCGGAACGAACGACAGGCGAAGATGCTCCTGGGCGTGACA
>JADLBC010000051.1 GCA_020847985.1 Dehalococcoidia bacterium
ACCCGTGGCACGCCGTCTTCCCGCACATCATCGGCGGCGCCTCGTGGGCGGTGTACAACGTGGTCTCGTTCAACCTGCTGATGGAGTACGCCCCGCCCCGGAACATCCCGAGGTACGCGGCAACGCATCAGATGACAGTGCTCGTCGCGTCATTCCTGGGCCCCACGATCGGCACGGCGGTCGTCGCGGTGTGGGGCATCCGCGCCGCGATGGTGATCTCGTCGCTCGGTCGCCTGATCGCCGCCGGGATGATGTTCCTGCCGGTGCGCCGCCCGGCGTCCGAGCGAGACCGCGCGCGTTAGCGCCCGGTCCACTTCGGCGCGCGGCCCTCGAGGAACGCGTCCCGGCCCTCGCCGGCATCCTCGGAGAGTGCGACGCGGGTGCCCGCCCACGCCTCGTTCTGGAGTTGACGGTCCAGGCCTTCGCGTGTGATGTCGTTCACGATGCGCTTGGTGATCTCCACCATGATGCTCGGCCCGCTTGCCAGGCGGCGCGCCAGCGTCATCGTCGTGTCCATGAGCGCCTCCGGCTCCACGACGTGGTTCGCGAGGCCCCAGCGATGCGCCGTCTCAGCATCGACTTCGTCGCCGGTGAGCATCATCTCGATCGCACGCCCCCGGCCGATCAACTGCGTCAGGTGGTAGGTGCTCCCCGTGTCCGGCACAATGCCGCGGCGCGCGAAGACGGCGATGAAGCGCGCAGCGGTGGAGGCGACACGGATGTCGGCCGCCAGCGCCAGCGACAGCCCCGCGCCAGCCGACACGCCGTTCACAGCGGCGATCATCGGCTTCGGGTAATGGCCGAGCGCGGAGTACAGCACGCCCCAGTGGCCGATCGGCCCCATCAGCATGCGTCGGTACCCGTCCGCCTGGTCGTACGTTTTGTCCGCCTCGCGCTCCTCAGCGCTCGCAGCGAGGTCGGCGCCGGCGCAGAAGCCGCGCCCCGTCCCGGTGATCACCAGCACCCGCGTCTCGTCGTCGTTGGCGGTCGACTCGATGACGTGCAGCAGTTCATGCACTAGCCGTGGGCCGATCGCGTTGAGGCGGTCCGGCCGGTTCAGCGTGACGCAGGTCACCCCGTCTTCGCACGTGAGGATCAGGTCTCGGTACTCCATCGCGACACGCTCCTGAGGCTCCGGCACGCCATTACGAACGGAGTATCGGCCCTCCATGCAAGCAGCCCGGCCCCGGCGTGTCGGCCAGCCGCCCCGGGCTGGCGCGCGGGTGGATAATGCGCGCCACATGCGCCGCACCCGGGCGGGCGGTAGCGAGGAAGCGTCATGGCAGAGCATCCCCCGCTCGGACGAGACGCCACGGTGCACGCCGCCGCCGCACCCCCGACGCCCTCGACCCCACCGCCCGCGCCCCCGTCTGGCGCGCCCGCAGCGCCCGCCGGCGGCGGCAACCGTCGAGGCGGAAGCGGCACCTTCGAGTCGCTCAAGAACCGCGACTTCCGGCTGCTGTGGATCGGCACCGTCTCGGCAGGCTTCGGCCAGTGGGGCCAGCAGATCGGCATGAACTGGCTGGTCTACGTGATCACCGGTTCCGCGCTCCAACTGGGCGCGGTCTCGTTCGCCAGCGGCATCCTGTCGCTGGTCCTCGGGCCATTCGCCGGGCTGCTGGCTGACCGTTACCCGCGGCGCGCGATCATCATCATCTCGAACGGGTTCGGCGCTCTGCAGGCGGCGATCGTGGCGGTGCTGGTGATCACGGACACAGTCGAACTGTGGCACGTCTACGTGTTCGCGCTGATCTCGTCCCTCACCATGACGGTGAACCAGCCGGCGCGGCAGGCGTACGTGAACGACGTCTCGACAAAGGAGACGCTGGGCAACGCGATCGCGATGAACTCGATCGCTCAAAACGCATCGAGGTTGATCGGCCCGCCGATGACCGGCGTGATCGTCGCGTGGAACGTGGGCGCCGCCTTCGTCTGGGTCGCCGCAACGCGCGGGATCGCCGCGCTGGCGGCGATGGCGATGGCGCGCCGAGAGCAGGAGGCGCACGCACGCCGCAACCCGTTCCGCGAGGTGATCGATGGCTTCAGTTACCTGGGCCGCGACCGGCTGTTGCTGCTGCTCCTGATCGCGAACGGCCTGCCCTCGATCTTCGTGTACCCGTACATCAACTTCATGCCGATCTTCGCGGAAGAGATCTTCGGGCGCGGTGCGGAGGCCTACGGCCTGCTCGTTTCGATGCTGGCTGTGGGATCGATCCTCGGGCTGATGGGGCTGGCGTGGATGGGCGACATCCGCCGCAAGGGGCCGATCCTCCTCGCGGCGTTCCTCATCTACCTGGTGCTCGTGCTGGCCTTCACCCGCATCGACATCTTCTACGTCGCGCTCGCCACCCTCGCGACGGCGGGGCTATTCCACGGCCTGGCGACCACCCTCAACAACACGCTCTTCCAGTCCAGCCTGCGGCCGGAGATGCGAGGACGCGGGATGGCCGCCTTCCAGATGGGCTCCGGCCTGATGCCGCTGGGCGCGCTATCGATGGGCTTCCTCGTCACCCACTTCGGGATCCAGAATGGAGTGGCGATCTCCCAGTTCATCTGCCTGTGCGGGATCGCGGCCATCGCGATCTTCGGAAAGTCGGTACGCCGCTCGTGACCTTCGTCCAGTACACCTACCGCCCCGCCACGCCCGGCCCGCTCCCGACCGTGATCGCGATCCACGGCCACGGCGCGAACGGCCAGGACCTCCTCGGCCTCGGCCCGATGCTCGC
>JADLBC010000052.1 GCA_020847985.1 Dehalococcoidia bacterium
CAGCAACGAGGAACGACTGGCCGCCCTCCAGCCCTTCCTCGATGACTACAACTTCGCCCGCCCCCACACTGCCATCGGCAACCGCCCACCGGCCTCTCGCCTGTAGACAACGGTCGTGGTCACTACAACTAGGCCGTCCGCCGCCGCGCTGACGCCCGGCCCCTGCGCCATTCCCGGCGGAGGGGCCGTTTCGCGCCCGGGCTACTCGTCGTCGTCGCCCTCATCCTCGTGATCGTGTTCCGGGGTGGCCGCCGCCCGCGCCGGCACCAGCGCGATGTCCCGTGCGTCGCCGCGGCCGCCCTTCCTGGCGGGCACGTTCTTGAGGGTCTCGCCGAGGGCCGTGATCTGCGTGCTGGTCGTGCCCTTCGGCGCGATCACCATCGCCGCGCCGCTGTCACGAAGCGCGCGCAGTTCGGCCATGGGCGCCTCCGCCGTGACGTTCACGAGCAGCGGCGCGCTCGCGAACGAGGCGATGCGCACCAGTTGCAGCTGCGTCGCGAGGGTCATGTTCCCCGGCGTGCGCGTCACGTACAGCCCGTCGAGGCCCATCGGCGCGAGCGAACGGAGCGTCGTGTCGTCCAGCGCCGAACTCGCGACGGCGACGTGTCCCATGCGATCGGTGTCCACCGCCGTGGCATCGGTCCCTTCCAGCGTGCAGACGACGAAGTCGCAGCCGGCGGCCCTTAACGCCTCGGCGCCCGCCTCATCGAGCGCGGGCAGGACGGCGCCCGCGACGGCCTTCGTGCCCTTCAGCGATTCCACCACCGGTACGGCCGCGGCAGCCGTTGCCGCCTCGATGAGCACGACATCGGCGCCCGCCTCGGCGGCTGCCTTCGCTCCCGCGGCGTCCCCCGCGAGCGTGCCCAGCAGCAGTTGCCGGGGCTTCTCCCGCGCGGTCGCGCTGAAACCGATGCCGTTGCTTTCGCGCCGTCCCAGCCGCGCGATCCGCTTCTGAAGCTCACTCATGCCATTCCTCCCGTGGTGTTCTCCCGTGGCCCGCCACGGACGATGTCGCCGCCTTTGACCACGGCGATGAATGCGTCGGGTTCGGCCAGCACCGCAAGGCCCGCCAGCGGGTCCCGGGGCAGCACGACGAAGTCCGCGTGCTTGCCCGCTTCGATGCGGCCCGCCGGCGTCCTGAGCAGATCCGCCGCCCATGCCGTCGCGGCCATCAGCGCCGAAGCCGGCGTCAGCCCATGTTCGCCCATCCGCAGGATCTCCTGCGCGTTCTCTCCCGGCCGGTTAAGCGGCGTCCCCTGGTCGGTGCCCATCGCGACGCGCACGCCGGCTCGCACGGCCGCCTGGAAGCTGCGCGCGTGGTCTTCGAGGACCGCGTTCGACTTGTCGATCATGTACTGCGGTACGCCCGCCGCGGCCCCGTGCGTGGCCATCGCCCACGGCGCCGTCAGTGTCGCGACGAGGCAGGTGCCGCGCTCCGCCATCAGCTGCAGCGCCTCGTCATCGAGCCAGACGCCGTGCTCGATCGAATCCACGCCGGCGCGGATGGCGTTCTTGATGCCGTCCGTCGCCTGCGCGTGCGCGGCCACGACGCGGAACGCCTTGTGCGCCTCCTCGACGCCCGCCGCCAGTTCGTCGCGCGTGAACGACGGTGACCGCGGGTCCACGCCCGCCGTGAGCACGCCGCCGCTGGCGAACAGCTTGATCGCCGTCGCGCCCGCCCGGAGCTGTTCGCGCACGGCCTCGCGCACCTCGTCGGGCCCGTCCGCTTCGCGCGCGATGAACCCGTGGCCGTGCCCGCCCGTCATCGTCACGCCGAGCCCCGCGGCGAGCATGCGTGGCCCCTCGATGAGCCCCGAATCGATGGCGTGCGCGAGATCGATGTTGAGCCGCTCGGCGGCGCCAAGGTCCCGAACGGTCGTGACCCCGGCGTGGAGCGTCCAGCGCGCGTGCTCGGCCGCCTTCCAGGCGCGCACGGGTACCGGTTCGCCCACCATCGTGTTGAGCGCCGCCGCCTCGCCCGAACTGGTGATGTGCACGTGGCAATCGATCAGCCCGGGGATGACGAAGCCGCCGGCGGCGTCGAGGGTGCGGTCACCGTCGCCGGCCTGCCCGGGTGCGGCTACCGCCTCGATGACGCCCCCACGCGAGCGCACGTCGGCCGCGCGGAAGCGCCGCGTTTCGCTGTCGAACACGAGGCCGCCCCGGATGACGAGGACGGTGTCAGTTGGCATGGCTATCGAATGCGGCGAAGGTCACCGGTTCCATTGTGGGCCACCCGGCGCCGCAGATGCGAGCAATCCGTCTCGCGAGGGACCGGCGCTGCCCGCAGGCCGTCCGTTGCCGGTGCCTTGCCGTCGTCGCGTGCATTATCGACGGGTGCCACTCCCCTCGTTCCCGGGCCGTACCGCGCGCGCCTTCTGGGTGCTTCCCGTGCCCGCGGTGCTCGTGTTCCTCGCGATGATCGCCGCCGATTGCACCGGCACCTCCGGCACCAGCGATGAGACGCCGCCAGCGTCCGCGAGCGAGACGCCGCCTGCGGCTGCCTCCGCTGCGCCGTCCGGGCCGCTGCCGAAGCTGCGCGCCGAGGAGGTCGCCCACGGCTTCACACGCCCGACCTTCGTCACCCACGCCGGAGATGGCAGCGGGCGCCTGTTCGTGGTCGAAAAGCCCGGCCGCATCCGTGTCATTCGCAATGGCGCCATCGAAAGCCAGCCGTTCCTCGATATCACCTCCGTCGTCCAATCGAGCGGCAACGAACAGGGCCTGCTCGGGCTCGCGTTCCACCCCGGCTTCGCCAGCAATGGCCGCTTCTTCGTCGGCTACACCGGCCGCGACGGCACGAACACCTTTGCCGAGTACCGGGTGAACGGCGGCAAGGGCGATCCCACCACCGCGCGCGTGCTGCTCGCCATCCCCGACAAGTATCCCAATCACAACGGTGGCATGCTCGCCTTCGGCAAGGATGGCTTCCTCTATCTCTCCACCGGCGATGGCGGCAGCGCCGGCGACCCCGATGGCAACGGTCAGAACCTCGGCGCCCTCCCTGGCAAGCTGCTGCGTATCGATGTCGATGCGACGGCGCGGCCCTACGGCATTCCCGCCTCCAACCCCTTCGTGAGCCGGACCGGCGCCCGCCCCGAGACCTGGGCCTACGGCCTGCGCAACCCGTGGCGATTCAGCTTCGACCGCGCCACCGGCGACCTCTGGATCGCGGATGTCGGCCAGAACGCGTACGAAGAGGTCGACCGCCAGCCCGCCGACAGCAAAGGCGGCGAGAACTACGGCTGGAGCACGATGGAGGGGACCCACTGCTACGGCGCCTCCACCTGTGACCGGGACGGCAAAACCCTCCCCGTGCACGAGTACTCGCATTCGCTCGGGTGTTCGATCACGGGCGGCTACGTCTATCGCGGGACCAGCGTCACCGCGCTCGCCGGCGCCTACCTGTACGTGGATTACTGCCGCGGCGACATCACCGCCCTTCGCCGGCAGGACGGCGTGTGGAAGCCCGAGGTCGTGGGCAAGGCGCAGAGCATCAGCGCCTTCGGCGAGGACGAAGCAGGCGAACTCTACCTCGCGGGGGATAGCTCCGGCATCATCTACCGCCTGGCGGCCGCACCCGTGCCCTAGCGTCGCGCAGGCCGCATACTGCGGCTGCTCGCGGCGTTCGCACCCGCGGGAACGAATCCGCGGAGGAACGTATGAAGCTCGCAATCAGCCTCGGCTACTCGGGCGCGAACATGGCCATGCCCGTCAAGTACGTCCAGGAAGCCGAGGCCATGGGCTATGACTCGGTCTGGACCGCCGAAGCCTACGGCTCGGACGCCATCACGCCGCTCGCCTACCTGGCCGCGGTCACGAAGAAGATCCGCCTCGGGACATCGATCATGCAGGTGCCGGCGCGCACACCCGCCATGTGCGCGATGACCATGGCCACGCTCGATGCCCTCTCCGGCGGCCGCGCCATCTGCGGCCTTGGCCTCTCGGGCCCGCAGGTGGTCGAAGGCTGGCACGGCGTGCCCTACGGCAAGCCGAACGCGCGCCTGCGGGAATACGTTGCCATCCTTCGTGCCATCTGGGCGCGCGAAAAGCCGGTCGAGTTTCACGGGCAGGAGTACAACCTGCCCTACACCGGCCCCGGCGCGACCGGCCTCGGCAAGCCCCTCAAGAGCATCCTTCACCCCAACCAGGTGCCGATCTACATCGCGAGCCTCGGCCCGGCCAACATCCGCCTGACCGCCGAAATCGCCGATGGCTGGATCCCGGCCTGGTTCTCGCCGTACCACATGGACGTCTTCAAGAAGGACCTCGAAGCCGGCTGGGCGAAGGCTGGCAAGAGCGGCAAGGACTTCGAAATTCTTGGCGGCGGCAACGTCCAGATCACCACCGACGTGAAGTCCGCGCTCCAGAAGGTGAAGCCCGGCGCCGCGCTCTACATCGGCGGCATGGGTGCGAAGGAGAAGAACTTCTACAACGAACTCTTCATCAAGTACGGCTACGCCGACGAGGCCAAGTACATCCAGGAGCTCTACCTCAGCGGGCGCAAGGCCGAAGCCGCCGAGGCCATCCCGGATGAGTTCGCCGACGAAATCTCCCTCATCGGGCCCGCCGACCGCATCCGTGAGCGCTTCAAGGTCTGGCAGGATTGCGGCGTCACCACCTTCCGCGTCGGCTCGAACGACCCGGAGGCCCTCCGGCTGATGGCCGATATCACCGGCGCTTCCAAGGGCGGCACCGACTAGGCCGAACGACCGGGCACGTGTCCGAAGGCCCTCTCCCCCTCCCGGGGCGGGGGCCTTCGGCGTTAGCGGGGGAGCTCCTCCAGCGTGAGCGGCACGACCGCGCGCAGGTGGGTGCCCTTGCCAGGCTCGCTTTCGACCTCGAACGTCCCGCCGAGGCGCGTCGCCCGCTCGCGCATCGACCGCAATCCCAGGTGGCCCGGGAACTCGCCGCCGCTGTCGAAGCCCGTCCCGTTGTCGCGGATGTCGAGCGTGGCCATGCCGCCGACGCACTCCAGCTTCAGGTCGACGTGCGTCGCGCGGGCATGCTTGACCACGTTGTGCAGCCCTTCCTGTGCGATCCGGTAGAGCGCTTCCTTGGCCGGCAGCGTCGTGCCGGGCTCGTCGCAGAGGTCCGCATCGACTTCGACCCCGTAGCGCGCCCGTGTGGAGGCGACCTGCTTCTTGATCGCCGCGACCAGGCCCTCTCCCTCGAGCGATTCCGGCCGCAGCTCGAAGATCAGCGCACGCATCTCGGCGAGGCCGGCTTCCGCCAGCGACAGTACATAATCCACGGGATCCTTCGCCTTCTCCGGCGACCGGTCGAGCAGCGTGCGGGCCGTGCGCGCGCCCAGCGCGATGCCGTACAGCGCCTGCGACACGCTGTCGTGCAGCTCACGCGCGAGCCGCTGCCGTTCTTCCACCGCCGCCAGCGATTGCGCCTGTTCGTACAGCCGCGCGTTTTCGATGGCGAGCGCCGCCCGCCGCGCGAGCGCCGTGAAGAGCCGCTGCTCGTCCGGCGTCCAATGGTGCGGGCTGGTGTACGCGCCATTGAGGACGGCGAAGAGTTCCCCGTTCACGAACACGGGCACTTCGATGAGCGCGCGAATCCCGAGAGCGTAGGCGCGACCCTGTGTGCCCGCGGGGCGCAACTCGCTCGCGGTGAAGACGTACCCGGGACCGCGAAGCCCGATCCGTTCGAACACTTCCGCCCGCCCGGCCTCGGCGAAGGAATCGGCCACGCGATCGACGGCCTCCTCGGGCGCGTTGCTCGAGGCGATGATCGCCGGCCGCAGGGTCCCCGCGTCCCACATCGTGAGCGACGAGTAGTCCGGTCCCAGCATCCCCGTCACCGCGTCGAGGAGCGCGCGAAGCACGTCGTCCAGCCGCAGCGAGCGGTGCAACTCCTGGTCCGCCTGGTAGAGCGTCTCCAGCTGGCGGTTGCGGTCGCTCAGCTCGGAGAAGAGCCGCGCGTTTTCGATGGCGACCGATGCCTGGCTGGCGATCGCGCGCAGGAACGCAACTTCGGTCGCGCCGGGCAGTTCGCCTTCGCGGTAATACAGCACCAGCACGCCCCGCAGCCGGTCGCGGTACACGAACGGTACGCGCACCACGGACTCCCATTCGACGTTGCCGAGCAGCGGGCGAAGGTCCGCGAAGCCCGGGTGCGCGAGCACGCGGCGGCGGGCGTCCGGGAGCACGGCGACATCGCTGAAGTAGGCCGGGTCTTCGGCAGCGAACTGCATCGCGATGCGGTGGAACTCCGCCAGGTAGCCTTCGGGCAGCCCGTGCGAACCGCCAACGCCCAGGGGCACGCCCTCCACCTGGTCGAGCATCACCGCGCAGCCGATCGCGCTCGTCCCGCGGACGACATCCTCCGCCAGTGCGTCGAGGACCTCTTGCAGGGGCCGGTCGAAGGTCAGCGTGGCGGCGATGCGTGCCAGCGCCTCGCTCTGGCGCCGGCCCCGCTCCGATTCCGCGAACAGCCGCGCGTTCTGGACAGCGACCGCTGCCTGGTTCGCCACCGCCGTCATGATCGGCGCGATCTCCGCGGTGTAGGGGTCGGACCCCGCGTGGAAGGTGTTCAGCGTCCCCAGGAAGTCGTCGTGGTAGTGCAGCGGCGTCACCACCGCCGATTCCCATCGGGTGTCCCGCAGATATGTCTGGATGTGAGCCGGGAGCGGCGAGAGCAGCATCTGCGTGCGCGCATCCCGCAGCACCATCGGCCGCCGGCTTTCGGCCACCATTCCCGCGGGCGAAACGCCACTCGCGACGATCGCCGCGCCGATGGCCTCGGTGAACCCATCCGGGAGGCCGGACGCGCCCCATGACGTCAGGCGGAAGGGGTCGCCGTCGTCGTGCAGCGTGATCGATGCCGCGAGCGCGCCGGTCGCTTCGCGCGCATCCGCCGCCATCTCGGTGAGCGTGCGCGTCATGGGCTGGTCGAGCGTGAGCTGCGAGGCGATGCGCGCGAGCGCCTCCGTCTCGCGCAGCCGCTGCCCGCGCTGCGCGAAGAGCTCCGCGTTCTGGATCGCGACCGCCGCCTGGCTCGCGAACGCTGTCGCCAGCCGCACATGCTCGGGCCGGAAGGCATCGACCTCGTGCCGGGACACCGTGAGCGCGCCGATCACGCGGTCCTGCGCGATGAGCGGCACCATGATCTGCGAGCGGATGTAGCTAAATGCATGGTCGCCCATGTGCGCTCCGAGCAGTTCCTTCGCGGCCAGCGCGTGTTCATCATCGCCGCGCACGTCCGGGGTGATCGAAGGTTCGCCCCGGCGCATGCACTCCACCAGGTGGTTCCCCGGCGGAATCGCCAGCCGCAGGCCAATAGCCGCATCCTCGCGTTCGAACTCGCCGCGCGATTCGATAATCACGACCTCGTCGCGTTCCATCCGGATGATCGCGGAGCCGCTGTACGGAATGACGCGCCGCAGGTTCTGGAGGATCGAACCGAGGAGCGGCTGCAGGTCGAGCGTCTGGGCCGTGCTCAGGCTGACATCGAGCAGCGTCTCCGCCTCCCGGCTGCGCGCCTCCGTCTCCGAAAAGAGCCGCGCGTTCTCGATCGCCACCGCGATGAAGTCGGCGATGCCGCGCGCCAGGCGCACCCGCTCGGGCGTGTAGTACCCGGCCACGTCGAAGGCGAGCGCGACGTACCCAAAGGTGGTGCCCTTGCTCACCAGCGGGATGGCGAGCCACGAGACGATGTAGGTGAACGCGTCGTCGAGCGCCGTCCCCGCGAAGGCCTGGTACGCCTTCGCCGCGACCGTGTCGCCGCGCACGTCATCGATCGCCACGAATCGGCCCTGCGAAAGCTCCCGCGCGAGGTAGCCCGTGGTGTCGCGGCCCGTCTCCAGCCGCGCCCGCGCCTCGTACTCGGAGATGGACGGTCCCCGCCGCTGCAGCACGCGCGGCACGTTGTTTTCGATCACCTGGATGGAGGCCGCCCGGTAGCCCACAACCTCGTCGAGCCGGTCCAGCACCAGCGAGAGCAGCTCCTCCAGGTTCAGTGTCGAAGCGAGCCCGCGCGACACATCGAGGAGCGTGCCCAGCTCGCGGCTCCGCGCCCCCGTCTCCTCGAACAATCGTGCGTTCTCGATCGCGGCGGCCGCGTGCGAGGCGATGCCGAGCGCCACGTTCGCATGCCGCCGTCCGTAATGGCCCGGCCGCTCGCCGGACAGGCTCAGCACGCCGATGATCCGGTCCTGGTTCAGCAGCGGCACCGCCATCCACGACCGCACGTACTCGAACGGCTCGCTGGCGAGCTGCGGCCCGAGCACCTCGCGGTATCGCCGTGCCGCCATCGAACCGTCAAAGACGTCGTCGATGATCACCGTCTGGCCGCGCTGGAGGATCTCCTTGAAGTCGTCCGCCTGGGCGAGGGAATACCGCAGCCCAACCGTCGAAGGCGCCCCCAGGGGCTGCGCCGGCGTCCGCGCCTGCAGGACCACAAGGTCGTCTTCGTCGCTGGTGAACAGCGTCGCGCCGCTGTACCCCACGACTTCGCGAAGCTGGTCCAGGAGCACGTTCACGAGCTGCGCGAGGTCGAGTGTCGAAGCCGCGGCGCGTGCCGCGTTCACCACCGCCTCGAGTTCGCGCCCGCGTTCCGTCGCCGCCGCGAAGAGCCGGGCGTTCTCAATGGCGATCCCCGCCTGCGCGGCGAAGGCGAGCGCCACATCGGCGTGCCGTCGCGTGAAGTACCCCACTTCGGGCCGCGACATGTTGAGCATGCCCACGACGCGGTCGTTCACCACCATCGGCACCGCGAGCCAGGCGCGAATGTGAGGGTTGGTCGAAATGAACGCCGCGTCGCCGCCGTTCGCCTCCCGGTAGTCGATAGCGATCGGGTCGTCGCCGCGCGCGTCGTCCACGACGACGGCACGGCCCTGCTCCAGGGCCTCCCAGATGCGCTTGAGCCGCGTCACCGGGAATCGCAGGCCCACGGCCAGCGGCGACGAGTAATCCCCCGGTTCGCGATGCCCCCCGAGGATGGTCAAGAAGCCGCTTTCGTACGTGAGGATCCCGGCCGCCTGGTAATCGACGATCTCCTTCAGCTTCTGGACGATCTGCTCCACCAGCTCACGCGGTTCGAGGGTTGAGCTGAGGCTGTTCGAAACCTCCAGCAGCGTGCCGATCTCCCGCGTGCGCTCGTCCACGAGGCGCTCCAGCACGGCCTCCGTCTCCACCTGCTCGGTGATGTCGCGCACCACGGCGAGCACGTGCGCTTCGCCCTGGTACGTGATGGGCGTGGCGAAAATCTCGACCGGGAACTCGCTGTGGTCGGCCCTGAGCGCGACCGCCCGTACGCGGTGCCCCTGCCCCTGCCGTGCGCCCTGCACGAGCGCGCGCACGAGGCTCTGGTATTGGGGATGCAGGAACTCTGTCACCGCCACGGTCGTGAACTCGTCCGCCGAACGCCCGTGCATGCGGCACAGCGCCGGGTTCACGGTCACCACCTGCATTCCCGTATCGAGGATGAGCATGCCGTCGCTCGTGGCTTCGAACATGCTCCGGTAGAGCTGCTCCCGTTCGCGTAGTTCCAGTTCGCGCCCGGAGAGTTCGGATGTCATGTCGTTGAAGGACGCGGCGAGCATGGAAAGTTCGTCATTTCCGTGCATTTGCGGAATATGCACCGCGTAATCGCCGCGTGCCACCGCGCGCGTGCCTTCCAGCAGGGCGCGAACCCGCCGCAGCACGAACAGGTCGCCAATCGCCCACGCCGCCGCGAGGGCGAGCAGCGCCACCACACCGAGCCCCAGGAGGTTCTGCCGCAGCGACCGGTCGACGTCCGCGTACACGGTCGAGGTCGGCACCCCGACAGCCACGTACGCGATGACGCCTTCGTCCGAAAACACCGGCTTGTAGCCGTACAGCCGCTCGACGCCGTCCGCATCCCGGCTCGTGAGCGACCCGGGGACTGGCTCCCCCGCGACGGCGACCTCGTTCAGCCGTGACTGCTCGATGTTCGTGCCCGCGAGCCGCTCCCACTCCGCCGAGCGGAAGAGGATCTTGCCTGTGCGGTCGAGCAGCACCGAGATGCTGTTCGGCGGGAGGGTCGTCGCGCTGCCGATGTGGTTGATCGCCTCGATATCGAAGGCGCCGCCGATGATCGCCACGGGGAGCCCCTTTTCGCCGTCGATGGGCTCGGCGAACGACACTGCTGCGCGGCCGGTGAGCGGCTCCGTCGTGACGTACCCGCCGGAGGCGTGCCGGCTCGTCGCCACCGCCTCCTGGAAGGCGTCCAGCCCGGCGACGCTCAGGCGGCTCGTGCGGTCGGTGGAGCTGCAAAGGACGTCGCCGTCCATGTTCGCGACCCAGAGCACGCCCAGCTCCGGGTTCTCGGGCCGCACGGAGCGCAGGATCGATTGGCACGCTTCGGGGTCGACCGCGCGAATCTCGGGGACCGCCGCCAGCGCCCGCAGCACGCGGCGCGCGTGCTGGATGCTCGCGGACACGTCGCGCGCGACCAGGTCCGAAAGCTGGAGGGTCTCCGCCGTGGCGTCATCGTGCGCCCGGTCGCGGCGTTCGGCGGTGGTCCAGAACACGAGCGCGAGCGCGGGCAGGACGGCGAGCGCCACCAGCAGCAGAAGGCGCGCGCGCAGGGTGAGCGAGGGGATGCGGGGCACGGCGCCGTTAGTGCTCGGCCAGCTGTTCCGCCGGCACGAGCCCGGCGCGCACGGCGTGCAGGGCGGCCTGCGTGCGGCTTTGCACGCCAAGCTTGCCGAGGATGTTCGAAACGTGCGTCTTCACCGTCTTCTCGCCGATCATCAGGTCCCGCGCGATCTCCTTGTTCGCGCGGCCCACCGCGAGGAGCTTCAGCACGTCCGTTTCCCGTTCGGTGAGCGGCTCGGGCTGCTGTTCGGGCTGCCGCATTTCACGCATGAGCCGCGCCGCCGCCTGGGGCGAAAGCTGCACCTGGCCCTGTGCCGCCGCGCGGATCGCCTTGCGCAGGGCGTCCGCCTCGGTGTCCTTCAGCAGGTAGCCGATGGCCCCCGCCCGCACCGCACCCACCACGGACGCGTCCTCGAGCACGCTCGTGAGGGCGATGACCTCGACGTCCGGCAGCTCCTTGCGGATGTGCCCGATGGCGGTGATGCCGTCCATCACGGGCATGAGCAGGTCCATCAGTACGACGTCTGGTTGGAGGTCGTGCGCCATCTTCAGGGCCTCGGCGCCGTTCTCGGCCTCGCCGATCACCTCCAGCTCTTCGTCGAGCCCGAGAAACATCTTCAGGCCCTGGCGCACCACGCTGTGGTCGTCGGCGAGCAGGATGCGAATTGTCACGGTTCCTCCCGGCCGGCGCCCCGGTGCGCCGCCCTCGCGCCACTGTACTGACCAAAAAACGGGTGCGAAAGGAAAAACGGTTGGGATCGTGCAAATTCAGCCCAAAGGATGACCCGGCGCTCGGCCCGCCGGCGGATGGGCGCCCTCGCCCATGCGCATCGCGTCATCCAATGCCGCGAGCAGCGCCGCCTTTCGCGCCACGAACGCGGCCTCCGTCACGATCTCGGAACGCCGTGGGCGCGCGAACGGCGCGTCAACCACTGTCGCGATACGCCCCGGCCGCGGCGACATCACCGCCACGCGGTCCGACAGCAGCAGCGCTTCCTCCACGTCGTGCGTCACGAAGAGCACCGTGCGCCCGTGCCGCAGCCACACTTCCTGCAGCCACGCCTGCATTTCGCGCCGGGTGATCGCGTCCAGCGCCCCGAACGGTTCGTCCAGCAGGAGCGTGCCCCCCGGCGTCAGGAACGTTCGCAGGAGGGCGAGGCGCTGGCGCATGCCCCCGCTCAGCTGCGCCGGCCACGCCCGTTCGAACCCCGCCAGCCCGAACGGTTCGAAGAGCGCCAGCGCCTCCTCCCGTGCCTGGCGGCGGCTCACACCCGCTATCTCGGCGCCGAGGGTCGCGTTGGCGAGCGCCCGCCGCCACGGCAGCAGGAGGTCCTTCTGGGGCATGAAGGCCGCCAGCCCGGGGTGCCCGGCCGCATTTCGGCCCGCGACCTCCGCCTCCCCCGTTTCCGGCGTGAGCAGCCCCGCGAGGATGCGCAGCAGCGTGCTCTTCCCACAGCCGCTTGGCCCCACGATCGAGACGAACGTCCCTGCCTCCGCCTCCAGCGAGACGTCGTCGAGCACGGGAACCACGCGCTCCCCCCGGAACGCGTGGCTCACATGCCGCAGCGCGAATCCGTTCACGCGCTACTTCTTGGGCAGGTATTCGTTCGTATAGGCCTTCGTCGTATCCACCGGCTTCGCCGTCAGCCCGGCGTCACGTACGAACTTTTCGAACTCGGTCCAGATGGTGCCATCCTGGAGGCCCCACGCGCGGCCCTTGTCGACGTAGCGCGTCGCGAGGTAGTTCGCGCTCGCCGTGAGCAGCTTCTCATCGGCTTCCGGTGCGTTCTTCTTGATCGCTGTGACCGACTCCTTTGGCGTGCTCATTGCCAGCTCATATCCCTTCGCGGTCGCCGCCAGGAACTTCCGTACCGTCTCCGGGTTCTTCGCGATCATGTCCTCGCTCGTGATCAGCACCGGTGTGTACCAGTCGGGGATGCACTTCGTGTAGTCGAGGAACGGGATCGTGTTCACCTGCTTCTTCTCGATTTCTTTCGCGCGAACACCGTCCCAGCCATCGAAGATCCAGGCGAAATCGAACTTATTCTGTTCGAAACCGACCAGGTAATCGACATCCCCAACTTCGACGAATTTCACGGCATTCGGGTCGCCGCCATCGCAGCTCACGAGTTTCTTGATAAGCGCCGTTTCCAGCGCACCGCCGAAACCGCCGTACGTCTTCCCGGCGAGGTCCTTCGGCCGCTTGATGTTGTCATCGGAAAGCGACATCAGGCTCGAGGTGTTGTGCTGGATGACGGCCGCGATCGAAACGATCGGCACACCCTCGGCGCGCGCCGGGATCACCGCCTCCTGGATGCTGACGCCGAAATCGGCCTTCCCCGCGGCGACCACCTGCTCCACCCCGCCGGTCGCGGGCTCCACGATCGTCACGTCGAGGCCCTGGTCGCGAAAGAAGCCCTTCTCCTTCGCGATGAAGAGCCCGGCGTGGTTGGTGTTCGGTGTCCAGTCGAGCATGACGGTCACCTTCGTGAGCGACCCGCCGTCGCCGTCGTTGCCGCCGCACGCGGACAGTGCCCCCACGAGGCCCAGCGCCAGGATGGTGATGGCCAGCCATCGTCCGATCTTCATTCCGTTTCCTCCCTCGAAGTCACGTGCGCCCACGGCGCGGCGAGCCGGAAGAGGCCCTGGACCGCCGCGAACAGCGCCACGCTCGTCAACGAAATCACCGCGATGGCCACGAATAGCTCGTCCGTCCGGAACGACGCCCGTGACCGGTTGATGAGCAGCCCGAGCCCATGGCCCGAACTCGTCCCCACCCATTCGCCGACGACGGCCGCGGTCACCGCGTAGGCGGCGGCGATCTTGAGGCCCGCGAAGAATGCCGGGACCGCGGTGGGGATGCGCACGTGGCGCAGCACCTGCCAGCGGTTCGCCCCCATCGAGCGCACGAGCGCGATCATGTCGGCGTCCGCGCCCGCCAGGCCGTCCACGGTGCTGACGACGATGGGGAAGAAGCCCACCATCGCCACCACCAGCACCTTCGGCGTCATCCCGAACCCGAACCAGACGATGAGCAGCGGCGCGAGCGCGATCATCGGGATCGTCTGCGAAATCACCAGCAGCGGGTACAGCACCCGGCGTACGAGCGGCACGCTCGCAATCACGGACGCCAGCACGACGCCCATGACCGCTGCCCACGCCAGCCCGATGACGGCTTCCAACAGCGTCACGCGGGTGTGCGCAGGGAGCGTCCCGCGGATCTCGGTGAAGGCGTCCCACACGCGGCTGGGCGCCGGCAGGATGTACGGCTTCGTATCGAGCAGCGCGACGGAGAGCTCCCACAGACCGACGAGCGCGACCAGCAGCACCGCCGCCGGCACGTACTCGCGCGCTGCCCGCGCCACTCGCGAACGCGCCGCGGCCGTCACGCGCGCCACTTGCCGGTGAGGCTGCCGATGGTGGGCTGCGCCGCCACGTCGCGCGTCTGTTCGACTTTGAGCACGGTCACGAGCCCGTTCGCGCCCGCGGCCAGCACCGCCTCGTGGGCTTCGCGCGCGACGCGCCAGACGGCATCGGGCTCGCCTTCGATGGTCGTGCCCAGGGCGCCGACCTCGTAGGCGAGGCCGGACCCGGCGATGACGCGGATGGCGGCTTCGATGTGCTTGTAGGTGTCGCCATCCACCCCCGGCGGGAAGGCAAGGCACTGGATTTCGACGATCACGGCTTCCTCCACGGCCTGCCGTACCGTCCCGGGGATCACGAACGCCGGGGACTTCTCCCCGGCGTCAAGGCGACGACAACCCGGGGAGAAGCACGTGGGGTGCCTCCCGCATCCGCGGGCTGCGTCCACGCCGCTTCCCTACGCCCGCATTACCGGGATCAGGTTCCTGGAGTTGCTCCTCGCGGAGCTCTCAGCCTCTCGGCTCCCCCAGCGGCATGCCAATTTGCAGTGTTGGGCGCACGCTACACCCGCCGCGCGGCGCTCGCAATCGGCGCGGCGAACGGCGGCCCGGGTCACCCCGGGCCGCCTGGGCGCGCTCGATGCCGTGGTTAGTACTGGGCGGAAGCGGTGGACCCGCCGCCGCGCTGGTGCCGCGTCGACGTGCCGGAGGTGGAGCCGGCGGCGCCACCCTTTTCCGGGCAGTCCTCCTTCCCCGCTTTCGGAGTCGCCGGGGTGCCCGGGTCGGCCGGTGCGGGGGTCGTTTGCGGCGCCGGCGTGGGCGAATCGCCCCCACTTTGCGCGAACGCCACCGACCCGCCAACCAACGCCACCGCACCAAGCGGCAGTGCGATCGCGAGCGCGCGAACCCTGTTCATCGTCATACGCAACCTCCTGTCTTGTTTCGGCGAGAGCTCTGCCTCCACCGAATGTACGGGCTCCCGCAGAAAGAGGAGGTCTGTTTTCGCGTAAAGCTGAGCCACAGAATTCCCCGTACTCATTCCTGAGAATGAGCTGAGAAACCGGCCCTACTATGCTCGCGAAAGCTATTCGTACAACGGGTGAAAGACGATTCCCGTGCCCAGCTTCGGGTGGAAGAATGTCGATTTCTGCGGCATCCGTTCGCCCTGGTCCGCCAACGACATCACCGAATCGATCCCCACCGGGCTGATCAGGAACACCGCCGTATCGCCCTCGGCCCGCTCGATCGCTTCTCTCGCGTCGTGCGTGTATTCGACGGCGCCCAGCCGGAGGTCGTCGTCGCCGATCGACCAGAGCGGTGCGAGCACGCCATAACGCAGCAGGTTCGGCGAAATCCCCGCCCATTCGGCGCTGAAGCCCGCCGGGGCGATCGCCGCGGCGACTTCGGGTCCGCGCGGCGTGAGGATGTGCGCCATCCCCGGGTCCAGGTTCAGGGCCACGATGCTGTCCGGGTTGGCGGCCAGCCGTGCCTCGAACTCGCGCGCCCGGTCCGCGAGGCCGCCAATCGGCTTCACGGACTCGACCGCGAAGCTTTCGCTCAGCACCTGTTCCCAGTTCGCCGGCGCCCGTCGCGGCACGATGCGATGGATCGGCCGGATCACGAGCCCCGGGTCCGCCGCGGGGACGATCGCCGTCATCGCGAACCGCGCGGGGTGGTCGAGGGCGAGGGTGCCCTCGCGTTCCAGCATCGCGTTGCGGTAATTCACGGCCGTTTCGTAGCGATGGTGGCCATCGGCGATATAGAAGCTCTCGGCCAGCAGGGGCGCCAGGAACCGCATCTCCAGCCGCCCCGCCTCGATCACCCAGAGCCGGTGGCGGTCGCCATCAATCGTCGTCGCTTCGGCGTCGGCGGGCCGCGCCGCGACGGTCTGGTCGAGGAATTGCCGCAGCTGCGCGGCGCGGTCGCGGGCGATCATGAAGACGGGGCTGAACTGCACCCTGGTCGCTTCCAGCAGCTTCAGCCGGTCCTCCTTCGGCCCCGACATGGTGAATTCGTGCGGCTTCACGGCACCCTCGTCCCAGGGTTGCGCCTCGACTTCGGCCAGCAGCGCCCGGCGATGGTATTCGCGCCCGGCCTCCACGAAGGTCTGCTCATAGACGTAGAACATCGGGATGTCGTCGCGCTGCACGAACCCGTCGCGCTCCCACGCGGAGAAGAGCGCGGCCACCTTCGCGTATCGCTCATCGCCGCCGTCCGCGAGTTCGAGATGGACGGCATTGCGCGCGCTCCGGCCCGCGAGCTGGCGCTGATCGGCCGGCGAAATCACGTCGTAGGGCGGGGCCAGCAGGTCGTCGAGCTTCCCCGCGGCGGCGGTGTAACGAATACCCCGGAAGGGGCGGAATTGAGGCATCAGTTGGCACCCTTGTCTGCTGGCGGCTCGGGCCCGCGTTTGAACCAGCGGACCCCCGAACCTAGAATCGCTGGGTCTCCATGCAAGAAAACCCCGGATCCGGCGAGCCCAAAAGGCGAAAAGCGGCCTACTGCGTCTTCTGCCGCATCGTCGCCCGCGAAGAACCCGCCAACATCATCTACGAAGACGACGAGATGATCGTCATCCAGAACGTCCTTCGCTGGGTGCCCGTCATGCTCCTCGCGATGAAGAAGGACCACACCACGCAGGCCGAGCTCTGGGACGATATCGCCCACATCGGGCGCATCGCGCAGCGCATCGGCGCGCAGCTGTGCCCGGGCGGCTTCCGTCTCCTCACGAACTTCGGCTACGACGCCATGCAGAGCCAGGAGCACGGGCACCTGCACATCCTCGGCGGCACCTACCTCGGCCACTACGTCGGCTAGCCCCCCAGCGCCGCGCGCTGCGCCGCGAACAGCTCGATGATCCCCGCCCGCGCGAGGTCCACCAGCGCGTCCATCGCCGCGCGGGAAAACGGCTTGCCTTCCGCCGTCCCCTGCACCTCGACGAAGGCGTCCTCGCCCGTCATCACGACGTTGAAGTCCACTTCCGCGGTCGAATCCTCTTCGTAGCAGAGGTCGAGCAGGGGCACGCCCTTGACGACACCCACGGAAACCGCCGCCACGGGCGCCATGATCGCCGCCGGCGACGCCGCCCCCGCCTTCACGAGCTTCTCCACCGCCATGCTCAGGGCCACGAACCCGCCCGTGATCGATGCCGTCCGCGTGCCGCCATCGGCCTGGAGGACATCGCAGTCCACAGTGATGGTCCGCTGGCCGAGCAGTTCCAGGTTCACGACCCCGCGCAACGAGCGGCCAATGAGCCGCTGGATCTCCTGCGTGCGACCGCCCGGGCGGCCGCGTTCGACCTCGCGCTGGCTGCGGGTGTGCGTCGCTCGCGGGAGCATGGCGTATTCGGCCGTCACCCAGCCGCTCTGGGTGTTGCGAAGCCAGCCGGGCTGGCGCTCCTCCACGCTGGCGGCGCACAGCACGCGCGTCCGCCCGAATTCAACGATGCAGCTGCCTTCGGCGAAATCGAGCACGCCGGTCGTGATATTCACCGGCCGTAGCTGTCCCGGCTGCCGGCCATCGATGCGTTGGGTCACGTTGGAATCCTTCTCCGCGCCGGCCCGTTCGCCCGCGCCGTTCGTCCATCAAAGCTATGGCCGGACGCCTGCATGCGCAAAATAGCCGGGCGCACCCCGGACCGGGACGCGCTACCTCCCGGTGCGCAGCCTGAGCCGCCGCCCGTCGCTTTCGATCCGTACCCGGCCGTCCCGGTCGGTGCGCGCGATGGTGCTCGCGGCGAGCGCGTCCAGAACCTCGCCGGCGGGGTGTCCGTAGCGGTTCTCCGCCCCCACCGAAATCACCGCGATCCGCGCGCCGGCCGCCGCCAGGAATGCCGGCGAACTCGACTTCGACCCGTGATGGGGCACCTTCAGCACGTCCGCGTGCACATCGCCCGCCCGGAGGAGTTCGTCCTGGGCTCGCGCCTCGATGTCGGCGGTGAGGAGCGCGCTGGTCTGGCCGTAGGTCACGCGCAGCACGATGCTCCCGTCGTTGTCGCCCGGGGCCGCGAACCCCGCGGGCGGCCAGAGCACCTCGAAGCGCACGCCATCCAGCTCCCACCGGTCGCCGCGATGCACCCGCCACGGCTCCCGTTCGCCCGCTTCGGTGGCGAAGGTGACCGCCCCCGCGACATCGCCCTCCATGCGCCTCCCGGTATCGAAACGGCGGAACACCGCCGGGAAGCCGCCGGAATGGTCGCCGTCGGCGTGCGTGACCAGCGTGAGATCGATGCGCCGGGCCCAGTGCGGCATCACCGCCCCCAGTTCGCGTGCGAGCCCGATGCCGCTTGGGCCCGCATCGACGAGCACGCGGCGGCCGGCGGGCGTGGTCACGAGGATGGCATCGCCCTGCCCGACATCGAGCACATCGAGGCGGAGCACTCCCGGGCCCCCGGCGGGCCGCAGCGAAACCAGCCACACGATCCCGAGGCCCGCCGCGAAGGCCGTCGCGCCCGCCGGCAGTTTCGCCCGGCGATGGAACGGCTCCGGCATCCGCTCCGGCGGCAGGGAGCGGTACGCCCAACCACCGGCCGTGCAGAGCAGCACCGCCACCAATGTCGCGAGGGCGGGCGAATGTGCGGGCATGGGCACCGACGCCCCGGGCACGGCGGCGAGCGTCTCCGCGACGCGCACAATCGCGGCCAGCGGGTAGTAGGCAGCAAGCCCGGTGGCCCAGCCGGCCTGCTCCGAGACCATCCCCGCCGACGCCGTGAGGGCCGCGAGGGGGAGCACGACCACGAACAACGGCGCGCCGATGACGTTCGCGACGGGGCCGATGAGCGAGATTCGCCCGAACGTCGCCGCCGAGATGGGCAGCGTCGCCACCGTCGCCGCCAGCGTCAGCGCGAGCGCCTCTACCGCCGTCCCGGGGACCCACGCCCCGAGTCGCGCCCGCCGCAGTCCCGCGCCGATGGCCCAATCGAACCAGGGCGAGAGCACGATGATGCCCGCGGTGGCGGCCAGGCTGAGCTGGAAACCGGCATCCGCGGCGAGCGCGGGCCACCCCAGCGTGAGCACGATCGCCGTCGCCGCCAGCGCGGGCAGTGCGCTTTCCGGGCGTCCGGCCCAGCGCCCGAACAGCAGCACGCCGGCCATCACGCCCGCCCGGACCACGCTCCCCGATGCGCCCGCGACGACGGCGTAGAGCATCACCAACACGACCGCCGGGAGGACCGCCCAGCGGCGCCCCAGGAGCGGCACGCAGACGTTGAACGCCAGTGCCGCGAGCAGCACCACGTTCGATCCCGAGACGGCGACGATGTGCGCCAGCCCCGTCGCGCGGAAGTCGTCGTAGAGCCCCGGCGGAATCGTGGCGTCGCGCCCGAAGGCGATGCCGCTCGCGAGCGAGGCCTCCGGTTCCGGCAGCGCGCGTTGCGTCGCCTCATCGAGCGCCGAACGGAGCCGCCAGAGGGCCGTTCGCGCACCCGCGGGCGCCTTCGCAAGCGTCTCCACCCGCGGCCGCGACATCGTCCCCACGATGCCCCTGCGTTCGAGGTAGGCGCGGTAGTCGAACCCTTCGAACGAAGGCGCCGGGTCGATGGTGCCGCGGATGCGCACGCGCTCGCCTGGCCCGTGTTCCGCGTACTGGTCGAGCGTCACCAGCACGGCCCCGCGGATGGCGCGGCCGTCCAGCATGGTTTGCGCGTCGATGCGGTAGCGGACGGTTGTGAGCCCCGGGTCGGGCTCCGAGGCGATGACGCCGTCGAAGGCGACGGGCTGGCCCACGAAGGCGGCCAGGGGCGGCAGCGGCTGCGCGTCCCACGCGGCGAAACGCATCCCTCCCGCGAGGGCGAGCGCGGCCGCGACCACGGACCACGCGGCCGCCCGCCGTCCGTGCAGGGCCCACACCGCCGGCAGAGCCACCAGCACGACGAGCCCGCCGAACCACCCGGGCAGACCGGTCACGCCCACCGCCGCGATCGCGGCCAGCTCCGCCATCGCCAGCAGGATCAGCGTCATCGCGCCGGGACCCTACCAGACGGCGCGCGTCATCTCCAGCGCGTGCCTCCTCGAGGCGATCTCCGGGCGCGTTCCATCGCGGAGCACTCCCGCGCGAGAGACCGTGGTGGCCATGGGCTCAGGACGGACGGCGTTAGGCGCTGAACCGGTATCCCTTGCCGCGCACTGTCTGGATCTGGTCGGGGTTGGCCTGCACGTCGCGCAGCTTGCGCCGCAGGTTGCTCACGTGCGCGCGGACGAGCGTGCTCGCGCCCGTCGCGTCCGAGTACTGCCAGACATCCACGAGGAGGTGCTTGGGATGGAGAATCTCGTTCGGGTGCTCCATCAGGTAGGCCAGCAGCGTCGCCTCGATATTCGTGAGGTGCGTCTCGCCGTGCGCGGTGCGGAGCGTGTTGGTCTGGAGGTCCAGGTCGAGGCCCGGGCCCTGGCCGTCGCGGCGGGGATGTCCGAGCCGCTCGCGCAGCGCCTCGCCGACAGCCTCGATCGGGAACGGCTTCTTGATGACCGTGCCCTCAAGGCGGAAGTTGGGTCGGCGCGTGCCCTTGTGCAGGAGGTAGACCATCGTGGGGGCGGCGGCCACGAAGGCGCCCGAAAGCCACACCGAGAAGTGCGCGAAGGTCGAACCCAGCTCGCCGCGGGGAACCCCCTGCACGTCCACCACCATGCCATCCGGGCGCGGTTGCCAGGGCAGGGATTCCATGGCCGCGTCGTAGCTAATGGCGGTCGCCGTGTCATAGCCGCGCTCCCTGAGGTAGGCGGTCACGGCATCACGCATGCGGGGCTCTCGGCTAATTACGTATACGAATGACATCGGGCATCAATCGGCCCCGGCCCCGCCGGAACGTCCCAGCATCTTCCCGACGCCCCGAACCGGTGTCAAGGCGAATTTCCCGCTGGACAAACATAAGCCTGTGAAGTTCTCGCAAGTGCGCGAAACGCAAGCAGCAACCGCGGTAACTGTCCCCCGGTCCGCCGCCCTACTTGACCGCCGTCAGTTCGTACGTCGCGCCCTCGATCTGCGCCCGTACCACCCGGTTGGGCGCCGCCTCATCGACCCACACCACGTAGCTGCGCTGGTCCTGCCGGATGCGCACCTTCCATGCGGAGAACGTGCCGGCCGGCACCTTGACCTGCTCCGCCGCATCCACGATCACCTCGACCCCGGGGATGACCCGTGGCTGCCCGGCGTTGATGACGTGCGTGTACGAGTCGTCGTAGCCCGCCCGCAACGGGATCCCGCGCACCAGCCAGAAGAGCGACTCATCGTCATACCACCCGGGATTCGGGTTTTTCGAATCTGCCTTCGGCAGGTCGCGGGTCGTGTCGCTCACCTTCCCGTTCACATCCGTCTTGAAGGTGATGACGGCATCCCCGTACTCGATGCTGTGCACGGTCCGGCGGTCCTTCTCGGGGTCCACCAGCGTCCGCTCGCTGCGGAATGGTTGCAGCGTCTTCGAATCGACGATGGCGAGGCCGTCGTCGCGGTAGCCTCCGCGTTCGCACAGCCGGAGCAGTTGCGTGCGGCCCGGCTCGAACTCGGGCTTCGTCTCCAGGGTGCACGTCCCGGGGTCCTCTCCGCGGAAGGAGAGATGGTAGGTCATGCTCTCGGCGCCCGTCCAGCGGACGTTTTCGAACACCTTCGTGGAGCGCGCGACCTCGTCATCGCCGCACGATGCGAGCAGCGCGAGCGCGCAGACCGCCAGGGCGCCCCATGCCAACCGCCGTCCCAGCTTCAAACTGCCACCGCCTCCACCGCTTCGCGAACGCGCCGCAGCGCCTCGTCGATATCTTCCTGCGTGATATTGAGGTGTGTCACCATGCGCAGTCGCCCGCGCCCGAAGGGCACCGCCAGCAGCCCGCGCTCCCGGAAAGCGCTCAGCCAGCCCTCCAGCGTGCCGCGGCGGACATACGCAACCACGATATTCGTCTGGGGCACATTCGGTTCGAAGGCATCGAACTGGCGGAGGCCGTCCGCCAGCCGCCGCGCGTTGGCGTGATCGTCCGCCAGGCGTGCGATGTTGTGGTCGAAGGCGTACAGCCCGGCGGCGGCGAGGATGCCCACCTGCCGCATTCCGCCGCCCAGCATCTTGCGGTTGCGGCGGGCCTCGCGGATGAACTCCTCGGGACCGCAAATCAGCGACCCGACCGGGCAGCCCAACCCTTTCGAAAGGCAGAACGACACCGTGTCGCAGTCCCGGGCGATGCGCGCCGCGGGCACTTCGAGCGCCGCCGCCGCGTTGAAGATGCGCGCGCCGTCGAGGTGCACCTGCATGCCATGCCCATGCGCCAGCGAGGTCAGCGCGTCCATGGTCCCGAGGTCGAGCGCGGCACCGCCGCAGCGGTTATGCGTGTTCTCCAGGCAGAGGAGCGGGTTGCGCGGCGCATGGATGTTCGGCTCGCGAATCGCCGCCTCCACCTCGGCGAGGTCGAGCCCGCCGTCCTCGCCGTTCCGCAGCGCGTGCGATTGCACCCCGGCCAGCCGTGCCGCGCCGGCGACTTCGTAGTTGAAGATGTGGCACTGGTCGCCGAGCAGGATCTCGTCGCCGGCGCGGGTGTGGGTCATCACGGCGAGGAGGTTCGCCATCGTGCCGCTGGGCACGAAGACCGCCGCGGCCTTGCCAACGAGCGCGGCCGCGCGCTCCTCCAGCCGGTTGACGGTGGGGTCGTCGCCAAAGACGTCGTCGCCCACTTCGGCAAGCGACATCGCGCGGCGCATCGCCTCGCCCGGCTTGCTGACCGTGTCGCTGCGCAGGTCGATGATGCCGCTCACGCCCGCTGCCGCTCCCAGAGCGTCTGGTAGTGGTCGGCGCCGCGAATCGCCTGCGCGACCTCCTGGCGCTCCTCCAGCATCAGCTGTTCCATGATGCGGCCGCACATCTCGACCGCTTCGGTGCCCCCGAGATCGGCCATGCGGTCGACGAGGTGCTGCCACGTGCCGCTCGCCAGCAGCACCGGGACGGAACGCGGCCAGGCGAACGACATCACTTTTTCCGGGAAGCCGAAGTCCGGGCGCATCCGCCGGATCGTGCGGAAGCGGTCCTCGACCGACTCGGCACGCGGCACGACGGCGAGGAACGGCCCGACCCCCGCCTTCGTCCGGAAATCCGCCAGCAGGCGCTTCTGGATCATGTGGAAGCGCACCACCAGCACATCGGACGAATCGATCACGCTGAAGACCTCGTCGAGGTCGACGCCGTACTCCTCATTCATGCGAACGGCCCGGGCATTTCATGGGGTATGGCCGATGGTAGGACGAACCATCACGCGGCGCAAAAGGCGGGCCGAATCGCCCAAATCGCGCGCTGGAGGCCGGTGGTCGGGGTGCCCGGATTCGAACCGGGGGCCTCGCGCTCCCAAAGCGCGCGCTCTAACCAGGCTGAGCTACACCCCGCTCTGCGCAGCGTACCCCGCAGGTCTTCCCCGCGCGAAACCGCCGTCCACCGCTCGGGTACACTCCTCCCATGCGCGCCATCTTCATCATGATCAAGACCGACCCGGGCCACACCACCGAAGTCGCCAATCGCGTGGCCGATATCGAAAGCTTCTCCGAGGCGTACTCCATTACCGGCCAGTACGACCTTCTTGTGAAGCTCTATGTCGAGGACATCGATGCCGTCGGCCGCCTGATCGAACGGGATGTCCACGCCATTCCGCACATCCGTGAGACCTTCACCATCCTCACCTTCGAAGCCTTCGGCGCGCGGTAAAGCGGCTTCGGCGTGCCCGCGCGGCGGTGATACGCTCACGGCATGCCCGGTACGGACCCGCCCGGCGCCCTTGAGGTGCTGTCTCACTTCACCTTTGATGCGCCGTGGATGGCGGCCGCCGGCCTCGCGGCGTTCCTCTACGTGCGCGGCTACTTCGCCTGCCGCGATTGCGGGCGCACGTCGTGCCATCCCGGCTGGAGGCTCGCCGCCTTCCTTGCGGGCATCGTGCTCGTGCTCGTCTCGGTGCTCTCGCCGCTGGAGTACTACGGCAACCGGCTGCTCTGG
Organism: Dehalococcoidia bacterium; assembly: GCA_020847985.1. GTDB lineage: Bacteria > Chloroflexota > Dehalococcoidia > Tepidiformales > Tepidiformaceae > Amarobacillus. Next base: position 23,883 of record JADLBC010000052.1, read on the forward strand.
GCGGACTTCCTCGGCTTCCTTGTGCTGACCATGGCCGCCGCGCCGCTGCTCGTGATCGGGGCGCCCGTGACGCTCGCGTTCCGCACCCTCGGGGCCCCGGGCCGGCGGCGTCTGCGACGAACGATCCGCTCGGCGCCGTTCGCCGTCATCACCTTTCCCATCGCCACCTGGCTCGCGTTCGCCGTCGTGACCTATGCCTGGCAATTCTCCGCGCTGACCGATCTCGCCGCGCGCGATGCTCCCGTGCGGGACGTGCAACTCCTCAGCCTGCTCGTGGTCTCGCTGCTGTTCTGGGCGCCCGCCATCCAGGCCGACCCGCTTCGCTGGCATCCCGGCCACCCTGGCCGTGCGCTCTACGTCTTCGTCGAAATGACTCACAAGGGGCTGTTCGGCGGCATGTTCCTGAGCATGAGCCACACCTTCCACGACCGCATGGCGCGCGACCTCCCTCCGTGGGCGCCTTCGCCGATCATGGACCAGCGCATCGCCATCGTGATCCTGTGGATTGGCGGGAACCTGGTATTCGTCGCCGCCCTGGTGTTCATCATCCTCGGCTGGATTCGCTACGAAGCGCGCCATGCCCGGCGCGTGGACGCTCGCCTTGCCCGCGCCCGCGAAGCGAAACGCCGCCGCGAGGCCGCCCTCCAGCAGGTCTTCCAGAAGACAATCTGACCGTCCGCACACGGAAGCGCGGCGGGACTGGAGGTCCCGCCGCGTGGCGATGTGTGCCGTCTCCGTTCGCTGTCAGGCGAGGCGGAAGCGGGCCATGGAGGTTTCCAGCGATTGCGCGAGCTGGCGCATCGCCGTCGCCGTGGCCGCGAGTTCCTCCGACTGGGCGGAGAGCTGCTCGGTCGAGGCCGAGACCTCTTCCGCGGAGGCCGAGGTCTGTTCGCTCGTGGCCGAGACCTGCAGGATCGCCTCGGTCACCTTCGAGGTGCCGGCGGCCATTTCGTGGGCACCGCTGGCGGAGTCGCTCGCGCTCTGGGCGATGGCCTGGGCCGAGGCCGTGATGCGGTCGGCACCTTCATTGAGCGCGCGCACGTCGTGGGCGATGCGCTGCATCTCGGTGGCCGATTCCTGGACACTGCCGATGATGCTTTCGAGCGCCTCGCCGGCCTCGGTGGTGATGCGGCGGCCGGCCTGGACATCACTGACGCCGGCCGACATCGCAGCGACCGCATCCGCCGTGCCTGCCTGGACGCGAGCGATCAGGTCGCCGATCTCCCGCGTGGCCTGGGACGAACGCTCCGCGAGGGAGCGGACGTTCTCGGCGACGACGGCGAAGCCGCGGCCCTGCTCACCGGCGCGGGCGGCCTCGATCGCGGCATTGAGCGCGAGGAGGTTCGTCTGGCTGGCGATTTCGTCGATCGTGCGCACGATCGCGCCAATCTGCGAGCTGTATTCGCCCAACTCGTTGACGGTGACCGACGCGCGCTCGACGGCCTGGGCGATGGAAGCCATGGACGCCACGGCCTGGCCGATCGCCTGCTGCCCGGTGAGCGCGGCCTCGCGGGAGGCTTCGGCGGAAGCGGCCACACGGTCGCTGACGCGGGCCACTTCGCCGATGCGGCCGCCGATGACGCGCGCTTCGGACTCGGAGTCCCCGGCACTCACCGCGTTGGATGTCGCTGTGGCGGCGAGTTCCTGCGAACCCGCGGCCACCCGTTCAATCTCCTCGGCGGACTGCTGGGAGAGCGACGCCAACTGCGTGGCGCTCTGCGTGACCTCGGTGATGGCCGAGGCGATCTGCGTCGTCGCCGAGGCCATCTGCTCGCTTGATTCCGACAGCTGCGACGAAGCCGCGAGCACGTTCGAGGCGTTCTCGCGGACGCTGCGGACGAGGTCGGCGAGGGAGGCGCGCATCGCGTTATAGGTGCCGACGGTGGCCACCACACCCTCGATGGTGGCGTTGATGGCCGTGGCGGCGACGCCGATCTCGTCCTTGCCGGGGTTCGGGATGAGCGGCGTCACGGGCGTGACCGCGAGGGTGAGGTCGCCATCCTGCATCGCCTGCATCGCATTCCGGAGATCTGTGACGCAGTGGGCCTGGAGGCTCTGGATGCGCCCGACAATGGTATCGACATCGTTCTTGAGCTTGCGGGAGATGAAGAAGGCGACCGCGAGACCGAGGATGGCGGCGATGACCGTGGCGCCGATGAGCTGCAGCCGCGCCGCACCAGCCGCGACTTCGATCCGCACCTGCGTCTCCTGCGCGCCCGCGGACTTGGCACTGATGGCTGCCTCCACGGAGGCGTTCATCGCCTGGATCTTCGGGTTGAGGACCGCCGCCTGGGCGACCGCTGCCTCCACCTGGCCGTTCTCCAGCGCCTTGAGCAGCGTCTCGCGGTCCCTGAAGACTTCGATGATCTGCGCTTCGGCGGTGTTCCAGGAGTCTCGCTCGGCGGCATTCGAGACGGTCTCGTGGAAGTTCGCCGTGGCCTCAAGAGCCGACGCCATAGCATCGCGGCTCTTCGCGATCGCTGCATCGCGCTTCTCGGCGTTCGCCGCGTTGAGGACAGCAGTCTGCTGCTCGCGGCCGCTGATCGCCGCGTAGGTAAGCGTCTGGTCGGCGTAATGCACGCCGAGCAAGCCCTGGTGGTAGAGGTCGTCCGCACGGTCCGCGGACGTTCCCAGCGCGCGCGTCCCCAGGAACGCGATGACGACGATCAGGGCCACGACAAGGCCGAACGCGCCAAAGAGCTTCAGCCGGATGCTCAAATCCGAGAGGTGTTTCATAGCCACTTCCTTCCCCACAACACGGTGTGCAGTAGGTGTCGGAAGGGGTGATCGGCCGCCGGATGATCAGCGAAGTTATCGCGGAGAGACCCGCAAGATCGGTCTATTCACCGATGTGATGCGCCGTTGATTCTGGGAAACCCTGATTCGACGACATCAGGGAATGCCCTAACGGTGGACGCGCGTCCACTCGCCCGCCACGCGGTGACATCGCGGTGTCAGCGCTTGATGAGCGCGTACTCGAAGGCGTCCGCGAGCGCCAGCCAGGACGCCTCGATGATGTCCGTCGAAGAGCCGACCGTGGTCCAGTACCGCTCGCCGTCGGTGCTTTCGATGAGCACGCGCACCTTCGCGCCGGTGGCTGCCTGGCTATCGAGGATGCGGACCTTGTAGTCCACGAGCTTCACGTCCAGCAGCTCGGGGTGCACGGCCGAAAGCGCCTTCCGCGTGGCCGCGTCGAGGGCGTTGACGGGGCCGTTGCCTTCGGCCGCGGTGTGCTGGAGCTCCCCGTTGATGCGCAGCTTCACCATCGCCTCGGCGAGCATTTCGTTCAGCTGTTCGCGGTCGAGGCTGCGCCGCCGCCGTTCGACGATGACGAAGTCCTCCACCTCCCAGGGCTGCTGGTACCCCGGCAGCGTCCGCCGCACGAGCAGTTCGAAGCTGGCCTCGGCCCCTTCGTACTGGTAGCCCTGGCTCTCGCGCTCCTTCACCCGCTCCAGCAGCGCCTTGATTTCGTCCTGCGTGAAGGGATAGTCGATCCCCTGCTCCTGGAGCTTCATGAGCAGGTTGCGCTGGCCCGAAAGTTCGCTGACGAGCACGCGGCTGGTGTTGCCCACCGCCTCCGGGTCGATGTGCTGGTACGCCCGCGCGTCCTTCATCATCCCCGCGACGTGGTATCCGGCCTTGTGGGCGAAGGCGCTCGCGCCCACGTACGGGGCCTGCTGGTTCGGCACCATGTTCGCGAGTTCGTTGACGTAATTCGAAACCTCGGTGAGCCGCGCGAGCTGCTCGTCGTCGATGACATCGAGGCCCATCTTCAGCTTCAGGTTCGCGACCACCGTGAGGATGTCGGCGTTGCCGCAGCGCTCGCCATAGCCGTTGACGCAGCCCTGCACCTGCCACACGCCCGCTTCCACCGCGGCGATCGAATTCGCCACCGCGAGCCCGGCATCGTTGTGGCAATGGATGCCGAGCCGCGTATCCGGGACGCGCCGCTGCACATGCTCGATCGCCTCGAGCATCATCCGTGTCGTCATGCCGCCGTTCGTATCGCAGAGCGCGAGGCCATCGGCACCCGCGCGCGCCGCCGTCGCGAGGCACTGGAGCGAATAATCGGGGTCGCCGCGGAAGCCATCGAAGAAGTGCTCGGCATCGAAGAACACGGTTTTCCCGAGCGCTTTGAAGTACTTCACGGTGTCGGCGATCATCGCCAGGTTCTCTTCCGCGGTCGTGCCCAGGATCTCCTGCACCTGGAAGAGGCTCGCCTTGCCCACGAGCGTGATCCCGGGTGTCCCCGCGGCGGCCATGCTCTGGATGTTGGGGTCCGCCTCGCAGATCACGCCGGGTTTGCGTGTCCCGCCGAAGGCGGCCACCTTCGCGTTCCGCAGCGTCACCCCCTGCAGGCGCCGGAAGTACTCGGCATCCTTCGGGTTCGAACCCGGGAACCCGCCCTCGATCCACTCCATCCCCAACTCGTCGAGCTTCTTTGTGATCCGGATCTTGTCCTCGACCGAGAGCGAAATCCCCTCCATCTGCGATCCGTCGCGGAGGGTGGTGTCATACAGCTGGACGCGGTCGGTAGGCATCGAAGCAAGTCCCCATCGGATGAGCGATCACGGCGGCGTCCGCCTCGGCGCGCCCGGCGGCGCAACTGAGCGGGGGCACGGCTCGCCTTCAATCGCGGGCGAAGCTGGCCGGGTGGCGGTACGCGCTAAATCGCAGCCCCGCGGGATTGCCGCGGGGGAACTATCACCACAGGGAGGATGGGCACGGTTGCCATCGAGCCGATGCTATCACCCCGGCCGGGAACGGTCGCGTTCAGCGCGCCGCCGCAAGCTCCTCGGCGATCACGCTCCCGATGACGCCCACCGCCCGGTCGATCGTCTCCGGGTCCGCCGCCGTGAAGTTCATGCGCAACGTCGAAAGCCCGTCTTCCTGGCGCACGAAGAAGAACTTGCCGGGCACGAAGGCGACGCCCTTCGCCACCGTCTTCGCGTAAAGCCGCTCGGCATCGAGCCCCTGCGGCCCGCGCACCCAGACGAACATGCCCCCCTCCGGGTGCGTCCAGCGGAAGTCCTCGGGCAGGTGCCGCGCGAGCGCTTCGAGCATGGCCTGCTGGCGCGGCCGGTACAGCTCCACGATGCGCGGGATCTGCCGCTCCAGGTACCCGCCGCCGATGTACTCCGCCGCCAGCGCCTGTCCGAACGTGCTTGTGTGGAGGTCCACCCCCTGGCGGGCGATGACCATCCAGTGCTGGATCACCGCCGGCGCGACGCAGAAGCCGATTCGCAGGCCCGGCGCGAACGTCTTCGAAAGCGTGCTCACGTAGGCCACGTTCTCCGGGGCCAGCGCCTTGATCGGCGGCAGCCGCTGCCCGCTGTAACGAAGGTCGCTGTACGGGTCGTCTTCCACCAGCAGCGCGCCGTGCGTCCGCAGGATGTTCGCGACCGCCTGCCGCCGTTCCAGCGGCATCGTCCGGCCCGTGGGGTTCTGGAATGTGGGCACGAGGTACACGAGCTTCACGCGTTGCGCCGAAAGCACCGCCTCCAGCGCATCCGGCACGAGCCCGTCTTCGTCCGTCTCCACCTGCACGTATTCCGGCTCGTACGGGTTGAACGCCTGCAGCGCACCGAGGTAGGTAGGCGCCTCGACGGCGATCAGATCGCCCGGCGAAATGAGGATCTTGCCGATCGCGTCGAGCACGCCCTGCGACCCGCTGAACACCACGATGCCCCCGGTCTCCGTGTACACGCCGCGCGCCGCGAGATGCCCGACGAGCGCCTCGCGCAGCGGCCCGAACCCTTCGCTGGCGTCGTATTGCAGCGCCTTCGCCCCGTACTTCGAAAGCACCGAGCCCGTCAGTTGCTCCATCAGCTCCAGCGGAAAGCTCTCCTCGGCGGGCAGGCCGCCGGCCAGCGATACCACCCCGGGCGACGTCGCGACCTTGAGGATTTCGCGGATGGCGCTCGCTTCCATGTGGCGCGTGCGGGTGGCGAGGAGGGCTTCGAAGCTCGTCATGCCGCGAGCATACCCGGCGCGCCTGGGCCTTCGCCACGGAAGCCGTTCGCCCGCATTCGTGACAGGGAGTACAATCCCGCCATTCTTGCCCTACCGGTGCCTGCGGCCTCATGAGCAACATCGACGCTGTCAACGCGCTCCTCACCGCCATCCATTTCGACCGCTTCAGCGAAATCGAAGCGCGCCACCAGCCCGACGTGACCTTCTGGTCGTTCCGCGGCCCCACCCTGCGCGACGCCGTGTCCGTGGCCGATTGGCACCGCACCTTCCTGCGGGACTACGCCGACTGCACCTACACGGAGACGGAGCCCATCGAGCAGGGCAGCGAAGTCGCCGTGCGCGCCACGCTCACGGCCAAGGGCTACGACTGGCGCCCCTTCACCCAGCGCGTCCTCGAAGTCTTCGATATCGAAGAGGAGGGCATCCTCGGACGCCGCCTCTACGGCATGCTCCGCGACATCGAACTCGATAAGCCCACCAACGCCGCGCTCGAAAACGCGCTGGGCGCGAAGGGCGGTAGCGCCTCCGCCACGAAGAAGGCCGTCGACACGCTGTACGATGGGCTCCTCGCCGGCAACACCGAGGCCGCGCTCGAACTCTTCGACCCCAAGGCTGCGCTCATCGATAGCGTCTACGGCATCGTCAACGGCCCGCAGAACATCCTCGACCTCCTCGCCGCGACGCCCGCACCCGCCTTCGGCATCTGGCGCCGGACGAACACGGTGGCCGGGGCGCAGACCGCCGCCGTCGAACTTGCGATCGACCCCCAGCGGCCGCGTGCCGCCCACTGGGTGCGCATGGTCGATGGCAAGATCAAGGTCATCGAGGTCTACTGGATGCTGCGCGAAATCGGCCTCATCCCCGAGGAGAACTACGCCCGCGACCGCCATCAGCGCCGGGCCATCCTGCCCATCTAGCTCCGCGTTCCAATCCGCCCGCCCCACACCACCACCTCCTGGAGGGATGCCCATGGCCGCCACGATGTACTACGAAAAGGATGCCGACCTCGCGCTGCTTTCCGGCCGCAAGGTCGCGATCATCGGCTACGGCTCGCAGGGCCACGCCCACGCCCTGAACCTCAAGGACAGCGGCTGCGATGTCATCGTCGGCCTCTACCCGGGCTCGAAGTCCTGGGCCGAGGCCGAGAAGCAGGGTCTGCGCGTCGCCTCCGTCGAGCAGGCCGCGAAGGAAGCCGACGTCATCATGATCCTGGTCCCCGACCAGGTGCAGCGCGCGCTCTACACGCAGGCCATCGAACCGGCGCTGAGCGAAGGCAAGATGCTGATGTTCGCCCACGGCTTCAACATCCACTTCCAGCAGATCCAGCCCCCGCCGTTCGTCGATGTGGCGATGATCGCGCCCAAGGGCCCCGGCCACCTCGTGCGCCGCGTCTACACCGAAGGCGGCGGCGTGCCCTGCCTCGTCGCCGTCCACCAGGACTATTCCGAAGTCGCGATGCAGCTCGCGCTCGCCTACGGCAAGGGTATCGGCGGCGCCCGCGCGGGCATCCTCGAAACCACCTTCCGCGAGGAGTGCGAAACCGACCTCTTCGGCGAGCAGGTCATCCTCTGCGGCGGCGTCTCCGCGCTGATCAAAGCTGCCTTCGAAACGCTCGTGGAAGCTGGCTACCAGCCCGAGAGCGCCTTCTTCGAGACGATGCACGAGCTCAAGCTGATCGTGGACCTCATCTACGAAGGCGGCCTCGCGCGCATGCGCTACTCCGTCTCCGATACCGCCGAATACGGCGATTACACGCGCGGGCCACGCATCATCACCGATGCCACCAAGGCGGAGATGAAGAAGGTCCTCCACGAGATCCAGACCGGCCAGTTCGCGAAGGAGTTCATCCTCGAAAACATGGCCGGCCGCCCGAGCTTCCTCGCCACCCGCCGTATCGAGACCGAGCACCAGGTCGAGCGGGTCGGCACCGAGATGCGGGCGATGATGTCCTGGCTCAACGCCCCCAAGAAGTAGCACTCCATCGCACGCAGTGTCCGCGCGGGGGTGGCCGATCGGCTGCCCCTGCGCTGTTTTTCGCCGCACACGCGCTTGACCCATTCGCGCCGGGGCCTGAGAGTTACACCAATGGTTGCCATCGCCGCCACCCTCGCTATGACCGCCGCTGCTGCGGCGGCGCATGCGCGCGGGTAACACAGGCGGTCGCGAACAGAATCGCGTCGAGCACGTTTTGGGCCGCCGGCAGGCGGCCTTTTTCGTGGGGCTGCACCGGCGGGGGAAGGGAGCAGAACCATGACGACCGATCCGTCGGCCGCCCCTGCGCGTTTCATTTCCCGCCGCATGGGCACTATCCCGCCCAGCGGCATTCGCAAGTTCTTTGACCTCCTCTCCACCATCGAGGACGTCATCTCGCTCGGTGTCGGCGAGCCCGATTACATAACCCCCGAGCCCATCAGCCGCGCGGCCATCCGCAGCATCGAACGCGGCGATACGCACTACACCTCCAACTACGGCCTTCTTGAACTGCGCGAAAAGCTGGCGGCCCACCTCCACCGCCTCTACGGCGTCACCTACGACCCGCGCACCGAGATCGTCATCACGAGCGGTTCCAGCGAAGCGTTCGATATCGCCCTGCGCGCCCTCCTCGACCCCGGCGACGAAGTCCTCTGCGCGGACCCCTGCTACGTGGCCTACCTGCCCGCCACGCTCATGGCGGGCGGCTGCTTCGTGCCCGTGCCGACGTATTCCGAGAACGATTTCCGCCTGCTGCCGGCCGATATCGAGGCGCGCATTACGCCGCGCACGAAGGCCCTCCTCCTCGGTTACCCGTCCAACCCCACCGGCGCGGTCATGGGCCGCGAGGACCTCGCCGCCGTCGGCGAAGTCGCCGCCCGCCACGACCTTGCCGTCATCAGCGACGAACTGTACGACCGCATGACCTACTCCGGGACGCACGCCTCCTTCGCCGCGGTGCCGGGCATGCATGGCCGCACGGTGCTCCTGGGTGGCTTCTCCAAGGCTTACGCCATGACCGGCTGGCGCCTGGGCTGGGTCTGCGCACCCGCGCCGCTCGCCGAGGCGATCATGAAGGTGCACCAGTACGTCATGATGTCCGCGCCCACCGCCGCCCAGTACGCCGGTGTCGCCGCGATCGATGAGGGCGAGGACTTCGTCGCGGCCATGGTCGCCGAGTACGATCGCCGCCGTCGCCTGATCGTCGATGGCTTCCGCGCCATCGGGCTGCCCACGTTTGAACCGCGTGGCGCCTTCTACGCCTTCCCCGACATCCGCGCCACGGGTCTCGATAGCGTTGCCTTCAGCGAGCTCCTGCTCTCAGAAGAGCGCGTCGCCGTCGTCCCCGGCAACGCCTTCGGTGCGAGCGGCGAAGGGCACGTGCGCGCCTGCTACGCCACCGGATACGAACAGATCGAACGCGCGCTCGAACGCATCGGGCGGTTCGTCCAACGCCACCGCTAATGGGTCAGGCCGGGGCTTCGCTCGGTTCCAGCCGTTCGGGCGCGCCGCCGAAGCGCTGCTCGTTCACGCTCATGGCGTACGTCCAGAGCGAAAAGAGCGCGATCGCGCCCGCGACCGGGCCGAGGGCGTGGTAGCCGCCCAAACTCAGCACCAGCCCGCCAAGCGCCGACCCCGTCACGATGCCGAACTGCTGCCCCGAGGCGAACAGCGCCATGACCGATCCGCGCCGTTCCGGGTCCATCTCCGAAAGCACTGCCTGCGCCGAGGTGTAGCGAGCGCCGGCCGCCGTCGCGAACAGCAGCAGCGCCACCAACGCCCCCGCGATGAACGGCACGACCGTGATGAGCGACATAAAGAGCGCGCACATCGCCGTGCTCACGAGCACCACCGGCCGCTTCCCCGAGGTATCGCAGATGCGCCCGCCGATGTTGCTCCCGGTAAGCACGCCGATGCCCATGACCATCGTCAGCCCGCCCAGCGCCCACGCCGATACGTGGAAGTACTCATGGAAGTACGCGCCCATGTACACCGAGAACACGTTCCAGTAGCCCGTCGCGAGGTAGTTCGAAAACGTGAGCAGCGCCGTCGGCCGGTCGCGCAGCAGCGACACGATGTCGCGCAGCCCGCGCGACTGGCCAGTGTTCCCCGCCGAATCGTCGGGCAGCCGCGCGAAGAGCAGGGTCGTGAACAGGAGCGAAAGCCCCGCCATGAGCACGAAGCTCCAGCGCCACGAAAGCAGCCCGCTGATGAACGCCCCCAGCGGTACCCCGAGGATGCTCGCGCTTGTGTTCGCCGAGATCACCCATGCCATCGCCCGGCCGCGCTCTTCGTACGAGAAGTAGTCCCCGACGGCGGCGAAGACGGCCGGGGTGAGGCTCGCGACGCCGAGCCCGGCCAGCATCCGTGCCCCCATGAGCGCCAGGTAGTTCGGGGCCACGGCCGAGAGGGCCGTCGCGATCGTCAGCACCGTCATGCCCCAGAGCACCATCCGACGCCGGCCGAGGCGGTCGATCAGCGGGCCCGAGAGGATCGCCGCCGTGCCACCCACGATCGCGTACGCCGTCACGAGGAGGCCGGCCGTCGCCACCGGGACGTCCAGGTCGTCCGAGATCGCGGGGATGAGCGGCGCGAGGATAAGGTTGTTGAAGACGGCCCCGAAGCTCGCCGTGCAGAGCAGGGAAAGGATGAGCCTGCGGTTCGCCGCGCCCTGCAACGTCATCCTCTGAGCCTACGAGCGAACGGCAGCACGCGCATCCAGCGGCCGCCGTCGTTCGTCACCCGCATGTTTCCCATCTGACCCCTTAGGGGTTCCCCCTACCCCCCGAAGATTGCTTCAGGGAGTGCTTCATGTCTGTGCCTGCTATCGGTCCCGTCCATGCCATCGACCCCGGGGGCAGCTTCGAAGGCGTCCAGGTCGGCGTCCGCGCCAGCCCGGACCGCGTCGTGCTTTCCGCCGATGCGTACCGCGCCGCCCACGATGGCGGGCCCGCGGGCGGCGGAGACGGCCAGATGGCGTTCACCGCCGAAGGCGGACGCGCCGGCCGGGTCACGATGTCGCCGGCGAGCGTCCCCGGGATGGTGCACGTCAGCGTCCGGCTCGCGTCCGGCCCGGGCTCAGCCGACGGCCCCGGCGCCGACCCGGATCCAATCGTCTCACTCGAAGCGGATGTCCGCAGCGGCTGGATTCAGAACGTCAGCCGCGGCGCTTCGACGCAGAACGAACAGGCGACGCGCATCGCCGAGGCGCTCGCCCGCGTCGCCTCCCTCCCCGGGCAGGCGACCGTGCAGGCGAACGGCGAGGCAGCGCTCATCCGCGGCCCCGTGCGGCCGCGCTGGCCCCAGGTCTGGCTGCCGGCCGAATATCCACCACCCCCGGACGACCCGTCCCTCGTCGCGCAGATGCGCGCTGCTGAGACCGCCGCGTAGGCTCCCCCACGACGGCGCAAAGAAAGGCCCCGGCATGCCGGGGCCTTTCCAATGAGAGCCGGGTTCGGCGACTAGCCGCGCGGGAGGCCGAGACCGCGCGTCGCGATGACGTTGCGCTGGATCTCGTTCGAGCCCGAGTAGATCGTCGACGGCACGGACTGGAGGTACTGCTCCATCATCTGGCCGCCGAGCGGGGCGTTTTCCTGCTCCGGCCGGAACTGGCCCGAGAGGCCCAGCATCGAGATGCCGAAGTTGTAGATCTTCTGTCCGAGCTCGGACTGGTAGATCTTGACGACCGAGGCCTCGTAGTTCGGCACGCGGCCCGTGGCCTGGATGTAGCCGATGCGATAGCCGAGGTAGCGGCCGACGCCGTTCGCCACCACGAAATCCGCCAGCTTCGTGCGGTACTTCTTGCGGCGGTCCGCCGGGCCGTCCTTGAGCGTCTGGGTCAGGCCTTCCAGCGTCTTCTTCTGCGACGCCGTCGTGCCGATGCCCGAGCGCTCGAAGTCCAGCAGCGTCATGCCGACGTACCAGCCGCGGTTCTCTTCGCCGATCAGGTTCTGGGCCGGCACACGCACATCCTCGAAGAACACTTCGTTGAAGTGGTGGCGGTTCGCCATGTTGATCAGCGGGCGAAGCTGCAGGCCGGACTGGTTCTTGATGTCGTCGATGAGCAGGAACGAGATGCCGCGGTGCTTGGGCGCATCCGGGTCCGTGCGCACGAGCGCGAACATCTGGTTCGCGCGGTGGCCGCCCGAGGTCCAGATCTTCTGGCCGTTGATC
>JADLBC010000053.1 GCA_020847985.1 Dehalococcoidia bacterium
ACCGCCGCCGCATCCATTCCGCCCTCGGCTACCAGAGCCCCGCCACCTACGAGGCTGGTAGACTCCGCCAACCTGAGACGGCTCCCGCCGCCTAAGAACACTGTCCGTCAAATCGGGGCAAGCCCAGCGCGAATCCGCGGCGGCCGCGCGGCTGGCACCCTTTTCTCCTTCCTCTTTTCTCCTTTCTCTATCCATCACCCCCGCCCGCTTTCGCAACGACGCCGGCATCGTGGACGCCGCCCTCTTCGCGGCGGAACGGTAAACGAGAGAAAAGAGAAAGGAGGAAAGAGAAACGGGGCACGCGCGAATCCGCGGCGGCCGCGCGGCTGGCCACCCTTTTCTCCTTCCTCTTTTCTCCTTTCTCTATCCATCTATGGTCGCGAGCATCACCGGTTCGCCCCTGGTCAGCGCGATCCAGTACGTGCGGCCGCGTTCGAAGGTGGAGAAGTCGCTGGCGCGCGGCGGGCCGGCCGATCCCGTGAAGTAGGCGCGCCAGATGCGGTTGTTCGCGTCCCACGTATAGATGACCGCCACCCGCGGCGTGATGTCCTGCCCCGTCGTCGCCGCCTGCTGGAGCGCCGCCGCGACCGAGACCGCCTGCGGCCCCAGCCACGTGATCAGCGTCCATTCGAAGCGCAGCGTGTACACCACCGGCGCGCCCGATGGCGGTGGCAGGGGCGTATTCCCTCCGCCGCCCGTACCGGGGCCCGGGCCCGGGTCGGGCGTCGTCCCCGTGCTCGCCACGTAGGTGTAGTTCACCGCCACTTCGCTCTGTCCGTTCGGCGAAGTGACGACGATCACCGTCGGCCCCGAGACGTTCGAGGGCGAAACCGCCGTGATGCTCGTGTCCCCCGTGACCGTGCAGGACGCCGCCTTGATCGCGCCGAAGGTCACGCCATCGGGGCACACCACGCCCGTAAACCCGACGCCCGTGATCGTGATCGTCGTGCCACCCGTGGTGGGACCCGTCGCCGGGTCGATCTTCGTCACCACCGGGTTCGCGGCCTTGTAGGTGAACGCGTCCTCCGGCGCCACCGGGCTCGTCCCCACGTTCGTCGTCACGCGCACGTCCACGGGGCCGGGGAGGCCGATGGGCGGTGAAAGCACCGTCACCTGCGTCTCGCTCTGACGCGAAACCGCCAGCGCCGCCACCGTCCCGAACACCACTGTCGGCACCGGCGCGGTCGCCGCTCCGAAGCCCGTGCCCGTGATGATGACGATCTCGCCCCCCGTGGTCTTGCCTTCCTTCGGGTTCAGGTTCGTGATGATGGGGCCGTCGGTATAGGTGTAGAGCGTCACCCCCCCGACCTGCGGCGTCGTCCCCGAAGGCGTCGTCACCTTCACTTCGACCCCGCCCGGCAGGAGCCCCTTCGGCACCTTCACCAGGAGCTGCGTCGAATCCACGAACGTCACATCCGTGAGCGGCACGATCGTGGCCCCGAAGGCGACGATCGACGTCGAGGTGAAGTTGTAGCCCTTCACCTGGATCGCGTTCGTCCCCGCGAGCGGCCCCGCGTTCGGTTTGAGCTCCGTGATGCCGGGCGATGAATACGAAAACTGGGTGTTCGCCGTCACCGGGCTGGTCACGCCCGCGACGGTCACCGTCACGGCCACGGTGCCGCCGCCCGCGGGACTCACCGCCGTCAGCTCCGTCGCCGAGATCACATCCACCTTCGGCGATGTCGCCTGCCCGAACGAAACCGTCGCCCCGGGCGCGAAATTGAAGCCGTTGATGCTCACCACCGTGCCGCCCGCCGGGGGGCCGCTCGCCGGCGTCAGGCTGTTGATCGACGGCCCCGAGGCATACGTGAAGTTCGCCAGCGTGGTGAAGGGCGAGCTGCCGTTCACCGGGTGCGTCACCGTCACCTGCGCGACGCCCAGCCCGGCGGGCGAGCTCACCCGGATCTCCGTATCGCTGATCACCGCGCAGGTCGCTGCGTTCGTGCTGCCGAACTTCACCGCGTTCGATGGGCCCGGCCCGCAAAGGATGCCCGCGAAGCCGCTCCCCGTGATCACCACTTGCGTGCCGCCCTGCGAAGGCCCCGCGTTCGGCGTCAGCGCCAGGATCTGCGGGCCACCGAAGTAGGTGAAAACCGTGTCCTCCGTCTTCGGCGAAGTGGCCGGCGGCGGACTGAGGTAGGCGTTCGGCCCCGGCGCGCTCGCGACCACGATATCGACCGGCCCCGAGGCGTGCGGCGGCGCGATGACGTCGAGCTGCGTGCTGCTCACGAACGTACAGGTGTTCGCGCTCACCCCCCCGAAGGTGACGCCGCCGGGCTGGCACATCACGGGCGTGAAGTTCTTGCCATAGATCCGCACGAGCGCGCCGCCCTGGACCGGCCCGTTCGCACTGCTCATCTGCGCGATGTAGGGGCCCGTGGTCGTGTGGAAGCGGTCGCTGAGCACCGACGAGCTGGTCGAAAGGAAGTGCGTGGGCGTGGGATAGGGCGGAGGGTTGCCCCCGACCGGTGGCGCGGGCGCGGCGGGGTCGCGCACGGTCACGCGCACGTCGTGCCACGAATCGCTCAGCGTCGCGGGCATGCGGATGCGGATGAACTCCGGGCTCATCACCTGCGTATCCGCCGCGGGCACACGTATCGGATGCAGCGGATCGTGCACCGGGTAGAACTCGACCATCACCGTGCAGCGCGGCTGCGGCGGCGGGATGGGCACGCCGTTGCCATCGAGCGGCGAGTACTGGTTCGGCGCCGCCGGCTGGATCGTCGTCCAGGGGATGATCGCGCCGCCAGGACCACCCGGCGGGCAGGTGATCCCCTGCTGGCTGTAGTTTCGCCCGCGAATATCGACCCAGTCGCCGGCGTTCGCCGTCCGCGGGAAGACATCTTCCACGCGCGGCGATCCGATGCCCATGATCACGATCGGCGCCGTGCTCGGGTACGCGATGGCGTTCGGGATCGTCACCTGCGTGATCGTCACCCGCACCTGCACATCGACCATGCGCTGCTTGTTAATCGTCTGGAAGAAGAGCGTCTTCGCCGTCGTGTTCGTGCCCTTGGGGAAGACCGCGATCTGCGTGATCGTCGCGTTCGGGTAGTCCGTATCGGGCACACCCTCGCTTAGCTGCACCGTCACCGAGACATCCTGTTCGAGCACCGTGCCGTTCGTGCGAACGACCGTGACGGGGAGCGCCGTGCCTTCCTGGATGGCGTAGGCCGGGAGGTCGAGCGAGAAGAAGCCCTCGCCGAGCGCGCGCGCGCCGCGGGTCCCATCGACGAGCCCGCCGAAGCAGACCGCGATCACGAGCAGGGCGAGCCAGGCCACGGAAGCGCGCCGATGCAGCGGCGCTCTGGCGGTCATGGCTTCCGGAGCTCCAAACGTTCACCTCAAGACACCCCCACCCGAAATCGGGCCGGGGTTGGGCTGGTTTGGCTGCCGGTGGCAGCGCCGCGGGCGGAGGGGGCATCCATCCACGGTAATGGGGCGGGGGCGCCATGATACGGTTCCGCAACCACGCCTGTCCCCCGATCGCGCGCCATAAGGCCGCGCTTTTCGCCAAGAATCGACGCGCCTTTACCCCATTCCGGCCTCGCGGCTCCCGCATGGGAACCCCGTGCCCCCCGTCGCCACCCGCGATACCCTTCGCCCCATGCCCGCCATCGTCATCCCCGGGGGCCTCCTCGCCATGCACCCCGGCGCCACCTTCGAACCGTGCTGGAGCACCGAACGCGCCGCGACATGGCGCGTCACGACCCCCGGCGGTGAGACCCGCTACCTGAAAGTGGCCGCCCCGGGCGCCGCGCCCGGCATCGCCGCCGAGGCCGCGCGCCTGCGCTGGGCCGCGAACTTCCTGCCCGTGCCCCGCGTCATCGAAAGCGGCTTCGCCCCCGGCGGCGATTGGATGCTCACGGCCGAACTGGCCGGCACACCCGCCATCGCCCCGGCGCTGGTCGCCGAGCCGGAACGCCTCGCGCGCGCGGTTGGCCGTGGCCTGCGGCGCTTCCACGACACCCTGCCCGTCGCGGGCTGCCCCTTCGATGCCCGCACCGCCACCCTCCTCGCCGGTGTGCGCGCCCGCGCCGCCGCCGGCGCCATCGACCCCGCCGCCTTCCACCCCGAGCACGCGGCGTTCGATGTCGCGGGCGCGCTCGCCGAACTCGAACGGCTGCGACCCACCGGCGAGGACCACCCCGTCGTCTGCCACGGCGACGCCTGTTACCCGAACGTGCTCATCGGCGCTGGCGGCGAAGCGTGCGGCTACCTCGACCTCGGCGAACTCGGCATCGGCGACCGCTGATGGGACCTCGCGGCGGCCACCTGGAGCACCACCTGGAACCTCGGCCCGGGCTTCGAAACAGCCCTCCTCGAAGGCTACGGCACACCCCCCGACCCGCGCCGCCAGGCGTTCTTCCGCCTCCTGTACGACATGGCGGGTTGAGGATGGCTGTCGGCCTGATGGCTGTCGGCCGTCGGCCGTCGGCTATCGGCGTGACCACACGCGAGAACTCATCACCGAAGGCCACCGAGGCACCGCGGCTGGCCACGCCGACGGCCGACAGCCGACGGCCGAGAGCCAATAGCCATTCACCAGACGATCAGCAACGCCCCGAACAGCACGCCCGCGACCAGCGCCAGCGCCGTGCCGACCGCGGGCGTGCAGCCGCAACCCGGCGGCCGCTTCGTGCCGTAATGCTCCATCCAGATGTCGCGCGCGACGCCTGGCTCATCGAACTTCGGTTCCCGCCCCGGATAAGGAAAGCGCATAAAGCTATCGGCCGTCGGCTATCGGCTGTCGGCGTGACCAGCCGCGAGAATACTGCGGCCATCGGTGTGGCTCCCGGCGTGTGGCCACGCCGACAGCCGACGGCCGACGGCCATCCACCCGTACGCTACCATCGCGGCGATGGCGCGCGCGTTTCCTCTGCCCCGCGGGCCGCTGCGAATCCCGCTCATTGGCGGCGCCGCCGCCGTGGCCGTCATGGTCGTGCTCATGGCGTGGCTGCTGCGCCCGGGCGGAGGCCCTTCGCCCGCGAAACCCAACGCCTGGGTGCCCGGCGCCGGCAGCGTCGAATGGATGCGCATCGAACGCGCGCGCCCCGGCAGCACGCCGCTCACCGACCTCAATTCGCTCAATCCCGGCGCGCGGCCGGTGATGGAGATGGTGCTCGCCTGGCTGCGCGACGCCCCCGTGGTCGCCGGCGCACCCCCCGATGCACTCCTCCCCAACGGCGACATCCTGCGCATGCGCGTGGGCGAAGGCCGCATCATCACCGTCGCCCGCGCGCAGGATTGCGTGGCCCGCACCGACACCGTCGTGGGCGCGCCCTGGAGCTGTACCCCCGCGCCCGGCTTCGTCTCCATCGCCGACGAAACGACCGCGAGCGGCGGCGCCGTCATCCGCCTCGATGCGCCCGCGCTCGATGCCTGGCTCGATACGGGGTGGCAGGCGGACATCCCCGCCGGGTCGCGCGAACCGCACCCCGGCGGCATCCCCGCGGCGGACGCCATCGTCCGCGGCACCCTCACCACCGGATCGCTCCTCGGCGGCCGCGAACTCGACGTGGACACCCCGGCCGGCGCGCTGGTGCTGGCGAAACTGGGGACATGGCTCGCCGAGAGCACCCTCACCGGCGCCGAGCCCGAATGGAACATCCCCGGCCTCGGCTCGACCACCCTCGTGCTCGAAGAGCGCGGCGGCGAAACCACCGCCCTCATGCCCGCCTACGATTGCGCTATCGAACGCGGCCCCGGCGGCACCGTCGCCGCCAGCACCTGCGCCGGCAGCCGCGAATTCGTCGTCCTGGTGCCGGCCCCCGGCCGCGGCGAACCAGCACGCCTCTGGTCGCCCGCACTGGCGGCATGGCTGGCGGGCGGGTGATCGGCTATCGGCCGTCGGCCAGGTGGCTATCGGCTATCGGCCGTCGGCTGTCGGCTGTGACCACATGCGACGTGCGTGGCCAATGGCGACCGAAGGACCGCGCCTGGCCACACCGACGGCCGATAGCCGATAGCCGACAGCGGCGCGGGCTTACGCCCGCGCCATCAGCGCCGGCGCGAAAGCGTAATGCACCGGCAGAATCTCGATCTTCGGCTCCGAGTGGATGCCTACCTGCGCCACGCCCGGCATCAGCCGCTTCTCCACAAACGCCTGGAACTGCTCCGCCGAATCCCAGACATCGATCACGCGCAGGCCGTCCTCGCCCGCCGCCGCGACGTGGAAGGCGCCGCCCGCCGGCGGGTCGGTATCGAAACGCACCACCGCGCGCACCTTCTCGTATTCGTCGAGCGTCACGCCCGGCCACTGCATCATCATCACGATCGACATGGGGACATCTCCTCGCGGCCCTCAAGGGGCATCTCGCAAGGACCTACGCCGCCTCACCCACGCCTGATCACTCGCCCACGCGGGGCCGATCCCCTGGGAACTGGCAACTGGGAACCGGGAACTACGTCACCACCAGCGGCGCCCCCGTCGGACAGATCGGGCATTCCGCCGCCGCGTAGCTCGCGATATCGAGCGTCATGCACGCGAACAACGGCACCCCGAAATCGACCTTCCCCCCGCTGCGGTCGATGAGCACGCCCACGCCCGCGACCTCGGCGCCCCGTTCGCGCACCGCCTCGATGACGTCGCGGATGCTGCCCCCCGTGGTGAGCACGTCATCGACCACGAGCACGCGGTCGCCAGGGCCGATTTCGAACCCGCGCTTGAACTCGCGCCCTTCGCCTTCGTCCTTGCGCTCGGCGATGATGCCCCGCAGGCCGAGGTGGCGCGCCGTTTCGTACGAAAGGATGATGCCACCCGTGGTCGGCCCCGCGACGAGGTTCACCTGGCCGCGGAAGTGGTCCGCCATCTGCCGGCAAAACGGCTCCGTGAGGTCCGGCCACTGGAGGATGCGGAACTTCTCGACGTAGATTTCGCCGTGCCGCCCGCTCGCGTACTGGAAGTGCCCGCGCAGGATCGCGCCGCGTTCGGCCAGCTTCGCCTCGAACCCCTCGCCCTCTGCCATCGCCGCCTCCTCAGTGGCTCACGAACGACCCTTCGGCCGTCGTCAGGTGGTGGATATCGTTGAGCAGGTGCACCGCGCGAATGCCCTCGTTCGGCGCCGCCGCGGCGATGCTGATCGAGGTGTGCGCGGGCCGGAAGAACATGTCGTAGGGCGACCCGATGATGTGCCCCAGGTAGGCGTTGATCACGCCCCCGTGGCAGGCGATGACCACCCGCTTGCCCGGGTTCAGCCCGATGATCGCCTCGATCGCGTTCACCGTTCGCTTGCGAAATTCGAAGCTGGATTCCGAGTAGGGGTACACGTCCCACTTGCGCTCGCGAATCATCCGTTCGCGAAAGGCGATGAGCAGCCCCTGGCCCAGGTACTCGCCGATGGACTTATCGGCCGGCACATCGCGGAAGATCTCGACCTCCCGCAGGTCGTCCATCACCACCGGCGTGAGGCGATGGTGGCGCGCGATCTCCGCACCCGTGTCGAAGGCGCGCTTCAGCGGGCTCGCGTAGATGGCGTCGATCTTCTCGGTCGAAAGGCGCGCGCCCACCAGCTCGGCCTGGCGGCGGCCGCGTTCGCTCAGTTCGGGGTCGAAGCTTTCGCCCACGGGCCCCGATCGCGGGTTGGGAATGTGCTGCTCGCCGTGGCGCACGAGGATGAGTTGCGTCACCTCCTCGGCATCCGTCAGGAAGGCACGGTCGAACAGGAGCGGCTGGCGCGCGGCCTGGCCCTCGGTCATGGGGAGATCCTCCTGGCTGTCGGCCGGGTGGCTGTTGGCCGTCGGCTGTCGGCCGTCGGCGTGGCCACACTCGATGGGTACCCATGCTATCGGGTGGATGGCTATTGGCTATCGGCCGTCGGCTGTCGGCTGCCGGCTGTGCCGCACGCCGAACGTGTTGCCCATAGCTACGGACGTCCCGCGACTGGCCACGCCGATGGCCGAGAGCCGACGGCCGACGGCCGACGGCCGCCGGCCAACCGCCACTACCGATTCATCAAGTGCAACGTTGCGTGCCCCTGCAACGTTCTTATAATCGGGCCCGCGAAGTATAGGCCGCCGATTCCACGCAAACGAGCGCCGGACCGGCTCATCTCGGACAGGGGAGTCTCCAAAAGCATGACCACGGACAACTACTGGACCCGCCAGGCGCGCCTCGGCCGCCGCCGCTTCCTCGGCGCCACGGTGCGGGCAGCGCCGGCCTCGCCGCGCTCGGCACCATCGGCTGCGGTGGCGGCGACGACGACGAAACCCCGGCCACCGGTGGCGAAACCCCGGGCGGCGGCGGCGCCAGCCCGGCAGCCGCTTCGCCCACGGCCCAGCCCAGGCGCGGCGGCACCTTCCGCACCGCCACCAACGCCGATAACCGCGCCCTCGACCCGTACTCCACGTCCGCCGCATCGGTGAAGGCGCTCTCCACGCACGTCTTTAGCCGCCTCTACCGCATTCGCCCCGAACAGCCCAACGCCAGCGGTTCGATCAGCATGACGCCCGAGCCCGATGCCGCCGAATCGACCGAGGTCTCGCCGGACGGCCTCACCTACACGATCAAGCTCAAGGCGAACGTGCGCTGGCACCCGCCCGTCAACCGGCCGATGACCGCCGACGACGTCGTCTTCTCCTGGGACCGCTTCATGGGCAAGCTCCCCGGCACCACGCCCGCGGTGAACTCCGAAAAGCTCACCTTCGTGAAGTCGGTCTCGGCCGTCGACGAGCGCACCGTGCGCTTCACCCTCACCCGCAAGTACGGCCCCTTCTTCTCCTTCCTCGCCGACCCGACCACGATTTCGCTCATGCCGAAGGAGACGGGCACCGCCTTCGACCCCGCGAAGGTGATGGTCGGCTCCGGGCCCTGGATGTTCGATTCCTGGGAGCCGGGCGTGCGCTACAAGTTCAAGCGCTTCGACCAGTGGCACGGCGGCCCCGCGCCCTACTTCGATGCCCTCGAAATCAACGTCGTCCCCGAATACGCCCAGCGCCTCAACAACTTCCTCGCCGGCAACCTGGACGCGCTCGGCATCGACGGGCTGGACTACGATCGCGCGAAGAAGCAGATCGCCGGTATCCACGCCGTTATGTCGGCCAACACCTCTACCTACGGCGTCTCCTTCTCCCACGTCACCGATAAGAGCCGCCCGAATTCGCCCTGGACCGATGTGCGCGTCCGCCGCGCCGTCTCCATGGCCATCAACCGCGACGAGCTCTACGAAGCGGGCTATAGCGTCAGCCAGCTCAAAGCAGCGGGGCTGAAGGTGCCCGAGGTGTGGGGCGCCTACGTCCCCCAGGCCTTCCCGGCGGCCTACGTCCACCCCAACGAAGGCGCCGCGAAGCAGTACATGAAGTACGACCCGACGGCCGCGAAGAAGCTCCTGGACGAAGCGGGCGGAGGCTTCAAGGCCCCCTTCCACTACGCCCCCGCCTATGGCCGCGTGCCCACGCTCGCCGCCGAGCTCATCGTCCAGTACCTCAAGAAGATCGGCATCGAACTCACCGCCGAGCCCGAGGACTACCCCTCCAAGTTCGTGCCCTTCACCTACGGGGGCGAATTCGAAGGGCTCGCGATGGCCGGGCAGGGCGGCTTCCCCGACCCGGGCAACTTCCTCGAAGGCTTCTATTCGAAGGATTCCCAGCGCAACCCCAGCCGCGTCGAGGACCCCAAAGTCGAGGAGTACGTCAAGAAGTACTACGACGAACTGGACGACCAGAAGCGCATCACCATCATCCGCGAATGGCAGAACTACCTGTACGAACAGATGTACAACGTGCCCACCGGGATGATCGGCGATAGCAGCGTGGTCGTGTACCAGCCCTACATGCGCGGCATGCAGGACCACGTCGCCGGCGGCTATGGCTACGGCGGCGAGGCCACGCCCTACTTCTGGCGCGACGCCTGAACCATCCGCCCGCCACGCGGCGAGCCCCTCGCGCGGGGCTCGCCCCCTCCGGGAGACCCGCATGCAGAAGTACATCCTTCGCCGCGCCGCGCTGCTGCTCCCCACGCTCATCGGCATCACCCTGGTCGTCTTCCTCGCCGTGCGCTTCCTCCCCGGCGACGTGATCGACCAGATGACGGGCGAACGCGGCTCGGCCAACCCCGAAATGCGCCGCCAGCTCGAAGAGCGCTACAGCCTCACCGGCTCCGTCGGCCGCCAGTACGTCGAATGGCTCAGCGATATCGCCGCCGGCGACCTCGGCACCTCCATCACCACCAACCGGCCCGTCACCACCGACCTCCGCCAGCGCCTGCCCATCACCTTCCAGCTCGGGACGATGGCGCTGCTCATTTCGATCCTCGTCGCCATCCCCGTTGGCATCCTTTCGGCGGTCACGCAGGATTCCGTCTGGGACTTCCTCGCGCGCAGCCTCTCCATCGGCTTCCTCGCCGTCCCGAGCTTCTGGATGGGCCTGCTCGTGCTCACCTACGGGTTCGTCTGGTTCGGCTGGGTGCCGCCGCTCAACTACCGCGACCTCTGGGAGGACCCCGCCCAGAACTTCCAGATCATGATCGCGCCCGCGCTCATCCTCGGCGCCGGCCTCTCCGGGACGGTGATGCGCATGACGCGGTCGATGATGCTCGAAGTGCTCCGCCACGACTTCACGCGCACGGCCCGGGCGAAGGGGCTCTCGCCGCGCGTCGTCATCATCCGCCACGCCCTGCGCAACGCCATCCTCCCCGTGATGACGATTGTCGGGCTGCAGGTCTCCGTCGTCGTGGGCGGGACGGTGGTGCTCGAACAGCTCTTCTCCATCCCCGGCCTCGGCTCGCTGCTCCTCACGGCGATCAACACGCGCGATTACCCCGTGGTCCAGGGCATCGTCCTCCTCAGTGCCGTCGTCGTCGTGCTGAGCAACTTCGCCGTCGATATCGCCTACACCCTCGTCGACCCGCGCGTGAGGTACGCCTGATGGCCGTGAATTCCGTGACCGCCGGCGCCGCCGAGTTCGTGGGAACGCCGCTGCCCGGCCGTTTGAGCCGCGTTCTGCGATTCGCCCGGCGCAAACCCGTGGCCGCCTTCGGTGGGCTGGTCGTGATCCTCCTCGTCGTCCTCGCGCTCATCGCGCCCATGGTGGCGCCCTACGCCTACGACGAACCGCGCGTGCTCGATCGCCTGCAGGGGCCGAGCGGCGCCCACTGGTTCGGCACCGACCACCAGGGCCGCGACGTGCTCAGCCGCATCATCTACGGGTCGCAGGTGACGGTGATCCTCTGCTTCGGCGCCGTCGGCCTGAGCACGCTCGTCTCCACCGCCATCGGCACCATCTCGGGCTACTTCGGCGGCATCACCGATACGGTCATCCAGCGCTTCGTCGATATCTGGCAGGCGTTCCCCGGCCTCATCTTCATCATCTTCATGGTGTCCGTCTTCGGGTCCGATCGCTGGTCGCTGATCGTGGTGCTGGGGCTGTTGTTCGGCGTCGGGTCATCGCGCGTGGTGCGCAGCGCGACGCTGGCCGTGCGGCGCCTTGCCTATGTCGAAGCCGCGCAGGCCCTCGGCGCCTCGCACCCGCGCATCCTCATGGCCCACATCCTGCCGAACGTCGTGCCCGTCGTGATCGTGACCGCCTCGGTGCAGGTGGGCGCCGTGATCCTGGCCGAGTCGTCGCTTTCGTACCTGGGCTTCGGGACGCCGCCGCCCTTCCCGACGTGGGGGCGGATGCTGCAGGAATCGCGGCAGTTCATGCAGCGAAACCCCACGCTCGCCGTCTTCCCCGGCGCCGCCATCGCCCTCGTGGTGTACTCCGTGAACATGTTCGGCGACGGCCTGCGCGACGCCCTGGACCCCCGCCTCAGGGGCACGAGGTAGCCATCGGCTGTCGGCTATCGGCTATCGGCTGTGCCGCACGCCGAATGTGTTGGCAATACGCCACGGACGCCCCGCGTCTGGCCACGCCGACGGCCGAGGGCCGACGGCCGACCACCCCCCTCACCCCCACGGGCGCGCGGACTTTCGGCGGCCTCCGCCCGAGGCGGCGACGCGGTTCACGATCGCGGCGTAGTAGCCCGCGCCGTAGCCGTTATCGATGTTCACGACGGCCACACCCGGCGCGCTCGCCGTCAGCATCGCCAGGAGCGCAGCGAGCCCCCCGAACGAGGCGCCCACACCCGTCGAGGTCGGCACCGCCACCACGGGGTTCGCCACCAGCGAGGCCACCAGCGCGGGCAGCCCGCTCTCCGTGCCCGCGACCGCGACCACGGCGGTGGCTTCGCGCAGTTCGCCCACGCGCTCCGCGAGCCGCGCCAGTGAGCCGTTCGCCGGTTCGTACACGCGGGCCACGCACGCGCCGATCATCTCCGCGGTGACCGCCGCTTCCTCGGCCACGGGCACATCCTCAAGCCCGGCGGCGACGACGGCGATGCTGCCCCGGCGCGGCCGCGGGCTCGGGTCGTACCAGGCGAGCCGCGCATCGATATCGTGCGCCATCTCCGGCAGCTCGAAGCGGAGCGCTTCCATGTGGGCCGGCTCCACGCGGGTCACCACCAGGCGCCCGGCGTCATCGAAGGCGCGGCGCGCGGCCGCGGCCACCTGCCGGGGCGTCTTGCCGTGCGCCGAAATCAGCTCTGGAGCGGAGTCGCGGAGCGCCTGCCCCTGGGCGTGAGCGGCCAGCCCCAGCCCCATGAACGGCTCGGCCGAAAGGCGGCCGGCGGCGTCATCCACGCGCAGGCGCCCCTCGGCGACATCGGCGAGAAGCTCGCGCAGCGTTTCAGCATCCATCCGTCATACCCGCGTCACGGGGCGGTCCGCCCCGGTGGTAATAGTGTGTTCGCCTCGAAAATGTGGTGGGGGCCGGCGCACCTGTTCGGTTGACCTGGAGAATCGCACGGCCCGGCGGCCGGCCCCCGAGGCGCGTGGAAAGTATCCACACAGGCATCATCGGTTCGCCGCACCCGCCGAAAGAGGGGGGAGATGGTTATCGGCCGTCGGCTATCGGCTATCGGCGTGACCACACGCCTGATTCGTGGGCCGCACGCCGGCATCCCTTCGCGCCTGGCCACAGCCGACAGCCGACAGCCGACAGCCGACGGCCGACGGCGAACGGCTATCGGCCAACTGCCCGAAAGAATCCCCAGATCAGCTCCGTCGCGCTGATTTCGTCCGTGGTGAAACCGGCGCCGCTGGCCGAACCCGGGGCGCCCCCGGGCCAGGTGTGCCCACCCCCTTCGACCCAGTACAGCTCGGCGTCGAAGCCCCCGCAGCTGGCGAAAGCGCGGCGAACGACGTGCTCGCTCACGCGCTCCTCCGTGGGCTCCGGGTCGCAGCCGTTGGCCGGCCCCCAGAGCGCGAACGTCTCCTCCACCAGCCAGGGCTCCACGTTCCAATCGTCGCTGCCTTCGAAGGCGATGATGGGCACGCGGTTCGGGCAGGGGTCGATGGCGAGGCCGGCCACCGGCGCCGCCGCCGCCACCAGCTCCGGGTGGGCGCAGGCCAGCAACGCCGCCATCTGCCCGCCGTTCGACATACCCGTCGCGAACACCCGCCCGCCATCGATGCAGAGCGTGGCCGAAAGCTCCCGGATGAGCGCCGCCGCGAACGCCGTGTCATCGACACCGATGTCCGCGTAGACGCCCGGGATGTCCCAGCCCTGCGGCCAGCCGCTCCCCTCCGGCGTCACCAGCACGAACCCCTCGCGGTCGGCCAGCGGCACCAGCCCGGAGTACTCCTCC
Source organism: Dehalococcoidia bacterium (assembly GCA_020847985.1). Classification (GTDB taxonomy): domain Bacteria; phylum Chloroflexota; class Dehalococcoidia; order Tepidiformales; family Tepidiformaceae; genus Amarobacillus. Next base: position 13,622 of record JADLBC010000053.1, read on the forward strand.
TGCTCGGCGGCGGTTCGGCCATACCCGTGGAAGTTCAGCACCATCGGCAGCAGGCGCCCGCCCGGGTTCGGCGGCACGTGCAGGCGGTAGGGCCGCTCGCCCTCGGGTGTTTCGAAGGATGGGACGAAGTCACCCGGCTCGGAGACACGCTCGCAGGCCGAGGCGGACCCATCGCCCGGCAGGTCCGCATCCGAACCGTTGCCCTGGCCGCCATCGGCGTCGCCCACGCGCATCGCCCGGGTGACGGCGCCGGGGAGGCGCACCGCTTCGTGCCCGGGGCCCCGCGCGATGGCGAACGCCGCGGCGCCGCCCGCGATCGCGCCCAGCAGGATCACGGCGGTGAAGAGCTTCGCGGGGAACACCGCGACAGTATCGCCCGCCCGGGCCCGGCACTTACGGAAAGGAAGCATGAAGATTCCGCCGCGGTCCGCGCACCCACCCCAACCGCGCGAATCGACTACGCTGTTCCGGTGTCGCAAGCCGCGCTTCCGCCGCCCGCTACCGCCGGGGATCGCGTCCGCGGGCTGACGTCCGCCGAGGCGCGCGCGAAGGCCGAGGCCGGCCTCGCCAACGTCGATACGACCCGCCAGCGCACCGATGGCGACGTCGTTCGCGGCAACACCATCACCTTCTTCAACGTCGTCCTCGCCGCACTTATCCTCGCGCTCTTCCTCGTGGGCGAATTCCGCGACGGCCTCTTCGTGGGCATCGTCGTGGCCGCGAACGTCGCCGTCTCCACCTTCCAGGAGCTGCGCGCCGTGCGCACCCTGCGCGAACTCGTCGCCCTCACCGCCCCCCACGCCACCGTCCTGCGCGACGGCATCGAATCGCCCATCCTCGCCGAGCACGTCGTCCAGGGCGATGTCGTCCACCTCAAGCAGGGCGACCAGGTCGTCGTCGATGGCCACGTCCTCTCCCGCAACTGCGAAGTCGATGAGTCCCTGCTCACCGGCGAATCCGATTCCATCCCGAAGAAACCGGGCGACGAGCTCCGCAGCGGCAGCTTCTGCACCGCTGGCGATTGCTTCTACCTCGCCGAACGCGTTGGCGTCGAAGCGTATGCGATGAAGCTCGCGAGCGACGCGCGCAAGGTCGTGCGCCGTTCGACGCCCCTGCAGCTGCGCTTCCGCCGCATCCTGCGCGTGCTCCTCACCATCACGGGCGTGCTCGCCGTGCTGCTGCTCATCCAGTACAACCTCCGCGACGACGGTTTCGCCGAATCCATCAAGGCCACCACCACCACGGTCACGAGCATCGTCCCCACGGGGCTGCTGCTGGGGATGACGGTCGCCTTCGCCGTCGGCGCGGTGCGCGTCTCGCGCGCGGGCGCCATCGTCCAGGACATCAACGCCGTCGAGGCCCTGAACTACACCGACGTCGTCTGCCTGGACAAGACGGGCACGATCACCGCGAACAAGCTTTCGCTGCAGGAGCAGCACTGGCTGCCCGGCGCCGAGCCCTATCGCGGCTGGCTGGGCGCCTTCGCCACCGCCACCGCCACCGACAGCAAGACAGCCGGCGCCCTCGCCGATGCCTTCGGCGCGCAATCCAACGGCGCCACGCCCGCCGGGTCCGTGCCCTTCAACAGCGAACGGCGCTGGAGCGCGCTGGAGCTGGAGCGCATGGGCGAAACGCGCGTCTTCGTGCTCGGCGCGCCCGAGACCGTGCTCCCCCTCACCACCGGCGCCCCCGAGTTCGAACAGGTCTACCGCGAAGCGAGCGAACGCGGCCTGCGGGGCATCGTCTTCGCCGAAGCGGCTTCCCTGCCCTCGCCCGAACGGCCCGCCGGCGGCCTTCGCCCGCTCGCCCTGCTCATCCTCGGCGACGAGTTGCGCAAGGAGGTGCGGCAGGCCTTCGCGATGATGGAGAACCTCGGCATTTCGCCCCGCATCATCAGCGGCGATAACCCCCGCACCGTCGCCGCGCTCCTCAAGCAGGTGGGCGTCAGCATCCACGGGGGCACCATCTCCGGGGGCGAACTCGACGGCCTCGATGATGCCGCCTTCCACCTCGCCGTCGAAGAGAACACCGTCTTCGGGCGCATCGCCCCCGCCCAGAAGGCGCGCATCATCGCCGCCCTGCGCGATAACGGGCACTTCGTCGCCATGGTCGGCGATGGCGCGAACGACGTGCAGGCCCTCCGCACCGCCGATGTCGCCGTCGCGATGGCGAGCGGCACGGGCACGGCGCGCGCGGTCGCGGGCATTGTCCTGCTGCAGGATTCGTTCACCGCGCTCATCCGGGGGGCGAAGGAGGCGACGGCCGTGCTCGGCAACACCGCCCGCCTGAGCAAGCTCTTCATCGCCAAGAGCATCTACGCCTTCCTGCTCATCGTCGCGACGAACATGCTCGGGCTCGAATTCCCGTTTCTGCCGCGGCAGGGGTCGGTGACGGCGCTGCTCACGCTGGGCATCCCGGCGGTGTTCATCAGCATCAGCATCCCCCCGCCCGAGGCCGGCCGCGATTTCACGCGGAATGTGATGCGCTTCGCCCTGCCCGCGGCCGGCGCCCTCGCCGCCTCCGCCGCCATCGTCCACCTCCTCGTCGAAGGCGTCCTCGGGCGCTCCACGGAAGAGGCGCGGACGCTCGTTTCGCTGACCATCGGCATCGTCGGCGTGCTCTACGTGCTCGAGGTGCTGGGCTTCGAAGGCGCCTCCTGGCGCAGCCTCACCCGCCCCGTGATGACGACGGTGCTGGCCGCCGCGCTCATCGGCATGCTCGTGCTCACCGTCTTCATCGAACCGCTGCGGACCTTCTTCGATTTCGTCGATGTGAAGCTGGGGGATTGGATCCTGGTGGCCACGGCGTCCGTCGCGGCGCTCGCCGGGCAGTTCACGCTCAGCCGCTACTGGCAGCAGATCGTGGATTTGCTCACGGCCGCGCCGAAGAAGGACGAAGCGCTCCGCGGCCGCGCCGTCTGAGGTTCGAACACGTCAGCTGGCGCGGCGGCAGGCGGTGCCGAAGTAGGCGGCCGCGGCCTGCCCGAGCCCTCGCGCGGGCTGGTGCGTCTTCCCCGCTTCGGGGGCCTCGGCAAAGCCCGTGATGTTCACCGTCGCGCCCTCGCCCAGCAGCCGCCCAACGCGGCGGAGCACGGCGTCCAGCTCATCCGGCGTGCAATACACGAGCGCGAGCGCGTGGCCGTTGCCATCACCTCCCACGGCATCGTAGCCGCGGAGGAAGCGGCGCAGCGCGAACGCCGTCTCGAGCACGGGCTCCCGCGATTCGATGCGCAGGCCGTAGCAGGAGAGCCCGAAGCGTGCTTCCACCGCGTACACCGGCAGCCCCGTGGCCGCATCGCGCTGCCCGGCTCCCCCGGCGGCGAGCCGGCCGGCCGCGCCCAGCACCTGCTGGCAGGAAAGCGGCGACGACAGCACCTCGCCGGCGCCCAGCGCGAGCGCGGCGGCGACATCGCCTTCGAGGCCCGGCCCGCCCACGACGGCCACCTGCGCGCGGCGCGCCTCGGGCAACCCCGCGAGGAACGCCGTCGCCGCGCGGCTCACCGTCGCCCGCACGAGCGAGACCACGCGTTCGTTCACAGCCTCGGCCTCGTCGCCGCTGAGGAAGGGGCGGGAGAGCACGCTGGCGGCGCGGGCCGCGGCCACCGCATCGCGCGCATCGAGCCCGCGTACGGCGATCCCGGCGATCTGCTGGTGCGGCCATTCCCCGCCCGGGCCATCGCCCTCGGGACGCCGCGTCCAGCGCGCCAGCGATTCGCCATCGAGCAGGTCCACGGTCCAGCCCAGGCAGGCGGCACAGAGGCGGTAGCCCGCGGGCGGACGCCAGCCGGGGCCGGATTCGCCGGCGGGCACCAGCGTCAGCGAATGCTCGCCCGCGGCCTCCCCGCAGAGCGAGCAATCGCCGCCACCGGATGCAGCCGCGCGCAGGGCATCGGAGAGGAAGCCAAAACAGACGGTGCAAAGACACGTCCGTTCGCTGATGCCCTGCGCGCCACGGATGCGCAGTTCGCCACCCGCATCGCGAGCGGCGCACACCGCGCAGAACTCCGGCCACTGTGCGTCCAAATTTTTGCCCTCACCGACAGAATCGACAGGTTCCGCCGCGAAAAGAGCGCGGGCGAAGCTGATCACGGGGGAAACCGTGGGCGTACGGGTTAAGGAGCGCCCGGCGGCGCACCCGCGGGGAAGCCCAACAGCGGGGTCGCCGCTCCGACCGATGGCGGAGGAGGCGGCGCGGGCACTCCCCGAAACTGAGGCACACCCCCCCGACGCGGCCCGCCGAGGCATCCGGCCGCGCATGAAGGAGCCCCGCCATGGCGATTCGCGTCGCACCCGCGCCTCGCACGCTCCCCCGGACGCGTAACCACGCCCGGCCGCGCACCCTTCCCGTGGCCGCCGTGCGCGCTGCCGCCTTCGCCCGCGATTTCGGCCTCGTCATCGCGGTGATCGGGGTGTACTTCCTCGCGCGGGGCGCCGCGCCCGAGCGCCTGGCCTTCGCCACCGAGGTGACGCGCGGCATCATCGGCTTCGAACGCACCACCGGCATCTTTCACGAACGCTGGGTGCAGGAAGTCTCCATTCGCCACCACGCCGTGGCCGAGCTGGCGAACTTCACCTACGCCTACCTGCACTTCCCCGTACTCGCGGCCGTGGGCGCGTGGATTTGGTGGGCGAAGGGCCGCGATCGGTTCGCCTTCCTGCGCGATGTCATGTTCATCTCGATGGCCATCGGCCTGGTGTTCTACTACCTCGTGCCCGCGGCGCCGCCCCGCCTGCTCGCCGCGAACGGGTACGACCTTGGCTTCACCGATACCGTTTTCGGCGGGAACACGGCCGTGAACTACGCCCAGCCCTCGCTCATCCTGAACGAATACGCGGCCATCCCGAGCTTCCACTTCGGCTGGATCGCGATGGCCTCGGCCGCCGCCTGGGTGAACACCGGCAGCCGCACGGTGCGCGCCCTCGCCGTCGCCCTCACGGTGCTCATGACCTGGGCGATCGTGGCGAGCGCGAACCACCTCTTCACCGATATGGCGCTCGGCGGCATCGTGATCGCGGCATCGTGGGCGCTCGCCGCTCGGCTCCAGCGGCGGCGTTCGCATTCGCGGCTGAAATTGGAAAACGCTGATTCATCTTCCCCCGTTGAACCTCGGCGGGCCGCCGCTTAAATTCCCGACAGGGTATCTCTCCCAAAGGCGAGGCCGGGCATGTCCCGGCCTTACCTGTCCCTCCACCTATTCCGGGATGTCACCCAGCTTCGCCAGCAGCTGACCGGCGGTTTCCCGCGCGCCGCCGCGGGCCCGTTCGAGGGCGTCGTTCATCGCCGCCGCCACCAGCTCCTCCAACAGGGCGCGGTCCTCGAGGGCGGCATCGCTGATGTGGATGGCGCTCACCCGCTGCATGCCGCGCAGGCTCACGCGCACGGCGCCGCCGCCGGCCACGCCTTCGTACTCCCCGGGCGCGGCCGCCGCCGTCACCCTCCCGAGCAGGTCCTGGAGGAGCGCGCCGCCGTCCATGCGGGGCGTCTCCGTCGCTTCCGTGGTCATCGTTCGTTCCTCCGGCCGCCTGGGTGCGCGGCATGGCTCGCAGCTTGATGGTCAGCCCGGGACATTCGCATGCGCCCCGTCCGTGCCGCCGTTGCAGCCGCATGGCGGTTCGCGGGGCAGCGAAACGCCCCCGGGAGCACCGGGGGCGAAGTTGCCGGCCATCGCGGCCGGAAGGGGGAATTCGTGCTGTTCGCGCCCGTCCCTGGCTGTGAAGCCTTAGAGCAGGACGACGAGCAGGACGATGATGACCAGGAGCGTGAGCAGGCCACCGCCGATGTACATGGAACGCACCTCCTGCCGTCGATGGTCGCAGGGCGTGCGTTGGCGAACGGTCACAGCGGCGGGCGAGGGGATTACGGCTCGCTCGCGAGTTTCGCCCGCATTGCCCATTCCCGGCGGCCTTCGCCCGCTAGAGGTAGTGACGCAGCGCCGCCTCGTCGGTAAGGATGACAGCCCCCCGCGCGAGCGCGATGAGACCGTCGCGCTGGAAGACGTTCAGCTGCTTGTTCACGCTCTCGCGGCTCACGCCCAGCATCGCCGCCAGCTCTCCCTGGGTGACGGCGATGCGCACGCCGTTCGCTCCCTGCCCTTCGCGCAGGCGCTGCTGCAAATCCGCCAGCGCCACGATCTGCTTCGCCAGCCGGTGCGGCAGGTCCAGGAAGATGAGGTCCGACATCGCCTCGTTCGTGCGCCGCAACCGCAGGCTCAGCGTCTCGAGCAGCGCGAGCGCCGCGGGCGGCCGTTCCGCCAGCCAATCCACGAACGATTCGCGCGTCACCACCATCGTCTTCGTGGCCGTAGCGGCGATGGCGGCCGCCGAACGCGGGCGGCCGTCCAGCAGCGACAGTTCGCCCACGCAATCGCCGGGGCCGACCGATGCGATGGTGGCCTCGCCGCCGGCGCCGTTGCTGACGCTCACGGAGACGCGCCCTTCGACGATGACGTGCATCGAATCGCCGGGTTCGCCCTCACGGAAGATGGTCGTGCCCGGGGGGTAGCTGCGCAGGCGGGCACGCGTCGCCAGCGCCTGCCGGTCGTCGCGAGGGAGACGGGCGAGCAGCGGGAGGTCGCGGACGACCTCTTCCGGGCCCGTGGAAGTTAGAGTCATGCGAGCTTTCCTTTCGCGGCCCAGTCTATGGCTGCCACCCGCGAGCGTGAACTACATCACACTCCCATGTGACACTCTTCACGGAAGTCAATGGCGAAGCGACCGAATCTTGGGACATAGCCGCCCGCCCCGGCGCCGCCGCGAGGAGCCCACGCCATGCTGAACCAGGACCTGCACATCGCCGCCGAGACCGCCATGGCCGAGTACGAACGGCGCGCCATCGAAGGCGGACGGCGCATGCGCGCGCTGGAGACGGCCATCCCCCGGGACATCGACGGCCACGCCCCGCGGCGGCTCTGGCGGGCCCTCTTCCCACCGCCCCTCGCGACGCGCGAACTGTACGCCGACATTCCTTTCGGAAGTTCCCAGTTCCCGGTTCCCGGTTCCCAGGGGCTACCCCGGGGGAGGTAGCTACTGGAGGACGGCGTCGCACAGGGGATCACGCGGGATGTCCTCGCCGGCGTTGTGCATGTGCCGGGCGAGCGGCGCGAACGCCTCGAAAATCACCGCCTGGACTTCGCTGGACACGCCCTCGTCGGCCATCGCCTGGCGCATGTAGCGCAGCCAGCGGCCCACGGCCAGGTCATCGATCACGAAGGGAAAATGGCGGCGGCGAAGGCGCGGATGCCCGTAGAGATTCGAATACACGGGCCCGCCGCCCATCCACTGTTCGAAGAAGAGCTTCACCTTGCGCTGGCCGGGCGCCATGTCCTCGGGGTAAATCGCGCGCATCGCGGGGTCGCCCTCGACGTATTCGCCGAAGCGGTCGATGACGCGGTCCACCATCTCCGGGCCGCCGAAGGCTTCGAGCAACGTCATGACCGGAGTATGCCAGTTCCCGGTTCCCAGTTCCCAGGGGCTACCCCGGGGGGAATCATAGGGGGAAACCCGTAGGGAAAGCGTAGGGGTGGTGAGGGGGAGTGGTGGGGGTTTCCCCGGCGCCGCCCGCGGGGTGTCCCGTGGTCCCGGGGGCGAAGGTGCCGCGATGGCGGGTTCCCTTCGTCATTCCCGCCGCCGTTCCCCCCACGCCCGGGCGGCGAATTCGAACCTGCAACGGCGACTTTCCCCCCAACCCCAACGGATCATCACCACCGTCGTATCCATCCATCCCCGTCCCCCTGAGAGATCGATCTGGAGGACGTGAAGACGAGACGGGGCGAGGGAAACTTTCGCGGCGTACCGTTCCTGGAAGTTGGGAGGGCACGTTGGCTGAACGTGAGGCATTGGGGATGTGGTCTATCCCTCCCCCGGCGCGCTAACCCCGGCCGAGCATGCCCGCACCCACCACCAGCGTCTGGACATCGCGTACGGCACGGCCGCCGAGGTGTTCGCGCAGGATGAGCAACGCCGTATCGGCGGCACCGATCCCGGAGCGCTGCAGCAGGTCCAGGTCCATGAGCGTATCGACAAGGCCCAGGGAGAGCGCCCGGTGCCGGGTCACCGCTTCCGCCATGTCCGGGAGCGGGGCGTAGTCGGGCTCGGCGCCGAGGGTCGCGGCACGCTGACGGATGGCGTCGGCCGCGGGGCCGGTGGTATCGCCAATCGCCCCGGCGATGGCCCGGAGCGTCGCGCTCATGCTGTTGTGCTCGTCCAGGATCTGGTTGTCGTGGGCGGCGATGGACTGGCGCGCCATCTGCAGGATCGCCTGCGAAATGAGCACCGCCGCCTGCGCCTTGGGGTTTGTCACGAAGGGCAGGATCTCGTTCTGGAGGGCGGCGATGACGCCTTCGATCATGTCGTCCGGGCTCGGGGTGGTAAACATCGTCAGACTCCTGCGGGCAGCGGGTAGCCGAGCATCTTCGCGAAGTTGAGCACGTTCACGATGCTGGGCTGGATGATGTAGAACGGCGTCAACTCCATGTGCTCCTTCTGGAAGCGCCGTTTGAGCGCGTTCGAGATGGGCACGGCGATGTTCGCGGTCCCGAACAGGCAGAAATAGTTGACCTCTTCCTGCGTGATGCCGAAGCCGGTGAGCTTGTTGTAATACCCCAGGAAGCCGCCTTCCTTCGTCACCGACCCCATGATGTTGGTGTTGCTGAGGACGTCCATCGCCTGCATCCAGCCGAGGTCTTCGCGGGGGTCGCCCACGCGCGCGTTCTCCCAATCGATGAGCGCCGTCACGCGGCCATCGCCGTAGAGGAAGTTCACGGGGTTGAAGTCGCCGTGCACGAGCGATAGGCGCAACGGCCGGGGCTTCGCGCGCCGCAGCGTGAGGTAGGCGTCCATGAGCACGGGCAGCGGTTCGAAGTCCCCCCAGTGGTACCCCTGGAGGTAGTACTCGTAGGTCGTCTCCATGTAGCGGTCCCACGAGCTGATATCGATGCCGACGTTGCGCGGGTCGCTGAGCTTGCCGCCGACGTTCAGCTTCTCGACATCGGCGAGGTGGAGCTCGGCGATGAGTTCGCAGAGGTGGGTGCAGACGGAATCGGCCTGGGCGGCATCGGCGCCACCGTTGAAGAGCGCGGAGGTGAGGCCGCTGCCGGGCATGCGCTCGATGATCATCGCGGCCTCGCCGAAGCGCTCGCGATCGAGCTCGTAGCCGTAGCTGCGGGAGACGGGGATGCTGGTGTGCGCGCGCACGGCCTCGATCAACTCGTGCTCCGTCTGGCGGCTGGTGTTGAGGATGGAGACCGCCTCGGGCGGGTCCTTGCGGAGGATGAGGGGCACGACCTCCTCGGCGTGGCCGCGGCGGACGCGGGCATCGAAGCGGAAGGTTTCGCGCGAATAGCCGCCGGGGATGGGTTCGAGGTTCTCCACGGTGATGGTGTCGGCGTCGGGCCACTGGCGCTTCAGGAAGCCGGCGAGCTGTTCGTGCACGATGGGTCTCCCTTCCCGGCCGGGGCGCACGGCACCCGGCGTGAAAGGCGATGCTATCAACGCGAACCGGGCGGCGCTATAGACGCGACCACGGGTTAGCGTTCCGCGAGTAAAACCGTGCCAAAATTCCCCGGCCCTGCCCTCACTCGGTCCACACAGAAGCCGCCCGGGGCTGATCCCCTGGGAACCGGGAACTGGCCCCTGGGAACTAATTAGTCGCGACATAGAACGTTATTGAACGTCCCGGGCGACGTAACACGAACTTCATTCCGAAGTGCTACCGCCAGCCGTGAAAGGCATCACAATGGCTCCCAAGCCCCACGCCGCACGGCGTGCCAGGAGACCCAAGTGACCCCTGATGAGATCAAGAGCTTCTGCACCGCGAACGGCATCCGCTTCGTGGACGTCAAGTTCGTGGACCTGTTCGGGCAGTGGCAACACCTCACCCGGCCCATCCACGAACTGAACGACTGGACCAGCTACGAACGCTCCCCGTGGCGCGGCGGCTACGGCTTCGATGGCTCGTCCATCCGCGGCTTCCAGAAGATCGAGGAGTCGGACATGCTCCTCATCCCGGACCCGGAAACGGCGATGATCGACCCGTTCATCCAGTCGCCGACGCTTTCGGTGATTGCGAACGTCGAGGACCCGGTGACGCGCCAGCGCTATTCGCGCGATGCCCGCTTCGTCGCCCAGAAGGCCGAGCAGTACGTGCGCGACCTCGGCCTCGGCGATACCACCTACATCGGCCCCGAGCTCGAGTTCTTCCTCTTCGATGAGGTCCGCTTCGGCAGCGACCAGCACTCCGCCTTCTACTCGGTGGATTCGGACGAGGGCATCTGGAACAGCGGCGCGGACTCGACCCTGCGCGGCGACCTGAACCCCGGCTACCGGCCGCAGTACAAGGGCGGCTACTTCCCGGTGAGCCCGCACGATACGCAGACCGACATCCGCAACGAGATGGTCGAGATCATGGAAGAGTGCGGCATCACCATCGAGCTGCACCACCACGAAGTGGCGACCGCCGGCCAGGGCGAGATCGACATGCGCTTCGACACGCTGACGAAGATGGGCGACATGTCGCTCATGTATAAGTACATCGTCAAGAACGTCGCGAAGAAGCACGGCATGGTGGCGACCTTCATGCCGAAGCCGCTCTACCAGGACAACGGTTCGGGCATGCACACCCACCTTTCCATCTGGAAGGATGGGGCGAACCTCTTCGCCGGCGATGAGTACGCGGGCGTGAGCAAGATGTGCCTGTCGTACATCGCGGGGCTGGTGAAGCACGGCAAGGCCCTGATGGCGCTCTGCGCGCCGACGACGAACAGCTACAAGCGGCTGGTGCCGGGCTACGAAGCGCCGGTGAACCTCGTCTATAGCGCGCGGAACCGGTCGGCGGCCTGCCGCATCCCGCTGGTGAGCCCGAGCCCGGCGAGCAAGCGCGTCGAGTTCCGCCCACCGGACCCGGCCGGGAACCCGTATCTCACCTTCGCGGCCATCCTCATGGCGGGCCTCGATGGCATCAAGAAGGGCTGGGACCCGGGTCCTCCGCTCGACAAGACGAACCTCTTCGAGCTTTCGCCCGAGGAGCTGGCGAGCGTGCCGACGGTCGAGAAGTCGCTCGAGGGTTCGCTGGCGGCGCTGGAGAAGGACTACGAGTTCCTGCTCGAAGGCGGCGTCTTCACCAAGGACCTGCTCGAGACCTGGATCGCCCACAAGTACGAGAACGAGTGCGACCCCATCCGCATGCGGCCGCACCCGTACGAAGTCCACCTCTATTTCGACGTGTAAGGCCAAACCAAGAAGGGGCCCCCGGCCGAACGGCCGGGGGCCCCTTTTTGGTTTGGAGAGAAAAGAGAAAGGAGGAAAGAGAAAAGGAGCGCGCGGAACGGGGTGGTGGGTGGCGGCTGGCCACCCATTTCTCTTTCCTCTTTGCTCTTTTCTCTAGCCTCGGGGCATCCCGAGGCCGCGCATGGCGATGATGTTGCGCTGGACTTCGCTCGTGCCGCCGCCGATGGGGCTCGTGGTGCTGTGCAGGTAGAAGCGCCCGAAGCGGCCGCCCATCGATTCGGCGTGGTCGCGGGCCATGAGGAGGGCGTGGCTGCCGGCGAGGTGCATCGCGGTCGTGGCCAGGCGCACGTCGAGTTCGCTTGAGTAGAGCTTGGCGATGGAGGCTTCGCGGTTCGGGATTTCGCCGCGGTCCTGCATCGAAATGATGCGGTAGCAGATGAGCGATTCCACCCGAGCCTCGATCGCCCGGTCGGCCAGTTCGTGCTTGAGCGAAGGGCGGGTGGCCATGGCGGCGCGGCCGTGCGCGCTTTCGCGGGCGAACGCCACCAGGTCCTGCGCGATGAGCTGGTGCGCGACGCTCGTGGCGATGCCGCTGCGTTCGAAGTCGAGCGTGGTGGTGGCCAGGTACCATCCCCGGTTCTCCTCGCCGAGCAGCGTGCTCGCGGGGATGCGCACGTCCTCGAAGTACACCTCGTTGAATTCGTGGCTGTTGAGCATGTTCACCAGCGGCCGAACGGTGATGCCTGGCGTCTTCATATCGACGAGGAAGTAGCTGATGCCGCGGTGCTTGGGGGCGTCGGGGTTCGTCCGCGCGATGAGGATGCCCATATCCGCGCGGTGCGCTCCCGAAGTCCAGATCTTCTGGCCGTTCACGACGTAGTCGTCGCCGTCGCGGATGGCGCGCGTCTGGAGCGATGCGAGGTCGCTGCCGGCGCCGGGTTCGGAGAAGAGCTGGCACCAGACATCCTCGCCGGAAATGATGCGGGGGAGGAGCTTCGAACGCTGCTCCTCGGTGCCGTAGACCATGATCGTGGGGCCGGCCCAGCCGTGGCCGATGCCGCCGGAGCGGGGGGCGCGGCGCCAGGCGAACTCCTCGCTGAGGATGAACTGCTCCTTCACGCTGAGTCCGCCGCCGCCGTGCTCCTTCGGCCACGCGGGCGCCCCCCAGCCCTGCGCGTTGAGCTTCGCCGTCCAGCCCTTCAGGAACTCCATGAAGCCGGGCACCGGCGGCCCGCCCACGCCGTTGAAGAGGCCCCATTCGACCAGGCGCGTCGAGAACTCGGTGGGGAACTCGGCATCGAGGAAGGCGCGCACCCGCCCGCGAAATGCCGCCTCGCTCTCCGAATCGCGAAATTCCATGGGTGGCCCCTCACTACGGTGCTGGCCGCACTGTAGTGAGGGGAGAGAAAGGAGGAAAGGAGAGAAAAGAGAAAAGAGGAAGGAGAAATGGGTGGCCAGCTGGGCTTGCCCCAGATCGACGGACACCAACGATGAGGGGATGATCCCCGAGGAGGTGTCTGGATGAGCCCACGGCGACCGAGAAGGACCTTCACCGAGGAGTACAAAGCCGAGGTGGTGGCGATG
>JADLBC010000054.1 GCA_020847985.1 Dehalococcoidia bacterium
AAGCACCTGGGGATGGAGATCTGAGCCCCCAAGGCCGTCATGGCGACGGCCTGCCCTCACGGTCGCTGTCGAAGCCGACGACATGCAAAAGGCCGCGGCGGGTGCCGCGGCCTTCGGGGTGTGTGGTGGAAGCGGAGATGGATCAGGCCATCTTCGCCTGGAGACGGCGGTCGAGGGCGGCGAGGAAGTCCTCGGTGGTGAGCCAGGGAGCGTCCTTGGAGATCAGGATGGCGAGGTCCTTCGTCATTTCGCCGCCTTCGACGGCTTCGACGCAGACTTCCTCGAGGGCGTTGGCGAAGGCGGTCACTTCGGGGGTGCCATCGAGCTTGCCGCGATGGGCAAGGCCGCGCGTCCACGCGAAGATCGACGCGATCGGGTTGGTGGAGGTCTTTTCGCCGCGCTGGTGGGCGCGGAAGTGGCGGGTGACGGTGCCGTGCGCGGCCTCCGCCTCGACCGTGTCGCCATCGGGCGTGAGGAGCACGGAGGTCATGAGCCCGAGCGATCCGTAGCCCTGGGCGACGGTGTCGGATTGGACATCGCCGTCGTAGTTCTTGCAGGCCCAGACGATGCCGCCTTCCCACTTGAGGACCTGCGCGACCATGTCGTCGATGAGGCGGTGCTCGTAGGTGATGCCCTTCGCATCGAAGTCCTTCTTGAACTCAGCCTCGAAGACTTCCTGGAAGATGTCCTTGAAGCGGCCGTCGTAGGCCTTGAGGATGGTGTTCTTCGTGCTCAGGTAAACGGGCCAGCCGCGGTTGAGGCCATAGCGCAGCGAGGCGCGGGCGAAATCGCGGATGGAATCGTCGTAGTTGTACATGCCCATGGCGATGCCGGGGCCCGCGAACTTCGCGACTTCGCGGGTGACGGGCGCGCCGCCGCCTTCGGGCGTGAAGGTGATGGTGACGGTGCCGGCCGAGGGCACGCGGAAGTCCGTCGCCTTGTACTGGTCGCCGTGCGCGTGGCGGCCGATGACAATCGGCTTCGTCCAGCCCGGAACGAGGCGGGGGATGTTCGTGCAGACGATGGGCTCGCGGAAGACGACGCCGCCAAGGATGTTGCGGATAGTGCCGTTCGGCGACTTCCACATCTCCTTGAGGTTGAACTCCTTCACGCGCTCCTCATCGGGGGTGATGGTGGCGCACTTCACCCCCACGCCGTGCTTCTTGATAGCAAGGGCCGCATCGACGGTGACCTGGTCGTTCGTGGCGTCGCGGTGCTCGATCCCGAGGTCGTAGTACTCGAGTTCGACATCGAGGTAGGGGAGGATCAGGCGGTCCTTGATGAACTGCCAGATGATGCGCGTCATCTCGTCGCCATCGAGTTCGACGACCGGGTTCACGACTTTGATCTTGGCCAAGTGGAACTCCTCAGTGCTTCAGGTGGGCTGGCCGGGATTGCGGCCGGCGGACGGACGCCGTTAGTTCGCGGTGCCGGCGAGCTGACGGAGGACGTACTGGAGGATGCCGCCGTGCCGGTAGTAGTCGAGCTCGACGGGCGTATCGATGCGGCAGAGGGTCTCGAAGGACTTCGAGGTGCCATCGGCCGCCGTGGCGGTGACGGTGAGGCGGGTGAGCGGACGCAGCCCCGCGGCCAGACCCGCGATGGTGTAGGTCTCCTCGCCGGTGAGGCCGAGCGTTTCGCGGCTCTCGCCGGGGAGGTGCTGCAGCGGCAGCACGCCCATGCCGACGAGGTTGCTGCGGTGGATGCGCTCGTAGGTCTCCGCGATGACGGCCTTCACACCGAGGAGATTGACGCCCTTCGCCGCCCAGTCGCGCGATGAGCCCGTGCCGTACTCCTTGCCCGCGAGCACGACGAGCGGCACGCCGGCCTGGCGGTACTTCACGGAGGCATCGTAAATCGCCATCTGCTCGCCATCGGGAAGGTGGCGCGTGACGCCGCCTTCGACACCGGGGACGAGCAGGTTGCGCAGCCGGATGTTCGCGAAGGTACCGCGCACCATCACGTCGTCGTGGCCGCGGCGCGCTCCGTACTGGTTGAAGTCCTCGCGCTTCACATCGTGCGAAAGGAGGTATTTGCCGGCCGGGCTGTTGACGGCGATGTTGCCGGCGGGCGAGATGTGGTCGGTGGTGACCGAATCGCCCACCATCACGAGGACGCGCGCGCCGGTGATGTCGGTGACCGGGTCGGGCGTGGGCTTGAGCCCTTCGAAGTAGGGCGGATTCTTGATGTAGGTGGAGAAGGGGTCCCACGCGAACAGGTCGCCGGTGGGGGTTTCGAGCGTCCGCCAGCGCTCGGGGCCTTCGAACACCTCGGCGTACCGCGAACGGAACATCTCCGAGCGAACGTTGTTGCGGACCGTCTCGGCGACTTCGGCCTGCGTGGGCCAGATGTCGCGAAGGTACACCGGCTCGCCGTTCGCACCGGGGCCGATGGGGTCGCGCTCGAAGTCGATATCCATGCGCCCGGCGAGCGCGTAGGCAACGACCAGCGGCGGCGACGCGAGGTAGTTCGCGCGCGTGTCGGGATTGACACGGCCTTCGAAGTTGCGGTTGCCGGAGAGCACGGCCGCGGCCACGAGGTCGCCGTTCTTGATGGCGTCGGTGACGGCCTGGTCGAGCGGGCCGGAGTTGCCGATGCACGTGGTGCAGCCGTAGCCGACGACGTTGAAGCCGATGGCGTTCAGCGCCGGGGTGACGCCCGCCGCGTCCAGGTAGTCGGTGACCACCTGCGAACCGGGGGCGAGGCTCGTCTTGACCCACGCCGGGGGCTTGAGGCCCTTCGCCACGGCCTTCTTCGCGACGAGCCCCGCGCCGAGCATGACCTCCGGGTTCGAGGTGTTCGTGCACGAAGTGATAGCGGCGATGACGACGGAGCCGTGCTTCAGCGGGAACTCGCCCGCCGCGGCCTTCACATCGACGCTCGCGCCGAGCGCGTCCTCCGCGACCATCGAGGCCAGGTTGCGGTTGAAGTCCTCGCACGCGTCCTTGAGGGCGATGCGGTCCTGCGGGCGCTTGGGGCCGGCGATGGCGGGCTCGACTTCGGAGAGGTCGAGTTCGAGCACGTCGGTGAACATCGGGTCCGCGGTGGCATCGGTGCGGAAGAGGCCCTGCGCCTTCGCGTACGCCTCGACCAGCTCGACGAGGGCCTCGTCGCGGCCGCTGAAGCGGAGGTAGTTGAGGGTCTCCGCGTCGATGGGGAAGAAGCCCATGGTGGCGCCGTATTCGGGAGCCATGTTCGCGATCGTCGCGCGCGAGGCGAGCGGGAGCTGCGAAAGGCCCGTGCCGAAGAATTCGACGAACTTCCCGACGACGCCCTTGGCGCGCAGCATCTGGGTCACGCGGAGCACGAGGTCGGTGCCCGTCGCGCCCTCGGGAAGGCGGCCCGTGAGGCGGAAGCCGATGACTTCGGGGATGAGCATGGAGAACGGCTGGCCGAGCATCGCCGCTTCCGCTTCGATGCCGCCGACGCCCCAGCCGAGCACGCCCAGGCCGTTTATCATCGTCGTGTGGGAGTCGGTGCCGACGAGCGTGTCGGGGTAGGCGATGGTTTCGCCGCCCTCTTCCTTGCGGAACACGACGCTCGCCAGGTACTCAAGGTTCACCTGGTGGACGATGCCCGTGCCCGGCGGCACGACGCGGAAGTTGCTGAACGCCTGCTGGCCCCAGCGCAGGAACTTGTAGCGTTCCTCGTTCCGTTCGAATTCGAGCGCGACATTCCGTTCGAACGCGCCGGCCGTGCCGAAGGAGTCGACCTGTACGGAGTGGTCGATCACGAGGTCGACGGGCGAGAGGGGGTTGATGCGCTTCGGGTCGCCGCCGAGTGCGGTGATGGCCTCGCGCATGGAGGCGAGGTCGACGACGACGGGGACGCCGGTGAAGTCCTGGAGGAGGACGCGGGCGGGGGTGAAGGCGATTTCGCGGTCCTGGGGCTGGCCCGGGCGCCAGTTGGCGAGAGCCTCGATGTCGTCGCGCGTGACGCCCCGGCCGTCCTCATAGCGGAGGAGGTTTTCGAGCAGGATCTTGAGGGAGAACGGGAGGCGATCGACGTTGGCCAGGCCGGCCTCGACGAGCGCGGGGAGACGGTAGTAGCGGTACGAGCGGCCGGCGGCGGTGAGGCTCGCGGCGGAACCAAAGGAATCGGTCGGCATTCGAAGTCCTTGCGGGATTGGCGGTTGCGAAGGGCAGCCGCGGGCGGCGAACGGCGGCGGCGAGCCTTCGCTCAGGTGCGGCGCGCGAGGGGCGGACTGGTTCCCACTTCCCAAGCCTCCTTCCACATTCGTGGTGGGGTCCTGGGCCCTTTCCCGGGCAAACGTGCCGGGGTTCCGTCTCAGCCAGCTCCCGCGACTTCCCCTGTGGAGACCGTTGGGCCCGGGGCTGGTGTTTGGGTGGGACGAACGCACGCAGTATAGCGCGGCGGCGGCACGGACGGGAATGCGAAGCAGATCAAACATACGCAGTGGTGCGAATGATGGGCACGGGGCCGCCCCACTGCTGGGACGGCCCCGCGCAAGAGGGGGGCTGGATCAGGCTTTCTTCCACATGGCGGCGCAGGTTTCCGTCGCCTGGCCATGGAGCGGCCGTGAAGAATCCCCCGCCGGAGCGTCTCAACGGGGCCGGAGCGTACGCGGGTGTTGCATGCGAGTCAAATCGTTCCCATCCAATGAACGATTCACCCATGGATCACGGTTCTTTCGAGCGTAGACCCGTCGGGCCTGGCAGGGACGGTTTCAGTCGCGACCGGTGCCGGAGAGGTCGCGCCAGACTTCGAGAAGGGCCTGGCCCTCGGTCAGGCCGCGCTCACGATGCTCCCGGCTGGTGATGTGGACGAAGTCGCCGCGAAAGGCGCCCGCGTCGTCCGGCTCCATGACGGCAATCTCGGATCCGACGTACCCGGCGTGGAGTTCAGCGGCCAGGCGCTCGAGGGCGTAGTGCGTTTCGAGGCGGCGGCGCTCGCCGCGGGCCTTGCCCTTCGCATCGTTATGGTGGGTGAGCGAACTCTTCGGGCCGCGGATGACCAGGCCCACGCCTTCGCGGCGCAGGATCCGGCGCGCGCACTGGTCGATGGTGGCGACGACTTCGGCAGGCTCGAAGTGCACGTCGCCGCCGATGGTCTTGAGCGCGAGGCGCCGCCCGCCCCGGAACACCGGGTTGTGCGAAAGCCACGAGATGCCGGCCGCTTTGGTGCCGAGGTCCCCTGCGGCCTTGCCCGCCCGTCCCAGGCGGCGCTGGAGACGCAGCGGCACCGACTCGAAGGTCACCCAGTAGGGGTTCACCAGCAGGAGAACGAGGTCGGGTTCGTACTTCGCGAGCCACTGGTCGATGAGCCCGGGCAGCTGCGGTCCCGGCCAGATGATGCGCGGAATGACCTCGACCGGGAGGCCTGTCGCTTCGTGGAGGAAGCGCTCGGTGACCCGGTACGAACGGTCTTCCTCGGGGATGACGGTGGTGAGGTCGTTGCTGGTGCCGAGCTTAAGGACGCGCATCGCGGGAGTGTACCCGGCTGAAGCGGGCTACACGCGTTGCATCGCGGCGAAGGCGGCGGCGATCAGGACAAGCTGCAGCATGCTTGTGGAGGCGAGCAGCCAGATGCCGGCGGCGCGTTCGCGGGCGTGCACGAGAATGCCGAGGGTGGTGTTGAGAGCGAGCACGCCGGCGCCGAGATACGCGAGACGGAGCAGTTCGGTCTTATCCCCGACGCGCGTGACGCCGCCAAGTGCGGGGAAGTTCAGCTTCACGACGGCGGGCAGGCCGGGGTAGCGGCTGTACACATACCCGCAGAGGACGGCGGTGATGATCGCCCCGGCGAGGGCCGCGCCGATAGCCACGCGGTCGCGCCAGAACGGGAAGGCGGCGACGCCGGTGGCCGTCGAGTGCTGGACGTGCTCCATGACGGCGCCCATGGCGGCCCGCGCCTGGACTTCCTCGGCAAACGCGGCCTGGTCGACGACCGTGAGGGCGTAGGACTCCTGCGTGGTGTGCACGTAGAGGAGTTCGTCGGGGCTGCTGTGCGTGGAATAGAAGAGGGTGTAACCGATGCGCTTCACATCGGCGCTGCCGACGTGGCACCCCCACCAGTTGATCCCGGAGACCTTCGCTTCATCGAGCGTGCGGCCGGGCACCATGCGGAGGATGGTATCGATGGGGATGACGATGCGGCGCATGCCCCAGCGAATGGTGAGGGTGTCGCGTTCGACCACGTAGGTGAGGGTGGCGAGGCAGTACGTCCAGCTCGCGAACAGGCCGCCGATGCAGAGCAGCACCACCGCCGCGACCCACGCCACGAACGTCTTGAATTCGACCGCGGAGCCGGCTGCGAGGCTGAGCGCGAACGCGAACCCGGCGAACGCCCAGCCCGCGAGGAAGCCCCCGGTGATGACGCCGAGTGCTCGCGGCGGACGGAACGCGACCGGCGCTAGTGGGCGACGGGAACGCGTGCCGGGGTGCACCAATGCTGGTACTTCTCGCTCTTGCCGCGGATGCAGTCGTAGAAAAGGTCGCTGAGCTTGCGCGTGATCGGCCCGATCTCGCCGTTGCCCACGGGGCGGCGGTCGATTTCGACGATGGGCGTGAGGTGGGCGGCGGTGCCTGTCATGAAGACTTCATCGGCGATGTACAGCTCCGTGCGGTCGATCTGGCGCTCCACCAGCTCGACCCCGAGTTCGTTGCGGGCGAGTTCGACCACGGACTTCGCGGTGATGCCCTCGAGGACGTTGTCGGCGGGGGTGGGGGCGATGAGCTTGCCCCCGCGGATCATGAAGATGTTCTCGCCGCTGCCCTCGGAGACGTGACCGTCCTCGTTGAGCATGATCGCCTCATCGAAGCCGTTCAGGTTCGCCTCGGTCTTGGCCAGCGCGCTGTTGACGTAGATGCCGGTGACCTTGGCGCGCGGCGGGATGCCGGTGTCGTTCACCCGGCGCCAGGTGCTCGTGTGGCAGCGCGCGGTCTCGGGGAGGTAGGCCGGGAAGGGCGAAAGGAAGATGAGCGTGTCCTGCTCGACGTTGTGCAGGCGAACGCCCAGCACTTCGCCCGAGAGGTAGACCATGGGACGAAGGTAGACGTCCTCGGTGAAGCCGCTGCGCTCGACCAGCTCGACGGCGATTTCGCAGAGGCGGTCGACGTTCTCGCGGGGAGCCATGCGCAGGATCTTGGCGCTCTGCTCGAGCCGCACGAAGTGTTCGCGCAGGCGGAAGAGGAAGGCCTGCTGCGCATCGGGGTTCCAGTTGCCGCGGACGCCTTCGAAGACCGCCGTGCCGTAGTTGAAGGCGTGGGTCATGACGCCGATCTTCGCTTCCTCGAGCGGCACGATCTCGCCCTTGAAATAGCAGTACGGGGTTGGCATGGCGCGGCTCCTTCGGCCCCGGGGGCTCCGGGCTCACGCCAGTATACGCGCGGGGCCCCTTTGGGCATGGCCCGGCACCGCATTGCCCCCGCTAGAACGCCAGCTCGAGGCTGATATCGAGCGAGCCCTGGCTGTGGGTGAGCGCGCCCGCGGAGATCGCGTCGACACCGGTCTCGGCGATGGCGCGCACGGTGGAGAGCTTCACGCCGCCGCTCGCTTCCAGCCGGGCGCGGCCCCGCGTGCGGCGGACGGCTTCGGCCATATCGGCGTTGCTCATGTTGTCGAGCAGGACCCACTCCGGGGACTCGGCGAGGGCCGCTTCGAGCTGGTCCAGGCTGTCGATTTCGACCTCGACGGGGATGCCGGGGAACAGGCGGCGGATGTTTGCGACGCCATCGGCGAGGGATCGGCCTTCGCGAGCGAGGGCTTCGCGGTGGTTGTCCTTGATCATGGCCATGACGGCGAGGTCGCGGCGGTGGTTGGTCGCTCCGCCGCAGCGCACGGCCCACTTCTCCAGGTCGCGAAGGCCCGGCGTGGTCTTGCGCGTGTCGAGGATGACCGCATTCGTGCCCGCGACGGCATCGACGAACGCGCGCGCGAGCGTGGCCGTGGCCGAAAGCCGCTGGACAAAGTTGAGGGCGGTCCGTTCGCCGGTGAGGAGCGCACGCACAGGCCCCCGGGCGATGGCGAGGTGCTGGCCCTTCGCGAACCTTTCGCCATCGGCGACGAGAACCTCGAGGGTCACGGCCGGGGAGAGGGCGGCGAAGACGGCCTGGATGACCGCGACGCCGGAGAACACGCCTGGCTCCTTCGCGAGGAAGATGGCCTCGCCCGTGAGCGACCCGGCAACGGTCGCGAGGGTAGCGGTGTCCTCGTTCGCACGGTCCTCTTCGAGGGCGAGACGGACGGCGCGGTCGATGGCGCCCGGGGGCGGGGGGTCAATCTGCACGGCGGAACACCTGCCTTCGATGCCAGTGGGCGTTGTCGAGCGCGGGGAAGTCGGAGCGGAAATGGGCGCCGCGGCTCTCCTCGCGGCGGAGCGCGGCCTCCAGCATGAGTTCGGCCACGAGCGCGGACGGCGACCCTTCGCCGCCGGCCCGCCAGCCGCGGAGGGTCGTGCGGGCGCCGCGCATGGTCGCACCATTGCGTTCGATCCCGGCGGCCTCCCACATGAGCGCCTGGAGCGCCGTCAGCGACGGCGGCTCGATCGCGTGCGGCATCACCGCGACTGCGTGCGGGTCCGCGTCGGCGGCGGCGTGCGAACCGGAGGCGATGTGCGCGGCGGTGCGTCCGCCGAAGACCGCGGTCTCGAGCAGCGAATTGCTGGCGAGGCGGTTCGCGCCGTGGACGCCGGTGCAGGCCGCTTCGCCGGCGGCGTAGAGGCCCGGCACCGTCGTGCGGCCCCAGGTGTCGGTGCGGATGCCGCCCATGAAGTAGTGCGCGGCGGGCGCGACCGGGATCGGCGTCGTGCGAATGTCGATCCCGAGTTCGCGGCAGAAGCTGGCGATGGACGGGAAACGCGCCACGATATCGATGCTGGCGGCAACGCCCGTGGCATCGAGCACAACGTGATCGGCGCCATCGCGCTGCATCTCCGTGACGATCGCGCGGGCGACGATGTCGCGTGGCGCGAGGTCGGCGAGCGGGTGGTAGCGGGCCATGAAGGGTTCACCGGCGGCGTTACGAAGGACGGCGCCTTCGCCCCGGACGGCCTCGGAGATGAGGAACGGACGCACGCCAGGAAAGCGCAGCGCCGTCGGGTGGAACTGGTAAAACTCAAGGTCGGCGAGTTCGGCCCCGGCCGCGAAGGCGAGGGCGAGCCCTTCGCCGCGCGCGATCTCCGGGTTGGTGGTGTGCGAAAACAGCTGCCCGGCGCCGCCCGTCGCGATAACCACGGCCCGGGCTTCGATCGTGTGCGTCGCGCCGCCGGACGTGCGGATGCGGACGCCGCGCGCGCGGCCGTGCTCGACCTCGACCGCGGTCGCCTCGGCCATGTCCTGGATCGCGACCCCGGCGGCGCGCGCGGCCGCGAGCAACGCCTGCTCGAGGCGCGCACCGGTGCGGTCGCCGCCGGCGTGGACGATGCGATTGGCGGAGTGCGCGGCTTCGCGGCCGAGGGCGAAGGTGCCGCCGGCGAAATCGAAAGGCGTGCCGAGCGCGGCGAGTTCGCGGATGCGGGCCGGGCCTTCCTCGCAGAGGACGCGTGCGGCGGCTTCATCGACGAGGCCGGCGCCGGCGGCGATCGTGTCTTCGAGATGGAGGAGTGGCGAGTCGCCGTGGCCGAGCGCGGCGGCGATCCCGCCCTGCGCCCATGCCGTGTTCGCCTCGGCGGCGCCCGACCGGGTGAGGACGAGGACGGGGAGCGTTCGGGCGGCTTCGAGGGCCGTAAAGAGGCCGGCGGCGCCGCTGCCGATGACCACGACGGGGAGGTCGCGATGGGGCATTGACTTAGTGTACCAGAGACACTAAGTCCGGTGCCAGTCGCGCCCTATTAGAGAGGCACGCGCTACACTGGGCGGCGGCAGCGTGCTGCCAGGCTCCGCCGGAGTTCCCGATTTGGCCATCCTTCCCATTCGCCGCGCCGGCGACCCCGTCCTGCGGGAGAAGGCGCGCCGCATTCGCACCATCGACAAGTCGATCCTGAAGCTGATCGACGACATGTGGGAGACGATGTACGACGCGCCCGGTGTTGGCCTGGCGGCGCCGCAGATCGGCGTTTCGCTGAAGCTCGTGGTGATCGATGTACACGACCCGAAGCACGAAAAGATCGCGCTGGTGAACCCCGAAATCGTGAAGCGATCGGGCGAGCGCCGCGTCGATGAAGGGTGCCTTTCGGTGCCGGGCTTTCGCGGCGAAATCGTTCGATCCGTGAAAGTGCTGGCCAAGGGCATCGACCCGTACACGGGCAAGGAAGTGCGCATCAAGGCGCAGGACGACCTGATGGCCGAGGCGCTGGAACACGAAATCGACCACGTGAACGGCATCCTCTATATCGACTACCTGCCGAACCCCGGCGCGCTCATCGCCCTGAACGACGCACCGGAAGTGCGGCGCTAGGTTCGCCGTCCCCCGCCGGCCGCCGCCAGCGGCCCCATGCGCGCTCCGCCTGCGAGCGCTACCCGGAAGGAGCCCTGGGATGTTCATCGAAGACCTGATCGCGCGGGAGATCCTGGATTCGCGCGGAAACCCGACGGTGGAAGTGACCGCGTTCCTGAGCGACGGGACGATGGGGAAGGCGGCCGTGCCCTCGGGCGCTTCGACGGGCGCGCACGAAGCGGTAGAGCTTCGCGACGGCGACCCGCGGCGCTATGGCGGCAAGGGCGTCCTCAAGGCCGTGAACGCCATCAACACGGAGATCGTGAAGAAGATCCGGGGCGTCCCCGCGACCGAGCAGCGCATCATCGACCGCGCGCTCTGCGAACTCGACGGCACGCCCAACAAGGGCCGCCTGGGCGCGAACGCCATCCTCGGTGTCTCGCTCGCGGTGGCGCGGGCGGCGGCGGATTCGCTCGATCTGCCGCTCTACCGGTACCTCGGGGGGCCCGCGGTACACCGGCTGCCCGTGCCGATGTTCAACATCCTCAACGGTGGCAAGCACGCACCGGATTCGACCGACTTCCAGGAATTCATGGTCATGCCCGTGGGGGCGGAGACGTTCTCGCAGGGGCTGCGCATGGGCGCCGAGATCTACCAGGGCCTCAAGGCGGTGCTCCACGACCGCGGCGCCATCACATCGGTGGGCGACGAAGGCGGGTTCGCGCCTTCGCTGCCGGGCAACGAAGAGGCCGTGCAGGTGGTGCTCGAAGCGATCGAGCGCGCCGGTTACCGCCCCGGCGAAGACGCCGTCATCGCCCTCGACCCGGCGAGCACGGAGCTGTTCCAGGGCGGCAAGTACGTGCTCGCGAAGGAGAATCGCACGCTCACGAGCGCGGAAATGGTCGATCACTGGGCATCGTGGGTGGAGAAGTACCCCATCCGGTCGATCGAGGACGGCCTCGCCGAGGACGACTGGGCGGGCTGGGCGCAGCTCGTCGAGCGGCTGGGGACCAGCTGCCAGCTCGGGGGCGACGCCCGCCTCGTGACGAACCCGGAGCGCATCCGCCGCGCCATCGCCGCGAAGGCAGCGAACTCCGTGCTCGTGAAGCTGAACCAGATCGGCACGCTTTCGGAAACGCTGGAGGCGGTCGAGACGGCGCAGCGCGCCGGCTGGACGGCCGTCATCAGCCATCGCTCGGGCGAGACCGAGGACACGTTCATCGCCGACCTCGCGGTCGCCACGGGGGCCGGTCAGATCAAGACCGGGGCGCCCGCGCGCAGCGAACGGACGGCGAAGTACAACCGGCTGCTGGAGATCGAGGAAGAGCTGGGAGGCTCGGCCGCGTACGCGGGCTGGGAGAGCATCAAGCAGCTTGGGGAGCGGCCCGCACGCGACGAGACCGGCGGCGGCACGCGGCCGTCGATGCGCGCGGAGCGCCGGCGCACCCAGCGCGGGCGGCACTGAGGGCGATGGAGCCCATCCTCCGGGCCGCCGCCGACCGGCTCATCCATCACACCGCCTACCTCCGGTACGTGGCGGAGCAGATGACGCCCGGGGAGCTGGAACAGACCTGCGCGGCGACGGGCCTCACCATGCGCGAAACACTCGCGCACTGCGTCTTGTGGCTCGAATGGGTTGAGCCGCCCGCGCGGAAGCTCATCGCCGAGGGCGCGGAGACGTTCGAGCCGCTGGATGACGATGCCATGAACGCCGCGGCGCGCGACCGGCTGGGGGCCGTGGCCGTGCCGGAACTGCTGGAACGCATGGCCGCCGCGCGCGACGAGCTGATCGCCGCGTTCGCGGGGGCCACCCACGCGCGCTCCGTCGAACCGCTCGGGGGCGACACCATCGGTGAGACGCTCCTCCGCTGGACGACGCACCTCGAACGGCACGCTCTGGACATTGCCGAGACGCTGCCCGAACTGCGGTACGACTCCCTGCTCCTTGATTGGACGCTGAGCGCCGACTACCGCGACGCGGGCGAAGCAGCCCGCCAGGCGCGCCTCATCGCGGACGTTCGCGCCTACCTCGCCTCCCTCCCGGAGGACGAAGACGAGGACGACGAGGACGACGGCGATTTCGAAAACGAAGCCGAGTAAGGGACGCCGGAGGCCAGCATGACACTGCCACGGGTTTCGCCGCCGAACGTGTTTGCGACGGCCGCGGGCGCGGCCAGGCCGGCCATGGGCGCAGCGGGCGCCGACGCCCATCGTCAGACCGGCTTCGTCCTCGGCGGCGAGATCGAACTCGTGCTGCGGGGGCTTTCGCTGGAAGGTGCCTGCGCGGAGGCCACGTCCGGGGCGAAGTTCCGAAAGCAACGGACGGCCGCGGTGCTGGGGCCATGGTCGCGATCGTGGCTATGCCGCCTGGAAGCGCTGCACGCGGTGCAACTCGGCAACTACGCCGCCGCCATCCCGCTGGTGCGAACGGCGGCGGACTACCAGGCGGCCCTGATCGCCCTGTTGGGCGCGGACGCTCCGGAGTGGGAGGCATGGCTCGATGCGGGAGGCATCGCGCTCGCGCCGGACGTGCACGCCACCGAATTCCGGCTGCACGCGTTCCGTTCGGGCGAGGTGCTGGCGGCGCACCCCACGCTCGGGCCGCTGTACCGGGTCGCGACGGACCTTTCGCTTTCGCACTTCGGCAGCACGCTCTTGCTGGCCGGGAACGAATCGGCGCCGGACCACGTGACCATGACGTTCGGGGATCGCGATTTCCACACCGGACTGGCGCAGCTGGTGCTGGGGTGGCTCCTGGAACTCTCGGTGGTGATGGCGGAGACGCTGCCGGCGCACGCGGACACGTTCGGACTGCCCGCTGAGGCGGACCTCGCGGGCTTCGCCGCCGCCGCCCGGGCCGCCGTCGCGGACCACGATCGGTGCGCGGTGGAGACCATCGAACGGAACGGCGAACGGCGGTACCTGGTGCGGAACTGGCGCCGAACGCCCGGGGCGGCCGCGAAACGGATCCTGCTCTGACGGCGCCTTTGCGGCGGCGTGCGGTAGCATGGTGAACCATGCGCATGCCACTTCTGCTGGCGGCCTTCGCCGCCGTCCTCATGTTCGCCGCCGCTGCCTGCGGCGATGGCAAGTCTGACGAACCAACGCCCACCGGGAACGAGCTCACGGACGAGCAGTACCTCGCCGTCTTCTGCACCGGCATCGTCAACTACCAGGACGCGCTGGTGAGTCAGCCGAGCGCCGCCGGCATCGGCGACGCGATCAAGACCTATGTGGCCGAGCTGAAGAAGGTCCAGCCGCCCGTGGGCATCGCGAAGTGGCACAAGGAGTACATCCAGTACCTCGAGGACGCGGTGAAGGACCCCACGTCGCTCGTGAGCACGAAGCCGCCCATGCCGCCCGAGGCCGAACGGTCGCGACTCGCCTCGAAGGTGAAGGACGTGCCGGCGTGCAAGTACTCGACCTTCCTGGGCACGAGCTGATCAGGCTGCGCGGGGCCGGCGCGAGGGTGCCGCGTTACCACGCCCGCCGGTGGCCCTCGGAATGCGTGGGCGGCCGGTGAAGCCGGCGTAGCGGGCCACCCCCGCGGGAAGCACACGATTCGCCAGCAGCACGAGCGCGACCGGGCCAAGGAGCCCCGTCGCGAAGCGGAAGAGCACCCGCGCGGCGTAATTCCCGAGGGCCGTGTCCGCGTACCAGGCATCGGTGACGAGTCCGATGAAGAGCGGAACGTGCGCGAGGAAGATCGCGAACGAATGGCGGCCCAGCCATTCGACCGGCCGCAGTGCGAGCGGAGCCGCCGCCGCGCGCGCGTGCAGCAGCGGAATCACCGACAACGCCAGCAGCCAGCCGAACAGGTACACGAACGGGCTGAAGTAGCTGTTCGCGTAGGCGCCGTCGGTGTGCGCACGGGCGAACCAGGCGGCGATGCAGACGACGCCGGCGGCCGCGGCAAGGAACACGGTCGCGCGCGGGAGACGGAGCGTGCCCCGCGCGGCGGCCATCCCCGCGAAGAAGTAGCCGCCCCAGAGGAGCGGATCGCGGTAGGCGGCGATGGCGCCCAGGTCGCTCGCCGGCCACGAACGTTCAAGCGCGAGCGTTCGCAGCAGGCCGGCCGCCCCGCAGGCGAGTGCGAGCCGCGCGAAGCGGCGCGCGTCCCAGTGCCGCAGGGGCAACGCGGCGGCGAAGAGCACGAGCAGCACGAAGACGTAGAAGAATTGGCCGCCGGCGTTCAGCAGCAGGAAGTCCACCGCCGCCTGGCGCGCATCGAGCCCGAGACTATGCACCCGGATCGCGATCGCGATCACGGACCAGAGCAGCGCGGGCACGAGGATGACCGCCGCCTTCCGGCGGACGAGCGAACGCGCGGGCAGGTGCCCTTCGCGCGCGAAGAGGAAGCCAGAGATGAGAAAGAAGAGCGGTACTACCGTGTGCCCGAGGAAGTAGACCAGGCGCGCCGCGTAGGCCTGCGAGGCGGGCGCCCACCACGGCGGATCGAAGTAGGCGTGCATCAGCACCACCATGACGATGGCGCCGCCGCGAATGACATCGAGCGTCCAGAGGCGAGGGCTGGCGTTGGTGGCCACGCCTCCACGCTAGTCAGTGGCGCACCGGCGCCGGATAACCCGGCCGCGCACTGGCTGGAAAGGGAGTTTCAAGCGCGCGCGATATGAAGGATTGGTGAAGCCCGGGCCGTTCGCCGCCGGCACAGGACGCGGCAGTTCGCCCGTTCACGCATCCTCGGCAAAGATGGATCGCATGGACCTCCGCCGCGCCGACGTGCGCAACCTCGCAATCATCGCCCACGTTGACCACGGCAAGACGACCCTGGTCGACGCGCTTCTGAAGCAGTCGAACATCTTCCGGGAGAACGAGCATGTCGGCTCGCTGATCCTCGATTCGAACCCGCTGGAGCGGGAGAAGGGGATCACGATCATGGCCAAGAACGCGGCGGTGGAATACCGCGGCGTTCGCATCAACATCATCGACACGCCCGGCCACGCCGACTTCGGCGGCGAAGTGGAGCGCGTGCTGAACATGGCGGATGGCTGCCTGCTGCTCGTGGATGCGGTCGAGGGGCCGATGCCCCAGACCAAGTTCGTGCTCCGCAAGGCGCTCGAATTGGGGCTGCACGCGATCGTCGTCGTGAACAAGATCGACCGGCCGAACGCGCGCATCCCGGAGGTCATTCGCGAGACGCAGGACCTCTTCCTCGACCTCGCGACGGAGGACCACCAGCTGGACTTCCCGGTGGTGTATGCGAACGCGCGCGACGGCTACGCGGGCCGCGAACCGGGGATCACGAGCGGGACGATGGAGCCGCTCTTCGATGCCATCCTCGAGCACACGCCGGGGCCCGTTCACGACGACGAGGCGCCGTTCCGCATGCTGGTCACGACGCTCGCCTACGACAGCTACCGCGGGCGGACGGCGATTGGGCGAATCCGCGACGGGCGCATCCACCCGGCGGAGATGGTGATTCGCCACGACCACGACGGGGTCACGAGCCAGCACCGCATCGCGCAGGTATTCGGCTTCGAAGGGCTCGGCCGGGTGGAGCTGAGCGAGGCCCGCGCCGGCGACATCGTCGCGCTCACGGGCATCCCGGACATCCAGATCGGCGAGACGATCGCGAACGTGGAGGCGGCCGGGCCGCTCCCGGTCATCGCCATCGAGGAGCCGGCGCTGAAGATGACCTTCCGCATCAACGACTCGCCGTTCGCGGGCCGCGAGGGCCAGTTCGTCACGAGCCGTCAGCTGCGCGACCGGCTGTATCGCGAGGTCGAGACGAACGTCGCGCTCCGGGTCGAGGACGGCGAAACGGCGGACGCCTTCGTCGTGAGCGGCCGCGGGGAGCTGCACCTGGCGATCCTCGTCGAGACGATGCGGCGCGAAGGGTATGAGTTCGCGGTTACCCGGCCCGAAGTCATCCTGCGGCAGGGCCCGCACGGCATCGAAGAGCCTTTCGAGAAGATCTACATCGAGGCGCCGGAGGCTTCGACCGGGTTCCTCATCGAGACCCTGGCCGGGCGCAAGGCGCAGATGACCGGCATGCACAGCGACCACAACGGCGACGTGCGGTTGGACTTCGAAATCCCGACGCGCGGCCTCATCGGCTTCCGTGACACCTTCATCAGCGGCACCGGCGGCGAAGGCATCATGAACACGGAGCAGATCGGCTACCGCGCGTGGGCCGGCGAGATCACGCGCGTGCGCAACGGCGCGCTGATCGCGAACGAACCGGGGTCGGCGTTGGCCTTCGGCATCGCGAACGCGCAGGAGCGCGGCATCCTGTTCATCGAACCGGGCGTCGAAGTGTACGAAGGCATGGTCGTCGGGCTGCACGCGAAGGATAACGACCTGGTCGTGAACGTGTGCAAGGCGAAGAAGCTGACGAACATCCGCAGCTCGACGAGCGATATCGCGGTGAAGCTCACGCCGCCGCAGCCGCCGAGCCTGGAACGGAGCCTGTCGCTCATCGCGGCCGACGAGCTGGTGGAGATCACGCCGAAGTCCGTGCGCATCCGCAAGGCGCACCTCACGGCCGTGGACCGCGACCGCGCGAAGAAGAAGGTGGCGCTGGCGGCGGGCGCGTAGGCCCGTCAGGCGGGAGCGGCGCGGCCCTTCGCCGGCTTTGCGCTGGCGGCGTTGAGGGCGACCGCGGCCTGCACGAGGTCCTTGAAGGCGCCGCCATCGACGGTTTCACCCTCGCGGATGTCGATCGCGCGGCGCGTGTTGCCTTCGAGGCTGGCGTTGAACAGGCCCGCCGGGTCGGGCAGCGATGCACCCTTCGCGAAGGTGAGCTTCACCACCGCCTTGTAGGTCTCGCCGGTGCAGATGATGCCATTCAACGACCAGGTGGGCGTACCCGGGCTGGTGGCCTTCACCCACTTGATCTCCTCGACCACGCCGGGCGCGGCCTCCCTGATAAGCGAGCGCATCCGTGCGAGCGTGGCGCCGCGCCAATCGCCCATCTCCGCCAGCCGCTGGTCGATGACCTCCGAGGCGGTTGGACCACCCTCGGGCCGTGAACGCTCCATGGCTTCCTCCGGGCATTCAGGATAGCCGTTCGCGACGGCGGCAGGGCACGCGGCGGGATGCCGGTTCGCGTTTCAGCCGCGGGTCCGTAGGATTCGGCCATGCGCCTGACCGAACTGGATACCCCCTGCCTGCTGCTCGACCTCGACCGCGTGGAGTGGAACATCGCGCGGATGGCCGCGTTCTTCGCCGAACGCCCCGCGAAGCTCCGGCCGCATTTCAAGACGCCGAAGACGCCGGAGGTCGCACGCCGTCAGCTCGCGGCCGGGGCGATTGGCATCACCGTCGCGAAGCTGGGGGAGGCGGAAGTGCTGGCGGACGCCGGCCTGGGGCCGATCCTGGTCGCGAACCAGGTGGTGGGCGCCCCGAAGCTGCGGCGGCTGGTCACGCTCCTCGCGCGGGGCGTCGATATCACCGTCGCGGTGGAGTCGGAGGCGAACGTGCGCGAGATCGCCGCCGCCGCCCGGGAAGCGGGCGTGACCGCGCAGGCGATCATCGAGGTCGATAGCGGCATGCATCGCTGCGGCACGGTATCGCCGGCGGAGACGGTCGCGCTCGCGCGGCTTCTGGGCGAAAGCGGCATCCGCTACCGGGGGATCATGGGCTACGAAGGCCACGCCGTCCTCCTTCCCGCCGAGGAGCGCCAGCTGAAGGCGGAGGCCGCGCTCACCATCGTAAGCGCACACGTGGAGGCGCTCTTGGAAGCGGGGCTCGCGCCGGAGATCGTCTCCGTGGGTGGCACGGGCACCTACGCCATCGCCGGTTCGTGGCCGGGCGTGACCGAGGTGCAGGCGGGCTCGTACGTCTTCATGGACGGGCGCTACCAGCAGATGCTCCCCGTGGAGTTCGAGAGTGCGCTGACGCTGTTGACCACGGTGATCGCCGTCCGGGGCGAGTACGCCGTCTGCGACGCGGGAATGAAATCGCTGACGAACGAATTCGGAGCGCCGAAGTCCGTGGACGGGCGCCTGGTGGCGTCGCGGCTCTCGGAGGAACACGCGCACCTCACGGGCGAGGGCGTGGCCGGGCTCGCCGTCGGCGACCGCGTAGAGATCCTGCCGAGTCATGGCGACACGACGCTGAACCTGAATAGCGTGTATCACGTGCGGCGCGGCGACGAGGTCGTGGCCGAGTGGCCGATCCTCGGCGCGCGCAAGTACCACTAGCGCGGGGCTCAAGTGCGGACGGGGAGTACACTGTTCGACGACTGATACAGGACGTGGTCCGGGGAGGATGCAATGCGACAGTGCCCCTGGTGCGGGCGGATGAACCTGAACGTGTACGCGTACTGCCAATCGTGCGGGCGCGGGTTCGATGGGCCGGAAGAGAAGCCGGCCTCGCAGGCGAACAAGCGCGGCTGGTGGCCGTTCGGCAAGAAGAGCGCCTGAGCGTGGGCGCAGAGGGGCCGCGCCGGGTTGCGATCGCGAGCGCGGACGGCACGGCGCTGCGGCTCCTGGAATTCGGTGAACCGGCGGAGACCCCGCCGGTTCTGTTCGTCCACGGGTCGTTCGGGCACGCGCGCGTGTGGGATTTCGTCGTGCGCGAACTGCCGGCGGGGATGCACTGCCTGGCCATCGACCTGCGCGGGCACGGCGAATCGGGTTGGGCGCCGGCGCCGGATGGGTACGCCTTCGAACGGCTTGCGGAGGATGTCGCCGCTGCCGTGGCGGTGGCCGGGCGGGCGCCGCTGCTGGTGGCGCATTCCATGGCGGCGGCCGTGGGCATGCAGTTCGCGGGGACGCGGCCGGGCGCCGTCATTGGCTGCGTGTTCATCGATATCGACCCGCTCGCGCCGCCACATCAGATCACGCACCTGAACGAAGTCGGCGCGAACAGCCCCAAGCGCTACCCGGCCTTCGAACGCGCGGTCGCGCGGCAGGAGCGGGCGACGGCGAAGGCCACGCCGGACGTCCACCGGCACCTGGCCGAGCACAGCTTTGAACAGCGCGACGGCGAGTGGGTCGAGCGCTTCGACCCCGCGTTCCTGCAAACGCTCCGGCAATGGGACGTGCGGCCGTACCTGCGGGATATCGCCGTGCCGGTGCTGGTGCTGCGCGCGGGCATCCAAAGCGTGATGTCAGACGCTGGCTACGACGAGTTGCTGGCGGCGATACCCCATGCCCGCGGCGAAATCATCGCTGACGGCACGCACCAGATGCATCTCGATGCGCCCGCTGCGACCGCGGCGGCGATCCTGCGCTTCTCCCGCGAAATCGCCGGTTAGCGGCCGGGCGGGACGATGCGGTCCGTGCCCATGTAGGGCTGGAGCACCTCGGGGACGGCGATCGAACCGTCCTCCATCTGGTAGTTCTCCATGACGGCGATGACGGTGCGTGCGAGCGCCAGGCCGCTGGCGTTAAGCATATGCGGAAAGCGCGTCGAGGATTCGACCGTGGGCTTGTAGCGGATATTCGCGCGCCGGGCCTGGAAATCGAGACAGTTCGAGGCCGAGCTGACTTCGAGCCATTCCCCCACGCCCGGGGACCACACTTCGATGTCGAACGTCTTCGTCGCGTTGAATCCGATATCGCCGCTGCAGAGCTGCACGACGCGGTAGGGAAGGCCGAGGAGTTCGGGGATCATGCGCGCCCGGGACACGAGCAGCTCCAACTCGGCGTCGCTCTGCTCCGGTTCGCAGTAGACGAACATCTCGACCTTCTCGAACTGGTGCACGCGCTTCATTCCGCGGACATCGCGCCCGCCGCTCATCTTTTCGCGGCGGAAGCAGGGGGTGTGGCCGACAAAGCGCAGGGGCAGACTGTTCGGCGGGATGATCTCGTCGCGGTAGAGATTGACGAACGCGACCTCGGCCGTGGGGATGAAGTAGTAGTTCTCCTCTTCGTCGCGATAGAGGTTTTCGCGGAACTTGGGGAGCTGGCCCGAGGCGTAGAGCGACTCCTCGGTGAGCATGTAGGGCAGGTAGTGCTCGGTGAAGCCGGCGGCGGCGTGTTCATTGAGCATGAACTGGATGAGGGCGCGCTGCAGCCGCGCCACGCCTCCGCGCAGAACGAAGAAGCGGCTCCCGGACATCTTGATGCCGCGGTCGAAATCGATGCCCGCGAGGATGTCGCCAAGTTCCCAGTGGGGCCGCGGCGCGAAATCGAACGCGGGCTTTTCGCCCACCGTCTCGACCACGACGTTGGCATGCTCATCGAATCCCGCGGGCACCCCGGGGTCGAGGACGTTCGGCACTTCGAGCAGCTTCGCGTTCAATTCGCTCTCGACAGCCTTGAGCAGGCCATCGAGGCGGTCGATCTCGTCGCCGACAAGGCGCATCTCGGTGATGCGGATTTCGCGTTCCTGGGGGTCCTTCGAGGCGCCGATCGCCTTGCTGGCGGTGTTGCGCTTCGCACGCAGCTGTTCGACCTGCCCCAACAGGCGGCGGCGGTCGTCGTCGAGCGTGATGATGCGGTCGATGGGGGCGTTGGCGTTGCGAAGGAGGACGTCGCGCTTCACGCGCTCGGCGTTTTCACGGATGAACTGGATGCTCAACATCGGGTGACTCCAGGAAGGCGGCAATGGCGCGCAGGCCGAGGATGCGCACGTCCTCGGCGACGGTCACGAGCGTACCATCGGGCGCGGGGAGCGAAAACGAAGCGGCGAGCTGCCCGGCATCCGCCCAGGTGCAGGGGCCATGGGGAATCGGGGCCTCGAAATCGACCGGCCCGAGCGCGCGCGTGAAGTACACATGGTCGATGTGCTGATGGAACGGCTGGTCCGCGCGGACGATGTCCTCGACGAGGATGACGGCGGGCGGCGGGAGGACGGCCGGCCCCTCGCAGCTGAGAAGGTCGCGCGGCGGGATGACGGCAACGGCGAGGCCGCTCTCTTCGAACGCTTCGCGGATGGCGCCCTGGACGGGGTCTTCGTTCGCCTCCAGGTGGCCGCCGGGCGGGAGCCACATGCCGAGCTTCGCGTGCCAGAGCAGCAGCGTGCGCGCCCCGGCGACGACATACGCCGTGGCGGTGTGGTGGCGTTCGAACGGCGCCGCGTTCGCCGTCATTCCTTCAGCGACTTCATCGGCGGGAAGAGGATGACTTCGCGGATGGAGGCCTGGCCGGTGAGGAGCATGACCAGGCGGTCGATGCCAATGCCGAAGCCGCCCGTGGGGGGCATGCCGTGTTCGAGCGCGAACAGGAAGTCGTCGTCGACGAGTTCGACCTCGTCGTCGCCGGCGGCCTTGAGCTCGAGCTGGGCGGCGAAACGCTGGCGCTGCTCGATGGGGTCGTTCAATTCGGTGTAGGCGTTGCCGCATTCGAACCCGGCCACGAAGCATTCGAAGCGCTCGACGAGGCGGGCGTTGCCGGGCTTGCGCTTCGCGAGGGGCGAAAGCTCGACGGGGTAGTCGAGCAGGAACGTGGGCTGGATAAGGTTCGGCTCGACGTAGTGCGACATCGCCTCGTCGCAGAGCTTGCCGTAGCCGGCCGTCGGCGGGGCATCGACACCGCGGCGGCGCAACTCTGCGCGCAGGGAATCGGCGTCGGGGAAGGCTTCGAGGTCGAGCCCGCCGTACTCCTTGAGGGCATCCAGGAAGGTGATGCGGCGCCACGGCGGGGCGAGATCGATCTCGTGATCGCGGAACGTGATCCTCGTCGAACCGAGGACTTCGGAGGCGGCGTTGGAGACCATCTGCTCGGCCATCTCGGCGACCTTGAGGTAGTCGGCGTAGGCCTCGTAGGTCTCCATCATCGTGAACTCGGGGTTGTGCTTGAAGCTCATCCCTTCGTTGCGGAAGTTGCGGCCGATCTCGTAGACGCGTTCGAAGCCGCCGATGATGAGCCGCTTGAGGTGCAGTTCGAGGCTGATGCGGAGGACGCGCTGCTCATCGATGGCGTTGAAGTGGGTGAGGAAGGGGCGGGCCGCGGCGCCGCTTTCGGATTCCTGGAGGATGGGCGTTTCCACTTCGAGGAAGCCGCGCGCATCGAGGAAGCGGCGCATGCTGGCGATCACGCGGCTGCGGACGGTGAAGACGCGGCGGGTCTCTTCGTTCGCCATCAGGTCCAGGTAGCGGCGGCGCTGGCGGATCTCGGCGTCGGCGAGGCCGTGGTACTTCTCGGGCGGGGCATGGAGCGCCTTCGCGAGCATCGTCCATGACGCAGCCTGGACGGTGGGCTGGCCCGTGCGGGTACGAATGGGCGTGCCGCGAAACCCCACGAAGTCGCCGAGGTCGGTGTTCTTGATGCCGTCGTAGTTTTCGAGCGCGTTCTGGCGAAGGAGCACCTGGAGTCGGCCCTCGCCGTCGAGGAGGTCGATGAAGGTGGCTTTGCCCATGTCGCGACGGGCGACGATGCGGCCCGCGACATCGACCGTGACGCCCTCGCACTCGGCCTGGCCCTCGGGCAGTGCTTCGACGAGGGCGACCACTTCAGCGGAGGTGTGGCTGCGGGCGGCGCGGGTGGGGTAGGGATCGACCCCGGCTTCGCGGAGGGCCTCGACCTTGGCCACGCGCTGGGCCATGAGTTCGTCCATGAGGGCACCTTTCTCGGCAACGGAATGGGCCGCCTCCCCGGCGGCCCACTGAGGCATCGCCGGGTGCGCCGGGCTAGTCGATCTTGAGGACCTTGACTTTGATGACGCCCTTGGGCGCGTTCACATCGACGACATCGCCGACCTGGCGGCCGAGGAGCGCGGCGCCCACGGGGGATTCGTTCGAGATCTTGCCGTGGACGGGGTCGGCCTCGGGAGCGCCCACGATCTGGTAGTGGCGCACCTTGCCATCCTGGTCGACTTCGACGCCGCTGCCGAGGACGACGCGGCCGCTGCGGTGGGCGCCATCCTCATCGATGATGGACGCGCGGCGAAGGATGTCCTCGACTTCGAGGATGCGGCCTTCGACCATGCCCTGCTCGAGCTTGGCGTCGTCGTATTCGGCGTCGTTCTGGCTGGTGCCGAGCTCCTGCGCGTTGTGGATGCGCTCGGCGACCACGCGGCGCTGCTGGCGGAGCTGCTCAAGTTCGTCTTCGAGCTTTGCCTTGCCTTCACGAGTGAGCGGGACCTGTTTCTCGACCATGTCGTACCCTTACCTGAGGCCGATCCGGGGCCACAAAAAAACGAGGGGCCGGGTCCCTCTGTTCGGTTGAGTATACGTTTCCGCGGCGGTGCCCGCAATTTGGCGCGAGTTCGCGCGAAAGGAAGCGCCTGCATGGCAGACGAATACGGCGGACGCGAGCGGCGGGCCACCGACGGGCTGAACTGGGTGCGGGAGAGCGATGGCACGCCGCCTTCGCCCGTCCCTCCGGGTGCCCCTCCCCCGGCGCCGGCGAGGCCGCGCGGGCCGGGGCTCGGGCTCGTCGCCGCGGTCGCGGGCGCCTCCGCGCTGGTGGGCGGGTTGGTTGTGGCGGCGGGCGTGCTCCTCTTCGATGGCGGCGCGGAGAGCGATGACACGAACGGAGCCACAGGGCAGGGCGGCACTCTCACCATCGAACAGACCAGCGCCGTCGCCGATGCCGCGGCGCGCGCACGGCCGGCCGTCATCAAGCTCCAGAGCACGCGGCGCACCGCCGGCGGCACCGAGCAGGATGTCGGCAGCGGCGTGCTCATCGACCGCGACGGGTACGTGGCGACGAACGCCCACGTCGTGCTGGGGACGGACACGCTGAAGGCGATCCTCCCCGATGGCAGCGAACGGCCGGCGGTGCTCGTCGGCCACGACTACCCGTTCACGGACGTGGCAGTCGTGCTCATCGGGCCCACGAACCTGGCGCCGCTGGAGGTGGGGGATTCATCCGCGCTCAAGCTCGGCGAGACCATCCTCGCGATTGGCAACCCCCTCGCCGAGTTCGAGGGCACCGTCACCGTCGGCATCGTGAGCGGCCTGGGCCGCAGGCGCACCTTCGATGGCGTGGTCCAGCGCGACCTCATCCAGACGGACGCGGCCATCAACAGCGGGAACAGCGGCGGCGCCCTCGTGAACCTGCGCGGGCAGTTCGTGGGCATGCCGACATCGGTGCTGCGGCAGGGCCCGTCTAGTGCTGCGGCCGTCGAGGGCATCTCCTTCGCACTGCCTTCGAACCGGGTGATGCAGATTGTGACCGGGATCATCGCGGCGAAGGGGCCCTACCCCCGGCCCACGCTCGGCCTCGAATGGATCGACATCACGCCCGAGACGCTGCCTCGCCTGCGCACCGTTGGGCTCGACCATGGGGCCGTGGTCACCGCGGTCGCGCCGGGTGGCCCGGCCGCGAACGCGGGGATCGAGCGAGGGGACGTGGTCACGCGCATCGGCGACGTGGAGCTGGCCGCGGACACGCCGCTCCTGAACGCGCTCCTGCCGCTGCAGGCCGAACAAACGGTGAAGGTTGTACTCAACCGTGGCGGCCGGATAATCGAGACCGATGTGCGGCTTGTCCGGCGCACATAGCGGGCGCTTCGTGCACCCGGAGGACGAACGATGAGCCGCCGAAACGCGCAGTTGCCCTGGGGCAACCGGTCGAACAGCAGCATCTACGGCGGCAGCGGACGCGGCGGCATGGGCCGCGGCATCATGCTCGGGGCGATCGTGCTCGCGACGCTGGTGGTCGGCTACTTCCTCTTTACGCGCGCCTGTTCGGGCGCCGAATGCGACAAGTTCTACTGCGCCACGGACGCTTCCTACGCCACGCCCGAAGGGTACGAGCGCGTCACGAAGATTTACGCCTATAACCAGGAGAAGGGCGCCGTCCCCGGCGGCAGCAACGTGCAAGTCCAGCTGAAGCTGGAAGAGGCGACGACCGACGGCCGGAATCTCGGCTTCTTCCGCTACGTGGCGGAGAGCAAGACGTGGGAACCCGTGACGCCCGCCGTGCTCGATGCGCAGGGGCAGCAGGTCTCGGCGACCCTGACGACGGCCCCGGAGCTGTTGACGGTGCTGCGGCGGCTTTCGCCCGCGGGGCACGTGGTCGCGTACCTCCCGCACGATGGCCGCCTCCACGCGGACGCGACGGGCAAGGTCACCATCGTCCATACGCGGGATTTCAAGCCGAACTCGGACGGCGGACTGACGGGCGAACCGGCCGCGATCAAGCCCGACGGTTCCTTCGCCTGGTACCCGACGATCTGGGTCGATGGCAGCGAAAAGGGTCTCATCCCGCTGGTTTCGGGCATCCTGCAGAACACAACGACCCGCTCGACGCACGTCCAGCAGATCCTGAAGAAGGCGCAGGACCTGCAGCTCGCGGGCGTGGACGTGGCCTACATGGACCTGCCGCTGGCCGAGCGCACCTCGTTCACGCTGTTCGTGGCGGAGTTGGCATCGGGGCTGCACGCGCAGGGCAAGAAGCTCACGCTCACCCTCCCGGCGCCGCTCCGCCTGCCCGATCGCATCGACGAAGGCGCCTATGACTGGGCCGAACTGGGCAAATCGGCCGATGTCCTGCAGATCTGGCCATTTCGGGACCAGAGCACCTACCGCCGGGACATGCCCGAGATCCTGACCGCGCTGACGGCGAAGGTGGAGCCGACGAAACTCGTGCTCACGGTCTCGCCGTACGCCGTGGAGAAATCGAACGACGGCATTGCCACGATGTCGATCGTGCAGGCGATGATCATCGCCACGAAGCTGAGCGTGCGCGCCGGCGCCGACAACCGCCTGACGACGAACACCAACGTTTCCGTGGTGGCCACGAACCTGGACCGCGAGGAGAACCGGAGCGGGATCGCGTGGTCGCCCGACACGGCGAGCGTGTACTTCACCTACCAGCAGAACGGCGGCCGGACGATGTGGATCGAGAACGTATTCAGCATCGGCTTCAAGCTGGAGCTGATCCCGCGATTCAAGCTTGGAGGTGTGGCCGTGGAGGATGCCTCCGATAGCGCGCTGCTGGGGAACATCTGGCCGGCGCTGCTGCCGTTCATCAACAGCGGCCAGCCGGTGCTCATGCAGCCCAACCCGGCGGACCTGACGCCGACCTGGGAAGTGAGCAAGGGTTCGAAAGAAGGCGGTTCGCGCGGGGTGCTGACGTGGATCACGCCGGCGGAGCCAGGGACCTACACGGTAAGCATCACGGTGAGCGACGGCGTCGCACGCTTCCAGAACGATATCCCGCTGACCGTCCAGCCCAAGGCTTCGCCCACGGCGGTGGCCACGCCCACGGCGGCCCGATAGTGGCGGGCACGCGGCTGCGCATCGCGGGGGGGAGTGCTCGCGGCATCCCGGTGGTGGAACCGCGCGGCGTACGGCTCCGCCCCACCTCCGGGCTCGTGCGGGAGGCGATCTTCAACATCCTCGGGACGCGCGTCGAAGGCGCCCGCGTGCTCGACCTCTACGCCGGCACGGGTGCCCTCGGGATCGAGGCGCTGAGCCGGGGAGCGGCGCACGCGACGTTCATCGAGGGACAGCAGGCGTGCTGCCAGGCCATCCTGGAAACACTGTCGCGCGCGGGCGTCGCCGGGGCGGGGACGGTGCTCCGCGGGAAGCTGCCGAAAGCGCTCGAAAGCCGCGATGGGCCGTTCGATCTGATCCTGATGGACCCGCCCTACGACGACGAGGACGCGCCAGAAACGCTGTCGATCCTCGCATCGAAACTGGCCGAAGACGGGTGGATCGTCTATGAGCATGGGAGCCGCTACAATCCGCCGGAACGCCCGGCCGGCCTGACGATGGCCGAACGGCGTGTCTATGGCGACACGGCGGTTGCATTCTACCGTCGTGAGGAGGCGGCATGAGGATCGCTGTCTACCCCGGTGGATTCGACCCGATCACGAACGGTCATATGGACCTGATCAATCGAATGACACACCTTTTCGACCGCGTGATCGTGTCGGTCGTGAAGGGGCGCGAAAAAGGTTCGATGTTCACGTGGGAGGAGCGGATCGAACTGATCCGCGAGGCGACGCGGCACCTTCCGCAGGTGGAAGTGGAAGGGTTCGATGAACTGGTGGTGGAATTCGCGCGGCGCAAGGGGGCGGTGGCGCTGGTGCGCGGCATCCGTGCGATGAGCGACTTCGAGGCGGAATTCTCGATGGCGCTGATGAACCGCAAGATGGCGCCCCACCTCGAATCCATCTTCCTGATGACGAACCAGGAGTTCCTGTACGTGAGCGCGAGCCGAATCCGGGAGGTTTCGAAGCTCGGGTACGACGTCGCGGACATGGTGCCGGGGAACGTGCGCACGGCGTTGCGAAAGAAGCTCGGGCTCGACGAGCGAGCCTGACGCACCCCGTGGAAATCCTCGATCTCGTCAACAGCCTCGAAGAGCTGATCGTGCAGGCGAGGCGGCTGCCCGTCGGCGGCAACCTCGTCCTCGATCGCAAACGCATGCTCGATATCGTCGACCAGATGCGCCTGGCGGTACCGGCCGATGTGCGAGAAGCCACGCAGATCCTCGATTCGCGCGAACAAATGCTCGACGATGCATCGCGTTCGGCGCGGGGAATTGTCGAACGAGCGGAAGAGGAACGCGGCCGGCTGATCGAGGAAAACTCCGTCGTGCGAGCGGCACACGAACGCAGCCAGGCGCTGATCATGGATGCCGAAACGCGCGCGCGGCAGATGCTCGCCGAAGCGGATTCCACGGTGGCGGCACACCTCAGCGAAGCGGCGGAAGCGGCGAGCAAACAGCTGGATGATGCGGACCAGTATGCGCTCGAGGTGCTCCGGCGGCTGGAGAATCAGTTGCAGGCATTCCTCGAATCAATCCGGATGAGCATCCTGTCGCTCCAAGACCGCCGCTGACGGAAATTTAACGGCAGGTTCAGTGCAATTTTGGCCGTGCAATCGCACCGGGCAGCGGCTACCATGAAAGCACGCGGCCAGCGTGGCAAATGGTCGCACTAATGCACGAGAAAGGCTCATTCCATGGCTCGTTTTCGGATGGTGGACAAGGAAAAGGCGCCGCGGCCGGCGAAGCAGTCCGGCCGGCTTGCCGCACGAATGCGTGAATTCAACACGTACGTGGAACAGACCGCCAGCTCCAAGGACAAGGTCGGGGAGCTGATGCCCGAGGAAGGCGAGACGACGCGCGGGATTTCGCTCCGCATCAGCCGCGCGGCGCGCCGGCTCAACAAGAACGCGGAGACATGGGTCGGGAAAGACGGCGCGGTCTACTTCGAGATTAAATGACCTCACGCGGCGCACAACGAAACGGGGCGGCTCCTGCGCGGAGCCGCCCCGTTTGCGTCTTTGCCGAATGACGGTGCTAGTTGCGATCGAGGGTCGCCGAACGCTCCTCGCTGGAAACGAGCGCGAAGTTCGGGGCTTCGCGGTTGCGGGAGGTCCAGCGTGAGCTGGAACCGCGGCCACTGGCGCCCGGGGTCTCGGTGGATTCCTCGGTCGCGGCCTTTTCGCCCTTGAGGGGAATCGGCGCGGCCGCGGCGGGAGCGGCAACTTCGCCGCCGGCCGAGGGCATCGTCTGCACGGTGCCGGTAATGGTGGCGCCTTCCTCGACGACGAACGTCGCGGCCTTGATCGTCCCGTTCACGACGGCGCTGCCAGCGAGCACGAGCCTGCCGGAGCAGACGATGTCGCCATCGCAAGTGCCGCGGACGACGGCCTCGCGCGCCTCGATGCGGGCTTTCGCCTTCGCATCCTTTTCGATGGTGAGCACGCCGCGGCAAATGACTTCGCCGCTGACGCTGCCCAGGATGCGGAGGTCTTCGCCGGCCTCGTAGCGGCCATCGAACGAGGACCCGGCATCGATGATGCTTTCGTTGCGGCGGCTAGCGGTGGTATCGCCTTCGTCGCTTTCGCGGCCGCGGCGGACCACGGCTTCCGGCGCCTGCTCATCGCCGAACGCCGGCGGGAGGTCGGCGTAGCCGCCGTCGTCGCGGCCGCCCTTCCTGCTGATCTGCATGGTTTCCTCCAGTGCCCCCCGCAAGGCAAGTATGTGGGTTCCTGTGCCCGCTCGCACGTTACGCGCGCCATCCCGGGGGTGTCCACACCACCGTAAAGGGTTGGTGGGGTACCGGGAACGTCCGTGCGGCGAGCGGGACTCGGGCTACAGGACGATGTTCAGCAAGCGGCCGGGGACGTAGATCACGCGCCGCGGCTCCTTGCCATCGAGCAGTGCGACCACCCTCGGCGAGGCCAGGGCGGCGATGCGCGCTTCCGCCTCGGTGCAGGCCGCGGGCAGCACAAGGCGGTCGCGCACCTTCCCGTTGACTTGCAGCGCCACCTCCACCTCGTCGTCGCGGGCGAGTTCGGGGTCGAAGGCGGGCCACTCGGCGGTGTGGACGCTGTAGCCGCCGCCGATTCGCTCCCAGAGCTCTTCGGCGATGTGCGGAGCGAGGGGCGCGGTGAGGAGCACGGCGGCGCGCATCGCTTCGTCCCAGGCCTGGCCATCGACGGGCCCGGCATCGCGCGCGCGCTGCATCGCCGTCGTGTGCTCCATGAGCCGCGAAATGAGCGTGTTGAAGCTGAACGCCTCCATCCCTTCGGTCACATCGCGAATGGTCTTGTGGGTGGCGCGCCGCAACGCCCGGGCGCCCTCGGATGCGAGGTCGTCGACGAACTCGGGCGGTTCGGTGCCGAGCGACCAGAGGCGGTTGAGCCAGCGCACGATGCCGGCCATGCCCGTCGGGTTGTAGGGCCCGCCCTGGTCCCAGGGGCCGACGAACATGAGCTGGCAGCGGAAGGCGTCGCTGCCCCACTGCGAGACCTGGTCATCCGGGGCGACAACGTTGCCCCGGCTCTTGGACATGC
Organism: Dehalococcoidia bacterium; assembly: GCA_020847985.1. Taxonomy (GTDB): domain Bacteria; phylum Chloroflexota; class Dehalococcoidia; order Tepidiformales; family Tepidiformaceae; genus Amarobacillus. The sequence continues at coordinate 29,951 of JADLBC010000054.1, forward strand.
GGTTGCCATCGGGCCCGAGGATGACGCCCTGGTTGAAGAGGCGGATCATCGGCTCGTCGCCCTGCACCACCCCCATGTCGCGCGCGGCCTTCCAGAAGAACCGCGTGTAGAGCAGGTGCATGACGGCGTGCTCGGCGCCGCCCGTGTACTGGTCGACCGGGAGCCAGCGTGCGGCCGCTTCGGGCGAGACGGGGTGCTCGGCGTTGTGCGGGTCGGCATAGCGCATCTGGTACCAGCTGGAGCACATGAACGTGTCCATGGTGTCGGTTTCGCGGCGTGCGGCGGCGCCGCATTCCGGGCACGGCACGTTGACCCATTCGGGGATGCGCGTGAGCGGCGACTTGCCGGAGGCATCGAAGGTGACCGAATCGGGCAGAAGCACGGGGAGGTCGGCCTCGGGGACGGGGACGATGCCGCAGGCCTCGCAGTGGATCATGGGGATGGGCGCGCCCCAGTACCGCTGCCGCGAGATGAGCCAGTCGCGCAGACGGTAGTTCACGGTGGCTTCGCCAACGCCACGCTCGGCGGCGAAAGCGACCACGCGGGCGAAGGCATCGGCAGCCGGCGTGCCATCGAACGGCCCGGAATTGACCATGCGGCGGCCCTGGGCGAAGGCGGCCTCCAGCGGCTTCGTGACATCGATCTCCTCGTGATCGAACACGGGAACGATGTCGAGGCCGTACTTGCGGGCGAAATCGAAGTCGCGCTGATCGTGCGCGGGAACGGCCATGATCGCGCCCGTGCCGTAGGTCACGAGCACGTAATCGGCGATCCAGATGGGCACGCGCGCGCCGTTGAACGGATTGATGGCATAGGCGCCGGTGAACGCGCCCGTCTTCTCCGTGTCGGTGGAGAGCCGTTCGATCTCGGTCTGGCGGCTCGTCTGGGCGGCGTAGACTTCGACCTCGGCGCGCTGGCCGGCCGTCGTGATGCGCGCGACAAGGGGATGCTCGGGCGCGACGACCATGAAGGTCGCGCCGTACACGGTATCGGGTCGAGTAGTGAAGACCTTCAACCGCTCCTCGATGCCGGGAACATCGACCGCGAACTCCAGGAAGGCGCCCTCGGAGCGGCCGATCCAGTTCGTCTGCATGGTGCGAATGCGCTCGGGCCACTGGATGCCCTCGAAGCGCAGCAGCTCCTCGGCGTACGCGGTGATTTTGAAGAACCACTGCGTGAGGAAGCGGCGCTCGACGATGTCGTCCGAGCGTTCGCAGCGGCCATCGACGACCTGCTCGTTGGCGAGGACGGTGTGGCAGCCGGGACACCAATTGGCGGCCGCCTCGGCGCGGTAGGCGAGCCCCCGCTTGTACAGCTGGAGGAACCACCACTGCGTCCAGCGATAGTACTCGGGGTCGCTCGTGACGACTTCGCGGTCCCAATCGAAGCTCGCGCCCATGAGGCGGAGTTGCCCGCGCATGCGCTCGATGTTGGCGTAGGTCCATTCGCGCGGGTCGATGCCGCGCTTGATGGCGGCGTTCTCGGCGGGCAGTCCGAAGGCATCGAAGCCCATGGGGAAGAGGACGTTGTGCCCGCGCATGCGCCGGTAACGAGCGGCGACATCGCTCGGGGCCATGGCGTACCAGTGGCCGGTGTGCAGGTCGCCCGAGGGGTACGGGAACATGGTGAGGGCATACCAGCGGGGACGCGGGTCGTCATCGCGAGCGTGATAGAGGCGGTCAGCCTCCCAGCGGGCCTGCCAGCGTGATTCGATAGCGTGCGGCTCGTAGCGTTCGGCCACGGTCGTTCACCTCATGGGGGAGTACTGGGGTCGGCGAATGCATCGGGGAGCCCCGCCGGCTATGCGCCGCGGGGCCGGGGAAGGGAGAGCCGCGGCAGGTTTCGCACGGGCGGCTCGGGCGCGCGGCGGGCGCGCAGCGGTATCGCAGTCACCGTTCGATCCTACCCGATGGCGGAATCGGAGTCACACGCGGCCCGGCGAGCGGCGACGGCCTCACTGGTCGGGCGTTTCGTCGAGGCGGTCGCGGCGATCGCGCGTGTGCACCCGGCGCCGCACATCCGGGTCGCCGACGTGGGCCCGGGCGTGGGAGAAGACGTAGTTCGACACCGGCGCGAGTTCGAGCAGGAGGATGAGCAGGCCGGCGAGGAGGGCGGCCACGAGCCAGAGCTGTTCGGACACGAGGAGGCCGAGCGCGGCGAGCACCCAGACGGTGGCGGCCGTGGTCACGCCCGCCACGCCATCGCCGCGCTGGAAGATGAGCCCGGCGCCGAGAAAGCCAATGCCCTGGACGACGCCCGCGGCGATGCGGGAATCGCCGAAGTGGTGGCTGGCTTCACCGAACATGGCGGCGCCGAGGCACACGAGCGCGCTGGTGCGGATGCCGGCTTCGTGGCCGCGGAATTCGCGTTCGATCCCAACGGCGCCGCCCAGTCCGAGCGCGATCAGGAGCCGCAGGAAGATGTCGAACTGGTCCGCGTTGCTCACTTGCGCGCCTTGTAATGGGCCACGACGAGGGTCTCGAACTTGCGGGCGGCCGAGCATTCGCGGCAGGTGAGGTACCAGATCCAGACGTCGTCGGGCTTGCGGCCGTACTTCTCGCGCGCCTCCGTTTTGGTGCGCTCGACGGCGCTTTTCATCTCGCCCCAGGGGACTTCGAGCAGGCGGCTGAAGGCGAATCCGCCCGGCCGGGTGACCTTCAGCCCGGCGGGCACATCCTCGACTTCGAGCAGGAGCTTGCGGCTCATGCGGCCGCCGCCGAGCAGGACCATCGCATCGGCCGGGATGGTGGCCCCGGCGCGGCGCGCGCGGTCCTCCAGGTGATGCCGGATCGTGCCATAGCCAATGGGAACACCGAGCAGCGCGTTGACCGCGTCCTGGAGGAAGGCGATATCGGTCCAGTCGCTTTCGATGCCGTCCCAGTCGGCGGGATCGAGCCGCGGACAGTCGCAGGCGGCAGGCGAGGGAGCGCCCGCGGGGGCGGATGCGGTGGGCGGCGTACCCTTGCTGAAGTCCGGCACGGGGACGCGTTTGCGTTCTTCGGTCACGTTTGCAGGATAGCAGAGGGGTGCGGGGCGGATGCGCCAAGGGGTGCCCGATGCTAGGATTCGGCGCGGACGTGGGACCGTCCCGTGGCCGGCGCGTCGAGCCGGAGGCCGCGCGCCCGACGAGGAGAGCGGGCGCGGGACATTCTCCCCCGTGTGAGAGGCCCAGCGAATGCCGGAACAGTTGACCTCGGAGCAGAAGCTCGCCCAGTTGAACAGCATGAAGGCCGCGGCGCTTGCCGGCGGCGGGCAGAAGCGGATCGACGCGCAGCATGCGCGCGGGAAGCTCACGGCGCGCGAACGCGTCGACCTGCTCCTCGATCCCGGGAGCTTCGAAGAGATCGACATGCTGGTGAAGCCGCGCGGTTCGGGTGTCGATGCCGTCGCGGAGGCGGTGGTCACCGGCTGGGGCAAGGTCGATGGCCGCCCCGTGTATGTGTATTCGTTCGACTTCACGCTCCTCGGCGGCTCCCTGAGCGAGGCCGTGGGCGAGAAGATCTCGAAGGTGATGAACCTGGCGATGTCGACCGGTGCGCCCGTGATCGGCATCCAGGACTCGGGCGGCGCGCGCATCCAGGACGGGTCGGAGGCGCTGCGCGGCTATGGCGACATCTTCTGCCTGAACGTGCTCGCCAGCGGCGTCATCCCGCAGCTGACGGTCATCATGGGGCCTTCGGCGGGTGGCGGCGCCTACAGCCCGGCGCTCACCGACTTTATCTTCGCGACCGAAGGGTCCGGGCAGATGTACATCACCGGCCCCGATGTGATTCGCGCGGTGACAGGCGAGGAAGTGACGCACGAGGAACTCGGCGGCGCGCACTCGCTGGCGACGCGCTCCGGCGTGGCCCACTTCGCCATCCAGGGCGAGGAGGAGACGCTCGCCGAAGTGCGGCGCCTGCTTTCGTTCCTGCCTTCGAACAACGCCGAAGACCCGCCCCTCGTGCCGAGCGGGGACGACCCGGACCGCGCGGAGGAGGACCTCCTGACGCTGGTGCCGGTCGAGCCGAACCGCCCCTACGACGTGCGCGAGGTGATCGACCGGATCGTCGATGACGGCGATTTCATGGAAGTGCACGAGCTGTTCGCGCCGAACATGGTGGTCGGCTTCGCGCGCATGGCGGGCCAGAGCGTGGGCATCGTCGCCAACCAGCCGATGGCGCTGGCGGGCTCGATCGATATCAACGCGAGCCGCAAAGCCGCGCGCTTCGTCCGTTTCTGCGACGCGTTCAACATCCCCGTGGTGACGCTCGTCGACACTCCCGGCTACCTGCCGGGGATCACGCAGGAGTACGGCGGCATCCTGACGCATGGGGCGAAGCTGCTCTTCGCCTATTCGGAGGCGACGGTGCCGAAGATCACGGTCGTGCTGCGCAAGGCCGTCGGCGGAGCCTACCTGGCGATGGGTTCGAAGAGCATGCGCACGGACATGAACTTCGGCTGGCCGACCACGGAAATCCCCGTCATGGGCCCCGAAGGCGCGGTGAACGTCGTCTATCGCGAGGAGCTCGCGAACGCGGCCGACCCGGCGGCGCGGCGCCAGGAGCTCATCGAGGAGTACCGCCAAAAGCTGGCGAACCCCTACATCGCCGCCGGGCGCGGCTTCCTCGATGACGTGATCGACCCGCGGCACACCCGCCGGAAGATCATCAAGGCGCTGGAGATGCTCCGGAACAAGGCGGACCGCAACCCGCCGAAGAAGCACGGGAACATCCCGCTCTAGGCACCAGGAGCCTGGCGGGACACGGAACCATGGGGGCAAACATGGCCATCGATGTCCGGCCGATCACGGAAGACCAGTACGCGGAGTACGCCGCAAAGCGGACCAATGCGTTCGGCGGCGACGCGCGCCCGGAGCGGCTTGTGTTCCGCCCGGGGATGGTCGATCTCGAACGGTGCTTCGCCGCCTACGAAGACGGCGTCATGGCGGGCACGGCGGCGGCGTTCACCTACCGCATGGGCACGCCCGGCGGCGATGTGCGCTGCGCGGGCGTGACGGGCGTGACGGTGCAATCGACGCACCGCCGCCGGGGCATCCTCACCGCGATGATGCGGACGCAGCTCGAGCAGGCGCGTGACCTTGGCGAACCCGTCGCGGCGCTCTGGGCCTCGGAATCGGTCATCTACGGGCGCTTCGGGTACGGGGTCGCAAGCGAGCAGTACGAGACGACCATCGAACGCGCGCACAGCGCCATCGCGGCGACGCCCGCGAAGGGCCGCTGCCGGCTGCTGACGCGCGAAGAAGCCGAGCAGGCACTCCCGCCGCTCTGGGAGGCCGAACGCGCGCGCCGGCCGGGGATGATGACCCGCTCCGAGGGCTGGTGGCGCATGCGCATCTTCGACGACGCCGAGTGGGACCGCGGCGGCCTTTCGGCGAATCGCTACGCGCTCTACGAAGAGGACGGCCGGGCGCTCGGGTACGCGCGCTACCGGGTGAAGGCCGATTATGACGACCAGCACCTGCCCACTGGGCGGCTGCGCGTCGAGGAGCTGTTCGGGCTCACACGCCAGGCGCAGGTGGGGCTTTGGACTTATGTCTTTGGAGTCGACCTCATCCGCACGATCGAGGCGTTCATCCGCCCGGCCGACGACCTCGTGCCGTGGATTCTCGCGGACCGGCGGCGGCTGCGGCGCATCCCCGTCGACTCCGTGTGGCTGCGGCTGGTCGATATCCCGGCCGCCTTCGCCGCGCGGCGCGCACGGGCGGAGGGGCGGGTCGTGGTCGAAGCACAAGATTCCTTCCTCCCGTGGGCGGGCGGCCGATTCGCCATCGAAGCAGAGGGCGGCGAGTTGCGGGCGAAACCCACGACGGAATCCGCGCAGCTAACCATGGACACGACGGCGCTGGCTTCGCTGTACCTGGGCGGGTTCCCGGCATCGCTGCTGGCGCTTGCCGGGCACATCGAAGGCGACCCGCGGCAGCTGGCCGTGGCCGACGCGATCCTCGGATGGCCGGTGGCGCCGTGGTCGCCCGAGATCTTCTAGCGCACCGGCGGCGCACATCGCGACAACCCCGCGGCCACGGCGAGCGGCGAAGATGGACACCGGGGAGCCTGTTCGGCCGCGCCGCGTGAGGGGGTTTTCGCGCCGGTGAGTGCGGGATCTCCTGATGCCCACGCGGGCCCAACTCCCCGACACTGGCTTCCAGAATGGGCAAAGTGAGGCAAGGCCATGGCCGGTCAGGTTCGATCGCGCGCTGAGATACTGCTCCAGGCTGTGAATTCGCTGCCGCCTCTGCCAGCGGTCGCGATGCGCGTCATGCAGGTTTCGCAGGACCCCCGCGCGAGCGCGAGCGACCTGGCGCTGGTGGTTTCCGCCGACCCGGGCCTGAGCGCGACGATCCTCCGCGTGGCGAACTCGGCGGCCTACGCGCGGGCGAAGCAGGTCACGTCGGTGCAGGAAGCGCTGGTGGTGCTCGGCTTCGTGCAGGCGCGAAACATCGCCGTGAGCGGCGCGATCACGTCCCGCTATGCCCCGGACGCCCTCAACGCGCTCTTCCGCATCGATGCGTTCTGGCGCCATTCGATCGCCGTCGGCTTCCGGGCGAGCGAGCTGGCGGGCAAGAGCCGGCGGCTCGATGTGCCCAGCGCGTTCACGGCGGGCATCCTCCACAACATGGGCCGCCTCGCGATGTTCTATGCCGACCCCGCCGGGCTCGACCAGGTCGTGGCCGAGATGCTGCGCAGCGGCCGCCCTCTCGAGGATGTCGAGCGCGAGATGCTGGGGTACGACCACGCCGAGGTGGGCGGCGCACTCGCGCGGCGCTGGCGCCTCCCCGCCGATATCGCCGACGCGGTCTCGAAGCATCACGCCGCGGCGGATCTGCCCGAGATCACCCTCGCGTCCGTGGTGGCGCAGGCGAACGAATTCTGCATGGAGCACGGCATCTACCCGGGCTACGTGGTCCCGGGCGCCGAGGACGTGAAGTCGACGCCCGAGCTCGCCCGGCTGATGAAGCGGGTCGACCAGCTGATGACGCTCATCACCGGTCCGGCCGAACCGGTCAGGGTTGTCGCCTGACCCTGCCTTTGCGAGTCAGCTAGACGGGCCGCCGATGATTGGCGGCAACGGCCCCGCGGGCACCCGCACCAGGAGCGCGCGCGGTCGTAGGCCGAACCGCATGGGCGTGACACCGGCGTAGTCGCCATCGAGCTGGACCGGTAGGCCCGGGGTTTCGACCACAAGCTCCGGGACGGCCGCATCGAGCACGGCGGAATCGCCGCGGAGCCGGCCGAGCAGCAGCCGCGCGGAGACGCGGAGCGCGGCGCCCGGGCTATTCGGCGCCAGGGCGACCATATCGAGCAGGCCGTCATCGGCGAGGGCGCCCGGCGAGAAGCGCACGCGGCCGCCGTACAGGCGGGTGTTGCTCAGCACCATCATCGTCACCCGTGCTTCGTGCGCCGAATCGCCCGCGACCCATCGAACGGACTGGCCGGCTGCCGCGGGAAGCATGCGCGCGCCCTGGACAACGTAGGCGAGGTCGCCGATGCGGCGTTTGAGCGCCTTCGAAACATCGCGGGTAACGGCGGCATCGAAGCCGATGCCGGCCATCAGCAGGAAGCGGTGACCATCGGCGACCCCGAGATCGATGGCGACGGACTGGCCACCGAGGTGCGTATCGACCGCGGCGCGCAGGCCCCGGGGGATGCCGGTTTCGCGTGCCCAGACGTTCACGGTGCCGCGCGGCAGCGCCGCGAGCGCGGTATCGGAGCGTTCGATGCCTTCGGCGGCGACGCGGAGGGTGCCATCGCCGCCGGCGACGAAGAGGAGCGCGTCGCCGCGGTTGGCCGCACGGCTGGCGGCGCGCGTCATCGCCAGCGGCGAATCGGGAAACTCGACGCGCGTCTCGATGCCGTGCCGCTGGAGGTAGGCCTGCAGGCGCTCCGCGGGGAACTTCGCGCCTACGCCCCGGGCGGCGAGATTCACGAGCAGCGTGGCGGTCGGATTTGGGTGCATTTGCGGCGCTTTCGACCCGAACCGTACCATACCGGTTCACCCACCCTGGCTGGAGCACGAACAAGCAAGTGATCACGTTCACGCGTGTCGACCACATCAGCATGGCCAGCGCCGACTGGCGTCCGCAGGCGGAGCGGCTGCAGCGCCTCCTCGGATTCAAGTACCTTTCGAACTGGGAAGGCAGCGCGAAGCAGGACTTCAGCGGCAGCCTCAGCCAGGTCCCCGGCACCGGGATCGAATTCGAAATCATCGCACCGTACGGGTCGCCGAGCTTCGTCCAGAAGTTCCTCGACCAGGGCGGCCCGGGGCTGCATCACATCACCATCGAAGTGCCGGACATCCACCGCTGCGCGGAGGAGATCACGGCGCTGGGGCTCACGCCGTTCGGAGGCGTCGTGGATGACGGCGCGTGGTACGTGACGTACGTCCACCCGAAGGAGAGCGGCGGCATCCTCTGGCAGCTGTTCCAATCGCACCGGCCCGAGCGCGAGGTCGACCGTTCGACGCCGAACGGGGGCGCCGTCGGGCTCAAGCGCATCGACCACGTGTCGCTCGCCGTGCCGGACCGCGACGCGCAGGTCGAATGGCAGAAGCGCGTCTTCGGCTTCGAGGAGATCTCGCGCTGGACGAACGAGGCCGAGGGGTACGATGGGTGCGTCATGCGCATCCCGGGGAGCCTGCTGCAGTTCGAGATCATCGCCCCGAACCGCCCGGATAGCTTCGTCCAGAAGTTCATCGACAAGCGCCGCCCGGGCATGCACCACATCTGCTGCGAAGTTGAGTCCGTCGAGGGCGCGATCGCGGGCATGCGGGCGGAAGGTGTCGAGCCGTTCGGCGGCATCGTCGAAAGCGACTGGCACCGGCACACGTTCCTCCATCCGCGGGACAGCGGCGGGGTGCTCTTCCAGCTCTTCGAGGAGTAGCACGCGCCTTTTTCGTTGAAGCGAAGCGGGCTACGGTGAGGGCATGTCCGACATCCTTCGTGCGGCTGTCATCGGCCTCGGATCCATGGGCGCGAACCACGCCCGCGTGCTGGGCGATACGCCCGGCGTCGAACTGTGCGGCGTCGCCGATGCCGACCCGGAGCGCGTGCGCAAAGCCACGGGCGGCCGCCCCATCCCGGGGTTCCCGGACGCGGCGACAATGCTCGCGGAGACGAAGCCGGATTTCGTTTCGGTGGTCGTGCCCACGCAGTTGCACGAATCGGTGGCGCTGCAGGTGATCGCGGCCGGGGCGCACGTGCTCGTGGAGAAGCCGATCGCGGCGACCCTCGAAGCGGCGCGGCGCATCGCGCGGGCGGCCGAAGAGCGCGGCGTGCTGCTCACCGTCGGCCATATTGAGCGTTTCAACCCGGCCATCCGCGAGCTGAAGGGAAGGCTCGATGCCGGGCAGGGCGGCGCGGTGCTCCAGGTGCGCGCCCGCCGGGTGGGCCCGTTCCCGCACCGCATCCGCGACGTCGGCGTCATCCACGACCTCGCGCCGCACGACATCGACATCATGCGCTACCTGCTGAGCGACGAAGTGGACCGCGTGTTCGCCGAAGCGCGCCGGCACATCAACACCGACAACGAAGACCTCTTCGCGGGCATGCTGCGCTTCCATCGCGGGGCGATGGGCCTGCTCGATATCAACTGGCTGACACCCACGAAGGAGCGCACGCTCACGGTGCTCTGCGAGCGCGGGATGTTCGTGGCGAACTACGCCGCGCAATCGCTCGAGTTCTTCGAAAACTACGCGGCGACGGCGCGCGAGGGGGCAATCGCGAGCGTGACCGAGGGGCCCATGACGCGCTACCCGGTGGCGAACCGCGAACCCCTCCGCGTGGAACTGGAAAGCTTCCGCGATGCCATCCTCGCGGGCGGCCCCGCACCGGTGAGCGCCGAGGACGGGATGCGGGCGCTGGCCGTCTCGGAGGCGCTGGTCCGCTCCTCGATGGAGGACCGCCCGGTGACGCCGGACGAAGTGATGGCGCAGACATGAACGTCGCGGTCATCGGTATCGGGCGCATCGGGCTGCCGCTTTCGGCGGCCATCGCGGGCGCGGGGCACCAGGTCTTCGGCTGCGATATCAACGCGGAGCGCGTGGCACTGGTGAACCGCGGCGAAAACCCGATTCCCGATGAGGCCGGCCTCGGTGACCTGCTGCGGCGCGTCGTCGCAAGCGGGAACCTCCGCGCCACCACCGACACCATCGCCGCCGTGGGCAAGTGCGAGGCCGTGTTGTTCGCCGTGGCCGTGGATGTGAACGACGAAGGGACCGCCGACCTCACACCCCTGTTCGCCGCCGCCGACACGGTCGGCAGGGGCATCCGGCCCGGCACGCTCTGCATCTTCGATACAACGCTTCCCATCGGCACGACGCGCGCGGAACTCGCGCCGCGGCTCGAAAGCGGTGGGCTGAAGCTCGGCCGCGATTTCAGTGTCGCCTTCAGCCCCGAGCGCTTGCTCATGGGCCGGGTAATCGAGGACCTCAAGAAGTACCCGAAACTCGTCGGCGGCGTCGATCCCGACGGGGGTCCCCGCGCGGCGGCGTTCTATAAGCGCGCCTTCGGGGACGACGCGAACGTGCGCGTGCTCGCGAACGCGGAGACGGCGGAGCTCACGAAGCTCGCCGAAGGCGCCTACCGCGACCTTAACATCGCGCTCGCGAACGAACTGGCGCAGGTGGCCGACGCATACGGCATCGATATCGCCGAAGTCACGGGCGCGGCGAACAGCCAGCCATACTCGCACATCCACACGCCGGGCACGGGCGTGGGCGGGCACTGCATTCCCGTGTATCCGCGCTTCCTCATCCAGGGCCGCGGCCCGAGCGCGCTTTCGAGCCTCGGGCGCGATGTCAACGACGCCATGCCCCGGTACGCGGCCGAACGCGTGGCCGGGCTCATCGGCGGGCTCGAAGGCAAGCGCGTGCTGATCCTGGGCCTCACCTTCCGGCCCAATGTCGCCGTCACCCCGCACACGAACGCGGTCGACCTGCTGCGGGAGTTCGCCGGCCGGGGGGCGCTGGTGCACGGGCACGATGCCCTCCTCTCGGAGGCCGGCGTGCGTTCGTTGGGGTTCGAACCGGCGGCGGAACCGCTCGCGGGCTACGACGTCGCGGTCGTGCACGCGTACCACGATGCGTACCAGGACTACGACTGGCGGCGCATCGCTCCGCTGGTGCTGGATGCGCGCAACGCGATGGATCGGACGGCCGTGGAAGCGGCCGGTGTGCGGTACCTGGGCATCGGGCGGCCGGTTTCGGTGGGCGAATAGCCAAAAAAGGCGCACGAATACGCCCCGGACAGGGCCCGCGAACCAGCAAGTAACGGCGGCGCACGGTATTCTTCGCGGCAGCCAGACGCCGGGGGCAGGCATGCAATACGGCACCCTGCGGGTACAGACGCCCGACGGGCAGGTACGCGAGTACCCGATCGACATGGCGAACGTGGTCATCGGCCGCGCCGAAGGCAACGGCGTGGTAATCGACCACGTCTCCGTCTCGCGCCGCCACGCGCAGCTGCGGCTCGACGGTTCGAAGGTCACCCTCGAGGACCTCGGGTCGGCCAACGGCACCTTCGTCGGCAGCCACCAGCTGGAGCCGTCGTCCCAGGTCACGGTGGCGGAAGGTCAGCCGCTCCGCTTCGGCGATGTGGAGGCGCGCTTCTTCATCCCCATCGAGGCGGGCGGTTCCGGTGGCGTGGCGATGGGCGGGGCCGGTTCGTTCACCGCCTCGAGCGACGCCCAGGCGACCTTCTCCGTTTCGCTCGCTTCCCCGAACGGGCCGGTGGCCGCGGGCGCGACGACGACCGCGACGGTGGTCGTGCAGAACCGGGGCGCGACGCTGGACCAGTTCACGCTGAGCGTGCTGGACCTCCCGGCGGCATGGGTGCGGTTGAGCCGCCAGCAGCTTTCGCTCGTACCGGCCGCGCGCGACGAAGTGACCATCGCCATCCAGCCGCCGCGCACGTCGGAGGCGGTGGCGGGCGAGTACGCCTTCTCGGTGCAGGTGATTTCGCGCGACAACGGCCGCGAGGTGCGCGTGCTCGGGAAGCTCACCGTGTTGCCGTTCGACGGCGTGGCGATGGCGGTGGAGCCCCGTGGAGGCGGCGCGTTCTGGACCATCGTCAGCAACACCGGCAACGCACCCGCGAGCTACACCCTCGGCGCTTCGGACGACAAGGAGACGCTCGACTTCACCTTCGAACGGGACGCGGTCGAATTGGCGCCGGGCGACCGGGAGACCGTCGGCCTGAAGGTCGTCCCGAAGAAGCGATCGCTGTTCGGGAACGTCGAGACGCGGCCGTTCCGGGTGCAGGCGCGGCCCCGGGGGGCGGGTACGCAGCAGGCGGCATCGGAAGGCCAGATCGCCATCCGGCCGCCGTTGCGCTATTGGAAGTGGGTCGCCGCGGCGGTGCTGCTCGTCGCCGTCGTCGGGCTTGGCGCCTGGGCGGCGACGAAGGTCAACTTCGGCGGCGATGGCGGCGGCACGCCCGCGGACGCCACGGCCGAGCCCAGCGCCACCGCAAGCACCGGTATCGAGACGCCAACACCGGCGCCAACGGTGCTCGCACGCGGCACGACGGCCATCGTGCTCAACTCGGCGCCGCCGAACGACTGCCTGAACGTGCGCATCGAGCCCAAGCTCACGGCGTCCTCCGTGACCAAGCTCTGCAACGGGGACAAGGTGAAAATCACCTCGGACCGCGTGGAGGCAGACGGCTTCTACTGGTGGTCCGTCGAGAAGGACGCGAACACGCGCGGCTGGTCGGCCGAGCGCCGGATCGATGGCAGCGGGGTGCCTTTCCTCCAACTCGCTCCATAGGTGCGGGCGGCGGCAGGCGTCAGCGCTGGCGGCGAATCTCCAGCGTGTAGGCGGCGAAGGCCGGCTTTTCGAGGTCGATGATGGCGCGGACCATCGCCTCGTCGATGCGCACGTCCGGGGGCAGCGCCAGTTCGACGTGGAAGCGATAGGCGCGCGCGCGGTCGGCGGCGACCTGGCTCAGCGTCGGCTCGGTGATCGACGGCGTGATGCCGGTGTAGAGCTCGAGGATGCGCGTGAGGCCGCGGCGGGTGCCGCGCCAGTGGTAGAGCGACGCCGCCTCGCGCACGAGCGTACGGCGGCGATCCTCCGGCCAGCGGGGGTCGAGCACGAGCCCGACCCAGCTCCCCAGCCAGTCGATGGCGTCCGGCGGCGTGACCAGCGGATCGAACAGGTGCGGGATGTTCTCAATCGTGCGTTCGATGGGATTGAGGATGGTTTCGAAAATGAGCAGGAAGCGCCCGAGGAAGTCCTCGCCGCTGTAGATGCCGGGAAGGAAGTTCAGGTAGCTGCTGGCCCATTCCGGGACGCCGGGGGGCAGCGGCGGCCACGCCGGGGGCTCCGCGCCGGCGATCGCCACGGGTGGCAGCGCACCCGCTCCGTCGTCGCCGGGGAGGACGACGCCGGGGGCGAGGCCGCGGCGGCGGGTCTCCAACGGCTGCGTCACCGGGCACCTCGCTGGGCCACCGAGACGGTATGTTCGAACGACAGCAGGAGCACGTCCTCGGCGATGGTGATGCGCTGGCCGGCCGCCCGGGATTGGCCCGTCTGCAGGTCGACCTGGTAGAGAGTCACGTCCTGGGCGTATTCGACGCCATCGACGGACTGCACGACGGACTGCATCTCGGCGAGGTAGAGGTCGCGGCCGAAGGGCCAGCCGTCGCCGTCGGGGCCGCCATGGAGCGGGTCGAGGAATTCGTTGATGCGGCTGAGGACGGCCGCGCGCACCTGTTCGGCGCTGACGTGCCGTTGCGCCACCACCGACGTCTCGACGCTCACCCCAACGAACGCGGGCCCATCGACCGCGAGCTGAGTGGCGAGCAGGCGGCGCTCATCGAGATAGCGGCGCACCTCTTCGAGCAGGTCCGGAGGCGGCTGGAGCGTTTGCAGCGTGCGCGGGTGGTCCGGTGGGAGCACGGGCACGATTAGGAGTTCGACCGTGCCCGGCGGGACGGCACTGCCTCCGCCATCGTTGCGGACCTGGATGCAGCGCGCGCGGCCCACCCGCCGCGAGGCTTCCCGCGCGAGAAATTCGTAGTCCTCGACGGTGACGGCGCGGTCCTGGGAGCGCAGGGCGAGCGGCGCGCGGAACTTCGCCTCCTCCAGCGTCTCTGGATCGAGGCCGCCGCGGGCACCCTCGCGGTTGGTCACGCTGGCGATGTAGGGGATGGAGGACTTGAGGACCGTCAGCGTGTTCGCGCCGACGTTCCCTTCGATGCCACCGCCCATCCGATAGCGAACCATGCGAATGGCGGAGCCCTTGGGGGGCGTGCCGCCATACGGGCGCTCGGCGCCGGTGCGCGTGCGAATCATGGGACCGAAGGCGACCGTGCCAGAGACGCCATCCAGGGTGAAGTGCCGGTCGTTCGCGCCCGAATCGCGGAAGGAAGGCACTTCCGACCAGGCGACCCACTGGCCCGGCTCTTCCTCGACTTCGACCACTTCGCCGGGGCGCCGGGGAAGCACGGGAGTGTGCTGGAGAAGGTAGGTCTCGCCGGGGATGCCGCCGCCGCGTCCGAGGACTTCGCCCACGAGCGGCATCGAATGCGTGCCCTCGGCTTCTCCGCCGAGCGTGGTCGCGGTGACGGTATCGATGCGCGGCGATGCCGAGTAGGTGGGCTGGCGGGGGCGCGGCTGCAGCACGCGAAGGCGAAGCCAGTGCGCCGTCCGGCGGGCGAGGGTGAGCGTTTCGAGGCCCGGTGGCAGCGTGAGGAGCACATCGCCCGGCTGATTGAGCCCGCCCGTGCCGTCGCGTTCGACGCGCGCTCGCGTCCAGCCGCGGACATCGCCGCACCAGGTCTCCCAGGCGAGCGGCGGATCCTTCGGGTCGACGCCGACGCCCTCGAGCGAGCAGACGAGGCGCAGGCTGAGCAGGTGCGAGCTGAGGTTCTCGGGGAAGCCGAAGTAGAGCGCATCGCCCGGGAGGGGAACCCGCTGGAAGGCGTCGAAGAACTCGCCATCGGACTGGAGCCGCGGAAGGAAATCCACGTAGGACTGCGCATCGGACGAGAAGAGGCAGTGCCGGAGCGTCGGCGGCCAGAGGACGAGGTCCTCGTCGGTGGTGAAGGAGATGGCATCGCGCTCGCTGGTGCGCACGGTGGCGACTTCGGTTCCGCGGGCGATGGTCACGGGCCCGGGCTGCGGCGCGGAGAGCCCGAAGGAAAGACGCGTGCGGGCAGGGACGGCATCCTTGCGGGAGATGCCCAGCAGCTCCATGAAGCGGATGTAGTTCTTATCGGGCACGCGGTTGAGGCGGTAGAGGAGAAGATCCGTCATCCAGGCGAAGAGCTCGATGAGCGTGACGCCGGGGTCCGAAACGTTATGGTCGGTCCACTCGGGCGTGAAGCGCGGGATGAGGGTCTTCGCTTCGTTGACGAGGTCCTGGAAATGGCGGTCGTCGAGCTGGGGATCGGGCAGGGGCATGGCGTACTCCCGTCACTCCTCGCGGATGACGTAGAAAGGATAGACGAGCGTGCGCTCGTCCTTGGTGGCACGCACCTGGTAGCGAATGTAGATGAGCATCCGCCCCTGGGGCGCGTTCAGGTGGTCGGCGACGGGCCGCACTTCGACGACGGTGATGCGCGGCTCCCAGAAGGCGAGCGCCTCCTCGACGTAGCGGCGGGCGAGGCCGATGGTTTCGTCGTTCAACGGGTGGAACACGAGTTCGTGGATGCGGCAGCCGAACAGCGGCCGCATCACGCGCTCGCCGAGGGATGTGCCGAGGATGAGGACGATGGCTTCCTCGATCTCGTTCGTGCCCGAGGAGACGGCGATACCGCCCGCGCCGTTGACGCGCAGAGGGAACGCCCAGCCGCGGCCGATGAGCTGGTCCTGGTCGATCATGCGGCACCCCGCATACGGAGCCGGGCGGAGCTAGTTGAGTTTGACAAGGGAGCCCTTCACCTGGGTGATCGCGGAGCTCTCGACGGTCACGGGGCCCTGGCCTTTCAGATCGACGGTGCTGTTCGCTTTCAAGGCGAGCGCCGCGGAGCTTTCGACGGTGACGCCGGTGCCCTTGATATCGAAGGTACTGGTGGCCTCCTCCTTGATCGTGGCGTTGGCTTTGGTGGCGATGTCCTTGCCCGTGATGTTGATCGTCTCGGTGGCGGTGATGTCGATGTTCTTCGCCTTGAGGATGATCTTGTCCTCGGCCTCGACGGTGATGGTCTTGCTCGCGGTATCGATGAGCACCTTGTTCTTCGTGCTCTTGTCGATGATGTGGATGGCTTCTTCGCCTGACTTGTCCTTGAGCAGAATGGTGTGGCCGGCGCGCGTCTTGAGGATGCGCTGCTCGACGTTGCCGCCGTCCACCGCATCGGCATGGGCCAGCGGGGGCGCATCGGCGCCGTTCCAGAGCGCGCCGACAACGATCGGCTGGTTCAGATCACCGTGTTCGAAGACGACAAGGACCTCGTCGTTCACTTCGGGAAGGATCATGAGGCCGCGGCCGTTGCCCGCCATGGGCGAGGCGATGCGAACCCAGCCGGTCTCCAGCGAGTCATTGAGCCAGGGGTACTTGAGCTTCACCCGGCCGAGGTCCTCTTCGTCATTGTTGTTGGTGACAAGCGCGATTGCGGCATGCCGTTCCGTGGTCGTGCCGGTGCGAACACCGGCGCCCGTGCTGAGAAGGCTGGCAATGGTGTCCGAACTCTGTCCGGCGACGCGCAGTTCGGTACGGTAGCCATCGGCATCGTACCGATGAATCGCCTGGGTCACGAAGTAGTTGCCGTTGAAGCGGGAACCGGCACCGGCGAATTCGACCAGGGTACCTGCCTTGATGCCAGTATTCCCATTAACGAGGGCCTCGGCCTGGACGTCGGCGGCGCCGGCCTCGGCCCTCGCGGCCTTCGCCATGTCCTCGGCCTCCGCCTGGGTGGCCACGGACAGGCCGGTGAAGGTCCACTTCGCGCTGCTGAAGGCGGCCGCCCCAAGGGCGAATCCATCCTGGGTGCCGGCAGTGGTGGTTCGCGGCGTGGACGCGTTCGTGCCCACGATCGCCGTCTTGTTCAGCGGATCCCAACCCCGGACCGTGACCTCGTTGAATGCGGCCTCGCCCGTAATCCGCGGCCGGAATTCGAACACATTGTCGATGAGCTTGAGCGTGGCGACCGGGGACGCGCTGAGCAGGTTCGCGAGGCTCTTCACGATCAGCTTCCCGGCGGCGCCGCGCACCACGTGTCCGACGCGCCGGGCGCGCGTACAGAGGAATTCCCAGTCGGTCATGTTGTCCTGGAAAACGACCTCGTGCACTACCGTCGTGGACGTCGCTTCGACAGCAAGGCCGCTGGCGCCGCCAATCCGCCCGAAGAGGTCGCTATCGGAAACCTGCTGAAAGACCGCCGTCTTCTTGCCACGATGCAGACGATGCGTCTTGTCGTAACCACGAATGACAAGCGTACTCGTACCGCGGTAGGGAATCATCGGCTCGATTGAGGTGATCTCGCCCTTAATCAGTTCACCCGTTGTGAGCGTCGATCCTGTATGGGAACGTGTTGCGAACGTAATCTCTACTGCCTTCCCAATGGCAAATTGAGTATCGTTCGCGTAATCCAGGTTCGCATCATAGAGCTCGATGCGAAACATGGAAGGAAGATAGAGCGCGTCCTCAACCTCAACCGATAGGAGGTTGTCCATCAGGTCGGAAGCAAAGTCTCTTCCCTCAAGTTTTATCGTCACAAAGGAGAGTTGGAGTTCCCCGGACATCAGGCGGACTCCAGCGGCGGCAACGTAAGAATCATGCCAGGGCGGATGCCGAGCGGATTATCGATGCGGTTCGCCTTTGCGATATGCCGCCAGTGGCGCGATTCGCCGTATTCCTTCGCGGCGATGATATCGAGGGTTTCGCGCTCGACCACAACGTGTGTCTTGTGACCGGCGACGCCGCCAGATGTCGGGTTCTGGGCCGCGAGTTGTGACGCATCCTCGGCCTGCTTGAGGGAGAGGTCGACCGTGGCGCGAGTCGGTGTTCCATCAGCCATGAAAAGGTCGAACTTCGCCGAGATGCTCGTGACGACAGCCTTGAACGACCACGACTGGCCCCAGCGAAATTCGCACATTGGTGGGCGCGATTTGCCGGTGTTCGCATCGGCCTGGTCGGGATTGACCATGGCGAGTTTCCACAGTGGATCGACATACGCGGTGCGCACGTCCTGGCCCTTCATGTGGGTATCGAAGAAGAGTTGCATCCGCAATTCGGCGGGGCTGCCGCCGGTGAATTCGAGCCCCGTCGTGTTCTCGCCGCCCGAGATCTTCTCGGCCCAGTTGTTGGACTTGGAGAAGCTGTACTCGGAGGGATTGAACATGACCTCGATCGAGGCATTGGTATCGAGATTGGTGAACTTGGCCTTGACGAGCGTCACGGCGTCACTCCCTTCGCGGGCATCACACCCACCCCCGTTCGCGTTCGCGTTCGACCCTCAGGCGGCGGCGAAGGTCCTGCCAGAGGCGATCCGCGAGCTTGTCGAGTTCGCGGGGGAGTTCGGGCGCCCCCCAATCGAAGCCGGTGGCGAGGACCTTCGTGGAGTCGCTGGCGCCGCTGCCGCTCTCGACGATTCTGCCCACGGCCTCGGATGAATCTGGTTCGCGCTGCACCTGCGCCTGCGCCGGCTGGGCCGTGGCCGCGGGCGCAAGCGGCATCTCGGCGGATGTGAGGCGAGGAAAGGCGAGCACCGGCCCGCGCGCGGCGTGCTCGAACGAACGGTGCACCGGGGCCGCTGGAGCGGTCGCGAGCGAGAGCGGCGCCGGCCCCGCCGTGGGAGCAGCCTCGACGCGCGCCATCGCGCGGGCGACCTGGCGGGCGGGGGCAACCAATGGCGGCGGTGTCGCCGCTTCGGCGAACGGCAAGGCAGGCGTGGGTGCTCCGTTCGCGGTCGCGCGCGCCACGGCGCGGTGCGCGAAGCTCCGCGATGGTGCCGGCCCGAGCGAAAGCGGCGCGGGCTCGCGCGCGATGGCAGTGGCCGCGGTCGCCTGCGTCGGCATCGCGACCGGTGCCGTCGCCGGGCCCGGGAGCGATGTCAGGTCGAGTGAAGCAGGCGCCAGCGGCGTCGCGGGGAAGGTGCCGGAGAGCGCCTCGGTCGCCGCGCGCCGCCGAAGCTGCAGCGCCGGGCTTGCTGGCGGCTGCGAACGGGACACCGGCGACGGGGGCGATGCTGGTAGCGGTAAGGCCGGCATGCCGGCGTCAGTCGCCGCGGGGGTGTCGTCCGCGAGTCGCGCGCTGGACATCGCCGTCGCGTTCGCCGCCGGTCCAGCCGTCGCGGGCGGCGCCATCGGGAGTCCAGGCGATGCCACGCTCGCCGCGGGGGTATCAACCACGCGGGCAATCGACGGCGCAGACACGATGGTGGCACCTGCGGCCCGCGGTTCGCCGCCTGGGGTCGCGAGTGGGAGGGTCACGGCGTCCGGCAGGCTGGGCTCAGTCGCGAGAACAGGCTCGACCGCGGTCCGTGCGACCGCCGCGGCGGGCGTGACCGCGCTCGAGGCACCGCCATCGGGGCCAACGTGGGGAGCCGTTGCCAGGGGAAGGGAACCGGTGTCCGAGATCGGCGCAGAATCGCCCCGCGCAGGTTCGACCGCGGCCACCGTCCGCGCGACAGGCGGGGACGGCGCGGTCACCGGGGAGACCGGCGTGGACGAGGAAACGGCACCACTGGCCATGCCGGCACCGGGAACATCGTGCGCGATGCCGGCACCGCGAGCATCGTTCGCGCGACCGGCCTGGGGCGAAGATGCGAGCGGTAGCGACGCGGGCGCAGGAGCGCCGGAGGGCGATACAGGCGAACCCGCGGCCAGGCCCGGGTCCGCGGCGCGCGCGATGGCCGGCGGCGAACCTGGCGACGACCCGCCGGGCGCGGAGCCTGCCGTCGCCGGGGCGGACGGTGCCACCGCCTCCGGGTGCGCGACCGTCGCGAGAGGAAGCGGCATCCCGGGCGTTGCCCCCGGCAGGCTGGCTGACGGCGCGGCGATTGCCGGTGCCGGCGCTCCCGCCACAGAGGCGTTCTCGATCGATGGCGGCGACGCCGGAGTCCGTGCGATGGGCGGGAGCGCAGCGGGCGCAGCAGGCGATCCCGTGCCGCCGCGCGGAGCGGGTTCGGACGACGGCTCCGGCGAGATGGCGCGGGCGACCGGTGCGGGCCCATTCGTGTGCGCCGGTGCGAGCGGGAGCGCGGGTGATTCGGTCCCGAGCGCGGCGGACACCGGTACGGGTCCGTTCGCGAGCGCGGGCGGCGAGCCGGCATCAGCCGCCGCGGCATCCGTTACCGCCAGGGCCAGCGGCAGCGGTGTGATTTCGCCCGGCACGTCCGCGACGCGCGCAATGGCAGCCGGGAGCGGCGACGGCGACGCCTCCCGCCCCGGGACATCCGTCGTTCCCGCGATACCCGGTAGCGCCGGGGAGTCTGTTGGTGACACATCGCCGTCCGCGGCGCTGCGGGCGATGGGAGACGTGCCGGCGTTCGCGGGCACGGCCGCGCTCGCGAGCCCTGGAGGGGTCGCGCTTATGTTCGGCGCCGAAGTGCTCCCGGCTCGCGTCGGTGTGCTCGCGGGGGCAGCCGCCGACGGCGCCGGGCCGGTCGCCGCGGTGCGCGCGAGCGGCATGCCGGGTGCCGGCGGGCCGCCCAACGGCAGTGACGAGGGCGCGGTGCCGGCGCCACCGGCTGTCGCGGCCGGAGCCACGGCGCGCGCGACCGTCGCCGGCGCCGGGTTGGGGGCCCCACCACGATCGCCTCGTGCGCTGGACTCGGGGAGCGTCAACGAGGAACCGCCGGTGCCCCCGGGGTGAGCCGGGCCAGCCTCGGCCGGGGAGCGTCGAATGCCGGGAATCCCGGGAGCCGCGGCCGGACCCGGCGGATTCGCCGCCAGGTTCGTCGAGCCGGATGAAGGGGCCCGCGGCGTCACCGCGAGCGGCGTTACCGCGAGCGGCGTTGCGCCGGGCAGCGGCGCCGGGGGAGTCGTTGTAGCAAGCGGTCCCGATGCCTGGGCGGACGCACCCGGCGCGAGCGGGAGGTCGAGCGGTCCGGTCGCGGTTTCTGGCACGTCCGCGACCGCGGGGATGCGCGCGATGGTGGCGAGGGCATCCGGCGCGTTCGCAGCGGCTTCGGATGCTGCGCCCGTGACCTCACCCGCGTCCGGGAGCCGTTCGACGGTGCCGCTAATCGGTACGCCCGGTGCGATTGCCAGAGCCGCCGGCGCGCCGGGCGCGGTCGTGGTGCCCGAGGTCGCGGACGGCGCGATGGGCACTTCGCCCGCGGGAACGGAAGGGGCCGCCGGGGAACGCGCGGCGGTGTTGGCGGCCTGGCCGGCATCGGATGCGGCGGTCGCAGGCCGCGCGCCGGCCGACGGCGGTTCGCCCGCGACGCGCACCGGCGGCGACGACGCGGTGCCGTCAGCGGTGCGCGCGATGGGTGGCGATGCCGGCGTGGCGAGCGGAAGCGCGGCTTCGGTGCCCGGCCCGGCACCGGTCGCTGCCGGTGAAGCCGTCGCGCGCTGAACGCCCGCGGACGGAGTCGCCGAGGCTGCTTTCGGTTGCGATGGGGAAGGCGCCGGTGGAGCGTCACCGGGGCTGACGGTGCGCGCCAGCGGCGGAGGCGTGGCAGCGGTGACGCCGGTGGGGCCCGCCGCGGGAGACGTCGATGGGCCGGTCGCCGAGGCTGCTTTCGGTTGCGATGGGGAAGGCGCCAGTGGAGCGTCACCGGCGCTGACGGTGCGCGCCAGCGGCGGAGGCGCGGCGGCGGTGACGCCGGTGGGGCTCGCCGCGGGAGACGTCGATGGGCCGGTGGCATTCGGCGCCACGCCCGGGGCGGCGTCCGGGAGCGCCGGGGTACGTGCGACTGCCGGGGCCGGGGTCACGGTTGGCCCGGACGCGGGCGCGCTCGACGGCGACTCCGCGGGCTGCGCG
Source organism: Dehalococcoidia bacterium (assembly GCA_020847985.1). Lineage (GTDB taxonomy): Bacteria > Chloroflexota > Dehalococcoidia > Tepidiformales > Tepidiformaceae > Amarobacillus. Next base: position 51,822 of record JADLBC010000054.1, read on the forward strand.
AGCGGAAGCGCGAGCGGCTCCGGCGCCTGGCCATGGGTGGCATCGTCGGCAATGGCGCGCGCAATGTCCTGTCGCATCGCCGGCTCCTCCTGCGGGACCGCGGGAGCCGGGGAGGGCGAGTCGGGCATGGTCGAACGCGCGATGGGGCCATCGGCCGCGGAGCCGCTGCCCGGGGTGGGTGCAGGCGGTGGCGGCACGGCGGGGTTCCCGCCGGTGATGTCGTCTTCGCCGGGAGTGTGATCCCTTCTGGTCGGTCCTGGACTCGCGAGCGACCGCGCGATCGGCGCGCCAGGCGGGTTCGCGGGCACCAGCGGCGTGGGGACGGGTGCCGCGCTCGATGCGGCGCCGCCACCCGCGACCGCGGCCGCTGGAGTCACCGGTGCGTTCGAAGGGGTGGGATTCTCCACCATTCGCCGGGCCGCCGGGGGCGGCGGCGATGGGTCGGGTGCGTCCCGCAGGGAGTCGGTGTTCACGTACTGCACGGCGTCACGGAGCCGCCGCGTGCGGCCCGTCGCGAGCGGCGGTGGCGCCGACGAGAACGAGGCGCCCGACGCGGGCGGCGGCGGAGCCGGAGCCGTCGGGGAAGCCGGGGTGCGCTGCACGGAGCTCTGTGCCGGCCGCGATGGAGATGCCGCCGGTGCGGGCGGTGATGCCGGCGACGCCGCCGCTTCGGGCGCGCCCTCGGACCAGCGCCGGACGGGGGCCACCGGCCCGGCCTGGGCGACGCGTTCGGCGCGGGTGAGCGGCTGCTCGATGCCACCCTGCTCGCGTGCGCGTTCGAGCCACACGGGCGGCCGGGCACTGTCCGCCGCGCCGGCGCCGGCGGACATCCGCTCGAACATCTGCTGAAGGGGATCCATGTCGCTGGCGGCCGATCGCTGGGCGCGCGGCCCGAGCGGCGAGCCTTCGGCCGATGCCCCGCTGATGATCGAGCCCGGGTCGGAGTAGCTCATCAGCGAGGGCAGCGATCCGATGAACTCGTCGTCCGCCTCCATCTCGTCGCCTTCGCCCCAGTGGCCGATGACGTCGTCGGCGAGCGGCGTCTGGGCGATGCGGCTGGCCATCGAGAGGTTCTCGGCGGCGGTCACGGCCGTCGTGCCGAAGCCGGCATTCGGCCCCAACACCGGCGACGCTGCATTTCGCATGAGGCGGGCGGCGAGGTCGTGCTGGAACGAGCGCGATTCCGGGTCGTCGCCGGCCGAAACGGTGGGTGATGCGGCGAACCGGGCCACTGCGCGCGCGGGGGCCGGTCGCACGGGGGCCTCAGCGGGTGCCGCGGCCGGCGGGGCAGTCTCCATGGGCGCGGATGTGACCGCCTCGGGTTCGGGTTCGACCGTGCGGGCGATGGCCGGCGGCGCGGCCGGCATCACCGGCGGCGGCGCCATGGCCGGCTCCCCGGCGGGTCCGCGGCGGCGAAACGGCCAGCGCGCCACCTTACTGCCTCACCACTTCGGCGTCGGCAAAGGCGATTTCGAAGCTCTCGATCAGCGCATCCGAGGACGACGCCACCAGCGACGGGGACGACCACTTCGTCGGAAACGCGCCGTGCAAGTTCCAGCGCAGCGCTTCGGTATGGTCGAGCTTATAAAGGACGACGGAGATGTTCTTCAGCTCGGTCGTCTTGTCGGCGGCGGTGTTGAAGCGGTTGTACCAGGCGTACAGCTCGGGGCCGTCGGCGACGCCGCGCTTGAGCGTCAGGGGCGTGTAGCTGACGCGGCCGGGAAGGCGATGCGTGTAGCCGTTGAGGCCGCCTTCCTTGTATTCGAAGACGTCCGTCGACATCTGGAGGCCCGACGATTCGGTGAAGCGCGCGGACTGGATGCCATCGATTTCGACGACGAACTGGTGTGAAACGAGCGGGTCGGCGGGTTCGGGCACGGCGCTACCTTCCTCCCTCGTTCAGCCGGCTGTTGATAGCGGCGACTTCGGCCACCCACTTCCGCCGTTCCGCGTGATCCATCTCGAGGATGGTGTCGGCGGGCCAATGGAAGTGGTAGGCGAGATAGGCTACCTCCTCGTAGACCCGGTCGAGGGGGTAGCCGGCTATCCCCCCAGGCTGGCGATATCGACCTCCACGTCGGTTCCACAGCCGGGACACTGGGCGGTGACGATGGACGTGCCGCGTTCGTTGAGCTGGCGGTAGAGGCGCTGGAGATAGGCGAGGTCGCCGGTGAAGAGGCTTTCGATTTCGTGCGGGGTGACGACCTGCAGGCTCCCGAGCCGGGTGATGACACGGGAGAGCAGGATGATGACGAGGTAGGCCTGGTTCTGGCGGACGCGCGGGTCGCGCAGCGGTGCGATTTCGTCCATCGCGGTGGCGAGGCGCATGGAGCCTTCCCGGTGCACGTTGCCCTGGGAATCGACGTAACCGCGGGGGAGAACGAAATCGAACTCCGTCTGAAGAAGTGCCATGGCGTTCCAGTGTGTTCAGCCGGGAGGCGGCGATGCTGCCTCCCGGCTGGATGAGGGTCGGCGCGGGGAGGCCGCGTTACTTTTCGCGGACGATCCCTTCGTGGACGATGGTCAGCTCCTCGGTGAGGACGCCGCTATCGCCGGCGGACATGTTGCCGAAGCTGTACTTCGACGGCCAGCCGTTGACGAAGTTCCAGCGGGCGATCTCGGTGAACTTCACGTCGAAGGCGATGATCGAGCCGTTCTTACGGGCGCCTTTGATGTCGCCGTCCTCGACCATCTTGCGCCACGCGTTGCAGTCCAGGGCGTTGGTCACACCCCGCTTGAGCGTGATGTCGCCCCACTTGCTGCGGCCCGGGATCTTCATGATCACGTCCTTGCCGTCGGGCGTGGTCACCTTGTGCTCGACGACTTCCTGCTCGCTGCCGATGCCGGAAATGTCGGTGAAGTAGCCGGAGATGATGCCCTGGACTTCGAGTGCGAACTGATACCCAATCAGGGGGTCGGTGCGGTCAGGCATGGCTATGTCTCCTCAGGTTCCCTGGATCAGGCTTCCGGCGCGTACTGGCCGATGCGGAAGATGACGAATTCGGCGGGCTTCACGGGGGCGATGCCGATATCAACGATGAGCTGCCCGGCGTCGCGGGTCGCCTGCGGGTTGTTCTCGGCGTCGCACTTCACGAAGAAGGCCTGGTCGGCGGTAGCGCCGAAGAGGGCGCCATCCATGTAGACGCGCGTGAGGAAGGCCTTGATGTCGCGCTTGACGCGCTCCCACAGGTCCATGTTGTTGGGCTCGAAGACGACCCACTGGGTGCCGTTGAAGATCGACTTCTCGACGTAGTTGAAGAGGCGGCGGACGTTAAGGTACCGCCAGGAGGCATCGCTGGAGAGCGTACGGGCGCCCCAGACGCGGATGCCACGACCGGGGAAGCTGCGGATGCAGTTCACGCCAACGGGGTTGAGGACACCCTGCTCGGGGCTGGTGAGGCTGAGGCCCAGGCCGAGCACGCCGCGGACGACTTCGTTCGCCGGGGCCTTGTGCACGCCGCGCTCGCCATCACTGCGGGCCCAGACACCGGCCATGTGGCCGCTGGGGGGCATCATCATCGTGGTGGCGCCGCCGGGGATCGGGTTCGAGACCTGGATCCAGGGGTAGTACAGGGCGGCGTACTTAGAGTCGTAGCCGGCCTCCGTCATGCGCCAGTTGTAGGCCTGCTGGGCGTTGAGGCCCGGCGGGGTATCGAGGATGGCCACGCGGTCGCCCATGCGCTCGCAGTGGGCGATGAGGGCGAGCTGGACGGCCTTCACGCCGTCGGCATCGAGGACGCCCTGCTCATAGGCCGCCATGATGTCGGGGGCGCAGACCATCGTCACCTGGTCCACCGCTTCGAGGCCGCCGAGGCCCGAGCGATCGGCCGCGTTGCCTTCGTAATCGGCGGGGGTCACGGGGACGACGGCGGCGGTGGAAGCGACGGTGAGGGCGTAGCTGCCGGCCTGCGGGGCGCGCTCCGGGACGCTGGCGCCCTGGATGCGAACTTCCTCAAGGGTGACAAGCGTGGAGGTCTTGTTGACGACCTCAAGCGCGTTCTTGGCACCCCGGGCCATGGTGAGGCCCTCGAACTTCTCTTCCTGGGCGCCCTTCTTGACGGTGAGGTTGAAGGTGTCCTCGGGGCCGTCGCTGACTTCCAGGGAGATGCCCTCGGAGCCGGCTTCGCGCGCGATAGCCTTCAGCGTCGTGGGATTGCCGCTGGCCTTGGCCGTGATCTCCGCGGCGGCGGCGGCCGGCGCGGCAGCCACATCGTCCTTGCCGACGCGGACGACGAAGGCGAGCGTGCCGCCGTTGTTGAAGTACCCGTGGACGGCCTGCGCCATGTAGGCACCGGGCACGAAGCCGCCAAAGGTCTCCTGGTACTGGGTCCAGTTGGCGACCATCACGGATTCGCCGATGGGACCCTTTTCAGCGAGGCCCAGGAAGGCGGCGACGGCGGTGCCAACGCCTTCGATGGGTTTCGTGCCGCGATCGACCTCTTCGACGTAGACGCCCGGCGTCAGATAAGCAGTGGCCACGGGGACTCTCCTGGTGAGGGGGCGCTCTGCGTCCCCCTGGGATGGGCGCGGCAATCGTAACAGGATTGCAAGCGCGCGGGGCAATCAGATCGTTGCCGATCTGGAACGAACTACAGGGGATTTCAAGCGCGAATGCGGAATCGTCGTTTACACTGCCGCAAAAGCGATATCGAAGAGCGGCGATGGCACCTCGATTTCGTGCGTCACCGTCCGGCCGGACGCATCGGCGAGGCGCAGGCGGTGCTTTCCCGCCGGGAGATTGCCGAGGAAATAGCGCCCATCCGGCCCCGTGAGCGCGCTCATGGCGCTGCCTTCGACGCTCACCGTGATGCCCTCGAGGGGGCGCGGGTCCTCGCCCGCGGCGTAGACCATGCCGGCCGCGATCTGGAAGCGGTCGCGTTGCCCCTCGTCGCCGATGAGCCGGGCTTCGAACCCGGCTGAGCTCACGACGGGGAAGGGCACGGGCTCGTAGGGATCGAGCGGCACGAGCGCGACGAAGGCGAGGTTGGCGTGGAGGTCGTTATCCATCACGCCCCAGAAGTCGGCGGGCTTCGCGATGTGGTCCGGTGGGACGAGGCGCAGGAGCACGTCCTGGCCGATGTCGCGCAGTGCCGGTGAAAGGAACTCACCCGGCATCGTGTCCGACCGGTAGAGGCAGGCGAGCACGGAAGCGAGGATGCGATGCTCGTCCGCGGGGTCCCGTGTCCAGGCGGTCACCATGTAGGCGACATCGAGGCGGCGCGGAGTGCGCCGGCGAACCACGACGTTCGAACCGGGAGCGCGTTCGTGTTCGAACGGCATGTTCTGGAGCTCGGCGCGTTCGCGGATGTCGTAGAGGAAGAGGTTGATCGTCGGCCGGGAGAGCTTGGAAGACCACTCGCGCGTGGGGCGCTCGAAGCTGATGTCGATCTCGCCGGCGCGAATGGGGATGCCGGCCGTCAACAGCTGACGGAGGGCTTCGTCGATGTCGCTGAACATGGCGAGGCCCCCGGGCCTGTTTAGCCCTTCATCTCGTCGAGGGCGCGCTGGCCCTGGCCGGACACGACCGCGTCGGCGACCGAGTCAGCCTCGCGCTCGAAGGGGTCGTCGGCGGCGCCGACGGTGAGCATGCGCGAGACGCCGCCTCCACCGCCGCGCTGTTGCACCACGTGGGTCAGCTCGTGGGCCATGAGGTTCATGTCGCCGGGGTTCTGGTCCTCGCGCAGGAAGATGTCGCTGCCGGTGGTGAAGGCCTTGGCCGTGATGGCGCGGTTGAGGGCGTCGGACTCGGCGTCGCGGTGGACGCGGACATCCGCAAAGGATGTTCCGAGGGACGCTTCAGCGGTGGCACGCACGGTGTCCGAGAGGCCTGAGCCGCCGCCGCGCTTCGAATCGATGCGCGATTGGAGGTCCTCGCCGACGGGGCCGCCCTCCAGCCCGACGGTTGGCGCCGCGGGGGCACGCTGGGCGAGCGCGGCATCGTGCTTGCCCTGCATCATCTCGTCCTCTTCGGCGCCAACGCGCTGGGCGAGCGCGGCGTCGTGCTTGCCCTGCTTCTCCTCCTCTTCGGCGCCAACGCGCTGGGCGAGCGCGGCATCGTGCTTGCCCTGCATCATCTCGTCCTCTTCGGCGCCAACGCGCTGGGCGAGCGCGGCATCGTGCTTGCCCTGCATCATCTCGTCCTCTTCGGCGCCAACGCGCTGGGCGAGCGCCACATCGTGCTTGCCCTGCATCATCTCGTCCTCTTCGGCGCCAACGCGCTGGGCGAGCATGCGCGCCACGTGCTGGTTGCCCAGTTGGCGCTGCATGCGAAGGAGCGGGTTGGCCGGGGCGGCGGCATCGGTTGTGTTCGCCTTCCGGCGGGCGGCGCCGCGCAGGGATTCGGATGCGTACTGGGACTCAACCATGGCGATACCTCCGGGGCGAGGTCCCGGCCGCTCTCGAGCGCCGGGAAGGCCGTGCGTCATCGTAACGCGTTCGCGCGATCATGTGGGGCGCAGGAATCCCACGTAGGAGCCGAATTCGGCATCCGTCACCATCCTGCCGAGCTTCTGATACTCACGGCGGACCCCGCGAATGAAGTGGCCCATGCGCACACTCTCCCCTTCGCCCGCGGCCATGAAGGCGGCGGCCAGGACGATGTTGCGAATGTTGCCGCCCGCGATCTTGAACTGCCGCGCGAGGTAGGCGAAGTCGACATCCTCCGCGACGGGGAGCGAGGGCGGGATCGTGGCCTTCCAGATACGCAGACGGTCCTCCTCCTCGGGCATGGGAAAGTCCACGACGAAGTGGAGGCGCCGGAGGAACGCCTCGTCCAGGTTGCTCTTCAGGTTCGTGGCGAGAATCACCATGCCGGAGTACTCCTCCATCTTCTGGAGGAGGTAGGCGGTCTCGATGTTCGCGTAGCGATCGTGGGCGTCCTTGACTTCCGAGCGCTTGCCGAAGAGGGCATCGGCTTCGTCGAAGAAGAGGATGGCGTTGGCGGTCTCCGCCTCGGCGAAGATGGTCGCGAGGTTCTTTTCGGTCTCGCCGATGTATTTGCTGACGATGCCGGAGAGGTCGATCTTGTACAGATCGAGGCCGAGCGTGCCGGCGATGACATCGGCGGACATGGTCTTGCCGGTGCCCGAGCTGCCGGCGAAGAGCGCGAGGATGCCCTTGCCCATGGCCAGCTTCCGGCCCATGCCCCAGGTGTCGTAGACGGTGTGGCGGTGTTCCACGAAGCCGCACATCTCGCGCAGCTGCTCGCGCGCGTCGGCCGGGAGGATGATGTCGTCCCACGCGTAGTGGGGCACGATCTTGCGGGCGAGGTCGCTCAGGATCGGCGTCGATTGGGTACGCGCGGCGGCCTGGAGATCGTCGAGGGAGATACGCGGGGCAGCGGGATCGCGCCAACGGGCGTGGCCGCGCGCGCCTTCGACGGCGGCGGCGATGGCGTGCGCGGTGAGGCGAAACTTCGCGGCCAGGGCGGCCACATCGGCCTCGGAGACGGTTTCGCCCGCGAGAAGCCCGGTCCAGCTCGCGCGCTGGGCATCGAAATCGAGGCCGGGCAGTTCGATGCGAACCCCGGGCCAGTTGAAGGGCGCCCGCGAACCGAGAAGCACGAGCGGCGCCAGCGGCGTGCGCGCCAGCAGCTCCCGGAGCCGTTCGCCGTCGGCCTGGGAGAGCGCATCGACGCCATCGAGGACGACGGCGGCTTCGCTGAACGCGCCCTCGCGCAGCGCGCGAATGGCAGCCTCTTCGAACCCCAGTTCGTGGGCGGCGGCAGCGAAATCGACGCGTACGAGGCCCAGGTGCGAATCGCGGGCCAGGGTGCCGGCGGCCGATTCGCGGGCGGCGGGGTCCGGCCCCGAGAGGGCGACCACCGGCGGGCGGAGCGAGGCAGCGGGCAGTGCCGCGAGCGAGGCCACGCGTTCCGCCAGGGCTGGTTCGAGGGCAACCGCGGGGGATTCGGCGACCGGGATCACGAAGGCGTGCAGCGCCTCGTCGGTCTCGCGCTCACCGAGGAGGAAGCCGGCGACGCGCGGGTCGAGGGCGATGGTCCGTCCGAGGAGCGGCGTTTGGGGAGTGCCCGATTCGTCCAGCAACGACACGAGGTAGAGCCGGCGAAGGGGCGCGCCGGGCGCGAAATGGTCGCGCCGGGCGTGGAATTCGTCCGAGGCGGCGAGCATGCGCAGGGCGAGCTCGACGCGCGGTCGCTTCTTCGTGACATCGTCCTGGACGTAGCCGATGAGACGTTCGGTGCCGAGGTCGGCCTCGGCGGCGAGGGCCAACAGCAGCACACCCAGGTCGAAGACATCGAGGCCGCCCATGTCACGCAGGCGCGCGAGGGGGCCCGCGCATTCGGTGTGAAGCAGGGCGACATCGTGGCGGTAGGCCGCGTGCGTGGCGCTCTCCGCGAGCGGGCCGGGGAGCGTCGCGGCCAGGCGGTCGGCCTCGGCATCGGAGACGTAGAGGCCGCGGTAGTCGTCCTCGCCCACGGGGACGCCCGCTTCGCGCATGCGCGCGACTTCGAGCACGAGCAGGCGATGGATGAGCGCGATGCCGCGTTCGACATCGGGATGGAGCGCGGCGCCCATCAGCAGGTCACCGTCATGCCGGAGCGGAAGACCTGCCGGCCGCCGTAGAGGACGTCGATGGTGTGCGTGCCCGCCGTGGGGCCATAGGCGGAGGGCGTGAACGACGATCCGCCGCTGAGCGTCGATGGCCCGCCCTTCGGCACTCCATCGATGAACCACTGGGCATAGCCGACGACATCGGAGGAGAAGGAGATGCCGCTGCAGCCACCACTGAGTGCCGCGCCCGCGAGGTACTGCACGTTTACCGTCACGGAATCGGGGGTGACGCAGGTGGTGAAGTTGCAGATGGTCGCGGTGACGGTGATCGCGGTGCCGGCCGCGCCCGGCGCGAGCGGGTAGACGGTCGTCCAGGTCTTCACGCCGGTGTCCCCGGACGGCGGGCTCGCCTTGGGCGCGTTCCAGACGACGGTGGTGAACTGGCCGACAAAGGTGGTTTCGCACGAGATCAGCCCGCGCTTGAGGTCGTACGGGTCGTAGGTGACATCGCAGAAGAGGCGCGCGTCGCTGACCGCCGGCGGGGGCGCTGCCGTCGGCGTCGTTGAAGGCGTGCCCGTGACGGTGGGCGTGCCCGGCGGCGGGAACTGCACCTTGACTTCGCTGGCGGTCGATTTGCAGGCCGAGAGGTTGCACGCCGAGAGCACCACGGCCACGGTCGTGTCCTGCGGGAACGAAAACGAGAGTGTGTTCTTGTTCTGCCCCGAGGGTGCGGGCACGCCGTTGATGGTCCAGTTCTGGCTCGTCACGGGCCCATCGATGGCGGCGTTGCACGCGACGGTGGCGTTCTTCGGGTCCTGCACGTAGGTGGTCGTACAGACGACGGTGACGTTGTTCGGCGCGCGCGGGGGCGTGGGCGTGGGCACGGCGACCGTCGCGGTGCCTCCGCCGGCCGTGCCCGTGGGGCTGCCACCGGGGACGGGAGTGCCGTTGGCGGGGGTGCCCGGGGTCGCGCCGGCAGGGGTGCCGCCGCCAGTGCCGCCGGCCCCGGCGCCGCCAGTGTTCCCGGCCGGCGCACTGCCCGAGGGCGTGGCCCCGGAAGGCGTCGCCGAGCCGGTGGCGCCGCCACCGCCGGGGGAAATCGCGCCCGTCACGGCGAACTCCGGTGCTTGCTTCGTGGGGTCGTAGCTCATTTGGATGACGAGCTGGCCCTGCCCATCCTCGCTGCGAAGTGCGACCTGCCCGAGGCGGTCGTAGGTATGGATGGCGACGGAGGTCTTTTCGCCGCGCGGGTCGGTCACTTCGATCTTGTACTGGCCGAGGGCGCCGGGGAGCGTGATCTGGTTCGTGCCGGCCTCGGCGGGCGGTGGGCTTTCGACGCAGGTGGGGTCGCGCCAGGCGTGCTTGAAGCGGTAGGTCGCGCCCTTGATGCCGACCTGCGCATCGGCGGCCGCCTCCGTCGGCGCGACCGTCTTCAGCGTGCCGACAACCTTCCCCTGGGCGTCGCTGACGCGCACGCGCACGTCCGAGGGCACCGTGATGGTGACGCCGGAGAGGTCGGTGGAGGGTTCGAACAGGACGGAGGAGAGGACCTTGTCCTTGTAGTCGATGTAGCGCTTGCGGTCCGGGTAGTAGGGGTCGTTGATGAGGATGGTATCGCCATCGACACCGGTGGCGGCGACGTAGTGCCCGGGGAGTTCGAGGATGACGAAGCGGCCGGCCTTGAGTTCGCTGCGGACCTCGTCTTCCTTGCCCGTGCCGACGCCGGCGAAGCGGATGGTGCGCGACCCGGGATGGGCACGGGCGATCTCGGCGGAGAGCTGGTTGACGGCGCTCCAGACGACATCGCCGTAGACGTATCCGGTGCTGACCCAGCCGCGGCTGGTTTCGCGGGCCTGGCTGTTGAACCACTCGTTCACGGTCTTCGGGTTCAGGGGCTGGCCGTCGGGCATGGTGAGGACCTGGAAGAGCGCCATGACAGAGGCGACGGAGGTGACGCCGCAGCCGCACTGGTCGAAATCGGTGCCGCAGTAGGCCGAAGGGTACTGCTTGTCGTCGGAGCGGGCGTAGATGGTATCGGCCCAGGCGGGGTCGCGCTGCGAGAAATAGGGGGCGGCGGCGGGGCCGGAGAAGGCGGGCTGCTTGGTCGCGTCCTTCTTGTCGCACATGTGGACGCCGGCGTAGCGGTCCTCGGGGTTGGCGGCGCTGGCCTTCTTTTCGCCGCCCCCGACGAGTTCGCGCACATCGAGCACGATGTTGCGAGCGTAGTAGTAAGCGCTCGTGGGCGTGTGCGGCCAGCGCCAGTAGACGAGCAGGCTGCCGAAGGTCATGAAGAGCAGCATCGTGAGGATGGCGGGCATCTTCCACGCCTGCAACGGCCGGACGATGTGAAGCTGGCCATCGGCGCTGATGCGCGCCGCCGGGTCGTTGGTGGCGACACCGGTGATGCGGAACGGCTGGATCAGCGGCTGGCCGAAGAGCTTGCGCTTCTGCGGGCGCACGCGCAGGCGAAGGATGCCCTCCGCGCCGGGTTCGAGGTGGATTGCGGGTGCTTCGAATTCGTAGACGAAGGTCTCTTCGTCGTCCTTGCCGGCGAGGGCGTACGTGGCGACGGAATTGCCGTGGTTCGCCGCGATGAGCTGAAAGTCGCGCCGCGACCGCACCGGCTTGAGGGCGATCTCGGTGCTCTCGAACGGCAGGACCGTGACCTGCCCGGAGGTGACGACCTCGCGGCCCGTCTCGGACGAGGTGACCACCACGGAGAACGGGTAATCGCCGGCGCGCGATTCGGACCGCCGCAGGGGCTGGATGACGATGGTGACCTCGGCCTGCTCACCCGGGGGGAGGAGCACGCGCGCGCTGCTCATGCGGATCCACTCGGGGGGGAGGCCGTCGATCGCGAGGTCCAGGCCATCGACCACACGGCCGCGGTTGCGAATGGTCAGGTAGGCGAGGCCGGGCGAGGTTCCGGGATCGATGGGTGTCGGTGGCAGGGCCAGCGAGCAATGGATGTCGGGGCTGAGGTCTTCCTCGGGAGCGCCTTCCTCGGCGGGGAGATCGGGCGTGCCCGGGACGGGGAGTACCGAGGGGGTCGCTTCGGCCGCGGCCACGGGGGGCGCGACAAAGCGGAAGCGCGCGCTTCCAACCCGGAGTTCGGCGCCATCGTGCACGAGGGCGGGGCTCCCGGGCACGACCCGTTCGCCATCGATGTAGGTGCCGGTTTCGGAGCCGAGGTCGTCGATGAGGAGGCGGCCAGATTCGACAAAGACGCGTGCGTGCTGGCGCGAGACGGAATGGTCATCGAGCACGATCGTGCAGCCGGGAGCACGGCCGATGGTAAGCTGGGGCAGGTCGATGGGGTACTGACCGGGTGGGCCATCCGCCACCGCGAGTTCGAGAGTGCCGTACTTCACGCCGAAAACCCCATGTTACCTGCCGCAACGGCGGGCGAAGCCAGAGGATATCGGCGCGCGGCGGCGGGTTCCACCATTTGGAAAGGCGTGTTCGACCGGAAAGACCGGATCAACTGAACGTCACTGGCTGGTCAACCGTACCGGCCGTGTACGGACCGCAGGCGGTGATGGACGCGCGGATTGTGCGGTTGCCGGCGGTGGGGAATCGCGTGCCCGGCACGGCGAAGGTGTACATGTTCGGGCCTGCCTGCGTGCCCGTGCCGATCGGGACGGTGCTGCCGTTGATGAGCACCTCGCTGAAGGTGACGGTGCCGCAATAGCCCCCCAGCCCGCCCGGCCCCAGTGTCGCCGTCACCGTGAACGGCGTGCTGTTGGGGATCGGCGTGGCCATCGAGAACGACACCGAAACGATGGTCTGTGGCTGTATCTGGAGCAGCAGGCCCGGGCCGGAAACAGCAGCGCTGGCGGCGAAGTTGTCATTGCCCAGGTACTGGGCCGCGAGATAGTGGTTGCCCGGCAGCAGGACCTGGAGGGGGCCCGCGCTCAGGTTGAAGAGCCAACTGCTCGTGCCCGCATCGTAGGTGTTGCTAACCGCGACCGGTGTCCAGCCGCCCGTGCCGCTGGGCGACGAATACAGCACCACCGTGCCCGAATTCGGCGAATACGCGATGGCCGGCGACGGCGCAACCGCGACCTTGATCAGCGCGGTCCCCGTCGGGTTTACCACGAACGGCGACGTGAAACCGGCCTGGAAGGCGACCGTGGCCGCCGTCGGCGCGGGAGTGACCGTGACCGTGAGACCGCTGGCGGTCGAGGACGGGAGGTAGGAGCTGTTGCCGGAGTAGGCGGCGGAGATGAAGTGCGATCCCCCATCGAGCAGCAGGAGCGAACTGGTGAGGGTGATCTTCGCGGTGAGCGGACTCGCGCCGCAGGCGGTCAGCGGCGAAGCGCCGCAGGCATAGGTGATGGTGCCCGCGGCCGCGACGCCATCGACAAAGAAGCTGACCGCCCCGCCGTTCGCGGTCGGGTCGCCGAAGCTCGCGGGCGTGAGCGTGGCGCAGAGGTCGACCGTGCCCGCGAGTGCGATGGTCGCGTTGCCGCCCGTGCAGTTCGTGCCCGTGTTAATCGTGAGCGTGGTCGCCGCCGCGTTCACCTGCACCCCGATCGGCGCCGATGTCGCGGTCGCGTATGCGGCGTTGCCGGAGTACACCGCCGTGATGCCATAGGTGCCGGGAGTCATGGCGGCGGTGCCATCGGTATCGACCGTGAGGGTGAACCGCACACCGCCGGTGGTGGTGCCACTCGTATCGGTGCCGAGCAGCGTGCTGCCCCTGTAGAAATCAACCTTGCCGCCGGTCGCGTCGACCGCCCCGAGCGCCGCCGTGTAGCCCGAGACGTCGGCCTGGAGGCTGAGGTTCGCGCCGTAGCCGATCGGGTTCGGCGTGGCGGTGACCGTGACGGTGGTCGTCTTCAGCACGGTGAGGTTCGCCGCCGTGGAGGCGCTGAGCTTGTAGCTGCTGTCGCCCACATAGCGGGCCGTGACCGTCTGCGCGCCGGCTGCGAGGGAGATGCTCGGGATGACCGTGCTGGCCGCGTTCCCGGCAAGGGCCGCGGTTGCGAGCAGTGTGCCCTGGCTCGCTTCGGAAACGTATCCCGCGCGGAACTCCACGTTGCCGGTGAGGGCGCCCACGTAGGGCATGCCCGTCCCGGGTGCGACTGTGGCCGAAAGGGTAAGCGAGCCGCCTTCGGGGACGGCGTTGGGCGTCATCGAGACGGTGGTTGCGGTGGTGATGGTGTCGACCGCGAGCGCGGCGTCCGTCGTGGATGCCGACCCGGCATAATCGCCGCTCGTGGAGACGAAGGTTGCGCTCACGGTGTGGTTGCCCGCACCCACGCCGGAGGGCGAGGTGTAGACGCAGTGGCTCGCGGAGCCGCCCGCCAGGTTCGGAACAACGAAGGCCGTACCCAGGAGTACATTCGCCGCCGAGGTGTCCCGGAATTCCACGGTACCGGCGATGGCCCGGGCGCCGGGCACGGGCGAAACCACGACCAGGGCGGTGAGCAGGACAGGGTCGCCGAGCACGATCGTGCCCGATGCGGCCGCACAGGCGCTGGTCGCCTTCGTCGCCTGGACCGTGACGGTGGTGGGCTTCGGCGTGACGGTGAAGTTGGTGGCGGCGGAGGCGCTGCCGGCGTAACTCCCGCCGCCGAGGAAGTGCGCGGTGATGGCATGTGCCGCAGGGTCGGCGGGCAGGCCTTCTGCCACCTTCGGTGTGCTCGTCCCCGTGAGGTTGAGGCGCACGCTGCCGGTGACGGTGGTCGTGCCCGCGAGGTTCACCGTCGCCGTGCCGAGGAGCGTGCCGGGGCTGACGGCGCTGGCATAGCCGCGCCGGAACTCAACGGTGCCGCTCGCCGTCCCGAAGCCGTTCGCGGAGACCGTCGCGAGCAGGTCGACATCGGTGCCGACGATGTAGGGAAGGGTGGGGGCCGTGCAGGTAGCCCCGCCGGGCACGCAAACATCGACGGTCGTGGTGGACGCCACCTGTTCGACGGTGAGGGTGCGCGCCGGGGAAATGCCACCGGCGTAGTTGCCACCGCCGGAGGTGTAGCGAGCCGTGAGGGCATGGGCGCCGCCGGGCAGCGCGACACTCCCGGGAGTGGAGAAATCGAGGCTGAACGTGTGGCCGTTCGTTTCGCCGGACGGCCAGGCGTTGGCGCAGCCGGGGCCGACCACGCGGGCGACGCAGGCGACGACGGTCTGGCCCTCGAGGAGCTGGAGAGTGCCGTCGTAGGCGCCAAAGCCGCCGGGTGCGAGGCTGACGGCCGCGGCCACGGGCGTCGCCGACCCGAGGCTCACCGTCGCGGGCGTGAGCGTGAGGTCCACCGTCGTGGTCTGCGGCTGGAAGTCGATAACCTTCTGGTGCGCGGGCAGCGGCGCGGCGGGCGTCGAAAGGTAGTTGCCCGTTTCGGTGCAGGTGACGCCCGAGGGGTCCGTCGCGGGGCAGTAGCGTGCGGAGATGGTGTGGTTGCCGGTGAGCGGCGTGCCGTCCGTCGGGTAGATCGCGGGGTAGGCGCCCGTGCGGAGGTCGAGCGTGGCCTGCTGGTTCGAAAGCGCGATCGTGGCGAGGCGCGGTGCGCCGGGTCGCGACTGGTCGAAGAACTGGACGGAGCCAGCGTGCGCCCCGAACGCGCCCGGTACGACGAACGCGGTGATGGCCACACAGTCCGGCGCGAGGCAGGCACCGCCGCCGGCGGGCGAAAGGCGCACGGCGGGGCTCGAACTCGTAAGTGTGAACTCCGTGGGCGCCGGGTCGATCGCGATCGTGGCATCGGTCGCCGATGCGCTGTTCGCGTGGTCGCCGCTGGTGGAGGTGAAGGCGGCGCTGATGGTGTGCGAGCCCGTGGCGAGGTTCGCCGTCGTGGCCGTGACGCACAGGTTCACGGCGCCGCCGAACCAGCTGGGCCCCGGGTTGGCCGATCCGAGCGAGAGGTTGCCGTTCGAAGTATCGAAGAACTCGACCGTGCCGGCGATGGCGCCCGCCCCCGGCGGTGTGTATCCGGTCACCGTCGCGGTCAGGAGCACTTTTTCGCCCAGCGCGGGATTCCCGGTGATCCCGGCACAACTGTTGTTCGCCCGCGACACGGTGACATTGGTGCTCGTGATACCCGGGTCGACCTTGAGGCTGCGGACCGCGGAGTCGCTGGCGGCGTAGTTCCCGGCGCCGAGGAAGTGCGCCGTCAGCTGATGCGCCGTCCCCGCGCCGGGCAGCGCCGCCGCCGAGAACGGCGTGCTCGCGCCGTCGAGGGCGAGGGTGGCGGTGCCGGTCACGGGGTTCGCACCCGCAAGGCTGACGTTGGCCTGGCCGATAGCGGTGCCATTACGCCGGAATTCGACCACACCCGCCTGGCCCCCGAACCCCGCGGCATCGACCGTCGCGACGAGGTTGATGGCGCAGCCGACGACGAATGTCGCGGGCGCGGTATCGCAGGGTGCTGCCTGCAGGGGTGCGGTGACCTGCAGCGTCGTCGCACTCTGGGCGGCGGTGACCGTCAGCACCCGGTCCGCGGAGCGCGCGCCTAGATAGTTCGAAGCTGTGGCCGGCACGTACACGGCGGCGAGCGTGTGCGCACCCGCGCCGAAGGGCGCCTGGCCCTGCCCGAAGCTCAACGAGAAGGTGTGCGAACTGCCGCCCGTCCAGGTATCGACCCGCAGCCAGGGTTTACCGAGGTCGCAGGAAAGAGCGATGCGTTCGGCGCAATAGATCGGGATCGCGCCGTCGTAGAGCTCGATCGTGCCGGGGTAGTTGCCGTACCCGCCCGGGTCGAGCGTGACCCCGGCCGTGACGGGCGTGGCGACGCCGAGCTGGCGCGTGCCGGGCGAGACCGTGAGCGAGGCATTGGTCGGTTGGCCCGTGAAGGTGACGGGCGTGGATGCGCTTGTGCCGATCTTGTAGTCACCCTGTTCGATGCAGGTATTCCCGGTCACGGCGGGGCAGTACTTCGCCGTCAGGCTGCGAGCGCCGGTGACGGTCGCGCCGGCGGTGTAGAAGCCGAAGTTCGCGGGGTACACGTCGAGGTTGGCGCTCCCCTGCGCGCCAAGAGCGGCCGTGCCGACGAGGTCCGTGCCATCGAGGAACTGGATGTAGCCGGTGGCGACGCCGAGGGCGAGGCCGCTCACATCCGCGGGGGAAACCTGCGCGGAGAGCCGCACGCACTCGGTGGGAAGGCACGCGCCGGTGGTGACCGCGCTCAGCGCCAGCGACGGCGTCGAGGAGAGGAGCCCGACGGTGACATCGGCGGGCACGACTACGACCTCGAAGCAGCCGGCGGGCAACGGATCGGGCGCGGTGCCGCACTGGGGGGCCACGCCCGGGCCGGCGGGCAGTGCGTACGCGCCGCGCGTCGTCGTGGGATTGAAGTAGGACACGCCGCCGGACCCCGGGTCGGTGTAGATGGCGCGAAGGCGGTGTGTCCCCACGCGCGATCCGTTGGCGAGGATGCCGAGCGTGTTCGTGTTCAGCTGCGTCGATGCGGCGTCGCCGTGGACGAGCGCGAACCCAACGTGCTCCTCCGTCGTCGAGCCGGGGACGGATTCCCAGAAGTCGATGCGGCCGACGTTCACCTGGCCGCTGGCGGGCGGCCGCGCGGTGACGCCGCTGGCGAGCTGGAAGCCCTTGCCGTTCGTGACCGAAGCGGTGCAGGTGGCGCCGCCCGTACAGAAGGCGAGATTGACCTCGCCCCGCACGATAACGCGGGCGACGCTTGTCTCGGGGCCTCCTGTCGGCGGGTTGCCGCAGGCGCTCTGGAGCGAACTCGTGGCACGGATGTAGTAGAGGCCGGGCGTGTTGTCCGCCGTGAACGTCGTGGCCGGGAGCGAGACCTCCGTGGCGCCCGTGGGCACGGCGACGGCGACGCACTTCGCCGCGGAGGCAGGACGATTCGGCACGGCGGCGATGTTCGCGCCGATGCCCAGGTAGATCTGCCGCGTGCAGTTCGGGCAGAAATCGATGCCGCCCGTCGCCGCCGCCACTGAGACGGAGCCGGTGACGGTGACGGCTTCGCCGGGGGCCACGGTGATGCTGTCCGGCTGTGGCGCGGTCGGCGCGGACGCCTTCGTAAGCGTGATGTTCGAAAGCTGCGTCCCGGCGCCGATGCGAATGGCGAACTCGCAGTTGGCGTCGATGACCCCATCGCCGTCGTTGTCGAGCGAGTCGCAAACGTCGTCGGCCGGGGGCAGCATCTCCAGCGGCACGGGCTTGCTCAGCGGGCTGCGAAGGATGTTCTTGCCGCCTTCGAAGCGCGCACGAATCTGGTGGATGACCGATGCGCGCGGGTCGGGCGGGCGCGGGACATCGAGCGGGAAGTTGCCCGTCGCGACGGTGATGCTGCCGATGGCGAAGGTGGCGAACTCGGTGATGGGCACGTCGAGCGCGATCTGGTCGGTCTTGGTGCTGCCATCGGGACGGATGGCGGTATCGAAGAAGCGAACGTAGCCGCCGGCGGGAGCTTCGCCGCCGCTGATGACCGCGAACAGCGTGATGCTCCGGTTCATCGAAACCGAGTTCGGCAGGACCGTGACGGTGACGTTCGCGACCGGGACGGGCATGCGGAACGGCGGCGAAACCTCGCACGTGGAGGTGGTGCAGGCCGTGGCCTGGAAATCGATGTTCGCGAACCCCTTCGCGTCGTCCGGGGTGGCATCGGTGAGCTTGAAGGTGAGGTGGTTGTCGGTCTCCGTGACAGGGACGAAGGTGGAGTACTTGCTGGAGATGTTCCACGTCACGCTGGTGTAGTTCATGCGCGTGAGGGCGTCGCAATCGATGACCGCGTGCGACTCCTGGTCGAACTTGCGCGAGCAGACGACGGTGACGCCCACGGCCGGCGGCGGGGGCACGGTGGGGGTGGGCGTGGCGACGGCGGCGATGGTGGTGGCCGCGGCCTGTGGCGTGAAGCGGACGGCCTGGCTGGTGGCCACGGATTTGCAGGCCGTGCGATTGCAGGCGCTCACGGCGATAGCGGCGCTGGTGTCCTGCGTGTAGGTGGCGAAAAGCGCCGTCTGGCCGGTGAAGGGGTTCTGCACGTTGCCGTTCACGGTCCAGCGGGTGGTGGTGTAGTCGCCCTCGATGCGCACCGAACAAATAAGGGTGGCGAGCTTGGGCGCGTCCGTGAGCGTCGTCGTGCAGGCGAGGTCGAGCGATTGCGGCTCCACGGGCTCCGCGGGCGGTGGCGCCGGGGGTGGTGTGGTGGAGGGCGTGGCGGTGCCGCCGCCCGCGCCGGAAAGCCGGATGATCGGTTCGCCGGCGGTGTGCGGGAACTTCAGCGGCGTCGCGAGCAGGAATGACCCGAAGCCGCTGATGACGTTGTCTTCCTCGTTCGCGGCACCGGGGCTGAGGCGGATGGTATCGCCGAGGGCAAAGCCCAGGTTGTTCGCGATCTCGATGCGGGTGGCGCCGGCCGGTGCCGATACCGTCATGTTCGTTTCGCCAGGCTTGAGCGCGCCGGGGACCGGCGTGTTCGTCGCCGCGGGGCTCGCCGATGCCGCGGCCGTCGCCGATGCCTGGGCACTGCCCGCGGCAGTGGGCTGCTGCCCCTCGACCACCTTGATCTCGGGCGGCTTTTCGGGGTCGAAGTTCAGGCTCGCGACCACCGCGCCGGGGTTCTCGAGCACCTGGACGGTGGGCTGGCCGTTCTTGTCATACGTATGGATGGCGACGTTCGTAGCGCCGCCGGCCGTATCGAGCACTTCGATCTTGTAGTCCTCGCGGCGGCCGGGCAGGACGATCTGGTTCGTGCCTTCCTCGGAGGTGGGGGCCTTCTGGATGCAGGTGGGGTCGCGCCAGGCCTTGCGGGTGGAGTAGCTCGCGCCGGGGATCTCGTTCTTCGCGGACTTCGCGGCATCTTCGCGCGTGCCGGTGTTGAGCGTGCCCACTTCATGGCCGTCCTTATCGGTCACACGCACGCGGACATCCGCGGGGACAGTGATGACGACGGCGCTGAGGTCCTCGCTCGGTTCGAAGAGGACCGAGCTGCGGACCTTGCCCTTGTAGGCATCGAGCGTCGTGCGGTCGCGGTAGAAGGGGTCGTTGATCTGGATCTTGTCGCCCACGAGCCCGGTGGCAGCGATCCAGTGGCCGGGCACTTCGAGCACGACCGGCCGGCCAAGCTGGAGTTGCTGGCGAACCTCTTCCTCTGAGCCGGTGCCGGTGCGAAGGAAACGGACGGTGCGCGTGCCGGGTTTCTTGGCGGCCATTTCGCCCGAGAGCTGGTTCGCCGCCGTCCAGATCACGTCGCCGTAGATGTAGCCCTGGCTCACCCAGCCGCGGTTCGTTCTGCGGGCGTTCTTGTTGAACCAGGCGTTGAGGCTTTGCGGGCTGAGCGGTTCGCCGTCGGGGGTTTCGAGCACGCCGTAAATCGCGAGCATGGTGGCGACGGAGGTCATCGCGCAGCCGCACTGGGCGATGGTCGAACCGCACCAGTCGGGGCCGAACTCCGGGTCCTTCGCCTTCGCGTACTCGACATCACCCCAGCGCGGGTCGTTCTGGGCATAGAAGGGCGCACCCAGGCTGGCGGCGGTGGCGCCCTGCGCGGTGGGCGGCCCGGAGAGCGCGAGTTCCTCGGCGGCTTTCTGCTGCTGTTCGGCCTTGCCTTCGTCATCGCAAAGGTGGACGCCCTTGAAGGCTTCCTCCGCGGAGGCGGTCTTCGCGCCGCCCCCGCCGCCGAAGAGCGCGTCGGGGATGACGACGACGAGTGTCACGATGGCGATGGCGACGCAGAACATGAGCGCGAACATGGCGCCGCGCTTCGCCGGCTGCAGCGGCGGATGGATGACAAGCTGGCCCATCGCGCCGCCGTGCACGGTGCCATCGGCCACGGAGGTGGCATTGATGCGGAAGGGGCGGACGCTCTGGGCGCCGAAATAGGGCTTCTTGCGGGGCGCCACGCGGAAGGCGACGGCACCTTCGCCACCGGGCGGGAGGTCCATCGCGGGCTGCTGGAACACGTAGCGCAGCGACTCTTCGTCGTCCTGGCCTTCGAGGCGGAAGACTTCGCGGCTGTTGCCGCGGTTCGTGGCGATGACGCGGAAGTCCCGCTTCGCGCGCACCGGCGCCAGGCTCCAGGCGACATCGCGGAACGGGGTGACCTCGACCTTGCCGGGGAGGACGACTTCGCGGCCGCCCTGCCCGGAGGCGACGGTCACGGTGAAGTCATAGACGCCGGCTTCCGAAAACTCGTGACGGGGCGGGCTGATGGCGATCTGGACTTCGGCGGAATCCCCCGGGAGCAGGGACACCGAGGGCCGGCTGAGGGTCAGCCACTCGGGCGGCAGGCCGTCCACGGTAATGGCGAAGTCGTCCACGATGCGGCCGCGGTTCGCGAGCGAAAGGACGGCCACCCGCGCGGCGCCCCCGGGGTCGAGCGGTTCGACCGGTGAGGTCAGCGAAGCACGAATGGCCGTATCGAAGCTGTCGGCGGGCGGCGCGGCGGCCGGGGCGGCGGTGGCGAGTGCGACGTCCTCGGATTCGGGGGCTTCGTACCAGGCGGCGGCGTCGCCGAAGCGGAGCTCCTGGCCGGGCCCGGCGAGCGCGGGGACGCCGGGCTCGATGCGGTAGCCATCGATGAAGGTGCCGGAAGCGGAGCCGAGGTCCTCGATGAAGAAGCGGCCGGAATCGAACGAGAGGCGCGCGTGCCGGCGCGCGATGCTGGGGTCATCGATGCGAAGGTCGCTGCTCTGGGCGCGGCCCACGACGAGCGAAGGGAGGTCGAGTGGGAACTCGAGGACCTCGCCCGGCGTGGTGACCTTGAGCAGACCGTATTTCACGGGATAGGGGACCCCATGGCAGGACTCGGCAGGCGCCGGCCCACATGCAGGATAGGGCTGAAAGGGTAGCCCTGAATAGTGATAGAGAGTTGAAAGGGGGTCGCCGGCAAAGACAAACTGGCATGCGGCGCGCGATACGAGACGGACAAAGCGGCGGGTAAGGGTGTTTTTCCCTAACGAGTGGGGCTGCTAGTATCCGCCACGCTTCGGCGCGTCGCAGGGGCGGCCGCCGGTTCAGTGTGCCCGCTGAAAGGGCAGAAAAACCTATCGGGGGAGGGACCCATGCTCCTGGCCCAGATCATGATCCCGGCTGCATCGGCGGCCGCGGTCCTGTTCGCGATCTGGCTGGCACTCGACGTCCTCAAGCGTGACAAGGGGACGGCTTCGATGCAGGAGGTCGCGGGGACGATTCTGGAAGGCGCGAACGCGTTCCTGAATCGGCAGTACCGCACGATCGGCATGCTCGCGGTGGTCACTTCGGTGGTGGTCGCGGTCATTGTCGGCATCTTCAAGGAGTCGACGGAAGTCGGCCTGCTCACCGGTATCGCGTTTATCGTCGGCGCCCTGGCGTCGGGGGTTTCGGGGTACATCGGCATGTCGATTGCGGTGCGCGCGAACGGGCGCACGGCGGCGGCGGCCCAGAACAGCCTCGCGGACGCGATTAACGCGTCGCTGCGCGGCGGCGCGGTTTCGGGCTTCCTGGTGGTGGCGCTCAGCCTCATCGGGGTGTCGTCGATCTTCGCGATCTACTCGAACCTGCTGGGCCACACCATCCAGGAGACCCCCTTCCTGATCGTCGGCTTCGGCTTCGGCGCCAGCTTCGTGGCCCTCTTCGCCCAGCTCGGCGGTGGCATCTACACGAAGGCCGCCGACGTCGGCGCGGACCTCGTCGGCAAGGTCGAGGCGGGCATCCCCGAGGACGACCCGCGCAACGCCGCCGTCGTCGCGGACCTCGTCGGCGACAACGTCGGCGACTGCGCGGGCCGCGGTGCCGACCTGTTCGAATCGATGAGCGCCGAGAACATCGGCGCGATGATCCTCGGCGCGTCCATCTACATCGCCACCGGGCGTGTGGAATGGGTGCTCTTCCCGCTCGTGCTGCGCTCCTTCGGCGTGTTCGCGACGATCATTGGGATGATGACGGTGCCCTTCTGGGCGAGCCGCATCAAGGACCCGATGGGCGCGCTGAACGGCGGCTATTGGACGATCACGGCGCTGAGCATCGTGGGCCTGGGCATCTGCACCAACGTGATGCTCGAAGATGTCTGGGGCTGGTTCTTCGCCTGCGGCCTCGTCGGCATCACCGTCGGCATCGCCTTCGTCTATATCACCCAGTACTACACCGCCGGCGCCTGGCGCCCGGTGCAGGAAATCGCCCGCGCGAGCCGCACCGGCTCGGCGACGAACATGATCATCGGTACGGCCGTCGGCTTCGAAACGACGGCGGTGACGGCGATCACGGTGGGCCTCGGCCTGGTCGTAGCCTTCGTGCTCGGCCAGCAGGCCGAGCTCGCGAACGTGAGCGACATCTCCACGGGCGTGTTCGGCACGGCCGTGGCGACGATGGGCATGCTCATGTCGGCGGCATACGTCCTCGCGATGGACACCTTCGGGCCCATCACCGACAACGCCGGCGGCATCACTGAAATGGCGGAAGGCACCAAGCCCGAAGCCCGCGAAATCACCGACGCGCTCGACACCGTCGGCAACACCACGAAGGCCCTCACCAAGGGCTACGCGGTGGGTTCGGCGGCGCTCGCGGCGTTCCTGCTGTTCACGGCGTACCTCGATGAAGTGCGCGTCGAAATGTCCAAGATCGCGGCCGACGACGCCGAGCGCTACGTCACCCTGCAGCAGGATAACAACCTCCTGCCGCCGGGCGAGGACACGAAGGCCGCGGCCTCCGCGCTCGTCGCCGACTACTCGACCGCGCTCACCGCGCTGAAGGACAAAGTCGGCGACAAGGACAAGTTCGCCCAGGCCGACGTCGATAGCCTCCTGGTGGCGGACCGCGAAGAGACGGCGGCCATCCTCGACCGCAAGGTTGCCGACGGCGACGTCGCCGAGGCGGATGCGAAGCCGTTCCTGGAGAGCGGCAGCCCGCTCCCGCTGCCGCGCATCATGCCCGTGAACCTGGGCAAGGTGGACGTATTCGTCGGGGCGCTCCTCGGCGTGATGCTCGTCTTCCTGTTCAGCTCGCTCTCCATCCGCGCGGTGGGCAAGGCGGCGGGCGGCATCATCGAAGAGGTGCGCCGCCAGTTCCGCGAAAACCCCGGCATCATGACGGGCGAAGTGCGGCCGGACTACTACCGCGCCGTGGACATCACGACGCGGGCTGCCCTGCGCGAGATGATCGTCCCGGGCATCCTCGCCGTCGGCATGCCGGTGGCCGTGGGCCTGATCTTCCGCTACGCCTTCGGTGGCGATGGCAATGAGGGCTGGGCCTCCGTGGCCGGCATGCTCATGGTCGGCACCATCGGCGGCGTGCTCGTCGCGACCTACCTGAACAACGCGGGTGGGGCGTGGGACAACGCCAAGAAGTTCATCGAGTCAGGCGGGATGAAGAATCCCGACGGCACGGTCGTCGGCAAGGGTTCGGACACGCACGCCGCGGCCGTCGTCGGCGACACCGTGGGCGACCCCTTCAAGGACACGGCGGGCCCGGCCCTGCACGTGCTCGTGAAGCTGCTCAGCACGATCACGCTGGTGCTCGCGCCGCTGTTCATCAGCTAGCGCCGGCACAGGCGAACCAGGGAACAGGGCCTCGCGAGGGGCCCTGTCTTCGTTTGTACGGGCGATGCGCGACGCCCGGCCGTGGCTGTACGATGCGCGGCCATGCGTTCGCCCACCGAAGGCCGTCTCATTCGCCTGCGCGCCCGCGAACCGGGGGACGTGCCCCTGCTGCACGCCTGGACCGGGGACCCGGAGACGATCCGCTTCAACGAGTCGCGCTACCCCGTCTCGCTGGAGGCGATGCGGCCCCGGGCGGCGTCCGGGGCGGACTTCCGGCACGCGCGATTCGCCGTCGTGGAGCGGGCGACGGGCGAACTCGTCGGCGATGTCGCGCTGCACACCACGGGCCCGGAAGACCGCTGCGGCTTCTTCGGCCTGCTGATCGCGCCCGGGCGGCGCGGCGAAGGCTTCGGCACGGATGCGACGCGCACGCTCTGCCGCTTCGCGTTCGAAGCGATGAACCTCCACCGGCTGGAGCTCGATGTGGTGGCGGCGAACACGCGCGCGTGCCACGTGTACCAGAAGGTGGGATTCCGGGTGGAGGGACGGCGCCGGGCCTGCTACTTCCACCGGGGGATGTACGAAGACTTCATCATGATGGGCATGCTCCGCGGGGAGCTCGCCGAGGAGGGCCAGTGAGCGCCGATTCGCCATACGAGGGCCGGCTCATCCGCTTGCGCGCGCGCGAGCCGGAGGACGAGCCGCAGCTGTACACCTGGTTCAACGACGCCGAGGTGACGGAGCACCTGAGCCTGCGCTATCCCGTTTCGCACGCGCAGGAGCGTTCCTTCGCGGAGGGAACGACGGTGACCGGGTACTTCGCGGCGAATTTCGCGGTGGTGCGCAAGGACACGGGCGAACTCATCGGCGGCGTCGAACTGAAGGACCTGAGCCCCGAAAACCGCAGCGCCGTGCTGGGCATCGCCATCGGCGACAAGCGCTGCTGGGATGGTGGCTACGGCACGGACACGATGCGCACGATGTGCCGCTTCGGGTTCGAGATGATGAACCTGAACCGCATCGAGCTTGAAGTCCACGCGGATAACGCGCGCGCCCGGCACGTGTACGCGAAGGTCGGGTTCCAGGAGGAGGGCGTGCGGCGGCAGGCGCTCTACAAGGCGGGGCGGTACCAGGACATCGCCATCATGGGGCTGCTCGCGGGGGAATTGCGGCTGGAGTGAGCGGCGCCGGGGGCGCAGCCTCGGGTCGAC
This sequence comes from Dehalococcoidia bacterium, assembly GCA_020847985.1. Lineage (GTDB taxonomy): Bacteria > Chloroflexota > Dehalococcoidia > Tepidiformales > Tepidiformaceae > Amarobacillus. Next base: position 76,969 of record JADLBC010000054.1, read on the forward strand.
ACCGAGCGCGCGTTACCGGCGGCGCTGCTAGGCTCCGGGAACGCCCCTTCCCCGGAGAGTGCCGTGATCGAAGTCGTTGGCTGGGCCGCCGTGGCGCTGACCCAGGTGTTCTGGGTCCCGAACATCGCCCGCCTGGTGCGGACACGAGACGTCGATGGGCATTCGCTGACGGCCTGGCTGGTGATGGTGGCGGGGCTGGCGTGCTGGTTGCTGTACTTCGCGGTGAAGGGCGACGTGGTGGGCATGGTGGCGAACATCTCGGGCGTGACGGGGGCGGCGGTGACGACGTTCTGCGTGTGGAAGTGGCGGCGGCGGGCGGTGCGTTCGGTGCACGTGCAATCACTCGAAGGCGAGCGGCTGGAGGTTCAGGCGGAGTCTGCGTAAGGGACGCATGGTTGGACGGATAGAAGAAATAGAATCCTTCTGAAATGCGCTTGGGGTAAATTTGTGACGAAAAGCGCAATCGCCTGTTGACACCCTTTGACGGAATCGGTAGCGTCCGGTATGGCGTCAGACGGAAGGCGTCAACGCGCTCGGTCTTGCCCGGTGCAACTGCAGAACGCGCCACGTGCGCGACGGGGGAACCAGTCTTGGGGTGAATTCGGCCATCTCCCGGCCGATAGGGCACCTTCCGCCCGAACCCGTCAGCTAACCCCGTATGCAGCAGGGAGGCCCTTCGGGCGGTGCCCGTCTATCCCCATCTTCGCTGAAACCTGTCGCCTTGCGACTGTAGGAGGGTCCCACCATGCCGGCTTTGCAAGAAGCCCCGCCGAAGTCATGCCCCAAGTGCCGCGGCTCGATGATCGTCGAGCGCGATTGGCACGGCACGTATGGCAGCTGCATCATGTGCGGTTATGTCCACGAGGTGCTCACCAGCCCGCCCGTGGACCTCGCGGCGGAGGAGGCGGCCCTGCCGCAGCGCCAGCGCCGGCGCCAGCCTTCCCACGGGAAGCTCCGGCTCTGATTGGCGCGCGCGGCGCACGCTCCGGCACCGCGCATGACGTGCATTGAACGCGACGCCCCTTCCACCGGGAGGGGCGTTTCGCTTTTCGGAGAGAGAACGGCTCTCTAGAATCCGCCCAACCCCTGGAAAGGTAGCCTGTTGTGACGTACTTCCGCGTTTCGATCTGCAAGCCGCGCCGCGGCCAGGACAAGCATCTCCTCGAGGTGATGACGAAGGTCTCCGACCTCGCCAAGAACAACCCGGGCTGCCTCGAAAGCTACATCCTTAAGCCACACGACGAGAGCGGCGAAATCGCGCGCATTACGATCTATGAGGATGAGCACGCCGCCGAGGTCCGGGCGAACACCGACACCATGCTCGCGCTCCGTTCCGAGATCCACCTGGCGTCCGAATCGCACGTCGAGCGCGCCTTCTTCACGGTCTAACCGCACCGGGCGCGGGGCGCTGGAGTCGAGACAATCCACGCCCCGGCCACCATTCATCTGCTTCCCGGGTGGGCCCGCGAGCGCTGGAATACGGTGTGTGATCGCGGGAAATAGCGGGGTGGAACCCCGGGGGAATTGCGTCCCCAACATAAGGGTGTGCCCTACTACTGGCAGTCTTACCCGGCGGTAGACTTGCCGGTGTCTTAAGGGTTTCTTGTTGGGGTCGTACGTGTGGTACGGACGGGAGTCAGGCTCCCGCCCACCGTCAAACCCCTGAAAGGGAAACCCGACGTACCGGAGGAGAAGATGAACACGACCAGGATCCCGGGGCGCCCGCTCGCCCTTCGCCCCACGGCAACAAACCAGGCGAATTCGGCGGGACGGCAGGCACACCCGATCCGCATCCTGCTCGTGGATGACCACGCGGTCATTCGCCAGGCCCTGCGCATGCTGCTCGAAAGCCAGCCCGAGCTCGAAGTGGTGGCCGATGTCGAAAACGGCCGCGAAGCAGTGGCCGCCGTCGAGCGCTTCAGCCCCGACGTGGTCCTGATGGATGTCGTCATGCCCGGCCTCAACGGCCTCGAGGCGACGCGCCAGATTCGCCGCCAGTCCCCGGGCACCCGCGTCGTCATGCTCAGCGGCTTCGTCGATGAGGACCAGCTGCTGGACTCGCTGCGGTCCGGGGCCTCGGGCTACATCATCAAGAAGTCGGATGTCTCCGAGCTGGTGCTGGCCATCCAGACCGTGCACCGCGGCAACAGCTACTTCTCCAGCGCGCTCAGCGATGGCTTCGACCTCGCCGAGGTGCTCTACCAGGCCAAGCGCACGGACCAGCGCAGCGGCGTCGAGGCGCTCACCTCGCGCGAGCGCGAAGTGCTGCAGCTCATCGCCGAGGGGTACACCAACCAGGGCATCGCGAATGCGCTCTACATCAGCGTGAAGACGGTGGAGGCGCACAAGGCGCACATCATGGCGAAGCTGCACGCGCGCAACCGCACCGACCTCATCCGCTACGCCATCCGCAAGGGCATCGTCCGGCTCGAAAGCGTGGACGAGGCGGAGCGCATGATCGCGCAGTTCAACGACGATTCGGCGGCGGCTGTCTAGCTCGCGCCCATCCTTCGTCCTCTCTCCGAAGGCCCCCTCCCGCATAGGAGGGGGCCTTCGCGTTGTGCCCGTCGGTCCCGCCCGGGATTCCCTCCCGGGCGGGACGGCGCGCGGGTCCAGGGCGGCACGAGGGGCCGTCCCGGGAGGGAGCGGCGGATTGTCCCGCGCGGGCGGCGGGGACGGGGAGCGGCGGGACGCAATTAAGGGAATCGCCCCCCGCCTGAGGGGGTTGTCGAGGGGCCGCCAGAGCCATGACCCCAATAACCCGCGTGAAGCCCGCTCCGTACCCTGAGCCCAACCCGGCGAATTCGTGGGTGAGGGGAATGATCCAGCTGACGCGCATCGATGGCACGGAGTTCTTCCTCAACCCGGACCTCATGGAGGTCATGGAGAGTTCGCACGACACGCACATCACGCTGACAAACGGGCATCGCTACGTCTGTGCTGAGACGCCGGACGTGATCGTGGAGCGCATCGCGGCCTACCGCCGGCAGACGATGGGCGCCATCCGGAGGAGCGCCTGATGGACCTCGCAACCGTCATCGGACTCGTGCTGGTCTTCGCCGGCATCATCGGCGGCAACGTCCTCGAAGGTGGCAACCCGGCGGCGCTGTTCAACGTCCCGGGCATCATGATCGTCATCGTCGGCTCCCTGGGCGCGACGGTGATTTCGCAGCCCCTGCCGAACGTCATTGGGCTTCCCAAGGCGTTCATGAACGCCTTCATGGGCGGCGGCAACCACAACTCCGCCGAGACCGTCGAGCTCTTCGTGACGATGGCCGACAAGGCCCGCCGCGAGGGCCTGCTCGCGCTCGAAGGCGACGTGGAGAAGATCCACGACCCGTTCACGCGCAAGGGCGTGCAGCTCATGATCGACGGCACCGACCCCGAGCTGCTCCGCCAGATCATGGAGATCGACGCGGAAGCGACGAAGCACCGCGCGAAAGCCGGCGCCGAAGTCCTGGAATTCTGGGGCGGCATCGCACCCACGATCGGCGTTCTCGGCGCGGTCATGGGCCTCATGGGCGTCATGGCGCACCTCGACGAGCCGGAGCACATCGGCCCGGGCATCGCGACCGCGTTCGTGGCGACCTTCTACGGCGTGTTCACGGCGAACGCCATCTTCCTGCCGATGGCGAAGAAGCTGCACATCAACATGGAACACGAGCAGCACACGCTCGAACTCGTGATTGAAGGGCTGATGTCGATCCAGTCGGGCGACAACCCGCGCATCGTGCGGGAGAAGCTTGAAGGCTTCCTGGCCCCGGCCGAGCGCCGCAAGGACGGCGGCGAAATGAGGGACGCGGCATGAGCCGGAAAGCCGCCGACGCCCCAAAGGCGGAGAACCACGAACGATGGATCGTGAGCTACGCGGACATGCTCACGCTCCTCTTCGCGCTCTTCGTGGTGCTCTACGCCCTGAGCGATTCGAACCCCCGGAAGATGCTCATCGTGCAGCAATCGCTGGACGAGGCGTTCAGCGTGAACGTGCTGCAGGGGAATTCGGGGGCTTCGCCCATCTTCGCGGCCGGTGGCGGGCTGGCGCCGACGATTGGCGAAATCAAGGGCCGGGACCTGGTCACCATTCAGAAGCAGATGGCGGACTTCGCGAAGGCGGCCGGCCTGGAGAACAAGATCCAGATCCGGCAGACGGCGGATTCCATCACCATCAGCCTCGCCGACAACCTCCTGTTCACCTCCGGCAGCGCCGAGCTGAGGCCCGGCGCGCAGGAAGTCCTGGCGCAGGTGGCGGCGGTGCTGAAGGCGCTGCCAAACCAGCTGCGCGTGGAAGGCCACACCGACAACGTCCCCGTGAACAGCCCGGACTACCCGACGAACTGGGAGCTTTCGGCGGCGCGCGCTTCCACGGTGTTGCGCTTCCTTATCGAAGGTGGCGGCATCGCGCCGGGCCACCTCGTGCTCGAAGGCTACGCCGACACGCGACCCGTCGCCGATAACGCGACGGCCGAAGGGCGCGCGCTCAATCGCCGCGCCGACATCGTCATCGTTTACCCGACGCAGGCCGAGCTCGAAGCCGCGCTCAACGCCGCGAGGGGGAGGTAACGGCAATGCCCGACAAGAAGATCATGGCCGGCGGAGCGGTGCTGGCGGGTGCGGCGTTCTGGTTCTACGTGAAGCCGAACTACCTCGATGCGAAGCCCCCTCCCGTCTACACCGAGGAGCAGATCGCCGAGGCGCCGCGGCCCACCGTGTACCTGGGCAAGGCCATCGGCGAGGAAGCGAAAAAGGGGACCGCCGAGACCGGGCTGGTGCTGAACTTGAAGGCGCCCGCGACGGCCCCGGCCTACGCCAAGGTCGTCATCGCCCTTGAGTTCGAGGACCCGAAGCACACGTACATCAACCTCAAGGGCGCGGCCGTCGACGCCGCGAACGTCGTCTACACGGAAGAGCTGGCGCCCGAGATGCACAAGATCCTGGACGTGGTCACCACCCTGTTCGGTTCGAAAACCATCGACCAGGTTTCGACCACCGAGGGGCGGGAGAAGCTGAAGGACGAACTCAGGGACGCGGTCAACGAAGAGCTCCACCACGAGAAGGTGGAGAAGGTCTACTTCGTCACCTTCGTCACACAGTAAGGCGGCCGAGACATGGCGAAACCGAAGGACATCCTCGCGCAACTGCTCTCGCCGGCCCAGGCCGAGACCCTGGATGCCGCCGGCGCGGCCCTCTGGTCGGCGGCGGCGGCTTCGCTCGCGGGGCTGATCGGCGCGCTTCCAACCCTGGATGGCGCCGACGGACGCCTCGTGATGCCCGACGAGATCATCGGCGAGTTCGGCGGTTCGCACCTGGTGCTGCCAATCGAACTCGCCACCGCGCGTGACCAGGCCGCGACGGCCTACGCGGCGGTGGAAACACCCGGCGCGGCGGCATTCTTCGGGGCTTCGGCCGAGGACACCGAGGGGCAGGAACAGGAAGTCAGCATCGTCGCCGGGGCGCTGCTCGGGCAGCTGATCTCGGCACTGAACAGCCAGGTCTTCGGCGGCTCGCCCGCGGGGCTGGTGGTCGCGCTCGGCGACGTGACGGCCAACGCGATGCCGGACCTGCTCGCGACGATGGACGAGCCCGCGCTCGCGCTGAAGGCGACCGTCGCGGGGACGGCGGCATTGCCGGTGACCTTCGTGCTCCCGGGGACCTTCCTGGACATCCTCGCGGGGGCGATGCCGGAACTGCCGGCGGCGGCCCCGGCTGCCGCGCCCGCGGCGGCAAACCCGGCCACGGCGGGGTTGGAATCGCTTGGGTTCACGCTGACCGCCGAGGAACTGGAAGCGGCGGAGCTGTTCGAATCGACACCACCGCCACCGCCGAGGCAGGCGCCGCCACCGCAGGCGCCGCCGCTGCAGTTCGCGCAGCCCGCACCGCAGCCGGCACCGCAGCCCCAGCCACAGCCCATGCGCGAGCCCACGCCGATCACGGCCGGGCCCGCCGCGCACCGCGCCATGTTCGCGCCCCTGCCCGAGCAGCAGCCGGCCATTTCCAAGTCCGCGCTCGACATGCTCGCGGGCCTGCAGATGAACGTCGTGGTCGAACTGGGGCGGACCGAACTCACCGTCTCCGAAGTACTGGGACTGGGGCCGGGTTCGGTCATCGAACTCGATCGGCTGGCGGGCGAGCCCGTGGACATCCTCGTGAACGAGCGGCTCATCGCCCGCGGCGAAGTCGTCGTCGTGGATGAGAACTTCGGCATCCGCGTGGTCGAGGTCGTACGGCGCGGCGCCGACGCCGAGGAGCGCGCGGGGTGAAGACGCCCGAGAACCGCCGCCGCCTCGCATGGATCGGTGCGCTTTGCGTGGCCTTGATCGCGGCGGTGGTCTTTATCTCGGCGATGGCGCCCAGGCCGCCCGCGGAGGACGGCCCGAGCCTGCGCCCCGCCGACAACGCGACGGTGGCCACTGCCGGGACGGCGAATGCAACGGCGAAGGACTCGGACGGCGGCGGCGGATTCAGCCTCGGCGGCGGTGAAGCGGCGTCGCTCATCCTCCGGCTCGGGCTGGTCGCCATCATCATCGCCGGCTCGATCGCCGGGCTGCGCTGGTGGGGCAAGCGCACGGCGGGCCCGCGCAGCACCTCCGGCTTCCTGCGCGTGGTCGATACGCTGGCCATCAGCAACGGCCGCAGCATCCACCTGGTGGCGCTTGGCGACCGGGTGATCGCGATCGGCGCGACGGCGCAGCAGCTTTCGCTCCTGAACGAACTCACCGACGACGAGGCCGCGCAGGTTCGCACGATGACGGCGCAGGACCCCACGCAGCCGCTGGCGACGTTCGCGACGGAGCTGTTCCAGTCGATGCGCGGCCTGCAGCGGCCGGGAGCGCGGCCTTCGCGCAACGAAAGCGTGATCGGGGAGCCACGATGAACCGGGCGCGCTGGCGGATCGCGGTCGTGGCCGGGTGCGCGCTGATGCCGCTCGCGGTGGCGGGCGTGGCCGAGGCGCAGGCGGCGCCGGGGAGCACGCTGAACGCCCAGAACCCGCAGAACGTGAGCTCGGCGATCCAGATCCTCTTGCTGGTGACGGTGCTTTCGCTGGCGCCGGCGGTGCTGGTGATGGTGACGTCGTTCACGCGCGTGGTGGTCGTGCTTTCGCTGCTGCGAACGGCGATCGGCATCCCGCAGCTGCCGCCGAACCAGGTGCTCATCGGGCTGGCGCTCTTCCTCACGGCATTCGTGATGGCGCCGGCCATCAAGACGATCAACGACGAGGCGATGAAGCCCTACCTGGCCGGCCAGATCTCGCAGCAGGAAGCGTTCAACCGCGGCGAGGAGCCGCTGCGCGAGTTCATGTTCCGCCAGACGCGCGAACAGGACCTGGCGCTCTTCATGAAGCTGAGCAAGGCCGAGAAGCCCGAAAACCGCGACGGCATCCCCACGTATGTGCTGGTGCCGGCGTTCACGATTTCGGAGCTGAAGACGGCGTTCCAGATGGGGTTCGTGATGTTCATCCCGTTCCTCATCATCGACCTCATCGTGTCATCGGCGCTGTTGAGCATGGGCATGATGATGCTCCCGCCGGTGGTGGTTTCGCTCCCCTTCAAAATCCTCCTTTTCGTGCTGGTCGATGGCTGGTACCTGATCGTCGGCTCGCTCGTGGGGAGCTTCAACTGAACGCCCGGGCGGGCATGGAGGTGGTCCGGTGAATGAAGCAACGGTGATTGGGCTGGCCGACCGCTCGCTGTGGGTGGCGCTGCAGGTGGGCGGGCCGATCCTGGCGATCTCGCTCGTGGTGGGCGTGGTGGTGAGCCTCATCCAGGCGGTGACGCAGGTGCAGGAGCAGACGCTCACCTTCGTGCCGAAGCTGGCCGCGGTAGCCGTCGGGATGATCCTGCTCGGCCCCTGGATGATGGAAACGATGCTCGGCTTCTCGGCGACGCTGTTCTCCGGGATGGCGGATTACGGGCGGTAGGACGCGACGATGCCGCTGCTGACGCCGGAGTACACCTGGGGCTTCCTGCTCATCCTCTTTCGGACGAGCGGGCTCCTCGTGTCCGCGCCCATGCTGAGCCATAAGGCGATCCCCGCGCAGGCGCGCATCGGGCTGGCGGTATTCCTGGCGCTGGTAATGGTGCCGTTGCAGGCCGAGCACCTGCCGGCCGCCCCCGTGGACCTCGCGCACATGGCGGCGGGCGTGCTCAGCGAGGCGCTCTTCGGCCTCGCGCTCGGGCTGGCGATGCAGCTGGTGTTCACGGGCATGCAGATGGGCTCGCACATCCTCGGCGTGCAGATGGGCTTCGGCCTCGGCTCCGTCTACGACCCGATCACGGGCGCGCAGTTCGGCGCCTTCGACCAGTTCTACGCGGTGCTCGTAGCGCTGGTCTTCTTCGGCATGAACGGCCACCACATCGTCGTCCAGGCGTTCGCGGAGACGCTGCGGGCGGTGCCCCCGGGGACGTGGAACCCGCTCGTGCTGCAGGCGAGCGGTATCGCCGGGCTGGCTTCGGGCCTGATGATCACGGCCGTACGCGTGGCGATGCCGATCGTCGTCGCGCTCTTCCTCACCGATGTGGGCATGGGTTTCGTGGCGAAGACGGTGCCGCAGGCGAACATCCTCGTCGTCGGCATGCCACTCAAGATCGGCGTGGGGCTGCTCGTGCTCATCGCCGCGCTGCCCGCGACCTCGTCGCTCATGCAGGCCGTCATCGGCGGGCCGCTCACGGGTTCCAGCGAACGGCTGCTGGGGGTGAGCTGACATGGCCGGCGAACGAACCGAAGCACCAACGCCAAAACGGCGAGACGACGCGCGCCGCAAGGGCCAGGTCAGCAAGAGCCAGGAGCTGGTCTCGACGGGCGTGCTGCTCGCGGCGGTGTTCGCCATGCGTCAGCTGGGGCCGGACCTCTGGGCGAACATGGCCGCGATCATGCGCGACGGGCTCTCCGCCGACGCGACGCAGGACCTCACCCCCGAATCGAGCATGGCGCTCGGACAGGCCTCGGCGATGGCCCTGCTGAAGACACTGGCGCCGCTCTTCGCCGCACTCGGAATCGCCGGCATCGTCCTGAATGTCGGCCAAACTGGACTCTACCTGAATGCCGCCGGCATCAAGCCGAAGATGCAGTCGCTGAATTTCGCGGCGAACGCGAAGCGGCTGGTGGGGACCGAAGGCGCAATCGGGCTGGGCAAGGCCGTCGCGAAGATGGGCGTGGCCGCGATCGTCGTCTACATGACGATGCAGTCGCAGATTGGCGCCATCGCGACCATGAGCCAGCTCGGCGTGGCGGCCGCCGGCGCGCGGCTCGCGACCCTGGGCTTAGATATGGCGATGCGCGGCGCCATCGCGCTCTTCCTCCTCTCGCTAGCGGACTACGCGTGGCAGCGGCGCAAATTCATGACGAACCTCCGCATGACCAAGGAAGAGGTCAAGCAGGAGATGAAGGAGTCGGACGGCGACCCACAGGTGAAGGCGGCCATCCGCCGCCGCCGCCAGCAGCTGATGAACCGCATGATGGCGGCCGTGCCGGCGGCGGACGTGATCGTGACGAACCCGACGCACTACGCCGTGGCGCTGAAGTACGACCCGGTGAGCATGGCCGCGCCGATGGTGGTGGCCAAGGGCGAGAACCTGCTCGCGCAGCGCATCAAGGAAGTTGGACGAAAGGCCGGCGTGCCCGTGCTCGAGGAGCCGCCGCTGGCGCGCGCGCTGTACGCGGCGGTGCCGGTTGGTCACTACGTGCCGGCGAACCTCTTCCACGCCGTCGCCGAAATCCTCGCCTGGGTGTACTCGCTGCGCCAGCGCGCGGGCGGCCGGCGCCCCACCACGAACCCGCAGGGAGCGCTCTAAGCCATGGCCGTACAGACCGCCGCCGCACCGCGCGGGAGCTGGGCCCGCATCCTCGGCCAGACGGATGTCCTGCTCGCGATCGGCATCATCCTCATCATCGGGATGCTCATCATCCCGCTGCCGCCGGCGCTGCTGGACCTGCTGCTGACGGTGAACATCGCCGCCTCGGTGACGATCCTGCTGGTCGCCATCTACACCGACGACCCCATGAACTTCTCCGTGTTCCCATCGTTGCTGCTGGTGGCGACACTGTACCGGCTGGCGCTCAACGTCTCGACGTCGCGCCTCATCCTCCTGCATGGCGATGCCGGGAACGTCGTGCACTCCTTCGGCGACTTCGTGATCGGCGGGAACCTGATCGTCGGTCTCGTCGTGTTCTTCATCCTGGTCATCATCCAGTTCGTCGTGATCACGAACGGCGCGGGGCGCGTGGCGGAAGTCGCGGCGCGCTTCACCCTCGATGCGATGCCCGGCAAGCAGATGGCGATCGACGCCGACCTCAACGCCGGGCTCATCGACGAATCGGCCGCGCGCCAGCGCCGCAAGGCGATCGCCGACGAAGCCGACTTCTACGGCGCGATGGACGGCGCGAGCAAGTTCGTGAAGGGCGACGCCGTGGCCGGCATCGTCATCATCGTCGTGAACATCCTCGGCGGCCTCGCCGTCGGCGTGCTCCAGCAGGGGCGAAGCGCGGGCGAGGCGCTGCACACCTTCTCGCTCCTGACCGTCGGCGACGGGCTCGTTTCGCAGCTGCCGGCGCTGCTCATCAGCACCGCCACGGGCATCGTCGTGACGCGCGCGGCCGGGACGACGAACCTCGGCAACCAGATGTTCGCGCAGCTCACGGGGCAGTCGCGGCCGCTGTACATCGCGGGCGGCATGCTGGGGGTGTTCGCGCTCATGCCGGGGCTGCCGAAGCTGCCCTTCGTGGCCGTGGCAGCACTGGCCGTCACGGGCGGCTACATGATCAAGCGCCAGCAGGCGGCGGAGCTGGCGGTGCGCATGGCCCCGGCCCCGTTGACGCCGAAGGAGCCGGAACAGCTGGGCCCCCAGCAGGTCATCCAGATGATGTCGGTCGACCCGCTGGAGATCGAAGTCGGGTACGGGCTCATCCCCATCGTGGACGAAGCAGCGGGCGGCGGGCTCCTGCGGCGAATCACAATGATCCGGCGCCAGCTCGCGCTCGACCTCGGCATCGTGCTCCCAACGGTGCGCGTGCGCGACAACCTCCAGCACGCCCCCAGCGCCTATGTGGTGAAGCTGCGCGGCGTGGAAATCGCGCGCGGCACGCTCATGCCCGGCCAGTTCCTGGCGATGGACCCCGGCACCGCCGAGGGCGACATCCCCGGCGTGGAGACGGTCGAACCAGCATTCGGCCTGCCGGCGCGCTGGATTCCACCGTCGCAGAAGGAGCGCGCGGAGCTGCTCGGCTACACGGTGGTCGACGCCGAGTCGGTGCTGGCGACGCACCTCACCGAGCTCGTGAAGAAGTTCGCGCCGGACCTGCTGAGCCGCCAGGACACCCAGAACCTGCTGGAAAACCTGCGCACGGAGTACCCGGCGCTGGTGGAGGAGCTCGTGCCTTCGACGCTGACGGTGGGCGAAGTGCAGGAGGTGCTCCAAAACCTGCTCTCGGAGCGCGTTTCGATTCGCGACCTGGTGACCATCTGCGAAGCGCTCGCGACGCATGGCCGCCTCACGCGCGACATCGACCTCCTGACGGAATACGCGCGGGCCGCGCTCGCACGCCAGATCAGCCGGCAGCACGCGGACGAGGGCGGCAACCTGACCGTGATCACGGTCGGCCCGCGCACGGAGGACGAGATCGCGCAGTCGATCCAGCAGACGGAGCGCGGGAACACGATCGCGATGCCGCCCTGGCAGATGCAGCGGCTGCTCGGGGTCGTCGCAGCGGAGGTGGAACGCGTGGCGAGCTCCGGGCGGGACCCGGTGGTCCTCTGCTCGTCGCGCATCCGGCTGGCGCTGCGGCGGCTGCTCGAACGGCGGCTGCCAAACGTCGCGGTGCTGTCGTTCGCGGAAGTCACGCCACAAACAACGGTCGAGGCCGTGGGGAATATCGAGGTGAACGTCGGTGGAAACGAAGCGGTTCATCGGTAATGACATGCCGCGGATCTATGAACGGATCCGCCGCGAGTTCGGGCCGGATGCGGTCATCGTGCGGACGCGCAGCCTGCTGCGCGATGGCGCGGACCCGCTCATCGAGGTGCTCGCGGCCGCTCCCGAGGCGGAGCCGGAGCTTGCCCTCGATATGCAGTGGACGATGACCGACGGCGCGCTCGGGCGGCTGCAAATCGCGCGCCCGCGGGCAACCGTGGGCGACCTCGAGGACATCGTCGCGCGCGAGGCCGAGCCGGTGACGCGCCAGCGCCTGCCCGCGCCGGAGGTGGCCACGGAGGATGCTCCGGGCTGGATGGAAGGCTTCACGCAGGGGGCGCCTTCGCGCGCGCGGCGCCACGACGAGGCCTACGACGCCGCACCCGAGCCGATTCGCCACTGGCAGCCCGAACAGCCGCCGATGGAGTCACCCCCGCCACCGCCGGTGGAGTGGAGACGCCGCCCCGCCAACCCCGGGCGGGCACAGCCGGGCGATGCCCAACCGGTGGTGCGCCTGCCGAACAGCGCCACCGTCGGGATGAAGCTGGAAGCAGCGGGGTTCTCGCGAAGGGCCGCCCAGGCGGTCGAACGCGCCTGCCCCGACGAACGCGACCCGGAGCGCGCGCTGGCTTCGGTGCTGTCACGGCTGGACGTGCAATACCCGGAGGAAGAGCGGCGGGCGATCATCGTGATCCAGGGGCCGGAGGGATCGGGGCGCACGACGGCGCTCATCCGCATGGCGCTCGATTGCGCCGACGCCGGCCGCGAGACCTGGCTGGTGGCGGCGGACAGCTCGCGCGCGGCCGCCCGGGAACAGATCCACGCCTACGCCGACGCGGCGGGCATGCGCGTCATCGACGCCGCTTCGATGGACGCAATCGCGGGTATCGCCGCGCGGGCGAAGCCGGGGGTGTGCGTGTTCGCCGATGTGCCCGCGGGGCCGGTGCACCTGCCCGCGCCGGCCGGCGTGGCGGTCCACAGCTACCTGGCGATTCCCGCGCACTGGCAGCGCGGCGCCATCGAACAGCTCGCCGGGAGCTTCGAAATCGAGGCCTTTTCGGGCGCGGTGCTGACATTCACCGACCTGGCACCCGACCTGTCACCGTCCCTCTCCCTGGCGATCGAGACAGGGCTGGGGCTTGCTTTCTTATCCTCAGGTAGGGACGTCGGAGCAGGCATCATCGCGGCCGATCCGCAATCACTGGCATCGGGGATCTTCCCGGTGACCTCAGGGGAGACGACTGATGGGCGGCTGGTTGCGACCGCGTAAGAATCCGTACCAGGCACAGGGCCTGGAGCCGGGCACGAACCTGCGGCTTGAGCTCCAGGTACGTGACCAGCCGGAGACATTGGTGACGACGGTGGAAGAAGTGGACGGGGACCAGATCCTGGTGTTGGTGCCAATGGCGCACCAGCGGCGGATCCACGTGCCCTCCGGCTCGCTCATCCACGCGGAGTACACGCGAGGGCGGCAGCGGTACCGCTTCGTCACCGAAGGGCTCGGGCCAACGCCCGATGGCACGCTCGACCGGCTCTCCACGCCGGCGCGCATCGAAGTATCGGACCGGAGGCGTTCGTTCCGGCTGGACACCATCCTGCGGCCGTCCTCGGTCTACCGGGTGGTGCTGGAGAGCGAAGCGCCGACCGCCCCGGAGCTGGTGGGTTGCACCATCGTGGACATCAGCGAAGGCGGCGTACGGCTCAGCTCGCGGACTTCGGCCTCGGTGGGCGAACTGCTCGGCCTGGACATCACGCTGCCGGAGAGCGAGCGGCTGGTGGCGCGAATGAAGGTCGTCTCGGCGCACGAACCGCCGGGAGGGCGGCTGAACTGGCGGATCCACTGTGAGTTCGCCAACCTCGCCCGGCACGACCGCGACACCATCGCCCGGTTCCTCCTGCAGCGCCAGCGGCGGCTGCGGGCGGAGGGCCGGCTATGAATTTCCCGCCGTTCGCGGTCGCCCGCTATGGCGTGTACCTGGCGCTGTTCGCGGCGGTGATGAGCGCGTGGCTGGGGCAGCGGGCGGGCGCGAGCCTGGACTATGCCCTGCTCCGGAGCGTGTTCGTATTCGTCATCTTCACGGCCCTGGGCTTTGGCGCCGAGGCCGTTCTCACCGTCGGCGTGCACCCAATCGAGCACCCGGCCCAGGCGGCAAAGAGCGACCACGGGGGGGAAAGCGATGAATAACGTCCAGTGGAGGTGGGTCGATGGCGGCGGCGAGTGAGGCACGAGCATCGGTAAGCGGCCGCGATGCGGCCATCCTGCAGTACGCACCCCTGGTGAAGTACGTGGTCGGGCGGCTGGCCATCGGCCTGCCGGCGATCCTCGATTACGAGGACATCCTCAGCTACGGCACCATCGGGCTGATCGAGGCGCTCGACCGCTTCGACGACTCGAAGGGCGTGAAGTTCGAAACCTACGCGATCAGCCGCATCCGCGGCGCGATCATCGACAACCTGCGGTCGCTCGACCGGCTGCCCCGTTCGGTGCGCCAGAAGATCAAGCGGCTGGAGCAGGTCACCGTCGCGATGACGGCCGAGCTGGGCCGCGAACCGACCGACCAGGAGCTGGCGCTCGCGATGGGCATGTCGCGCGAGCAGTACAACCAGATGCTCGTCGATTCGAGCTGGGTCACCGTTTCGCTCGATGGCCTGCTGGACCGCGACGACAACAACGACGGCGCCGGCGCGACGGAAATGCCCGCGGACCCGAACGAAGAAGACTTCACGCGGCGGCTGGAAAAGCGCCAGATGCTGGATGCGCTCTCGGGCGCGGTGAAGGCGCTCCCCGAGCGTGAGTGGCTCATCGTCAGCCTTTACTACAAGGACGAGATGACGATGAAGGAAATCGCCCAGATCCTGGAGATTTCGGAATCGCGCGTGTGCCAGCTCCATGGCCGCGCGCTGAGCCGGCTGCGCGCGCGCCTGGCACGCGAGCGGACGGGTTAGGAGGCAGCCCACGATGACGGACGCACTCGCTCTTGTGGCGGTATCGCAGCTCGTGTGCATCGCGGCGATCGCGTACCTGTACATGCAGCTCCAGGCGGTGAAGAGCCATCCCCCGGCGCGCGTCCGGCGGTCGCCGCGGGTGCAATCGCTGGAACATCCCGTGCAGGCGGTGACGCGCGAAGCCACGAGCCGCGCCGCGCGCGAAGCGTACGCGCAGGCGGCGCCGCGGCCCGCATCCCGGCCCGCGCGCCCCGCCGATGGCCAGGTCGATGTCGCCGAGCTCGCCCGGCGGATGAACCGCAGCGAGGAAGAAGTCCGCCTGCTCCTGCGGCGGAGGGGCCTTTCCTGATGAAGCGGATGCTGGCGGTGCTCGTGGTCGCGACCGTGCTCATCCCGGCGGCTTTCGGGCCGGCGGTGGGCGCGCGCGCCAACGGCGTGCCGCAGCTCGTGAAGCTCACCTACCTGGACGGGATCTCGAACTTCGGCCCGAAGGATGCCGAAGGCGTGCTCGAATTCAGCTTCGCCGAGGGGTACGTCCACGTCGAAGTGAAGAACCTCAAGGCCGCCGAGGGCTACACCTACGAAGGCTGGATGACGTCGCCTTCGGGCTCGCTCTTCGTCGGCAAGATCGAGCCTTCCGCGGCCGGGGCGGCGACCGTCGAATGGAGGCTCGAAGGCCTCAAGAGCTACGACTACAACACCTTCATCGTCGCCGCGCGCAAGGCCGAAGCGGCGGGCACGATGCCGGCGCAGAAGTCCATCGCCGGGCGGTTCACCGTCATCGCGGATGGCGCTTCGGGCTCCGGGTCGGTGGCGGACACGCGGCCGGGCACGCTCCCGGACACCGGCGAAGCGGCCCCCGGGTTCGATTGGGCGCGCGTCTTCTACACGATTGCGGCGATGGGTGGCATGGCGCTCTGCATCGGCTGGGCCCGAAAGCACTTCCAGAAGGGGGCACGCCCGTGATCAAGGGTCTGTACTCGGCGTTCAGCGCGATGGAAGCGGCGTGGAAGTACCAGGAGGTGCTCGCGAACAACGTGGCGAACGCGAACACCGCCGGTTTCAAGCGCGAAGTGGCCTCGAAGGAGTCGTTCGCGGACGTGCTCCTTTCGCAGCAGGCGCCAGTTCCCGCTCCGTTCCCGGCGCGCATCCAGGCGGTCATCGGCCAGATTGGCACGGGCAGCTTCATCGCCGATTTCGTGACCGACTGGGCGCAGGGCGCGCTGCAAGCGACCGAAGGCGAACTCGACCTCGGGCTCTCGGGCGGCTTCTTCAGCATCGAAACGCCCGGCGGCGACCAGTACCTCACGCGCGACGGGCGCTTCGGGCGCGACGCCGCGGGCGACCTGGTCACCAGCCAGGGCAACTACGTGCTCGATGTCGACGGCCAGCACATCAACCTCCCGGCCGAGCGCGTCGAGATCGGACCCTCGGGCGAGATCTACACCGGGACCGGCGACTTCATCGCCCAGATCGCGGTGAACGACTACAGCCCGAACGACCTGGCGCGGGCGGGCGAGGGTCATTTCACCGCCAGTATCGGGGGGATCCCCATCGAGGGGACCGTGCGCCAGGGCTATCTTGAGCGCTCGAACGCGAACCTCGTCGAGGACATGACCTCCCTCCTCGCGGTGCAGCGAACCTTCCAGGCGAACCAGACCATCATCTCGAGCCTCGACCGGACCCTCGACCAGGCCGCCGGGCAGCTCGGGAGTTATGGACAGTAAGCGATGACGACGATTCTCGGCGCGGCCGTCAGTGGCATGGTCCACAACCAGGTGGTGCTCGATACCGTCGGGGACAACCTGGCGAACGTGCAGTCCGCCGCCTTCAAGCGCACGCGCATCGTCGCCGAGGGCCGGCCCGACCGGGCGCTCACCCCGGAGAACTCGCGGCTCGGGGTGGCGGAATCGACGCTGGACCCGATCTTCGACGTTGGTTCGGCGGAGATGACCGGCGACGAGCTGCACTTCATGGTGAACGACGACTCGTTCTTCCGCGTGCGGGACTTCGACGGCGAAGTCGTCTACACGCGCCTGGGGAAGCTGAGCGCGGACTACCTCGGGAGCATCACCGCCTTCCGCGGCCGCCAGCTCGAGCCGCCGATGGAGACGCAGGAAGGGATGACGGCGTTCGCCATCGATGCGAACGGCGTGCTCAGCGGGCGCACGCAGGATGGGACGGTGGAGACGCTCGGGCAGATTACGCTCGTGCGCTTCACGAACCCCTCGGGCCTCGAATCGCTCGGCGACGGGCTCTACCGGGAGAGCGTGAACAGCGGCGCCTCGTTCGAAGGCGTCCCGGGCGACGGGTCGTTTTCGACGCTGACGCCGGGGGCGCTGGAGTCCTCGAACGTGGACATGGCGCGGGAGTTCACGGAGATGATCATCGCGCAGCGGGCCTACCAGGCTTCGGTGCGCGCCTTCAGCGTGGGGGATTCGATGCTCGCCACGGCCACTGACCTGACCCGCTAGGAGGTCATGCGATGACGCAGATCAACGGACTGGGATCGCTGGCGACAAGCCGGACGATGCAGGGACAGGGCGCGCAGGGCGTCGAGGGCGGAGCCAACGGCGGCGAAAGCACCGACCGCGCTCAGGGCCGCCAGGACAACGTCAGCCTTTCGGACCGCGGCCGCATTGTCGGGCTTGCCGCTTCGGCGGTGCGGACGGCGGCGGATGTGCGCGCGGACAAAGTCGCCGCACTGAAGGCGGCCATCACCAACGGCACCTACCATGGCGACGACACGGGCGTGGCCGCGCGGCTGATGCGAACGGGGACGTTCGAGTGACACCCGAGGGCCAGCGGGAGCGGTTGTACGCGCTGGCCGATGTCCTCGCCGGGCAGTCAGCGCTCCTCGGCGAACTCGTCCGCCTTTCAAACGAAGAGCAGGACGCGCTCGTGCAATCCGATTTCGACGCGATCCACCGGGTGAGCGACAGGATGCTGGCGGTCTCGCAAGAGCTCGAGGTGCTGGATCGCGACCGCGAGGCGCTCGTGCGCGAATTCCCGGCGGTGCGGACGCTGGAGGACCTCGTGCCGCTTGCCGATGATCTCGGTGTCCACGGGTTCGCGCCCTTGCGCGAAAGCCTCGTCGCACGGGCCGCCGAACTCCGGGACGTCCAGGAAGCGAACGCGCGGCTGATCCTGAACGCGGCGAAGCTGCGCGAACGCTGGTACGGGATGCTCGCCGGGATGTCGTCGCCGACGTATGGGTCGGGCGGGAAGCAGGAGTTCCGGCAGGCGCGCGACATCGTATCGCGCAGCGCCTGACCCGGGCGGGCGAGGAGACGCAGCATGGGCCTGTCGCTTGGCCTGGATACCGCCGTCAAGGCACTGCGCGCGCACCAGCTCGCGGTGGACGTGGCGTCGCACAACATCGCGAACGCCAACTCGCCGGGCTTTTCGCGCCAGCGCGTGCTGCTGCGGCCCCTGGGCATCGATGGCAGCGATCACTTCACGCGCGATGCGCTCCTCGGGCGCACCGGGTTCGGCGTCGATGCGAGCGACGTGAACCGCGTGCGCGATATCTTCCTCGATTTCCAGGCACGGTCGGCATTGAGTTCGCGGGCACAGTCGGACGCCTATTCGACGGCCATCAGCCAGACGGAGCTCGTCTTCAACGACCCCAGCGACGAAGGGCTGAGCGGGCTGGTGGACGCCTATTTCGCGGCCTGGCACGACGTCGTGAACGACCCGGAATCGGGCCCCGCGCGGACGACGCTGGTGAACGCGGCGACGACACTGACGACGCGCCTGCAGCGAGCCCACGCGAACCTGCAAACACAACGGCAGGACCTCGACCGCCGGATCGGTGGCGAAGCGGACAAGGTGAACGCCGCATCGCGCGAGATCGCGCAGCTGAACTTCCAGATCAAGCAGGTCGAGCTCTCCGGCGATATGGCCAACGACCTCCGCGACCGGCGCGACCTGCTGCTCGACAATTTGGCGTCGCTCGGCCCGATTTCGTACACGGAACAGCAGGACCACTCGGTGACGGTGTACTTCGGCAACCACGAGCTGGTGACGGGGAACATCGCGCGCGAGATTAACGCGGTCCCGGACATCGCGAATCCCGGGTTCACGAAGCTCGTGTTCGCCATGGATGGCGAGGCCGTGCAGGCGAACGGCGGCGAAATCAAGGGGCTGCTCGACGCGCGCGACACCGCCCTCCCCGGCGTGACCGCGAAACTGAACGCGCTGGCCTCGGGGTTCATCACGTCGGTGAACACGTTGCATGCGGCGGGCTTCGGGTTGGACAACAGCACGGGCCTGGCGTTTTTCACGGGGACAGACGCGTCGGACATCGCGCTCAACGCGACGCTCGCGGCGAACCCGAACCGGATCGCGGCGGCCACAGCGGCCGGCAGCCCGGGCAACGGCGCGAACGCGCTCGCCATCGCGGACCTGCAGCTGGCGAAGACGATGGCAGCGGGCACGGCCACCTTCGGCGAGTTCTACGGCGACATGGTGAGCGTGCTGGGCGCCGACGTGAGCCGCGCCCAGGGCCTCTCCGAGTCCGGGGGCCTGCTCGTGGACCACCTGGACAACCTGCGCCTCTCGGTACAGGGCGTGAACATCGACGAGGAAGTGACGAACCTCAACTCGGCGCAGCACGCCTACCAGGCCGCCGCGCGCGTCATCACGGCTATCGACCAGATGCTGGAGACGCTGATTTCGAACACGGGCGTGGTGGGGAGGTAAGCGATGCGAGTAACGGAGCAGTCGCGCCTCTCGGCGCGTGTGGGGTATCTGAACCAGGTCTCGGCGAAGCTGGACGAACTCCAGGGGCAGCTTTCCACGGGCAAGCGCATCGACCGCGCGAGCGACGACCCGGCGGGATCGGCGATTTCGCTGGGCCACCGCCAGGACATCGCCTTCGAAACGCAGATGCGGCGCAACCTCTCGAGCGGCAGCGCGTTCTTGAACGCCACCGATTCGGCGCTGGCGAGTGCGGGCGACGTGCTCCAGCGGGTGCGCGAACTCACGGTCGAGGCTTCGAACGACACGATGGGCAGCACCGAACGGACCGCCGTCGCGGCCGAGGTGAACCAGCTCATCGGGCACCTGGCGCAGGTGGGGAACACGAACTTCGGCGGCGCCTACATCTTCGCGGGGCACAAGTCGGACCAGCCGGCCTACACGACGACGGGCTCGCCGCCCACGGCGGTCACCTTCCAGGGCGACACCGGGGCGCGCGTACGGCGGATTTCGAAGCAGGACGCGGTGCCGGTGAACGTCATCGGCGGGCAGGTGTTCGGCACGCTCTTCCAGGACCTGATCACGCTGCGGGACAACCTCAACGGGTCGCAGCCAGGCTCCGTGATCGCGGGGAGCCTGCAGCAGATCGATGCGGGGCTCGACCGGGTGCTGCAGGCGCGGGCGGACGTGGGCGCGCGCGTGAACCGCTTCGAATCGGCGACCGCGGTCTCCGAAACGACGGACACGGACCTGCAGGAGCTGCGCGCCGAGATCGAGGACATCGACCTGCCGAGCGTGGTCGTGGCCTTCCAGGCGCAGCAGAACGCCTACGAGGCGGCGCTGGGTGCGATCGGCCGCACGGCGAACATGTCGCTCCTCAACTTCCTCCAGTAACCAGCGGCGAAGGCTGACGCCAGGGACGTGCCCCACCCCGTCGCGCCATCCTGGCTGCATGGGGCGAGGTTCCCGTGCGGGATGTAACCGGTTGATAACCCGCATGCGCGGAAACGGTGACAGCGTTCACGGAGTGTGCACGTAAAGGAACCCCGTTAGTACCCCAATGGGAACACCCTCAGGGGCGATATCCACAGGGAAGGCTTCCGCAAATCTCACCCGCGGACTGCCGGCCCCACCCGGGGCACCCCTGGAGGAACGAAGCAATGTCTTCGATCGTCACCAACGTCGGCGCCATCAACGCCCAGCGCAACCTTGCCTCGACTGGCGTGAAGATGGGCAAGGTGCTGGAAAAGCTTTCCAGCGGCTTCCGCATCAACCGCGCCGCCGACGACGCCGCCGGCCTTGGCATCTCGGAGAAGATGCGCTCGCAGATCCGCGGCAACAGCCAGGCCGTGCGCAACGCCCAGGACGGCATCTCCATGATCCAGACCGCTGAAGGCGCCATGGACGAGATCCACAGCATCCTTCAGCGCGCTCGCGAACTCTCCGTCCAGGCCGCCAACGGCTCCATG
>JADLBC010000055.1 GCA_020847985.1 Dehalococcoidia bacterium
AGGTTGACGAAGAGAGGGGCACTGCCGTTGGTTTGGGTTGTCACACACCTGACCACGGAGGCCCCTCGATGTCCCATCCTAACGCCAAGCTCACGGAATACGGTCGGCTGCTCCTTGTCAGCCGTCTTGAAGAAGGCTGGACCCAGGCAGAGGTCGCCGAGGCCCAGGGGATCTCCCGCAGCACCGTCGCGAAGTACGCGAAGCGGTACCGCGAGGAAGGTGTCGAGGGGCTGAAGGATCGCTCCAGTCGCGCCCGGCGCCTGCCTCACGCACTTGGAGAGACGGTGATCGAGGCGATCTGCACGCTCCGGCGGGAGCTCGGCGCCGGGCCGCATCGCATTGCCTACGAACTGGGGATGGCCGCTTCGACGGTGTACGGCGTGCTCAAGCGCGCCGGCCTCTCCGTCCTGGCCCGGCTCGATCGCACGACCCGGGCCGTCATCCGCTACGAACGTGAACGCCCGGGGGAGCTGGTGCACCTGGACGTGAAGAAGTTCGGCCGCATCCCGGAGGGTGGAGGCAAGCGCTTCGACCCTGGCTTCGCGGAGAACGGCGTAGGGCGCAAACGGCCGGGGCCAAGACGGGGCCACGACTACGTGTACGTCGCCGTCGACGACCACAGCCGCTTTGCCTATGCCGAGGCCCTGCCGGACGAGACCGGGGCGAGCACCGCGGGCTTCCTCCTGCGCGCGGTACAGGCCTTTGCCAGTGCCGGTATCACCGTCGAGCGGGTCCTCACCGACAACGCGTTCAACTACCGCCGCTCACGCGCGTTTGCCGATGCGGCGAATTTGCATGGTATCGGACGTCTCCACACACAGCCGTATCGCCCGCAGACCAACGGCAAGGCCGAGGCCTTCAACAAGACGCTCCAGCGCGAATGGGCGTACCGGCGCCCGTATCGCACCAATGCCGAACGCCTCGCCGCGCTACAGCCCTTCCTCAATGACTACAACTTCGCCCGCCCCCACACTGCCATCGGCAACCGGCCACCGGCATCCCGCCTGTAAACAACCCTCGTGGGAACTACAACTAGCTCGCGCCCGGCGTCCCGCTGTCGTTGGCCGCACGGGCGCGGCGCAGGTCGAATGAGATCGATTCGCGGCCGAGGAGCAGGAAGAGCGCGCCGAGGATGCTCACGGGGAGCACGTTCACCAGGTGCGCGAGGATGGCGAAGCTCAGCGCGGCACTCGGTTCGACATGGAACGGCATCAGCGTGAGCGTCGCCGCCGCGTGGAACACCCCCACATAGCCGGGCGATGACGGCAGCAGCATGGCCAGGTTCGTCGTGCACGTCAGCAGCACGGCGACGGCCATCGGCGTGTGGATGTGCAGGGCCGCCATCAGGAACCAGTTGATCGCGAACGCGCCCGCCCACGCCCCCGCCGACCAGCCCCAGATGAGGAGCACATGCCGCCGCGCGAAGAGCAGCCGCAGGCCATCGCGGAACGAAGCCGTCTCCGCTCGCAACGCGCCGGGCAGCGGCAGCCGGACGCGTTCGAACAGCGACCGGCGCACGAGGTCCCGCAGGAAGTACCCGGCCACCGTGATAACAACGGCCGCCGCGAGCACCGTCCAGGCCGCATGCAGCCACGGTTCATAGGTCGAGGGGATCGGCAGGAACGGGCTGATTGCCACGAAGCACGCCAGCAGCGTCACCGTATCGGTCACGCGCTCGGTGAGGAGGGACGAGAGCACGCTGCCGAAGCGAAGGCCCGGCTGCCGCGACGCCAACGCGATCCGCGCGACATCGCCCAGGCGCGCGGGCAACACGTTGTTGAGCAGGAACGAGATATGGAGGATGCGGTACAGGCGGGGCGTCGCGACGGGCGAGTCATCCGGCAGCAGGAGCCGCCACCGCGCCGTCTTCGCCACCAGCGAAAGCACCAGGCAGAGGATCGCCAGCACGATGAGCCGTTCGTCCGCCGACTGCAGCACGCCCCAGACGGTCTGCCAGGCGATGAGCTTCACCAGCAGGCCAACCGAAAGCGCCGTGAGCGCGAGTCCGACCACGAAGCGTCGCATTACAGGCTCTTCTCACCCGTTGGGCGCGTCACCATGGTAAGGATCGCATATTCGCCGCCTTCCGTCAGCGTTGCGCGGGCGATACGGTGGACGCGATGACGATGGCCGGGGGCAGCCAACAGACGCCGGCGGGCTTCCTGCACGGCCGCGTCTACCTCGCGATCCAGGTGCTGTCGCTCCTCCTCATGACGGGGAGCGTGGCCACACGCCTCTGGAGCGACCACCTTTGGCTCGGCCCGGCGCTCGTCGCGGTGGCGTTTGTGGCGTGGGCTCCCGAGCTGTGGCTGCGTCGTCAGCGCTCGTGGTGGTTCGCCTACGTCGCGGGCATTTTCGTGTACACGCTCCTGCGCGCCCTCGCCGACGAAACAGCCATCCCCATCCGCACGCAGTACGTCATCCACGTCGACCAGGCGCTCTTCTTCGGCCGGGACCCGGTGACGGTCCTGCAATCGCGCTTCTTCTCCCCCGACCGCGTGACGTTCGTCGATGTCCTCGCCGTGCAGGTGCACTGGTCGTTCTTCCTTGCGCCGCATGCGCTCGCCCTCTACGTGTTCTGGCGCCACCGCGAGGAGTTCGCGGGTTACACCGTGCTCGTCGTGGGGACGATGTATCTCGGCCTGCTGCTCTTCTTCCTCGCTCCGACGACGCCGCCCTGGCTCGCCGCGCAGCAGGGCGCGCTCGATGGTGCCTATCGCGTGATGGACTTCGTTGGCGGTCGCGTGGATTCGCAGTCGTACCAGTCGTTCTATGCCTCGCTGGGCGAACCGAACTCCGTGGCGGCCATGCCATCCATCCACATGGGCGTGACCTTCGCGATGTACCTCTGGGCGCGCGGCGCGCGGCCGCGCCTGGCCCGCGTGCTGCTCATCTACAGCCTGGTCATGGGCGCCGCGCTGGTCTACCTGGCCGAGCATTACGCACTGGACCTCGGCGTGGGCGTCGTCTGCGCGCTGGGTGCCTACGCGGCGGCCCGCCTGCGCGATCTCCTCCCCGCGCCCTCAGGCCGCCCGGTGGTAGAGGCTCGTCCCGTCGGTCTTGAGTCCGAGATCGCGTGAGCGCGAGATGAGCTCGCTGCCGCCGACGAAGAGGTAGCCCCCCGGCCGCAGTGCCCCTGTGAAGCCCGCGTAGATCTGCTGCTTCGCATCCTCGGTGAAGTAGATCACCACGTTCCGGCAGAGGATCACGTCGAGGTCCGTGGGATAGGCATCCTTCAGCAGGTCGTGCCTGCGAAAGGTGACCATGCGCTTCACCGCATCCGTGACGGCGTACGTCTCGCCCTCGGCCTTGAAATACTTCTTGAGCATCGCCTCCGGCGCCGAGCGCACTTCGGAAGCGAGATAGCCCCTGCCGTCCTTCGCGCGCGAAAGGATGGGCATGTCCACATCCGTCGCCAGAATGCTGTGGTTCCCGCGCGGGTCGATCTCGTTGAGGATCATCGCGAGCGTGTACGGCTCGCAGCCGATCGAGCACCCGGCACTCCAGATCTTCAGCTGCTTCCGCTGCGCCAGGAGCGCGGGGAAGATGCGCGTCTGCAGGTCCGCGAAGCGCTCGGGCTGGCGGAAGAATTCGCTGACATTGATCGTCAGTGTGTCGCGCACTTCGTCGAGCAGCGCCGGCTGCGCCCGGATCGCGCCCGCGAACGTAGTCCAATCAGCGACGCCGCGGCGCGCCATCACGGCGGCCAGGCGCCGCTTCATCTGCGGTTCCTTGTAGGCGCCCAGCGGCACCCCGATGGCCTTCTCCAATGTCGTGCGGAAGGCCAGCCACTCACGGTCGTCGGCTGCGGGCGTGGTTTCGGACATTGTTCGTCTCCTAGGCGACGGCGCGAATCAGGGCTTCGGCCATGTGGTCGAGAGGGATCTCGTGTGGGTTACGGGTGTGTTCGCGCGTGCTCTTGGGCATGCCGTAGACGACGCAGCTCGCCTCGTCCTGGACGAGGATCGTGCCGCCGAGGGCCTCGATGCGCGCGGCCCCATCGGCGCCATCCCTGCCCATGCCCGTGAGTACCGCCACCGTCGCGTTCCCGCCGTAGACCGAGGCGATCGACGCGAGCGTGATGTCGGCCGCGGGCCGGACGCCGTGAAGCGTCGGCGCGTCGTTGAGGTGTATGCGGTGGTCGGGCCCGACGGTGAGGTGGAAACCGCCCGGGGCGATGAGCACGCGGCCCACGGCGACGGTGTCGCCCTCCTCGGCTTCGCTCACGGCCAGCGGCGAAATCGCGTCGAGGCGTCTCGCCAGTGCCGAGGTGAAGCCCGATGGCATGTGCTGCACCACGATGACGGCCGCGCCGAGGTTCGCGGGCAGGCGCGGGACGACCTGGCTCAGGGCCGGCGGTCCGCCCGTTGATGAGCAGATCACGATCACACGCGGGCTCTTCCCGGCGGCCTGCGCCGTGCCCTGGCCGGCGAACTGGAGGCGCTGGCGGCGCTGCTGCACCCGCGCTTCACTGGCGCGAAGCACCGCCTCGGCCAGCTGGTTCTCGACGTTGATGAGCTCGGCGCTGAGCGCGCCCGGCTTCCCGACGCATTCCACCGCGCCCGCTTCGAGCGCGCGAATCGCCGTGTCGGCGCCCTCCGCCGTCAGCGTCGACACCATGACGATGGGCGTCGGCACCACGTGCATGATCTCCTCGACGGCGCGGATGCCATCCATGCGGGGCATCTCCACGTCCATCGTGATCACGTCCGGGCGCAGTTCCAGCGCCTTGCGCACCGCTTCGACGCCGTCCGATGCCGTATCCACGACGACCACGCCCGGCGCCTTTTCGAGCAGGCGCTGCAGGGCACGGCGCATGAACGCCGAATCGTCGGCGATTAGCACGCGGATCTGCTTGTCCGGCTTGAGCTCGGGTTGACCCATCACGAGCCCTCCTGGGGGGTGGTCAGGCGCAGAGCTTGCTGACGGCGGCGAGCACGCGGTCGCCTTCGCACGGCTTTACAAGGAAGTCCTTGGCGCCGCTCTTCACCGCTTCGAGGACAATCTGCTGCTGCCCGAGCGCGGTCACCATCGCCACACGCGCGGTGGGGTCGAGCGCCTTGATCTCGCGCAGCGCGGTGAGGCCGTCCATTTCCGGCATGGTGATGTCCATGAGCACGGCATCGGGGCGCTTGGCGCGGTACTTCTCGATGGCGTCCATACCGTTCTCGGCCTGGACGACGTCGTACCCGGCCTCGGTCAAAATCTTGGAAGTCCGCATCCTCATGAACGCGGCATCATCGACGACGAGAATTGTTGCCATGTTGGTCTCCTACAGTTCGGTCGGGGACGAGGCCGCGGTCCGCACATAAGTACGGCCAGCCGCCATGTGGAGCTCCATCGTCCGGCCCTTCGTGCCGCCGAGGTCCTCGGCGCCCACGCGCAGGCCAAGCCGCTTGAGCTGCTCCTTGATAGCTTCGGCATTTCTCGCGCCGATCTTGAATTTCTCCGCGTTCGCGGGCCCGAGCACGGCTGCGCCGCCGGCCACCTTGATCACCAGGGAGGCCTTCGATGCCCCCCGGCGCGTGAGTTCGCCGAGCAACGCGGCCACGCCCCAATCGGCGTAGCGCGCCGGCTCTTTCCCATCGGACACACGCCCCTCCGAATCCGGCAGGAGCACGTGCACCAGTCCGCCCGAGCGCGTCGCCGGGTCGTAGAAGCTCACGCCCACGCAGGACCCGAGGCCGTAGGCGACGAGCACCTCGTTGGGATCATTGCTCACCGCGATCTGGCCAATCCCCACGGAGACGCGCCGTTGGTCGCTGACGAGCGTGCTCATGCCGCCTCCCTCACCAGGAGGTTGATGCATTCCGGGTCCGGCGCGACGATCAGCAGCCCCGCCGTCTCCCCCGAGTGGTCCTCGAACACCGTGTCGATCATGAGAATGTCGCCCGACTGGGCCATCACCTCGGCGTAGACCGATTGGACCAGCGCGATCGCCATGTCGTTCAGCAGCACGGGCGGCGTCGGATGCAGCACCAGGTGCGCGTAGTCACCCAGGGCGTTCACGAACGCCGACCCCACGATGTTCGCGAGTTCGCCGATTGCGGACAGCGCGAGTTCGTCCGACTCCACCGTCGTCCCGATGGGCTGTCCGCACATCAGGTCCACGCATTCGAACGCGCGCTTTTCCGGGAAGAGCAGCATCACGTGGCCCGAGATGTCGCCCGTCATCGAAAGGTAGGCGCCGAGCACCACCTGCTCTTCGCCGCCCACGGCGTCACAGGCGTCGGATTTCGTGCCGAGCCGCACGTTGGGGACATGGATTGCGATCTCCTGCCCCATGAGCCCGCTCAGCCCGCGGCCCGCGCGCACCGCGCCATCGCGGGCGACGGTCGAAAGCGCGTCGGTGATCTGTCGTTGTGCCGGTGCCAGCATGTTTCCTCCCCGTTGGCGCCTAGGCTGCGAACAGTGCTTGTTCGGAAATCAGGCTTGGCATGTCGATGATGAGCCCGAGCGTGCCATCCCCGAGGATGGTCGCGCCGGTGAGCCCCTTGCGGTTGCCGATGAGATCGCCGAGCGATTTCACCACCACGTCCTGTTCGCCCAGCAGCCGATCGACCAGGAAACCAACCTGGCGCGACCCGTGCCTGGCGGCGACGACGAAGCGTTCGCCTTCCGGCTCCACCGATGGCCCATCGCCCAGCGCCTGTGCCAGGTCGATGAGCGGGAAGAGCTTCCCTCGCAGCCGCAGCGTGCGGTTGCCATTGACGGAGTGGATGTCGGCTTCGCGTTCCAGCAGTGCCTCCGTCACGGAGACGAGCGGCATCGCGTAGACCGTCTGCTGCGCCATCACCATGAGCGCCTTCGTCGTCGCGAGCGTGAGCGGGAGTTGGATGATGAACTCGCTGCCCTTGCCCGGCTCGCTGCGCACCGAGACGTTGCCGTTCACGCGCTCGATGTTCGTGCGCACGATGTCCATGCCCACGCCCCGCCCGGAGACATCCGAAAGCGTCTTCGCCGTCGAAAGGCCCGGCAGGAAGATGAACTGGACGGCCGCCTCGTCGCTCGCCGCGTCGGCCACGTCCCGCGCGATGAGCCCCTTTTCCACCGCCTTGTTTCGCAGCGTCGCCGTGTCGATGCCCTTGCCGTCATCCTTCACGGAGAGGTAGATGTAGGTCTCCTGGTTCCACGCGGTGACGGTGACGGTGCCCGTCTCGGGCTTGCCGGCCGCGCGCCGTTCCTCGGGCGATTCCAGCCCATGGTCGATCGCGTTCCGCAGGATGTGGACGAGCGGGTCCGAGATCTCCTCGATCACGGAGCGGTCGAGCTCGGTCTCCTCGCCCGACATAATGAGTTCGACTTTCTTGCCGCACTTCGCCGAGACATCGCGCACGAGCCGCGGCAGGCGCGAAAGCACCGAACGCACCGGCAGCATGCGGCTTCGCATGATCTCTTCCTGCAGTTCGTCCGTGATGCGCGTGAGGTGCGAGGTCGTCTCCTCGAAGTTCTGCAGCAGCTCCTGGAGGTTCGCATCCTTCAGCACCGGGTTCGCCGCTTCGCGAATCTGCTGCAACCGCGTGCGGTCGATGACGAGCTCGCCCACCAGGTTCATGAGGCCATCAAGCCGTTCGACATCGATGCGGACGGACTGCGACGCCTTCTTCCCGGCCTTCGCCTCGCTCGCGGGCGCCGCCGCCTCGGGTTCGACCACGCGCAGGCGCGGCCGTTCGCCGGGGACGGAGCCGAGGGGAGTCACCGGCGTCGCGGCCGCGAGCTCATCCACGCTCAGCAACGCGACGACGACCGGCCCGAGATCGGACACCGCGTCGAGCGCCGTGCGCACGTGCGATTCCTCGATGAGCCCCGTGACGGCCATCGTCAGCGAGTGCTCGCCGTTGCCGGCCTCGATCGCGTCGCGGTCCGGCGCGGTCCACGGCACGGCACCGATGGCTTCAATCTCCTGCAGGACCTGGTAGCAGCGAATGCCCGGCAGCTCACAGGACGCGTCGATCGTGACGTGCACGTGGAACGCCTGGTTGCCCGCGTTGAGTTCGGCGAGCAACGTGTCGGCCACCGCCGGCGGCATCGACGCGGGCCTGGCAGTAGCCGTCAGGGAGACAGCCGCGCCGCCGTCGTTGCCATCGAGAATGTCTTTCAGGCGCGCTTCGATAGCCGCCGGCTCCGTGCCGGAGTGCACGCGCGTCGTCACCTCGGCGGCGAGCACGCGCAGCGCATCGAGCGCCACCAGGAGGACATCGACGACATCGGAGTCCGGCGAGAGCCGGTTCTGGCGGACGGCATCGAGGACGCTTTCCATCGCATGCGTGAGGCTGGCCATGCGCTTGTGCCCAATCGTCGCGGAGGAACCCTTGAGGGTGTGCGCCGCGCGGAAGATCTGCTGCACAAGCTCCGCGTCCGGCTCCCCTTCGAGCTGGACGAGCGCTGTGTCGAGCAGCTCAAGCTGCTCGTCAGCCTCCTCGGTGAAGAGCTTCAGGTCGTCCTCATCGAGGTCGAACTGCAGTGGTTGTCCCTTGGCCATCCGCCTACTCCCTGGCTTGTGGTCGAACGCGCAATCAGGCCGCGCGGGCGATGGTCTCGGTCTGGCCGGCCTCGTCGCGTTCGCCCATCTCCCGCGACGGGAGCACGCCATCGAGGTCCATCAGGGACACGAGCCGGTCTTCCAGCTTGGCGATGCCACGCAGGTAGGAGTTCTGGGGGACGCTGACGATGGAGCCCGGCGCCTCGATCTGGTCGACCGGGATGCGCATCACTTCCGTCACCGCATCGACAATCAGGCCGACCATGCCCGTCGTCCCACCCACGACCACCACGCGCGAATCGCTCGTGTGGTCGGCGGCCTGCACGCCGCAGCGGCGGCGAAGGTCGATCACCGGCACCACGCGGCCACGAAGGTTGGTGATGCCCTCGACCCACGGCTCCGAGCCGGGAATCGAAGTTGTGGGCTGAATGCGGACGATCTCCTGGACCGCCTGGATATCGAGGGCATAGAACTCCTGCCCAAGGCGGAAGACGACGACATGCTCTTCGGCGGACGGGGCCTGTTCGTCTTCGGTCGCGAATGCACCGGGCCTGGCCATACGAGGTTCTCCTGCGGCGAAATGTTGGCAATCTGGGTGCGCCACGCCATGAGCGCGACTCACGCTACGAGGAGCATCGGCACCCGCCCCATCGGCACACACCCTCAAATCCGGTGAACGCGAACCCGTCCCGGGGTGCGACCTAGGGATTTTTCACCCCCCGCTCTGGGGAAGGTCTGGATGTCCTGCCGATATTCATCGGTAGAGAGTGCTCCCTAATGGCCGACAATGCCGTCCTCAGCCAGCGCGAGATCGATGCCCTCCTCAACGCCGAGATGGGCACCGCCGAGCAGGAAGCCGCCGCCGCCACTCCCGCCGCGCGCAAGGAGACCGGCCGGCGCGTAAAGATCTACGACTTCCGGCACCCGGAAAAGCTCTCCAAGGAGCAGCTGCGCGGCCTCCAGATCATCCAGCAGGGCGTGGGCGGATCGCTCGCCGCATCGTTCTCGGCCCGTCTGCGCTCACCCGTCGAATCGCGGCTCAGCGCGCTGGAACGCGGGATCTATGAGGAATACGTCGCCCAGATCGGCACCCAGGCGATTGTCGTCATGATCGACATGAACCCGCTCACCGGGTACGCCGTCGCCGCCTTCGGCATGGATGTCGCGTTTGGCATCATCGACCGCCTCCTCGGCGGCAAGGGCAAGCGCCACAACCGCTCCCTCGATCGCGACCTCACCGATATCGAGACCGCCCTCATTCGTCACATCGGCATGGACATCGCCCGCTCGCTCGTCGAGCCATGGCAGCGCGTCGCCGACCTGATGCCCGACGTGACGGAACTCGCCGTCGGCCCCCAGGTGATGCACGTCATCCCCCCGAACGAGTTCGTCATCACCGCCTGGTACGAAATTCGCTTCGCCGAGCAGGCCGGCGGCGTCTCGCTCTGTTTCCCGCTCACCGTGCTCGAACAGATCCTGCCGAAGCTCACCGGCCAGAGCCTCTTCGACAACCGCCCCAATCGTCCGCTCGCCGAAAACACCCGTGTCCAGCAGGAACAGCTCATGCCCATGACCGTTCCGCTACGCGCCATTCTCGGCAAAGCCGTCGTCGCCGCGACCGATATCGCGAATCTTCGGCCGGGCGACGTGATGGTGCTCGATCGCACCGTCGATGAACCACTCAGGATGCTTGTAGGGAACTGCGAACGCTACGCAGGGTCTCCGGGCACGCGGGGCAAGCGCCTCGCCCTACAGGTTTCAGGGATCGTTGACGACGATGGTTGGGTAAAGCCCTTTGAGGAAGCCGGTCCATGAGCAGCACAGTTCCCGTTCGCGCAGTCCTGATGTCCTCCGACATCAAGAACGGAACCCCCGGGTTCCACCGGTTGGTCTTCAAGGTCGATGGTGGCCGCAACGGCATGGCCCAGACCACGGTCATGATCTCCCAGGACGCGCACCGCAAGATTGCCGGCCAGATGGTGCGCGCCCGCATGCAGCCCGTCGAAAAGACACTGCTCCTGAAGACATGGGCCCGCTGGGAAATCGCCATGCGCCTCGAAGAGCAAGGGGTGATTCCCCAGACCATCACGATCACCGCCAGCGACGTCGATGACTTCGGCGCCTATGCCTCCGACCTGGGACGTACCCTGCAGATCGCCTGACGCGAAGGGCTTCAGCCGCCGCCGGCCGGCCCGAACATTACAGAGTGGGCGAGGGTCCCCCTCGCGGATCGAAGGGAGAGTGAGAATCGATGCTTGCGAAAGTGACCGTTGCGGAGGCCGCCAACGCCGTCGCCGATGCCCCCGACCGGATTCGGCTTGAGCTCATCGCTCCCTTCGTCGAAGCCGCCGCCCGCGTCCTCACCCAGGAATGCGGCGAGTCTGTCTCCAAGGGCCAGCTCTTCCGGGTTCGCTCGCCCCAGACGAGCAACGAGGTCTCGGCCCTCATCGCGATCACGGGCGGGCTCGGCGGGCTCGTCATCTACACCATGTCCGAAGCGACCGCCTGCGGTTTCGCCTCGCGCATGATGGGCGAGGAAGTGACCGAGTTCGATGCCATGGCCCAGAGCGCCGTCGCCGAACTCGCGAACATGATCACCGGCCAGGCCAGCATCGGCCTGGAGCGCACGGGCTATT
This sequence comes from Dehalococcoidia bacterium, assembly GCA_020847985.1. Classification (GTDB taxonomy): domain Bacteria; phylum Chloroflexota; class Dehalococcoidia; order Tepidiformales; family Tepidiformaceae; genus Amarobacillus. The sequence continues at coordinate 11,119 of JADLBC010000055.1, forward strand.
CGACCGACATGTCGCCGCCGGTGCTGCTCATCGGCCACGGCGCCAGCATCGCGACCTTTAACCTCACACGTCTCGTCGTTCCGCTCGTCGTGAGCTTCGGCGAGTTCGCCATCGATATCTCGGTCAAGGAATCCGCGTAGGCGGGCCATTTCCAGCGCATGGACGGGTGAGGGGGCCGCGAGGCCCCCTTCTCGCGCCCGGCGATTACCAGGCCGCTAGGCCGCCGGTACCGGGTCCGCTTCGATCACTTCAAGCAGAAGCTCCATCGCCCGCTCCGTGATTGCCTCCATCACCTGCACCCGCGTACCCGGGAAGACGCGCTCCTCCGACCGCGTGCCCGCCGGACCCGTGGCCGCGATCGAGACCGACCCCACCGGCTTGGGCGACCGCCGGCTCCCCTGCGGCCCCGCGATGCCGCTCTCCGCGACCGCGTAGGCCGCGCCCGTCATCCGCTTCACGGCTTCGGCCGTCGCCGCCACCCAGATCGGGCTCACGGCACCATGCTCCCGGGCCATTTCGCGGTCCATGCCCAGCGCCTCGAACTTCGTCGGGCTCGAATAGGGCACGATCGCGCTTTCAAACCACCGGGATGCCCCGGCCACGCTCAGCATGCGCGCCGAGATCAGCCCGCCCGCCGTCGTCTGCGATACCGCGACCTTTGCGCCGCGCGCCATCAGCGCCTCGCCGATACGCGTCGCCAGGGGATCGTCCTCAAGCAGCATGATTGCCTCCTCGTGTTAGTACCGCCCGGGTGTGAGGTAGAAGTGGTGCGGGTCGAGCCGCCGCAGGAGCGCGATCTCCTCCGCCGTGGGTGGTTCGATTTCCGCGACGCCGTCCGCGACTCGCAGCGGCCAGCCGGTTTCGAGCCGCACGATATCAGGGTCCATGCCCGGGAAGACGGCTTCGAGGACCATTTCGCAGCTGCCATCGCCGCCGTCGCCCGTATCGAACCCGAACACCCCGAACGTGCTCACCACGGCGTTCGGCCCCTGCGGCGGGAGCCCCGCGCGCAGTCTTGCCCCCGGCCCGTCGATGTAGCCGGGGCTCGTGTTGAAATCGACCCGCTCGACGAAGCGCCGCCGCTCCTGGGGCATGATTGTGAGCACGCGCTTCGCCAGGCAGGCGATCTCCGTGTTCCCGCCCGTGCCGCCCAGCCGCCGCTCCGGGTGGCGATAGTCCCCGAGGACGAGCGTGTTCAGGTTGCCGAAGCGGTCCACCTGCGCCGCCGAAAGCACGCCAAGGTCGACATTGCCGCCCATCAGCAGCGTCCCCAGCGCGTCAACCATATCGCTGACCATCGCCGAACCGTCGTTCAAATTGATGTCGTGAATCCCCACGGGCGCGCGCGAAACGTCCGGCGGAGGCCGCCAGTCGAACGCCCCCACTTCGGTGCAGATGACGATGCCGGGCGGCTGGAGCAGCTTCGCGAAGGTGGCGGTGAGCATCGGCAGTCCCATGCCCGCCATCACCACGCCGCTCACCGGGAACGCCCGCGCGGCCGCGACGCACATCAGTTCCGCGAGCGTGTACTCCTGTTCGCTCACATCCGGAACCGCAGCGTTGCGTTGTAGCCGTAGCGCACGGGTGCGATCGGCGATGGCCCCGCGTTCACCGCGATGGCGTCCAGCGCCTCCGCGCCGAACACCGCGCGGTAGTGATCGATGTACTCGGCGCGGTCCCGCACGCCGTGGATCCATTCGTCCGCGAATGACTGCCACTCCTCCATCGAGCGCCCCATCCGCGACATCGTTCGCGCCTGGTAGGCGTAGTCGTAGTCGTAGTAGCCCACCAGGCTGCTGGGGTGCCCGCCCCACGGCATGTGTACCACCGCCGACACGCGGAAGCCCGGCGTCACCGTGCGGTCCGGGTCCGCCGCGATGACCTCGCGTGGAACGATCTCCTCGGCCGAGACGATGACTTTGCGCGCCGCCCAGTACGCCCAGCGGGCATCGCCGAGGTGCCCCCAGACCTGCACGTTCCCATCTTCATCGGCGCGCTGGGCGTGGAGCACCGCGACATCGGGCCGCAGCGCGGGGAGCAGCACGACCTTTTCGCCATCGAACGGCGAATCCATCTCGGCCCACTTCTTGTCGCGAAGGAAGCCGCCAGCGTGGTCGCGAAACTCTGGCCGCAGGTAATCGGTGCCGAGGAACGACCGCGTGGGGATGAAGGGGATGCCCAGCGCGCCCGCCATCAGCATGAGCGCGATGCCCTGGTTGCTGTAGTCCTCGAAGCGCAGGCGCCCGTCCGCCATCATCTCCTGCACGACGCCAGGCCGCAGCGCCGCGGCGACGTAGCCCGCTCGAACCCGGTTCGCGCAGCCACCCATGAAGAGGAACGTGCCCTGCGGTCCCACGGACCCGCCAATCGCCTCCAGGTTCCGCTTCCCCGCCCGCACAATCGCCTGGCACAGCCCGTACGCGGCCGACGTGTAGCCCACGTACACGCTGTCGCCATCATCGACGAAGCGGGCCACGGCCTCGTTCTCGTCCATGAGTTTGCTCGCGCTCATGCCCCCTCCCGAGGGCCGTAAGCATACCGGCGGCCCGCCCGTCGCGCGCTATAGTGACCGCCGGAGGCATCGGCATGGCGGACCCCGGTCGCGACGAACTCCGCTTCGAACCCGCCTCACCCACCCGCATCGCAGCGATGACCGATGAGCACTGGGGCGGCATCGTCGTCACGCCGGAGCGCACCTACCGTGCCGCGAACCTGTCCGGCGCCTTCGCCCGTTTGGCCGGTCGCGAAGTGGCCCTCGTGACGTGGGCCCGCGATGGCGCCACGGGCGAGGTCGTGACCCTCGATGCCTTCGAACCAGGGCGTGGATTCGGGCGTCGCGCCCTCGCCTTCGCCGAAGCCGAACTCGCCCGCGAAGGCGCCACGGACGCGAAGCTCTACACCACGAACGACAATGTCCGCGCGATCGCGCTCTACCTGCGGGCCGGCTGGCGGCTCGTACGCGTACACCTCGACGCCATGGACGCCGTCCGCGCGCGCAAGCCCGGCGTGCCGCTCACGGGTGAGTACGGCATCCCTCTGCGCGACATGTGGGAGTTCGCGAAGCCGCTGTAGTCAGATGCGGAAGCCCGGGGAAGGCTGTTCGCCGTACCCGTTCGCACCCTTCTGCCCTGGCACGAAGAAACACAGCACCGCCATCGCCACGCCGCCCATGGGGATGAGCACCATCAGCACCATCCACGCGCTCATGCCGATGTCGTGGAGCCGCCGCCCTGCGGTCGCGGCGTTGAACCACACGGTCACCACCAGCACGCCCGCGGCCACGCCGAGGATGACGAAAGCGACACCGGCGGGCATCTCCTCGCCGTCGCCGCCGGAGTCTTCATAGCTCCCGGTGGTCATACCGATCGCCGCAAGGACGACCGCCCACACCACGATCGAGGGTAGAAAGAGCAGCACCAGCGCCGTCACCCGGTTGATTCGCCCGGTGGTCATGAAGGCGCGGGCCCACCATTCCGCGGGACGTTCCGGGTAGGCGACTTCCCCGGCCGGTGCGGCGGCCTCGACCGATGGGCCCGGCTCGGGTGGGGGCGGCGCTGCGGCCGGCACGGGGTCGCCCTCCCAGGCCGTGCGGTTCCAGTACCGTACGGTGCCCTCGGGGTCGCCCTCGCCGTGATACCAGCCAGCCCCTGCCGTCTCGCTCAATGCCGCGCCTCCGCGCCGGGAGTATGCCCCGGGCAGCGCGCGCCGTCACCCGTGGTCCGCCCGGGCCCGGGTGCACGCGGCATGGCGTGGCAAAGGAGAGCCGGCCGATCCTGCGTCGATCGCCCACCCGGGTACGAAATCCAACTAGAACAGTCGTTCTGTTTCTGGTACGATCGCTGGCGCCGCCGCCCCCGGGCGGTACACTCGAACATCACGCCCCGCGCGGTGGAGTGCCACCGCCGGTCCGGATGAGCCATGCCCCTCGACCATATCCTCGTTCGCGGCGCCCGCGAACATAACCTAAAGAACGTCGACGTCCGCATCCCCCGGGATCAACTCGTCGTCATCACGGGCCTCTCTGGCTCCGGGAAGTCCTCGCTCGCCTTCGATACCATCTACGCGGAGGGCCAGCGCCGCTACGTGGAGTCGCTCTCCGCCTATGCGCGACAGTTCCTCGGGCTCATGGAGAAGCCCGACGTCGACCACATCGATGGCCTCTCCCCCGCTATCTCCATCGACCAGAAATCGACCTCGAACAACCCTCGTTCGACCGTGGGCACGGTCACCGAGATCTACGACTACATGCGTCTCCTTTGGGCCCGCGCCGGGCGCCCACACTGCCCGAAGTGCGGCCGCCCGATTGAAAAGCAGACGGTCCAGCAGATTGTCGATGCCACGCTTGGGCTGGAGCCCGGGTCCCGGCTGCTGCTGCTCGCACCCGTAGCCCGCGCGCGGAAGGGCGAGCACCAGGGCATCCTCGAAGAGGCCCGCCGCGCCGGTTTCGTGCGCGTCCGCATCAACGGCGAAGTGCGCGACCTCGACGAGGAGATCACCCTCGACAAAAAGAAGCGTCACGACATCGATGTCGTCGTCGATCGCCTCATCGTCCCCGAGCCGGGCACCGACTCCACCGCGACCAGCCGCATCGCCGATTCCGTCGAGACGGCGCTGAAGGTCGGGCAGGGCGTGATGATCGTCGCCCCGGCGCGCGCCGGCGATGCGCTGGAGGAGCGCGTCTTCTCCGAGCACTTCTCGTGCCCCTACGACGGCACCTCCATCGGCGAAATCGAGCCCCGCACGTTCAGCTTCAACAGCCCCCACGGCGCCTGCCCCAAGTGCACCGGCCTCGGCGTCGAGATGCAGATCGACCCCCAGCTCGTCATCCCCGACCGTTCGAAGTCGCTCTCGGGCGGCGCTGTGGAACCGTGGGCGAAGACGGCCGCGGTCGCCGGCTGGTACCTTCGCCAACTCGAAGCCGTGGCCGAATACATGGGCTTCGACGCCAAAGCCCCCGTCTCGACGCTGTCCGAGGAGCAGGTCAGCGCCGTGCTCTACGGTACCGGGAGCCAGGTGCTGCCGCTGCGCTTCACCAACCAGTACGGCCGCACGCAGGTCTACGATTCAAAGTTCGAAGGCGTCGTGAACAACCTCGCGCGCCGCTACAAAGAGACCGATTCCGACTACATCCGCGCCGAGATCGAAAAGTACATGGCCTCCATCCCCTGCGTCGTCTGCAAGGGGAAGCGGCTGCGGCCCGAGGCGCGGGCGGTGCTCATCGACGGCAATGCCATCACCGATGTGACCAACCTGGGCATCGTCGAAGCGCTCCAGTGGGTCGACCATCTCGCGGGCGCGGGCACGCCCCTAAACCGCCGCGAACAGACGATCGCGGTCCAGATCCTGAAAGAAATCCGCGCCCGGCTGCAGTTCCTTGTGGATGTCGGACTCGATTACCTCACGCTCGACCGCGTCTCCGGGACGCTTTCCGGCGGCGAATCGCAGCGCATCCGGCTCGCCACCCAGATCGGGTCCGCGCTCATGGGCGTCCTCTATATCTGCGACGAGCCCTCGATCGGCCTCCATCCCATCGACGGCGACCGGCTCATCGCCACGCTCGTACGCCTCCGCGACCTGGGCAACACCGTGCTCATCGTCGAGCACGACGAAGCGATGATGCGCGCCGCCGACTGGATCATCGACATGGGGCCCGGGGCGGGCATCCACGGTGGGCACGTCGTGGCCGAAGGTGACATTGAGGCGATCAAGGCCGCCGAGGGCAGCATCACCGGCGCCTACCTCTCCGGCCGCCGCGAAATCGCCGTGCCGCTCTCGCGAAGGCCCGGCAACGGCAAGACGCTCGTCGTCCGCAACGCGCGCGAGAACAACCTCCGCAACATCACCGTCGAGGTGCCGCTCGGGAAGTTCATCGCCGTTACGGGCGTGTCCGGCTCGGGGAAGTCTTCGCTCATCACCGACACGCTGGTGAAGCGCGCGGCCCAGGTCCTCCACGGTGCGCGCGAACGCCCGGGCGCGCACGACACCATCGATGGCTTCGAACACATCGACAAGATCGTCGACATCGACCAATCGCCGATTGGTCGCACGCCGCGTTCGAACCCGGCCACCTACACCGGCGCCTTCACCATCATTCGCGACATGTTCGCTTCCGTGCCCGAGGCGAAGGCGCGGGGGTATAAGTCCGGCCGGTTCAGCTTCAACGTCAAGGGCGGGCGCTGCGAGGAGTGCTCTGGCGACGGCTACAAGGTCGTGGCCATGCAGTTCCTCCCGGATGTCACCGTGCCCTGCGAGGTCTGCCACGGGAAGCGGTACAACCGCGAAGCCCTGGAGATCCTCTTCCGTGGCAAGAGCATCGCCGACGTGCTCGACATGACCGTCTCCGAGGCCGCCGAGTTCTTCGAACGGTTCCCCCGCGTGAAGCGCATCCTCGATACGCTCGAAGCGACCGGCCTGGGCTACATCCACCTTGGGCAGCCGGCCACCACGCTCTCGGGCGGCGAAGCGCAGCGCATCAAGCTCGCTTCCGAACTCTCCCGCCGGTCGACCGGACGCACGCTCTACATCCTCGACGAGCCCACCACCGGGCTGAGCTTCCAGGATGTCTCGCACCTCCTCCATGTTCTCCACCGTCTCGCCGACGCCGGGAATACGGTGCTCGTGATCGAACACCACCTGGACGTCATCAAGACGGCCGACCACATCATCGACCTGGGGCCGCTGGGCGGGACGCGCGGGGGCATGATCATCGCGCAGGGTACCCCCGAAGAAGTCGCCCGCGTACCGGGCAGCTTCACCGGGCAGTACCTCCTGCCCATCCTGGAGGCGGCCGGGACGCTCTCGGCGCCAGCCACGAACGGCGTGCACGCGGCACCGGCGAAGCCGCCCCGGGGCCGGCCGCGCAAGGTCGCCCCGGAGCCGGCAACGGTCGCTGCGGGCTCACGAACGCCCGACCCCGAGCCCGTAGCGGCGGCTGCGCCGGCTCGGGGTCGCGTCACTCGCTCGGTGGAGGATGCCGCCGCTGCCGTGGTCGCCCGCATCGAGCGCGAATCGGCACCGCAGCAACCCCGGCCCGAGACCAAGGCCGCGGCGAAGCGCGCTCGCCAGGCCGCCAGCCCGCGCAAGGAGACCGCCAGCGAACGGGCGCTCCGCGAACGCCGCGAGCGGGGCACCCCCGAACCGTAGGAGGGTCTGATGTCGAGCAGGCAACGGCGCGATGCCGCCCTCGCGGAAGCACGCGCGCGCACCGGGGAAGTGGCGCCCCTCCCCGCGGAGGGCTGGCCGCAGGCACTCATCGACCGCACGCGCGCCCTCTGGGAATCGCTCGAAGGCCGCTACGGCTTCTGGGACCACCGGTTCGAGGTGTTCGCTTCCCCGGTCACGCCCGGCGCCGCCGTCCTCATCATCGACGAGCATCCCACCGGCGACGCGGCCGCCTTCGACTTGTCGCGCGCATCGGCCGTCCCGGCGTCGCATGCCTGCATCGCTGGCGACGGGCCGCACGAACGCCGCATGCGCGACGCCTTCGGGCGTGCCGGCTACGAGGCCACCTTCGCCGCGAGCGTGAAGATGCATGCGAACTGCTTCCGCTCGCGCGACCTCGCCCAGTGGCGCACCACCAACGTCCCCGAGCGCCAGTGGATGGAGAAGCACTCCCTGGACGTCCTGCGCACCGCGCTCGAACGCGTGGGCCCGCGGCTCATCCTCTGCGAGGGCATGGACACCCTGCAGCGGGTGCTCAAGCTCTTCCCCGGGACCGGCCCGACGATCGTGGCCGTGGCCGGTGGGAGCCGGCGGGCATACTGCCGCTCCCGGCTCGCGAATGGCGCCACCCTCACCGGCATCATTGCCCCCGGGAGCTCTCGGACCTCGGACGAGGACTGGGACGCCGCACTGCCCGAACTCGGCCGCGACCTGGATGCTCTCCGATGACCGGCGCGTGAACCTCTACGTGCTGGCGTGGGTCCGCCGCAGCCGCGGCGCGGGCCGGGCGCCGTTCGCGCGTTCGCGCTCGATGATCGCTTCGACCTCGGAGACCGCGTCCTCGATGCCGCCGTGCCGGTTGATGACCGTGTAGTCGTTGTTCGGGATGTCCGCGAGCTCCGCTTCCAGCTCGTCGAGGCGGGCCTGCAGGTCGGCAGCGTCCTCGGTACCGCGGCCGATGAGGCGCGCGCGCAGGGCCTCGCGGTCCTCCGCCATCAGGAAGATGAACACCGCGTGTTCCAGCAGGTCGCGCCAGGTTCGCGCCCCCTGCACGTCCGTGCGAATGATGACGTCCTGCCCGCGAGAGAGCGGTCCCTCGATTTCGTCCCGCCCTACGCCCTTCCACTGGCCATACACGCGGGCGTACTCGGCGAAGTGCCCGCGCGCCATCCGTCGCTCGAATTCCCGCTCGGTGACGAAGTGGTAGTGCACGCCATCGACTTCGTCCTCGCGCGGCGCGCGGCTCGTCGTGCTCGTTGCCCGGTGGATGCCCGTACGCTCCCGGAGGCGGTCGATGACGCTGTCCTTCCCCACGCCGGAGGGGCCGTGGAGCACGAGCACGATGGGCTTCGCCTTGTTCACATGCGCCCTCGCTAGTTGCGCGCGTTCCCGTTCTCGTCGATGCCAAGCCGGCGCCGTAGCTCTTCGCTGTTGCGGTCGACACCGGGCTTGTTGGTGACGTCCTTGAGCCGGTCGTAGAACCCGCCGAAGAACATCCGGCGCATGGTGTCGGAGGCGTTCGGGGTTTCCGGGCCTTCGGGCACGCGGCGCTGCGGCGGATTGGTAAGGAACGTGTCCCGGTCGAGCTGCGTACTGGCGAACAGGTCCGTCAGCACCGGGTCACCGACCTCAAGCGCGCGCCGGACGTTTCCCAGCTCCTCCTCCAGCCGCCCGAGCCAGTGCAGCACGGCCTCGCGGTTGCTCGACATGATGTCGCGGGACATCGTCGGGTCGCCGCTCGCGAGCCGTGTGAGGTCGCGGAAACCGGTCCCCGCGAGGAACGACGCGTCCTCCCACCCCTGGCTGTCCCGGACCATACGGAAGAGCGCGACCGACATCAGGATCGGCACATGGCTCACGGCCGCCGCGTACGTGTCGTGCTCGGCGGCATCGATATAAAGAGGAATGGCCCCCAGCGACTCAATGAGCCCGAGGACGATGTTGACCGCCTGCTCGTCGGCGCGCGGCGAGGGCGTAATCGCCCAGGTCGCGCCGTGAAAGAGGTCGAGCTTGCCGGCGCCGGGCCCACTGATCTCGCGCCCCGCCATCGGGTGGCCACCGACGAAGTTCACCGTCTCGGGCAGGAATTCGGCCGCCCAGTGCATGATGTCGGCCTTCGTCGAGCACGTATCGGTGATGATCGCGCCCTCGGCGAGGTAGGGCACCGAGTCCTTCAGAATCTGGCGGGCCGCCATCGTCGGCACGGCCACGATCACCAGCCCGGTGTCCTTCAGCGCCTCTTCCAGCGACCCAGCCTCGCGGTCGATGGCGCCGAGCTTCTTCGCTTCGCGCACATGGCCGCGGTTCTTGTCGATGCCGACGATCTCGTACTCACGGTCCTTGCGGGCGGCGAGCCCGAGGCCGATGGACGTTCCGATGAGACCTGTCCCAATGATGGCGATGCGCGCACGCGCCATGCCGCGATTCCCCCGGTTGGCGTTCAGCTCTCCGCGTCCGCCTGTTGGAGCAAGGCTAGCATAGTGTCGTTTCCCGGGGGGGCGTGATGGTTCAGCGTCAGTTCAATCACCCGCTCCGGCGCGCCGCGAGCCTTCAGTTCCGCCGCCCCCGCCGCTGAGTGGTCGCGCGTCCGCGCCAGTGCCCGCCGCAGTGCGAACCGCGACCGGGGCTGCGCGGCGCGGCCAGCCAGGCCCGCCGCTTCGGCGACGACGTAGGCGGCGCGGTCGATACGGCGTTGCTCGCCTTTGCCGATGTCGTGCAAGAGCGCTGCCGTGATGAGTTCCTGGTGCGAATAGCCCCGCGTCAATAGCCACCGCGCCGTCGCTGCGGCGTGCACGATGTCCCGCGGGTGCTGCCTGGCGAAGAGCACGAAAAGCCCCGGGTCGAGGTGTTCGCGCGCGAGGGCGAAGTCGCCCGCGGTAGGAGTCCGGCCGGCATCGATGAATTGGCGCGCGCGGTGGGGGATCACAACAACGCTTCGGCGACGTGGTCCACGAACGGGCCCATGATGTCGCCGATCGGATTGATCGCCCCGCCCGTGAGGAACGACAGCGCGAAGAACAGCATCAGCAGGCCCGGGCCCCACGGCGCCAGCGCGTCCAGCCCCCGCGCCACCGGGCCGGGAACGATCCCTTGCACCACCGTGAAGCCATCCAGCGGCGGAATCGGGATCAGGTTGAACACGCCAAGGACGATGTTGAGGCTGAGAATCGCCGAGATGAACAGGTCGCCCGGCGCGGCGTATCGCAGCACGTTCAGCGAATACGGGTTGACGTAATCCACGATCCCCATGCGGATAACGAAGGCCGCGATGAGCGCGAACACCAGGTTCGAAAGCGGCCCCGCGCCCGACACGATCGCGTACCCGACGCGCGGCCCGTACCGCAGTTGCCGGGGGCTCACGGGCGTCGGTCTGCCCCAGCCGAAGCCGACCAGGAACAGGAGAGCCGTCCCCAGCGGATCCAGGTGGCGCAGTGGGTTCAGGTTGACGCGGCCCTGCCGGGCGGCGGTGCCATCGCCCAGTTCGAGGGCGGTGAGTGCGTGGCTGAATTCGTGGAAAGCGATGCCCGTGATCACGGCGACCGCGTAGGCCGCCAGGATCGCGGCGAAGCCTTCCGGATTCTGGCGAAGGGCGTCGAACCCGAAAATGAGCATGCGCCCCGGATCGTAGCACAGCGAAGGTTCGCATCCGTGGAATCCGCTCACATCCGCCTTCACCGGGCAAATCAATTGTTACCACTGATTGACGAGACGTGGAGTGGTTGTTACGTTCGGCCCGTGCGGGCACTGCCCGTGCGTCGGTACTGCGGGGGTACCGGACTTCCGAGCATGCGGCTGGGCGCTGTCGAGATGCCTGGCCGGCGAAGCCGCCGATTGGTGGCTCTAGCGCGAGGTAGCCGAGTGTACGTGCCCCGGGCATCCCAGGGTTTCCACATTCCGCGGCCCAGGCTCCCCTTCGTTCCGCTCGCGGCGATAGGCGTGGTCGTCGTTGCGTGGGCGGCACTTTCCGTGCGCCCCACCGGGCACGATACGGTCCTTCCCCAGCCCATCGTCACCGATGTTCACAGCGTCGCATATTTCGAACACTCCCCCGGTGCCGACCTCCTGATGGTCCGGCACGCGACCGGCGGCGCCGTGGCCCGCTCCGTGGCGGCGTTCCCCCGGTATCTCGATTTCGGCGCCCGCGGCTCGGCTTCTCCCGCCGGCGATACCGTGGCCGTCCTCTCCGTGGGCGACCGCCCCGCATCGGCGGCCGCGCTCACCCTCGTGGACCCGGCGTCTGGCGCGACGCGCGTCGTCCCTGGCGGCTTCCAGTACCTGTCCCCGCTGGCGTGGTCGAACGATGGCCGCCGCCTCGGGCTCCTGGCGTTTTCGGCGGCGAATGAACCGCCGGTCGTGGTCGAAGTCGATACCGCCGGCGGTGGCATCGCCGCGGTTTACCGCTTTGATGCCGCGCTCGAGGCAGCGCCCGTCGGGTTCACGCCCGATGGCCGCCGGGTGCTCGCCGTCGTCCTCGATGGCGGCGGTTCGAGCCTTTGGTCCGTCACCGCCGGCGAGGCCGTGCGGCTGGCCACCCTGAGCCCCGGCCTTACCCGCGATTGGACCCTGAGCAGCGATGGCTCAAGGCTGGCCTTCGTGGAGCGTGCCGGCGTGGGCGGACGGCGCTACATCGGCCGCGTCCTCACGCTCGCCACCGGCACCGTCCAGCGCGCTCCGGGTGATGGCGACCAGTTCGGTGCCGTCTGGCAGCCCGGGACATCCGCGGCCGAGTTCGGCGGACCGGGGGGCTCGCTCCAATTGGCCGATGGTGGTGACGGCTACCTCGTCCCCCGGGCGTGGTCCCCCGATGGCACCACCCTCGTCGCCTCGGTCTTCGAAGGCGGCGAAGCGCGGACGGAAGTGATTCGAGGCAGCGAGTGGCGCATGCCGCTCGGTTCGAACGAGGCCGCCTTCATCGGCTGGGTGAGGGACCTTGAGTGATGGCACTGGGAGGATGTTGCGGATGACTGCACTGCCGGGCTATGCCCCGCGACGGGCTCACGTCCCGTACTGGCTCATCGCCGCGACGCTGGCGGCCGCCTTTATCGCGGTCATGCCGATCGTCGCGGCGATCCTCACGGGAACGAGCGCGGGAACGCGGACGGCCTTCGCCTCCGCCCCCGCGGGCGAATACGCCGTTGTCGTGCGCTCCGAAGAGGCGTTCGATGTCGTGCTCGCAGCGCCCACCGCCGGTGGCAACCCGGTCGAAGTCACACGCGTCCCGCACCTCCCCGGATACGGGATCAAAGGGCAGACCTCCCCCGACGGCCGGCTCCTCGCGGTGCTGGTGCCGGATGCCGGCTCGGCCGCGAACCCGGTGACGTCGCTCGCCGTCATCGACCTCGATACCGGCGCCTCCGTTCGGCTCGCGAACGCCGTCGACGACGCGCTCCCGCCCGTGTGGACGCGCGATGGCGACCGGGTGGTATTCACGCGCTCGGTACCCGCTGGCTCGCTCAGCCAGGTGTCGGTTCGTTCCATTCCCGCGCGGGGCGGTGACGAGCGCGAGGAGTTCGCCGCGACCGCGCTGGGCGTGTATCCCTTCGGCGTGACGCCGGCGGGCGCGCTCACCGCTGTCGTCATCGATGCGCGCGGCTCGACACTCGTGGCCGGCGGGCGCGACGTGGCGCTGCTCAGTTCGCAAATCACCCGCGACTGGAAGCTCAGCCCCGACGGCACCCGCGTCGCCTATATCGAGACGGACCTCGCGAATGGCCTCTCGTACCATGCGCGCGTGTTCTCGCTTGAGGGTGCCGGGGCAGCGACGGCGCAGGCGATGATCGCGGCGGGTCAGCAGCTTGGCGTCGCCTGGCGGCCCGGCACCGGCGAGGCTGTCTTCGGCCACGAGCCTTCGAACGGTGGCGGCGCGGCATCCGCGCAGGCGCTCACGGCCACCGGGTTCGAAGTGCCCCTGTCGTATTCCGCCGGCGGCACCGGCGCCGTGCAGGCATGGAGCGGTTCCTCCTTCGCCGATCCCGGTCAGATGCAGCTCACGCTCGTGCGCGACGGCCAACGCGTCGCTCTCGGCGCGGGGATGAGGTTCCTCGGATGGTCGGCGCGCTAGCTCGGATTGGCGCGATCGGCGCCATTCTCGCCGTGGGCGTGGCCCTGAACCTGGCGCAGCAGCACGCGCCCCGTGCGAACGCGTGCGGCGCGGCCGGCCCCTACGACTTCGATACCTACGAGCCCGAGAAGTACGACCAGGTCTACAGCCGCTCGATCGAGCTCGCGACCGCCGGACGGGCGATCAACGGCGTATACACCGTCGCCTCCACCGGCGAGACGGTCGACCTTCGCTACCAGGGCCTGCTCAAGGGCCCGCGCGCCACCCGGACGGCTACGCTCGACACGAAACTCGCGATTCCGCCCACCATCTACAAGTCCATCGCCTGGATTGAGTCCGACTGGCAGAGCGCGTCGGCATCGGTGCCCTACGGCGGCGTGGGCAAGAGCCTCCGCTCATTCGATTGCGGTTACGGTATCGGCCAGATCACCTCGACCATGGGGAATGCGAACGGCAACGCGACCGCCCGCCAGGCGCTCATCGGCACCCATTTCCTCTACAACATCGCCGAAGGCGTCCGCATCCTCGCGGAGAAGTGGAACGCTGCCCCGAAGTTCCGGCCGATCGCCGGCGAAGGTGACCCCTCGGCCATCGAGGACTGGTACTACGCCATCTGGAGCTACAACGGCTTCGCGTTCATCAACCACCCGCTCAATCCCGTCTTCGATCCCCTTCGCGGTGAACTCTGGAGTTGCGGAAACGCCGCCGCGCCCAATGCCGCGTACACCCGCGGCTCCTTCACCTACCCGGAGAAGGTCTACGGCTGCGTGAAGAACCCGCCCGTGCGCAACAACGCGAAGCTCTGGCAGCCGCAGGTGTTCGAGATGCCGAAGTTCGCCGATGAGCGCGTGGCGAAGGCGTTCGATACGAAGAACTACCTTGAGTGCGCCGACGCCGGCTTCGCCCAGGGCTGCCCCCTCATGGACTACCCGACCACGATCCCGGACCTCAAGGTCGTCACCCACAAGGACACGACGCCGCCCGACCCCTCGGCGACGGCGGCCGCCTTCCTGGGGGACCCGCGGCTCACCTATCTCGGGCCCACGGCCGTGAGCCTTACCGGCTACGGCGACGGCACCTCGACCACGAGCACGGTGACCGTGACCAACGTTGGCGCGGGCATCGGGCCCTATCGCATCCGCACCTCCGTCCCCTGGATTCGCGTACACCACCCGAACGACGCCCTTGAACGCTCGCTCGATGGCGGCGTGGTCGTCGGCGTGGACACTGATGTCGTGACGCAGGCGCCTTCGGGCACGAAGCCACGCGTCGCCCAGAAGGGATACGTGAGCACGCTGGTCATCGCCCTCGCGCCGGACCTGATGCCGCCGGGGCAATCGTCCGGGAAGGTGTGGATCGAGCCACTCCTGGGTGCCGGCACCGCCTACGAAATCTCCGTCACGGGGACGAACACGGCGGCCACGACGAAGTACCGCTCGTTCGTGCCCGGGCTCGCCGCCGGCAACTGAGCGTCGGCGGTAAGGGGCCGGGGCGGTAGGCTTTGCGCATGATCGACTGCGTTTTCCGCCGCGACGGTGAGTATTTCATCCCCACGGACGGCGCGAGCAGCCCCTGGGGCGCCCGCGCGCTCCATGGTGGGCCGCCCGCGGGCCTGCTCGCCCGTGCCATCGAGGCCATGGCCCCCGATCCGGCGATGCAGGTTTCCCGCCTGACGATTGACCTCTTCCGCGCCGTCCCGCGCGAGCCGCTCGCTGTGCGAACGGAGATGGTGCGCGAAGGGCGGCGCATCCTCGCTGTGCAGGCCTCGCTCTTCGCCGGGAGCGTCGAGGTTTCGCGCGCCACCGGTCTGCTGTTGCGCCACACCGAGGTCGAACTCCCCGACCACCACCTCCCGCCCGGCGTGGCCCATCCCGGCCCCGAGGGCTTCCAGACGACGGGCCTTTCGGCGGTCATGGACGCGGATGGCAACCCCGTGCAGCGGATGTCGATGCTTCCCGGCTTCCATACGCTCATCGAAGTGCGGCGCGTGGGCGGGCGGCCCGGCAGCGGGCGTGCGACCGCGTGGATCCGCATCCCCGTGCCGCTCGTCGAAGGCGAGGAGACGACGCCGCTCGTGCGGCTCGCCGCCACTTCGGACTTCGGGAACGCGCTCGGCAGCATCCGCGCCTCCGCCCAGACGGGCTTCATCAATGCCGATATCACGCTCTACGTCCATCGCCTTCCCGTAGGCGAATGGATCTGCCTCGACACGGTGGGTGCGGCCCAGCCGCATGGTGTCGGGCTCATGCAAACGACCGTGTACGACGCCGAGGGCAGCGTCGGGCTCGTGGCACAGGCGGTCCTCGCGAACCAGCGCGTCTAGCCCCAGTCGTGGCCGCCCGGCGCCTCGATTCGTCCGGGGAGCGGGCAGCGGCGGAAGCTTTCCGCGATCAGGTTCGGGAAGCCGCTCTGCTTGTTATCCACACGCCCCCGGATGATGACGAACGGCGTCGCCCGCACGAGCTCTCGCTGCCGCTCCTGCAATGGCGTGTAGACGACGACATTCGCGAGCCCGAACTCGTCCTCCAGCAGCATGAACATCACGCCGCTCGCTGTTTGCGGGCGCTGCCGCGTGACCACCATGCCCGCCATCTCGATGCGCATGCCCTCGGTCAGCCGGTTCGGGTTGTGCGGCCCCCCAAGGTGCCGCGTCGTGAGGATGCCCTCGTGCAGGAGCGGCCGCACCAGCGCCATCGGGTGGCTGGCATCGGTCATGCCGAGCAGCTCGTAATCCCACGCGAGCTCCTGCCACGCCCCCAGCGCGGGTAGCTCCGCCATGTCCTGCCCGGTTGGCAGCGGGAGCGCCGCCTGCAGGCTCGCCGTGGTCTTGCGCCCTCTCCCCTTCAGGGGCGCCCCTTCGCGGCGTGGCAGGGCAAGGAGCCCGAGTTGCCATAAAAGTTCCCGCCGCTCAAGCCCGAAGTCGTCCAGCGCCCCCGCGCGGATGAGCGCCTCCCCTTCGCGCTGATCGAGCCGGGCGCGCGTCATGAGGTCGTGCAGCGAACGGTACGGCCCGTTTGCCTCCCGCTCGGCGACGATGCGCTCGGGGAGGCTGAGCACGCCGTTCGTGCCGCGGGCCCGGCGCGCCATCCAGCCGCCGCCCAGTCCGCGCACATGGTCGATGCCGAGGCGGATGTTCTCCTCCTCCGGCCATGCCCCGGGGTGGCTGCGGTTGATATCGGGCGCGAGCACGCGGATCCCGTGCCGCAGGGCATCGCCCGTGAGCACTTCCACCGAATAGAACCCCATGGGCTGCGCGTTGAAGAGCGCGCAGTAGTACGCCGCCGGGTAGTGGTACCGCAGCCAGCACGATTCGTACGCCAGGAGCGCAAAGGCCACGGCATGGCTCTTCGGGAAGCCGAAGGCAGCGAACGCCGACATCCGCTCGAAGGCCACCTCGGCGGCGGCGCGGCTGATGCCCTGCCGGCGCGCGCCATCGAAGAACTCCTCCGCGAGCGCCTGCATCGCCTCGGCCGATCGCTTGCGGCTCATCGCCCGGCGGAGCCGGTCCGCCTGCCCCGGCGTGAACCCCGCGACCGCGCACGCGATTTGCAAAACCTGGTCCTGGTACAGCACGTGCCCCAGCGTTTCGCCCATGCAATGTTCGAGCACCGGCCCGAGCTCCGGGTGGCCGTAGTCGATGTCGACGTGCTCCCCGCGCGCGCGCCGTTCGCGGTATTCCATGTACGGGTGGAACGCACCCGCCACGATCGGCCCCGGCCGGATAATCGCCACCTGCACCGCCAGGTCGTCGATGTTCGCGGGGCGCGTACGCGGCAGTGTCTGGATCTGCGCCCGGCTCTCGATCTGGAACACGCCCATCGTGTCCCCCTCCTGGATCGAAGCGAAAATCTCCGGGCTGTCGTGCGGCACCCGCCCGAGGTCCACGCGGACGCCGTTCACCTCCTCGACGATGTCCAGGCAGTCGCCCACCGCCGAGAGCATGCCGAGCGCCAGGAAGTCGATCTTCACGAAGCGCGCGTCGTCCACCGAGTCCTTGTCCCACTGGCACACCCAGCGGCCATCCATGCGCGCCGGTTCCACGGGCACGACCGAGGAGAGTGGCTCGGCGGAGATGACCACGCCGCCGACGTGCTGGCCGATGTGCCGCGGGAAGCCCGCCGCGGCATCGGCCAGCACGATCAGGTCCCGCCAGATGGGCGCATCGACCAGTTCCCGCAGCTCCGGGACATGCTCCATCTCCGCCGCGATTTCGCGGGCGCTGGAGTACATCCCCCCGAGCTTGTTGAGCTTCGCGAGCACCGGCTCCGGCAATCCCAGCACCTTGCCGAAATCGAGCACCGCGTTCTTGAACCGGTAGGTCGGGAAGGCGGCGACGATCGCGGCGTGCTCCGGGCCGTAGCGGTCATAGATGCGCTGCAGCAGCACGTCGCGGATGTCCCGCGGGAAGTCCAGGTCGATATCAGGCAGCGAATGCAGCTCGTCGTTCAGGAACCGCTCCAGGTAGAGCTGGTTCTTCACGGGGTCGATGTGCGACAGCCCAATCAGATAGCAGACGATGGAGCTGACCGACGATCCTCGGCCACGGCCGACAGGGCGTTCGTCCGAAGGCAGGTCTTTCGCCCGGCCGTGCAGCTCGTGGGCGATTTCGTTCACCAGCTGCAGGATGTCCCAGTAGACGAGGAAGAAGCCCGCGAGCCCGTGCTTTTCGATCAGCCCCAGCTCCCGTTCGAGCCGCTCACGCGCGTCCGTGCGCACCGCCTCCCGTTCGCGCGGGCCGTACTTGCGCCGGAAGGCACGCTCGCAGATGCCCCGGAGAAAGCTATCGAGCGTCGCACCTTCGGGCACCGGGTAATCCGGCAGGCGATAGGGCAGGTCGGTCGTGAGGTCGAACGCGCACCGTGCGGCGATGGCCGCCGTGTTCGCGACCGCGCCCGGGTAACGGGCGAAGCGGCGCTCCATCTCCTCCCCGCGCTTCAGAAAGAACTCCGAGTTCGGCCGCCGCACATGGTGCGAACTATCGAGCGTGAGGCGGTGGCGGATGGCGACCAGCGCGTCATTCAGCCGGTGCCGTTCGCGAACGTGGTAGTGGGCGTTGTTCGTCGCCACCACCTCGATGCCCAGCCGCTCCGCCAGCGCCGCCAGCCGCCCCATCCGCTCATGGTCGCCGAAGACATCGTGGTCCTGGAGTTCGATGTAGAAGTTCGCTGCCCCGAACGCGTCGCGGTACTCGGCGGCGAGCGCTTCGGCGGCCTGCCGGTCACCCCCCTCAAGGAGCACGGCGATGCGCCCCTCGCGGCACCCCGATAGCACGATGAGCCCCTCGCCGCACTCGAACAGCCACCCGCGTTCGACCATCGGCGTGTCCTTGCCGAACGTGCGGTAGGCGCGACTCAGCAGCCGGCAGAGGTTCCGGTAGCCCTCGACGGTCGCGCAGAGCACCGTCAGGTGGCTCGTGGTGGCATCCTCCTCGCGGACCGTGAGTTCGCAACCGGTGATGGGCTTCAGCCCACGCTCGTGCGCCGCCTTCGCGAACTCCATCGCGCCGTACAGGTTGTCGTGGTCCGTCACGGCGAGCGCGGTATAGCCCAGGGCCACCGCGCGGTCCACCAGTTCGTCGGTCGTGCTGGCGCCTTCCCGCAGCGACCAGCAAGAGTGCGCGTGCAGCTCGACATATGCGGACACCGGCCCAGTATAGAACAAGCGTTCTGATTTGTGTGTCGAAAGCACACCGATTTGTCGGCTTGTTCACTTGCAGTGGCGTTGCGGTGGGGTTAACCCTTCTTAACAGAAGCGCGTTTAACAATTAGAGTCGGGGTTACTCGGAGGTTGCTCATGCGAACTCGCCTTTTGCTCATCCTGATGGTCGTTCTCGGGTCGTTTCCCGTAGCAATGGCCGCAACACCGGCGAACGCGCAGAGCCCGGTATGCGCCGACGCACCGCCGGCCATCTCGCTGAACCCCATCAGTGGCCCCGCGGGGACGCAGGTCACCCTTCGCTACCGGAACTTCCGGGCCGGTGACCCCATCAAGGTCATCTTCCGCGTCACCGGTGACCCGGTTGTGGCTACTGGGGTCGCCGAGGCCGATGGCGAAGGCAGGATCACCTTCACCGTGCCGCCCGCGCCCGATGGCGTGTACTGGGTCTACGTCGAATGCCATACCGCCGCGCACTTCCGCGTCGGCCCGGTAACCCCGACGGTGACGAGCAGCCCGACCCAGACGGCCACGCCCACGCGCACGCCCGCCGTGACCACGACGCCGGCGCCGGCCACCGTACAGCCCACGCAAGTGCCCCCCACCCCGGTCGCGCCGTTCGCCGGCGATGGCCAGGTCGCCCCGGCGCCGTCCGGCATGAACCTGACCGTGCTCCTCGCGGCGCTCGTTGGGGTGGCGGCGGGCCTTGGTACGGTCGGCGCGGGTGCAGGCCTGCACGCCCGCCGGCGGGCCGCGTACGCAACGGTCGCATGGTGGCCCGGCGTTCCGCGCCGGAAGTCGCACCCCGCGGATGACCCCGGTACGGCGATGACGCCCGACGAAACCTCGAAGCGGATGCGCGGACCCCGCTAACACGTCGCACCAAGGGAATGCGAGGGCCCCGGGTTTCCCCGGGGCCTTCGGCCGTTCGCGGTGGTGAGCGTGCTACGCCTTCTTGCCGCTCTCCAGGAGCTTGGCGCGATACTCGTGGTGCGCCGGCACGGCTTCGCCCACGACATAGAGGAAGTAGTACGCGCCGAAGTCGCCAACGTGTTTGAAGCGCTTCTTCAGCGCCGTCACCGTTCCGGCGAACTCCCCGAGGCTCGCGAGGTACGGCTTCATGCCGCCGTACTCCCGTTCGATTTCCACCATCGCCTGCGCGTTGTGCACGGTCGCTTCGATCTTGCGGCGGTTGCGAATGATGCGCGTGTCCGCCATCAGCCGGTCCAGCTCATCCGGGGAGTAGCTGGCGATGGTGGCGGGATCGAAGCCTGAGAACGCTTCGCGGAAGCCCGGCCACTTCGCCTCCACGATGGCCCAGCTCATGCCGCTCTCGAAGACGGCCTTGCTCAGCACCTCCAGGTAGTCGGCGGTGCGCACCGGCTCGATGATCGCGGGTGGTTCCATGGGCCGGAGCGTGCCCGCGCGCACCGCGCCCGTCAAGCAGCGAACGCGAAGAAGCCCGGGTGGCTCCCCGGGCTTTTTCGCGTGGCAGAGTCCCGCCTACTGGTCTCGCATCCAGTACGTCACGCCCGGCTCAAGGCGCACCAGCGTCGTCAGGAAGTCCGCGCCGCTCACCCAGCGCATCCAGCCTCCCTGGCCGTCGTCGCGATACACCGCCGCGCAGGCGCACGCCGCCGGGTCGGCTTCTTCGATGCCCCAGGTCACCGTTCGCCAGCCGTCCGGGGTCACCTCGCGCTTCGCGGTGATGCCCGAGGACACCGGCGGCACCGGCGGTACCGGCACGCTCACCGTGGGCGCCGCCACCACGGTCGTGGGAGCAGGCTTCAAGGGCGTCGCCGTCGGCGCGGGCGTGGGCGGTACGGGTGTCGGCTGCGGCTGTGGCGTCTCGGGCGCGGCCTGCGGAAGGCTCGTCGGCGGAGCCGGCGGCGGGGCGCTCGCACCCTTCGGCCCATACAGGTAGATCGCTCCCTGCGCGTCGTCCGCGGCGAACCCGTAGAACGACGGGTTCATCATGATGCTCGGCGTGTCCGAGTGATCCAGGCCGATGCAGTGCCCGAGTTCGTGCGTGACAGTCGCCTGCTGGGCCGCCGGCGGCAGTGAAAAGAAGTGCACGGGGTGCAGCCGGATCTCGCAGTGCGAGATGATCCCGCCGCTCTGCGTCACGTTCGCCTGAGCCGGCTGCGTGTCGTAGTAGACCGGCGGCAGCATCGGCGCGACGATCACATCGATGTCGTGCCCGCCCGCGGCGCCGTTGATGTCGGCCACGCTCGACCACGCGGCCATGCCGTTCGCCACATAGCCCGAAACGGACCCGTCGGCCGACCATGCGAGCGTGTGCTTGTCCCACTTGCCGCCAATGAGCTTGAACGCCAGCGTCGTGCCGATCGCGATTGCGAAGAGCATGAGCGCCCAGAAGACCAGCCCCGTCAGGAAGGCATAGAACACGGCTCGCATCCCGCCGAAACCACCGGCGTGCGAGCCCCCGTTTCCTGCCGTAGCGTACAACGCCTGTCCCCGTCCCCGTCCCATCGCCATTCCGTCCTCCGAATTGGGTTTCGAATGGGATCGAGTTCATGTGCAGGCTGGCAGGGTTGACGTTTTCACGATTCGTGGTTAACGGTGGGGTCGGATAGGTGAAACGGGGGACACCGGGGTGGTCGGCGCGTTGCCCCCGGGCCGCGTACACGTGGCGTAACGGTGGCTGGCGATCCCCTATCACGTGACGAAAGTCCGTGCGAGTGACCGCGAATCGGGGCACCATGGGAACATGGCCGGTCCCCGTGATATCAACCCCAACGACATGATTTCCGTGCGTCCCGCCCCGGCGCGGCGCGTCGCCCCCGTTGTCCCACCCGCGCCCTGGCTTTTCGCCGGCGCGATGGCGCTCTCCAGCGCCGTCGCCGTCTTCGGCGGGCTGGTGCTCGGCTACATGGCCGCCACAGGCCACGGCATCGGCGACACCAAATGGACCGAGGCGGTGCAGTCGCACGGGCGGCTGCAGCTCTTCTCGTGGGTCAGCGTCTTTGTGCTCGCGCTCCTGTTCGAATTCGGCGTGCGGCTCAACCAGGCGCCCATGCTGCCCGCGAAACCGCGCATGGCCGTTCTCCTCGCGTGCGGCATCGGCCCCATCGTCGCCGCCGCCGGTCAGCTTGGCGTCCCGCCGGACCGCGTGCTCATGGTGGCCGGCGCGCTCCTGCTCGCCGCGGGCGGGCTCGGCGGCGCCGGCCTCATCTGGCGCATCCCCGCGCCGCGCGCGCTCTCCATCGACATCCATCCCCTCTGGTTGCGGTTCTCGGCGACGTGGCTCGCGATCGCGGCCGTCGCCCACCTCGTGGCCGTGCTCCGCGCGGACGGCCGCATCGTGGCCCTCCCGGACACCTGGTTCGTGAACGAAGTGACCGTTCGCGGCTTCGTGACGTTCGCCATCGTGGGCGTGGGCTTCCGCGCCTTCCCGGGCCATCTCGGCTTGCCCGTGGTCGAACAACGCTGGCAGCAGATCCTGCTGGCATGGTTCACCGCGGCAGTGCTCCTTGCCGCGCTTTCGGCCGGCGCGTTTGGCCTTGGACATGCTGGCTGGCTCACCCGCGTCGCCGACCTCACGTTCGCGGCGGCGCTGCTCGCGCTCACGTGGCGAACCGGTGTGTTGCGCGCGCTGCGACGGCCGCCACCCGGCGAACGGTACGCGCTGCTCGTCCCGGTCGCCTGGTTGGGGCTGGTCGCCTACGCCGTCGCGCTCGCCGCCCAGGCCGTGCTCACCGACCTCTCGGACCGCTCGCTGTATGAAGAGGGGGCCGTGCGGCACCTGTTCATGCTGGGCTTCATGGCGCCGCTGATGGCCGCGATGGCGCACATCGTGCTCGCACGCTTCGCCACGGGCCGCCTTCTCTGGGAGAACCGCCTGACCGCCGGGTTCGTCTGCCTGGTCGCGGCGACGCCGCTGCGCGTCCTGCCCGTGCTGTTCACCAGCTCACCGGGCTCCGCCGGGAAATATCTCCTCGCGACCGCGGCGCTGCTGACCGCGGTTGGTCTCGGGCTCGTGGCCGCTGTCGCGATGCACACCTCCAGGGTCGCCTGGCAGCGCCAGCGGGCGCACCGGCGGGCCTAGGGCACGCTCGCGTCGTACTCCGTGGCGATGTGCCCGCCCGCGCGGAGCGCCTCGATTTCGTCCTCGGGCAGCCCGAGCACCTCCCGGTAGACGTAGTCATTGTGCTCGCCGAACGTCACCGGCGGTTGCCGGAACTCGACCGGTGTGCCCGTCATGTTCCACATTGGCCCCGCGTACGTGCGTGGACCCGCGCCCTCGACCGTCTGCACGCGTGGAAACCCCCGCTCCCGTAGCTGGGGGTCGTCGAAGATGCGCGACGCCTCGAGGATGGGCGCGCAGGCGATTCCCGCCGCCTGCAGCCGGTGCATCAGCTCGTAATCGTCGTGTTCGACCGTGTACGCCGCGAGGTTGCGGTCGATTTCGCGCGCGTGAGCCTGCCGGCCCTCGTTCGTGTCGAACCGCGCGTCCGTGGCCCACTCCGGCGAACCCATGACCCGCACCAACGCGTGCCATTGGGCGTCCGTCTCGACATGGATGGTGACCCAGCGGTCCTCCATCGTCGCGGCCGTGCCGGGCGAGAGCGCCGGGTAGACGCCGCAGGGGAACCGCCCGTGCACGTCACGGTTGCCGATGGCTTCCTGGATGCGGCCGTTCAGGCTGTAGTCCATCACCGCCTGCGTGAACATCGCCGCCGCGTTCTCTGCCTGCCCGATTTCGATGAGCTGGCCGCGGCCCGTGCGTTCGCGCAGCCACAGTGCCGACATAACGGCGAACGCCCCCTGCGCGCCCGCCAGGTAGTCGCCCGAGTAGATGGCCGTGTTCGTCGAGGGGTCCGTATCGTCGTAGCCGCGGAGCAGGCTATGGCCCATCACCGCTTCGAGGTGAACGCCGAGCGCCCGTGCGTTGTAGTACGGGCCGGTGCTGCCATACGCGGGGACGCGCACGAAGATGATCCGCGGGTTCGCCTCCCGCAGCCAGTCGTAGGTGATGCCCAGCGACTCCATCGTGCCCGTGGCATTGTTCTCGTACACCACATCCGAAACCGCGACGAGCTTCCGCAGCACCTCCATCCCCTCGGGGCGGCGGATATCGACCGTGAAGCTGCGCTTGTTCCGGTAAAGGCTTACAAACGTCGGGTTGTAGTTCCAGGGCTTCTCGCCGGGGACGCCGCCCGGCATGCCGCCCGCCCACGAATTGCCCGCGTCCAGCATGGCCTGGCTTGGCCGCGCGACCCGCCCACGCGTCATCGGTTGGAAGACGAAGGGGTTCTCGGGCTTGATCACCTCGGCGCCGAGGTCCGCCATCTGCATGGTCGCGAACGGTCCCGCCCACACCACGCAGAGGTCGATGATGCGAACGCCCTCAAGCGGCTTCTTCATGCCGGCACCCTGCCGTGCGCTTCCACGCGCTCGATCAGCGAAGGGTCGAGGCCCGCTTCCTCAAGGACTTCGCGCGTGTGCTCGCCGAGCAGCGGCGCCGGCCGCCGGAGTGCCCAGCCGCCTTCCCCGAAGATGAGCGGCCGGCCCGGGAATTCGACCTCGCCAAGCTCCGCGTGGGTCGTCTTCGCCCAGAACCCGCGGCCGCGGAAGTGGTCGTCTTCGAACAGGTCCTTCATGCTGAAGAGCGGCCCGCACATCACCTTCGCGCGCCGCGCCTCGGCCCAGATCTCACGTTTCGTCCGTTCGAGGCACCACAGCAGAAAGTGCGAGTTCCACTCCTCGACGATCGCCGGGTCGAAGCGCTTAATCGGGTCGCGGAACTTCGGGTCCTGGTTCCAATCGGGCGAACGAAGCATGTCGTCGATGCGCTCCGCGTAGAGCGCGGCCGCCGTGAAGTCCACGTACCCATCCGCGCAGGGGTAGATGCCGCCCGGCATCGCGTTCGCCGCATCGGCCGTGCGAAGCGCCTTCCGCCCGCTGAACTGGTAGGCGATCGAGGTCGCGTGCCGCCGGTCGACGCCGCCAAAATGCGTCTCCGTGAGCGCGATATCGACCCACTGGCCCTCGCCGTTCTGCTTCGACCCCCAGAGCGCCCCCATCGTCGCCGCGGCCGCGGAGGCGCCCGATTCGAACAGCGCCGCCGTGCCCGCCATCTTCGTCGGCTCCCGGTCGGTGAGGCCCATCGAGTACATCTCGCCCGCGAACCCGTACAACACAAGCTCCGTCGTGCGGTAGTCGCGGTAGGGCCCGGTGGCGCCGTAATTGGAAATCGAGACCATCGACGCCCGCGGATTCGCCGCGTGAATGGTCTCCCACCCCAGCCCGAGCCGCTCCATCGTGCCCGGGCGGAAGCTCTCGATGACGAGGTCCGCCTTCGCCGCCAATGCGAGCACGGCGTCCCGGCCCTCGGGCGTCCCCAGGTCGATGACCACCGAACGCTTGTTCAGATTGAGAAAGAAGAAGAGGCCGCTGCGCTCGATGTGCGGCACATCGTCCTTAAAGGGGCCAAGGCGGCGCGCGATGTCACCTTCGGGCCGCTCGATCTTGATGACGTTGGCCCCGAAATCGGCGAGCAGCTTCGTCGTGTACGGCCCGGCGATGTGGTGCGTGAGGTCGAGGACCGTGACGTTGTCGAGAGCCTGCACGTGTTCCCTCCGTTCGCGGCGCGCCGCCGTCAGACCGTGAGTGCGTGAACCTGGTAGGTGACGGAGCCCGCCGCGCTGGAACCGATGCCCACGGCCTGGACGGTATTCAGCCAGGCGTACCGCTCATCGCCTGTTTCGAAGAGCGGCGCCGTCCGCAACTGAAGCCCGCCAGCCGTGCGCACGCCGATCCCGGTGTAGGTCATGACGATGTGTGCCCCGTCGTGCGTGGTGAGGACGATGCGGACATCGAGCTTGAAGCTCCCGTCGGCCCGCCCGGTGATCCAATCGCCCCCCGGAGAAGGCTCGACGACGCCGTTCAGGCGAGGTCCCTCGAAGGTCCCGCCCGTCACCGGGACGATGACGCGGGGCCCCTGGGGGCCGCCGGGGATGGTGATCCCGGGTGCCGTCTTCGCGGTAAGGGTGAAGAGGAACTCCGCGGGGACGGAACTATCGGGCACGTCTATCTCCGCCATCGAGTGGGCGGAATCTACCAGAGCGCGGTGCCGCTTGAACAGTCCGCACCACGCAAACGAACACGGCTCCCCGGGTGTGGGGAGCCGTGCGCGCGTGTGGGGTTGGTGGAGACGAGGGGACTCGAACCCCTGACCTCAGCGATGCGAACGCTGCGCTCTCCCAGTTGAGCTACGTCCCCACAAAAAAACGGGCCGCTGCCCATGGTAGGGAGCGGCCCGTTTTGGCGTCAAATCGGAAGGTCAGGCGCGGTGGGACGATCCCCGCCCGATGCGGTACGACGTTTCGCCCGTAAATTCCCGCTCCTTGCCGCACTTCTTGCACCGCCCCGGCGTCAGTTCGCCTCGCGGAGGCTCCAGGACCCAGTGATGAACACACGCCTCCACCATTTGAAGCGCTTCAGCCTTGGACATTGCGGCTTTTCTCCCTCGACGGTCTAGTTCTCGGGTTCGGACCGACCCGGCCGTTCTCCGGTAGCCCGTTGGGCAGCATAGTACCGTCTATAGAGCGTTTCAATCCCCTATTTCGATTCGTCTAACAGTCCCGGTAACGGCGTGATAACCATCACCCCGCCTTTCACATCGATTCTGTCAATAACGTCCTCGATCGCGGGGATGAGCACCTCGCCGCGCGACCCTCGGACCACGTAGACGTCGTTTGCGCCCGGCTGCAGGACCTCGGTCAGCCGCCCCAGCTCTTCGCCGCTGCTCGTCTCGACCCGCAGCCCGATCAGCTCATGCACGAAATACGAATCGCTGTCGCTCCGGCGCACGTCCCGGTCCGGGACTTCCAGCAGCGCCCCGCGCAGGCCGTCGGCACTCGTCCGGTCGCCAATACCGGAGATCAGAAGCAGCCACGCACCCCGGTCCTCGCGCGTGCCGACGATGCGGTGGCGTTCGCCGCGGATGGTGACCCACCGGCCGCGCTGCAGGTTCGGTGCGTCGGGTGAGAACGCTTGCACCCGGACCTCGCCCTTCAGCCCATGCGAGCGCAGCACCAGCCCGACCGCGGTATGCCCCTCAGTCGGCTCCGGCAACACCGGCCGGGGGCCACGCGGTCCTCGGGGACCCTTCTCGGGCATGGACGCAGGCGAGGTAGGCGTAGACGGGTCGTTCTCGGCGGCCACGGGCGGAGAGGAGTTGTCCGGGGCCGGGCGTGGTCGTGCAGAAGCCCCGCCAGTGCGACGGGGCTTGCGAGGCCGCGATGGCGGCGGTGTGCCTGCCGGTTCGTCCGGGGTCAGTCGCCGATCTCCAGGTTGGCGCGCACGCCTTCCTTGACGGCGGCCACCTTCACCAGCGAGCGCATGGCCGAGGCGATGCGTCCGCCCCGCCCGATGACCTTGCCCCAGTCGTCTTCAGCGACATCGAGGCGGACGGTGATGCGGTCCCCGTCCGAGTTTTCGGAAACGGTTACGCTGTCCGGCTCATCGACGAGGGAGCGAGCGAGGTAATCGACCAGCACGCCCATCATGGTGTCGGCCATATCAGTTCCTACTCGGCGGCCGTGGCGGTGATGCCGGCGCGCTTGAGGATCTTGGCGGCGGCTTCCGAAGGCTGGGCACCCTTCGCAATCCATTCGCGGGTGCGCTCGGCATCGATGTTCACGGCCGGCGGGTTCGCGTGCGGGTCGTAGGAGCCGAGCGTTTCAAGGAAGTCGCCGTCGCGCTTGTCGGGCTGGTTCGCCAGGACGACGCGGTAGTACGGCTTCTTCGTCTTGCCGATGCGGCGAAGGCGGATACGAAGCATTCAGTTCTCTCCTCGGTCCGGCGGATTCGGACCCGTGAATGGCAATGGTACGAATGATGCTAACGCACATCGCGGGAATGCGCTCGGCTGGAGCGCATTCCCGCGATGGG
The DNA here is from genome assembly GCA_020847985.1 of Dehalococcoidia bacterium. Classification (GTDB taxonomy): domain Bacteria; phylum Chloroflexota; class Dehalococcoidia; order Tepidiformales; family Tepidiformaceae; genus Amarobacillus. Next base: position 38,915 of record JADLBC010000055.1, read on the forward strand.
ATGGAACCGGGACCGCCGTTAGCGGGTGCCGCGGAGGCGCGGGTCGAGCACGTCGCGCAGCGCATCACCGAGCATGTTGAAGCTATACACGGTGAGGAAGATCGCGAGGCCCGGGAAGATGGCCAGGTGTGGGTGGCGCGAGAGCGCTTCGCGCGCTTCGTTCAGCATCCGCCCCCAGCTCGCCGTCGGCGGCTGCACGCCATACCCGAGGAACGCCAGCGACGACTCCGTCAGGATCGCGCCGCCGATCTGGATCGAGGCGCCGATGATGATGATCGGGATGACGTTCGGCACCACGTGCCGGCTGATGATGCGCACGTCGCTCGCGCCGATGACGCGCGCCGCCTCCACGTACTGGTTCTGTTTCGTGGCAATCGCCGCGCCGCGGATGACGCGCGATTGCCCCAGTGCCGTGAGGATACCGACCGCCACCGCGATTCTCACCACCACCCGTCCCGATGGCTCCAGCCCGAAGAAGGCCGGCGGGAACTGGGTGAGGCTCGTCACCACGAGGATGATGAAGATAAGGCCCGGCAGCGCGATGCCGATATCGACGACGCGCTGGACCAGCAGGTCGAAGATGCCGCCGAAGTACCCGGACGTCACGCCCAGGAACGTCGCCACGCTCGCGCTCACGAGCACGACCAGCGTGCCGATGAGGATCGACGTGCGCGCCCCGTAGATGATGCGCGTGTAGAGGTCGCGGCCGAACTGGTCGGTCCCGAACCAGTGCTCCCCGGAGGGGCCCTGGAAGCGGTTCACGATCGAGTTCGCATCCGGGTTGCCCGTGTTCGGGAACAGCCCCGGCACCGCCGCCATGAGCAGCAGGATGATGACGAACACCGCTCCGAAGGCGCCCAGCGGCTTATAGCGGATGAACCGCAGCAGAGAGCGCCGCGCTCGTTCGGGGAAGCCCGGGCGGCGCCGAAGTGCGTACTGTTCGAGCTGATATGCGGTTGCGTCGCTTACACTGGCCATTACGAGTACCTGATCCTGGGGTCGAGGATGGAGTACGTGAGGTCGACGCCGAGGTTCACGAAGACGACCACCACCGCCACGATGATGTTCACGGCCTGCACGACCGGGTAATCCAGGGAGCTCACCGAGCTGACGTAGTACCGGCCCATGCCCGGGATGGAGTACACGGTCTCAATCAGGACCGTGCCGCCGACCAGGATGGGAAGCTGCAGACCCACCACCGTGACCACGGGGATGAGCGCGTTCCGCAGCGCGTGCGAGACGATTACCCGCCGCTCGCGGAGGCCCTTCGCCCACGCCGTGCGGATGTAGTCCTGCCGCAGCGTCTCCAGCATCGCCGACCGGGTGAAGCGCATCACGCCGCCCGAGAGGCCGGCGCCGAGGATCATCGATGGGACGATCATCATGCGCAGGTTGCCGATCGGGTTGTCTGTGAATGAGATGTAGTCCTTGGGTGGCACGCCCCAGGTGAAGTACCGGCCCGCCATCGTGATCAGGATGATGCCCACCCAGAAACCGGGAATGGCGAGCAACCCGATTGCGAAACTCCGGCCCGCGTAGTCCCACGCGGTATCCTGTCTGACCGCGGACATGATGCCCACCGGCAGCGCGATGCACAGCGACACGACGATCGCCAGGACCCCGAGCTCGAGCGTGACCGGAAGCCGGTTCTTCAGCTCGCTGATGACCGTGCGGTCGCTCAGGATCGAGTTCCCGAAGTCGAAGCGGACGACCCGGCTGATCCACTTCACGTACTGGACGACGATGTTGTCATCCAGCTGGTACTCCTTGCGAAGGGCGGCCTTGGTCTCCTCGCTCGCGGCGCCGAAGTCGCCCGTGAGGAGGTCGATGACATCGCCAGGGACGGCCCTGACCATGACGAACACGATGAACGTCACTCCCAGCAAGGTGGGAATCATGAGGAGCAGGCGTCGCAGCACGTAGGTTTGCATTGGCGATGTCCGTTTTCGTTGGTGAGTTTTGGTCGGTGCCGATACTAAGGGCCGGGCGCCTCCATGAAAAGGCGCCCGGCCCTCCGTTTATTGATGGTCGCGGACGCTTACGCCTTCCAGCGGAAGACGTACTCCTCCGTGCCCTGGCCGTAGCCCTTGCTGCGGTAGTCGGTGCCCTTGATGTTGGGCTGACTGCCGCCCCAGCCCGAACCGGCGCCGGCGACGCTCGGGACGTAGAACATGTTCTCGGCGTTCTTGACTTGCGCTTCCTTGAAGA
>JADLBC010000056.1 GCA_020847985.1 Dehalococcoidia bacterium
AGGTTGACGAAGAGAGGGGCACTGCCGTTGGTTTGGGTTGTCACACACCTGACCACGGAGGCCCCTCGATGTCCCATCCTAACGCCAAGCTCACGGAATACGGTCGGCTGCTCCTTGTCAGCCGTCTCGAAGAAGGCTGGACCCAGGCAGAGGTCGCCGAGGCCCAGGGGATCTCCAGCAGCACCGTCGCGAAGTACGCGAAGCGGTACCGCGAGGAAGGTGTCGAGGGGCTGAAGGATCGCTCCAGCCGGCCCCGGCGCCTGCCTCACGCGCTCGGTGAGACGGTGATCGAGGCGATTTGCACGCTCCGGCGGGAACTCGGCGCTGGTCCGCATCGCATTGCCTACGAACTGGGGATGGCCGCTTCCACGGTATACGGCGTGCTCAGGCGTGCTGGCCTCTCCGTCCTCGCCCGGCTCGATCGCACGACCCGCGCCGTCATCCGCTACGAACGTGAACGCCCGGGGGAGCTGGTGCACCTGGACGTGAAGAAGTTCGGTCGCATCCCGGAGGGCGGAGGCAAGCGCTTCGACCCTGGCTTCGCGGAGAACGGCGCCGGGCGCAAACGGCCGGGTCTCAAACGAGGACACGACTATGTGCACGTCGCCGTCGACGACCATAGCCGCTTTGCCTATGCCGAGGCCCTGCCGGACGAGACCGGGGCGAGCACTGCCGGCTTCCTCCTGCGCGCGGTGCAGGCCTTTGCCGGTGCCGGTATCACCGTCGAACGGGTCCTCACCGACAACGCACTCAACTACCGCCGCTCACGCGCGTTTGCCGATGCGGCGAGTTCGCTTGCCATCGGGCTCCACCACACCCAGCCGTATCGCCCACAGACCAACGGCAAGGCCGAGGCCTTTAACAAAACGCTGCAGCGCGAGTGGGCCTACCGCAGGCTGTATCGCACCAATGCCGAACGCATCGCCGCCCTACAGCCTTTCCTCGATGACTACAACTTCGTCCGCCCCCACACTGCCATCGGCAACCGGCCACCGGCATCCCGCCTGTAAACAACCCTCGTGGGAACTACAGCTAGCTCGGCGCGCATGCCGTGGTAGTGCGCGGTGAGCGCGGCGCGGTCCATCGCTACCCCCGCCGCGCGACGCCGGAGACGCGCTCGGCCTTCACGCGGATAATCACGCGGCCGTCGGCGCGCAGCTTCGCCTCGTACCCCTCGGGGGGCGTGAAGGCGCCGCCGCGCATCGCTTCGTTGATGCGGATGTGCGACGGCACGATGTCGCCGTCCTCGATCGTCGCGGGACCCTCGACGGTCACGTAGCCATACGGGGCGCCCTCATCGAGGACGGCGAGCGCGACGCGCGGGTCGTTCGCGATGGTGCGCGCCTTGAGGCGGTCCTTCGTGGTGCTGAAGACGAGGTCGTCGCCTTCGCGCGCGAAAAAGACGACGGACGAGCTGGGGCTGCCGTCGCCCCGCAGGGAGGTGATGACCGCCCACTTGTTCCGGCTGATGAACGCGTCCTGGTCGGCGTTGCCAATCATCCAAATACCCCCGTAGGGGCGAACTGTACCGGGCAACACCGTGTGCCGCCACGCGCGGGGCGGCCGTGCCTCGCCCACGCCCGGCCGTGGCACCCGTTACGGCAGTTTCGGGGGCACGAAGAAGCCGGCCCTCGCGGACCGGCTCCTGGATGAGATTTGCCGCCAACGTCAGGGCGTCGGCGTCGGTGCGGGCGTATCCGTTGCGGTGGGTGTTTCCGCCGGCGGCGGGGTTGGCGTGTCCGTGGGCGTGGGCGTCGCTGTCGGAGTGGGCGTGGCCGTCTCCGTGGGCGTGGGCGTTGCCGTGGTCGTCGGGGTGGCCGTCTCCGTCGCGGTCGGCGTCGCCGAGGGCGAGGCGGACACCGTCGGGCTCGCCGTCACGGTGGGCGTCGCGGTCACGGTGGGCGTGGCGGTGGGGATGGGCGTCGGCGGATTGAAGCTGCCGCCCGGGTTGCGGCGCGGGGTCGGCGTCGCCGTCGGTGTCGGGGTGGGGGTGCGCGTCGGCGAAGCCGTGGCCGTCGGCGGCACGGGCGTCGCGGTGCCCGTCGCGGTCGGCGTCGCGAGCGGCGGCGGCGTGGGCGTGCTGTCGGCGGTGGCGGTGCCGGTGGGGGTGGCCGTGCCCGTCGGCGTTGGGCTCGGCGAAGGCGACGGCGAGGGGCTCGGGCTCGGCGACGCGCCCGGTGCGGCCGTGGGCTGCACGAGTACGAGCGGCGGCACCGTCGGCGTCACCCACACGCCCACGCCCGTCACGCCGCCGGCCGAACCCATGGTGTCCCAGCGGTCGTTCGGGCTGGCGGCAGCGCCGCGGGTGAGGATGACGGAGACGGCGCCGACCCAGATAAGGGCCGGCAGCAGGAAGACGAGTGTCGCGCCGCGCGGCACCCGCAGGCTCAAGGCGCGAGCATTCACAGCACGCGTGCGGCGGGCGGCGGCGTTCGTGCGGCCGCGCAGCGCGATGCCCAGGCGGCGCCCGCGGAGGGCCCCGGTGCGGCCGGTCGTGGTCGCGAAGGCGAAGACGGCGATGACGCTGCCGCGCACAAAGCGCGCGATGGCCTGCGCCGGCGTGGAAGGCGGTTGCGGCGCTTCGGAGGCGGCCGGCGGCTTGCCACGGCGCGCACGAGCGGCGGCACGGCGGGCGCGGCGAGCCTTTTCGGCGCGCGTGTGGCGGCTGTAGAACTCCCAGCCCACCCAGGCCGCGCCGGTGATGGCGGCGAACCCGAGAAGGGCCCACTGCAGCGGCAGATCGCCCGAGAGGATGCCAGCGTTGGGGACGTAGAACCAGGCCTCGCCGCGGACGTTATCGACGCCGATCTCAGCGCCGTCGGCGAGGATGGCGGCATCGCCCTTCGTCACGAAGTTGTACCGGATGATCTCGCCGACGAGGTCGTTCGTCTTGCCGTCGCGAATCTCCGTCACGGTGCGATGCACGGCGGCGACGCGGTGGACGAACGGCAGGCCGGTCGTCGGTTCCTTGAAATAGAGGACCGTGCCCGGTTCGACGTCCTTGCCGGCGATGGGCCGCGTGACGACGATGTCGCCGCGCTCAAGGGCCGGTTTCATGGAGTCGGATTGCACGGTGAGGATGGAGAAATCGAAGAAGCGGGTGGCGAGGATAGCGACGATGCACGTCCCGAGCGCGAGCCCGAAGACGATGCCGAAGGCGGTCGAAACGACGCCGCGCAACAGTCCCCAGGAAAGTCGGTTCATGCGAATGTCCATCTCTCAGCCGGCGGGCGGCTCATGGCCCGCGGCGTTTCGCTCGGTATTTCGATGTTAAGGAGCATTCGGTTGACTGGCGGTTGAGACAAGGGGGGCTCACGAAGAGCCCCCCTTGCGATGTCGCGCGTTTGCGACTAGTTGCCGAGGGTCACCATCTGGACGATGGCGGTCCAGCTGACGACGTCAGACTGGCAGGAATCCGGCGCGCCCGGGGCGACGCTCATGTTGACGGCGAGGGCGCCGGGCATGCTCGCACCGTTGTCGCCGAAGCGAGCGAGGACGGTGTTGGCATCCGCGGCATGGAAGACCGTGACGCCCGAGAAGTTCTGCGAGCCGCAGGTCGTCTCGTCCGGCAGGCCGACAGGCTGCACGCTATCGATGAGGACGCGGCCGCTGATCGAGTTGCCCTGCCCGTCCTGGGCGAAGCCAAGGCGGAACGTGCCGGTGTTGGTGAGGTCGAGGAGGGCGACCTTCGTGGTGTGCCCGTTGGGCCCAAGCAGGACGCCGTTCGGGGCGCCCGGGGCCATGCTGATCGTGGCATCGAGCCCGCCGATACCGACGGCGTTGCTGCTGCTCACGCTGTCGGAAGCCTGCCACGCGAGCACGCCGCCGAGGAGGACGGCACCGACGACCGAGAAGGCCATCGCGCCACCAAAGATCTTGCGCATCATGACTGAGTTCTCTCCCTGTGCTTTCGCACCTTGGGGCGCCGCCTGGCGCCGGGGGCGCTGCCCTCGATAGGGCCCGCGCGAAGCTTGGCTCACGATCCCGGGTCTCTCCGCTGCCCGGGCCGCCGTGGGAGAGAGAAAGTTCAGGGGTGTCCCCAATAGTGAGGACCTCCCTTACCGCCGACGATCCGGGTGTCAGGCCCTGGTCGTCGTTACGGCTGCCACACCGCTCTCCCGGCGTCCCCCCGTTCGCGGTTGCGCCCGCGACGGGTTCGTCTGTGCTTTTCTTCCAGGTCAACCACGACTTTACGTCGCGACACGAAGAAAGATGCAACCGCGCGGCCACCCGCGTCAACCAGTTTTTTACGTGCAGGTTGCAAAACAACGCTCTGGAGACCCCGATCGTTGAGCACCTCACAGTCACCCGCCCTCCACTGTGATCCGCCTCACGAATCTGCATTCGACAATAACCCCCACCTGAACTGGTAGAGCGACGGTGTTCCGGCGGTGTCCGAACCCCCTCGGGGAGGGGCACTTTAGGTCCCAAACGGGCCTTTTGCGACACCTGAAATACCACTCACCGTCATGTTTCTCCGCCTTTCGGCGGACCCCTGCATTACATATTCATCGCATCACCACCCCCGCCGGTAACAACCGCCGCCGGACCTTTCGCGGAGGTAAAGGGAGCATCGCGGGGCCTTTCGCATGGGCCGCATTCCGCGCGTATCGATCGACCGCGCCGGCCGCGCCATACTTCCTCCCCGGCTCCCGCCGGCGGAGGAACCCGGGTGCCCGTTCCATCGCTGCTCATCGCCAATCGCGGCGAGATCGCCATCCGCATCGCGCGCGCCGCGGCCGAGCTCCGCATGCGTTCCGTCGCCCTCTTCGCCGAGGACGACGCGCGTTCGCTGCACGTCCTCCGCGCCGATGCGGCGGTGCCACTCAAGGGCCGCGGCGCCGCCGCCTACCTCGATATTGGCCAGGTGGTGGCCGCAGCGGTCGAATCCGGCTGCGAGTTCGTCCACCCCGGCTACGGCTTCCTCAGCGAGAACGCCGCCTTCGCCCGCGCCTGTAGCGAAGCGGGGGTGACCTTCGTGGGCCCCCGCGCCGCGCACCTCGAACTCTTCGGCGATAAGGCACGCGCCCGCGACCTCGCGCAGCGGCTCGGCGTGCCCGTGCTCCCCGGCGCCTTCGCCCCCGTCACGCTCGACGAAGCGCGCGCCTTCTTCCGCTCGCTCGAAGGGCGGCACATGGTGATCAAGGCGATCGCGGGCGGCGGCGGGCGCGGCATGCGCATCGTCGAACGCGAGGCCGACCTCGATTCGCTCTACGCCCGCTGCCAGTCCGAGGCGAAAGCAGCTTTCGGCAACCCGGATGTCTACGTCGAGGAGCGCTTCCCGAACGCGCGGCACGTCGAGGTCCAGGTCATCGGCGATGCCACCGGCGCCATCAGCCAGCTGGGCGAACGCGAATGCACCATCCAGCGCCGCCACCAGAAGCTCGTCGAAATCGCGCCCAGCCCGGGCCTTTCGGCGGAGACGCGCGCGCGCCTGGCCGATGCCGCCGTGCGCATGGCGACGGAGGCCGCCTACGAGAGCCTCGGCACGTTCGAATTCCTGGTCGAATCGCACCCCGTGCAGGGGACGGCGCAGCGCTTCGCCTTCATCGAGGCGAACGCCCGCCTGCAGGTCGAGCACACGGTCACGGAGGAGGTGACGGGCATCGACCTGGTGGTAGCGCAGCTGCGCATCGCCGCGGGGGAGACGCTCGCGAGCCTGGGCCTCACGCAGCCGGACATCCCCGCGCCGCGCGGCGCCGCCATCCAGCTCCGCGTGAACATGGAAACCATCGCCGCCGATGGCGCCACGCGCCCCACGGGCGGCACGCTCACCGCCTTCGACCCACCCGCCGGCAGGGGCATCCGCGTCGATACCATGGGCTACGCCGGGTACACGACGAGCCCGCTCTACGATTCGCTGCTTGCGAAGGTCATCGTGTCGTCGCCCTCGGCACGCATGGAGGACGTGGCGGCGCGCGCCTATCGTGCGCTCTGCGAGTTCCGGGTCGAAGGCTTCGCGACGAACATCCCGTTCCTCCAGGGGCTGCTGCGCCACCCGGAATTCGTCGAGGACCACATCCACACGCACTTCATCGATGAGCACGCGGCCGCCATCTTCAGCGAGCACGGTGCGCACCCGCGGCTCTTCGCCGAAGCCCCCGCGGCGGCGCCCCAGCGCAGCGGCCTGGCCGGCGCGAAGGTCGATACCTTCGACCCCCTCGCCGTCCTCGCGCACGGCAAAGCGGCGGCCGAAAGCGCGCGAACCACGACAGTCGATGTCGCGCCGGCGGCGGGTGAATCCGTCCTCGAAGCACCACTCCAGGGGACGATCGTGACCATCGCCGTGGCCGATGGCGACCTCGTCCGCAAAGGCCAGCAGGTGCTCGTGATGGAGTCCATGAAGATGGAGCACGTCATCACCGCGCCGGTGAGCGGCCACGTTCGCCATATCGCCGTGGCCCCCGGCGACGCCGTCTTCGAAGGCTCGCCCCTCGTCCATATAGAGGAAGCGGAGATCGAGGGCGGCGACGCCTTCGTGGAAGAGGCGATCGACCTGGACGCCATCCGCCCGGACCTGGCGGAGGTGCTGGAGCGACACCGCCTGACGCTCGACGAAGCCCGCCCCGAGGCCGTCGCGCGCCGCCGCCGGACGAAGCAGCGCACCGCCCGCGAGAACGTCGACGACCTGGTCGACGCGGGCACATGGGTCGAATACGGGCCGCTGGTACTGGCGGCGCAGGCGGCGCGACGCTCCAAGGAAGAGCTCATCGCGAAGAGCCCGGCCGATGGCATGATCACGGGCGTCGGGGCGATCAACGGCGACCTGTTCGATGAGCCCGCCTCGCGCTGCGCGGTGATGTCGTACGACTACACCGTGTTCGCGGGCACGCAGGGCGCGCGCAATCACAGCAAGACGGACCGGCTGATCGATGTCGCGCAGAACGCGCGGATGCCGCTCGTGCTCTTCGCCGAAGGTGGCGGCGGACGTCCGGGCGATACCGAAGGCGGCGGCGGCACGCGCACGTTCGCGCGCTTCGCCCAGCTCAGCGGCCTGGTTCCGATGGTGGGCATCACCTCCGGGCGCTGCTTCGCCGGCAACGCCTCGCTCCTCGGCTGCTGCGATGTCGTCATCGCCACGGAGGGTTCGAACCTGGGCATGGGCGGCCCGGCCATGATCGAAGGCGGCGGGCTGGGCATCTTCGCCCCCGAGGAGATCGGCCCCATGTCCATCCAGGTGCCGAACGGCGTGGTCGACATCCTCGTGAAGGACGAAGCCGAGGCGGTGAAGGTGGCGAAGCAGTACCTGGGGTACTTCCAGGGCCGCACGCGCACCTGGGAAGCGGCCGACCAGCGGCGAATGCGCCAGATCGTGCCGGAAAACCGCCTGCGCGTGTACGACATCCGCCAGGTGATCGAAACGCTCGCGGACACCGGCTCGGTGCTCGAACTGCGGCGGGGCTTCGGGCACGGCATGGTGACGAGCTTCATCCGCATCGAAGGGCGCCCCGTCGGCATCATCGCCAACAACCCCATGCACCTCGGCGGCGCCATCGATTCGGACGCGGCGGACAAGGGCGCGCGCTTCATGCAGCTCTGCGACGCCTTCGATATCCCCATCCTCTTCCTCTGCGACACCCCCGGGATCATGGTCGGGCCGGAGATCGAGAAGACGGCGCTGGTGCGCCATTCGAGCCGCATGTTCGTGATCGGCGCGAACCTTTCGACGCCCTTCTTCACGGTCGTCATCCGCAAGGCGTACGGGCTGGGGGCGATCGCGATGGCGGGCGGCTCGTATCGCACGCCGTACTTTTCGGTGTCCTGGCCGACGGGCGAATTCGGGGGCATGGGGCTCGAGGGGTCCGTGAAGCTGGGCTATCGCGACGAACTCGCCGCCATCGAGGACCCGGTGGCGCGCCGCGCGAAGTACGAAGAGATGGTCGCGCGCGCCTACGAACGCGGCAAAGCGCTCAACAATGCCGCCGTCTTCGGTGTCGATGACGCGATCGACCCGGCGGACACGCGCCACTGGATGGCGAACCTGCTCGCGAGCATCCGGCCGCCGGAGCCGCGCGCGGGGAAGAAGCGCGCCGCCATCGACGCCTGGTGAGCCGGAGCCCCAAACGGCGATGACGTGCTGAATCGCGAGAGCGACCGCCGCGGAGGACGGCCATGACGATGGAACGGCAAACGTTCACGGCGGTGGTCGAACGAGACCGCGAGAGTGGGATCTATGTCGGCCGGGTACCCGGTTTCCCGGACGCGCACAGCCAGGGCGAAACCATGGACGAGCTCCGGCTGAACCTGGAGGAGGTCATTGAGATGCTCCTTGAAGACGGCCCGCCAGAGCTCGAGTCCGCGTTCGTGGGAACGCAGGTCGTCGAAGTCGCGTGAGCCGGGAGGCCCGCCTCAGGCCCTGAGCATCGCCCGCGCGGTCTCGACGACACCGTCGAGGTTCGCTTCGCCGCCGCGCCAGGGCCCGATCTCCAGCGAAGTCAGCATCACCGTGCCGACGAGTAGGCGCGCCGTCGTCTCCGGCGGCACGGCGCGAATTTCGCCCAGCGCGATCCCTTCGCGGATGAAGTGCGTGATGCTCTTCTCTACCCAGCGGCCCGACTCCTGGTCCGGGCCGGTCGCGACGCCGCGCAGGAAGCCGGAGGCGAGGACGGTGCGGTGCTCGGCGACGTATTCACCGAGCGTGCGCAGGGCGATACAAAGCCGTTCGAGGGGGCCGGTATCGGCCGTGACGGCCGCCTCGTAGCGCGCCACCGCCTCGGCGGAATGCTCCTCCAGGACGGCGCGCAGCACCTCTTCCTTCGAAGCGAAGTAGCCGTAGACGGTGCCGACGCCGGTGTCCGCGGCCTCCGCGATCTGCTGGATGGAGGTCTGTTCGAACCCGTGGTCGCGGAAGAGCGCGCTGGCCGCGCCGAGGATGGCGGCCCGCGTGCGCGCTTTGCGCCGCGCCAGCCGTCCCTCGGGCTCCGCCTCGCCCGCCTCGATCACGCCAACTACGCCAGTCATCCCGGCCACGGTACGCACCTCGCGCGGGAGAGGGAAGAGGCAGCGGCCCGCGCGCATGGCGAAGTTCGCGCGACAGCCCGTGGCGCGTCCGCTCAGCCGCGCCGGACGTACTCGCTCGCGAGGTCGCGCACCCCCTGCGCGCTCGAAAGTGCCGCGTGATTGAGGATGTTCCGCGCCATCGACGACGGCTCCAGCTTCGCCCGCCGCCCGAACGCCTCGGACCGCAGTTCGTGCGCCGCCTTCGAACCCGGTTCGGCCAGGACCGCGAACTCGGCCAGGTGGCAGGCGAGGCGCAGGTTCCCCTCCGCGAGCAACTCCGCCGCGCGCGCCATCACGGCATCGAGCCCGCCCGCCAGCGCCACCCACTCGCGCGCCTGTTCGGCCCGTGGCGCCGGCAGGAGGTTATCGGGTTCGCCATCCCACCAGCCGCCGTAGAGCCGCCAGACGTTGCGCACGAGAAACTGCGGGTCGTCGTAGACCGGCTGCAGATAGGGCCGTTCGAGCAGGTGCGCCGGGTATTCAACCGAATGGAGCACGGTGTCGAGGGTCGCGCCCTGGTTCATGAGCGCGAGCACCTGGCCCTCGATGGTCTCCAGCAGCTCCGCCGAATCGGTCAGGGCCTGGCGGATGCGGCCGGCGCCGAAGATGGGGAAGCCGTGGCCCGGGAGCATGGTCTCGGCGCCCAGCGCAGCCATCTGGCGCAGGCCGGCGGCCCATTCCCCCGCGAAGCGCTGCACCTTCTGCGGATTGCCCGCATTCGGCACGGCCCAGATGAAGAGGTCCCCGGGGTGGAGGATCTTGCGTTCGGGGACCCACGTCCAGGTGCCGTCCTCGGTCTCGCCGCGCGTGTGGTACAGCTCGAAGGTGCAATCACCCGTGCGAAAGGTGAGCCGCTTCTGGTACGTCACGTCGGGGTAGCGGTACTGCTCCTGCCAGCGGAAGCGCTCCATGGGGATGGCGAACTGGCGCGTGTTGATGGCCGTGTTCCAGCCCAGCGTCTTCTTGTAGCGGTCGAAGTGCCAGGGGATGGCCTCGTGGCCATAGACCAGCGGTGCACGCTGGCCCTTCTCGTGCGCCTCCCGTTCGAACGGCCCGAGCCCGAAGATGTGGTCGACGTGGTGGTGCGAGAAGACCGCGGCCGCGAGCGGTGTCTCCGCCCGCCACGCCCGCACAACACGGTGCAGCTGGTTCGTATCGTTCACCGCGCCCGTATCGAGCATCACGAGCCCATCGCCCGTGTCGATCGTGTTCACGCTCGCGATTCCCTTGTAATAAAGGACACCGTCCGCAATCTCCTGGCCGTCGCGGAAATCGGCCGCGACGGGGTGCGCCTCCTGCGTCGTAATCGCGCCCGTCCAGAGCTGTTCGGCGAGTTCGCGGATGTCGGCCATGGTGCCCTCCCGGGGGCGCAGTCTACGCGGGGGAGGGAGAGAGAAAAGAGAAAAGGTGGAATGAGGAATGAGGACGGGGGCAACCCCATGGGGCAGATACTCGCCGCGGGGTTGATCCCCTGGCTACTGGGAACGGGGAAATGACTACGTCTTGAAATGCGAGGCATAGGGTAGGGATTTTGGGCGGCGGCGCCGCTACTCTCGGGGCATGCCGGAGTCAGCCACCCGTCCAAGCCACTACCGCCGCGGCGCGCCGGGTGAGCTGACGCCCCGGCAGCAAGAAGTCATCACCCTCCTTGCCGCCGGGCGCACCAATCCGGAAATCGCCGATGCGCTCGGTATCTCGCTCGATGGGGCGAAGTGGCACGTGCGCGAGATCTTCCTGCGCCTCGAAGTCGAATCCCGCGACGAGGCCGTTGCAGCCTGGCACGATTGGAACCGTCCGCGGGCGCGCCTTGGCAGGGCGCTCCGCGCGGCAATTCCCGCGAGCATCCCGGCGCGCATCGCGGGCATTGGCGCGGCCACCGCCACGGGCACGGCCGGGGTCGCGCTCTTCGCCGCTGCCGTGGCCACCGGCAACGATCCCGCGCCCGGGCCAACGCCCACCTACGACTCCATGATCCTCACGCCGACGCCGCCCGCCCCGGCCGCACGCGCCTGCGTCCCCGGCGAGTTCACCAACGAGATGCCATCGGCCACCCGCTCGGGGAGCGCGGTCACCTTCGAACAGCCCATCACCAAGCGCATCGACTGCGAATATTCGGGCACGCTCGAGGCACGCGCGTTCGATGGCTCCCTCGCGCCCCCTGCAATGATGTCCAGCCAGCCCCTCGCGACCGCGAACGCCGCCTTCCGCGCACCGGCCGGCACGACGCGGCTGGTGCACTCGGTGCGGTGGTCGAACTGGTGCGAATCCGCACCCACGGAGGCCGCGTTCCTGCTCCTGACCACGCGCACGGGCGAGCCAGGCTCGGGCGGCGCCGGCTCCGTGCCATTCGCCCCCCCGCCGTGCATCGATCGCGGTTCGCCCACGCGCCTCGAAATCACCACCCGTATCGAGCCCGACCCGCCGCTCACGTCATACAACACGCCGACGCCGACGCCCTCGCCGGCACCCCGGCCCTTCGGCTCAGCCTGCGTCGACGGCGACCTCACGTTCGGCGGCACGACGACGAACGTCGCGGGAACGGTGGTCTTCGTGCAGCGGATGACGAAGCCCGCCGCCTGCGAACTGCGCCGCACGATGGCCGCCTTCGCCGTCGCCGGCGCGGGCGATCCGAAGGCGGCCCGCCTCGTGGAGACCACCGCAACCCTCGAACTGCCGGCAGGGACCGACTCCGCCACCATCACGACCCGCTGGGGAAACTGGTGCGGGGCACCCGGCGAAGCGGCGATGTGGGTGATGTACGACGCCGTGGCGCAATCCGGCAGCCGCAGCAATGTCACCGCGCCGCCAACGTGCGCGAACCCGGGCCAGCCGTCCACGCTCGAGATTTCGGTCGAGCCCTCGCCCGCGACGCCCGTCACGCCCGTGGCCGTGGGCGCGCCCCCATCAGTCGCTTCGCCCGCGGACCTGGCGCCGTTCGTGCGCTGGCTCGACGCCGTGGTCCGCGGGCGTGCGCTCACCCTGCTCGAATCGCTCGCCGAGCCCATGCCGGGCTACTTCATGGACCAGGGCGGCACGATCGGCGATGCGCGCACGTTCACCGGCGACCTCTCCCGCCTCAGCGCGGACGTCTCGGGCGTCGTCTCCGCGGGCTGTGCCGCGAACGCGCCGAAGTGCGAACGGTTCGTGGTCATCTTCGCCGCGAGGACTGCGCCGGGCTCGTACCGCGCGCTCGTATTCGAAGTGGTGGCGGGCGAGGTGCGCCTGCGGGGCATGTACCCCGGCGGACGCGCCCCGGGCGACCCCTCCGGCGGCGACGCCCCGAACGTCCACGGCGGCGGCACGGCAAAGACCCCATGGGGCCAGGTCACCTTCGTATCACTGCCCTGACAACCCGCGACCGGCGAACGGGAGTGTGAACCACACCACATTCGCGGCACACCGGCGCTGTCACACTCGGGCACGAACGGAGGCGCCTCGTGCCTGTCCTCGAAGTCGACCGGCTGGTCAAACGCTACCGCGGCGGGACGCTCGCGAACGACGGCATCACCCTCGCGGTCGAACCGGGCGAAGTCTACGGCCTGCTGGGCCCGAACGGCGCGGGCAAGACGACGCTCGTGCGGCAGGTGCTGGGGCTGCTGCGGCCCACCTCCGGCGGCATCCGCCTCAACGGCCGCGATGTCGTCGCGAACCCCGGGTACGCCCGCCAGGCCATCGGCTTCCTCCCCCAGGGCCAGTTCCTCATGGACCAGGTCCATGTCGATGAGCTGATCCACGGTATCGCGAAGCTGCGCGGCCTCCCCCGCGCGGAAGCTCGCCGCGCCACCGAGCACTGGATCGAACGGCTCGACCTCGGCACCTTCCGCGCGACCCCGCTCGCGACCGCGTCCGGGGGCGTGCGGCGGCTGGCCGGGTTCGCCTGCACCGTGGTCGGCGGTTCGCGCATGCTCGTGCTCGATGAGCCCACGAACGACATCGACCCCGTGCGGCGCGCGCTCCTCTGGGGGTCCATCGCCGAACTCGCACGCGACGGCGCCAGCGTCCTCCTCGTCACCCACAACCTCGCCGAGGCGGAACGTGTCATCGGCCGCTTCGCCATCATCGACCACGGCCGCATCGTCCGCGAAGGGACGCCGGCCGCGCTGCGCACGCTCGTTTCAGACCACCTGCGCGTGGAGATCACCGCCACCGGCGCGATGACGCCGCACGCCGCGCTGCGCGCCGACACAGCGAACCCGGGCAGCTACCTTCTCGACCACCGCGACCTGGCGGCCGTGAGCGCCTGGATCCAGGGGCTGCGTGAAGCCGGCTCCATCCTCGATTTCCGCATCGCGCCGCCAACGCTCGACGATATCTACGCGGCCTCCGTCGGCAGCGAAGCGGCCGGGAGCGCGGCATGACCACCTTCGCCCGCCAGTTCGCCGACATGTTCTCGCTCACGATCCGGATGTACCGCGAACAGACCTGGTTCCTGAGCATGGTGAACATCGCCTTCGCCTTCGGGCTCGTGCTCGGCTTCGGCTACCTGGTGCCCGATATCAGCCGCGAGACGGCGCTTTTCCTCACGACCGGCGCGGCGACACAGATGATCGTGACCATCGGCCTCGTGGGGTTGCCCCAGGGCCTTTCGCAGGCGAAGGCAGAGGGCCGGCTGGACTACTTCTTCACGCTCCCCATCCACCGCGAGGCGTATCTGCTGGCGCAGGTGACGTTCGTGGCGCTGCTTTCGCTGCCGGCCGTGCTGTTCGCGCTCGTGCTGGGAGCGTGGAACTACGGCTTCCCGCTCGAAGTGAGCCCATGGCTGCTGGCGGCGGTGCCGCTGGCCGTGCTTTCGCTGGCGGGCCTGGGGGTGGCGATGGCGGTGGTTTCGCCGCACCAGCAGCTGACGAACGCCCTCACGCAGCTGATCATCTTCTACGTGCTGTTCTTCGCACCCGTGCTGATGCCGCGCGAGCAGCTCCCGTGGCTCTTGCGGCAGGCCGCGCTCGTGCTCCCGCCTACCTACGCCGCCGACGCCATGCGCGCCACGGTGACGGATCTCCCCGGGACCCACCTCTTTCGCTCGCTCGCCTTCATGGCCGCCTTCTCCGCCGGCTCCCTCGCACTCGCCAGCGCCGCCGCGCGCCGCCGGGGGTGAGGCGAGAGAAAAGAGAAAGGAGGAAGGAGGAAAGGGGGCGCGCAAAGTGGGGAGCATGAGGAGTGCCGAGTGACGGTGACCGCGGCGACATTCTGAAGTGACCGCCAGGCGACGAAACCCCGACCGGTAGCTATCGCGAAGGCGCATTGTCGCGGGCGCGGCGCGCATCGAAAGCCTCGGCATCGACATCCCGCTCGACGGGCTCTTCGCCTTCGCCTGATCGCCCGCCCGTTTCTCTTTCCTCTTGTCTCTTTTCTCTCTACAGCCCCAGGGCGCGCTCGACGCCTTCGAGGGTGGCGGCGGCTTTCGTGACATCGGCGGTGTAGGTGCGGACGGCGGTGTCCGGGTCTTTCAGGCCGTTGCCGGTGAGGATGGCGACGGCGCGGCCGCCCGCGATGCGCCCGGCGCGCGCGAGCTTCAGCAGGCCGGCCACGCTCGCCGCGCTCGCGGGTTCGCAGAAGAGCCCTTCCTTGCTCGCGAGGAGCTTATAGGCGTCGAGAATTTCGTCGTCCGTCACGGCTTCGATGAGCCCGCCGCTTTCGTCGCGGGCCGAGGTCGCGCCCGTCCAGCTGGCGGGGTTGCCGATGCGGATGGCGCTCGCCACGGTCTCCGGGTGCTCCACCGGGTGGCCGCTCACGAGCGGCGCGGCGCCCGCGGCCTGGAAGCCGTACATCTTCGGGTGCAGGGTCGCGCGGCCGGTCTCGGCGCATTCGCCGAAACCCTTCCAGTAGGCCGTGATGTTGCCCGCGTTGCCGACGGGGATGGCGAGGATGTCCGGCGCATCGCCGAGCGCGTCGCAGACTTCGTACGCGGCCGTCTTCTGGCCCTGGATGCGGTAGGGGTTCACCGAGTTCACGAGCGCGATGGGATGGCGATCGGTGAGCGCGCGCGCCGCCGTCAGCGCCTCATCGAAGTTGCCATCGACTTCGATGATCTTCGTGCCGAAGGCAATCGCCTGCGCGAGCTTGCCGGCCGCGACCTTGCCCCCGGGGACGAGCACGAAGCTTTCGATGCCGCAGTGGGCGGCATAGGCGGCGGCGCTGGCGCTGGTATTGCCCGTGCTCGCGCACATGATCGCCTTCGCCCCACTTTCGACCGCCTTCGCGACCGCGACGACCATGCCACGGTCCTTGAAGCTGCCCGTGGGGTTGCACATTTCGAGCTTGAACCAGAGCTCATCGAGCCCCGCGAGCCGTTCCAGGTGGGCCGAGCGCACGAGCGGCGTATCGCCTTCGCCGAGGCTGATGCGGGGGGTTTCGGGCCCAATCGGCAGGACGCTGCCCCAGCGATGGAGCACGCCTCGCGGCGGCGGGGTGGTCATGGTTCCTCCGGCGGGCGGAAAGCGTGGAATTTCATCTCGCGCAGCTCCTGCTCCAGGACCTGGATCTGCTTCCGCCGCTGCTTTTCCATCATCGTGTTGTACTTGGCGAACTCCTCGCGCACGTGGTCGACGACTTCCGCGATATCGCCGCGAATGCCGGCCACGCGTTCGCCGAGGCCCGAATGGCGCCCTTCGAGGAGCGCGATCTCGCCGTGCATTTTGTCCAGCTGGCCGACGAGCTTGTCGGTGGCTTCCTCCAGCAGGGCGATGCGGCCATCGATGCGCGTGTGCTCATCGCGCCAGACCGCGATCTGTTCGAGCACTTCCTCGCGCAGGGTCTGCTCGCGGGTGGCGGCGCGAATCATCTCCTCGTTGCGCTTCACCATCTCGCCGACGACCTGCAGCCGTTCGAAGACGACATCGAAGCGCTCGTCCTGGTCGGCGAAGACGGCGTGACGAACGCGCTCTTCGAGGTCCTTGTGCACTTCGATCGAACGGTCGAGGCGAAGGCCGAACTGCTCGACGCGGGCCTCGACCTCGCGCTGGCGTTCGAGGATCGACTGTGCGACCTGGCCCACCTGCGATGTCTGCGCCTGCAGCTGCGAAATGTCGGCCGTGAGCAGGCCCAGCTGCGAAGTGGCCGCCTCAATGCGCTTGAACGCCTCGCCGCGCTCCATGCGGTCCGATTCCGCCTCGGCGCGCAGGAGGCGGACGGCGTTGTCGATCTCCGCCTTGTTCGACGAGATCTGGTAGCGAAGGTGCTCGGTCGATTCATCGAGCGACCGGATCTTCTCGGGGAGGCCCTTGAAGGGGAGCAGCTTGGGGTCGATTTCGCGGACGGAGCGCTCGCTCTTTTCGACGGCGTCGGAGAGTTCGTAGACCTCGCGGCGAAGCTGTTCGAGATAGGCGGCATCGCGGGCCTGGTCGTCGCGCGCCTCACGCAGCTGTTGTTCGAGCCAGGTGAGGATTTCGCCGATGGCCTGGACCTGCTGCTCGCCGGCCACCTCAGCCCTCCACGCGGAGGAAGCTGCTCACCGCCTGCACGACGGGCAGGGCCGCGATCTCGGCGCAGGCCGCGCGCATCGCCCCTTCGCGGGCGCGGTGCGTCATGATCACGAGCTCGGCCGTGCGAGCGCCGGCGTCGGCCTCCTTCTGGTTCACCGCCGCGATGCTCACGCCATGGTCGCCGAGGGCACGCGCGATCTGCGCGAGCACGCCGGGCGAATCGCTCACCGTCACGCGCAGGTAGTAACGCGTTTCCAACTGCTCGAGGCCGAGCACGGGAGTATCGCCCTCGGGACCCCAGTACTTCCGTTCGCGCGCGCCCGCGACGAGCGAGTGCGCCAGGTCGAGCAGGTCCGCGACGACGGCCGAGGAAGTGGGTTCGGCGCCGGCGCCGCGACCCATGAAAAGGACCGTGCCCGTGAGGTCGCCGTTGATCTGCACGCCGTTATAGACGCCATCGACCTTCGCGAGCGGCTCGGACTGGGGCAGGAAGGCCGGCGCGACGCGCGCGAGGATGCCCCCGCCGCGCCGTTCGGCGATGGCCAGCAGCTTGATCACGTACCCCAGCTCGGAGGCGTAGCGGAAATCTTGCGGGGTGAGCTTCGTGATGCCCTCGATCGCGATATCCGACGGGCGCACGCGGGTGCGGAAGCCCAGGCTCGCCATGATCGCGAGCTTGTAGGCGGCATCGAACCCTTCAACGTCGTTCGTCGGGTCCGGTTCGGCGTACCCGAGATCCTGGGCGGCGGCGAGCGCCTCGTGGTAGCCGCCGCGGGCCGGCGGTTCGATGCCCTGGCTGCTGAGCGCCTCGGCGGCGGCGCCTTCGCGGGCCATGCTCGTGAGGATGTAGTTGGTAGTGCCGTTGATGATCGCGCGGATGGAATCGATGCGGTTCGCGAGCAGGTCCCGGCGCAGCGGCGCGATCAGCGGGATGCCGCCGCCGACACTCGCTTCGAAGAGGATGTCCAGGCCGCGCGCGTGGGCATCGGCGAGCAGTTCCGGCCCGGCCTTGGCGATCAGCTCCTTGTTCGCGGTGACGACGTGCTTGCCCGCCGCCAGCGCCGCGCGGATGAAGCCGCCCGCGGGCTCTTCGCCGCCGATCACTTCGACGACGATGTCGATCGCCGGGTCTTCGAGCACCTGCCGGACGTCGTTCGTGAGCACGCCGGCGGGCAGTTCGACGCTGCGCGGCTTGGAGAGGTCGCGCACGGCGGCGCGGCGCACCACCAGTGGCGCCCCCACCTGCCGGGCGAAGTAGTCGCGCCGTTCGAGGAGGGCGTTGGCGACACCCCCGCCGACGACTCCGAGGCCGATGAGGCCGACGCCGATCTCTTCCTTCGCGCCCATCAGCTGACGTGCTTCTCGGCCCACTTCAGGTCGCCGGCATCGAGGCTCCGGTCGATGTCGACCTGGGTGCGCTTGGCCTTGATGGCCGCATCGAAGCGGGCCTGCGAAAGCTGGTCCTTCTGGGCCACGCTGTAGTCGGCGGTTTCGCGCTTCTCGACGCGGATGACCCACCAGTTCGCTTCGACCTGCACGGGCCCGACGATTTCGCCGGGGTTCTTGCCGGCGATGGCGGCCTTCACGGCGTCCGGCAGGAGGTCGGGGGATTCGCGCGGGAGGATGCCATCCTCCTGCCGCGTGGTGAGGTCGAGCGACTCGGTCTGGGCGAGGGTGCCGAAGTCCTCGCCGGCCTTCGCGCGGGCCAGGATCTTGTCCGCGTTGGCCTGCGAATCCTGCAACACGACGCGCATGGTCACCTGCTCGCCGCTGTTGCCGAGGTCTGTCTTGATCTTCTCGCGGAGGCGCTTGCTCACCTCCGAGGCTTCGGTCATGCGGCGGTAATGCGAATCGGACATGCCGGTCGTCTTGAGGCGGTCGCGATAGAGCGTGTCGAACTGGCTGCCGCTGCCGCCCGGGGGCACGCCGAACTCGGCGGCGATGGCGGCGGTGATCTCCTCGTTCGTGACCTGGATGCCGTTATCGCGGCCCACGAGGATGGTCAGCCCTTCTTCTTCGAGCTTCGCGAGGAGTGCTTCCTCGAGCAGTGCCGTGGAGGTGTTCGACTGCTGATTCTCCTGGATGAAGGGGAGGAGGCGGTCGGTGTAGTAGCTCAGGGAGAACTTCTGGTCGCCGACCTTGAGCACCGTGGAGCGCGGCTGGAGGACGGTGTTGTCGTAGAACTGGTACAGCAACATGCCGCCGACGAGGAGGGCGAGGAAGAGGGCGGCGCCGAGGATGCCGAGGTCGCGGCGGCGGTCGGTCCAGGTGATGCCGGCGAAGGTGCGCGCGTTGCCGCGCCGCTCTTTCGGGCGCGGGCGGGGGAGCCCGGTCGTGCGTTCAATTCGGCGTGCCATGTCGTAACCGTCCCGGGGGGCGTGGCCGCCCCCCTTTGGTGCTCAGGAAGATATTAGCCGCGGGTGGGGAAAACGCCCGTGACGCGCACGTGCTCCAGCGTGTAGGGCAGAAGCGCGAGGTGCCGCGCGCGCTTTACCGCCGTCGCGATCAGGCGCTGGTGCTTGAGGCAGGCACCCGTCTTCCGGCGGGGTTCGATCTTCCCGCGCTCGCTGATGTACATGCGCAGGCGGCCGACTTCCTTGTAATCGACGCCGGGGATGTGGTCGGCGCAGAAGCGGCAGACCTTGCGGCGGCCGCCGAAGCGGCGCGGCGGGCGCGCGGGCCGGTCACCCGAGGGCGCGCCGCCTTCGGGGCGTTCCGGGCGCTCGGGCCGGTCTTCGCGGGGGGATCGTTCTTCGTTGGACATGGTTGAGTTCCTTCCCGATGGGTGTGCGCGCGGTGCGCGCCGGGGTGTATGCCGCGTTTCGCGGCGGGTGCGCCTGCTATTCGAAGGGCAGGTCGTCGGGGTCGCTGGGATAGCCGCCGCCACCGCTTCCGGCAGCGCCGGGAGCGCCACCGCCGCGAGGGCCGCCGCTGTAGCTGCTGCGGGTGCCGCCGCCGCCGGCCTGGCCACCGCCACCACGACGGCCGGCGAAGCTCGATTCGCCATCGCCCCAGCCGCCGCCACCGCCGGCCCCGCCTTCATCGCCGCCACGCCCGCCCAGGAGCTGGAGCGTGTTGACGATGACTTCGGTGCGGTAATGGCGTGCGCCCTGGTCATCGTCCCAGGAACGCGTCTGGAGGCGGCCTTCGACGTAGACCGATTTGCCCTTCGTGATGTACTGGCTCACGCGCTCGGCGGTTTCCGCGAACATCACGATGTTGAACCACTCGGTCTGTTCTTCCCAGTCGCCGGATTGACCACGGCGGCGTCCATTGACGGCCAGGCTGAACTCAGCCTTCGCCATACCGCTGGCGAGGTAGCGCAGTTCCGCGTCCTTGCCGGCGTTGCCGATGAGCATGACCTTGTTCAGGCTCGCCAATGGAATGCCTCCTCGGTTCAGGCAGAGGGAGCGTCGCCCTCGGCCGAAGGTGCTGCCGGGGCTTCCGTTTCGACCGCTTCGGGCGTCTCGGGTGCTTCAGGTGCTTCGGGTGTCTCGACGGCTGCCGGCGCGGGAGCAGTCTCCGGCGCGGCCGCGACAGGAGCTGTCGCGGGTGCTGCTTCCGGAGCAGCGGCCGCGGGTGCGGCGGCTTCGCCCTGCGGACGGCGCGGTTCGCGCGGCTGCGGCGGAGGCGGCAGCTCATCGGCGCGAACGATCAGGTGGCGATACACCTTTTCGTCGATTTTGAGGTGTGCCTCCAGCGGCTCGACGGCCGCCGGGTCCAGGTTCACTCGCGAGACGACGTAGTCGGCGTCGATGGCGCGGCCAATCGGGTAGGCCATGCGGCGGCGGCCCCAGTGGTCGACGCGGATGACGTTCCCGCCGCGCGCTTCGACGGCGGTGGTAAGGTGGGCGACGGAGGCATCGGCGCCCCCGCTCTCGGCGACGGCGAGGTCATAGACCACCGTCAATTCGTATTCCCGCATGGGTCTCCATTCACCGGGCGATGGGATTCCCCGCGAAACGCGGGGCGCACTCCGGCGCGAACCGCGAGGGTACCATTTCGCCGCCCACCGCGCGAATGGCCGGGGCCACAGGGCCCCACCCCACACGCGCCCGCAACGAACACCCGCCCTGCTGTTGCCCGCGCGCCCCGTGCGCCCTTCGTACGGTGGATCCAGAGCCTCCCCTTGTGGGAACGGGAGACAGCGATGATTTCACTCATGGGCAGCGCATTCCGGGCGGGCATGCTGGCCGCGTTCCTGGTCCTGATGACGGTCGCCTTCGCCGCCTGCGACGACGGCGATACGCCTACCGGCACCGAAAGCAACGAAGGCAACCCGGCCACCGTCGAGGTGCGCACGGCCGTCGCCTCGAGCGGTGGGGTCAACGGCGGCGGCGTGCCCCGCGGCACCGTCTGCGATGACACCCCGGCGGCCACGGCTTCCGCCACCGCCAGCACGACCGCAGCCGCGACGCGGACACCGGCGGCAACGCCCACACCGTGCGCCTCGCCATCGGCGGCGAACGGCGGCAGCGCCACCGCGTCGCCGCGCGTGCCCTAACCGCCGGTGAGTTCGCGAACCCGGGCCGTGCGGGCTACCACCAGATCTTGCTCTGCACGTCCTCGGGTTCGTCGTCCCAGTCCGTGGTCCAAAGGTTCGAACTGAGGTACTTCCAGCCGCCATCGGCCAGGAGGCAGACGATGTGCTGCTCGCCGGGGAGGCGCTCGGCGACCTTGATCGCGGCCTTCACCACGGACCCGCAGCTAACGCCCACGAACAGCCCCTCGCGCTGCGTCAGCTCCTTCGACATCGCGAAGCTGGATGCGCTATCGACGACGATCTTGCCATCCAGCACGGACTCATCGAGCACGGGCGGGATGAAGCCGTCCTCGAGCGCGCGCAGCCCCTGCACGGCGTCGCCGGGGTGCGGCGCGGCCGCGATCACCTTGATCGCGGGCTTCTGGTCCTTCAGGTAGCGGCCGGTGCCGGTGAGCGTGCCGCCGGTGCCCAGCCCCGCGACGAATACCGTCGTCTGCGGCAGGTCGCGCAGGATCTCCGGGCCGGTCGTCTCGTAGTGGGCGCGCGGGTTCGCTTCGTTGCCGTACTGGTAGGGGAAGTAGTACTTGCCGGGGTTCGCCGCGACGACTTCCTTGGCGTGCGCGATGGCGCCGTTCGAACCGAGGTCCCCCGGCGTGTAGATGATGTCCGCGCCGAACGCCTTGAGCAGCTGGGTGCGCTCGGCGCTGACGTTTTCGGGCATGACGCAGATGACGCGATAGCCCTTCACCCGGCCGATCATGGCGAGGCCGATGCCCGTGTTCCCCGAGGTCGGTTCGAGGATGGTGGCGCCGGGGGCGAGCTCGCCGCGCTTTTCGGCGGCCTCGATCATGTACTTCGCGATGCGGTCCTTGACCGAGCCCGTGGGGTTCTGCCCTTCGAGCTTGGCATACAGGTGCACATCGGGCCGCGGCGCGAACGACCGCAACTCCACGAGTGGCGTGTTGCCGATGAGGTCGATGACCGAGGAGTAGAGCGCCATGGGCCGCCTCCTGCCGCGCTAGCGAGCGCCGCCGGCGAGCGCGGGGAGGATATCGAGGACATCGCCGGCCTTGAGCGCCGCATCGACGCCGCCCATGTAGCGAATGTCCTCGTCGTTCAGGTAGACGTTCACGAAGCGGTGGAGCTTGCCGTCTTCGCCGTAGAGGCGGCCCTTGAAGCCGGGATGGTGGCTATCGATGTCTTCGAGCACGGCGCCGACGGTGGCGCCGGTGGCCTGGACGGCCTTCTTGCCGCCCGTCACCTGCTGGAGCACGGCCGTCACGCGGACGGTGATGGTTGGTGCGTCACTCACGAAATGTATCCCCCGTGTGTCGTGCCGGCGATGGTGCGCCGGGGAAGGGCCGGCCCCGATGGAACCGGCCCGGGCGTTGGTCGCGGATGTCAGCCGCCGAACGGCGCTTCGCGGTGCGGGATGGGCGCGCCGCAGAACTGCTCGTAGTCGATCAGTTCGTGGATCGTCGGGTTATCGCCGCAGAGCGGGCAGTTCGGGTCGCGCCGCACCTTCACGATACGGAACTCCAGCGAAAGGGCATCGTAGAGCAGGAGGCGGTTCACCAGCGGCTCGCCGACTTCGAGGATGAGCTTGAGCACCTCGGTGGCCTGGATGCTGCCGATGGTGGCGCACATCGCCCCGAGCACGCCTGCCTCGGCGCAACTCGGCACCATGCCCGGCGGAGGCGGCGCCGGGTAGAGGCAGCGATAGCAGCCCTTGCCGGGGATGTACGTCGTCGCCTGCCCATCGAACATCAGGATCGAACCGTCGATCAGCGGCTTCTTCAGCAGGTAGGCCGCATCGTTCACCAGGTAGCGCGTCGCGAAGTTGTCGGCGCCGTTAATGACGTAGTCGTACTGCTCGATGATGCGGAAGGCGTTGTCGCTCGTGATCGGCTCTTCGTGCGTGACCACTTCCACGTTCGGGTTGTGCGCGTTGAGCCGCTGCTTCGCCGATTCCACCTTCGGGATGCCGACGCTATCGGTGACGTGCAGGATCTGGCGCTGCAGGTTCGAACGGTCCACGACATCGAAATCGACGATGCCAATCTTGCCGATGCCCGCGAGCGCCAGGTACAGCGCCACCGGCGACCCCAGCCCGCCCGCGCCGATGATGAGCGCGCTCGATTCGATGATCTTGCGCTGCCCGGCGCTGCCGACCTGCGGCATGATCAGGTGGCGGCTGTAGCGGTCGACCATTTCCGGCGTCATGACGGCGCCGCCGGCGAGGGCGGGGATCACGGCCACTTCATCGCCGCTCTTCACGGGGGTGGCTTCGCCCTGCAGGTTCTCGATCTCGACCTGGTTCACATAGACATTGATGTGCCGGGCGAGGCGGCCCGAGCCATCGAGCAGCTGGTCGTTGAACCCGGGGAACTGGGCATCGAGGTTGCCGAGCACTTCACGGACGGTGCCGCCCTCGGCCTTCACATTCGCGCGATTGCCGACGAGGTGGCGAAAAGGAGTGGGGATATACACGTTCACGGACATTGGTGCGGGCCTCCTTCGAATTCCGCGGGCGGGCGGCACGATGCTGGCGCCGGGCAGGCAGCGGCGGAATGGGTCCGCGCTGCTCCCCGGACGGGACGTCACAGATTCACGCTAAGATACCGCTCCCCAGTATCGCAAAGCATCGTCACCACCGTTTTCCCGGCGCCGAGCTTCGCGGCGACTTTGCCCGCGGCGATGACGTTGGCGGCGGCCGAGATCCCCAGGAGGAGCCCTTCCTCGCGCGCCAGCCGCCGGGCCATGGCGAGCGCTTCCTTGTCCTCGATGCGGATCACTTCGTTGTAGATTTCGCGGTCCAGCACGCCGGGCACGAAGCTCGCGCCGATGCCCTGGATCGCGTGCATGCCCGCCCGCCCGCCGCTCAGCACGGGCGACCGTGCCGGTTCGACGGCGGCGATGTGGACCTGCGGGCCGACTTCCTCGCGCAAGAGGCGGCCGACGCCGGTGATGGTGCCGCCCGTGCCCACCCCGGCCACGAAGGCATCGACGCGCCCGCCCGTGGCCTCGAGGATTTCGCGGCCCGTGGTGCGGTAGTGCACCTCCGGGTTGGCGGCGTTTTCGAACTGCTGGGGCATGAATGCGCCCGGCGTCTTCTTCACGATCTCCTGGGCGGCGAAGACAGCGCCCGTCATGCCCTCGATCGCGGGGGTGAGCACGAGCTCGGCGCCGTACCGTTCGAAGAGCCGGCGGCGCTCCACCGACATGTCCTCGGGCATTGTGAGCACGAGCCGGTAGCCCTTCACCGCCGCCACCAGCGCCAGCCCGATGCCCGTGTTCCCGGAGGTAGGCTCGACGATCGTGGCGCCCGGCGAAAGCGTGCCGCGGCGTTCGGCATCCTCGATCATGCCGAGGGCGATGCGGTCCTTCACGGAGCCGCCGGGATTCAGGTTTTCGAGCTTGCCGAGGACGGTGGCGCCGCCCGCGGGCACCACCCGGTGCAGCCGCACGAGCGGCGTCGCGCCAATCAGCTCGATCACCGAATCCGCAATGAGGGGACGCGTGCCGGCGCTGGCGGTCATATCGAATACCTCCCGGTCACGGCGTTCGGTTCGCGTTCGAGCAGGTCGGCGACGGTGTAGGCGTCGAGGATGGAGCAGGTGGCTTCGCGGATGCGTTCCCAGATTTCGCGCTGGCCGCACTGGTGGGGGTGGTCGGTGCTCTCGGCGGGCTCATCGAGCCAGGCCACGGGCGCCAGGCTCCCCTCCAGCGATTCGATCACCTCGCGCACCCGCACCGTCGCGGGGTCGCGAATGAGTTCGTGCCCGCCCGACGGCCCGCGCAGCGACCGGATGAACCCCGCCTTGCGCAGCGTCGTCAGGAGCTGATCCAGGTACTGCTCCGGGATGTGCCGCCGGAGCGCGATCTCGGAGGACTGCAGCGGCCCCTGGCCATAGTGGCCGGCCAGCTCAATCAGGGCGCGAAGGCCATAGTCGCTGCGAGTGGAGACGCGCACGGAAGCATTCCAGGGGACTTCCTGGGCCCCGCGGGCGAGACGCCCGGCCGAGCCGAAGAAAGTCGAGTAAGTCTGTCAACAATATAGGTCCGTGCCCTTCGCCACGCAAGCGGCGGCGGTTCCCCGGGCGAATTCGCATGCCGGAGCGCGCGCCTCCCGTATCCTGCGGGCATGCACTACCTGCTCTTCTACGACTACGTCGATGACATGCTCACAAAGCGCGACCCCTTCCGGCCGGCACACCTGGAGCTGGTGAACGCCTACCACGAACGCGGGCTGCTGAAGATGGCCGGCGCGATGACGGACCCGCTCGATGGCGCCGTCTTCGTCTTCCAGTGCGATTCCACGGACGCCATCTCGGCCTTCATCGCCGCCGACCCCTACATGGAGAACGGCCTGGTGCCGCGCTTCCGCATCCGCCCCTGGAATGTGGTGACAGGCTAAAGAGAAAGGAGAAAACGGAAACGGGCGCGCGGAACACCGCGGCCGGTGGCACCTGGCCACCCCGTTTCTCCTTCCTCTTTTCTCTTCTAGTCGCGCGCGACTGAAGGCAGCACGGAGCCAAACGGGAGTTCGCGGCCGGCGGTGGCATCCATCCGGGCGCTGCCGCTGAACCAGGGGCCGATGGCGTCGGCCATGCGCCGGGCAGTGGGGAACCAGAGGGTGATCGGTTCGCCGGGGACGCCGCAGCCGGGGTCGACGGCATCGGATTCAGCCTGGACGGTGTAGACGGTGTGGCCCGTGTCCTCGCCGGAGCCCGGCGGAGCCACCAGCGTGACGCCTTCGCCACAACCCCGTCCGCGCACGATGGCGACGACGTGGCCGGTTGGCGGCTGCAGGTCCTGCCCCGGGCTCACGGCGGCGCGCCCATAGCGGTAGGCGAAGACGGGGAGCGGCGGGTCCTGTGCGCGGGCCGAGGCGATACCGATCGCGAGGGCAACGAAAAGGGACGCCGCGAGCGCGGCGGGCGCACCTTTGCGCACGCTGCGGCTCGACACGCGTCCCTCCTGCCGGGCGTTGCCCGTGGTGCGGATCAGCCCGTGCCGTCGGATGCGACGAACGGGATCGGCTTGACGATGCTGAGCGCGGCGCCGAGCGTCAGCGCCTGCTGCTTCGGTCCCGCACCCGTCCAGGTGGCGGACTCATTGGCGAGGCGGCCGCCCGTCGTCGGGCTCGTGGGCGTGACGTAGAAGCGGATGGTGCGGCCGTTGGCGCCGCAGCCCGCGCGCTGCGAATCGGAGACGACATCGACCACGAAGACGGTCGAACCGCTGTCGCTGACGACGCTGCCCGCGCCGCAGACGGTGGAGGTGTTGCCGTTGATGACGATGGCGATGACGCCCTGCCCGGCCGAAGCGCCGGAAATGGAGCCATAGATCGTGGCGGGGGGCCCGGGGGGCACGCCCTGCGCCAACGCGGCGGAGGGAAGGGCCAGCATGGCGGCGGCGGCGATGCCCGCGCCGACCAGTCGTCGCTTCATGGATGCCTCACTCTCGGGGGGAATGGGCTCCCCTTTTCAGGCAAGATAGGAGCGCCCGTTGGTGCGGGCAAGGCACCATCCCTCTACTTCGGCTCAACGCGAAGACAGTTTACAAGCGTTTTACGGGTTCGACCGGATTCGCACCCGCCCCGAAAGCGGCTGCGATGGCGCGGTTACCCTTCGAAATCCACCACGTGCCGGTGCGGTTCCAGCCCCTTCATCAGGATCAACCGGCGCGGCTCCACCACGTACAGGTGCCCTTCACGGATGAAGTACGACGATGACGCGTCTTTCGCGGTTAGTTCCTCCGCCAGGGGAACGAACTCCGGCCCCTCCTGCGGAATGTGCCGCGCGCGCCCTTCGATGACCACGCGGTCGAAGGACTGCCAGTCGTGCGCCATCACGTCGCGGTTATCGATGAGGAACGAAACCTCGGGTGTGGAGGCGATGTTGCGCTGGTGCTGCGGCTGCCCCGAACTCGCGAAGATCACCTCCCCGTTCGCGCGCAGGTGGAACAGCACGTACGTCTGGTAGGGCGTCGCGAACTCCGCGTGGATGGTCGCCAGCGTCCCCCCCGGCTGTGCCCGCGCGAGCGCGGCGGCGTACTGGAGGATGTCTTCATCGGTTGCGAGCGGGTCGGGCATGGCCCGGGATTGTACGCGCGCGCGAGTATGCCCGTAACGGTGCCATCCGGCCGTGAATTCGCCCCCCGGCCGGCGCTCCGAATCCCGCGGCGTTCGTGACGCCGACGCCCCTGCCCGTAGACTGGGCGCATGCCCGAACCGTTCGCGAACGTCGCCGCCCTCGTGGGCAACACGCCCCTCGTCGAGCTGAAGAGCCTTTCGCCTGAGCCCGGGGTACGGCTGTTCGCCAAGCTCGAAGGCCAGACCCCCACCGGGAGCATCAAGGACCGCATCGTCCTCCGCATCCTGCGCGCGGCGAGATCGAGCGGCGCACTCGCGCCCGGCCAGCGCATCGTCGAAGCCTCGACCGGGAACACCGGCGTCTCGCTCGCGATGTTCGGGCGGCTGCTCGGCCACCCCGTCGATGTCTGCGTGCCCGAAAGCGTGTACCCCGAGATCGAGGCGTTGCTGAGCGTGCACGGCGCGCGCATCCGCCGCGTCCCCCGGCAGGCCGGCATCAAGACCGCGATCGAAGTCGCCCACGCCATCGCCGAACAGGAGGGCGCGTTTCTCCTGAACCAGTTCTTCAGCGACGAGAACGTGGCCGCGCACTACGACACCACCGGCGCCGAGATCCTCGCGGACGTGGGCACCGTCGATGTCTTCGTCGCGGGCATGGGCACGGGCGGCACGATTACGGGTGTTGGGCGGCGGCTCAAGGAGCAGAACCCCGCCTGCCACGTGTTCGGGGTCGAACCACGGCTGGGTGTGCATGTCCAGGGGCTGAAATCGCTGGAGGACGGCTTCATCCCGCCCGTGCTCGATGAGGAAGTGCTCGACGGCAAGATCATCGTCGGCAACCGGCACGCCTTTTCGCACGCGCGCCGGGCGATGCTGGCGGAGGGGCTCTTCGGCGGGATTAGCTCGGGGGCGGTGTTGCACGCCGCGCTGCGCGCCGCCAGCCGCCTGAAGCGCGGCAACATCGTCATGATCTTCGCGGATGCCGGCTGGAAGTACCTCGGCACCGACCTCTGGACCGCCGGCGACGCCGACCCGGCCATCGAGGCCCACGAGGACCCGCTCGACGACGTCCTCTGGTGGTAGCGAAAGCCCCGGCAGGGCCCCTTCTGGCCACGCTGGGAACCGGGAACTGGCAACTTGGAACTGTTGTTGTGGTCGGGGTAACAGGATTTGAACCTGTGGCCTCTTCGTCCCGAACGAAGCACTCTACCAGGCTGAGCTATACCCCGCCGACGGCAGTTCATGGTAGCAGGTGCGCTCGCACGCGCTAGCCGCGCCGTGGGCGCGGCTAGCGCGAGTTCCCAGTTCCCGGTTGCCAGTTCCCAGGGGATCAGCCCCGTGCGGGGAGTGTGCACGCCCGGGGTTGCCCCCGCCTCGAGCCTCGAGCCTCGAACCTCGAACCCCCTCCTTCCTCTTTTCTCTCACCCCGCGACGACGCCGGCGGCGATGAGGGCGTCGGCGGCTGTTTCGTCCACGCCGAAGCGGGCGAGCACTTCGCGTGAGTGCTCCCCGAGCGCGGGCGCGCCGAACGCGAATCCCGCCTCCGAGCGACTCCAGTCGGCGTAGGCGCGCACGCAGGTCACGTTCCCGAAGGTGCGGTCGGCGACGGTGCGGAACATGCCGTTCTCCACGAGCCACGGGTCGGCGAAGAGCTCCGTGGGCGCGAGCGCGGGCGCCGCGGGCACGCCGCGTGTGGCCATGCGGTCGAGCGCCTCGGCGAGCGGCAACGCGGCGAACGCCCCCCCGATGAGTTCCGCGAGGTCCCCCGCCGCGGGCGCCGCGAGTGCCTGCTCGGCCGTCATGCGGCCCGCCCATTCCGGGTGATCGAGCGCCAGCGCGAGCTGTTGGAACGCCTCCGCGCCGGGGACGGCGAGGGCGATCCAGCCATCGGCGCAGGCATAGAAGCGCCGCAACGCGCCCGGGCCGATGAAGTCGATGCCGCCGATGGGAGCCGGTTCGCGCCCTTCGTACCAGGTCAGTTCGCCCGA
The DNA here is from genome assembly GCA_020847985.1 of Dehalococcoidia bacterium. GTDB lineage: Bacteria > Chloroflexota > Dehalococcoidia > Tepidiformales > Tepidiformaceae > Amarobacillus. The sequence goes on from JADLBC010000056.1 coordinate 28,990, forward strand.
TTGGAAGAGCACGCTCTGGGCGGCGAGCGAAGTGTGTACCTCCTGCCCGCGGCCGGTCTGTTCGCGCGCGTGCAGCGCGGCCTGCATGGCGAAGGCGGCCATCATCGCCGTGGCCGTATCGTTGACCGCGATCTGGTGGAAGACGGGCTCGTCCTCGCCGCCCTGGGCGCGCATCATGCCGCTGCGCGCCTGCATGAGCGGGTCGAAGCCGGGGTCGCCGCTGAGTTCGCCCTTCGGCCCATACCCCGTGACCGAACAGGTGATGATGCGCGGATTGATGGCCGCGAGCGTCGCGTAGTCGATGCCGAGCCGTTCGCGCACGCCCATGCGGAAGTTGTCGAGCACCACGTCCGACTGGCGGACCATCTCCTCGAAGATGGCGCGGCCTTCGGGGTGCTTGATATCCATGGCGAGGCTGCGCTTGCCGAGGTTGTGCCCGAGCGCGGAGAGCCCGTAGGCGCGGAAGGGGTCGCCACCGGTTGGCTCGACCTTGATGACGTCGGCGCCGAGGTTCGCGAGCACGGTGGGCGCGTACGTCCCGGCGATGAAGGCGCCGAGGTCGAGCACCTTCACCCCCGCGAGCGGCGCCGCGCGGGGAGCATCGGCCGGCGGTGGAGGCTGGTCCGCCGCCGCCGGGCGCTCGGCGAGCACGGCATCGAGCGCCACATCCTGGACGAAGCCGCGCACCGCGCCGGGGGTATCGCTGAAGAGGGTGGGCACACCCGGCAGCTCCACGCGGCCGTGGACGGGGTGTTCGAGCTCGAGGCGCATGCCGTTCGCGGCCACCGTCTCCTCGCGGAACCACTCCTCGCGCCGCCCGACCGGCCCGCGGGGGACGCCCGCTTCATGGAGGATGCGCAGCCAGTGGGCGCGCGGCATGGTCGCGAAGTGGGCATCGAGGCGGGCGATCGCCAGCTCCGCGCCCGGTGCGACGAAGAGCTTCATAAAGTCGCCTTCGATGCCTGGCTCGGTGAGGATTTCGGTCAGACCGATGGCTTCGAGCGCCTTGAGGAAGAACGGTGCGGTGAGGCTGCCAAGGAAGAACCACTCACCGTCGGCGCAGCGGTACAGGCGGTAATGGGGGACACCGCCGCGGCTGCCACGCCCGGCCACGCGCGTGATCGCGCCGTCGTAGGTAATCGCGCCGCCGCTTTCGATGGCCGAGACGGCGTGGAGGCCGCTCACCGTGAGCGCCTGCCCGCGCCCGCTGCGCTGCCGTTCCCAGAGTCCGGCGGCGATGGCGTTCGCCGCGATGGTGGCGTGCGCATACCCGATCTGGGGCGTGACGATGGCGACCGGGTTGCCCGCGTAGCTCGGCTGCATGCGTGCCACGCCCGTAACCGCGCTCAGCAGCAGCTCATCGGCCGGGAGTTCGGACCAGCGGCCGCGCGGCGCATACGGCGGCATCCAGGTGTGGAGCAGCCGCGGATTCGCCGCGCAGATGGTCGCGCCATCGAGCCCGAGCCGTTCGAGTTCGCCGGGGGCGTCGTCGAAGATGGCGGCGTCGGCCGTGGCGATGAGCGTCCGGGCATCGCGGAGCCCCGCGAAGGTCGAAACATCGAGCGTCACGCGGCGCTTGTTGCGGTCCCAGCAGAGGAAGCCGGGATGCGTGCGGCGGGCGCGCTGGGCCTGCGATTCCACGCGGATGACGTCGGCCCCGAGGTCGGCCAGGAGCATGGTGGCCATCGCCCCTGGGAGGCGGGTCGAGAAGTCGAGGATGCGGAACGGTTCGAAGGCGCCGGGCATGGCGCGGCAGTATACGCGGCGCTGCATCAGGTGGCGGCGACCGTCCTTCGCAGCGCCCCCGAGCCCATGAGCGCGATGAGCAGCACCGCCGCCACCAGCGCCAGCGCGGCCCCGAGCGCGAAGGGTGCGCCGTGACCCACCTCGTCCCAGAGCACGCCCGCGGTGACGCTCGCGGCGAGGGTGGCGCCGCCGGCCACGCCCTGGAAGATGCCCATCGCCGTGCCGCGCGCCTCGCGGGGGACGAGGTCGCCGACCATCGCTTTCGAGACGCCGTCGGTGCAGGCGATGTACGCACCGTAGATGGCGAACAGTGGCCATACCGCCGCGCTCGACCCCGCGAACGCGAACCCGGCATACACGCCGCCGAAGACCAGGTACCCGGCGACCAGCAGCAGCCCCCGCGGGACACGGTCGGAAAGCGAACCCGCCGGGTACGAAAGGGCCGCGTACACCACGTTGTAGACGACGTAGGCGAGCACCACGAGCGTCGCGCTCAGCCCGAGCGATTTCGAACGCAAGATGAGGAAGGCATCGGAGGAGTTGCCGGCCATGAAGATCGCGGTGACCGCGAGCAGTAGCCAGAACTGCCGCGGCAAGTGGCGCGCGCGCACCGTCGTGGCGGCCCGCCCGGGCGCACGCTCGGGGAGGGCGCGCAGCACCAGCACCGAGGCGATGCCCGGCACGACCGCGAGCAGGATCGCCAGCCGCAGGCGGTCGTCCGCCAGCTGCAGGATCCCGAGGCCCACGAGCGGCCCGATGACCGCGCCGGCCGTATCCATCGAACGGTGCAGCCCAAAGATGCGGCCGCGGTCGCGGTCGGTGGTGAACTCGGCGAGGAGCGCATCGCGGGGGGCGCCGCGCACGCCCTTGCCGAAGCGATCGAACGTGCGCCCCGCGAGCGCGACCGGCCACACCCACGACAACCCGACGATGAGCTTGCCACCCGCCGCGAGCGCGTAGCCCGCGACCACGAACGGCTTGCGCGCGCCTGCCCGGTCCGACCAGCTGCCGGCGAAGAGCTTCGTGAGGTTCGCCGTCCCCTCGGCGATGCCCTCGACCAGCCCGACGGCCGTCGCCGGCGCGCCCAGCGTCCCCGTGAGGAAGAGGGGGAGAATGGGATAGACCATCTCGCTGGAGAAGTCGGCGAAGAAGGAGACGAGGCAGAGCACCCAGACCGGGCGCGGAATGCCGCCGAACGGGCCGCGCCGGGCGGCGGGTTCGGGTGCGGCCGCGGCGGTCACACCCCGGCGGCGTCCTTCAGCCGTTGCCGTTCGCGCCAGGCCCCCGCGAGGAAGCCCGCGCCGTAGGAGAAGTGCATCGTCGCCATCGCCGCGAAGGTGAGCACCGTGTTCGCGCCGGATTTGCGCGCCGCCCGGTGCGCGGTGAACAGCCCGCCGGCCACATACAGCACCGCGAGCAGCTTCAGCAGCCTGCGCGCCCGCGAAATCACCGTGCCGATGATGGCCAGCGCAGGCCCGCCCGCCACCATCGCCGCGGGGGCGAAGTGCCGTGGCTGCAGCGGCCGCCCGCGCGAAAGGAGCGTGCCCTTGGCCGCGCCGTATTCCCAGTACTGCTTCCCCAGCGCCTTCAGCGTCCGCCGCGGGTAGTAGGTGCTGCGGATGGTGGGAATCAGGTGGATCTTGCCGCCGGCTTCGACCAGGCGGGCGTTGTAGCTGTCCTCGTCGGCGCCATCGACGGTCTCATCGAAGCGGCCGATGATTTCCCACACCTTGCGGTGGTAGCACCCGAACGGGACGGTATCGACTTCGCCCTCGGTGTCGGCGTAGCGGAACTTCGCGTTGCCCACGCCGAAGGGGGAGGACATCGCCGCGGCGATCGCCTTGCCCACTTCGCCTTCGCCGACGGTTTCGATGGGCCCGCCGACGCAGGCCGCGCCCGTTCGCTGCAGCCCTTCGACCGAGGCGCGGACGAAATCGCTCCGCACGACGCTGTGCGCGCCGATGATGATCCAGCAATCGCCGGTGGCCGCATCCATGCCCGCGTTGAGGCCACCGACGGTGATGCGCTTCGGGTTATCGACCAGCCGCAGGGCGCGGAAGCGGGACGGGTAGTCGCGCACCAGGTCGCGCGTGCGGTCGGTGCTGCCGCCATCGCTGACGATCACCTCGATGCCATCCGGGCCGTAATCCTGGTCCTGGAGCGAATCGAGCAGGTTCGTGATGTAGCGCTCTTCGTTCAGGCAGGGGATGACGATCGAGACGAGTGGGCGCTCGGGGAGGGCGAGCGAGACCTCGTCGAGGCGGCGATGGGACCCGGCTGTGCTCATTCGCTCACCGTAGAAGCGCCCGCGAACTGGGTCAACGCGAGGCGAGCAGGGCAGCGGCGGCGGCTTCGACGCGTTCGGCGGTGTGTTCGATGTTGTGGTAGGCGCGCACCCAGGCGCGGCCCTCCTCGCCCACCGCCTCGCGCGCATCGGCGTCATCGACGTAGCGCGCGACGGCCGTCGCGATGTCCACGCCATCGACCGCGCGCACGAACGGCGGGCGCTCGGCGTAGGCATCGTTATAGGTGTACCAGGAGATGACGGGGCGGGCGCAGGCCATTGCCTCGAGTTCGGCCATGCCGACGACGCCCAGCAGCACCTGCCCGATGACGACGCCGTGGCGCGCGATCAGCGCCGGGAGCTGGCCGCGCGGCTGGTGCGGCAACACCGTCACGTTGGGCAGGCGGGCAAAACGCGGCGTCCACTCGCCGCCGCCGATCACGGTCACGCGGATCTCGGGGCGTTCCTTCGCCAGCCGCCGCACGGCGTGGTAGATGCGCACCGCCCCTTTGATTTCCGTGAGCGAACAGATGACGAGCACGTCGCGGCTTTCGCGCGCCGGCGCCAGCGGCCGGAACTCTTCGGCATTGATCGGGTTCGGGAGGAATTCGGCGTCCGGCCGGCGGGGCAGCACGTAGGGCGCGAGGTCGGGCGTCGAATAGAAGACGTGGGCGGCGCCGCTGAGCGCGCGTTCGACCATCGGCCGGGTGAAGGGCGTGATCTCGCGCACGTCGCTGCCGTGGCAATGGAGGATGTAGGGGAAGTTGCCGAGCACGCCAATCATGCCCAGGTAGGCGTAATGGATGTGAATGGCGTCGTAATGGCCGCCGCGCACCTGGCGGATGATCTGGCCCCATTCGACGGCGCGGACCGGCCCGACGACGGGCTTCACCATCCACGGCAGGCCGCCGCCCACCAGCCGGGGGCGAATGACATCGACCTCGTGGCCGCGCGCGCGCAACCCATCGGCCAGCTCGCTGGCGACGGAGGCGATGTCGTTGATTTCGCAGATGCGCATGGCGTCAGTGGGCAGCGTCGCCGGCGGCGGCGTTCTCGCGGACCTGCATGAGCCATTCGAGCAGGTAGATGGCGATGATGCCGAACACCAGCGTGACCGCGATGGCCACCGCCACGCGCCCCATCCGCGTCCCCGCCACGCCCCCGGAGAACGAGACCGTCGTGTCCACGGTCGTCTGGGCATTGGCGACCGTGGCGCGCGCGTTGTTCAGGTAGTTGAACGCCTGGTCTTTGATGACGCTCTGTGACCGGAGGTCGTCCACGAGGAAGAGGAAGGCGGAGTCTTCGACCGAGACATCCGAGATCGCCAGGCGCAGCTTGCGAATTGCGGTGACAGTGGCCTGCAGCGTGGCCTGCCGTTCGAGCAGCACGGCGCGCGCCTGCGCATCGCTGACGGGCGTATCGAGGATGGCGGACGCGCCGGCGCCGGTGGGGTTGCCCGCGAGCGCGGCCGTCACCTGCGCGAGCTCGGCCTGGGCATCGGCCTCGGTGCGGTTCAGCTCCTGCGTGAGGCCGCCGTTCACGTACTGGCGCGCGCGGAGCAGTTCGTCCATGGGGATGCCGCGCTTTTCGGCCTCGGGCCGCACCTTCGCCGCCGTCGCCTGGAAGTTCGCCTCCGCGACCGTCGCGACCTTCTCCTGCGATTCGAGGAAGCGCTGGCGGAAGAGCCCGCCCGGCTCGGTGTACGCCTCCGTGAAGGCCGCCACGAAGGCATCGCGATAGCGTTCGGCCGTCGCCTTGTCCACATCCGTGATCGCGAGCGTGAGCACGCCGCGCGAGACGCCATCGGCCACCGAAATCGGCGAGAGCGCGATGGAGAAGCGGCCGTAATCGAAGTCCGGGTCGCCGATCTTTTCCGCGACCTTCGCCTTGAAGCGGGGGTCGCCGGTCATGGCCTGGGCTTCGAAGATGCGGAAGCCGCGGTCGCCGCCGGAGAACACGGCGGGGATCTGGGTTTCCATCTGCATGCTGGCGGTGGCGTTGGCATCGCCCGCGACGCGGCCGAAGCTGAAGGCCAGCATCACCCCCAGGAGGAGGAAGGGGATGAAGACCCACCAGCGGCGGCGGAGGAGGGAAAGGTCCCGGTAGAGACCACCCTGGGGTGCGCTTTTTCCCCGTGGCATCGGGCCGTATGGTATGGGCAGGCCGGACCCCGGTCAAAACGCGACGCGCGGGGGTTCATGTCCGACTACACCGCCGTCCTCCTCGCCGCCGAGGTTCTCCTCGCCGTCGCCATCATCATCCTGCGTGACCCGAAGCTGCTCATTCCCGCGGTCGTGATCGGCCTGCCGATCGAGGTCGTGGAGAGCGAGCTGGTGGCGCACGTCGGCACCACGGGCGTGGCCGGCATGGCGCGCGCCTTCGCCAACCCCGGCCAGCTGGCGATGCTCGCGGTCATCGGCGTGGCCATCGTGCGAAGGCGCCACGACCTCACGAGCCTGGTCCCCGATTCGTCCCTGCTCGTGCCGTTGGCCGCCTTCTTCGGGCTCGTGTTCCTCAGCGTCACCTGGTCCGATTCGCTGCGGCCGAACAACAGCGTCCTCATCCTGCCCATCTACCTCGCCTTCCTCGTGACGGCGCCCTCGCTCATCGAGGACCGGCGCGATATCGAGCGCATCCTTGGCACCTTCCTCGCCGTGGCCGGCGCGCTCGCCGTGATCGCCATCGCACAGCGGCTCTTCGGCGTCTTCAACTGGCGCGGCATCCTCGTCCAGTCCGATGACTACAGCTACCGTTCGAACGCGACGTTCGCTGACCCGAACGTACTCGCCCGCTTCCTCGCGATCACGATGGCACTGGCGGCGGGGCTGGTGCTTTCGACCGGCCCGCGGCGGCAGACGGTCTATCTCGCGCTGCCCGCGTTCGCGCTGAGCGCGGCCGGCATCGTGGCCACGGCGAGCCGTTCGGGGTGGATGCTGCTGCTGCTCTGTGGCTTCCTCATGGTGCTGGCTTCACCCATCCGGCGGTACACGAAGTTCATGCTCACGGGCAGCGCCGTCAGCTTCCTCGTGATCATGCTCGCGCTGCTATTCGCCCAGGGCGGCACCGATGCCGAGCGCGTGAAGTCGCTGAGCACGGGCGTGCAGGTGCTGGGCCAGCGCCAATTCCTCATCCAGGCCGCGTGGGAGATGTTCAAGGACAACCCGTGGGTAGGCGTTGGCAGCGGCAACTACCAGCACTCGCTGATCATGAACTACCAGGCGATCGTACCCGACTGGTCGCCGACGTCGCTTTCGCACACCTCGATGGCGACGCTGCTGGCCGAACTCGGGCTCGTGGGCGTGGTGATGTTCGGCTTCCTCGTGGCGCGCGTCACCATCACCGTCTTCGCCGCGTACTGGGCGACGAAGGACCGCTACACGAGGCTCGTCGTGGGGTGGCTCGGGACCAGCCTCTTCGGCATCGTGCTGCACAGCCAGTCCGAAGGCCGCCTGTTCGAGGAACCGTTCCTCTGGGTGCTGCTCGCGATCTTCATCGCGATGGAGACGACGCCGGCGCTTTCGCTGCGAACGCCACGCAAGCGCGCCGATTCGGCCCCGGCCGCCAGCCCCGAACCGGCGCGCACCGGTGCCGGCGGCGGCACGCCCGCACCCACGCCCGCCTTCAGCGCCACCACGGGAGGGCAGCCCGCGGGGTGACTTCACCGCCGCTGCGTCCGCTGCCGTAGAATCGCGCTGCCATGCGTTTTCGCGCCCCCGCACCCGCCACCATCGCCCCCCGGCCCGCGCCGTGACCGAACAGCCCGCGACGCGTGTCTTCGATGCCACCTACCCCCGCGCGAAGCCAGACTGGAAGCTGCAGTTCGCGGGATTCCCGTTGCACAAGGCTCTGGGCCTGACGCTGGAGGAATCGCGCCCCGGGTTCGCGCGCATCGCGATGCGCACCAGCCCCGTGACCCTCGGCGGCATTGGCGGCAGCGTGCACGGCGGCCTGCTCGCCTGCATGGTCGATATCGCCATGCTCGAAGCGCTCTTCTCCGTGTTCGATGAGACCGTGCAACCCGCCGGCACCGCCGACCTCAACATCACCTACCTGCGCCCCGCGCTCGGCGACCGCGTGTACGCCGAGGCCACGGTACTGCGCCGCGGCCGCACGATGGCCGTGACCGAAGTCTCCATCCTCGACGAAGCGGGGAGGCTCTGCGCCAGGGGCCGGACGATTTACGCCCTGCGCCAGAAGTAAAGCCGGGCCACATTGGCGGCGCGCCCCCAATCCGCGCCGCGGGCCAATATGCCGAAAGTCATCACGTGAATTCGGCCGGAATGCATCGCAAATTAGCGGCGAGGCTCCCAAATGCCCCGATTGGGCTCAACCCGGGGGTAAACCCTGACGAAAACTCCATGGACCGGACCATTACCCCCACCTCCGCCCGGTGGGAACGGCCGATGCGCATGGAGACCCCCTGAGATGGAATCGCCGACCCTCGAACGGATCCTGAAGTCCCCCCGGCTGCCAAGCCTGCCCGCCGTGGCGGTGCAGATCATCGACCTCGTGCAGCAACCCGAGGTGGGGCTCAGCGAACTGGCCGCGGCGGTCGGCCGGGACCCCGCGCTCGCGGGCAAGATCCTGAAGACAGCGAATTCGAGCTTCTACGCCCAGGCACGCACCATCTCCCGCGTGAGCGACGCGCTCATGGTGCTCGGCCTGCGCAAGGTGAAGACGCTCGCGCTCGGCTTCTCGCTCGTGGACGACCTGCGCAAGGGCAAGGGCACCGGGTTCAACCAGGAAGCCTACTGGCAGCGCAGCCTGCTCGCGGCGACGGCGGCACGCGCCATCGCTACCGAAGCCGGCCGCGCCGACGCCGAAGAGGCATTTCTTGGCGGGCTCATGCACGGGCTCGGCGTGCTCGCCATGAACCACGCCCTCGGCGACGAATACCAGGCCGTCTTCGATTCCGCCCGCGGCGATTTCGCCCGCCTGCGCCGCGCCGAAAGTGACCGCTTCGGCATCGACCATGCCGTCGTCGGCGGGGCGCTGGCCGAACGCTGGAACCTGCCGGCGCAGCTCACCGCCGCGCTCCGCTACCACCCCGCGCCCGAGCAGGCGCCCGCGAACCTCGCGCGCATCGTGCGCTGCGTGAGCGCCGGGGCGCAGGCCGCCGACGTGCTCTCGGGCCCCGAGCCCGCCCGCGCGCTCGCCACCTACCGCGACCTCTGCCTCACCTGGTTCGGCATCGAAGCCGAGGAAGCCGAGGACCTGATGGAGCGCATCTACGCCGATTCCGGCGTGATGTCCGCGCTCATGGACCTCCCCCGCCCGAACCTCAGCGTCGGCGAAATCCTCTCGCTCGCGAACGAGGCCCTCGAGGACATCCAGATGGACACCGAGGCCGATTTCGCCCGCCTCGAGGAAGAGCGCCGCGCGCTCGCCGCCGAAGTCTCGACCGACCCGCTCACCCGCATCGCCAACCGCCGCCGCCTCGATGCCGTCCTCGACGAACAGTTCGAACGCGCCGCCGGGGGCCGTGCCGCGCTCAGCGTGATCATGGTCGATATCGACCACTTCAAGAAGTTCAACGACACCTACGGCCACCAGGTCGGCGATGAAGTGCTGCGCGCCGTCGCCGCCGCCCTGAACAACAACGTCCGCGACCGCGACCTGGCCGCGCGCTACGGCGGGGAGGAGTTCTCCGTCGTGCTGCCGGATACCGGCCTCGCGGGGGCGCTCGTGCAGGCTCGCCGCCTGCGCGCGATTATCGAAGCCACCCCCGTCCGCCAGCCAAACGGCGAGGACCTGCACGTGACCGCGAGCCTTGGCGTCGCCACGTTGGACCCGAAAGCGCACACCATGGTCGCGCAGCTGCTCCAGGACGCCGATGCGGCCCTGTACGCGGCGAAGCACGGCGGCCGGAACACGGTGCGCGCCTTCGGGCTGCTCAAAGCCGCCTGACCACCCCCATCGCCATCGTGAACGCCCCTTCGTGCCACCGCGAAGGGGCGTTTTCGCGCCCGGTGATGAGCCCCCGCGCGAGCGGCACGCTATCCTCGTGCGGTACGAAGGAGCGCGAAGGCGTGCCAACTTCCGAATCCAGGGGCCCGCGAGCCCACCCCGCATGACCGCGAGCGCCTTCATGGCCGAAGCCCTCGCGGCGGCGCGACGGGTGCGCGGCGCGACCAGCCCGAATCCCCCCGTCGGCGCCGTGGTCGTGCGCGATGGCACCGTCGTCGCCGTGGGAGCGACCGCGCCCCCGGGCGGGCCGCACGCCGAGGCCGCCGCGATCGCCGCCGCCGGTGATGCCGCCAGCGGCGCGACCCTCTATTGCACGCTTGAACCCTGCTCCCCCTTCCCCGGCAAGCGCACCCCACCCTGTTCGCGGGCAATCGTGGCCGCGGGCATCACGCGCGTCGTCGTCGCCATCGAGGACCCCCACCCGGGCGTGAGCGGCGAAGGCATCGCCTTCCTCCGCGCGAACGGCGTCAGCGTCGAAAGCGGCGACGGCCGCGGCGAGGCGGTGGCGCTGCTGCGGCCCTACCTCAAGCACGTCCGCACCGGCCTGCCCTACGTGATCGCGAAGTTCGCCGCCAGCCTCGATGGCCGCACCGCCACGCGCACGGGCGATTCGAAATGGATTACCGGCGCGGCCGCCCGCGACCTCGGCCACCAGCAGCGCGCGTGGGTGGACGCGATCATGGTGGGCAGCCGCACCGTCCTCGCCGATGACCCGGCGCTCACGGCCCGCCCCGGTGGCAGCGAGACCCCACGCCAGCCGGTCCGCGTCGTCCTCGATGCCCGTGGCCGCATCCCCGCCACGGCGGCGGTGCTGCATGGCCCCGGGCATGCCATCGTCGCGACCTCGCCGGACGCCCCCGGCGCGTGGAAACGCGCCATCGCCGCCACCGGCGCCCACGTCATCGAATGCGAACGCACCGCCGCCGGCCTCGAATTCGACCAGCTCCTCCCGGCGCTCGCGGCACGCGGCATCCTCTCCATCTGGGCCGAAGGCGGTGGGACGCTCCTCGGGTCGCTCTTCGAAAGCGGCCACGTGGACGAACTGTGGGCGTTCATCGCGCCGCTGGTCATCGGCGGGGGCGGGCTCCCGGCCATCGGCGGCGGGGGCGCGACAACCGTGGCCGAGGCCTGGCGCCTGCGCGACGTGGTTGTCGAATCCGTCGGCGGCGATATCCTCGTACGTGGGTACACCGGCGGCTTCGACCCCTGACCCCGCGGAGGTTCGCCATGGCTCGCTACTGGATCGTCGTCGGCGGCCCGGAGATCTACGAAACCACGCGCGCCATGGGCTTCACCCGGCACGGCTTCAAGAGCACCCGCCGCCTCATGAGCCAAAAGGTCCAGCCGGGCGACCTGATCGCGTTTTATGTCACGGGCCGGAAGCAGTTCGCCGCCATCGTCGAGGTCACCTCGCCCGTCGTCGAAGAGCAGACGCGCATCTGGAACAACTCGAAAAAACCATCCGAGCTTTACCCCTACCGCGCCGGCATCAAGCCGGTGATCGAGCTCCCCGAGGACCGCTGGCTCGACGCCGAGCCGTACCACGAGCGCTTCACGTGGACCCAGAAGTGGCCGCGCGCGAACTGGACGCTCGCCTACCAGGGCAACCTCCACGAAGTCCCCCAGGCCGATTTCGAACTGTTGCGCGCGGACATGGCGAAGGCGCTGGCGGCAGCCCCCGCCTGACCCGGCGCACGGTAGGATGCGCCCATGTTCCGGCGCGTGCTCGTGGCCAATCGTGGCGAAATCGCCGTGCGCATCATCGCGACCCTGCGCGCCCTCGGCATCGAATCCGTCGTCACCGCCTCCATCCCCGACCGCGCGGGCCTGGCCGTACGCCGCGCCGATGCCTGGGCGCTCCTCCCCGGCTCCAGCGCAGCCGAAAGCTATCTCGACCAGGACGCGGTGATCGCGGCGGCGAAAGCGCACGGCTGCGACGCCATCCACCCCGGCTACGGCTTCCTCAGCGAGAACGCGGCCTTCGCCGAACGGTGCGCGGCCGAAGGCGTCGTCTTCATCGGCCCACCGCCCGCCGTGCTCCGCGCGCTCGGGGACAAGGCGACCGCCCGCCGCTTCGCCGCCGAAAACGGAGTCCCCATCGCGCCCGGATACGACGGCCCGGACGACGATGCCGCGCTCACGGAGGCTGCGGCGCGCATCGGCTACCCCGTGATGGTCAAGGCCCGCGCCGGCGGCGGCGGCCGCGGCATGCGCGAAGTCCACACCCCCGGCGACCTCGCAGACGCGCTCGCCGGCGCCCGCCGCGAAGCCGCCGCTGCCTTCGGCGACCCCGGCCTCCTGCTCGAGCGGCTCATCACCGGCGCCCACCACGTCGAGGTGCAGGTCCTCGGTGATACCCACGGCACGCTCGTCCACCTCGGCGAGCGCGATTGCTCCGTCCAGCGCCGCCGCCAGAAGCTCATCGAGGAGGCCCCCAGCCCGGTCGTCGATGCCGCGCTCCGGGAGGCGCTCACCGGCGCGGCCCTGCGGCTCGCCCGCGCCGTCGGCTACGTCAACGCGGGCACTTTCGAATTCCTCGTGGGCGAAGCGGGCGACGGCGGCGTGCGCCCCTTCTACTTCCTCGAAGTGAACCCGCGCCTGCAGGTCGAGCACCGCGTGACCGAAGCCATCACCGGGCTGGACCTGGTCGAGTTGCAGCTGCGCGTGGCCGCCGGCGAACCGCTCCCCTTCGCGCAGCAGGATGTCGTGTTCGAAGGCCACGCGATGGAAGCGCGCCTCAACGCCGAGGACCCCCGGGATGGCTTTCGGCCCGCCACCGGCCGCCTGGGCGCGACCCCCGGCGCGGGCGGCGATTGGCGCATCGATACCGGCTTCGAGGCCGGCGACACCATCCCACCGCACTACGACTCCCTCGTCGCGAAGGGATTCGTGCACGAAACGACGCGCGAGGACGCCATTCGCGCGCTCGCGCACGCCTGCGCCACAAGCCCCCTGTGCGGCGTTCGCGGCAACACCCGCCTCCTCCACGGCGTGCTCACCTCCGAGGCATTCGCCACCGGCGGCGCGGACATCGGTTGGCTCGAACGCGAACTGCCGGCCGTGCTCGCGCGCGGCGAGGCACCGTGGGAAGCCCTCGCAGCCGCCGCCGCGAGCGCCGTCCTGCGCGCGAACCCGTTCGGCGGCGGCGCCGCATCCATCCATATCGACGACGGCGCGCGCGTGCACGCGGTCACGGTCACGATGCTCCCCGGCCGCCGTCTCCGCGTCTCCGAGGGCGAACGCGACCTCGTGGTGCGCGCCTACGCGACCCCCGAGGGGCCGGTCCACATCACGGCCGAGGGCTCGCGTTCGCTGACGACGGTGCAGGGCGCGGATGGCGCCATCCATGCCCGGGATGCGGACTCCACGGGCGCGTTCACGCACGCCTTCGCCATCGTGGCGCCGCCGCCGCTGCCGCGCCGCGCGCACACCGCCGGCGAAGGCGCGAGCGTGGTCACGGCGCCGCTCGCGGGCACCATCGCGAGCGTGCGCGTGGCAGAGGGACAGGCCGTCGCCGCCGGGGACCTCCTCCTCACGATGGAGGCGATGAAGATGGAGCACCGCATCACCGCCCCCACCGGCGGCGCCGTCACACACCTCGCGGCCGCGCCCGGCGCCGTCGTCCGCGAAGGCGACCCGCTGCTCGAACTGCGCTAATCGCCACCCCGGGCCCGTATCGCGCGAGCCTGTACGATCCGCCGCGAACCCCTCCGGAGGAAGCGCGCCGTGCCCATCTACGCCGTTGGCGACAAGGTCCCGAAGGTCCACCCGACCGCGTTCATCGCCCCCACCGCGACCATCGTCGGCGATGTCACCGTGCACGAGCGCGCCTCCGTCTGGTATGGCGCGGTCGTCCGCGGCGATACCTCGTACGCCGTCATCGGTGCAGGCGCGAACGTCCAGGATGGCGCCGTCGTCCACGGCCGCGCGGGGCTCCCGGCACTCATCGGCGCCGAAGCCTCCATCGCCCACGGCGTCGTCATCCACGGCGCGACCATCGGCGACCGCGCGCTCATCGGGAACGGCGCGCAGGTGCTCGATGGCGCATCCGTGGGCGAAGGTTCGCTCATCGCCGCCGGGTCCGTCGTGCTCCCCGAAACGGTCATCCCCGCGGGCGTGCTCGCGGCGGGCACCCCCGCGCAGGTCAAGCGTCCCATCGCCGGGTCGGCGAGCGAGGAATGGGTAACCGGCAACCCCGGGCGATACGCGCGCCTCGCCGTCGAGCATGCGCTGGGGATTCGCGAAATCAGCCGCGACGAAGCGGCCTCGTCGATGCGCTGACGGTGGCCGTCCACCTCGTGCGCCACGGCGAAGCCTTCGCCAGCTTCGACCACCCGGACCCGGGGCTCTCCGAACGAGGGCACCGGCAGGCCGCGCATGTGGCGGAGTGGGCGAAGGGCACCAACGCGCGCCGGCTCGCCGTTTCGCCCCTGCAACGCACGCGTGAAACGGCCGCGCCCATCGCCGCCGCTCTCGCTATCGAACCCGAATACCGCGACGAAGTGGCCGAAGTGTTCGACCCCACGATGCCCGTCGCCGAACGCGTGGCCATGCTCCCCGCCTTCATCGCCTCGCGCTGGAGCGAACAGCCGGAGGGGCTGCGGGCCTGGCGCCACCGCGTGATCGAAACGGTGACCGCCCTCGTCCGCGACGCCGATGCGGCGGGCCACGACACCATCATCGTGTCGCACTTCGTTGCCATCGGCGCGGTCATCGGCGAAGCCACCGGCGACGACGCCATCATCCCCGTGCCCATGGCGAACGCCGCCATCACCACCTTCGCCACGCACGCGAACGGCCTCCGCCTGCTGCGCGCCGCGAACACGGAACACCTCCCGGCGGAGCTCGTCACGGGCATCAGCAGCGCCATCGCGGGCCTCGTCCGACCCCCGTGAGGGGGCGGGGTGGTACGCTCGCGCGAACCTTCGCCCCTGGAGTGCGCGATGCCCGGCCCGGAATCCACGTTGCTCTTCGATGGTGACGGCTTCTCGCGCGCGCTCGGCGAACGGCACCGGCAGGGGAACATGTGGGTCGTCTGGAGCGACCTGGAGCCGCCCTCGCACCCGGCGCGCTTCTGGGGATGGATTGTCGCACCCGGAGGCGGCGGCGCCGTCCGCGCGGTGGCGAATCCGCTGCCGGACGAGTTGCACACCAACCTCCGCATCGATATCTACCTGCGCATCGGCGAGGCCCAGGCGGGCGCGTACGAGACGGTCGAGCGCAAACGGGTGCGCGAAGGTCACGCCCTCCTCGGAAGCGTGCTCTTCAACCGCGAGGAGCCGCTGCTGGTTGGCGAACTCGCCGCCGCGTTGAAAGGCGGGGCCACTATCGCCGCCGCCGACTATCTCGCCGCGAACGCCATCCGGCCCGTCTTCGAACGGGCGCGCGCCACCCTCCCGGAGCCAGACCGCGCCGCGCACACGCTCCTCGAAAGCGCCGCCCTGCGCGAGCTGGACCTCGTGCTCGAGGAGTAACTCAGCCGCCGGGCTGTGCGAGCGGGGGCTGATCGGGCGCCGTGGCAGGCTTCGGAGCGCGACGCGCGTCTACGGCATTCGCCGGACGCGCGGAGAATTCGAACACGAACCCCGCGCTGCGTAGCAGCCGGCCCAGCTTCTGGATCGACGGGTTGGCGATGCCCGATTCCAGCTGCGAGATGTACGCCTGAGAAACGCCTGCCCGGCGTGCGAACTCCGCCTGCGTCAGGCCAAGGTCCATGCGAAGCCGGGCCAACATCAGCGCCAGCTCACGTGAAGGCGCCAGGTCCGCGATCCGTTCGGCGGTCGCCGGCTCGTGCTCCAGCACCGTGACCAACTCCTCGAAGGTCGTGGTCATTGCCCTTCTCCTTCTGACGGGTGCCCCGCGGCGAGCCAGTCGTCGAGGCGCTCAAGCGCGCGGTCGATGTACTTCTTGCTCCCTTTCGTCATCTCGTCTTTCCGGATGACATCGAGCAACACGAACCCGTTGCCCCCGGGCACGGGCGCGAACAGCACTCGATGCGCCGGCCGGCCATTCGCGCGCATTTCCCACAACTCCGTGCCGCCTTCCACGTGCCGGAGCACATCGAAGCGCCCGAGCCCGCGGTTCGCACCGTGCTCCTCCAGCATCCGCACGCCCGTCACGATCGCCGAGAACGCCTCCGGAGCGCTCCGCGCGATGCCCTTCAGCGCCCTGCTCACGACCTCGTCTCCGTCCGCCGAGGCGTACAGATAGACCGGAAAACGCACTCTCTCACTATAAACGATGACTTATGAGCCGGCATGGGGCCCATCCCTCGCCCGGGGTTGCCCCCTGGGAACCGGGAACTCCCTCCCTCGACAGCGAACACGCGAACGGCCACGATCGCGCGCACCTACTCGCCGGAGGCCGCCATGGCCGAGATCCCCGTCGCCATCACCTTCCCCGTCGCGCCCGAGATCGTCGAGCGCATCGCCGCCGTCGACCCGCGCATTCGCATCCTCGATTTCCCGGCTGCCGCCCTGCGCGCGGGCACCGAACTCCCCGCCGAGGAGAAGGCGCGCGCCCTCGCCACCATCGCCCAGGCCGAAGTCGGCTTCGGGCCCGCCCGCATCCCCCCGGAGTACCTGCGCGCCGCGGTGAATCTGAAGTGGTTCCAGTGCATCGTCGCGGGGGCCGATGCGCTCGTGAAGGAGGGCCTCGTCGGCCAGCACTTCGTCGTCACGAACGCGAGCGGCCTCTCCTCCGTGAACATCGCCGAATACTGCATGGCGGCCATGCTCATCTGGTCGAAGCGGCTCGACCTGGCCGTTCGCCAGCAGCTGGAGCACCGCTGGCAGGGCCGCCAGACAGGCGAAATCATGGGCCGGACGGTGGGCATCGCGGGGATGGGCGCCATCGGCCGCGAACTCGCCCGCCGCGCCCGCGCCTTCGGCATGCGCGTCATCGCCAGCCGCCGCACCATCCAGCCCGGCGATACCGACCCGGACTGCGACCTCCTCGTCCCTTACAGCGACCTCGACACCCTCCTGCGCGAATCCGACTACCTCGTGCTCTGCGTGCCGCTCACGCCCGAGACGCACCACCTCATCGGCGCCAACGAACTGGCCCGCATGAAGCCGTCCGCCTGCCTCGTGAACATCGCCCGCGGGCCCGTGGTCGACCAGGCGGCGCTCATCGAAGCGCTGCGGGCGAACACCATCGCCGGCGCCATCCTCGATGTCACCGACCCGGAACCGCTGCCCGCCGATGACCCGCTCTGGGATGCGCCGAACGTGATGATCACGCCGCACGTCTCCGGCTCGGTCGAAGGGTACGGGCATCGCGCCGCCGAGATCTTCCTTGCGAACCTGCGGCGCTACTGCGCGGGCAAACCCCTCGAGCACGTGGTCGATCCCGTCCTCGGGTACTGAGCGGGCGGCGGCCCTATGCTGGCGCGGATGCGCGCGAAGCGGCCCAACGGCGTCACGCACCACCCCGGCGAGACCGTCCGCCGCGACCTGCGCGTCCTCATTCGCGCCTCGCGGGAGGCACGCAAGGGCGCCGGCGGGCTCGGCCCCGGGCTCATCACCGGCGTCGCCGACGACGACCCGTCGGGCATTTCGACCTACACCATCACCGGCGCCGCCCACGGCTACAGCCTGCTCTGGACCAGCCTCGCGACCCTGCCGATGAACGTCGCCGTGCAGACGTTGTGCGCGCGCCTCGGCATCGTCAGCGGGCGAGGGCTCGCGGCGGTGACGGCGGAGCGCTTCGGCCGCCGCGCGCTCTGGCCGCTCGTCGCGATGCTGCTCGTGGCGAACATCGTGAACATCGGCGCCGACCTGGGCGCCATCGCGGCGGCGGTGGACCTGCTCACGGGCATCCCCGCGGGCTGGCTCGTGATCCCCATCGGCGCCGGTCTCGCGCTCATGGAGGTGGTCGTCCCCTACCCGGCGCTGGCACGCGTGCTGAAGCTGCTCACGCTCGTGATCTTCGCGTATGTCATGGGCGCGTTCGTTTCGAACCCGGACTGGGGCGCGGCCGCGAAGGCGACGGTCGTCCCGCGCATGACGTTCGACCGCGACGGCATCACCGCGATCGTCGCCATCCTCGGGACCACCATCTCGCCCTACCTCTTCTTCTGGCAGGCCTCGGAGGAGGTCGAAGAGGAGGCGCGCATCGGCATCTCCCCCGCGACGGCGACGCGCGAACGGCTGCACGGCCTCGTGCGCGCCTCGCATTGGGATGTCGTCACGGGCATGGCGATGGCGAACGTCGGCTTTTACTTCGTCGTCCTCACCTCCGCGGCGACACTCGGCGCGAGCGGCCAACACCACGTGGAGACCGCCGCCGAGGCCGCCGAGGCGCTGCGTCCACTCGCCGGCAGCGGCGCGACGGTGCTCTTCGCGGCCGGGATCATCGGGACGGGGCTGCTCGCGGTGCCGGTGTTGGCGGGGTCGGCCGGGTATGCCGTGGCCGAACTGTTCGGCTGGCGCGAAGGGCTGAACGAAAGCCTCCGCCGCGCGCCCCAGTTCTACGCCGTGA
Organism: Dehalococcoidia bacterium; assembly: GCA_020847985.1. Taxonomy (GTDB): domain Bacteria; phylum Chloroflexota; class Dehalococcoidia; order Tepidiformales; family Tepidiformaceae; genus Amarobacillus. The sequence continues at coordinate 47,468 of JADLBC010000056.1, forward strand.
TCGCGCTCTCGACGCTCCTGGGTATCGCCATCAACCTCAGCGGGCTCCCGGAGATGCGCGCGCTGTACCTTGCGGCGATCGTGAACGGCGTGACCGCGCCGATCGTGCTGGCGTTCATCATGTTCGCCGCGCACGACCGCCGCGTGCTGGGCGAATTCGTCCCCGGGCCGTGGCTGCTCGGCGCGGGCTGGCTCACGACGGCGGCGATGGCGGCCGCCGCGATCGCGCTGGTGGTCACTCTCTGAGTTCCCAGTTCCCGGTTCCCAGTTCCCAGGGGCTACCCCGGGGGAGCGAGTCGCCCCGGAGGGATCTTCTCGCGGGGGCTTTCTCCCCGTGAGGGGCCGATCCCCTGGGCACTGGGAACCGGGAACTGGGAACTGGGCGTAAGATGGCGCCTCATCACCGGAGCCGTTCGCGGCTCGCTGCAAGGGAAAGGGAGAGCGACAGATGGCCTCGCGCGCGCTCGTACTTGGCGGGGGCGGCCCCGTCGGCATCGCCTGGGAATCCGGGCTTCTCATGGGCCTCGCCGAAGCCGGCGTGGACCTCAGCACCGCCGATACCGTCATCGGCACCTCCGCCGGTTCGGTGGTGGGCGCGCAGCTCAAGCTGGGCCGTTCGCCCCGGGAGATTGGCGAGCCCCACCTGCGCGGCAACGCCGGCGGGCGGGCGGCGGCGGCGGCGGCCCAGAACCCCGCATCGCAGGGGCAGCAGCCCGCGCTTTCGCCACTCATGGAGCTTCGCCTCAAGGGAGCCGACGCCGGCACCGACCCGGACGAGCTCATGCGCGCCATCGGCAAGTTCGCCCTCGAAGCCGAGACCATCACCGAAGAGCAGTTCATCAACAGCACCGGCTACCTCATTTCGAAGGCGGAGGGCTGGCCGAAGGGCTACATGTGCACCGCCGTCGATGCCAACGACGGCACCTTCGTCGCCTGGAGCGGGCAGGAGGGCGTCACCCTCGGCGCCGCCGTCGCCTCCAGCTGCAGCGTCCCCGGCGTGTATCCGCCCATCACCATCGGCGGGCGCCGCTATATGGATGGCGGCATGCGCTCGGGCACGAACGCCGACCTCGCGAAGGGCCACGACCGCGTCGTCGTCATCGCCGTCTCCGTGGGCGGCAGCGGCGAAGGCCCGCAGGCCGCCATGGCCGAACTCACCCGCCGGCGCCTCGAAGCCGAGCTTGAGACCATTCGCAAGGCGGGCGGGCAGGTCGAACTCGTCACCCCGGACGCGGGCTGCGCGGCGGCCTTCGGCGTCAACCTCATGGACTTCACCCGCCGCGGCCCCGTCGCCGTCGAGGGTGTGCGCCAGGGCGGCGAACTCGCCGAGCGCCTGCGCGGCTTCTGGAACGTCTGACCCGGTCCGGTTCGCGGCACACAAGGGGGGAATCATGCGGTACGAAGGGAAGGTCGCGGTCGTCACCGGCGCGGCCGGCGGCATCGGGCGGCAGGCATGCCTGCGTTTCGCCTCCGAAGGCGCGAAGGTCGTCGCCGTCGACCTCGCGGCGAGCCCGCTCGAGGAGGTCGTGGCCGAGGTGAAGGCGGCCGGCGCCGAGGCCATCGCCGTCCCCTGCGATGTCACGCAGTCGGCGCAGGTCGAAAACTACGCGCGCGTCGCGAAGGCCACCTTCGGCCGCATCGATGCCTTCTTCAACAACGCCGGCATCGAAGGCTGGGTCGGCCCGAGCCTGGAGTACCCCGAGGAGATCTTCGACAAAGTCCTCGCGGTGAACGTGAAGGGCGTGTGGCTGGGGATGAAGTACGTCGTCCCCATCATGCGTGAACAGGGCGGCGGCGCGATCGTCAACACCGCGTCGGTCGCCGGCCTCAGCGGCACACCCACGATCATCGCCTATGGCGCGAGCAAGCACGCCGTCATCGGCCTCTCCAAGAGCGCCGCGCTCGAGTTCGGCGCCGACCAGGTTCGCGTGAACGCCGTCTGCCCTTCGCCCATCGAGACGCGGATGATGCGGTCGCTCGAACGCGGCATCAACCCGGACCACCCGGAGGCGGTGAAGCGGATGATGGCCGCGAATATCCCCCTCGGGCGCTACGGCGAACCGGAGGAAGTCGCCGCGCTCGTCGCCTTCCTCTGCAGCGACGACGCGAAATTCATCAGCGGCGGCGTCTACACGATCGATGGCGGCAGCCGGGCACGGTAGGCGCGCACGACCGGCGGCGGCGTGATGGGGGCGCAATGCCCGCCCCCCGCAGCCGCATTCCGCTTTCTGGCGGGCGCTCCTATACTCGAAGAAAGCTCCCTTGCGATGCAGTCGCGCCCGGGGAGCGTGGAGGATCCTCGTGAAGAAGTTCCTGGGCATCTTCGCGCTGCTGGGCGGGCTCGCCGCCGCCCTCATGTTCTGGCGCCGCCGCCAGGAAGACGACGAATTCCTGGACGAAGAGCTGGAGTAGCGTCGGCCGTCCCGCGCGGCCTGCCACCGCGCCGCCGCGCCATCCCACTTCCATCGCACGTTGGAAAGAACCGTTGCGGCCCCCCGCGGCGGCGTGGTCCACTGCTCGCCACATGGCCTGGACCGATATCACCGTCCCCATTCGCCCCGGCATGCCGCTCTTCGAAGGCGACCCGCCCCTCGTCATCGCGCGCGTCTCCGATATGGCCGAAGGCGGCGTCTGCACCCTCGGCCGCATCGAAGCCACACTGCACCTCGGCACCCACATCGACGCCCCCTGCCACTTCGTCCCCGGCGCCGGCGGCATCGAGGAGACGCCGCTTGATTGCCTGGTCGGCCCCGCGTGGGTGGTCGAAGCGCGCACCATCGACCGCCATATCGATGCCGCCATGCTCGACCAGTTCGAAATCCCACCCGGCGCCCAGCGGCTGCTGTTCAAGACGCCGAACTCGGAGCTGTGGGCCCAGCCCGGCTTCACGCGCGACTATCTCGCCTTCACCGAGGACGCTGCCGAGGCGCTCGCGGCGCGCGGCGTGCGGCTCGTGGGCATCGATTACCTCTCCGTGGCCCCATTCGACGACCCCGCGCCCGTGCATCGCGCCTTCCTCGGGGGCGGCGTCGTCGTACTCGAAGGGATCGACCTGCGGGGCGTCGAGCCCGGCGAATACGACCTCATCTGCCTGCCCCTGCTCATCGAAGGCGCCGACGGCGCCCCCTGCCGCGCCCTGCTGCGCGACCGCGACGACGCGGGCTAGCGGAAGAGATACGCGAACAGAAGAAAGAGCAACGGGGTGACACCATGACCGAACAGACGCCAAAGGACACTGGCGAACTGCTCGCCTGGATGGACGACGGTTGGCGGGCCCTCACCGCCGAACTCGATCGTCTCGCCGGCACCCCCGCCGAACAACTCCGCGACCACCAGGGCTGGACTATCGCCGACCACCTCGCGCACCTCGCCGCGTGGGAAGCGTCGGCGCTCGCGGTCGTGCGGCGCCGTCCCCGGTACGAAGGCCTCGGCATCCCCCGCGAGGCCTGGGACGGCGACGAGGACGCGATCAACGCCCGCCTGCACGCGATCCACGAGGGCATCAGCTTCGCGGCCGCGCGCACCATGCTCGAAACGGTGCACGCGGACACGGTCGCGACGGTCTCCGCCATGCCCATCGCGGACCTGCTCAAGCCGGTCGACCACTACCTCCCGGGGGAACCCGATGACCCGGACCTGCGCCCCGCCGGCCGCGTGATCGTCTCGAACTCCGGGCAGCACTTCACGGAGCACCTGGCCTGGATTCGCGCCCAGGCGGGCGCGTGAGAAAAGAGAAAAGGGGAAAGAGAAACGGGCTGACCGCAGTTGCCGCCCACCGTCCCATGGGGTTGCCCCCGTCTCCTTTTCTCCTTCCTCTTTTCTCTTTTCTCTCACTACCCCCCGAAACGGCGGGCGAAGTCGGCTTCGTCGAGGGAGGCGCCGCGGCGGCGATCGCTGATCGCGAGCTCCATGCGCGTGAGCTGGGCGAGCCCCTTGCGCGTGTCACTCGCCACGCGCGCCTTGTCCTGCCGCTTCAGCCGCTGTTTGAACAGCCAGTAGGTGAACGCCTTCCACTCCGGGTAGCCGACGCGGTCGCGGAGCATGGTGCCCGTGGCTTCGAAGTAGTCGGCCTTGAGTTCCGCCAGCGGCTTGCCGTAGACGCGTTCGAACATCGTCTCGTCGTCACGGTCCTGGCCCCAGGGGCGGTTGCGGTTCTCCTTGTGGATGTCCTCTTCGATGGCCAGCTGCAGCGCTTCCTCGACGAGCACGCCGTAGAGGTAGTTCAGGTGGGCCGAATGCTTCGCCGCGCCGAGGTGACGGGCGAACGCCTCGTCTTCGATTTCGAGCGGCCAGCGCCCTTCGAACAGCAGCGCGTTCAGTTCGCGCGCGGGGACGATGTCGAGCGCTTCGCCCAGCAGCCGCTCGGCGAGCAGGAGCCAGTCGAACGCCTCGCCGCCGATGAGGTAGCGGTACTCGCGGTCGCCGATGTGCTCTTCGGGCACGCGCCAGCGGCCCACCGCTTCGAGCAGCGCCTCGAACCAGTGGGTGCCGGTGAGGATGGCATGGCGCATGCGGAGAATCGCTTCTTCCGCTGCGGGAAGCGTCTCCTCGGCGGCCTCTTCGTAGCCGGCGCCGGGGGCCTGCGGGGACGATGCCATGGCCATTCAGAATAGCAGACGGCATGAAAACGCCCGGACTGGAGGCCTTCCCCCGGATTCCCCGCGTGAAGGCCCAAATTTCAGGCCGGCGCCGCCGGGAACCCCCACGGACGCGCCGTTTCGTACGCCGCGCTGAGCGTGAGCACGAGCCGGTCGCCGTAGCGCGGACCGACGATCTGCAACCCCACGGGGAGCCCTTCGACCAGCCCCGCGGGCAGAGATGCCGCCGGGTGCCCGGTGACATTGAACGGGTAGGTGAAGGGAATAAAGCCCGCGGGCCCGGCATCCTTGCCGCCGATGGTGCGCGGCGGCGGCCCTTCGGCCACGAACGGCAGCGCCGCGCACGTCGGCGTGAGCAGCACCGTGTACTCGTCGAGGAAGGCCGTCATCGTACGGTTGAGCGCGTGCCGCGTCTGCAGCGCCGCCGCGATATCCGTCCCCATGACCGCGCGGGCACGGTCGGCGAAGGCGACGAAGCCGGGCTCAAGGCCCGCCACGACGGCCTCGCCGAAGACATCCAGGAGGTGTGCATCGCCGGGCGCGCCGATCGCGTACCAGGCCGCCATCGGGTCCGCGAAGCCGGGGTGCGCGTCCACGAGGTCGGCACCGATCGCGTTCGCGAGTTCCTGCGCCGCCTGCCGGGCGCACGCGACCACCGCCGGGTCCACGGCGGCGTAGCCCAGGTCGCTGCTGAAGGCGATGCGCCGAATCACCGGCGGGTCGGCGAGGGTGGCCGCTTCATACCCGCCCGGCGGAGCGTCGAGGGCGTGCAGGTCGTTCGGGTGCGGCCCCGCCGCGAGGTCCAGGTACCGTCCCGCGTCGCGCACCGTACGCGTGAGCGGCCCGAGCGTACTGTGCGTCGCCCAGTGGGGGTACGTTTCGCCCGCAGCGGGGATGCGGCCCGCGCTCGGCTTGATCCCGTAGCAGCCGCAGAAGGCCGCCGGGATGCGCACCGACCCGCCGCCATCGGACCCCGTGCAGACGCTCACCAGGCCGCCGGCGACGGCCGCGGCGCTTCCGCCGCTGGAGCCCCCGGGCGTCTTCGACGCGTCCCAGGGGTTGCGGCTCGCCCCGAAGAGGCGGTTCACGGTGAAGCCCTTGTACCCGAATTCCGGGGTGTTCGTCTTGCCGATGACGACCGCGCCGCCGGCCTTGAGGCGTGCCACCTGCACCGAATCCGAGGCGGCGATGCGGTCCTTGAACGGCGCCGCCCCCTGCGTGAACGGCATGCCCGCGACCGGTTCGAGGTCTTTCACGCCGATGGGCACACCCGCGAACGGGCCGGGGTCGTCGCCGCGGGCGATGGCGGCGTCGATGGCGTCCGCCTGGCGCAGCGCGCCCTCCGGGTCCACGTGCACGAAGGCGTTGAGCGCGGGGTTGAGCCGCTCCGTGCGATCGAGAGCCTCGAGAGTGACCTCGCGGGCGCTCACCTTGCGGGTGCGAACGCGGTTGGCGGTTTCCCAGGCGGTTTCGAGCATCATGCGCCTCCGGGGCCGGTGTCTGGCGCGCGCATCGTACGCAGGGGCGGCGGCGGCGTCATCACGGGGGCGTTTCGCAAACGGCTGGAAACCGCCGGATTCCGAAACAAATGTGAAGGCGCCTGCTCCCATGCGCTTTTTTGTGAAGAAACTTTCTGGTAGGTAGAGGATGGCCGTATTCCAGAGCGGGAATCATCGCGGCGGAGAGCCGACATGACGGGCTGGCCGGGGGGCCTGCTCGGGCGGGTGCGTGGTCAACGAACGGGACGGGAACCCTTCACGCCACCCACGCCGCTCTCGCTCGAACTGCGCCTTGCGCGCATCGAACGCGAACTCGCCGCGACCCGGCGCGCGCTCGAACACCAGGCCGCGCTCATCGAAGCGCTCACGGACCTGCTCACGCAGCGCATCGAGGCGCTCGGGCCCACGCCGTTCGTGCAGCCGGCGGCGGGCGGGCCACGACGCCGCGCCGGCCTGGGCAAAGGACTCGGCGCGCTCATCCCCTCGGAGCCCGAAAGCACGGCCCTCCGCCCCGCCGCCGCCCGTCTCGCGCTGCCCATGGCCGCCGGCGGCGATGGCACGCTGCTAGTGCGCGCGCGCGGACAGCGCGAGTAGCTATCGGCCGTCGGCTATCGGCGTGCCGCACGCGAGAATGAGTCCGCGAAGGGCAGACAATGCCGCGCGACTGGCCACGCCGACGGCCGATAGCCGATGGCCGAAAACGGCACGCCGATAGCCGATAGCCGACGGCCGACGGCTACCGAAACGCCAGCGCAACCTCGTTCACGAACTGGTCCATCGTGGCGAAACGGCGTTCGCGCGGGCCGAGGTTGAAGTCGGGGATGATGATCTCGTCGACCCCGGCGTCGCGGTAGTCCGCGATGATCTCGCGCACGCGGGACACGTTCCCGGCGATGACGGGACGCCCGGCTCCCGCGAGCCGCTTCACCCACTCCTCGTCGTCCGTGATCGTGAGCATCGCCTGCGCCGATCGCTGGATCGTCTTCGGGTCCCGCCCGAGGTCGTGGCAGTGCTGGTCGAGGATGGCCTGCTTCTGGCGCAGGAGTTCTGGCGTGCCCCAGACGTTCCATTCGTCGGCGTAACGCGCGGCGATGCGGAGGGTGCGCTTTTCGCCGCCACCACCGATGAGCAACGGCACGGGTACGGGCGGCTTCGGCGCCAGCGGCGCGTCCGTGAGCGTGTAATAGCGCCCGGCCAGGTTCGTGCGCTCCTCGCCGAGCAGGCCCTTGACCACGCGGCAGGCCTCTTCCAGCCGCCCGAGACGCCCGCCCACGGTGGAGAATTCGATCCCGTAGGCCGTGTGCTCGTTCTCCTGCCAGCCCGCGCCGAGGCCGAGCACGAGCCGTCCGCCGCTGATCTCCTGCACGTTCGCCGCCATCTTCGCGAGCACCGCCGGGTGCCGGTACGTGTTCCCCGTGACCAGCGAGCCGATGCGGATGCGAGGTACGGCCACCGCGAGCGCCGCGAGCGTCGTCCAGCACTCGCTCGTGGGGCCGCTGTTATCGGCGGCGTTGGGCATGAAGTGGTCGGCGTACCAGGCGCCATCCCAGCCCGTCGCTTCGGCGTGCTGGACGGTCGCGAGCGTTTCCGACCAGGGGCTGGCCGGGCTCGGCCAGATTGAAAATCGCATGGGGGACTCCTTCGGCCACGGGGGCCGCGTGTTCGCGCGAGCCTATACCCGCGGCGTTCGCACCGCTATCCGCGGCGTCCCCCGCCTAGTGCGTGGCCTTGAGGCCGATGATGGCGACGATGAGCAGGCCCAGGAACGCGAGCCGCGCCACGCTCGCCGATTCGTCGAAGAGCACGATCCCCGCGATTGCCGCGCCCACTGTCCCGATCCCGACCCAGACGCCGTAGGCGGTACCGATGGGGAGCGTGCGCACCGCCAGCGAAAGCAGCGCCATGCTGCCCACGATTGCCGCGCCCGTCAGGATCGATGGGAGCGGGCGGGTGAAGCCATCGGTGTACTTCAGGCCCGTCGCCCAGGCCACTTCCAGCAGCCCGGCGAGCAGCAGGACGATCCACGCCATCGCGATCCTCCATCCCCCGGTGTGCCCGCGCCGGTGGGCAGCCCGCGGCCGCGGCTAGACCTCGGTCCGCAGGTAGGCCTGCGAAAGCGAATCCGCGTATTCGTTCCAGCGTGAGCCATCGTGCGCGCGGATCCACTGGATGCGCGCCTTCGGCCGTTCCTTCGCGAGGGCGTACGCCTGCTGCACCAGGTCGAGGTTCTTCACCTCGCCCTCGCGCCGCTTCCAGCCCGCCTTCTCCCAACTCGCGGCCCACTTCGTGATCGTGTTCACCACCAGCTGGCTGTCCGAATAGACGTCGATGGCGTCGTCCGGGCCGATGAGCGAAAGCCCCGCGATCATCGCCGTCAGCTCCATGCGGTTGTTCGTCGTGAGCGGCTCCTGCCCCCAGCGCTGCGCCACGACGCGGCCATCGCGCGCATAGACGGCGCCCCAGCCGCCGGGCCCGGGGTTGCCCGCGCAAGAGCCATCGGTGAAGACGCCCGTATCCGGCCCGAGGGTGAAGCGCATGAGGATCTCGCTCGTCGTGAAGTTTCCCGCCTTCGTGATCGAGTTCCCGCCCTTCTTCTTCGCGGGCGACTTCGCGGGTGCTTTCGCGGCGGGCTTGTCGCGGCAATCCATGCACGCTTTCGGCGTCCAGTTCGGATACTTCTTGAGGACGCTTTCGCCGATCGAAAACTCCGTGCCGCAGCGTTCGCAGGTGAACATCGCCGCCCAGCGTATCGGAGGCGGCCGCTGCGTGCCCCGGCGGCGACGCGGGAGTACACTGCCGAACAAATGTACGCGTGGGCGGCCCGCACGTGACCCTTCGCATGGAACTCCTCGCCGGCGAACTCGCCGCGCTGGTCGAACGCCACCGCCAGCGCGCGGCCGCGCTCGATGCCACGCTCGCCGCCGCCAACAATGCGGCGCGCGCCTGGGCGAACGACCCGGCCGGCGGCGACGCCCGCATCCGCGCGGCCATGGCGAACAACCCGGCACCCTACGCGACCACCTTCGGCGAACCACCCACCGCCACCTTCGCCGCCCCCCCGTTCGCGCCCTGCACCGTCGTCGCCGCCGATGGCTCGAGCATCGACCCGGACCGTGTCGCGCCCGTGCCCTGCTTCGTCATCAATACCGGCTGGGCGGTGCTCCCCTACCGCGTGGGTGGCGAAGCCGCGCTCGGTTCGAAGCCGTGGGTGGGCCCCCGCGAGGCCGCCTCCGATGGCGGCGAGGACGACGGCGAGGATGCCAGCCCCGGCGGCCGCGGCTGGGGCGTCTCCCTCCTCCGCGATATCGAGGAGCGCGAGACCGGCATCCACCTCGCCCGCGAACGGCTCGTCCATGGCCCCGTCGTGCTCCTGTTCGATGGCACCTTTCTCCCCTGGGACCTCGATTCGCGGCGCATCGCCGCGCGCGTGCGCAGGCAGGTCATGCAGCGCCTGCTCGATGCCCTCGCCCTGCTCGCCACCGGCGATGAGCCGCTCTCCGCGGGGGCGTATATCTCGGGGTCGCGCTCGGGCGATGTCGCCACCAGCCTGGCCGTGCTCGCCGGGCAGGACCCGGACCGCTGGCTCGGCGCCGATAGCCTCTTCTTCGCCCCGCTCCTGGGCGAAGGCGAACGCTCCGCCCTCTTTCGCGCCCGCAGCGAGCGCGGCCAGACGGTCGAGCAGCAGGTCCCTCCGGAAAGCCAGGTGGCGTTTTTCTACCTGCGCACCGGCGGCGATATCGCGCGCGTCGAGCTGCCGCTGTGGGCGGCCACGCCCGAGCGCATCGACCGCCTGCACGCCACCCTCATCGACCAGTGCGCCCGCTGCGATGGCTATCCGCGCGCGCTCCAGGAAGCACACGAACAGGCGGTGATCAGCGGCGGCGACCGCCAGCAGTTCGCCCGCCTGCTCGAAAGCGAAGCCGCCCGCCAGCGCGTCTTCGCCGCCGCGAACGGCAAGCAGACCAGCAAACGGAGGAGAGCGGTATGACCCCCGGTCCCGGGAGCGAAGCCCCCCGCGTCGTCGAGGCCGGCCTGCGCAGCTTCACCTGCGCCTACGAACGGTACGTCGAACAGCCCTTCCAGCTTGGCCAGGTCGTCGCCGTGCGCGAAGGGCCGGTCACCATCCTCGGCTGCATCGCCGATACGGCCAGCGGCCCCGAGGACCCGGGGCGCCCGCTCCAGGCCCAGGGTGGCGCGCTCACGGCGGCCGAAGTCTTCGCCGAGAACCCGCACATCCGGCCGCTGCTGCGCACACGCCTCACCATCGCCGCCTGCGGCTACATCTCGGGCGAAGGCGCCCTCGCGCTCCTGCCGCCATCGCCGCCGCCGTTGCTCGCCCGCGTCGAGCCCGCCACCGATGCCGAAGTCGTGCACGCGACCGCCGACGGCGCCTTCCTCGCGCTGCTCACGGCCTCCCCGCTCTGCGACGACGCCGTGATCGCGGCCGCGGTCCGGGCCGCCGCCAACGCCCACGGCGCCGAAGCGCGCGACTTCACCGTGCGCGCGGGGAAGGAGCTCGCCCGCCTCCTCAAGGCCGAGCCCGCGCGCCTTTCCAGCATCCTCAGGGGGGTCACGGCATGAGCGCGCGCGAAGGCATGGGCGCCATCACCGGCGGTTCGCTCACCAAGAGCCTCGAAGTCCGCCTCGACCCCGGTAAGTCCGCCGGCCTCGGGGAGTACCTCGTCGCGCCGCTCGCCGAAGGTGGCGAACTGCTCGGCATGGTCACCGACGTGATGCTCAAATCGGCCGAGGCCGGCGCCACCTCCTGGCCGCCCGCCGCCGGCGATGACCCCCTGTCCACGCTCCTCCGCGAGGTCCTGCTCGATACCGGCGTCTATACCGCCGTCGAGGTGAACCCCTATCTCGAAGTCGGCGCCGATGGCACGACCGCCCGTGCGCGCCGCGTGCCCCGCCACTTCGCCCGCGTCTCCCGCGCCGACCAGGAGGTGCTGAATCGCGCCTTCGCCGTCGATGAGGAGCGCGCCGCCGTGCGCGTCGGCACCCCCCTGGGCATGGACGATGTCGAGGTCTTTGTCGATATCGAGAAGCTGTTCGAACGCTCCGCGGGCGTGTTCGGCAAGAGCGGCACGGGCAAGACCATCGCCACCATGCAGATCCTCGACGCGATGGTCAGGAACAACGACGACGCGCGGGTGAAAAAAGAGCGCACCGTCGCCCTCATTTTCGACATGCACAACGATTACGGCGTCGAGATCAAGTACCAGGGCGAGGGCGCGAAGCATCGAAAGTCCCTGAAGCAGCGCCACCCCTCGAACGTTGCCGTCTACTCGCTCGATCGAACGACCGCGAACACAGACGCCCCGTTCGCCATCGGTACGCAGGACATCACAAGCGACGACATCGATGTGCTGCAGTCCACAGGCGCCTTCACGAGCCAGGCGATCGAGGCCGCGCACGAATGCGAAGACCGTTTCGGAAAATCCTGGATCGACGAAATCACCGCCGACGATCCCTCGCCCGCCGTCCTCCGCCGCACCTTCCGCGAAAGCGGCGAGCCCGACGACACGAATTGGACGAAGGTGGCGCAGCGGCTCGGATTCCACCCCGGGTCGTTCGAAAACCTCCGCCGGGGGTTACGCCGCTTCACCCGCCGGGGCTTCGTGCAGTCCGGGTCCGGGCAGTTCGCGGGCGCCCTCAGCCACATCGTCAAGACCCTCCAGGGCGGCAAGAGCGTGGTCGTGCAGTTCGGCAGGTTCGATAAGGACCTCACCGCCTACATGCTCGTCGCCAACATGCTCAGCCGCCGCATCTGGAACGAATACAGCGACGCCGTCGAGCGCGCCCACGGCAATCCCGACCGCGAGCCGAACCGCCTCGTCATCGTCATCGAAGAGGCTCACAAGTTCATCGACCGTTCGATGGCGGGCCAGAGCATCTTCGGCCAGATCGCGCGCGAACTGCGGAAGTACAACGTCACCCTCTTCGTCATCGACCAGCGCCCGAGCCAAATCGACCCCGAAGTGCTCTCCCAGATCGGCACGAAGTTCTGCTTCCAACTCGATTCCGAGACCGACGTCGAGGCGCTCGTGGGCGGGATGCAGGGGCGTGCGGGCCTGCGGTCGGTGATCGCCTCGCTCGAAAGCCGCCAGCAAGCGCTCGTCTTCGGGCACGCCCTGCCGATGCCGGTGGTGGTGCGCCCACCCGATCTCACAGAGGACTTCCGCGCCGGGGCCTCGCTGCGCGAACGGATGGGAGCGCCCGCGAACGGCCGGGGCAGCGGGAAGCTTTATGGGTGACCCGTCACCTCGCTGCGCATCCGCGCCATGAACCCGGCATGAGGTGGTGGCCGGCGCCAGGGCTCGCTGCCGTCGCGGTCTTGCTCGCGTGCGGCGGCGGTGCGCCCGCCGGGAGAGACGGCGCCGCCGCCACCTCGGTCCCCACGGCCGCTGCATCCCTCGCCGGCAGTCTCCTCGACGGTGGCAACCGTCGCCGCCACGCCCCTGGATGCGAACGCCTGCACCGTCCGCCCCGCGGGACCCGCTGCACCCGTCGCCGACCCCATCGGCCCCTACTACCACCAGGTCTGGATCGCGAACGAGGCCGCCGCCGGCCCGCGCGTCGAGAACGGCCGCATGGTCATCGACCACGCGAGCGTCCCGGACGGGGTGTCGGTGCCCGGCGTGGGCACCTTCGTGTACTACGTCAACGGCGCCACCGGCGGCATCGATGTCGCGCGCGTGGAGGGCGACGCGGTCACACCCCTGGGGGCAATCGTCCTCGACGGCGTCGCGGATCCCGCGGGTATCGTCGACCCCGACGCGACACCCCTCCCCGGCGGCGGCATCCGGCTTACGCACCTCGGCGGCTTCGGGCCCCCCACTCCGGGCCGCACCTGGACGATGTGCATCGCCGAAGGCACCGACGGGCGCGCCTTTACCGTGCGGGGCGCGGCGATCACCTTCGCCGCCGTCACCACCGACCCTTCGCTCGTGCGCCTGGCCGATGGCAGCTGGTTGATGGCGGCCTCGCAGGGGCAGGCGACGGTGCTCGCGCGCTCGGCCGACGGCCTGCGCTTCACCGCGGGCGAAACGTTGACCTTCGGCGGCGTCCCCGAGCTCGCCGATGCCGGCGGCGGCCGCATCCGCCTCTACGTCTGCGCGCGGGGCATCGAGAGCTACATCTCGGACGATGGCGGCGCGAGCTGGCGACGCGAGGGCGTCATCGCCACGGCGCCGCCACCCCAGCGCATCATCTGCGACCCCTCGCGCATCGCCGGCACGAACCTCTTCCTCTACAAGACCGCCGGCTAAGCCCTCGCGAGGGGCACGAAGAAGGGGCGCCGCGTGGCGCCCCTTGAGCTTTCCGGCCGGTACCGGCGGCCTAGGAGACCTTGTCCTTGATGTCGCGCGCCTTGTCTTTGGCGCGGCCCATCATGCCCTGGGCCTTGCCCTTCATCTCCTGGTTTTCGCCCTCGGCCTGCATGCGCTCATTGCCCGTGTGCTCGCCGGTCTTGGCCTTGACGGTGCCCACGGCCTCGTTGGCCTTGCCCTTCATCCGGTCCTTATCCATGAACGAACCTCCCAATGGCGGCGATGATGAATGCGCCGCGATGTGCGGCTCATCGTCCCCCGGCCGCCATCGCCGGCGCCCACCCGCGGACCGCGCTCGCCTTGCGAGGCTATCAAGTTCCCGGTTCCCGGTTCCAAGTTCCCAGTGCCGAGGGGATTGGCCCCGTGCGGGGAGGCTGCCTCCCCCGGGGCAACCCACTCAGCACTCAGCACTCAGCACTCAGCACTCAGCACTCGTCGCGCCAGGCGCGGCCGATCGTCCCCCCGCCGAGGACGCGCTCGCCGTCGTAGAGGGCGAGCGTTTGGCCGGGCGTGAGGGCGCGCTGGCGGCGATGGAAGCGCACCGTGGCCGCTTCGCCTTCGGTGCCGAGGAAGGTCGCGGGGGCGGGTTCGGCCCGGTAGCGCGCCTTCGCCTGCAACTCCGTCCCCGCCGGCGGCGGCTCGCCCGCCGTCCAGCGCGCCTCTTCGAACACGACCGTGTCGGCAAAGAGGTCGTCCTCGCTGCCGATGGTGACGATGTTGCGCGCGGCATCGATGGCGGTGACGTAGCGCGGTTCGCCCACGGCGATACCGAGCCCCTTGCGCTGCCCGATGGTGTAAGCGGCCACGCCCTGGTGCTCGCCGATGACGTCGCCCTCCGGGGTGCGCATCTCGCCAGGCGCCGGCGCGGCGCGTTCGGCCATGAAGGCGCGGTAGTCGTTCCCCGGGACGAAGCAGATTTCGACGCTATCGGGCTTGGCGGCGGTATCGAGCCCCAGGCGGCGGGCCTCGGCGCGCACTTCGTCCTTCGTCAGTTCGCCCACGGGAAGCTGGAGCCGCGCGAGCTGGTCCTGCTGGAGCATGTAAAGGACGTACGACTGGTCCTTCGCCTCGTCCCGGGCACGAAGAAGTTCGAAGCGTCCGCCGGCAGCCTGGCGCACGCGCGCGTAATGCCCCGTGGCGATAAAGTCCGCATCGAGCGCGGGCAGGCGGTCGAGGAGTGCGCGGTACTTGATGTGTTCGTTGCAGCGCACACAGGGGTTGGGCGTGCGGCCCGCCGCGTACTGCGCGACGAAGTCATCGACGACGGTCTCGCGGAAGCGCTCCTCGAAGTTCATGACGTAGTGGCGGATGCCGAGCTGGCCGGCCACGCGGCGGGCGTCGTCGATGTCCTCGACGCTGCAGCACTGCTGCTTGCCAGAGAGCTCGGCGGGGCGCGATTCGGTCCAGAGGCGCATGGTGACACCGATGACCTCGAAGCCACGGGCGACAAGGAGCGCGGCGGCGACGGAGCTATCGACGCCGCCGGACATGCCGACGACCACGCGGGAGCCATTCATCGGTGTGTTACCATCTCCATCGCGCGGGCGGCGCGCGCAGATGCCTTGGGCCGCCAGGAGTGAGCACAGCTGGATTCGGAAACCCTCGCCAACCGCGCCGTGGACATCCTTACGGACCATTCGGCGCTCGATCTCGCCCTGGTGGACATTTCGAAGACCGCGACGTTCACGGACTACTTCGTCATCGCCACGGCCCAATCGCCACTCCAGTTTAGTGCGCTGACGGAGTACCTGGAAAAGGAGCTCGCGCCCGAGGGCGTGCGGCTGCGCCACCGCGAGGGGTCGCCGGAGAGCGGCTGGGTGCTGCTCGATTTCGCGGACATCATCGTGCACCTCTTCTCGCCCGAAAAGCGTGCCTACTACCGCCTCGAGGACCTCTGGGGCCGAACGAGCCAGGTGGTGCGCTTTACGGGGTGATCGGCCATCGGCCGCCGGCCATCGGTGGGGGCAACCCCAGGGTTGATCCCCTGGGAACCGGGAACTGGGAACTGGGAACCGGCCACTTACCTCGCCTTGTTGCCATCGGCGGCGCTGCCTAGAATCGGGTGACGGCCTCGTGCGTGGGGCGGCTCGTGACATCGCCGCCGCCCCGCCCTTCACCCCGCCACCGGAAGGACCACGCCACCATGACAACGTGGTTCCGCACGACGTTTTTCGCCCTTGAAAACAAGCAGTACCGCCTGATGTGGACGGGCACGCTGTTTTCGTTCCTGGGCATGCAGATGCAGGTCATCACGCGGGGGTACCTGGCCTACGCGCTCACCGGGCGGAACAGCGCGCTCGGCGCCGTCACGCTCGCCTTCGGGGTGCCTCAACTGCTCCTCTCGCTCGTCGGCGGCGTCATCGCCGACCGCCTGCCGAAGCGCACCGTGCTCTGGGTTTCGCAATCGATCATCGCGGTCAACTCGGCCTGGGTGGCGACGATGATCGCCTTCGACCGGCTCGAATTCTGGCAGCTCATCCTCGCCGGCTTCATCCAGGGCGCGTGCTTTTCGTTCGTGGGCCCGGCGCGCCAGGCCTTCATCGGCGACCTCGTGGGCCGCGAGAAGATCGCGAACGCGGTGGTCCTGCAGCAGCTGAGCATGAACAGCTCGCGCGTCGTGGGGCCATCGATCGCGGGCGCTTTCCTGGGCATCAGCTTCATCGGCGCGGCGGGCGTGTATTACATGACCACCCTGGGCTTCATCATCGCCTGTGTGAGCATGATCCCGCTGCCGCGCGGGAACCCTCGCCCGCGCCTGACGCAAACTTCGCCGCTCGCCGACATCGTCGATGGCCTTCGCTACATGAAGGCGCGGCCGCAAATCGCCGCCCTCGCGATGACGTCGCTGCTCGTGCTCACCATCGGGTTCCCCTACCAGTCGTTCCTCGCGTCCGTGGTGCTGGGCGAATACGGCGCGCACAAGGCCGCCATCGGCTGGCTCTCCTCGGCCGGGGCGGTGGGCGGCGTGATCGCGACGGTCTGGGTGGCGGGCATGACGAACAGCCGCCGCGTGTGGATCGTCCATCCCCTCATGGGCGTGATATTCGGCGTGACGGTGGCCGCGCTCGGCCTTTCGCCGAACCTGCTCTCGGGGCTCTTCGTGATGCTGTTCGTGGGCGCGGCGGGCGCCGCCTTCCAGACGCTCAACACCTCGCTGACGATGTCGCTGGCGGACCACGAATACCACGGCCGCGTGCAGTCGCTGACGTCGCTGGGATGGAGCTTCTTTGGCATCGCGGCGCTGCCCATCGGCATGGTCGCGGACCACATCGGCCTGCGCGAGACGCTCGCGCTCATGGGCGGGCTGTGCGTGGTATCGGTGCTCGCGGTCGAAGTGGTGGCGAAGTCGCGCAATGTCGCGTCGGACCGGCACCTCGCGGCGATGCCCGTCCCCCGCGAAGTGCATGGCACCACCGGCGGCGGCCGCTGAGGATTCGCGCGCGAATCAGCCGGTGACGGCGGGCACGATCATGGCGACGTGCCAGTAGGCCACGACCAGCGCCCACGCCGCCGCCGCGGCGATGAATCCTCCCCGCAGGAGCCTTCGCCGCAGGGGCCATGGTGCGCGCAAAATCGCGCCGGCGGCGAACGTGGCGCTGAGCGCGGCCGTGAGCGCGAGCATGGGCACGAGCAGGAACGTCGCCATCAGGGCCGCGAAGGGCGCCCGTTCGTCCGCGGTGACGTCGCCACGGCCGGACGCCCACCACGCAGCGAGGACGAGCAGGGGCGCGGCGATGGCGATGGTGGCGCAGCGCAGGGCCATCTCCGCGAGGCTGGCGGCCAGCCCTTCGAGCTCCATGCGGGCGGGCGCGGGCGCGCTCTGCATGGGCGCATCGTACGCCCCGGGCGGCGGCTATACTGCGGGCATGGCCATCTACGAGTACTACTGTCCCACCTGCCGCGAGCGCTTCGAGCAGCGCCGGCCGATGTCCCAGGCGAACGCGCCCGTCACCTGTGCTTCCGGACACCGCGTGGAGCGCACGATTTCCGCCTTCGCGGCGCCGCGCGGCGGCACGGCCATCGCCGAGATGCCGATGGGCGGCGGCGGATGCTGTGGCGGCGGCGGGTGTGGTTGTAGCAATTAGCTGTTGGCTATTGGCTGTTAGCTATTGGCGTGGCCGCGTTCGACGCTCCGGGGCGCTCCGTGAGCAAGGGGTTGCCCGCTAATAGCTAAGAGCCAGCAGCCAGCGGCTTCTCGCGTGACCACGTTCGACGCTTCGGGGTGTCCGCGGGCGCGGGGTAGCCCGCTAATAGCCAGTAGCTAACAGGGTGCTGAAAAAGGGGTCGGCGGCGCGCGATCTAAGCAGAGATGGCGGGTGCAGGCCGGACGAGTACGGCCCGGCGCACGTCGGGGGATGTGGTCTTGGCCCGTTTCGTGGGGCTCGG
>JADLBC010000057.1 GCA_020847985.1 Dehalococcoidia bacterium
GCCTGGTAGGCGTTCTGGAGGATGAGGGTCGCCTCATCGCGGCTGGCCGAGGCGACTTCCTGGAGCATCGCCGCAGGGTCGTCGTAGCGGGTCCACACGCCCTCGAGGTTGAGGACCGCGAGGCCGCCGGCGCGGTGCATCTCGATGGCGAATCGCGGGTCCACCACCGCATCCATCGCCGAGGCGAGGAACGGCACTTCGAAGTGGTGCGGGCCAATATCGAGGCCGAGTTCGACAAGTTCGGGGTTGATCGTCACGTCGCCGGGGACGATCGCGACTTCGTCGAAGCCGTAGGCGCGGCGAAGTTGCTTGAACCGCGGCGCGGGGGCTGTCCCGTCCGGGTCGAACGGCGCGAGGCCGCGCTCCAGGTCAGGGGAGGCGGCGGAGGAAGAGGAAACAGCAGTAGTCAATTCAGCGCAATCCCGGGAAGCAGTGAGGTGGGCGTCAGCCGGTTCGGCTGTGGATTGCATTCGAGTGTAGGCACGGGTCGGAAAGCGGGTCAACCGAGTTATGGAGCCGCCGGGCCAGTCCACCAATCCTTCACGCATTCGTAGAGCACAAGCGTTTCTATACGCCCATCGACATCGTCTTCGAACTCCCGGACGAAACGCGTGCGCGCCTTCTCCATGACGCGGCGAAAGGCCACGTGCGAGGCCGCCGTATCGGCGCGAACGACCGCCACGGGTGAGTGCGCGGCGATGTGCGACCAGCCCGGCGAGTGCCGCCGATGCGTACCCGCGGCCCCCTTGCGGGCGCGAGCGTGCTCGCTATCGTGGGGCCATGGCGCGAATCGGGGTGATCGGCGCGGGAGCGGTGGGCTGCTACTACGGCGCCTTGCTTTCGCGGGCGGGGCACGATGTCCGCTTCCTCATGCGCCGCGACCTGGACGCCGTCCGCGCGCGCGGGCTGAGGGTCGAAAGCCCGCTGGGGAACTTCGCACTGCCGGACGTCGCCGCCTTCGCCACGCCGGGTGAGATCGGCGCCTGCGACTGGGTGGTGTGTTCGCTGAAGACGACGGCGCTGGCGGAAGCGCGCCGGCTGGTCGAGCCATGCCTGGGGCCTGCGACGCGCATCGTCGCGCTCATGAACGGCCTTGGCGTCGAGGAGGCGTTCGCGTGGGCCGGCCCGGGGCGCGTCTTCGGGGCGATGGCGTTCGTGTGCATCAACCGCGGCGAGCCCGGGGTGGTTCGCCACCTTGAGTACGGGCGCGTGAACATCGGGCACGTCCTCGACGACCCGGGTGAGTGCGAGGCGTTGCGCGCGCTGTTCGCGTCGGGCGGGATCGATGTCGTGGTCGCGCCGAACCTGCGGTACGCCCGCTGGGAGAAGCTGTGCTGGAACATCCCCTTCAACGGGCTCAGCGTGGCCGGGGGCGGCATCGGCACGAAGGCGATCGTGACCGACCCGTGGCTGCGCGCGACGGCGGGGCAGGCGATGCGCGAAGTCGTCGCCGCCGGGAACGCGGAACTCGCCGCCCTGGGAAGCGCCGCCCGGCTGGACGAGCCCGAGATCGTGGATCGGATGTTCATGCTCACCGACACGATGGGCGACTACAACACGAGCATGGCCATCGATTACGTCTCGGGGCGGCCGTTGGAGGTCGAGACGATCCTCGGGAACCCACTCCGGCGGGCGCAGGAACTCGGCGTCGCCATGCCGGCGGTGCAGGCGTTGTACGCGGTCGTGCGCGCCGCGGATGCGCGCGTGCGCGGGACGATGCCCACAATCGCGCCCGAGCGTGTATAAGTCCTCAGCAGCAACGCACTGGTGGGGGCAACATGGACATCCGGGACATCCTCGTCGATGGCATCGAACAGCTTTCGGACTGGCTGGATGACGGCCTGAACGGCCTGACGCTGGAACAGGTGAACTGGCTGCCGGAAGGCAAGACGGTGAGCATCGGCTTCCACGCCTGGCACATCACGCGGACGGCGGACAACATCACCAACTTCGTGTTCCGCAAGCAGCCGCCGATCTGGCTCGCCGAGGGGTATGTGGACCGGTTCGGCCTGCCGAAGAACCCACAGGGCACGGGCATGCCGCTGGACGAGGCGCGCGCGCTCCAGATCGGCGACCTCGGGCTGCTGCGGGAGTACGGCCGGAAGGCGTTCGCGGCTTCGAATGATTACGTGAAATCGACGTCGATCGAGGCGCTCAGCGAAATCCAGATGGTGAAGCCGCTGGGCGAAATGCCGCAGTGGCGCGTCTTCCGGCAGGTGGTCATGACGCACGGGTTCATGCACCTGGGCGAAATCAACACGAACAAGGGCATGCTCGGCATCGCCTTCAGCGTGTAGCGGGCCCGCGCGAAGGGAACGGCGAAGGTCAGGCCTGGCCGTCGTCCTCGTCGGGGCGGGATTGGCGAAGGAAGTCCTCGATGTCGGAGAGGAGTTCCTCGCCCGCGGGCAGGCTGCTCTCCAGCGGCGAGGCTGTTTCGCCCGAATCGACCGCGGCCTCCAGGCGGCGGACGTAGTCGGCGATCTCGGGGTTGCCTTCGAGCGCGGTGTTCACTTCGCTGACGAACCGCTCCCCGGCGGAGGCCAGTTCGCGAAGGTCGAACGAAAGTCCCGTCATGAGCGAGAGCCGGCGCAGCAGCGCGGCCGTGGCATTGGGATTCTGGGATGTCGTGATGTAGTGCGGCACGTTCGCCCAGAGGCTGGCGGCGGGCACGCCCGAACGTCGCAGCGCATCGTGAAGGACGCCGACGATGCCGGTGGGGCCTTCGTACCGTGAAGTCGTGAGTTCAAGCCGCGCGGCCACTTCGGGGTCGACGGCGGTGCCGGTGACGCGGACGTCCCGGGTGTGGGGGACATCGGCGAGGAGTGCGCCGAGCGAGATCACGAGACCGACGCCGGCCTGGCGATAGAGGCCCGTATGCGCGCCGGTGAACGTCTGCCAGGCCAGGCCGGGCTCGACGCCGATGGCGACGATCACGTCGTGCGGGCCGGTCGGGTTTCGCGCGTAGAAGAACTCGTTCTGGGGCCACTTGATTTCGCGCTGACCGCTAAAGCTGACCTGCACCGCCGGGCGTGATTCGCGGAAGTCGTAGAACGGGTCGGCATCGATGCTGGCGAACCGGCGCGCGCCGAGCCGGCGAACGACGAAGCGCGCGGCATCGGTGGCGGCGCTGGCGGCATCGTTCCAGCCAGAAAAGGCCACCACCGCCACGGGATCGTGGAGGTCGGGCATGCGGTCGATGGTAAGCGCGTCCACGGGATCAGTTTAACGCGCGGCTAACGCTGCGTCGTCGCGAGCACGGACGCGGAAAGGGCGCCCCTGGCCGGGACGCCCTCGCTGCGGTGGCCATGTGGCGGCAATCAGCCGGCGGCGTTGACAGCGACCTGTGCCTGGCTGGGGCGCTCGAGGATTTCGTCGATCAGGCCGTAATCCTTCGCGCCATTTGGGTCGAGCCAGAAGTCGCGGTCGGTGTCGTGCTCGATCTTGTCCATCGGCTGGCCGGTGGTCGTCTGGATGATGTTGCGCAGGACCTTCTGCAGGCGCAGGGTCTCGCGGGCCTGGATTTCGATGTCCCGGGCCTGGCCCTGGGCGCCGCCGAGCACCTGGTGGAGGTGGATGGTGGCGTTCGGCAGGGCGTAGCGCTTGCCCTTCGCGCCGGAGGTGAGCATGACTGTGCCCATGCTCGCGGCGAGGCCGATGCAGACGGTCGAAACCTTCGGGCGGATGAGGTTCATCGTATCGAGCATCGCCAGCCCGGCGGTGACGGAGCCGCCCGGGCAGTTGATGTACATCATGATGTCCTTGTCGTCGTCCTCGCGGGCGAGGTAGAGGAGCTGGGCGATCACGATGTTCGCCACCATGGCGTCAATCGGGGTGCCGAGGAACACGATGCGTTCCTTGAGCAGCAGGGAGTAGATGTCGTACGCGCGTTCGCGACGGCCATCGGATTCGATGACAAACGGCATGATGTCGCTGGGGCGGACCAGCGAGGCGTCGGGGCGCTTGCCCGCCGCGAGTTCCTGGATGAGATCGAAGCTGCTCATGCACCCTCCGTTGGTGTTTCCAGTGTGCGGCGTGGCGGCGCGAAGACGCAAAGGCGGGTGCTATCGCGGCGATTGACCCGGGCTAGCGGAGGCCCACCGACGCGAGGAAGGCAGGCGCTCCGGACACGCGCTCGTCGGGCTGGTGCTGGTTGATTTCGAGCGTGTAGGCGGGAAGGTGGGCCAGTCCCTCGGTGATGTACCCCCAGTCGACGTCGCCGTCGCCCGGCGCGCGGTGGTCGCCGATGCCGAGGACGTCATGGAGGTGCGCGCCTGCGATGCGGCCGCGGTTTGCGCCGAGCCAGGCGTGGCGGTCGTGGAAGCCGAGCCGATGGAGCACCTCGGCGTGGCCCGTGTCGTGCCAGTACCCCGCCTGCGCCGGGTCGAGGCCATCGAGGATCTCGTCGTATTCGTACGGCGCGGGGATTTCGTGGAAGTGGTAGCGGTTCTCAAGCCCGACGGCGATCCCGTGCGGCTCAGCGGCGCGGACGATCTCCAACAGCGAACGGCGGGCGGCCGCGACGAACGGCTCGGCAGCGTGCAAACGCGCGGCGATGGCCTCGGCGCGAAGGCGGGCGAACCGCGGTTCGTGGGCGCGGCCGCCATCGAACATGCGGCGCATTTCGAACTCGGCGGGCAGCATCTCATAGCCATCGCCGACAGCGCCGAGATGGACCACGGAGCGCGTGGCCCCGATGCGCGCGGTCCAGCGGATGCTCTCGATGGCGAAGGCCACGGCCGCGCGCCGCTCATCCTCATCGGTGGAGGCGAGATTCAGCTTGTGATTGCCGCGGCCGTCGTGATGCGCAACCTGGGGCGCGGGCTGGTGCACCGATGTCACCGGCAGCGCGCCGCACGCGAGAATCGCCTCCAGCTTGGCGGGCGCGGTTGAGTGGCTGATCTCGATGGCATCGTATCCCGCCTCGGCGGCGTAGCGGGCGAAGGCCGCGCCATCATCGAAGCGGGGCTGCTGGGCGTACATGGTGGACAGGGCGAGGGGCTTCATCGGGGCGCGTCTCCGGTTTCGGGGTGCGGGGCGGTGCGCGGGAGGCTGAAGCGGCGTGCGGCGAGCAGCAGCGTGGGCGTCGTGAAGGCCGCGACAAAGCTGAGGGCCACGCCCCGGCCGTCATCGAGCCCGAGGATGGGGATGGCGAGCGCGGCCACCACGCCGGCGAACAGGCAGAGCGGCAGGTAGCGCAGGCCGGCGTTGCCCCGCGTCTTCACCGAGAGCGCGAACCATGGGATGCCGGCGCACAGGAGCCAGCCCGCGAGGAAGAGGCTCATGAAGATGAGCGTGAACACGAGCCCCCCGAACTCCCCGCGGCCGGCGCGGGCGCGCGCATCAGGAAACGATGCGCGCGATATCGAAGTAGGTGACGACGACGACGCTGGCCATCATCAAGGCGAAGCCGGTGAAGTGCACGAGGGCTTCTTTCTCGGGCGAAATCCGGCGGCCGCCTCGGAGAATCTCGACGAAGATGAAGAACATGCGGCCGCCATCGAGCATGGGGATGGGCAGCGCGTTGAAAATCGCGAGGTTGAGGCTGAGGAGGGCGGCCATCTCGATGAGTGGACGCCAGCCCGCTTCCTTGATGATCTCGCCGGTCTGGTCGGCGATGCCGACGGGGCCCGTGAAGGCGGGGCCGCCGGAACCCGTGCCACCACCGCCGCCACCGCCCACGCTCACGCGGACTTCGTTGATGGTGAGGACAACGATATCGCCGAGGTAGCCGAGGCCCTTCGGCAGCGCTTCCCAGGGTGGGTACCAGACGCTCTCCGTGTACGGATACAGCAGTTCGCTGCGGACGCATTCGCCATCGGCGCCAAGTTCGAGGCAGGTCGAGGGTGCGCCGATGCGGATGCCCGTGGGCCCCTGCCCGGCGGGTGGATGCCCGCGCGCATAGACCTCGGCCTTGAGGGTTGCGCCGGCGCGATTGATGACCCAGTGCTGCGTTTCGCCCAGGTTGAGGCGGTTCGCGAAGATGAGCTCGTTCGTGTTCTTGATTTCGCGGCCCTCGACTTCGAGGACGACGTCGCCGGGCTGGAGGCCCTGCAGGGGCTGCGAACCGTCGCGCATTTCGCCGGTCACGCGGGCCTGGGCGGCGGGCGAATCCGGGGCGACCTGGCTGACGAGCGCGCCGCTGAGGTCACGCTCGCGGGGGATCATGAAGCTGGCGGTCATCAGCAGCACGGCCACGACGGCGTTCATGAACACGCCCGCGAACAGCACCACCAGGCGCTTCCAGCGGGGCGCGGCCGCGAGCGAACGCGGGTCGGAGGGGTCTTCCTCGCCGAGAAGGCGAACGAAGCCGCCGATGGGAAGCCAGTTGATGGTGTACTCGGTTTCGCCGCGCTTCCAGACGAGCCCTTTGACGCGGGGCGGGAAGCCGATGCCGAATTCGAGCACCTTGATGCCGAAGGCCTTCGCCGCGAAGAAGTGGCCGAGTTCGTGGATGACCACGAGCACCACCAGGAGCGAAAGGAAGGGAAGCGCGGCGCGGAGGATGGCGACGGGATCGAAGGCGACGAGGAACATCAGGCTGTGACTCCCACTGCCGCGGCACGCGCGGCCTGCCGTGCCCAGGCATCGACGCCGAGCACGGTCTCCAGGTCTGGATCATCGACGCGCTGATGCCGCGACAGCACCTGCTCGATGACGGCGGGAATGGCGGTGAACGGGATTTCGTGGGCCATGAAGCGTTCGACGGCGATTTCGTCGGCAGCGGCCATCACGGCGGGCATGGTCCCACCCTGGCGGCCGGCCTCCATGGCGATGCGGAGACAGGGAAAGCGGTCCATATCGGGCGTGCCGAAGTGGAGGGCGCCGATCTTCGCGAGATCGAGCAGCGGCATAGGCGGTTCCGGCATGCGCTCCGGATAGGCGAGCGCGCACTGGATGGGGAGGCGCATATCGGGCACCCCGAGTTGCGCCTTCACGCTGCCGTCGCTGAATTCGACGAGCGAGTGGACGATGGACTCACGGTGCAGGACGACATCGACCTTCTCCATGGGTACGTCGAAGAGCCACATCGCCTCGATGGTTTCCATGCCTTTGTTCATGAGGCTCGCGGAATCGATGGTGATCTTGGGACCCATGTTCCATGTCGGGTGGTTAAGTGCCTGTTCGGGGGTGACGGCGGCGAGGGCGGCATGGTCGAAATCGCGGAAGGCGCCGCCGCTGGCGGTAAGAAGGATGCGCCGGACGGGATGGGCTTCTTCGCCCCAGAGGCACTGCCAGATGGCGGAGTGTTCGGAATCCACGGGGCGGAGTTCGCCGCCTCCTTCGCGCATGGCCGCACGGACGATGTGGCCCGCCATCACGAGCACTTCCTTGTTCGCGATGGCGACGGGCCGGCCGAGGCGGAGCGCGTTCAGGGTCGGCATGAGGCCCGCGGCTCCCGCCGTCCCCACGAGGAGGATGTCGACCTCGGCGGCAAGGGCCATTTCGTCCATCGAAAGCCACGCGGCGCCCGTCGCGGCGATGGCGTCATCGAGGACGGGGGTGCGCGCTTCGGCCCAGGCATAGCGCGGGCGAACGGCTGCCACCTGCTCGGCGAGGAGCGCGGCGTTGCGGCCGGCGGCGAGCGCGACCACTTCGAACCGGCCCGGGAACTGGCGAATGACATCGAGCGCCTGGCGCCCGATTGACCCGGTGGAACCCAGGACGGCGATGCGTTTCGGAGGTGCCATCGCGTCCATCGTACGGCGTGGCCCCAGCGCGAGACAGCCTCGATGGTCGGTGGAGGGCGGCACGAAGGCGGGCGCGCTCACAGCGGCGGCGGGAACTACCATGCCGGGCGTGCCGCTCGATCGCCGTGCCATGGAACCGGTCCCCACACGCGCGCTCGGCATCGTGCTCATCGCCATCGGCCTGGGCATCGCCGTGGCCGCGGCGCCGGCGGCGTTCGCGCCGTGGCTGTACGACGACTTCACGCTGATCAAGCAATCGGTCCTGCTGGTGGCAGCGGCGCCCACGCTCGTGGGGCTGGCGCTCACGGGCGAAGTGCTCCCGCGGCAGCGCGGCCTGCGCATCGCCGTCATGGCGTGGGTCGTGATGCTGGTGCTGTCGATGGCTACGGCGCTCGACGCGCGGGGGAGTGTGCTCGGCGTGTACCAGTACCGGCAGGGGTTTCTCACCCAGGCGGCGATGGTCGTGCTCTTCCTCGGGGCGCTGCGGCTGGCGGCGGAGGGGCTTCCGCGCTGGTTCATGGCCGCCGCCGGCACGGGCGTCGCGCTCTGCGTCGCCTACACGCTCGTGCAGGCTGTCGGGGCGGACCCGTTCGACTGGTGGATCGATACCTCCGACCGCGCGATCGGGACGATCGGGAATGCGAACGAGCTCGCCGCCTACGCGGTCGTGTGGCTCGGGTTCGCGGGCCTGCGGGTGCGCGGCGAGCGGCGAGCGCTGGCCGTGATGGCGGCACTCGCGGCGGGCGCCGCGTTCGTCGTGCTGGAATCGGAGAGCCGCAGCGGACTGCTGGCGCTGGCAATGATTGTGGTGCTGATGCCCGTAGCGTGGTGGCTGGCGAAGGCGCCATGGGCGAGGTTCGGGCCACGGGTGGCAGCCCTCGCGGGCGGCATCGCCCTGGGCGCGGCCGCGAGCTTCGCGACAGGCGGGCTCGATGGGTCGGCCACGCGCATCCAGGCGGGCGTCGCGCGCCAGGAGACGAGCGGGTCGACGCGCATCGAGCTGTGGAAGGGGACGGTGGCCACCATCGGCGCGTCGCCGCTCACGGGATTCGGCCCCGATGGGCTCGCGTTGGCCTTCCCCCGGCATCGGCCAGAATTGGACGCCGCGTTCGATGACTACGACCTGGTGGCGCAGAGCAGCCACAACTGGGCATTGGACACGATGGCGAACCTTGGCATCCCGGGGTTCGTGGCGCTGACGGCCGTGATGGTGTTCGCGGCGTGGGGTTCGGTGCGGGAGGGGCGCCGCGGCGCGAGCGTGGACGCGCCCATCACCTGGTGCGCGCTCGCAGGCTATGGGGCGCTGACGATGGTGAATCCCGTGTCGCTGGCGGCTCAGGCGTGCTTCTTCGTGCTGCTGGGGATCGCGGCGGCGGAACGGGAGCGGGAGCTGCCCCGGCCGGTGAGCCGCATTCGCCTGCGCGCGCCCGTGGCGGCGATGACGACGGCGCCCGCCGCACTCGCGCTGCTCTCGATCGCGGCGCTGCAGGTGGCCGCCGACGCCCGCGCCGACGATGCCTGGACCGCGACCGCGGAGGGCGACTTCGCCACCGCGGCGGCGAAATACGAAGAAGCCACGAACCTCGTCCCCTTCAGCCGCCGGTATGCGAGCGAACACGCCTACGCGCTCCTCGCCCGCGGTTCGACGGGCGACACCGAGGCCCTGCGCGCCGCGAACGATGCCTACGCCCGCTTCGATGACCTGTTCGGCATGGAATCCGGCGACGCGATCGCCCGGGCGACGGCGCTTATCGGGCTCGGGCGTCCGGAATCGCAGGTTCGCCCCTTCATCGAACGCGCACGCCGCCTGAACCCGCATGGCGTGTACATCGATGCCTACACGGCGATTCTCGAAGAGGCCGCGCGCAATGGGGGAACCCTGCGGTATGTGGAGAAGGACCGCTGGGTCGCGGTCACGCCAAAGCCCTCCGGCGGCAACTGAGGGACGCACAACAGCCCGCCGGGGGGATGGCGGGCTGTCGCGCGGCTCGGGGGCTGAGGCCGGTCAGGCGGCTTTCGCGAGCGCCTTCGTGGCGGTGAGGTTGCCCCAGCGGGTGAGGAAATCGCCCATTTCGAGGCTGACGGTCTCGAGCTTCTGGGCGAGGTCGCTGACGACCCCGACCTGGGCGGTGACTTCCTCGATGCTGGCCGAAACCTGCTCGGAGGCCGCGGCCGACTCCTCGGAGAAGGCGGTCACGCTGGTGATGGAGCCGAAGGCGCGTTCGCTGGCGGAGCGCATTTCGCCGGCCAGGTTGTTCATGCGCTCGCCGATGACGCCGACCTTCTCGACGACATCCTTGAGGCTGCGGGCGCTGCCTTCGATCTCGTCGGAAGCGGCGGCGATGCGGCCGATCTCGGTGGTGACGTCGTTCGCGCTTTCGACGATGCGGTTGAGCGCTTCGCCGGCCTGTTCGGCGCGGGCGGCGCCGGTTTCGACATCGCGGACGGACGCGTTCATCGCTTTCACGGCGCGGTCCGTGCCCTGCTGAACGGCGGAAATCAGCGCGCCGATCTCCTTGGTGGCGACGGCGGTGCGCTCGGCGAGCGAGCGGACGTTCTCAGCGACGACGGCGAAGCCACGGCCCTGCTCCCCGGCGCGGGCGGCCTCGATCGCGGCGTTGAGCGCGAGAAGGTTCGTCTGGCTGGCGATGTCGTCGATGACCTGGACGATGGCGCCGATCTGCGTGCCGCGCTTGCCCAGTTCCTCGATCTCGGTGGAGGTGGTGAGCACTGCGCCGCGGATGGTCGCCATCGCATCGACGGTCTGCTGCACGCTCGTCATGCCGTCGTGGGCGGCCTCGAGGGAAGTCGCGCCCTTTTCGGCTGCGCCGCGGGCGGCCACGGCGACGTTCGCGAGCGAATCACCGACCTGGTCGGCGGCGTCACGCGCGACCTGCACGCTGCCGTACTGCTCCTCGGCGCCGCTGGCCACGGCGTCGATGGACTCGCTCAGGGTGCGCATCTCGTCGGTGAGGGCGCCCATCTGCATGGTCTGCTCGGTCGCGCCCTTCGCGATGTCCTGGATAGCGGTGGCGATTTCGCGGCTGGCGATGTGGGCCTGGTTGGCGCCGGTGCGGAGGTCGCCGGAGGACGCTTCGAGGGTCTCGTTCACGTTCACGAGGCGGTCGAGAAGCCCCTGGATGTAGGACTCGATGACGAGCGTCATATCGAGCGTGAACGCCTTCTGGAAGGCGAGGATGGTGTCGCGAAGGGTATCGCCCTTCATCTTCCGCGAGAGCACATCGGTGATCAGCTGGAGGTACATGCCGTAGTTGCCGAGGTTCCAGCGGGGCTCGACGTGGAGGCGGGCATGAACGGTGCCGACGATAAGGCGGTGTTCGAAGTAGGCCTCGTCGAACTTCGCCTCAAGCAGCATAAGGAGGTACTGCTTCTGCGTCGCCTCCAGGCGGGCACGGCTCGAACCCGCCTCGGCGAGCTTGCCGGTGAAGGCTTCGAACTTCATCGAATGGTCGTAGAACTTGCGCACGATGTCGTCGGCGGCGGGGGCGATGTGCTTCGCCGCATCGCGGATGAGCTGCGAATCGCGCTCGGTCAGGGTGGTCCAATCAAAGCGAAGCTTGCGGTCTTCCGGAGTGATGCCCAGCCGCTGAACGAGAGTAAGAGACGTCACGAATGTGTCCACCTTTCGAACGAGTCATCGAAGTGCGCACCGGCGCGTCCACCGCCACCGGACCGTCGCAACCGAGGGAAAACCCTCACAAAAGGACCATCGGGCTACGGCACCGTTTCGGAGAGACCCGAAAAACGCCAATCTCTCACCCATTTCTGGCGGCTCCGTGACGGCACGGGTACACAGCGGTGGAGAGCGGGGAACGGCAGCGGGGACGGCAGGGAACCGGGCGCTCATACTGGGTGACATGAATCTGCTCATCGATGGAAACAATCTCGCCTGGGCCGGGTTTCACGCCCTCCGCAAGGCCATGGAGGCGGAGACCGAGGAGCAGAAAACCCGCGCGGCCCTCCTCGGGCTGACCCAGAGCGTGCTCAACCTCGCCATCCGCGGGGGCGAGCCGCCGGTCGCCGGGCGGCCACAGGAAGCCGCCGCGTCGCTGGCGGGAAATCCCGTGCGGGCGCTCTCGGTGGCGTTCGATGAGGGGCGTCCCCTGCGGCGGCGGACCGTGTACCCGGCGTACCAGCTTGGCCGCGAGAGCAACCCTTCGTTCATGGAGAACGAGCCCGCCGTCCTCGCCGCCATCGACCAGTTCATCGAACTCGCCGGGCTGCTGCCCGTGACGGTGGCACGCGGCGTGAACACCGAAGCCGACGATCTTATCGCCTGCATGGCCCTGGGCGCGGATGCGCCGGTGCGCATCGCGAGCACGGACCGCGACTTCCTCCAGCTCGTCGATGAGCGGCTGACGATCTATTCCCCCGTGAAGCGCCTCGTGATTGGCGTGGCCGAGTTCGCGGAGGCGACGGCGCCCAGGACGGCGGACGGCACACCCATCGCCTTCCCCCGCGAGCGATACCTCGACTATCGCGTGGCCAGCGGCGATCCCAGCGACGATCTCCCCGGCATCCCCGGGGTGGGCGCCGTGACGGCGGCACGGATGATGGCCGAAGCACCGCTGGATGCGTACCTCGACGACCCCGGGCTCGCGGGGAGGGCTCTCGGGAGGCGAAACGCGAAGCTGGAGGCGGCGCTGGCCGGGCAGGCGGCGCGCGAAGCGGTGGCCCGGAACCGCGTGCTCATGGACCTGCGCCTCGCCGTGAAGCGCTACGACACGATCGACGGCTATCTGCGGCGGGGCTCGTGGGACGAAACGGGGTTCCGCGCGTGGGTTGCGGATGAGCGCATCGCCGGCCTCGAGATCGAGCCGGCGGTGCGCATCATGGAGGCGCTGGCGAAAGCCGGGTAGCTACGAATGGTCGCGGCGAAGGGCCTCGATGAGCTCCGGTTTCGACATGCTGGAGCGCCCGGGGATGTCGCGTTCGCGGGCACGGTCATAGAGCTCGGCCTTCGTGCGATCCTCAAGCGAACCGCCGCCGCCGCCCTTTGAGGAGCCGCCGCCGCCGCCGTCTTTCGGGGCCCAGTGGTCGCCTTCCTTGCGGAAGTTGTGCTTGAGCGACGCAAAGGCGACGCGATGGGCGGATTCGCCCTCGCCGTAGGTTTCGACCGCACTGTCGTGGGTCTTCTTCCAGGTGCGGCGAGCCTTCGCCGGCGAGCGCTTGAGGGTGGATGGGATGTCGTTTGGTCCGCGTGGCATGGTCCCAGCGTGGCGCGAGCGGCGATCCCATGGGATCGCCGATCGCGCGGAGGGGGTTGCGAAAATGCTGCGGCTTAGACCTGCTTGACCGCGCCCGAGGCGATGAGCGCATCAATGTCCGGGACACCCCAACTCGTGAGGACTTCGCGCGTGTGCTGCCCCGGAGCGGGCGAAGGGCCCATGATCTCGGGCTCGGTGCGGCTGAAGCGGGGCGCGGGCGCGGGCTGGACCAGGCCGTTCGCCTCCACGAACGCCTTGCGGGCGACGTTGTGCGGGTGGCGGGCAGCCTCTTCGATATCGAGCACGGGCGCGAAGCAGACGTCGGTGCCTTCCATCAGGGCCGACCATTCGTCTCGCGTCTTCTCGCGGATGCGAGCCGCGACCTTCTGCTTCAGTTCGGGCCAGGCCTTCGCGTCGTGCTGGTTGGGGATATCGAGGCCGGTGAGGCGCATGAACTCGGCGTAGAACTGCGGTTCGATGGAGCCGAAGGAGACGAACTTGCCGTCCTTCGTCTCGTAGGTGTCGTAGTAGTGGGCGCCGGAATCGAGGCCGTTCGTGCCGCGCTCGGGGCTGAAGCCGCCGCCGTGGCGCATGCCCCAGAACATGGTCATGAGGATGGACGAGCCCTCGGTCATGGCCGCATCGACGACCTGGCCTTTGCCCGATCGGGAGCGCTCCAGGAGCGCGGCGACGATACCGAAGGCGAGGAACATGCCGCCGCCGCCGAAGTCCCCGACCAGGTTGAGCGGCGGCGTGGGATTCTGGCCCTTGCGGCCGATCGCGTGCAGGGCACCCGAGAGCGCGATGTAGTTGATGTCGTGGCCCGCGGCCTGGGACATCGGGCCGTCCTGGCCCCAGCCCGTCATGCGGCCGTAGACGAGGCCCGGGTTGCGGGCGAGGCAGACGTCCGGGCCGAGGCCGAGGCGCTCCATCACGCCCGGGCGGAAGCCTTCCTGGAGCGCGTCCGCCTTTTCCACGAGCTTGAGGACGGTTTCGACGCCTTCGGGCTGCTTCAGGTCGACCGCGATGCTCTTGCGGCCGCGGCGGGAGATATCCGTGCGAACGCGCGCCGGGTTGGCGGCGGTGTCGGTGGTGCGGTCGATGCGAATGACCTCGGCCCCCATGTCGGCGAGAAGCATCGCGCAGAAGGGGCCCGGGCCGATGCCCGCAACCTCCAGGACCTTGAAGCCAGCAAGAGGGCCCATGTGTGCCTCGAGAGTTCGCACGGGAGCGAACGAAGTCGCGCCCGTGAGCGCGCCGCGATGAAGCCTACCCGTTCGTTAGGCAACCGCAAAGTATCGATTCATGGCCCTTAGAAGAGGACGGAGGAGAGTTTCCGCTGGTATTCGCGGGTGACCGCCGATTCGAGCCCGAGGATATCGAACACGGCGAGCGCGGCTTTGCGTGCGGCGCCATCGGCGAAAGCGCGGTCCAGCCGGACGGATTCGAGCAGTTCGTCCAGGGCCGGCTCGTACTGTTCGCGGGCAGCGAGCATCACGCCCCAGCGGTAGCGCGCGCGGGGGTCGCGCGGGTTCGCCGCAGCCTCCGCGCGAAGGTCCTCGTTGGCGTGCTTGCGGGCGAAGCCATCGAGGAAGATGCGGTGCTTGAGCGCCTTCGCGCGCCGGTCGGCCGGGGCGCGGTCGAGCAGCGTCTCCGCTTCGGCGCTTTCGCCGCGGGCCAGGAGCATGCGGGCGAGGCCGACAATGGCATCGGTGCTGTTCGGGGCCGTTCGCAGCGCTTCCCGGTAGCGTGCCTCCGCGGCCGCGGGGTCGCTGGCGGCGAGCGATTCGGCCTCGCGAGCGGCGCGCTCGGCGGGCGAAGGCACGATCTTCTGGAAGAAGGCGCGCACCTGCGGCTCGGGGATGGCGCCGGTGAATTCGTTCACGACCTGCCCGCCGCGGAACGCCTTCACCGCGGGGATGCCCTGGATGCGGTACTGCGTGGCCGTGCGCGGGTTCTCATCCGTGTTGAGCTTCACCAGCCGCACGTCGTCGCCGAACGAGGCCGCGACCCGTTCGATCGTGGGGCCGAGCACGCGGCAGGGGCCGCACCACGGCGCCCAGAAGTCCACTACCACCACACGGGCGTTGGAGGCGGCGATTACCTCGCTGGCGAAGGTGGCGTCGGTCACGTCGAGTACGGGCGATGGAGCGGTCACCGTGGCCTCCCGGGTGTGCTGTCTGAGAGCGATCGTAGCGGAAGGGCGGCGGAAGCGGGAACGGGCGCCGCCGGTTGCCCGGCGGCGACGAACGTGAAAAGGTTCGCCCCATGGTGACTCTCAGCGTGTTGGACCAATCCCCCATCCGGCGCGGCGGCACGGCGGCGCAGGCGCTCCGCGAGACGATCGAGCTGGCACGGCTGACGGACCGGCTCGGTTACCACCGCTACTGGCTGGCGGAGCACCACGGGAGCGGCGGGCTCGCCTGCAGCTCGCCCGAGGTGATGATCGGGCAGGTGGCGGCGAACACGACCGGCATCCGCGTTGGTTCCGGCGGGGTGATGCTCACCCACTACAGCCCGCTGAAGGTCGCGGAGAACTTTCGCATGCTGGAAGCGCTCTTCCCGGGGCGGATCGACCTCGGCGTCGGCCGCGCACCGGGCAGCGATACCCGCACCGACCAGGCGCTCGCCGTGGGCCCGGGGAAGCTCCCGCTGGACCACTACCCGGAACAGCTGATGGACCTCTACGGGTATCTTTCGGACGACCTCCCGCCGGACCATCCGTTCCGCTCGGTGCACGCGACGCCATCGGTGGAGACGCGGCCCGAGCTGTGGATGCTCGGTTCGAGCGACGCGAGCGCGCGCTACGCGGCGGAGCTGGGCTGGCCGTTCTGTTTCGCGCACTTCATCAACCCCGAGGGCGGCGAGCGCTGGGTGCGGTGGTACCAGCAGTACTACCAGCCTTCGCCCGTGAGCCCCGAACCGCGAGCCAGCATCGGCGTCTCGGTGACCTGCGCGGACACGGACGAAGAAGCCGAACGGCTGTCGTGGAGCCGCTGGGCGTCGCGCGTGATCGGCAACCGCGGCACGGGTGGCGGGAGCGGGGTAATGGCGCCGGAGGAGGCGATGGCGTTCACCTTCACCGAACCCGAACGGGACTACATCGAGTTCATGAAAACGCGTTCGGTGCACGGCGGGCCGGCGAAGGTGAAGCGGATGCTGCTGGAGCTCACCGAGCGCTTCAACGTGGACGAGGTGGTGGCCGTGACGATCACCTACGACTTCACGGCGCGAAAACGGTCGTACGAACTGCTCGCGGAGGCGTTCGCGCTGGCACCGCGCGCCTAACGGCCGGGACGCGCCCAGCGGCCGGCATCGGCGTCGTCTTCGGCGGGCGGCGTGGGCACGCGGTTCGGGCCCGGGTCGGGGACGTGCTCGTGGTGCTCGGCGGCGAGCGCTTCCTCGACGGTGTTCGCGGCGGCGACGACGCGGTGCGCGACGGGTTCGAGCTTGGGCGTCGCCGCGAAGGGGCTGCGCTGCTTCGCCTGCACGTGGAGCCAGACCTGTTGATGCTCGGCCGAAACAAGGTGGCCATCGGCGAGCTCTTCGACGCGGTCGGCCATCTCCATGACGAGGCGATCGTGCGTGCAGGTGATGACGGTGATGCCCTCGTCCCGCGCGAGCTGGCGGAGCAGGCTGAACACCTGCATGGCGGTATTGGAATCGAGCTCGCCGGTGGGTTCGTCGGCGAGGATGAGTTTCGGCTGAATGGCGAGGGCGCGGGCGATGGCCACGCGCTGCTGTTCGCCGCCGGAAAGCTCGTAGGGGCGATGGTCGGAGCGGCGCGTGAGGCCCACGGTCGCAAGGGCGGCTTTGGCGCGCTTCACCCGCTCGCCGTGGCGGAACCCGGCAATGCGCAGCGGCATCTCGACGTTCTCCTGCGCCGAAAGCAGGGGCAGCAGGCCAAACGACTGGAAGACGAAACCCAGCTTGCGGCGGCGGAGCGTCGTCAGTTCGCCCTCGGACATCGTGTCGACGCGTTCGCCATCGAGCCAGACTTCGCCCTCCGTGGGGCGATCGAGGCCGGCGAGAATGTTGAGGAGCGTCGTCTTGCCAGAACCGGAGCGGCCGACGAGCGCGAGCAGTTCACCCGGCTGGACGCGAACGCTGACATCGCGCACGGCCCAGACTTCGTCGGAGCCGCGGAAGAAGCGGCGGGAGACAGACTTCGCCTCAAGCGCGGCGCCTTCCATCAACGGCCCTCCCTCGTGTGTTCGGGGAGGACTTCGACGCGCCCTTCGCCCATGAGCAGCTTCGCGCGGTCGTGGATCTTGAGCTGGTCCAGGTAGGCACGCGGGATTTGCAGCCGGCCGGCGCCATCGACGAGCACGTACTCCTCGTGGAAGAACTCCGCGGTGTTGCCTTCGTGGCGAACGCGGCGGAAGACCTCCGTGCTTGTGCGGCCGTCGCGGATGGCGATGACACGGTCCACGCGGGCGGCGATATCGGGGTCGTGGGTGACGACGACGACGGTGACGCCGTAGCGCCGGTTAAGGTCGCCGAAGAGTTCGAAGACAAGGTTCGCACCGATGGAATCGAGTTCGCCCGTGGGCTCGTCGGCCAGCAGCAGGGGCGGGTCGTTCGCGAGCGCAACGGCGATGGAGACGCGCTGCTGTTCGCCGCCGGACAGCTGGTTAGGGATGTGGCTCATGCGCGCTTCGAGGCCAACGGCGGAAAGGAGTTCACGCGCGCGTTCGCGGGCGGCCTTGCGCGGCATGCCATCGAGGATGAGCGGCACTTCCACGTTCTGCAGCGCGTCCAGGTAAGGGATGAGGTTGCGGCCGGTCTGCTGCCAGACGAACCCGACCTGGCGGCGGCGGTATTCCACCATCTCGGCGGCAGACATGGTGAGGAGATCCTTGCCGCCGACGAATGCGCGGCCCGCGGAGGGCTGGTCCAGCCCGGCGAGGATGTTGAGCAGCGTGCTCTTGCCCGAGCCGGAGGCGCCGACGATGGCCATCAGTTCGCCGCGGGGCACCTTGAGGTCGAGCCCGCGGAGGGCGACGACTTCCAGGTTCGCGACCTTGTAGATCTTGAAGAGGTCTTCGCAAAGGATGTAGGGCGCTTCCTCGGCCTCCGCCACCCCCGGGATCTCGGTCATCCGTGCCTCCGGCGGGGAACGTAGCGCATGGCGGCGGCGGCGCACAACGCGGCGGGTAGCACCTTACAACTCACCCATGCGCAGGGCGCGGCTCACGGCGAGCCTGGAGTAGAGCGCGACGAGGGCGGCGACGGTGAGCACGACGACCAGCCCGAGCAGCGAATAGACCGTCGCCACCGCCTCCCAGCTCACGCGCGAAATCAGCGGCGGCAGGGGGTCGCGGCCCTTCTCGGTGATGCCCATGTAGCCAATCATCAGGCGCCCCAGCGGGAAGCCGAGGAGCGTGCCCGCGGCCACGCCGGCGACGATCACGAAGCACTGTTCGAACGTGACCACGCCGATGATCTGGCGGCCGGAGAAGCCCATCGTGCGGAGGATGGCGAATTCGAGGGAGCGCGCCTGTGCGCTCAGCGCGGAGTAGGTGACGAAGCCCAGCGCGCTCAACAGCAGCACCGCGCCGAAGCTGAGAAAGAGGATCCCTTCCCAGCTGGCAGCGACGAGCGGGTCGCCGCGCTGCTCGACCCGGATCTGGGCGAGGTCAAACACGCGTTCAACCTGGACGCCCTTCTCCAGCAGCGACGCCTTCGTCAGCGGTCCCGAACCGGGCGCGCCCAGCCAGGCGGCGTTCGGCGTGGCCGCGTCGGCGTACCCGGGGAGGCGCGAAAACCGGTCCCGCGCGAGGTCGAAGTCGGCGATGAGGAGGTGGCTCCCGGCCTCAGGGTCGAACCCGGGGAAGAGGTCGAAGCTGCCGGTGACGCGCACGAGCACGTACTGGCTGGCGGCGTAGATGGTGAACTCGTCGCCCACCTTCTTCTTCGCGGCCGAAAGGAAGCCTTTGTCGACGATCACCGGCAGCGGGCGCGGGTCGCTGACGGTGCGAAGGCCGACGATGGGGGCGCCGTTGCGCGCGCGCACGAAGTTGAGGCGGGCGACCGCGCCGGTGCGCCCGGCAGCCGCATCGCCGCGGGAGATGGTGCCGGAGACCTGGCCCTCGGAGGCGCCTGTGACGGTCTCGTAGGCGGCGAGGTCGTCGAAGGAGTCGATGACGGTGGATTCGGCGAAGCCGCGAGCGCCCCAGCCGGCGGGCAGGCTGGCGGCGTTCGCCACCTGGGCGTCGTCGAACAGCATGGTCACGGGCTCCGGCACCTGCGGCGGGTTCCCCTGGATGCGCACGAAGACCGACGCGAGCGTGCGGTCCTTCGCCAGCGCGTCCGGCGGCGGCGTCGTGCGATAGAGCACGCGGCTGGAGAGGTCGGCCGTGTAGAACTGCCATGCGTTCGCCGACGGCGATTCCGTGCGCAGCTGCCACTCCCAGGCCAGGCCATCGGCATCTATCAGGCGGACGTACAGGGGCAGGGGATTCGTGGCGTAGACCCAGACACCGAAGAAGCGCGTGCCCCCGGGGACGGTGACGCCTTTCGCCGGGGGCGCGGCAGGCGGCAGGGTCGTGCGGTCCATGAGCGCATCGAGCGAGCTACCGGCGAAGTCCCCGCGCCAGAAGGCCATGCGCTTGATATCGGCCGAACGCAGCGCGAGCACCGTGATGGACTCCGAGTGGAACTGGGAGGTGTTGAAGTAGCCGTCGTAGCGGAAGGCGGGGGAGACGTCGTTCGAACCCGTGGCGGCGCTGATGGCGGCGGTGAACTCGGGCACGGAGACACTGATCGGCTTGCGCACATCCTCGAGGCGGGCGGCGGCGCCGGCCTGGTACGCGGAGCGGTCGGAATATCCCTGTTCGAGCGTCGCGCGGAACCCGGCGGCGAACACGCCCACGGCCGTCGTGAGGATGAGCAGGAGGATGAGGCGGCTGTGCTGGAGCGGGCTTCGCACCATGCGCGTGAGCCCCAGGGCGATGGTCGGGCCGTTGAGGCTGCGCGAGAGCCATACGGCCGCGCGAAGGGCCACCGGGAAGAGCCGCAGGAAGACGAGCGCGATCATGACGATGAAGAGCGACGGCGCGGCGAGCAGCACCGGGTCGGCCGAGGTTTCGCCGAAAAGCTTCTCGGTCGCGAGCGTGCCGCGGTCCCGGAGCTGGTAGAAGGCGAACGCGCCCACGGCGAGCACGCCCAGGTCCAGGTAGTACCGGAGGAATGCGGGTTGCGAAGGTGGCCGGGAGATCTGCTGTTTGTAGTTCGTGATGCTGAAGCGGCAAGCGCGATACGCGGGCCAGACCAGCGCGGCGAAGGCGAGCAGCGCGCCCAGCACCGAAAGCCCGAACGCACCCATCGAGAAGTTCATGGCGAGAAGGTGGCCTTCGCTCAGGTCGCTGAACGCGGGCGTGAGACCGAGGACGGCGATCACCGCCGCGGCCAGGAATGGACCCACCACGGCAGCGAACCCGCAGATCGCGGCGGCTTCGATGGCGAACACCGTCAGCACCTGCCCCGTGCTGGCGCCGCGGCTCTTCAGCAGGGCGATTTCGCCCGTCTGCCGTTCGACCACCATGCTCGCGACCATGACCAGGTAGAAGAGCACGATGCCAACGATCTGGAGCATCAGAGCGAAGAGCGGCAGGCGCGTGAAAAAGAGCTTCTCGCGGTAGTTCTCGATGACGGCGGCGGTGCGCGTCTGCAGGCGGGTGAACTCGATCTTCTCTTCGAGGGCGCCTTCGAGGCCGCGAATGCGCGCTTCGACGTCCCGCGCATTGGTCCCGGTGATGCGCGTCGCGTCGATCATCGCGAGCGTCTCGTAGGAGCCGTCCATGTCGGGATAGAACCGTCCCAGGATTTCGACGTAGGTCTTTTCGTCGCTGAAGAAGACGTACGTCGGCCAGCCTGATGATTGGATGAACCAGCGGTCGTCGCGGCCGCTCCAGTACTCGGCGCCGGGGTCGGTCTGGGCGA
The DNA here is from genome assembly GCA_020847985.1 of Dehalococcoidia bacterium. Taxonomy (GTDB): domain Bacteria; phylum Chloroflexota; class Dehalococcoidia; order Tepidiformales; family Tepidiformaceae; genus Amarobacillus. The sequence continues at coordinate 20,861 of JADLBC010000057.1, forward strand.
TGACGCCGGTGATGGTGACGGGCACGGGGTCCTTCCCCTGGCGCCAGTGCGGGTAGAGGTCGAACGTGCGGCCGGGCTCGATGCCGTACTTCTCGGCCACGCGGTCGGTGACGAGCAGTTCGAGCACGGGCGGGCCGCTGGCGGGAACCACCGCGGGCGCGGGCAGCCGGCCGGAGACCAGGCGGGTGTGCTCCCCCAGGCGGTCGATGAACTGGATGTTGGCACGCGGCCGGGTCTCGGGTACCGGTGGCGAACCCCCCGGGTCCGCCGGGAAGAAAGTCGATGAGCGGCCGAAGCGGACCACGGAGGTGATCAGGTCACCGGCCTGCGCGGCGAGGAGGGCGTCGGTGGTTTCGCGGCGAAACGCGTACTCGCGCTCGGTGACCTTGCCCGAGGAACTGAGGACGAGGAGGTCGAGGTCCCGTGCGGGTTCCTGGCGGAGGGCGTATTCGAGGCCGAGGTCGCGGATGGCGTCGGAATACAGGAAGACGCTGGCCATGAGGGCGGAGGAGAGCACCACACCGATGGTCACCATCAGCAGGAGGCGCCGATGGCCCATCGCGCGCTGGGCGACCATGCGAATGACGGGTGCCAGGCGGCTCATCGCTCCTCCGGGTGCGGAGCGTACAGGGGAAGCGGGGGCCACGAAAGGCGGCGTGCGGGAGCGCCGGGGTGCCTGTACGCTTCCGCCGACGGAGGCGTGGTGGGCTCAATCCTTCCATTCGTGTTGCGCCGGAGTATGGCGGGACGGGGGCTGCTGGCGGTGATGGCGCTGGGCGTCATCGTCGCGGCCACGCTGCTCGCGAGCGCGCCCATCTACGCGCGAACCATGGCGGACCTGGGGCTCACGTTCGTCATCCGCGACGAACTCTCGGATTCGCCGGGCAGCTCGATCGAGTTCCCGGGCATCGCGCTCAACACGCCGGAGGGCCGCGCATTGCGGGCGGCAGTGGAGCAACGGATCGATGAGCGCTGGGGATGGTTCCGGGGTTCGCAGTCGCGCTATTTGAAGCTCGGGCGCTGGCGGATCGCGAAGCCGGGGGACCCGGAGCGCGGGCTCGTGGGCCAGCCGCAATCGATGACCGGCTACGAAGAGCACGTGAAGGTGATCTCAGGGAGGCTGCCGCGCACCACCGCCGCCGGGGAGCCGCTGGAAGTCGCCGTCAGCCAGCGCGGATTGCAGGCATCGCAGCTGAAGATCGGCGATGCGCTCGAGATGCGAGAGATTTTCGATTCGTGCGAGCGGGAGATGCCAACGCAGGACCCGCCCCCGCCCCCGCCGCCGTGCAACGCCTGGGCCGAGGTGCGCTTTTCGTTCGGGGCGGTGATCGTGGGAACAATCGAACCGGCGAACGACCGTGACCCGTTCTGGATGGGCTATACGCCGCGCTACTTCGAGCCTGCACGGCTGCCGCTGGTGGACCAGGGCGTCGTCGTGCCGATGTTCGCGAACGAAGCGAGCCTGCTCGAGGGCCTGGGCAGCCGCGTTCCGGCGTATAGCGCGGCGACGCAGTGGCACGTCTTCGCGGACCCTTCAACCCTCACGCGGACGAACTTCGGACGGGCGAAAGAGGACCTGGCGGCCTTCTATGGCGAGATGGAGCCGCTCGGGGGCGTCTCTATCAGCCCCCTGAAGGACACGCTCGGGGGGTTCGGCGAGTCGGCCAGCTACCAGCAGATCCCGCTCACCATCCTCCTGCTCGAAATCACGGGGATCGCGCTGTTCTACGTCGGGCTCGTGGCAGCGATCGTGGTCGAACGGCAGGCGGCGGAGATCGCGTTGCTGCGCGGGCGTGGGGCGAGCCTCCTGCAGGTGGGCACGGTGTACCTGTTCCAGGGGCTGCTCATCGGTCTTCCCGCGATGGTGCTCGCACCATTTCTCGCGGCCGCGACGACGGCGCTCCTGGGGCTCCTCCCGACCTTCCGGGACGTGAGCGGCGGCGACCTGCTGCCGGTGACCATCCCGCCGCTGTCGTTCGCGGCAGCGGGTGGCGGCGCGGCGCTCTCGCTGGTGGCGCTGCTGGCGCCGGCGATGCTGGTGGCGCGCAAGAGTGCGACGGCCGTGGGCCGCGCGGAATCGCGCCCGGGAAAGGGGCTGTTCCAGCGGTACTACCTCGACCTCGCGCTCGCGGGGGTCGCGGTCGCGCTGCTCTTCGAACTGCGGCAACGCGGGTCCGTGTTCACGCCATCGTCGACGGGCGGCGTTTCCACCGACCCAATCTTGCTGGCGTCCCCGGCGCTCACGATCGCGGCAGGCGGGGCGCTGGTGATCCGCTTCTATCCGTTGCTGCTGCGGGTGGTGGCACGGCTGACGCGCGGGGTTTCGGGGGCGACGGTGGCGCTCGGGCTGACGCAGGTCGTGCGAAACCCGGGGCAGTACACGCGCCTCACCCTGCTCGTGATGATGGCCGTGGCCGTGGGCACCTTCGCCGCGAGCTACACGAGCACGACCGACCGTTCGTATCGCGAGCGCGCCTACTACTCCGTGGGGGCCGAGGTGCGCGCGACGGCGAGCGACCCGTTCGATGTCAGCGCGAACGAGGCGGAGCAGACGCTGAGTGCGTTGCCGGGTGTGGATCGCGCCTCGGCGGTGATGCGCACGCGGGCGCAGATGGGCACGACCGGCGCGGGCGGCGCGGAGTTCCAGCTGCTCGCCGTCGATCCCACGGCCGCGCGCGACATGCTCTGGTTCCGCGACGACTTCGCGGAGGTACCGTTCCGGGAACTGACGGGCGCGATCGCGGGGCAGCCCGCGCAAATCGGGCGGAGCCTGCCGGGCACGCCGGCCACCATCAGCGCCTGGGTGAAGGGCGACCAGACGCACGCCTCGATCACCATCTGGGCACGCATACGCGATGGCAAGGGGCTCTACCAGCTGGTCGAACTGGGGAACGGCGACACGGGGAAGCAGTGGAAACAGCTGTCGGGGGCCGTCGCCGCCCGCTTCGGATCGGAGCCGGTGGCGCCCTTCACGCTGGTCGCAATCCTGTTCACCGAACCTTCGAACCGGCCGAATCAGCCGTTTTCGCCGATGCTCATCGACGACGTGACAGTGGACCCCGGGAACGGGCAGGTGGGGGCGGTCGAGGAGTTCGAGCAGGGGGGGCACTGGGCCGTCTTCCCGAGCCGCGCGGCGAACCAGGACGCCTTCGCGCTCGTGCCGGACGACGCGCACGGGGGCAAGAGCACCGGGCGCTTCACCTTCCGCCCGGGCAGCACGAGCGAGGTCCGCGGGCTGTACGCGACGGGGCAATCGCTGCCGCTGCCCGCGGTCGTGAGCCAGTCGCTCCTGGACGTGACGGGCCTGCGCCCGGGCGGGCACGCGCTCGTGATGATGTCCGGTTCGGGGCAGAACATCCTCGCGCCGATCGTTGTCGCGGGCGTGTTCGACCTCTTCCCCACGACCGAATCGGACGCCGGGCCGGTCGTGGTCATGAATCGCGACCAGCTCGCGGCGTGGGCGGAGATCGCGAGCTTCGGCGGCGTGGGATTGGTGCGGCCGAACGAGGCCTGGTTCACGCTCGAACGCGGCGCGGGCCAGGCGGCCATCGACACGATCATCGCCACGCTCGCGGAGCAGCCGTTCGAGGCGCGCCGGGTGCTTTCGCGCGAGGCATCCGTGAAGGCGACCGAGCGGAACCCGCTCATCGCCGCCGGCGGGAGCGGCATCCTGCTGGTCGCGTTTCTCGCGGTGCTGGCGCTCGTCGGGGCGGCGCTGCTGACCTCGTTGCTGACCTCCGTGCGACGGCGGCGGGTCGAGTTCGCGGTGCAACGCGCGATGGGGCTTTCCCGGCCACAGGTGTTCCAGATGCTGGCGCTTGAATACTCCGTGGTGGCCGTCGCCGGTGTGGTGACGGGCGCCGTTCTCGGGCTCATCGTCGGGCGCCAGATGCTCTCGTTCCTGGACGCGACGGAGGACGGCGCGCGCGTCGAGCCTTCGTTCATCCTCCAGACCGAATGGACCGTCGTCGCGGGCGCGGTGGGCGTGGTGGGGCTGATCTTCCTTGGCGCGCTCCTGGCCGCGACGCGCTACCTCGCAACGACTTCGGACGCGGCGGCGTTGCACACGGAGTAGCTGATCAACGCAGGGGCTGCACGAGGATCGCGGTGACCGCGCCATCCTCGCCAACGACGGCCACGCGGTCGCCGGGGTGGAGGTCGGAGGCTGTGCCGGGGCCGATGCGGTAGATGGCGCCCGGAGACTTGAGCTGGAGGCTCACGGCGCCGAGCGGGCCATCGAGCGTGAGCGCACCATCGCGGTTTTGGCGCACGGGAGCCGTCATGACGACACGATCGGCGGGGTCGACGGCGGATTCGTGACCTGCGAAGCCGGCGGCGCTCAGCGCGGCGCCATCCTTCATCGCCGTGCCCGCCGGGTAGATGACCACGGTGCGAATGCTGAAGTTGCGAACGCCGTTGGGCACGCCGATGACGCCAACGATGTCGCCGGGGCGAATGTCCGCGAGGGCCACGGGATGGAGCACTTCGATGGCGGACGCCGCACCGGGCCGAAGCTCACGCGTGCCGGGCGCCCCCTGGCCGGGGACGGGGTCTTCGACGACGGTGATGGCGCCGCCCGCGGCCTGCTTCACGGTGTACCGGGGCGGGAGCCCGAGCGCGGCCGGCGCGGTGAAGGCCGGCGCTTCCGGCGGCAGGTCGTTCGCGCCGATGCGGCTCGAAAGCGCGACGATCCCCGCGAGCACGAGCACCACGGCCACGAACGCGACCACGGGGAAGAGCCATGGCGCGTTGAAGCGCGCGGCCGGGCGCAGCACGGTCACGGACGCGGCATCCGGTGCGAGGGGGTGGACATCGCGGGGATGATAGCGGTGCGGGGCCTGCTTCGCTCGCGCGGGAAGGACGGGACTGTTTACCGTCCGGTAGACTGGGCGGCAGCAGGACACGGAGGACGGCGATGGATTTCCGGTTCACGGCCGAACACGAGGCACTTCGGGGCGAGGTGCGCACCTTCCTCAAGGACGCGCTGACGAGCGAATTCGCGACCACGCGGCCCACCAGCCAGGACAACTGGGACGGGCAGCTGGCGTTCCTGAAGCGGCTGGCCGAACGGAAGTGGGTCGCGCCGGCGTGGCCAGAAGCGTACGGCGGCCTCGGCTGGCGCCACGTGAACCAGATGATCTTCAGCGAGGAGCTTTCGTACGCCGGCGCGCCGGACGCGGGACGGGTGTTCAGCGTGGGTATGATCGGCCCGACGCTCATCGTCCACGGCACCGAGCAGCAGCGCCGCGAGCACCTCGCACGCATCACCAGCGGCGAAAGCATCTGGTGCCAGGGCTACAGCGAACCGGGCGCCGGGTCCGACCTCGCGAGCCTGCAGACGCGCGCCGCCCGCGACGGCGACGAATACGTCATCAATGGCCAGAAGATCTGGACCACGGGGGCGCACCACGCCGACTGGTGCTTCATGGTCGTTCGCACCGACCCGGACGCGCCGAAGCACCGCGGCATCAGCTTCCTGCTCGTCGATATGAAGACCCCGGGGATCACGGTGCGGCCGATTGTGAACATGGCCGGGCACCACGAGTTCAACGAAGTCTTCTTCGAGGACGTGAAAGTGCCCGTGGCGAACCGCGTGGGCGAGGAGAACAACGGCTGGTACGTCGCCATGACGCTGCTCGATTTCGAACGGTCGAACGTGGCTTCGATCGCGGCGAACCAGCGCGTGCTGGAGGAGCTGGGCGGCTACCTGCGCGGCCAGGCGGCGACGCTCGCACCGCGCGACATCCTGCGGCACCGCCTGGCCGACCTCTGGATCGCGAACGACATCGGCCGCCTGCTGAGCTACCGGATCGCGTGGATGCAGGAATCGGGGCGGATGGTGAACGTCGAGGCGTCGGTCATCAAGGTGTTCGCGACGGAACTCGCGCAGCGCATCGCGAATGCCGGCGTGAACCTGCAAGGGGCCACGGGCGGGCTCGTCCCCGGCTCGCCGCGGGCGGCGCTGGGCGGCATGCTCGCGGACGACCATCTCTCCAACGTGTCGCCGACGATCTACAGCGGATCGAGCGAAATCCAGCGGAACATCATCGCCACGCGCGGGCTGGGGCTGCCGCGAGACTGAGCCGAAGCTCGCGGCCGCCGGTCAGTCGATCGCCGCGAGCCCCCGCTCCTGGAGGATGCCGCCGAGCTTGAGCAGCCCGAGGCGCAGGCGGCTGCGCACCGTGGGGGCGGGCACAGCCAGGATGCGGCCCACCTCCTGGCTCGTAAGGCCGTGAAAGTAGACCAGCTCGATGGCGCTGCGCTGTTCGCTGGAGAGCGAATGGAGGGCGGCGCGGACCTGTTCGCCGATGATGATGCGCTCGGCTTCGAGGTCCGTGCGGTCGGCGCCGGGCCGGTCCATGGCGCCCTCAAGCGATGGCAGCTCGGGAACGCGCCGGCGCCGGCGGCGAAGCTCGTCGATGCAGAGGTTACGCGTGATCGAGAGCACCCAACCGGCGACGGACGCGCGCTCGCGCTCGTAGGCCGCGGCACTGCGCCAGATGCGGACGAACGCCTCCTGTACCGCTTCGCGGGCGTCCTCCTCCGAGGCGAGCATGCGCACGGCGAAGGCGAAGCAGGGGCGGTGATAGCGGTCGTAGAGGGTGGCGAGGGCGGCCTGCTCCCCGGCGGCGATAGCGCTGACGATTTCGACGTCTTCGGCGAGGGAGTAGTCGGCCACTGCCATCTCCTACGCCCGCCTGCCCGGGGCTGATCACGCGGCTAGAATACGGCGCGTGGAAAGCGTACAGGCTCCCTCTCCGGCCGGGATGACCGCGTGGCTGCGGCGGCTCCCCGGCTTCGAACGCGCGGACGTGACCGCGATCGCGCCCCTCGACGGCGGCGCTTCGAACCTGACCTGCCGGGTGGACATCGCCGCTGGCCCGGCTACGCGGCTCGCCCTGCGGATGCAGCGTGAACGCGGCATCTTCGAACCGTACGACGTGCTGCGCGAGGGTGAGGTGCTGCGGCGGCTGGCGGCCTCCACCGTACCGGTGCCCGCGGTCGTCGCGGCCGAACCGGATCCCGCGGCGCTCGGCGCGCCGTTCCTGCTGCTCGAATGGATCGACGCGCCGCACATGGGCGTCGCCGGCCCTGAGGCGGACTTCGGCGCGTTCACGGAAATGGTGTCGCGCATTCACGGGCTCGATTGGCGCGCGCTGGGGCTAGACTTCCTCGGCGTACCGGCCGATGCCGCGGCGGCCCTGCGCGGCGAGATCGCGCTGGTCGCGGCGCGCATGGAACGGTTCGCCCCGGCCGAGCCGCTGCTCACACGGGCGCGGGATATCCTCCTGGCGAAGGTGCCCACGGGCGGGCGGCTCGCACTCTGCCAGGGCGATATCAACGTCTTCAACTACCTCTTCCGGGCGCGAGCCGTAGCCGCCGTCGTCGATTGGGAACAGGCGCGCATCAGCGACCCGCGTTCGGACGTGGGCCAGCTGCTGGCATTGAGCGCGCTCAAGGGTGCGCCCTGGGGAGCGGCCGATGCAGCGCCCTTCGCCGCCGGATACGGCATCGTCAGCGGGGAGCCGCTCACGGGGATGGCGTACTTCCGGGCGTTCTGGTTATGGCAGCTGGGCGTGATCTACCACGGGTGGCGGGCGTTCAACGGAAACGACCCGTGGTACTCATGGGGAGACATCGATTCGCTGCTGAGCCGGGCCCTGGCCGAGTTGGATTGAGCCTCAGCGGGCGGGACGAGCGAGCGGACGGCCCGCGGCGGGCAGGGTGAAGACGAACGTGGTGCCGCGGCCCGGTTCGCTCGTCGCCCAGATGTCGCCGCCGTGGGCGCGCACGATTTCGCGCGTGATAGCGAGCCCGAGGCCGTGCCCCTTGCCGTTCGGCCGGCCATTCGCGCGGTAGAACCGTTCGAAGAGGTGCGGGACATCGTCGAGGGGGATGCCCTCGCCCGTATCGCTGACCGTGACCTGCAGCAGCCCGGGCTGCACTTCGCGCGAAACGAGGCGGACGGTGCCTTCGGACGGCGTGTGCCGGAAGGCGTTGTCGAGCAGGTTGTTGAGAACCTGCTCCAGGCGGTCAAAGTCGCCCCGGATGGTGGTTCGCCCGCTGAGCTGGACATCGAGGTGCACGCCGCTCTCCTCGCTGCGAAGGGCGAAGATCTCCTCCACGTGGCCGAAAAGCTCGCGGATATCGACCTCCTCCTGGCGCATCGAAACCTGCCCACTCTCGATGCGCGAGAGGTCGAGCAGCTCCTCGACGAGGCGGAGCACGCGATTGGATTCGTTGCTGATGATGCGGGCGGAGCGTTCGACACCGGCGGGGTCATCGACAGTGCCATCGAGCATGGCCTCGCTGAAGCCGCGGATAGAGGTGAGGGGAGTCTTGAGTTCGTGCGAGATGTTGGCGAGGAAGTCGCGGAGGGTTTGCTGGCTGCGCTGCACCTCCTCGGTCATGCGGTTGAAGTTCGCGGCGAGGTCACGGACTTCGGCGGGGCCGGTGGCGGGCACGCGCTGGCGATAGTTGCCGCGCGCCACGCTGCGGGCGGCACGGGCGATGTTGCGAAGCGGCGCCGCGACGCTCTGGGAGAGCAAGAAGCCGAGCACGAGGGCGGCCGCCACGCCGATAAGGCCCGATGACAGCAGCCGCGGCATGAGGTCGCCGAGCACCTCCCCAAGACCGGCGGCGGGCCGCGCGACGACGATGGCGGTGGCGTCGGTGCCCGGGAACTTCTCGAGGACGGCGGTGCTGAGCGGCGTGCTCACGCAGATGAGCGGCGGACCCTCGGGCGGGTCGATGCGGCAACGAACACCCTGCCCGCCATCGGTGGCGTTGGCCTGGTCGCCGGTGAGTTCGACGACGGCGCCGTCGAGGCGCGCGCCCTCTCCCGGGGAGGCGGAATCGATCACGCGGCCCGAGCGGTCGACGACGGCGACGGCGGTGTTTCGCGTGCCCACGGGGTCGCCCTGGTTGAAGGCGGCGGAGAGCACGAGCAAGAGGTACTGGCCGTCGGGGGTGCCGTTGCCCGACTCGGCGGCGTCGCGGAGTTCGAAGTTCGCCTTGTCGTTGATGAGGGTGGAGACGTCCTCAAGGTTCCCGTACGAGATCTCGTCGCGGTAGCCGCCGAGCAGCAGGAAGAGGCTGACGGCGGCGAGTCCGAGCGTCACCCCGATTATGACGAGATATGTGAGGAACAGGCGGACCTGAAGGCTGCCCATGCGCGCCGGCCTCCCCCGCCCGGCTCAGGAATCCAGTTCAACCAGTTTGTAGCCCACGCCGCGCAGGGTCTCGATGGAGACGCGGGCCCCCGCCAGCTTCGCGCGGAGGTGCTGCACGTGCACATCGACGGTGCGGGTCTCGCCGGCGTATTCGTAGCCCCAGACGGTGCCGAGCAGCTGGTCACGCGTGAGCGCGATGCCCGGGTTCTCCGCGAAGGCGACGAGCAGGTCGAACTCCTTGGTGCGCAGGGGCAGGAGCTCCTCATCGATGCGGGCTTCGCGGCGCGCTTTGTCCACGGTCAGGTTGGCGACGGAGAGGGCGTTCTGCGGCTTGCGGCCCCCTTCGAAGCGGCGAAGGATGGCGCGCACCCGGGCGACCATTTCGCGCGGATTGAAGGGCTTGGTCATGTAGTCGTCGGCGCCCAGTTCGAGCCCGATGATCTTGTCGATGTCCTCGTTGCGGGCGGTGAGCATGAGGATGGGGACATCGTGGCCGCGGCGAATTTCGCGGCAGACCTGGAAACCGTCCATGCCCGGCATCATCACATCGAGGATGACGAGCGACGGCTGGACGTGGTCGAAGCGGTCGAGAGCGTCCATGCCGGTGGGCGCGCAATCGACGGCGAAGCCCTCCTTCTCGAGGTAGAGGGCGGCGAGATCGCGAATGTTCTGTTCGTCATCGACGACGAGGATTTTTTGGGCCATAGCGGGGACGCGCCTGCGACGGCCGGCGTCGTATCCAGTATGCGCCGGGCACCCCGGCGCACGCCACCCGGGGTGAGCCGGGTCGGGGTTGGCATGCGCCTGGCGCCCGGCCCCCAAAGGGGTGGATGGGGCAGGTGGGCCGTAATCACCCGCCTTGGCCACCAGCATGGCAGGCGTCGGTAACCGTTTAACGCGCGCGGTGCATGGAGTTTGTAAAAAGTCCCCGCCCGGGAGTCTCGCGGGCGTGGCGGTGGCCGCCTCTTAAACGTCCGTTAATGGACCTCCCATTCACTGTGAACAGATCGAACCCGCGGATCGAAGCGACGTAGAAGGGCCCCGGGAGTGCGGCAACGGCGCGAGGTCAAGCCTCACCGGCCACTGACCCGCTTCGGAAGGGCCGCATAGGCACGGAATTGGAGGCGCCCGGCCGCTCCACAGCAGGGCCCGGCGCCAAACCATCGAAGCAGGCGTGGCGGCGAGCCACACGAGGAGTGCCGCGGATGGCGGTATCGACACTGGGCCAGCCGAAGCGGGCGAAGTCGCTCGTGAACCGGTTCAAGCCCGGGGATTGGGTGTTCACGACGCTGGCCGGAGCAGCGGCGGCGATCGTTGCGCTCGTGATCGTGGGTCTGTTCTGGCAGCTGTTCGCGCAGTCACGCGAGGCGATCGGGCATGCCGGCATCGGCTTTGTCACGAGCACCACGTGGGACCCTTCGCACGAGACCTTCGGCGTGCTTGCCTTCGTCGCCGGCACGGTCATCACGTCGGTGTTCGCGCTGGTGTTCGCGACGATCATCGCGGTGCTGGTGGCGCTGTTCCTGGTGGAGATTGCACCCCAACGCGTGGCACGGCCCGTTTCCTACCTGGTGGAGTTGCTCGCCGCGATCCCCAGCGTGGTGTACGGGCTCTGGGGCATCTTCGTGATGGGAGTCTTCATCCGCGACCACTTCGGGCCGGTGGTGACTTCGACGCTGGGCTGGATCCCCGTCTTCGATGGCACGCCGCTCATCACGGGGCTGTTCTCGGCCTGCATCATCCTCACGATCATGATCCTGCCGACGGTGATGGCGGTGTCGCGCGATGTGATCGCGGCCGTGCCGTCGAGCCAGCGGGAGGGCATCCTCGCGCTGGGTGCGACGCGCTGGGAGGCCATCCGGATCGCGGTACTGCCGTATGCCCGGTCGGGCGTGATGGGTGCCGCAATCCTTGGGCTGGCGCGCGCGGTGGGTGAGACGCTCGCGGTGACGCTCGTCATCGGCAACAGCGTGAAGCTGCCCGAGAACATCTTCTCGCCCGCCTACACCATGGCCAGCGTCATCGCGAACCAGTTCCCGGAGGCGACCGGCCTGCATCGCTCGGCCCTGCTCGAGGTGGCGCTGCTGCTGCTCGTCATCACCTTCTTCATCAATGTCGTGGCACGGCTGCTCGTGTGGCGCGTGACCAAGGGGCAGCGGGCGATGGTGCAGGAATGACGGCGAACACGAACGTGCCCGGCAGCGGCGACCTGAGCCCGCTCGTGCGCTCGGACTTCCTCTACCGGCGGCGGCGCATGATGGACCGCGCGATGACGCTGGCGATGGTCGGCGCGGCCATCGCGGCGGTGATCCCGCTCTTTCTCATCCTCTTCTACCTGGTGAAGGAGGGTGTGCCCGGCCTCTCGCTCGAGTTCTTCACGGCCGACCCGAACCGGCCCGGTCGCGAAGGCGGGGGCGTGCACAACGCGATCGTGGGCAGCGGCATCATGGTCGGCCTGGCGCTGCTGATGGGCGTGCCCGTGGCGATTGGCGCGGGCATCTTCCTCTCGGAGTACGGGCAGAACCGGGCGGGCAGCGTCGTACGGTTCATCATCGAAGTGATGGCGGGCATCCCTTCGATCACGATCGGCTTGTTCGTGTACGGGCTCGTGGTGCTGCGGCAGGGGCACTTCTCGGGGTTCGCGGGCGCGTTGGCGCTGGCGATCATCCTCGTGCCCATCATCGCCCGAATCACGGAAGAGATGCTGCTGCTCGTGCCGCGGTCGCTGCGGGAAGCGAGCTACGCGCTCGGCGCGCCTCGCTGGAAGACGGTCCTCCGGGTGGTGCTGCCGACGGCGATGCCGGGAATCGTGACGGGCGTCATGCTCGGGCTTTCGCGCATCGCGGGTGAGGCGGCGCCGCTGCTCTTCACCGCCCTCGGCAACCAGTTCTACACGACGGACATCAGCACGCCGATGGATTCGCTCCCGCGGCGCATTTATTACTACGCGACGGGCCCGTACGACTACTGGCACGAGCAGGCATGGGCCATGAGCCTGGTGCTCGTCGCGATCATCCTCGTCATCAGTCTCGTCGTCCGCACCCTGTTCGGGTCGCGGGTGACGGTTCGGCAGTAGGGAGGCCGGAATGTCGGAGGTACGCACGAAGGTGCCGGAAGTGGCCAATGGCCGCGGCGAAGCGCCGCGGTTGGCCCCGGATGTCGCGCCCGGCGGTGCGAACGGCCGCGAGCACGAACGCCGCGTGACCATCGAAGTCGAAAACCTGCAGGCGTACTACGGCTCGAAGCACGCGGTGGCGGACGTTTCGATGCAGATCTACGCGAACTCCGTGACCGCCCTGATCGGGCCCTCGGGCTGCGGGAAGTCGACCCTCATTCGCTGCTTCAACCGCATGCACGAATTCGTGCAGGGCGCGCGCGTCGATGGCAAGGTCCTGCTCGACGGTTCGGACATCTATGCGGCGGGGGTCGACCCGGCCCGCGTGCGGCAGCGGGTGGGCATGGTGTTCCAGAAGCCGAACCCGTTCCCGACGATGTCCATCGCGGAGAACGTCGCCGCCGGGCTGCGCTTCCTCGGCGTGCGCAACAAGTCCGAGATCGGCGACCGCGTGGAGCGCGCCCTGAAGGACGCATCGCTCTGGGAGGACGTAAAGAACGACCTGAAGAAGCCCGGGATCGCGCTTTCCGGGGGCCAGCAGCAGCGGCTCTGCATTGCCCGCGCCATCGCCGTCGAGCCGGATGTCGTACTGATGGACGAACCCTGCTCGGCGCTCGATCCCATCGCCACGCTGAAGATCGAGGACCTCATGCGGGTGCTCGCGGAGCGGTACACGATCGTGGTCGTGACGCACAACATGCAGCAGGCCGCGCGCGTCAGCGACTTCACCGCCTACATGCTCGCCGCCGAGGACCGCGTGGGGCGGCTCATCGAATACCGGCGCACGGAGGACCTGTTCACCCGGCCGCGTGACAAGCGGACCGAGGACTACATCAGCGGCCGATTCGGGTAACGCGATGCGAGAGGTTTCCGGCGGAAGTCCGGACCATTCGGCGCGGGTGCACGGCCAGGGTAAGACGCGGGCGAATGACGCTCGCGAGACTGGCATTGCGGCGCGTATGCTTTGCGGCGCCGGGACCAGCCGGCAGCAGCCGGGCGGGCATCCGCCGGAAGCGCGCCGGCTGGTGAAGCCTTCGCGCGCAGGACATTCGCGGCGGCGAATGCAACGGGAGGAACCGTGACCCGAGACCTTTTCCGGCGCGAGATCACCGAACTCCAGGACGAGGTGCTGATCCTGGGTTCGATGGCGGAAAAGGCGCTGATGGACGCCATGGAATCGCTGCGCGACGGCGATCACCGCTGGTCCCAGAAGATCGTCGAGGACGACGCCCGCATCAACGCGAAGCGCTTCGAAATCGAAGAGCGCGTGATCTTTGTGATCGCGAGCCAGCAGCCGATGGCCACGGACCTGCGCGCGCTGGTGAGCATGCTCTTCATCGTGACCGACCTCGAGCGCATCGCCGACCACGCCGAGGGGGTCGCGCGCATCAACATGATGCTCGCCGATGAGCCGCTGCCCCGGCGGCTGGGCTACATCCCCGCCATGGCCGACCGTACCGTCGCCATGCTCCGCGACAGCCTGAAGGCGTTCATCGACCAGGACATCGCGGCCGCCCGCCAGATCTGCGAGGCCGATGACGAGGTCGACCGCCTGCAGGACCGCGTGTACGACGATTCGAACGCTGCGATGATCGCCGACCCGAGCACGATCCAGCGGAACACCTACATGCTCTGGACGGCGCACAACCTGGAGCGAATCGCCGACCGGTGCACGAACATCTGCGAGCGGATCATCTATCTCGTGACCGGCAACATGGAAGAGATCAACATCTCGAAGTACTAGCGATTTCAGTTCCCAGTTCCCGGTTCCGAGTCCCCGGTGGCGGTAAGCCGCGTTAACGGTATTGTGCGGTTATGGCGAGTGTCGCGGCGCACAAGACGGCCGAGGCGTTTCTCGATGCGTATCTGCGCGAGCTGATCGCGGTGGGCAACCGCTCTCCGCTGACGGCGCGGAACTACCGCAACGACATCGGGCAGTTCCTCGCCTGGTGCCGCGAACGAAAGGCCGAACCGCTGGCGATGACGCGGGCGCTCTTCCGGGAGTACCTGGGCGAGTTGCGCGATCGCGGCATCGTGGCCGCGTCGGTGACACGGCGGACGAGCACCATTCACGCCTTCTACCGCTACCTCTTGCAGGAGCAGGCCACCGAGCGCGACCTGCTGTTCGGCGTTTCGCTTCCCAGGCGTCCGAAGCGGCTGCCCAAGGTGCTCGACCATGGCGTCATCGCCGCACTCCTCGCGGCGCCCGACCTTTCGACCCCGCAGGGCCTGCGCGACCGTGCCATCTTCGAGCTGCTCTATGGCGGGGGGCTGCGCATCTCCGAACTGGTGGCACTCGACGTGGGTTCGATCGACCTCGGCGAGGCCGCGGCCATTGTCCGGGGCAAGGGCTCGAAGGAGCGGCTGGTCCTCTTCGGCGAGCCCGCCGTGGCAGCTTTGGAGGCGTACCGGCGCGATGGGCGGCCCCGGCTCGCGAAGGGCGCGGAGGCGGCGCTGTTCCTGAACCGCCTCGGGACGCGGCTGACGGCGCGGTCGGTGCAGGCGGCGATCAAGCAGCACGCGCTGGCGGCCGGGATCGCGCAGGACGTGCACCCCCACCTCCTCCGCCATTCCTTCGCGACCCACCTGCTCGATGGCGGCGCCGGTCTGCGGACCGTCCAGGACCTGCTCGGGCACAGTTCGCCGAATACCACACAGATCTACACGCACGTGAGCCAGGCAAGGCAGGCCCAGGTCACGGAAGCGGCGTGGACGCGGATCGCCGAGGACGCCCTCGGGGGCGGTCGGCGCGAACGCCGGCGGCGCGACGCGGCCAGCGCCTGACGCGACCGCTTGGCGGCCGCGCCCCGGCCTTGCGATACTCGCGCGCATGCCCGCCACCGGTCACCCCGTCATCCTTCTCGTCCATGGGCCGAATCTGAACCTGCTCGGGGAGCGCAAGCCCGAGGTGTACGGCACGACCACGTTGCTGGACATCGAGGCCGACGTCGCCGCCGTCGTGGGCGCCCGCGGAGCCGCCGTGCTCTGCTACCAGAGCAACCACGAAGGCGCGCTCATCGATTTCCTGCACGAACACCGGAAACTCGCCCGCGGCGTGGTCATCAACGCGGGTGCCTATACGCACACGTCGGTGGCGCTGCGGGACGCGATCGAGGCGATCCAGCTGCCGGTGGTCGAAGTACACATCTCGAACACGCACGCCCGCGAGGGCTTCAGACACATATCGATGATCGCGGAGGTGTGCCTGGGGCAGGTGACCGGCCTCGGGCGGGCGGGCTACACTGCCGCGGCCACCCTCCTGCTGGACCACCTCGGCGTGGCGCCGCCCGCCCCCTGAATCGCCCCCCGGGACAACGCATGACGAACCGACTGGACCGCATCCGCGCCGCGATGGCCGAAGAGGGCCTCGACGCGCTCTGGATCTCGAGCCCCGTGGACGATGTCTTCGGAAAGCACTCGGCGAATCGCCGCTACGTCTCCGGGTTCTCCGGTTCAGCCGGGCATGCGCTCGTGACGCGCGATGCGGCCTATCTCGCCGTCGACTTCCGGTACGTCGAGCAGGCCGAGCGCGAGGCCGTGGCGCGTGGGTTTACGCTGTTCACGGTTCGCGACCGCATGAACGCGTGGGTCCCCCGGCTCGTGCGCGAGGCCGGCCTCGATGGGAAGGCCGTCGGCGTCTCGGCGGCGGATATGTCGATTGGTGGGTACGAACGGCTTCAGGAGGCGATGGCGGCGATGCCCTGGGCGCTCCGCCCGCGCATGGGCACCGCCGGCCGCATCGTCGAACGGGCGCGCCACGAAAAGGACGCGGAGGAACTGGGCCTGCTGCAGTGTGCCATCGATATCGCGGACGAGGCGTACGAACGCGTCGAGGCGGCGATGGAGGCGGGCCAGACCGAGCAGGACGTGGCATTGGCCGTCGAGCGCGCGGTGCGGGATCTCGGGGCTGAAAGCGTGAGCTTCGACACGATCGTCGCGGGCGGCGCCTGGGCGGCGATGCCTCACGCCAGCCCGCGCCCGGAGCCGATCGCCCCGGGAGGCACCGTCGTTATCGACATGGGGGCGCAGTACCGCGGCTACTGCAGCGACCTCACGCGGACAACCGTCCTGGGCACGCCGGATGCCCGTTTCGCCGGGATCTACGAGATCGTGTTCGAGGCTCAGCGGGCCGCGATCGAGGGCGTGGAAGCGGGCATGCCGGGCAGCGCGGCGCACGAACTGGCGCACGCGGTCATCCGCAGGGCGGGCTATGGCGAGCAGTTCGGGCACGGTCTCGGCCACGGCGTCGGGCTCGAAGTCCACGAAGCCCCCTATCTCGGGCCGACATCGGAGGATACTCTCGAAGAGGGCATGGTGTTCACCATCGAGCCCGGGATCTACCTCCCCGGGTGGGGCGGCGTCCGCATCGAGGACATCGTCCGGCTGGAAAACGGCAAAGCCCGCGTGCTCAGCCACGCACGAAAACTGACCCCGGGAGGAGCACGAAGGTGATTTCGACAGGCGAACTGAAGAAGGGCGCGACCATCGAACACGATGGGAAGCTGTATTCGATCCTGGATTATAACCACATCAAGATGGGGCGCGGTTCGGCCCAGGTGCGGATCAAGCTGCGCGACGTGCGCAGCGGGTCGATCACGGAGCAGACGTTCCAGGCGGGAACGAAGTGGCCCCGGGCGCGCGTGGAACGCCGCGAGATGCAGTACCTCTACAGCGACGACCAGTTCTACCACTTCATGAACACCGAATCGTTCGAACAGATTCCCGTCTCGGCCGACAAGATGACGGACGCGAACAAGTACCTCAAGGAGAACGACGTCTGTGAAGTCGTGCTCTACGGCGAGGAAGTGATCGGCGTTGAGCTCCCGATTACGGTCGAGCTTACGGTGGTGGAAACCGAACCGGGCTTCAAGGGCGATACCGCGACGGGCGGCAACAAGCCGGCGAAGCTGGAGACGGGCCTCACCATCAACGTTCCGCTCTTCATCGAGGAAGGGACGCGCATCCGCGTGAATACCGACACCGGCCAGTACATCGAGCGCGTGCAGTAAGGAGCCACCGGACGTGCAGGGAGCGCTGACGGTATCGCAACTGACGGCGTTTTTGCGCGAGATCCTGGAAGCGAACGAATACCTCTGGGACCTCTGGGTGGTCGGTGAAGTCTCGAACTTCAGCCGGCCTTCGAGCGGCCACCGGTACTTTTCGCTGAAGGACGCGGGCGGGCTCATGCGCTGCGTCCTCTTTCGCGACGACATGCCCGGCGCGGTCCTGCGCGACGGCGACCGCGTGCTCGCGCATGGCCGCGTGTCGGTGTACCCGCAGCGCGGCGAACTGCAGTTCGTGTGCGACTTCGTGCGCCCCGAGGGCGTGGGCATTCTCGCGGCGCGCTACGAAGAGCTGAAGAAACGGCTCGGCGCGGAAGGACTCTTCGACCCCGGACGGAAGCGGCGCGTGCCGCGCTTCCCGCAACGCATCGGGCTCGTGACATCGCCGACGGGCGCGGCGCTGCAGGACGTGAAGAACGTGCTCGCGCGGCGCTGGCCGCTGGCATCGCTGGTCGTTTCGCCGGCGCTCGTGCAGGGCGACCAGGCGGCGCCGCGCATCGTGGGGGCGCTGCGCACGCTCGCCGCCGAGCCCGATATCGATGTCGCCATCGTGGCCCGCGGGGGCGGGAGTATCGAGGACCTCTGGGCGTTCAACGACGAACGCGTGGCGCGCGCGCTGTACGCCTTCCCGGTGCCCGTGGTCTCGGGTGTCGGGCACGAAACGGATGAGACCATCGCCGACCTGGTGGCCGACGTGCGCGCCCCCACCCCGAGCGCGGCGGCGGAACGCGCGACACCCGACATCCGGGAGATGACGCGCGCCGTGCGGGTGCTTGAGCGGTCGATGGCTTCGGCCGCGCGGGCCGCGCTCTCCGATGACGCGGCGCGCATCCAGGGGCTGCTGACGCGCATCGAGCGGAACGTCCCGGACCCGGCGGCCAAAGCCCGCGAGGTCGATGCGCTGCTGCGGCTGCTTGCCTCCGGTCTCGAGCGCACCTGTGCCGCGGACCGGGCACGGTTCGAGCGCGGCCGGGCGCGGATCGCGGGCCTCGACCCGGGCGCGACGCTCGCGCGGGGGTTCGCAATCGTGCAGGACGCGCAGACCCGCAAGGTGGTCAATTCGGTGCGGAAGGCGAAACCGGGGCACCACGTGGCGGTGAGCGTCGCCGACGGTACGTTCTTCGCCGACATCGGGTGAGAATGAGCACGACCGCGCGCACGCGGCTGGAGCAGGCCCACAGTGGCGAAGGCTGAAAAAACGTTCGAGGAGCTCTACGCGGAGCTGGAGGAGAAGGCCCGCCGGCTGGAGCAGGGCAACCTGCCGCTGGAGGAATCGCTGAAGCTCTACGAGGAGGGCGCCGCGCTGGTCGACCGCCTGCGGGTGGTGCTCGAAGGCGCGGAGCTGCGCGTGAAGACGCTGCAATCGCGCTTCGCCGACGAACGGGCCGAACTGCGCGACGTGGCCGCGCCGTATGACGCTGACGGCGACGATGACTGAGCCGCTGCACATCGCCTGGCTCACGACGGGCCGCGGGCCCGGTTCGTACGGAGCGCTCGAGTACACGTTGAATGCGATCGAGGCCGGGCTCCCCGTGCGCATCGCGGTGCTATTCGTGAACCGCGATCCGGGGGAAGCCGAGCCGACGGACCGGCTGCTGGCCCTGGCACGCGATCACCGGATCCCGGTTGAGACGATCTCCTCCGTGCGGTTCCGGAAGGCGCGCGGTGGGAAGCTTTCGAAGCCGGGCGAGCCGCTGCCGGCGTGGCGCCTGGAATACGACGAAGCGGTCGCCGCGCGGCTCGCGAAGTACGACTTCACGCTGGGCGTCCTGTTCGGGTACATGCTCATCGCCACGCCCGCGCTGTTCGAACGGTTCGTGCTCATCAACGACCACCCGGCGCTCCCGGATGGGCCGGTGGGCACGTACCAGGAAGTCATCGCGGAGTTGATTCGCACGGGGGCCGGCGAATCGGGCTGCCTCATGAACCTCGTGACCGGAGACCTCGACCGCGGGCCGGTGCTGAGCTATTGCCGTTTCGGTCTGAAGGATGCGGCCAGCGCGGCGGCGTGGGCGAGCTGGCCGAAAGCCGCCGCGAACGGCGTACCAATCGAGGATTCCGCGCTCTACCAGGAGATTCGACGGCGGGGCGTGGAGCGCGAACGGCCCTTCCTGGTCGAGACGCTTCGGGCCGTGGCCGAGGGGCGCCTGCGCGTCCCCGGAGGGCCCGCAATCGACCTCACGGCGGCCGTCGAGCGGGCAGTGACGGAGTAGGGACGGCACTTCACCGGTTTGTCACCGGACCGTTCCCGGGCCGGCGGGCGGGCAACGGTCTGGCCACATCGGTGGCCCTTGAGCGTCCGGATGCCCCGGCTGATCTCATGAACAGCAGCCTGGGGGATTTTCCGTGCGACGCTTTTCGATCACCAAATTCAGTGACATTCGCATCCGGACGAAGCTGGCCTTCGGCTTCGCGGCGGTCTTTGGGGTCATCGCGATGGTGGCCGGCGTGGGGGCCACGGCAGTCCTCGATGTGCGGGATTCGGCCGAGGAAGCGAGCGCGAACGGCCAGCGGCTGAACGCGCTCAGCCTGGAACTGCAGCGCCACCTGGCGAACGCGCAGCGCGACATCTCCGAATATCAGTTGGCCGTTCGCACCTCGGGGGCGCAGGTGGCGACGGAGACGTACACGCTTCGTGTGCGCAGCGACCTCGATGCGGCGCGCGGGGCGTTGGCCCAGATCATTCCCATGGTCATGGGCACCACCGAAGAAGCCCGCGTCCTGCAAATGACGAACCAGATCGACCGCTTTGAGCAGGAGTTCGAGCGCCTGGCCGCGGCGTATACGTCGTTCGGCACGACCGACAGCGGCCTCGAAGGGACCTTCCGCACGCAGCTTCGCACCGTCGAGGATGGCCTCGCGGGCAAGACCGGGGTCGAGAAGGCCACCGCGGCCGCGCTCGCGGCCGGGCGGCTGGCGGACGACTACACGGCGCGCCCGAGCGACGCGGCGGCGGCCCGCACGACGACCGCCCTGGGCGCACTCAAGAACGAAATCGACGCGGCCTCCGGCCTCAAGCCCGATGAGAAGGCAACCCTTCGCACGGCGGCCGAGGCGAGCACGACGGCGTTCGCGAAGCTGGCGGAGGCGCAGTCCGCGGTCACCTCATCGACGACGAACTTTTCGACGCTGGTGCAGGGCATCGGCACGACGGCGAACCGCATCGGTGCGAACGGGCTCGACGCTTCGAAGAAGGCCGAAACCGACATCAAGGACACGAGCGCGGCGGCGGTGCGGGCGGTGCTGCTCTACACGCTCATGGGCGCGCTGCTGGCGGCCTGCATGGTGGTCGTGCTGACGAGGACGATCACGGGGCGCATTGCCCGGCTGGTCGATGCCTCGAACCGGATGAGCCTGGGCGAGCTGGACGTGGAGATCCCCGTCGAAGGGCGCGACGAAGTGGGGCAGCTGGCGGAATCGCTGCACCGCATGCAGGCGAGCCTGCGCGCCGCGATCGAGCGGCTGCGGGCCCGCCGGGCGGCCGCCTAAGGCCTCGGGAGGACCACCATGACACGCGAGATGGGCCAACGGCTGGCGGCCGACGCCAGCACCATCCAGGGAGTGACGCGCGCCGTCGTCTGTGACCGGGACGGCGGCGTCCTGGGCGCGAACGGCGACGCGGAACCGCACCGGGCGGCGGCGCTCGGCTCCTTCCTCGGGGGCCGCGGCGAGGCGATGACCCAGGGCGGCGACCTTCGCGGGCTCGGGCGGGTGCTTTCCGAGAGCCGCCTGCGCGAAGTGCGGGTCACGGGCGTGAACGGCGATGTCATCGTCGTCGAGAGCGGCCAGGGCCGGGTGGTGGCGGGGTTGAACCGGGGCGGCGCGAATGAGACCACCGGATCGGCCCTGCGGTCGCTCGTACAGCGATACGAAGACGTGGCCGCGTGATGATGCGGCACAGTGAGGAACGCACGATGCTCATTCCACGAGACCACCCGGTCTACGAGAGCCTGAACACTTCGTTCACGGACTTCGGGGCGCTCCTGAAGGACCTCGGACGGCGGCAGCTCAGCGGCTGTCTCGAAGTGGTCTCGGAGGAGCTCCGCGGCGCGATCTTGTTCGCGGCCGGGCAGCCCCTGAACGCCTACGCGGACCGCGGCGGGCAGCGCGTGACGGGCATCAAGGCGGCCGACGCGGTCGCGCACCGCGGCGCCGCGGGCGATGCCGTGCTGAATGTGTACGCACTCTCGCCCGCGCTGGCTGAGCTGATCGCGCAATCGGTCGATGGCGAACTGGTGTACGGCGGCCTTTCGACCGCGTTCACGAGCCTCGACCGGCTGCTGGAGAAGCTGCAGCAGGAGTCGCACAGCGGCTACCTCGAGCTGGAGCTGGCTTCGGGCGGCCAGGCGGCGATCTTTCTTGCGAACGGCGCCATCGTCGATGCGGCGTGCTGGGCGGCCGATGTGCACAGCTCGGGCGCGGCCGCGACGAACGAGATCATGGCGCTGGCAGCCTCCCAGGGAGCGACCTGCAACGTCTTCCGTACGGCTGGTGCGCGCGCGGCCGGTGCGACCCCGGCGCCGGCAGCCTCCGTGGCGAGCACGCTCGAAGGCGGCGACGTCCTCGGCGTCTGGGAGGAGATCCTCGCGGGCACCGAGGGAGTGGTCGATGGCATGAGCCGGCCGGGCCAGTTCGTCATGGCGTTCAAGGAAGTGCTCGTCGACCGCGCGGACATCTACCCATTCCTGGACCCGTTCGCGGCCGAGTTCGAATACAAAGACGGGAAGGTGACGTTCCACGGGCAGGTGCCCGAGGAGCTGAGCGAAGCGCTGGGCGCGTGCCTTTCGGACACCCTCGCGAAGCTGGCCTTCCAGCTGCGGCGGGCGGACCTGGAATCACGCGTGAGAGCGCAACATGCGGGGCTGTACGAACGGCACAGCGCCGTGATCGAGCGGTTCCACCTGCGTGCGGCAACGCAGGAGTTCGTGGCCTAGCGGGAGATTGAGATGGAGGGGGACCTGCAGCAGATCGCCGGCATTGCGAACGTCGCGGGCGCCTTCGTCTGTGACAACGGCGGCGAGGTGATCGCGAGTTCGGAACCACCCGTGCTGGCAACCGTGGCGATGGCTTCGCTCGGCAAGGAAGCGGCACGGGCGTTCAGCGCGCTCGACGCGGCCGGCACGCGTGCTTCACGCGTGGAGTTCGACTTCGACACGTGGCGCCTCGTGGCGCGCGACCTGGGCGAAGGACTGCTGCTGGTGGTGTGCCGGCCGGGCGTCGATGCGGCGCTGCTTCGGATGTCGGCCGATATCGCGATCAGCGCGTGGAAAGCCGACACCCGCGCGCAGAAACGGCTGACGAAGCGCAAAGCGCAGCGCAGCCAACTGCTGGCGCAATCGCAGCTGGATGCGCCGGCGTGGACCACGTGGCGGCTGCTGGAAACTCGCGCCTGAGCGCGGCGAGCGGGCTGAGGGAGGATTGCCATGGCGGAGGGGTTGACCGGGAACCTGGCGCAAATGCCGATTGGCGACATGGTGCGCATGCTCACGGCCGCGGGCCAGAACGGGCGGCTCGACCTCGCCGATAGGGGTGACCGCGGCGCGATCTACCTCCGCGAGGGCGCCATCGTGCACGCGACGCACGGCCCCGCGAGCGGCGAACTTGCGCTCCGGCACCTGATGACGTGGACCTCCGGCGCGTTCCGTTTCGAGGCGCAGGCGGCAACGCCGGAAGCGACCATCCACCGCCCGGCGAACGAGTTGCTGGCGGAGATCGCGGCGATGGCCGCCGAACGCGACGCCATCCGCAGGGCCATCCCGTCACCCGAGGCGGTGCTGCGCCTGCGCGGGGCAGAACTCGCCGGCCCGGTGACGCTCCAGCCCCTCGATTGGCAGGTCGTGGTGCGATTGGGCGAGGCGACGACCGCGTCGGAACTTGTGGCATCGCTGGGGCGGGACGAATTCACCGTCCTGCGCGCGCTCAAAGGGCTGGTGACCGCGGGACTCGTCGAAGTCGAGGCGGAGGCACGCCCGAACACGCGCCCGGTGGCCACGGCAGCGTTCTTCGCGACGCTGCGACAGGCGGCGGCGGCGGCGCTCGGGCCCTTCGCGGCGGTGATCGTCGAGGAAGAGGTCGCGGCCATGGGCGCGACACTGGAGGCGTTCCCGAAGGACCAGGTGTCGGCGCTGGTGGAGCGCATCAGCGGCGAAATCGAGGACGACGCGCGGCGCGTGCAGTTCCAGCAGAAGATGATCCAGGTCATCCGCCAGGCCGCGGCCTAGCCAATCGACGCGGCCGGGGGAGCGGGTATACTGCGGCGATGCACGTTGACGCGCAGCCGTGCCCCGATTGCGGGACGCTCTTCGACCTCCCCGACAACTACTGCCGCCACTGCGGGATGTACCTCGCGGCGCTCAAGGCCACGCTCCCGGCGCCGGCCCCGGAGCGCGCCGTGGTGACATCACGGCCGGGAATGCCCGCGCCGGTGAAGAAGGCGGCGACCGCGCTGGCGATCGGCACGGCGCTGCAGGTGGGAGTCACGCTGGCGGGAAAGTACCTCGCGTCGCAGGCGGCCCGGGGCGCATCGCAGGCGGTGCAGGGATCGCAGCCCGCGCGGCGTGCGGAGCCCCGGAGGCAGCCCGACCCGGAGATCGAACGGGCGGCGGCCGTGAGCGAGACCGTGATCATCCGGCGGGAGTGGATCCGCCGGGATTAGCCCCGGACCAGCCTCGTTGCTCTCCAGGGATGCCTGGGGACCGCGTCAGCGGTTGACGCGGCCGAGCCATAGGCTGCGCCGCCCACGAGGGCGGCGCGATGAGACGCTACCAGCCGCTGTTGTTCGAACCCGCACCGGCGTGGCGCTGCAGCGTAATGCACGAGGCCGTGCAACAGATGCGTGCCGCGTTTTCCGCCGAAATTCCCGGCGAAATCGAGGTCCGGGTGGCCGCCGAGGGCCCGCTCGCATTCGCGATGCCGCGGTTCATGCACCCGCAAGGACACCTCATCGCATTCCACCCGGTGCTCGAGCACCCGGCGACGCCGATCGAGGTCATCCGTTTCATCGCCAAACACGAGTTGACGCACATCGTCGTCCCGGGGCGCCTCATCGGCGGCCGGTATGAATCGCACCCCGAGGAGTTCTGGGCGCACGAGCTGCGCGTGGGCCCGGAGCACCGGGCGGTGTGGGCCTGGATCCACGGCAATCTGTCGCCGTGCCTTCGGCAGGTAAACGACAGGACGCGGGTCACGCCGCGCTGGATGCAGCTTCAGCGGCGGTCGCGGGGCCCGTTCACACCCATGCTGCCCTTTCGGGGCGAACCGTGGGACCGCGTCTGCCCCGGCGACGGCGCACAGCTGCGATTGCCGGCGAGCTGGGCACCGTCACGGCGTCGCTGGGCGAATCCGCGAAATTCGTACGCGCACGTACTTTATATGGATGCGGCGGGTTGCGCGGACTCAGAGAAGGTGCGACGGTAGAAAAACCGTTGGACGTGCGTTTCCCCACCGGAAGACGCACGCACGGTGAGCGGCGGGATGGCTTCGGGGAAGGCCCGCGGCAAGGTTATGGCGAGTAGCTGTGACGCTTGTCGGCGGAACTTCCCATGGTATACTCCCGCCCGTTCCCTTTTGGGGGGCCGCTAGCTCAACTGGCAGAGCAGCTGACTCTTAATCAGCCGGTTGAAGGTTCGAGTCCTTCGCGGCTCACCAGTCTTGGTTCCGTGCCGGGTGGCACCCCGAGAGGGGGATCGCGCGGCAGCACTTGTGGGGAAGTGTCGGAACTGGCAGACGAGCATGACTTAGGATCATGTGCCGAAAGGCGTAGGAGTTCGAGTCTCCTCTTCCCCACGAACTCGGTTCAGGGCATACTCCGGCGTTGCCGCGACCCGGGTGCACCGGGTGGAGGAAGGAGAAGGGATGGCACTACTCGAGGTCAAAGACCTGAGGACGTACTTCTACACCCAGGAAGGCGTCGTCAAGGCCGTCGATGGCACGTCCTACGTTGTCAACGAAGGCGAGACCCTCGGGCTGGTGGGGGAGTCGGGCTGCGGCAAGAGCGTTTCTGCGCTCTCGATCCTGCGCCTCATTCCCACACCGCCTGGCAAGGTGGTTTCGGGCGAGATCATCTTCCAGGGCAGGGACATCCTGAAGCTCGACGAGGATGAACTCCGCAAGATCCGCGGAAACGAAATCGGGATGGTCTTCCAGGAGCCGATGAC
>JADLBC010000058.1 GCA_020847985.1 Dehalococcoidia bacterium
ATGCGGCCACGAACCCGCAGTTTGGCCCCATCGCGAACCTGGAAGAGCGCGCGTGGGACGCCATCATGAATACGAACGTGAAGTCAGCCTGGCTGCTCAGCAAGATGGTGCGCGAGGCGATCAAGGAGCACGGGGAGGGCGGCAGCATCGTCAACGTAAGCTCCACCGGCGGACTTCGCGCCAGCGGCGGGCTTGGCGGCTATTCAGTCTCGAAAGCGGCCATCATCATGCTCACACAGGTCTGCGCGAAGGAATGGGGCACGGACGGCATCCGCGTGAACTGCATCGCCCCGGGACTGATCAAGACCGAGTTCTCACGCGCGCTCTGGGACAACGAAGCCATCCTGAAGAACTCGCTCACCCAGAGCCCTCTGCGCCGCATCGGCGACCCGGACGAGATGGCCGGCGCGGTCGTGTACTTCGCTAGCGCTGCCTCTTCGTTCACCACCGGCCAGACATTGGTGCTGGACGGCGGCGGGCTCGCCTGAACCCAATGGACGCCACCGCCGCATCGGTCGACGAGTATCTCGGCCGGCTTTCCGCGCCGGACCGGGACGCGTTGCAGGTCCTGCGGGCGACAATTCATGCTGCCGCGCCGGGATCGGAGGAATCGATCAGCTACACGATCCCGACGTTCAAGTACCGCGGCAGGCCGCTGATCTACTTCGCCGCCGCGAAGAAGCACCTGGCGATTTACGGCACGTCCGCCGGGACGAAGCGGTTCACCGCCGCGGAGCCGCTGAGCGCCGAATA
Organism: Dehalococcoidia bacterium; assembly: GCA_020847985.1. Classification (GTDB taxonomy): domain Bacteria; phylum Chloroflexota; class Dehalococcoidia; order Tepidiformales; family Tepidiformaceae; genus Amarobacillus. The sequence goes on from JADLBC010000058.1 coordinate 754, forward strand.
CGTTACGGGCCTGGTCCTCGAACAAATGACGACGATCGACGCCCATCTCGCCGCGAAGAGGCGCGTCCGTGCCTGACATGCTGGCGCGGCTATACGACATCCCGTCGAGTGGCGCGGAGATCGCGCGGCTGGCCGCGGAGGGCGTCGTCTGCCGCCGGGCGGAGTCGTACGAACGCACGGAAGTGCTGGCGTTCGTCCGCGAGCATTTCCCGCACTGGGAGGACGAAGTTGCCGCCGCATTCGGCGCCATCCCGCCCACGGTCTACATCGCGGTCGAGAACCGGGCGGTGCAGGGCTTCGCCTGCTACAACGTCACGCGCCCGGACTATTTCGGGCCGACGGGCGTGCTCGAATCGCAACGCGGGCGCGGCATCGGGCGAGTGCTGCTCTTGCAGTGCCTGGAGGCGCTGGCGGCGAAGGGGTACGCCTACGCGATCATCGGGGGAGTCGGGCCGGCGGAGTTCTACGAGCGGGCCGTGGGCGCTACGCTCATCCCCGGCAGCGAAAAGGGCATCTACAGAAACCGCCTCGCGCCGCCGGAGTCCCGCCCATGAAATGGATCGGCCGCCAGTTCCGCAAGCTCATCCGCCTGGCCGTCATCACGGTCACGCTGACGGTGGTCGTCATTCTGCTGGACGCGCTGCTTTCGCCGGACGAAGTACGCGGCGGCCGGGGCCCTGGTTAACGCCGAGGACGCCAAGAACGCCAAGGACACGAAGGAAACACGATGGGCACAAACCACAGGAGAGGGCAGGAACGATCCCGGTCTCGGAGCCTATGCAACGGCGTCCACCGCCTCCAAGACCTCTGTGCCCTTGGCGTTCTTGGCGTCCTTGGCGTTTACCACTCAGCCCGGCGTTTCGTGGCGCGAGCGGGCGGACTCGGTGGCGAGGCGCGCCGGGCTGCCCGGGACACCGCGCAGGCCCGCCGCGCGGAGTGCTTCCAGGATTTCCGTGAATTGGGCGGGGCCGTTCACCTCGAGGACGAGTTCGAGCACGGCCACGCCTACCGGCATGCCGGGCGACTCGCGGTTGTGGTCGACTTCGAGGATGTTGCCCCCGGCTTTCGCGATGACCGCCGAAACGAGCGCAAGTTCGCCGGGGGTGTCGCTGACTTCGACGGCCAGGTGCTGGTAGCGCCCGGCTTCGACCAGACCGCGGCGGACGATCGAGCCGAGCAGGTTGATGTCGATGTTGCCGCCTGAAAGCACGACGAGGGTGGAACCGCGGGGCCGGTAGCGGCCGGACATGATGGCGGCAACGCCGAGCGCGCCCGCCCCTTCGACCACGAACTTCCCGCGCTCAATCAGGGTGACGATTGCCTGGGCGATTGCTTCGTCGCCGACTGAGACGATTTCGTCGACGTGTTTCTCGATCAGCTCGAATGTGCGCGGCGAAGGGCCGGAGACGGCAACGCCATCGGCGATGGTGCGATGCGCGCCGGTGGTGACGGGCTTGTGCGCCGCGAAAGAGCGCGCGACCCCGTCCATCGCCGCCGCCTGCACGCCGACGACGCGGACATCGGGCCGGGCAGCTTTGATCGCGGTGGCGATCCCCGACAAGAGTCCGCCGCCGCCCGCGGGCACGAGGACTTCTTCGACCTGCGGCGCCTGGCGAAGAATTTCGAGGCCGACGGTGCCCTGGCCGGCGATGACCGCATCGTGGTCGAAGGGCGGGACGAAGACGCGGTGCTCACGCTCGGCGATGGCGAAGGCCTCGGCGCGCGCCTCATCGAGCGAGGCGCCGTGGACGATGACGGTGGCGCCGAGAGCGCGCGTGGC
>JADLBC010000059.1 GCA_020847985.1 Dehalococcoidia bacterium
GGCGGGGTCATCCGGGAGGCGATGCCGCGTAGAATGGGGGACCCTTCCCGCCTGAGGAGATGCCCTTGAAAGCCCTTCTCGCCGTCACCGGCGCGGCCCTCCTGGCGCCGGCTGCGCCACGGATCCCGCCGTCCAGGTCGCCAGGTCCGAATGCAAGGTGGCGCCGGTCACCACCTACAGCGCTTCGGGCCGCACCCGGCCCCTCAGCGACATCGAGCGTCGCGCCGCCGAGATGGACCTCGCGCGATCGCAGTACCGGTTCGACAACCTGGCCCGCAACGGGATGGACCCGAACCTCGTGGAGGATGCCCTGCGCGACTGCCGTTGAGGGGCTAGCTCGCCATTTCCTCCGCGACGCTTTCGGTGACCGCGGGCTCGGGGGGGGCCGGCAGCCGTGACAGTTTCGCGAGCGGCGAAGTCCAGGCCATGAGCGGCAACATGAGGAGCGCGCCCAGTCCCGCCAGCAGGATCGTCGTGCGAACGCCCCAGTGTTCGGCAATCCAGCCGCCGGCGAGCCCGCCGAGCGGGGCCGTCGAAACGGTGAGCGCGATCATCGTGGCCGTCACGCGCCCGAGCAGCCGGTCCGGCGTCACCGCCTGGCGCAGCGTGAGGTAGTTGATGAAGAAGGTCATCGCGGTGAAGTCGAGGAGGAACAGGCCGCCACCGAAGATGAGCGAGGCTACCCAGAAGCTGCCCGACGAGGCGCCCATCACCAGCCATGCCGCGCCCGTGCCGCCCAGCGCGGCGAGCATCGTCGGCCCGAACCCGTAACGCGCGTTCAAGGGGGCCACCGCGGTCGCGGCCGTGAGCGATCCCACGCCGGCCAGCATGAACAGCACGCCCACGTGGCCCGCGGAAAAGCCGAGCTCGCGCGCGGCGAAGAGCACGACGACGGCGATATAGGCGTGGCGGAAGACCTGCCAGATGGCGAGCGACCAGGCGAGCGCGCGCAGCGTGCGGTTGCGCCACACGGCGGCGAGGCCTTCGCCGATGTCCCGCCACACGCTGTCGCTCGCGAGCTTGGGGGCGTCCGTCCGCGAGGGCGGGATGCCGCGCAGCATGAGCGCCGAGACCGCGAAGCACACCGCGTCCAGCAGGATGGCGAAAGGCGCCGTGAGCCATTGGATGAGCGCGCCGGCGAGACCGGGCCCGACCAGTTGCGCGGCCGAGTCCGATACGCCGATCTTCGCGTTGGCCTCCACGAGATTCTCGCGGCCCACGCGTTCGGTCATGAAGACCTGGTACGCCGGCCAGCCGATGACCGAGCCCGTGCCCACGAGGAATCCGACCACGTAGAGGATGGGCATCGAGAGCACGCCCATCCACGCGCACACCGGAACCACGGCGAGCGCGAGGGCGCGGCCCAGGTCGGCCCCGATGATGACCGGCAGCTTTCTCGTGCGGTCGATGTAGACGCCCGCGAACAGCCCGAAGAGCGTGAAGGGCAGGGCCTCGAGCGCCGTGAGTACGCCCACCTCGAAGGGCGAGGCGTCGAGGAGCAGGGCCGCCGTGAGCGGCAGCGCGAGGAACGTGACCTGGCCGCCGAAGTGGGTGATCGTGAGCGAACCCCAGAGCTTCACGAAGTCGGGGTTGCGCCACAGGCCCGTGAGCCATCGGTCGGGGTGAAGCCGGGAGAGCAGGGAGTTCATTTTTTCTTCGCCGAACCTTGCGGTCCGGCGCCGCTTATTTGTGCAGGCGCGACGGCGCGTCGCGCGGGGCGCGAGGCGGAATGTCCGAAGGGTGTTCCGGTTCCATCCGCCTCGAATTGCCGGCGGACGGGGGTCTGCCGGGTCAGTCGATGCCGCCCTGGGAGGGCGGGAGAACGAGGCGCGCCATGCCGGCGCCACGGAGCATCCCGCCGCGGGAGCGGCGAATGTCGAAGGTGGCGTCGTTGCGGTTCATGGGCGGATCTCGTGGCGGGGTGAAGCGGGAAGTGGCGGATTATAGACGCGCTTCGAGCCGGCCGGCAAATCTCCCGGCCGGTCGCCGGGGCCCCGCCTTGCGTCAATGGCGCTTCGGCTTGGCGAGATACCGGGCGTCGTCGAAAGTCGCCATCCAGCGCGGCTCGTACACCACGAAGATCGCCGTGAGCAGGCCCGTGAGGAAGGATTCTCCCCACGACAGCAGCAGGCCGTAGGGAAGGAATCCGTCCGAAAGTCGCGACCAGGAGGCCGTGCCCGCCGCGGCATGGGCCAGCGAGGCCGCGGCCACGGTCGCCGCGAAGGCGATGCCCGGGGCGAAGAATCCCGGCAGGAAGATGAACGTGAACGGATTACGGGGCAGCCGGCTGTCCGCGAGGCGCCGAAGGCCGTCGGCGATGGTGATCGGCAGCCAGGCGGCCAGGAGCCACGTCGCGCCGAGGCCGCTCCATTCGCCGCCGCGCCACAGCCAGGCGGCCAGCACGGCGGGTGCGGCGGCGGCGAGCGCGAGGTCGCGGCCGAACATGAGCGCGACGAGGGGTGTGGCGAGCAGGTGGAGCGGGAGGCCCGGCAGCGGCCTCGCCGAAAGGATCCACGCGAGCGCGATCGCGAGCGAGGCGCCGAGCCAGCCGTGCAGCCGGAAGCCGTCCGCGAGAAGAACCCAGGGCGCCCGGCGCACGCCCCGGAAGCAAAGAAAAAGGGCGACCGCCGAGGTGGCGATCGCCCAGGGCGCGGGAAGCGGGGTCGCGAGGAAATCCATCGCGAGCCCGGGCCGCCGTCCGTCAGGCGGCGACCAGCTCGCGCAGCACGAACGGCAGGATGCCGCCGTGCAGGTAGGAGTCCACCTCGATCGGGGTGTCGATGCGAAGCAGCACGGCCACTTCCTTCCTCGAGCCGTCGGCACGGTGGATCACGAGCGTCACGTCCATCTGCGGGCGGATGCCGGCCTCGAGGCCGACC
>JADLBC010000060.1 GCA_020847985.1 Dehalococcoidia bacterium
CACGAAAGACCTATCCAAGTGGAGCAAAAACCCTACGCGCCTCGCGAACCGGCTGGTTCAGGAAGCCAAGTTGGTGCCGCTGGCGCACGGCCTGTATCTCCACCCCAAGCGAGGACGCTTTGGACGGGTCCCGGCCGACGATGGTGAACTGATGCGTGGCTTCCTCGACGGCGACCAGTACATAGTCACCGGGCCCGAACGGTGGAACGCGCTCGGTTTGGGAACAACTGCTGTCTTTGCCAGTCCGCTGGTGTACAACCGCAAGCGCTCGGGTGAGTTCAAGCTTGGCGGTCGCCGCTTCCGCCTTCGCCGAGTGGCGTTCCCTCGGCGTCCGACTCCCGAGTGGTTCGTTGTCGATCTCTTCCAGAACGCCGAGGAAGCCGGGGCGTCCCGAGCCGAACTCACCGAGGCCTTGGCTCGCGCGGTGCGCTGTGGCAGGTTCGATCGGAATGAACTGAGGCGGATGGCAAGGCGCTTCGGATCGAAGGATACCCAGGCACGCATCGAGTCGGCAGTGGCCGGAACTGACGTGCCGGTACCGTGAGCAACAATGTTCGTTCATGAAGATCCCGACTTACCCGGCCGGGAAGAAGGGCAAGGACGGGCAGCCGTATCTGTACTACGCCTGCACCTCGGTCACGCAGGACGGAAGCGCTTCGCCCTGCCCGGTGCGGAGCCTGCCGGCGCGGGAGTTTGAGACGCTCATCAAGAGCGTCCTGATCGACCTCGGAGCCCATAGCGCCATGCTCGAGAGCTGCGTCCAGGCCGCCAATCGCGAAGCCGTGATACGCATCAAGGAGCTCGAAGAGCAGCAGAGACGCCATCGCGAGGAGGTCGCGCGGTTAACAACTGGCATCCGCCGGATCATCGAGATCATCAAGTCTCAGGACGATCTCGGGCCGGACCTCCGCGCGGAGCTGAAGAAACTCAGCGAGGAGAAGGAGCAGCTCGGGACGCTCATCGAGAAGCTCCAGATGGACATCGACCATCGTCGGCGGCGGGTCCTGGATGCCGACTTGATCCGTCGGAATCTCGTCGAGTTCGAGCGGCTGGTGAATCTGATGCCGGCCGCCGACCAGAAGGAGCTCATGCAGCTGCTCCTCAATAAGGTCGAAGTCCGTCCGTTCGATCCCGAGCGCGACGGACTGCCGGACGGCATCTCTGGGGCCTTCGCGACGAAGGTCCGTTCGAAGTGGTATCGGGTGAGCGTCAGCCTCCAGCAATTGCCGGGGCTTGGTTTAGGAAAGCGGCATTCTGGGGGAAGTTCGGATTACAGGGGTAAGTGGCTCCCCGACCTGGATTCGAACCAGGAACACCGCGGTTAACAGCCGCGTGCTCTACCGTTGAGCTATCGGGGAATGGCTCTCCAGAGTGTCGGCCGGGGGCCCGGAAGAATCAAGCGAACGGCGCCGTCATGCCGCGCGATGGACTGGGTGGCTCGGTTGACAGCCCTACCCCGGCTTCTATGATCCCCTTCAAGGCCGCCCACCCGGGCGGCGATGGTTTCCCGGGCAATGGACGGGTCTGGCGGCGCGCAGGTGCCTCCCTCCTTCCAGCTCGCGGTCCCGCAGGGCCTCCACGGCCCCGGGAGGAGGAAGAGGTACACCGTGACTACTGCTGAACGGCCGCGCACAGTCGGCGAGTTGAAGGCTTCGGGCTACAAGGTCCTCCCCGTGCGCGAGGAGATGCGCAAGAACCTCATCGCCAAGATCCGCAAGGGCGAATCGCTCTTCCCCGGCGTCCACGGCTACGAGGAAACGGTCATCCCCCACATCGTCAACGCCATCCTCGCCGGGCAGGACATCATCTTCCTGGGCGAACGCGGCCAGGCGAAGTCGCGCATGATCCGGTCGCTGATTTCGCTGCTCGATGACGAGACGCCCGTGCTGAAGGGCTGCGAGATCCCCGAGGACCCGTACCACCCGATCACGCGGCAGGGACGCGACATCCTCGCCGAGATGGGTGACGGCGCCGAGCTTGAGTGGCTGAGCCGTGACCAGCGCTACGGCGAGAAGCTCGCCACGCCGGACATCACCATCGCGGACCTCATTGGCGAGGTGGACCCGATCAAGGTGGCCGAAGGCAAGTACCTCTCGGACGAGCTGACCATCCATTACGGGCTCATTCCGCGCACGAACCGCGGCATCTTCTGCATCAACGAGCTGCCGGACCTCGCCGAGCGCATCCAGGTCGGCCTGCTCAACATCATGGAAGAGCGCGACGTGCAGATCCGGGGCTACCGCATCCGTCTGCCGCTCGATGTCTTCGTGGTGGCGAGCGCGAACCCGGAGGACTACACGAACCGCGGCCGCATCATCACGCCACTGAAGGACCGCTACGGCGCGCAGGTGCGGACGCACTACCCGATCAAGATCGAGCACGAAATCGACATCATGGACGCCGAGCACCATCCCGTGCCGGCGGACTTCAAGGTCGCGGTGCCGGCCTACATGAAGGAAGTGATCGCCGAGATCAGCCGCCTCGCGCGGCGCAGCCCGGATGTGAACCAGCGGTCTGGCGTTTCCGTGCGCGCGAGCATCGCGAACTATGAAAGCATGCTCGCGAACGCGCTGCGCCGCGCCATCATCACGGGCGAGGACACCGTCGTCCCGCGCGTGAGCGACCTGCCATACGTCGTTCCCACGCTCAGCGGCAAGGTCGAATTCGAGACCGTCGAGGACGGCCGCGAAGACCAGATCATCGACAAGCTGCTGCAGGGCGCGGTGGTGGCGGTGTTCAACCGCTCGTTCAACCTGGGCGAACTCGAACCGGTCGTCACGCGCTTCAAGTCCGGCTTCGCGGCCGAAGTGGGCGACATGACGCCGAGCGCCGACGAGGTCGCGCTCGCGCGGCAGGTGGAGGGGGTGATGCCCGCCCTCGAGAAGCTGGGCGCTACGGGTAGCCCGGCGGAGATCGCGGCCGGCCTCGAGTTCCTGCTCGATGGCCTGCACCTCAACAAGCGGCTCAACAAGGACCGCATGGGGAACAAGACGCAGTATCGCGGATGACCGTTCGCATCGAACCGATGCCACTCCAGGGCCCCCTCTTCGAGGGGGCTTTGGACGTGTACGCGGAGGCGTTCGCGGGCGCGCCCTACTTCGATGACGACCGTGGGCAGGAGGTGCGCATGCGCCTCCTCGGTGAGCACGGACGGCGCCCCGGGTTCAAGGCGATCGTCGCCATGGATGGCGATGAGGTCGTGGGCATGACCTACGCCTACAGCAGCGCGCCCGGGCAGTGGTGGCACGACGAGGTGCGCAAACGCATCCCCGCGAACGCCTACCGGCGATGGCTCGTTCGCAGCCTGGAAGTGGTCGAGGTCGCGGTGGCGCCTTCGAGGCAGGGAGAGGGCATCGGCACGCTCCTGGTGGAGTCGCTGGTCGCCGGGCGGGACGAGCACACGGCCGTGCTCAGCGCCCGCTGCGACAGCCGCGCGCACGAACTCTACCGGCGGCTCGGCTTCGAGGAACTCGCGCGGGTGGTGTTCAGCACGGGTGGCGCGCCGTTCTACATCATGGGCCGCCAGTTGCCGCCACGCGGCGAGGATGCGGGCGGCTAGAAGTCCTTCACCCTCGGCGCGATCTCGGCCGCGAGGTATTCGGGCACGAGGTCGGAATCGAAATTGAAGTGCTGGAACATGATCTCCTGGAGGCCCGCCTCCGCGAGACGCCCAAGCTGCTCGACGACCTGGCCGGTAGTGCCGGCGATACCGCGCGCGCGCAGCGTCTCCATGAAGGCGCGCGGGTCGGTATCGGCGGGCACGCCGCGCATGCTCATAATTCGCCGCGCACCCGCGTGCAGCGACGCCTCGTCCGGCCCGACGACGGCGAACACCATCATCGAACGGCGGATCGTGGCCGGGTCGCGGCCTTCGGCTTCGCAGTGGCGTTCGAGCACTTCCTGCTTGCGGCGGTACGTCTCGAGGTCGACGTTCACCGAGTTCCATTCGTCCGCGTACCGGGCGACGAGCCGTAGCGTGCGTTTTTCGCCGCCGCCGCCGATGAGCAGCGGGGGCCGTCCCGCCGCCGGGCGCGGGAGGCAGTTCGCGCCAGCCACGTTGTAGTAGCGGCCGGTGACGTTGGCGTCGTTCGAAGTCCAGAGCGCGCGGTGGACCTTGATCGACTCCTCCAGCCGGTCGAAGCGCTCCTTCAACGGCGGGAAGGGGATGCCGTACGCATTATGTTCGGCTTCGTTCCAGCCCGCGCCCATGCCCATCACGAAGCGGCCGCCGCTGAGTACGTCGATCTGCGCCGCCATGCGCGCCTGGTCCACCGGCGAACGGAACGTCACCGGCGAGACGAGCGGGCCGAAGCGGATCGTGCTGGTCTCCTTCGCGGCGATGGCGAACGAAAGGTACGCCTCGAGGGAGTCCTGCTGGGGGCCGATAAAGTAGTGGTCGGAGCGGAAGACGCTCGGGAAGCGGAGGCGTTCGGCGAGCGCGAGGATGTGGCTCCAGCGTTCCCAGGTGAGGCCGTTCTGACCTTCGACCATCAGTCCGACGTTCATGCGCGCACTCCCGGGCAGGTGGTTCCGCCGCATGACGATTGTAGGGGCGGCAGGGCCAATGTGGTGCGGGGCTCAGCTCGACAGCACGTCCAGCACGCGCGTGGTATCCGAAAGGTCCGCGAACACCCAATCCGCCCCCGCCGCTCGCAGGGCATCGACATCGAAGGCGCCCGTGGCCACGGCGAGGCAGCGCGTGCCGGCCAGGTGGGCGGCCTCGATATCGAGCGGGGTGTCGCCGAGCACGATCGTGGCGGACGGATCGGGGTCGCAGCCGATGACGCGGGCGAGCGCATCGATGCCCTCGCGGACGACTTCGGCGCGCACGGGAGTGTGGTCGCCGAAGCCGCCGGCGGCGAAGCGCTCCCAGAGGCCGAAGTGCGTGAGTTTTACGCGTGCGCCGCGCTCCATGTTCCCCGTGGCCAGCCCAAGAAGCTGTCCGCGCGCGTCGAGGGCATCGAGCAGCGCGGGCACGCCGGGCAGCACGACACCGCCGAGCACCTCCAGCGACTTCTCCAGCTCGGCAAGGTAGTCCGCGACGAATGCCTCGAAGGCGCGTTCCGGGTCGGCGCCCCCGAGACCATGGCGCCCGAGCGCTTCGAGGAAGATGGCGCGGTCGGTGCGGCCGTCGAAGCGCATGCCGGCCGTGGCCTCTTCGACCCCGGAGAGGCGGGCGAGCACGGTGTTGACCGCGCCGCGGCCCGCGCCATGTGTGCGGATGAGCGTCATGTCGATGTCGAAGAGCAGAAGGCGCGCCACGCACCCATGGTATCGCGGCGGCTCGCCAGGGACGCCGTCGCGGGGTTCGCTACCGCGGGGTGGCGGGCGTGGTGTTGCGGTAGCGGGTCTCATCGAGCGTGATGTACATGAAGTCGCGCTCCTGCGACCTCAGGAAGCGGGCGGGATTGTCGCTCATGGTGTCCATGAACTTCAGGGCCGAAAGGCTGCCGTCCGGCTGGGGGAAGTAGGTCGCGCCCAGGACGTAGGGCGTGTTGATATCAAGTTGCATGGCGGTATGGGCGCCGGCCGCCCAGAGTGCCTTCGCCAGCGTCTCGGCGCTGAGCGAATTGCCGGAGGCATAGAGCAGGTTGCCATCCTTCGTGAGGCCAACCGCCGACCGCCAGGTGATGAACTCGGCGCTGTTGACGTTGACGTAGCCCCAGGTGTCGTTCCCCTCGGTCACGCGCTTGCTGATCTCGCCGTTGCGGACGAGGAGGACGGCGTTCTGGCGGACGCCCACCATGCCCTCTTCCCAGGCGATGTCGTTGCCCCATTCGCCCATCTTGATGGTGCCGTCCTGCATCACGGCGATGCTCGCGAGGCCGTTCCGCAGGGGCCGGTACTCCTTGCCGTTCGCGATCATGCCGTAGCCGCCGTGGGGGCCTTTGAACCCGCCGTTCCACGCGGCGATGAGCAGCGCGCGGTCGTCCTGCGGGATGACGCCGGGGCCCTTCACGCCGCGGTCGCCGCCGGGGTCGGCCGTGCCCCCGACCATGTGCAACATCACGCGACGCGAGTCCATCAGGAGCACGCCCACGAGCGCGTACGGCCGGGACTTGTCCGGGCGGACGAAGGTGCGCATGAGGATCGGGTCCTCGGGCGAGGTGCGGGGAAGGCTCGACGTCGTCCAGACGCCCTCGCCGGACTCCAGGGTGTCGCGGAGCGGGATGGTGTCCGGCGGCGTCATCGGCTTCGGGGGTGGCGGCAACTCCGGGCCGAAGTCGTAGCTATGTTCGAGCGAAACTTCGATGATCTGCTGCGGCGGGCGCGCCACGAACTGGACGACGACCTCCGGCGCGGCGAACGGGTCGGTATCGCCGCCGAGGAAGCGATACTTCGTGCGGTCGATGCGGTCTTGCAGGCGGAAGTACCAGCTTTCGAGGCGCGCGGTTCGTTCGTCGCCGATGATGCGCCGGCTGAGATCGGCTCCCTGCGAACTGAAGTCGGACTTATGGGTGTACCCGTACGCGAGCCCGGCGACCATCACAATGCCAAGGCCGAGCAGGACGCGGCGCCGCGTCGGCTTCCAGAGGGGCTTGCGCGGCGCGGCGGGCGCGGCCTCCGGAGCAGGGGTTGCACTGCCGGCGGCGGACGATTCGAGCGTCATGGGTGAGGAATCGGCAGGTGCGGCTGCTTCAATAGCGACCGCGTCGGCCATCTCCGGCGCGGGGGACGGGGCGGGCGACGCAGCCTCGGCCGCACGTCGCATCCACAGCCCCTTCCACAGCATGGCGAAATCCTATCAACCGCCCGGTTGAGCGCAATTGAGAGGGTTCGCCGGGGCCCGCGTTGCTCCGTGGCCTTTACGCCGTGGGGTTCGTGGTTCGCCCGGCGCGCACGCTCCGGGCGATCCGCGCCGCGGCCGCGACCAGCAGCAGCAGGCTCGCAATGCCGGCGGAGTAATACCAGCCGGCGCCGTCGACGCTCTTCGCGTCGCGGTCCATCCCGAGGTAGAACGACGCGCCCACCAACGGCAACGCGACCGCCGCGGCCGCGAACGGTGCCGCCAACGCGAGGCCCGCGGGCGCGCTCCTTCCCCAGTGCGGGTAGAGCCGCAGGATGGCGAAACAGGCGATCCCCGCCAGCCCGAGACCAACCCGCAGCGTCACCGCCTCGAGGAGGGCGTGCTGGCGATCGGTGCGCGTGAGCCGGTCGAGGTCGAGCGGCAAGCACTCCGGCCGCACGCCAGTCTCGCCGGCAACCCCAACCGGGGCCGGGTCGTGGCTCATGCAGTAGGCCGTCACGTTCACGACGGGCTGGCTCACGGCAAACCCGGTTCCGCCAACTTCACCCATCGCGAGGAGGAGCAGGCCGCTGATGCCGACCGTGGTGAGCACCAGCCCGGCGAAGAGCGTGAATTGCCGCGCGAGCGCCGCCAACGGAACGGGCTCCGGCTCCGGCGTGACCACCGCGGCGGGGTACGCCCGGGCGAGCGCGTGAGGCTCCCCGAATGCGGCGATGGCGGCCTCCTCGGCGATGTCGGGCGGCTCGCCGGCAGCCAGGCGCGCCGCGACGGCTTCGCGCAGGTGGTCTTCGGCCTCGCCCAGGACGCGGCGAGCGACGCCCGGATCCCTGGTCCGCAACTCGAACAATAGAGCGTCGAGGTACCCGGCAATCGTCCGCGGCGTGGTCATGCTGTGCCTCCGGTCACGAGTTCTACGACGCGCGCGAACCGCCGCCATTCGTCCTTGCGGGCGTCGATGACGGCGAGCCCGTCGCGCGTGACTGCGTAGGTGCGCCGGCGGCGGCCATCGACCACGGACTCTTCGCTCGCGAGGTGGCCCGCGGCCTCGAGGCGGTGCAGCGCCGGGTACACGGTCCCTTCGGGGAGGTCGAGCTGGCCGCCGCTGCGTTCGCGCAATGCTTCGATAACGGCGTAGCCATGCGCCGGCCGCCGCGCGAGGACGGCCAGTACGAGGAGATCGAGGTTGCCGCGCACAAGGTCAGGTCGCATGCGCGGACTCTATACCGAGATAGCCTAGGTATGCAACCCTGTGCTCCGCACGGCGGCTTCGACCACGGCCGCGCATTGCAGCATCTCGGGGATGACGAGGTATTCGTCCTTCGTGTGCTGGTTGTAGCCGCCTCGCCCGATGACGACGCTGGCGATGCCGTGGCCGCGGAAGACGTTGCCGTCGGTGCCGCCCCCGACGGGATGCGGGTCGGGGGCGAAGCCGAGGCCGCCAAGAACGGCGAAGATGAGGTCCGCCGCCGGGTCGCCCGCTTCGAGCTTGTAGCCGGGGTAGCCCATGTGGAAGTGCGCATCGATGCGCGCCTCGGGATGCCGTGCGCGGACGTCGTCGAGGTGGGCCTTCGCGCGGGAAACGAGCGCATCGACCTTCTCGAACTCCATGCTGCGCATCTCGCCTTCGACTTCGCAGTGTTCGGGGACGGCGTTGCGCACGAGCCCGCCGTGAATGGTGCCGACGTTGCCGGTGGTTTCGAAGTCGATGCGCCCCTGGGGCATGCCGAGCACGGCCTCGGCAGCGATCGTGATCGCGGGGATGCCCTTCTCGGGCTCGACCCCGGCGTGGGCGGCGCGCCCCTGCACGGCGATGCTGTAGGTGAAGTGATACGGCGCCTGGCCCTGGATCGAAGACGGCGGGCCGCCCGAATCGATCACGATGGCGACTTTCGCGGTCAGCCGGCTGTAGTCCATATTCGTGGCGCCGACGAGTCCAACCTCTTCGCCGCGGCTGATCGCGACCTCGATCGGGCGCGTGGCGGCGGCGTCTTCGTTCGCCGAGCGGATGACCTCGAGGACGACGGCGCAGCCGGCCTTGTTGTCGGCGCCGAGGATGGTGGTGCCGTCGCTACGGATGATGTCGGGGCCATCCCAGACCGGGCGGATGCCGCGCCCCGGTTCGACGGTGTCCATGTGCGCGGAGAGGAGGATGGGCTCGCCCACGCCGTCGCGCCGCCCGAGGACGTTGCCGTGGGCATCCTGCGAGGCATCGACGCCCAGCGCGCGGAGGCGGCGCACGAGCTCCTCGGCGATGGCGTCTTCGTCGCCGGAGGGGCTGTCGATGGCCACAAGCTCAAGGAACTCCTGGACGAGGCGGTCGCGATTGATCATCGGGCGGCTCCGGGCGGTTGCTATCGCGAAGGATAGCGGCAGGCCCGGAAACGTGACGAGGCGGCCCCTTCGGACCGCCTCGTGATGTGCGAAACCGGGTATAGCGCTACTTCGCGCCCACGCCCACGCGCTTCGACCCGCCCGTTTCGTAGCCAACTTCGCCGAGCAACCCGTGGATGGAGCGGCAGTGGCTGACGATGCGGCCGGCATCGCGGCCCACGGCCTGCTTGCCATCGCAGAGCGCCTCGGCCGGGTTCGAATGGATGTCGAACTCGATGCCGTTCGCGCCCGCGGCGACGAAGCCATAGGCCACGCGCTCGACGAGCTTGCGGTCGCCGGAGGAGTGGCTCGGGTCGGCGATGAGCGGGAGGTGGGAGCGCTGCCGCACGAGCGGAATCATCGAGATGTCGGCGGCGAAGCGCGTCTCCGTCTCGAACGACTTGATGCCGCGATAGCAGAGGATGACGTTGGGGTTGCCGTGCGCGGTCGAACGGCCGGCGCGGTCCACGCCCGACATGATGTAGGCGGCGGCGCAGAGCCACTCCGTCATGTCGTTGCCGAAGCCGTGCTTGAGCACCACTGGCACCTGCACGCGCGAAAGCTCCTCCAGCAGCGGCGAGTACTGCGCGCTGCGGGCGCCGATCTGGAGGATGTCGATCCCCGCCTTGAGGAACGCGTCCAGGTGGCGGAGGTCGATGAGTTCGGAGACAGTCGGCAGCCCGGTCTCAGCCTTCATGGCGGCGGCGATTTCGAGGCCGCGGTCGATATCGAGGCCGCGGTAGTCGTAGGGGCTGGTGCGGGACTTGTCCACGAAGGCGCGCAGGACATCGACGCCGGCTTCCTTCGACATGCGCGCCGAGTCCAGTGCCTGCTGTTCGCTTTCGATCGCGCAGGGGCCGCCGAACACGGTCAGGTGGTCGCCACCGATCTTCTGGCCGCTGGCCAGCGTGATGACGGTGTCCTCCGGCTGGAACTGGCGGCTCGCGTCCTTGTACTTGACGCTGATGCGGATCACGCGGTCGACGCCGGGCAGCTCGGTGATGCGGCCTTCGTCGATGATGCCGGCGATGCCCTTGACGCCGATGACGGTGGTGTCGCCTTCGATGGTCTCGCAGCGCAGGCCGTAGTCGCGCGTAATGCGGTCGATGACTCGCTGGGTCTGTTCGCCGGACGCACCCGGCGCCATGTGGATGATCATTCGTGGAAGCCCCGGTTATGTTGAAGGACCATTGTGGCCCGGGGCCCGGTTATGGGCGAAGCGCATGGTAAGGCGCTGCCGCGGTGCCGCTGCTCCGCGTTCGCCCGTGCCCCGGCGCGACCGTACAGTGAATCCATGGGCCGCCGTTCCCGCCGAGCTTCCACCAATCTCACACCCGCACCGGGCGAGGTGCTGGCCCTCCGCTGCGGGCCGATCGTCTCGGGCGGCGCTACGCTCGCCCACCTCGAGGATGGGCGCGTCGTGCTGGTCGCCTTCGCCGCCCCCGGCGAGCTCGTCGAAGCGACCGTCGACCGGCCCCACGCGGATTATGTCGAGGCGCACGTCACAAAGGTGATCGAAGCGTCCGCCGACCGCGTGGAGCCGCCGTGTCCCGTCTTCGGGCAGTGCGGCGGGTGCCAGCTCCAGCACCTTGCCCACCCGGCGCAGCTTGCGGCGAAGGAAGCGGTGGTGCGCGAGCAGCTGCGGCGCATCGGTCACCTCGACGACAGCGTCGTGCGCCCGATTCGCGGCGCGGAGCACCCCTGGGCGTACCGCAACCACGTGCGCTTTTCGACCGGCAAGCTCTACGGCGATGTCGGTTTCATGGCCCGCGGCGGACGGCCGCTGCTCAAGATCGACCACTGCCCCATCGCCGACCCATGGGTGAACGAACTGCTGCCGCGGCTCCAGGGACGGGGGAGCGGGCTGCATCAGATCCAGGTGCGCCGTGGTGCCACCACGGGGAGCTTCCTTGTCTACCCCGCCATCCCCGGCATGGAAGCCGAGACCGGCCAGAAGGCGTACCTGGAGGAGTTGGCGGGTACGAAGTTCCAGGTAAGCGCCTCCGCGTTCTTCCAGGTGAACCACGCCCAGGCCGAGGAGATGGCCCGTCTCGTGGGCGAGGCGCTCCCGGCGCGGGGCGACCTGCTCGTCGATGCCTTCGCCGGCGTGGGCACCTTCGCCGTGCTCTTCGCCGAACGGTTCCGGCGGGTGCTCGCGATCGAGGAATCGCACGCGGCGGCGAAGGATGCGCACGAGAACGTCATCCAGGCGCCGAATGTGCAGGTCAAGGCGGGCAAGGTCGAGGACATCCTCCCGCTGCTCGACACGGCCCCGGACGCCATCCTGCTGGACCCGCCCCGCCCGGGCTGCTACCCGACCGTGCTGGAGGCGATCATCCGCTTCCGGCCGTCCGTCGTGGTGTACGTCTCGTGCAATCCCGCGACGCTCGCGCGCGACCTGCGCGTGCTCGTGGACGGCGGCTACCGGGTGGACCATGTGACGCCGCTGGACATGTTCCCCCAGACGGGGCACATCGAATGCGTGACCCGGCTTTCGCTGGCGGACCCTTCGCCGGCGGACCCTTCGCCCGCGTGAGGCGCGTCGTGCTCGCCTCGGCCTCTCCCCGGCGGCGCGAGCTGTTGCGTGCGCTGCTGCCCGCTTTCGAAGCCGCCGCCTCGGATGCGCCGGAGCCGTTCGAGGGCAGCCCCATCGAGGACGCCGAACGGCTCGCGCTGGCGAAGGCCGGCGCCCTGCGCGCTGCTTACCCCGGCGCCGTGCTCATCGGCGCCGACACGATCGTCTTCGATGGGCCCACGGCCTACGCGAAGCCGGAGGACGCCGCCGACGCCGTTCGCATGCTGCGCGAACTGCGCGGCCGCGAGCATGGCGTCGTGACGGGCGTGGCGGTCGTCGATGGCATGAACGCCGCCGCCGGGCACTGCCTCAGCCGCGTGACCATGGCGGCCCTGCCCGAGAGCGTCATCGCGGAATATGTCGCGAGCGGCCGTCCGCTCGACAAGGCCGGCGCGTACGCGATCCAGGACGAGGACGTGCCCACCGTCGCGCACCTGGATGGGTGCTACTGCAACGTCATGGGGCTCCCGCTGTGGACACTGCGGCGGATGCTGATCGCCGCCGGGGTCGATGCCGCCGGCCCGGGCGAGACCTACGCGCGTTGCACCTCCTGCCCCGACCGCGACGGCGGCTGAACCCCCACACCGCCCGCTTCGCCCGCTAGAATGCCGCCACCAACGGAGGGAAGCTGCGTCATGGCCTACATCGATCGGGACGGGGTGAAGATCCACTACGAGGTGGCCGGGAGCGGCCCGGCGGTCGTGCTGAGCCACGGCTACAGCGCCACGGCGGGAATGTGGCGGCCACAGGTGCCCGTGCTGAGCGAGCGCTACCGCGTCATCACCTGGGACATGCGCGGCCACGGTGAGAGCGACAGCCCGGACGACGGCTCGCTCTATTCGGAAGCGCACTCCTGCGCCGACCTCGCCGCGATCCTGGGCGAACTGGGCATCGCGAAGGCCGTCATCGGCGGGCTTTCGCTCGGCGGCTACACGTCGCTCGCGTTCAACGTCCGCTACCCGGCGATGGTGCAGGCGCTCATGCTCTTCGACACCGGCCCGGGGTATCGCAACCCGAAGGCGCGCGATGGCTGGAACGAGACCGCCGAGCGCCGCGCCGTGAACTTCGAGACAAAGGGACTGGACGCGCTCGGAGGGAGCGCGGAGGTCCGCGTGAGCACGCACCGTTCGGCCCAGGGGCTGGCGCACGCCGCGCGGGGCATGCTCGCCCAGTTCGATTCGCGCATCATCGAGTCGCTCGACTCCATCGCTGTGCCCACGCTCGTGCTCGTCGGCGACCGTGACGAACCGTTCCTTGGCGCGACGGACTACATGGCGAACAAGATCCCGAACGCGACGAAGGCCGTCATCACCGATGCGGGCCACGCCTCGAACCTGGACCAGCCGGAGCAGTTCAACCGCGTCGTCCTGGAATTCCTGGATGGGCTCAGTCTCGGGGGATGATGCGCGCGACCATCACGCTGCGCACGAACGCGCGCGAGGAACTCATCGACGTCACCGAGCGCGTGCGCGCGACGCTGCGCATGGCGAACGCGGGCGACGGCGTCGTGACGCTGTTCGTGCCGCACACCACGGCGGCGATCACGGTCAACGAAAACGCGGACCCGGCGGTGCAACGGGACATGATCGGCTGGCTCGCGCGGCTGGTCCCGCACGAGGCGCCGTTCGCGCACGCCGAAGGCAACAGCGACGCGCACATTAAGGCGAGCCTTGTGGGGCCATCCGTGCAGGTGCCGTTCGTGAGCGGGCGCATGCTGCTCGGGCAGTGGCAGGGCATCTATTTCTGCGAATTCGACGGGCCCCGCGAACGCCAACTTGAGGCCGTCTTCGCGTAACGCGGTCGCGCGCGGTAGGCCGGGCGCCGCCGTACACTCGAACGCATGACCGAAGAAGCCCCCACGCGCGTCGAGCACGACGCCATCGGCGAGTTCGCCGTCCCCGCCAGCGCCTACTACGGCGTCGACACGGCGCGCGCCGCCGGAAACTTTCCCATCAGTGGCCTGCGGCTCCCCCGGCCGTTCGTGCGCGCACTGGGGAACATCAAGCGCGCCGCCGCGCTCGCGAATCGCGACCTCGGGTTGCTCTCGCACGAGCACGCCGGCGCCATCGTCACCGCCGCGCGCGAAGTGATGGCCGGGGATTGGGACGCCGAGTTCGTGGTCGATGTCTTCCAGACCGGCTCCGGCACTTCGACCAACATGAACGCGAACGAGGTGATCGCGAACCGCGCGAACGAAATCCTCGGGGGAGGCCCGAAGGGCGTGTCCACGCCCATCCATCCCAACGACCACGTGAACAAGGGCCAGTCGTCGAACGACGTCATCCCAACGGCGCTGCACCTCGCCGCGATGGTGGAGACGCAGCGCCGCCTGCTGCCCGCGCTCTACAAGCTGGAGGCGTCGCTCCAGGCGAAGGCGACGCAGTTCGACGCTGTGGTGAAGACGGGCCGCACGCACCTCATGGACGCAACACCGATCCGGCTCGGGCAGGAGTTCCGGGGGTATGCCGGGCAGGCCGAACGCGCTCGCCGGCGGGTCACGGTCGCGGGCGAGGCGCTGCGCGAAGTCGCGCTCGGCGGGACCGCCGTGGGCACGGGGGTGAACACCCATCGCGAGTTCGCCGCCCGCGCCATCGCCTACCTCAACGAAGGGGAGCGGCTCCAGCTGCGCGAGACGAACAACCACTTCCAGGCGCAGGCAACCATGGACGCCGTTGTGGAGGCGAGCGGTGAGCTGCGAACAGTGGCGGTTTCGCTGCTGAAGATCGCGAACGACATCCGGCTCATGGGCAGCGGGCCGCGGGCGGGACTGTACGAGGTCGCACTCCCCGCGCTGCAGCCGGGTAGTTCGATCATGCCCGGGAAGGTGAATCCGGTGATCCCGGAGGCCGTCGTGCAGGTCGCCGCACAGGTGGTAGGCAACGACGCCACCATAGCGATGGCGGGGCAGTGGGGATTCTTCGAACTGAACACGATGTGGCCCGTGGCCGCCCACAACCTGCTCCAGTCCATCGCGCTGCTCACCAGCGCCGCCGGCGTCTTCGCGGAGAAATGCATCGACGGGCTGGAGGCGACGGAGAACGGC
The DNA here is from genome assembly GCA_020847985.1 of Dehalococcoidia bacterium. Classification (GTDB taxonomy): domain Bacteria; phylum Chloroflexota; class Dehalococcoidia; order Tepidiformales; family Tepidiformaceae; genus Amarobacillus. Next base: position 14,737 of record JADLBC010000060.1, read on the forward strand.
CCGCGCATGGTCGAGGAGGGGCTGAGCATCGGCACGCCGCTCGCGGGCGTGATCGGTTACGACGCCGCGGCCGAACTCGCGAACGAAGCCTTCCGCACCGGCCGCACGATTCGCGACCTCGCGACCGAACGGGCGGTGGCGCCCCCGGCCGACCTCGCGCGCCTGCTCGACGCACGCCGCATGACGGGGGAGTAGCGGCTCAGTCGAGGGCGTTGCGCAGCCGCGTCCCGGAGAATTCCAGGGTCGAGGCGATGACCTCGGCCCAGAGCCCCTTGAGCCGCGGCTGCACGCGCAGGTCGACGCCTTCGTCCCGGATGCGGCCAGGCAGCCCGGTGAGCGGCTCCACGGCGAGCGGCTCCATCGCTTCGCGACTGACGTAGTGCCCGGCGGTGGCGTCGTTGAGCACGAAGCTCGCGGGCGGGAGGAGGTAGCGGTAGACCGTGGCCTCGAGCATGCGCTCCCACCAGGCCTCCTCCAGCACCATCACGAAGCGGGAACCAGCGGCGATGCCGAACCGCTCACGGTCGGCGGCGCTGGTTCGTTCGTTCGCCCAGAAACAGGCGCGAGGGCATTCGCGCGGGACGTAGTACATGGGCGCGTGCCATGCGTCGATGGCCCACACCAGGGCATCGACCTCGGGCCGCGCCCGGGGCGAACGCGGAACGAACCGGGCGATGCCCGGTTCGTCGCTGAAGTGGTAGAGCGGCCCCGCGGCCACGCTGTTACCGGCTGGCCCAGTAATCCGAGACCCGCCGCATGGCGTTCGCGGCGCGCTCGAAGCTCTGGAAGACGGGGATCTCCCGCTCGTGGAACTTGTGCATGATGCTGCCGATGTACTCCATCTCATGCGCGGGATGGAGGATGGCCACGAACGGCTTATCGGAGGCGTTCATGTGCGCCTTGATGATGTCGAGCGTGGTATCGAGCACCGCCGGGTTCGCCTTCCACTGGCGGGCGGCGAACATCGCGCTCAGCTCCATGGCCATGCCGTCGATGTTCGGGTCGGCCTCGATGATGCTCAGGATCTTGTCGAGCGTCTCGGTCTTGCCCTGCACGGTGCCGGCCATATCGAGCGGGTTCTTGAAGCTCCCGCCGATGATGTTGAAGAACTCGCCCAGCGTCGCGTAGGTGCTATCGGTGAAGGCGGGCACCTCCCAACCGGCACGCGCGAAGGCGTCGGTGATGGAGACCGACTGGCCGCCGGTCTGCGCGAGCAGCGCCATGCGGTTGCCACGCGGCTTCTTCGCCGAAAGGAGCGCCTTCATCGTGTCGATGGTCTCGTCGAGGTTCTGGGTGGTGATGGCGCCGCACTGGCGCATCATCCCTTCCCAGATGGCCGACGGCGCGGCGAGCGAGCCCGTGTGCGACATCGTCGCGCGCGACCCGGCCTCGGTGGCGCCCCCCTTCCAGACGATGACGGGCTTGCGCTTGCAGGCTTCGCGTAGGGTCTCGAAGAACTTCCGGCCGTTGCGCACACCCTCGACGTACATGCCGATGACTTCGGTTTCGTCGTCCTGCATGAGGTAGTCGATGTAGTCCGAGACATCGAGGACGACAGCGTTGCCAATGCTGGCGCAGCGGCTCAGGCCGATGCCGTTCGCGCCAGCGACGAGGCTGAACATGATCCCGTGCGTGCCCGACTGCGAAAGGAACCCGACGCGGCCATCGTCCGTGACGGGGGCATCGGCGTTGAAGCGCACGCCCGCCTTCGGGAGATAGAGCCCCATGCAGTTGGGGCCGACCAGGTTGAAGTTCGCTTCCTTCGCCATCTCCACGAGCTGGCCCTGGAGCTTGATGCCGAGCTCTTCGCCCGTCTCGGCGAAGCCGGAGGTGAAGAAGCCCGCGCCGCCGGCGCCGTTCGCAATGAGGTCCTTGAGCACGAACGGCGAGACCTGCCGCGGCACCGCGACGAGGGCGTAGTCGATCGGCTCGGGGATTTCGGACATGGAGGTGACGTTCTTCACGCCGAGGGCTTCGATGCCCGGGATCTGGGCCGGGTCGAGCTGGACGCTGTAGAGCGTGCCGCCCTTCTCCTTGAACGGCATGTTGTTGCGGAGCCACATGTACATGGGGCCCTTGTCCCCCACGACGGCGACCACCTTCGGGTTGAACATCCGGTCGAGCCTGTGCCCCGGTACGGACATCTCAGGCCTCCGCGACGACGATGCGCGCGTCGACGGCGATGGCGCCGTCCGGGTAGGCGAACACCGGGTTGAGGTCGAGCTCCTTGACTTCGGGGTGCTTCTCGACGAATTCGGCGACCTTGAGGATGGCCGTCTTCAGCGCACCGATATCGGCGGGCGGCTGGCCGCGCACACCGGCGAGGATGGGACGGCCCTTGATCTCGTCGATCATCTGCGTGGCGTCCTTCTCCTCCAGCGGAACGAGCCGGAAGGAGACGTCTTTCAGCACTTCGACCATGATGCCGCCGAGGCCGAACATCATGACGGGGCCGAACTGCGGGTCGGTGGTCATGCCGACGATGACTTCGGTGCCCTGGGGCGCCATGTGCTGGACGGCGACACCGGTGATGCGCGCGCCCGGGACATGCTTGAGGCAGCTCTCAAGGATCGCGTCGTGGGCGGCGCCGACCTCGTCCTTGCTCTTGAGGTTCAGCTTCACGCCGCCGGCATCGCTCTTGTGGGCGATATCGGGCGAAACGACCTTGAGGACGACGGGGTAACCCGCCGCCTCGGCCTGCGCCTGGGCCTCCTCGCGGCTGGTGGCGAGCGTGGTGTTGGTGACGGGCACGCCCGCATCGCGAAGCAGCTGCTTCGCCTCGACTTCATTCAGCAGCGTGCGGCCTTCGGCCCGCGCCTGCGCCAGAACAGCCTCGAACGTCATGAAATCCTCGTTCCCTGGAAGCCGGGAGTGACATCGCCGGGGCGCCGCCCGGACCGGTCCAACGGAGGATTCTACGGGAGACGGTCCATGGTGTCAGGTCGAACGGGGCACGTTCGTTAGCGTGGAGCGAAAAATCCGCGGGGCGCGCACCTCAGGCGAGCCGCGCGAGCAGCTCCGCCGCACCGACGGTACCCGGCGCGACGCCCTCGCGCGCGTGCCGGTTCGCGGTTGCGCGCAGGAGTTCGTTCACCGGGGCGGGCACGCCTTGCATCCGCCCCAGGTACACCACTTCGCCATTCAGGTAGTCGCTTTCGATCTCGGCCTTGCCGCGCTGGATGCTCTGCCAGGTGGAGCCACCGCCGCGGGTCGCCCCGGCGATGGGGCGCACGGTGATGATCGTGCCGCGACGGCGGGCATCGGCTTCGTCGCCCACGAAGGCGATGCCGGCGGCGCGGAAGCAGGCCACGGCCTCGGCTTTGGCGCGCGCCTGCAGGTCATCGATCGCGGCGGAACGCTCCTCGCCGCAGATCGCCTGCACGGCGTTGCCGAGGTTGAGAAGCAGCTTCTGGTACTTCCACGCCATCACATCCGGCTCGGGGTGGGAGCTGAAGGTGGCGGCCGCGAGGTCGGCGGAGATGGCTTCGGCCACGGCGTCGACGCCGGACGGGTAGCGGCCGATGTCGAGGATGCCGGTCATGGGGGCCGAGTTCGCCTGCACGACACCCGGCTCCAGGTGCGTGGCCGGCAGCATGACGGTCGTCGTGTACACGCGGGCGAAGCGGCGGAGCGCGGCGCGTTCGTTGTCGACGCCGTTCTGGGCGATGAGCAGCGCGCAATCCTGCCCGCCCGCGGCTTCGAGCGCGGCGAGCGCGCCGGGTGTGTCCTGCGACTTCATCGCGAGCACGACGACGTCATCGCGGCCGAGGGCGAGTTCGCCGGGGCCGCTCACCGCCTGGATGGGCAGGACATCGCGGCCATCCGGGGATTCGAGCGTGAGGCCGTTCGCGCGGATGGCTTCGAGGTGGGCGCCCCGGGCGATGAGGACGACATCGCGGCCGGCCTGGAAGAGCCGCCCGCCGATGGCGCCGCCAACGGCGCCCGCACCGTAGATGATGTACCGCATGCAAAACCCGCCGTGCGTGGAGTGTCAGGCCTCGTTTCGTGCTCGCGCCCAGGCGTGGTACCGGGCGAGAAGCTCCTGCTCGCGCGGGGCGTTCAATCCCGCCCGCAGGGGGCCGTTGCGCCGCGAAGCGTACCACGAGAGCGTGTCCGCGATGGTCGTGGCCAACGACCGGAACTGGAGCCCCGCCGCGAGCGCCCGGTCGATGCTGAAGCCATGGAGCCCCGCCATCGTGGCGGGCGCCCAGAGCGGCAGTTCGCCGCTGCGTTCGAGCCCGTCGGCCAGCAGGAGTTCCTCTTCGACCCAGGTGAGGCGCGCGCCGTTCCCGGCCACGACATCGGCGGTGGCCAGGAATTCGTGCCAGGTGAGCGGCGCGGCCGGACCGGTGGCGTTTAAGACGCCGCGCACGCCCCCTTCGAGCAGCCCAACCACCCATGCCGCGAGGTCGCGGGCGTCGATCAGCTGCAGGGGGCCGCGCGGGATGCCGGGTGCGAGCACCTCGCCTGCCTCCCGGACGCGCACGGGCCAGTAGGTGAAGCGGTCCGAAGGGTCGTGCGGCCCGACGATGTAGCCCGGCCGAATGATGAGCGCACGGTCGCCGAAGACGGCCTGGACCTCGGCCTCGCAGGCGGCTTTGAGGGGCCCGTACGTCTCGTTCGAAAGCGCGGTCCCCGGGGGCGGCACCGTGGCGAGCGCCGCGTTCTCGTCCTGTCCGGCCGCGGCGAATGACGCGTAGACGGACAAGGTCGAGATGAAGCAGTACGCGTCCGTGGCCTGCCGCAGCGCCGCGGCGGAGGCGGCGACCACCTCCGGGAGGTAGCCCGGGGTGTCGATCACCGCATCCCACGTTCGGCCGGCGAGCAGCGCCAGGTCGTGTTCGCGGTCGCCGCGAATCTCCTCGACACCGGGCGTGCCGGCGGGCGCGCTCAGGCCGCGATTAAAGTGGGTAACGGAATGGCCGCGCTCTCGCGCGGCCTCCGTCAGGTGCAAACCAACGAACCGGCTCCCGCCGATGATAAGGATGCGCATTGCGCGCAATCCTACGCAGTCGGGCGGGCGGGCGGCACAGGGCCGCCCGTGTCAGTTCCTTTACCGGCCCCGCAGGCGAGGGTCGAAGATGTCGCGCGCGGCGTCGCCGAGAAGGTTGAAGCCGAGCACGGTGAGGCTGATGGCGAGCCCCGGGAAGAGCGCCGCCCACAGGTTGATGGGGAACGTTGTCCGGGCGACGTTGATGTCGTTGCCCCAGGACGGGTTCGGGGGCGGGATGCCCAGGCCGAGGAAGCTCAGCGAAGCCTCCGCGAGGATCGCCGAACCGAGCAGCGTCGTCGCGACGACCACGCCGACGGGCAGGATGTTCGGGATGATGTGCCGCAAGAGGATGCGGCCGTCGGTGGAGCCAATGGAGCGCGCGGCCTCGATATAAAGGTTGTTGCGCTCGACCAGGGCGGCGCTGCGCACAATGCGGGCGACGGAGGGCACGATGAGCACCGCGATCGCGATGATCACATTCCGCATCGAAGGGCCCAGCACGCGCACGATCACGAGCAGGAAGAGGATCTGGGGGAACGCGATCATCGTATCGATGATGCGCTGCGAGACCACATCCACCCAGCCGCCCTTGTACCCGGCCCACGCGCCGATGAGCATGCCCATCGCCGTGCCGAGGGCGACCGCGAGGAAGCCCACCTGCAGCGAGATGCGGGCGCCACTCACGACGCGGCTATAGATGTCCTGCCCGAACTTGTCGGTGCCGAACCAGAACTGCGTCGTCGGGCCGCGGCCGGGGATGCCCGCGAACTGGTTGATTTCGTGGTGCCGGAGGACGGGGGCGAAGAGCCCCACGAGCACGAGCACGGCAATGAGCAAAAGGCCGAAGGCACCCAGCGGGTTCGCGCGCATGGTGCGCACGAACCGCTTCAGCCGCGATGGGCCCTTATAGACGTACTCTCCCCGGGGGAGGGTGGTTCGCGCCGCCGATTCAGCCATCGCTGTTCCTCCTCCGGGATACGCCGGCGTGCGCCTTCAGGGCGTCATGCATAGCGAATCCTCGGATCGAAGAGGCTGTAGAGCAGGTCTACGCCCAGGTTCAGAAGGACGGCGACGCCGGCCGTGTACATCACGAGCGTCTGGGCGACGTTGTAGTCCTTCTGGAGGATGGCCCCATACACGTAGGCGCCGAGTCCGCGCAGGTTGAAAATCGCCTCGACGATGACGGAACCGCCCAGCAGGCCACCCATGAGGAGGCCGAGGACGGTAACCACCGGGATGAGCGAATTCTTCAGTGCGTGGCGCAGGATGACCGTCTGCGAGCTCAGGCCCTTCGCGCGGGCCGTTCGCACGTAATCGGCACGAAGGACTTCGAGCAGCGACGACCGCGTGAGGCGCATGACCGAGGCGATCGGACCGAGCGCGAGCACCAGCGACGGCGGCCCGAACTGCCGGAAGTTGTCCCACGGGTCGGTGAGCACGGAGACCTGCCGGTTGAGTGGCGGGCCATAGCCCCACTGCTGCGCGGGGACGAGCAGCACGAGTGTCGCGATCCAGAAGGCCGGCACGGAGAGCGCGATGATCGCGAAGAGGCGCACCACGTAGTCCGCGGGCGAATTCCGCTTCGCGGCCGAGACGACGCCGGCCGGGATGCCGAGGGCGATGGTCCAGAACATCGTCATCAGCATGAGCTGGAAGCTAACCGGGAACCGCTCGCGGAACTCGGTCGTGATATTGGTTTGCGTCAGCTGCGAACGGCCGAAGTCCAGGGTGAGCATGCCCTTGATCCAGTGCAGGTACTGGATCGGCTTCGGATCATCGAGCCCCATCTCCCTGTGGACCTGCGCGATCTTCTCCGGCGTCGCGTTGATGCCCTGCTGCAGGAGCGCCGGGTCGCCACCACCGACCCGGAGGAGCATGAACACGATGATGGAGATGAACCACAGGATCATCACGGCCATTGCCAGCCGCCGCACTATGTAGCGCGTCATGAACCCATCCCCTCACGCAAGTGGCGCGGGCGGGCGTGCTGCCCGGCCCGCGCCACCGATCTGGTTACGACCCGGCCAGGCTCAGGACTTGGAGGTCCAGATATCCTGGATATACGCCGTGGACAACGCGCCCGTGGCGTACGGGTAGTTCTTGATCTCCGGCACGTGCATGAATTCCGTGTACACGCCGTAGAAGTTGAAGAAGCCGCTGTCCTTCTGAAGGATCATCTTCTGAAGGTCCTTATAGGCCGAGACGCGGGCGTTCTCGTCCATCGTGCCGGCCGCCTTCTTGATGAGGGCGTCGACTTCCGGATCGGTCCAGCCGGTGTCGTACTTGTTGTTGCCGGTGATGCCGCCGGTGTTCCACCACTGCACGGCGTTGTCCGGCGTCTGGTAGGCCTGGTTCAGGGAGAGGCTCGCGTTGAGCTGCGTGGCGAAGTAGCCGGCCACCCAGGTGCCCGCATCCAGCGGCTGCGGCTTGGCCGTCACGCCCGCCGCCTGCATCTGGCGCACGAAGATGTTGACGTAGTCCGCCATGTTGCTGCTCGTGGGATGCGAGAAGCTGAACTCCTTGACGCCCGCGGCTTCGAAGAGCTTCTTGGCCTCGGCGGTGTTGTACGGCTGGGCCGTCTTCAGCTCATCCTTGGTCAGGGCGTACTTGCCGAACGCGTAGGTCAGCGGGCCGATCGGCTCGCCCGCGCCGTGCCCGATGATCGTGATGTACTCGTCGCGGTTGGTGGCCATGTTCACGGCCTTCCGCACGCGCGGGTCCTTCCACGGGTCCTGCTTGGTGTTCATCCAGAACGAGTTGAAGCCAATCGCCTTCTCGTGCTTGTAGACGAGGTTTTTGTTGGCGTTCGTCAGCTGCTTCGCTTCGTCCGGGTTCGTGGCGAGGTACATGTCCGTCTGGCCCGAGCTGAACGCCGTCAGCCAGGTCGCCTGGTCGGCGAAGGTGCGGATGATGTACTTGTCCAGATACGGCTTGCCCGACCGGTAGTAGGTCGGGTTGCGCTCCATTGTCGCCGCCGCGCCTTCCTTAATCTCGACGACCTTGTAGGGGCCGCCGCCGACGGGCTTCGTCTTCAGGTCGGCGCTCGCGAGGAGCTCCTTCGGCACGATCGCGCCGATGAGGTTGTTGCCGACCTGCGACTCCGTCCACGCGTAGGGGGCCTTCGTGATGATGCGGAAGGTCTTCGCGTCCGGGGCGTCGATCTTTTCGACCCAGTTGTTCGTGAAGGCGAAGCCGTTGGAACCGGACTTCGGGTCGGAGATGCGCTTCCAGCTCTCAAGCACGTCGCCCGAGTCGATCACGCGCTCGGGGATGCCCTGCGCGTTCGCGGGGATCTTCACGTCCGTACGGAGGTTGAAGACGTAGGTGACCTTGTCGTCCTGGAGCTTGTGGCTTTCGGCGAGGTCGTACACGATGCCGCGCTCGGGCGCGAACGACGGGTACGTGCGGAAGAGGTAGTTGTAGACGACGGGCACGACACCCGCGCCACCGTAGACGGAGTTGTGCGGGTCGGCGCCGGCGAAGGGGCCGGTGAAGGCCGCGGTGTAGGTTCCGCCCTTCTTCGGGGTTTCCGAAGGAGCGGCCGTTGCCGAGGAGCCGCCGGCGGGCGTCGTCCCGCCGCCCGAGGCGGTCGTGGGCTGTGCCTCACCACCATCGTCGTCATCACCGCAGCCGACCAGCCCGAGGGCGGTCGCGCCCACGCCGAACGCTGCGGCGCTGCCCATTACGCGGCGGCGCGAGAAGCGGCGACGGAGCCAGTAGTTATCCTGTTCCACCATGAAGATTTCCCCCCTTGATTCCAGCTATAGACCACACCATGGGTACGAAGGGGCCTTGCCGCTGGATGGCCGGAAGTATTGACCCTGTTTTCCCCTTAGTCAATCGCATCGAATCGAGGCATTGTCCGCGCCTATAGCAGTGCGCCACCTCACACAACGGAGCGAAGGCGGTACTTCCGGCCGCGGCCATCAGGAGCTCAAGGCAGCCTCAAAGTCCCGGTGTTGAATCCAGAAAGGCCCCGGCAATGCTCGCAGGAGCGCTCGCGCACGGAATAGCTCCTGCCGTTGTACGAGCCATGGGAAGACGCCCCCGCCACCGGCTTCCAGCACCGCCAGGGCCACCTCACGGGCGATTTTCGCGCGAGAATCCACATCAAATTCAGTCAGCATCGCGTCAAGACGAGGCCGTATGCCGGGGAGCGCCGGTCCGTAGTTCGCGGCCAGCGCGCGTGACGGGTCCGGGTCGTCGTACGGCGGACCCCACCCGAACCAGAGCGCGGCGCGCCCACCGCCGTACTCCCCGGAGGCGGCACGCTCGCCGATGGTGGTGTAGGGCTCGACGGCGGCGACGAAGCGATTCCCGAGGACCTGCGCGAGGCGGCCCGTGACCACCGCGCTCGCCCCGTAGGCAGGGTCGAACACGCTGGGAATGTCGATGCGAATAGTCCCGAGCGCGGCGCCGCCGGCCGCGTCCCAGCGGCGGCGGGCGTCCCGGGCATCGGCCTCGGGGTCGCCGTAGCCGGGGAAGCGCGCGAGGTCCGCGGGCGTCAGCGCGAAGGGACGGCCAAACACGGGATCGATCGGCGCCCCAGGCGCGGCCCGCCCGCCGAAGAGCTCGGCCGCAAGCCATGTCCGGTTCAGGGCACCCGAGAGCGCGCGCAGCAGTTCCGGGTTGTTCCACGGCGGGCCACCGGTCGAGACCGTGGAGATGACGGGCGTCTCCTCGAAGCGGGCGAACTCGGTGAACTCCGGGCGGCCACGGAGCGCAGCGGCATCGCGGCGGTCGCGGAGGAGGGCCTCGTCGCTGCCCCCGCTGAGGAGCATGGCGCGCGAACCAGCCGCTGGCTCCAATTCGAGGCCGTCGAGCGCCGGGGGCCGGTGGCCCTGCATGTGAGCCGCGAACGCCGCTGTCGTGCGTTCGTTCGCCCCCGTGTAAAGGAATGGCCCGCTGCCCACCACTTCCGCCGGGCGTTGCAGGTGCCAGGTCTTCGCGAACGCTTCCACGGCGTCGGGCGCCTGCACGAACGCCAGCCGCGCCGCGAGGGTATGCAGCAGGAACGGGTCGGGGCCGTCGGTGGTCACGCGCACCGTGCGTTCATCGACCGCGGTGACGGCGCGCACGCGCAGGATGTCGTCCTGCCGCTGCGCCGCCGGGAGCCGGGCCGTCCGTGCCAGTTCCATCGCTCGCCGCAGGTGCGCCACGACGTCGTTCGCGGTCACCGGGCGGCCATCGAGCGGCGCCCGCGGTTGCCAGCGCGCACGCGGGTCCAGGTGGAACGACCATGTCTCCGGGTCGGGCTGTTCCCAGCGCGTGGCGAGATCGCCGCCGATACGCAGGGGATCGTACTCCGCCCATTCGACGATCCGCGAATGCGTGCGGCCGAGAATTTCGGCGAGGGCCGGTTCGCCGCTGCGCTGGGCATCGAACGTATCGAAGGCGAGCGTCGACGGCGCCACCACGCGCGCCGTTCCGCCGGAGCGCCGGGGCGCCGGCGTTGGCGCGGCCGTTGCCCCGGCGGTGGGGACGATGGGCCCGGTGGTTTCGCCGGCGAGTTCTCCCGGTTGTGGGCGGGTCTCGCTGGCGCTCCGGCCGCCGCAGGAGGCGACCAAGGCGGCACTGGCGCCGCCCGCGAGGAACGTCCTGCGCGAAACGCGGCGGCTCACGGGCGAGGGCTCAGGGGCCATGGCCGTGCGCGGGCATCAGGCTCGCGTCGGGGCTCAGGCAGCAACCGATGGCCTCGTGCAGTTCGCGTGTCTCGGGCTGCAGCGTGACGTGGCCGATGCCCCAGCGCTCGCGAAAAAGCGTCGCCAGGTCGGTGAGGATGTGCTCGGTGCAGTGCACATCGGCGACTTCGACGTGCGCGCTGAGCGCCGGGAAGCGGGGTGCGATCGCCCATACATGGACATCGTGCAGGGCGATGACACCGGGAACACTCCGGGAAGCCGCTACGATTTCCGCCGGATCGATGCCCGGTGGTGCACTCTCCAGCAGGATATCGGCCGCCTGCCGGAGGAGGATGAACGCGCGCGGCACGATGAAGGCGACGATGAGCAGGCCCGCGACCGTATCGGTGCCCTGCCACCCACCCAGCGCGATGAACCCCGCCGAGGCCACGACGGCGACGGAGGTGAGCGCATCGGCGCCGGCTTCGAGCGTCGCCGCGCGGGCATTGAGGTTGTTGTGGCTGTGCGCGCGGAGCAGGCCCACGACCAGCAGGTTCACCGCGAGCCCGGCGACGCCGACCACCAGGACAGGCACCGGCTCCACCGTATGGGCATCGCCGAGACGGCCGGCGGATTCGAACACGATGTAGGCGGCGATGCCGAGCAGCAGCGTCACGTGCACGGGCACCGCCAACACTTCGAAGCGAGCGTAGCCGTAGGTGCGGCGTGCATCGGCGGGCCGCCGGCCGGCGGTGGCGGCCGCGAGCGCGAGAACCAGGCCCGCGGAATCGGCGAGCGCGTGCCCGGCATCGGAAAGGAGTGCCAGTGACCCGGCCCACCACGCCGTCGCGGCTTCGAGGACGACGAAGACGCCCGTGAGGGCCAGGCCGATGAGCAGGCGCCGCTCAAGCCCGCCCGCGTGCGCGCGATCGTGGTCGTGACCGTGTTCGTCGGGATTCGCCACAGAGTTCCAGCGTATCAATGCCCACGCGGCGGCGCTGAGCCCCGGTCTCACATCTCCGAAACGCTCTTTGCGATACGATGACCGGTGGTTCGTCCCCCTCGGACAACGCAGGAGCACTCACCCTGCCAGGCGAAGTCGCGGGCATCCTTGGCCCGCTCTCCGAGACGATCGACAGCCACCGGCCCGCGCAGGGGAAACCGGTGCGCATCGGCATGCCCGAACAGGCCCGCGCGCCCGTCGCCGCCGCGCTCGCGGCACGCCATCCCGGTCCCACGCTGCTCCTCGTCGCGAACCCGGCGCGCGCCGGCGCGATGGTCGAAGAGCTGAGCCTCTTCCTCGCCGGGATCCCCCTCGCGCGGCTGCCCGAGCGCGAACGGCTGCCGTACGAGTTCGTGCGCGACGACCCGCTCCTCGCGGTGGAACGCGCGCGGGCGCTGTCGCTGTTGCGGGGCGAAGGCGCGGCGCTTGTGGTCGCGAGCTGGGCGAGTGCCGCGGAGCATACGGCGGGGCCCGAGGTGGAGGCGGCGGGGCTCGATGTACGCGCGGGCGAATCGCATCCCCCGGGTGCGCTGATGGCGGCGCTCGAGGCGAGCGGCTACCTGGTCACGCACCTCGCCGACCGCCCGGGCACGGCGACCCGCCGCGGCGGTATCGTCGATGTCTTCCCCGCGGGCGACGACCAGTCCTACCGCATCGAGTTCTTCGGTGATGAAGTCGAGAGCATCCGCGTGCTCGACATCGCCACGCAGCGGAGCGTCCGCCGGATGCCCTCCGTGCACATCCCCCCGGCATCCACGAGCACCCACGAGGCGCGCGCCGCCGCGGGCACCCTGCTCGCGAGCCTCGACGCGAACGGCGACGGCGCCGAGCTCGTGATGGAGCAGCTCGAAATCCTCGCCGGCGGCGGACGTAGCGACTTCGAGGGCTTCTTCGAGCCGCTGCTCTACCGGGGCGATGCGCTCCACCACCTCGCGCCGGGCGCGCAGCTGCTCATCGAAGACCAGGAAGAGGGTGAGAACGCGCTCGCCACGCTGCTGGAGCACCAGGCGCGCACGCGTTCGGAGCTCGAACGCCGTGGCGCCATCCCCGAGGGGCTGCCGGCCGTCAGCAACGGCGTGGAACGGGTCGCGGCCGTGATCGACGAGGCTCCGCTCGTGGTGCACATCCAGCGTTTCGGTGTCGATGAGCTGGGGGCGAAGCGGCTGCCGGTCTCCGCCACGCCGAGTTTCGCCGGCCGGTTGCGGGCGCTCGTGCAGCAGGCCGATGCCTGGGCGAAGCAGGGCCGCGCCGTGGTCGTCGCGTCGCAACAGGCGCTGCGGCTGGTCGAGCTCGCCGATGCCGACGGGCTCCGGGGCGACCTCAGGCGCACGCTCGATGGGCCTCCGCGCGAGGGGACGGCGACCTTCGTGCCCGTGGCCGTGGGCGGCGGCTTCACCCTCGATGAGCGCCTCGTGTTCGTCACCGACGCGGAGATTTTCGGGTTCCGAAAGCGGCGCAAGCCCACGCGCAGCCGCAAGGGCGTCCGGCCCGACATCGTCTCGACGCTTGAGATCGGCGACTACCTGGTGCATGCCGACCACGGCATCGCGCGCTATGGCGGGCTCATGCGGCGCACCGTCGATGGCGTCGAACGCGAATACCTGGAACTCCAGTACGCCGAGCAGGACCGCATCTACGTCCCCGCCGACCAGCTCGAGTCGGTGACGCGGTATGTGGGGCCGGCCGACCACCCGCCGTCGCTCACGCGCCTGGGTTCGCAGGACTGGGCGCGGGCCAAGCGCCGGGTGAAGGCAGCCGTGCTGGAGATGGCACAGGAACTGCTGGACCTCTACGCGCGTCGCGAAATGGCTCGCGGGCACGCCTTCGGCCCCGACAACGCCTGGCAGATGGAGATGGAGGCCGCCTTCCCGTATGTCGAGACGCAGGACCAGATGGAGGCGATCGCCGAGGTGAAGGCCGACATGGAACGCCCGCGGCCCATGGACCGGCTCATCTGCGGCGACGTGGGTTATGGGAAGACGGAAGTCGCCATCCGGGCCGCATTTAAGGCGGTGGCTGATGGCAAGCAGGTGGCGGTGCTCGTACCCACGACGGTGCTCGCGGAGCAGCACGGGAGCACCTTCCGGGAGCGAACGGCCGGCTTCCCGGTGCGCGTGGAGGTGCTCTCGCGCTTTCGCAGCGAAGCCGAGCAGCGCGCCATCGTGAAGGCCGCGAACGCCGGCGAAGTCGACATCCTCGTGGGCACTCACCGCGTGATCAGCAGCGACGTGAACTTCAAGGACCTCGGGCTGGTGGTCATCGACGAGGAGCAGCGTTTCGGCGTGGGCCATAAGGAGCGGCTCAAGCATATGCGCGCCGAGGTGGACATGCTGACGCTGAGCGCGACGCCCATCCCCCGCACGCTGCAGATGTCGCTCGCGGGCATTCGCGACATGAGCACGATTATGTCGCCGCCGGAGGAGCGGCTTCCCGTTCGCACCTACGTTCTGCAATGGGACGATGAGGTGCTGCGCGAGGCAATCGACCGCGAGCTGCAGCGCGGCGGGCAGGTGTACTTCGTCCACAACCGCGTGAACAACATCGAGCGCATCGTCTCGAAACTGCGCGACCTCGTACCGGAGGCGAGCATCACGGTCGGGCACGGTCAGATGCCGGAGGAGCAACTCGAACGGGTGATGATGGAGTTCGGCGCGGGCGAACACGACATCCTCGTCTGCACGACGATTATCGAGAGCGGCCTCGACATCCCGAACGCGAACACGATCATCATCAACAACGCCGACCGGTTCGGGCTGGCGCAGTTGTACCAGCTCCGCGGGCGCGTTGGGCGGGCGGCGAACCGTGCCTACGCCTATCTCGTGTACGAACGCGACCGGCAGATGAACGAGCACGCGCAGAAGCGGCTGGAGGCGATTTTCGAAGCCACCGAACTTGGCGCAGGCTTCCAGATTGCGTTGCGAGACCTGGAGATCCGCGGCGCCGGGAACGTGCTCGGTACCGAGCAGAGCGGGCACATCGCCAGCGTCGGGTTCGACATGTATTCGAAGCTGCTGGCGGAAGCGGTGGCGGCGCTCAAGGCCGCGCGACCCGGCGCCGAGCCCGGCCCGGAGCCGCTCGCTCCACCGCCTTCGGTCGATATCCCGCTCAGCGCGCACATCCCCGAGGCGTTCGTCGAGGACATCCACGCACGGCTGGCGCTGTACCAGCGGATCGCCCAGATCGAGTCGGCGGACGGCGTCGCGGGGATGCAGGCCGAACTGAAGGACCGCTTCGGCGAAGTCCCGCCCTCCGTGGAGAACCTCCTGTATGTCTCGCTCGTGAAGTCGGTGGCGCGGCGCGGCGGGGTCGAGAGCATCAAGACGGACGAGCAGATGTTCCACATCCGCATCCGCGGCGGCACCACGGAGCGCGTGCGCGAGGCGATTGGGGCCCTCAACAGCAAGGCGTTCATGGTTGGCCCCAACCAGGTGCGCATCGACCGGGTGCAGGTGGCGGGCAACTGGCAGACGGTGCTCGTGCGGGCGCTGCGGGCGCTCATGGAGGCGAAGCGCCCGGCCGTGGCGCGCGCCGCCGGCTGATTCCGCGCGTCCGGGGCGAATGCGCCGCGCACGGCGAAGACGAACGGCGCGTACACTCCCGTGCCGGAGGGATCGCCGTGCCGATTGTCGTCGAACGCAGTTTCACCATCGAACGCGGGAGCGCGCGCGAATTCGAGCGCCTCTCGCGGGAGCACATCTGGCCGTACATGGAGGCTCGCGGATGCAAGATCCTCGGGCTGTTCACGAACGTGCACGGCGGGCCGAGCAACGAAGTCACGCTGCTCACGGCGTACGAATCGCTCGCGCACTGGGAGGATACGCGGCTTGAGGGCCCCGTCCCCGCGGGCAGTCCGCCGGAGCTGGAGGTGCTGCGGAAGGCGGCGCACGAAGCGAACCAGGCCCGCACCAAGCTCACCCTCGTCTCCCAGACGCGGGTGCTCGGGCTCATCACGAAGGCCGTCGACCTCGGCGTGCGGCGCGCCTGAACAGCGAAACGCCCGGCCCTCGTGACGAGGGCCGGGCGCTCCATCGGGGGGTCTCCGAATCGAGTGGGGGTCAGGCGCCGCCGGAAAGGGGCGCGCGCCGTTTGGTGATGTCCATGCACGCCTCGCAGGCGGATTCGGGGATGAGGCCGATGCGCATCAGGATGGCGAACATCTTGCAGCCGAGGCAGAAGCCCACGAACGCCTCCAGCGAGGCCGCGAAGAGGATGCCGCCGACGAGCACGAAGGCCGCGAGTTCGTATCCGAAACCGTAGGCGAGCACGACCGCGGCGACCGACAGCGTCGCGCCGATGCCCTGGGCGAAACGCTTCGGCGGGCCGGCCACCGGACGTTCGGCGATGCCGCTGAGCGGGACGATGACGCGCGTCACGAGCAGCGCGAGCGGGCTGACCTTCGGGCCAGTCAGGACCCGGGCCAGGAACCCGAACGCGAGCGGCAGCAATAGCCACGTTTGCTGCGTGGCGAGCGTGAGCAGACAGAGCGCGACCACGCCACCGGCCACCATGCGGGCGGCGATTTCGTTGGCGGGGTCGGGGAAGCGGAACAGTTCGCGCATGGGCCGTTCGTCCTATTGCTGACTCAGTTGCTCAACAATATCGACAAAGGGGCGGCGGCGCAACCCCCCGTGACGGTAAGGACAACGAACACGCCCCAATCCGCTGCGTAGCCGCGCGGCGTTGCCGCAGGTAAAACGGGCAATTCCGCGAATGCAGGGGCGGCAGGGGTAAAGCCCTTGAACCTTGATCGCTCCCCGCGTAGGTTGTGACAGATTCGGATGACTGTATTCAGGAAGAGCCGAGGACGAATCATCTTCCTCGCTGGCGTTGCGCTGGCGTGTTACTTCATCTACAGCGCCGTCTCCGGGGCGGTCCAGAATCACCGGCTCGACCAGGAGCGGCGAGACGCCGAGCAGCAGGTGCGCGACCTCCAGGAGAAGAAGGCCTACCTCCAGGCCGTGAAGGACTACGTCTCTAGCGACGCCTACGTCGAGCAGGAGGCGCGCCGCCAGCTCGGGTACACGAAGGACGGCGAGATCGCCTTCGCCATCGTGAGCCCGCCCGCTCCCGCCGCCACGGCCGCCGCCGGGGACTGGTGGCAGCGCCTTTTCCCGCGCTAACCGCATGACACCGCTCGCCGCGCGCGTTTCCCGCTTCGCGGACCAGGAGCGCATGTTCCGGCGCACGAAGCGCGTGCTCGCGGCCGTCTCCGGCGGGCCCGATTCGGTCGCGTTGCTGCTGGTGCTGCTGGAAATACGCGAGCGCTTCGGACTGACCGTGCAGGCATGCCACTTCGACCATCAGCTGCGGCCGGGTTCGCGCGACGACCTCGAATTCGTGCGCGAGCTCTGCACCACGCTGGATGTGCCGTGTTTCTCTGGCGAAGGCGACGTCCGGGGCGTCGCGCGGCAGCAGCGGCGTTCGATCGAAGACGCGGCGCGGATGATGCGCTACCAGTTTCTCGCTTTCGTGGCGGGCGAGAAGCAGGCCGATTGCGTGGCCACAGGGCACACCGCCGGCGACCAGGCCGAGACGGTGCTCATGCGCATCCTCCGGGGGACCGGCGTGCGCGGCATCCGCGGCATGCTCCCCGTGAGCGACCTGCCCGGGAGCGCGATGCGGCTGGTGCGCCCCCTGCTCGTGGCCTCGAGGGAGGAGACGCTGGCGATGTGCGGGGCCGCCGGTATCGCGCCGCGCATGGACCCCACGAATGCTGAGCACTCGGCCACCCGCAACCGCGTGCGAGGGGCCATCCTTCCCGCGCTCCGGTCCGAGAACCCATCGGTCGATGCCGCCCTCCGTGGTCTCGCGGCCAGCGCCCGCGAAATCTTCGCCGATGTCGAGCGCGCGGCGAACGGCGCCAGCCCGGCCGAACGCGGTGCAATGGGCGCGGTCTACGCGACCAGCACACTGCGGGCACTGCCGGCTGAAGCGCTGACGCTGGTCATCGAACGGGAGGCGGCGTTTTCGAAACTCGACCCCGACGTGAACCGCACGCGCATTGAGAACGCCCTCCGCGTGCTCGCGACCGGGCACGGGGAGGTGGCGTTCGGACAGGCCCTGCTGGAGGCGTCGTGCGGGTGGACGCGCATCGGGCCGGTGGTCGAGCGGGAACCGTTCGAGGCGAAGGTGCTCAACGTACCCGGCGCGACCCTCGCCGGCCCGTGGCGGGTCGAGGTCTCCACCAGCGAACTCGAGGCGCGCCCCGGGGCGTCGCTGGCGGCCATCGATGCGAACCGCGTGCGCGGCGTGCTGCGCGTGCGGCCCCTCGCCGCGGGCGACCGCATCGCCTACCACGGCATCGAACGGAAGGTGGCCGATGTCTTCGCGCAGGCGAAGGTGCCGCGCTGGGAGCGGGCGGGCGCGCTCGCGATCACCGACGGGAGCGGCGTGCAGGCCGTGGTCTTGCCGCGCCGGACCTTCGAGGCCGCGCACTCCCCGGAGCCGGACCCCTACTTCATCCGCGTGAGCGCCACGCCCCCGCGCTAAGGCGCCGACGAACGGATACGCGTGGGCGTGATCTCGATGAGCACCCAGTACGCATCGCCGGCCCGCGCCCACTGCTTGAGCGTCTCGGATGCCTTCGGTTCGCCGTAGTAGCGCGGCGCGAGGCGCGACGCGAGTTCGAAGCCGCCCTCGTCGAGGATGGCGGCGGTTCCTTCGATCGTGACCCACGCCTCGGGCACGCCGACCGCCTCCTCCACGGTGAGGGCGACGCGGTTGTCCCGCTGGATGTTGCGCACCTTCTGGACACTTCGCGACGAGAACACGCGCGCGGTGACGCCATCCCATTCGAACCAGACGGGCACCACGGTGGGGGCGCCTCCGGCGGTCAGGGTGGCGAGCTTGGCGATGCGCACCTCGCGCAGGAAGGCGTCCCGCTGTTCACGACTCATCGAGGCCATTCGTCACCCTCCCTTGCCGGTGTGCCGGCAGATATGCGGCGGCTGGACGCCCGGCGCTACCGGAGGCGCCGGAACCACTGGTCGAGAACCCCGTGGAGCGCGGGTTTCGCGATGAGCAGGCCGGCGACGTACGGGTCCGGCTGGTTGAAGCGCATCGGGTGGCCGAGGACATCGGTCACGCGCAGGCCGGCGGCCTTGCAGAGCGCGACGCCGGCCGCGACATCCCACTCGGCGCGCCCGTAGCCGGAGAGGCAGGCATCGCCCTGGCCGGTCGCGAGCCGCGCCAGCCGGTAGGCCACGCTGCCCACGGCGGATGTCTTCGCACCCTTCGGGAGCGGTGGCACTTCGTTCCAGCGCTTCTCGTTCCGGCCCACGAGGACGGTGAAGTGGGGTGTGAGCAGCCCGGGCGGCGACTCCTCCGCGCCCACGCAGATTGCCGCCTGGAGGTCGTCCGCGGCGGGGTTGTAGACGACGCCGAGCACGGGCTCGCCGTTCGCCACCAGGGCCACGGAGACCGCGTATTCGGGCACGCCCATGAGGAATTCGCGCGTGCCGTCGATCGGATCGACCACCCACGTGCGGTCGCAGCCAAGGCGGTCGGCGGTATCGGTGTGCTCTTCGCTGAGCCAGCCATCGGACGGGAACGCCTTCGTCAGGGCCGCGTGCAGCATCTCGGCGGCGCGGATATCGGCCTCGGAAACGAGTTCGCGGCCGTCCTTGTGGCCGTAGCGGAGCCCTTCGCGGCGCATGCGCAGCACCTCGTCGCCCGCGGCGCGCGTGGCTTCGGTGGCGATGCGCAGTTCTTCGGCGTATTCGTGTTCCGCCATCGGCTCCCTCAGGCGAAGGCGGCGAAGATCTCCTCGAAGGCCTTCGCCTGCCCGCCCTTCGTGGACGACGGTACCAGTATCGGCGTCTTCACACCGGCGGCGAACCACGCCTCAAGCCCCTCCATCACGTCCTTGCGCGTGCCGAAGAGGGTCGCATCGGCGAGCCAGCGGTCGGTCATGAGCCCGGGCAGGGCGTCGCGGTCGCGGGCCTCCAGCGCCTTCTCGACGGCGGCCATCTCCTCGACGTAGCCCGCTTCCTTCCAGTAGTTCCGGTAGTTCGGAAGCATGAGGTAGCCGAGGAGCTGCTTGCGCATGACCGCGGCGGCCGCGTCGCGGTCGTCGTCGATGCAGGTGCGGAGCATGTCGCCGATGAAGAAGTCGCCGGCCTGCCGCTCGGCCGGGATGTGCGAAAGCGAGGCGGCCATGTGCGACCGGGAGGCGTTCGCCCAGGCGGCGCCATCGCCGATTTCAACCGAGAGCCCGACCATCTTCGTGCGCAATGTCGCGAGC
This sequence comes from Dehalococcoidia bacterium, assembly GCA_020847985.1. Classification (GTDB taxonomy): domain Bacteria; phylum Chloroflexota; class Dehalococcoidia; order Tepidiformales; family Tepidiformaceae; genus Amarobacillus. Next base: position 34,596 of record JADLBC010000060.1, read on the forward strand.
ACCACCGGCGGGAGTGGCCCGACCTGCTGCTCGGCCGCGCGCAGCCCGGCGACGTAGTTGCGGATATCGGACAGGGGCTTGCCGGTGGCGACGCCAAGCCGCCGGTTCGAAGGCTCGTGGCTCACGCCAATTCCCAGGACGAAGCGTCCGCCGCTGATCTCGTGGATGTAGGCCGCCGACTGGGCGAGGTCGAACGCGGTGCGGTAGTAGATGGGCAGCACCATCGTGCCGAAGCGGATCTCGTTCGTGGCGGTGGCCATCGAAAGGCAGAGGCCCATGCTGTCGCCGAAGCTGGCGCAATAGATGCCCTGGAAGCCGCGGCGTTCGATATCGGCGGCGAGTTCGACAGTCCATTTGCGGCGGCCGGGTACGGCGGCGAGGGCGAGAGCGGGCATCTGCGGCACAGGGAAGCTCCGGGCTGGGGATTTCGCCCGATTATCGCGGACGGGCGCGACATGGGGCAGCGGCCGCTCCGTGCTGTGCGAACGCGGCCGTCATTTCGCGGGCAGGTCCTGCGACGCCGTCAGCACGTCGCGAATCACCTTCAGCCGCTGCGCGCCCGCGAGAAATACCGGGCGGTACTGGTTCTCGATCTGATAGGGCACGAGGCGGACCGTGACGAGCATCTTGCCGTGGAAGGTCGCTTCCAGCAGGTACCCCTGGGTGTGCTCCGGCGTATGCACCTGGTCGAAGATGAAGTTCCCGAGGGCGTAGGCGATGAAGGCGCCGTCGCGCACCTCCGCCGCCTGCACCCAGTGCGCCTGGTTCCCGACAACGACATCGGCGCCCGCGGCGGCGGCGGCACGGAGCGCCTTGATGCTGCGGGCGGTCGGGGTGTGGGTGTCCTCGGTGCCCGTCTGCACCTGCACGATCACCACGTCCACCTGGGGGCGCAGGCCGCGAATGGCAGCGGTGAACCGCTCAATCTCGAGATCGGCGGCGGGCCGGTAGAAGGCGGGCTCGCCCGCGGCGCGCTCCTGGCTGTAGTCGTCGTCGAGCGGCGCCGTTCCCGGGGAGGCGGCCTCCGCGCCGAGGTCCATCGCCGCCACGTCATCGAAGCCGAGGACACCGATGCGGATGCCGTGTATCTCGAAGATGGCCGGGGCCAGCGCTTCGGCCAGGTTGTGGCCGCCGCCCACGGTCCGGATGCCGGCAGCGTGCAGACGGTCCAACGTCTGGAGGAAGGCACGCGACCCGCAGTAATCCCGGCCGCAATCGAAGACGTGGTTTGTCGCGACGGTCATGCCATCGAAGCCCGCGTAGGTCAGCGCTGCCATCACCTCGGGCGGCGACGAGAGGTTTGTGCCCGCGACGCAGAGGAACGGCGGGTTCACGTCCTGGATGCTCCCATCGAGCGACCCGAGTGCGAGGTCGGCGGCGGCGAGGTAATCCCCCACCGGTCCGCGCAGTGCCGCCGCCCAGTCGCCCGTCGCCATGATGCGGGCGAGCGAGCAGCGGGACTGGAGGATGTCGCCCGTGGCCACGACGCGCAGCACCACGGGGAGGGGGGCCGTCATCCGCTCGGCGACTGCGGCAAGGACCTCGGAGCCGGTCCTCGTGCGTGCGACCACGGACGCCCGTTCGGCGAACGGCCACGCGCCCGCGTCGCCGCTGCCGCGGACGAGGTCGAGGCCGTCGATGGTGATGGCGACGCCGCCCAGCTTCAGCCGGTCCAGGGGCACGAAGGCGATGCCATCGCCCGCGGGATTGGCCAGCTCGGCGAAGAGTTCGTCGTAACCGGCGACATTGGGCACGGGCTCGAAGCCGAGCATCGCCGCCAGCCCGCGAAGGTCCGGCGGGACGTTCGGAATGAGCATTCGCGGACGCCCACCGAACCCTCCAACGGACTCCCATGTGGCCGCGCCGCCCGGTGCGAGCATCGCCCGGAGCTGCGTCGAAGTGAGGGCATCGACCCCTGTGCCGAGGGCCGCGACGGGCACCCAGTAGCGGGTCACAGCCGGGGTCGCGCCGGGCTGCGGGCCCGCGGCGAAGGCGAGGTCGGGCTCAAGCGAACCCGCGGCGACGAACCTGCTGTCGCCGTCGAGTGCATGGGGGAGGGGGCCGGAGAAATGGATCGAGGTGCGATTGGAACCCGGAGCGGCCGAGGAACCGGCGGCGCCGGGCGTCGTGGCCGCATCGGCACTGGCAACGGCACCGGAGCCGCCCGCGGCCTGCAAGAGCACGAGGGCCAGCAGCACGAGGCTGCCCCCGAAAGCCGCGGCCGAGAGGCCCAGCAAGGCATACCGGGCGCGCTCCGCCCACGTCATCACATGGCCATCATGCCAGCGCGGGGAAAAAATACCAGAGCTATATCAGCCGGCGGCGGCGTACCACCGTTCGGGGGTGCCGGTCGCCCCTTCGATAAAGGAGAAGGCCCGTTCGAGCACATGGTCGATGCCGCCGCAGTGGCTCTCGACCGCCTGCAAATCCGGCGGCACGGGCGCGACTTCACTTTCCAGTTCGTAACCGCAGTACAGGTGGTAGTGCAGGACGAGCCGGTTCGCGGTCGCGACGACGCCGCTGAGGCCGGAGTTCTCCGGTGTCAACAGTGAGCTGTGGTGGCCGCTGATTGCATCGACGAGGTGGCCGGGGAACTTCCAGCGGTCGCCGAGCGCCTTGCCCAGTGCATCGTGGGCGTAACCGGTGGTGAGCGCCTCGGCGGCGTGGAGCGACATTTGCCCCGAGCGCGCCATGGCGACGGCGTTGGCGAATTCGCCCGGCATGACCTTGCGCAGGGCGAGGCGGCCGATGTCGTGGAGGATGCCGGCGGTGAAGGCGTCCTCGGGCTTGGCCACGCGCGTCTTCTTCGCCAGCGTCTCGGCGGCGACGGCGACGGCGATGCTGTGGCCCCAGAAGAGGTCCAGGTCGAAGCCGTCGTCCACTTTCTGGCCACCGAAAGCGTTCATCACGCTCGCGCCCACGGCCATCTGGCGGACCTGCTTGAAGCCAAGCACAAGCACGGCCTCGCGGACGGTGCTGACACGGCGCGCGAAGCCGTAGTAGGCGGAGTTGCTGATGCGGATGAGCTTCGCGGTGAGGGCCTGGTCCGTGCTCAGTACCTGGGCAAGGTCAAGGGCGCTCGTGCGGTCGTCGTCCGCCATGTTCATGACGCGCGCCGCCACCGACGGCAGCGGTGGCAGCTCGTCGATGCTCTCAATCAGTGCAGCGGCGTTCTTCCCCATCGCGGAGATCATCGACCGCTGGTGGCAAATCGACAGTCTGCTCGCATCTGAAATAAGGGAACCGCGAGGCGCGAGCGGGCTCGCGCGACAAGCGAATTCGATTCCGCTACCGTACCCGCATCGGGCCACGGACGCGGGCCCGGCTGGAGGCCCCGATGGTCATTCGCTACCGCTACTCGATGTGGGACGGCACGCAGGCCGTGCCGGATGTCGAAGCCGACGAGATCCTCGACAACCTGACCGACGACCTGATGAATTTCGGGGACCTGCAGCACGCGCTGCGCAACCTCCTCCAGCGTGGTATGCGAAGCCCCCAGGGCGACCGCATGCAGGGCCTGCGCGACCTCCTCCAGCAGCTTCGCCAGCAGCGCCGCCAGCAACTCGACAAGTTCAACCTCAGCTCCGTCTTCGATGACATCAAGCGCAAGCTCGAAGAGATCGTGAACATGGAGCGCGACACCATCGACCGTCGCATCGAGGAAGCGACCGGCGAACGGCCCGAAGGCCGTCAGGGCGAGCAGCAGCCCGACGGCGACCAGCCGCAGGGGCAGCAGGGCCAGCAGGGGCAACGCCAGCAGGGAAAGCAGCAGGGTGGCCAGCAGGGCATGCAGGGTCAGCCACGCGCCGGGCAGCAGGGGCAGCCGCAACAGGGGCAGGAAGGCGGCGAAGGCCAGGGCCAGCAGGGGCAGCAATCGCCCGGGCAGCAGCCCGGGAACGAATTCGCGGAGATGCTGCGGAACATCGCGAACAAGAAGAAAGACTTCCTTTCGCAGCTCCCCAACGACGCCTCGGGCCAGATGCGCCAGCTCCAGGACTACGAGTTCATGGACCCGGAGGCGCAGGCGAAGTTCAACGAGCTCCTCGAGTCGCTGAAGAAGGCGATGATGGAGACGTTCTTCAAGGACATGTACAACCAGATCGCGAACATGTCCCCGGAAGAACTCGAGCGCATGAAGAACATGGTCAAGGACCTGAACCAGATGATGCAGGATCGCATGGCTGGGAAGGAACCGGACTTCGACAAGTTCATGCAGCAGTATGGCGACCTCTTCGGTGATAACCCGCCGCAGTCGCTCGATGACCTTATTCAGCAGATGCAGCACCAGATGGGCCAGATGCAGAGCCTGCTCGACAGCCTGCCGGGTGACATGCGCCAGCAGCTCCAGGACCTGCTTTCGGACAAAATCGGGGACCCCGGGCTGCAGCAGTCATTGAACGAACTCGCCCAGAACCTCGAATACCTCTACCCCATGCGCGAACTGCGCAACCAGTACCCCTTCCGCGGCGAAGAGGAAATCGACCTGCAGTCGGCGATGCAGCTCATGAACCAGATGCAGTCGATCGACGAGGTGGAGCGCCAGCTTGAGCGCACGCAGTACGGCGGCGACATCGAGGACATCGACGGGGATAAACTTGAGGAGCTCCTCGGGCCCGAAGCGCGCGAGACGCTCGACCAGCTCAAGCAGTTCCTCGAAATCCTCGAGGAGGCGGGCTACATCCGCAAGAAGGGCAACGGCTACGAGCTCACGCCGCGCGGCACCCGCAAGATCGGCCAACGTGCCCTCGGCGAAATCTACGCCCAGCTCAAGAAGGACACCTTCGGCAAGCACGAAGTGAAAGACAGCGGCAGCGGCGGCGAGCGTACCGACGAAAGCAAGCGCTACGAGTTCGGCGACCCGTTCTACCTCGACATCCAGAAGACCATCATGAACTCCATGTACCGCGAGGGCCCGGGCCTGCCCATCCGGCTCAAGCCCGACGACTTCGAGGTCGCGCGCACGGAGATCATGACGCAGACGGCGACCGTGATCATGCTCGACCTGAGCTGGTCGATGGCGCTCCGGGGGAGCTTCCAGGCGGCGAAGAAGGTCGCGCTGGCGCTGAACAACCTGATTTCGTCGCAGTTCCAGCGCGATAGCCTGTACATCGTCGGCTTCAGCGCATACGCGCGGGAACTTAAGGCCGACCAGCTGCCATACGTGCGGTGGGACGAGTCCGTGCTCGGCACGAACATGCACCACGCCCTCATGATTGCGCAGAACCTGCTCGCGAAGCACACGCAGGGCACGCGCCAGATCATCATGATCTCGGACGGCGAACCGACGGCGCACCTGGAGAAGGGGCGCAGCTACTTCGCCTATCCACCGAGCCCGATCACCATCCGCGAGACACTCAAGGAGGTGAAGCGCTGCACGCAGAAGAACATCACCATCAACACATTCATGCTCGACCGGAACTACTACCTGAAGGAGTTCGTGAACCAGGTCGCGCGCATTAACAAAGGCCGCGTGTTCTACACGACACCGGATAAGCTCGGCGAGTACATCCTCGTCGACTATGTGCAGCAGAAGAAGAAGAAGCTCGCCGGCATCGGCTGACGGCGCTTCCGTGAAGCACTACACAGACACACGGCCGGTTCGATCGCCACACTCTCGCGATCGGGCCGGCCGCGTTCCGTGTCCGGGCCATCGGGGTGTTGGGCATGACTGACGAACAGGAGCAGGAGCAGGACCGCCGCGGGGGTTCGGCATTTGGCGGGGCCTTCGATGGCCTCGCGGGCACGACCATCGACGGGGAGACCGTCGCGCGTGTGATGTCGGCAGCCGCCGATGCCGCGGCCACGGCCGCGCGTGTCGCCGGCGGCCTCTCGAGCGTCCTGGCGAACGGCGCAACCGCACTCGCGGAGCTGGCCGGCGCCGCCGCCGAAGCCGCCGCGGCAAACGCGCACGATATCGACCTGGGCGACGTCGCATCGGTCGCGGGCGAGGCCGTCAGTGCGGCGGCGAAGGCGGCCGGCGACATCGTCGGGGGGCTGGCTAACCAGTAGGCATCAGGCCGCGAGCGTCGCCGGGCGGTGCGTCTCCAGCGCGTGGAGCTGGTCCAGGACCGCCGTAAGCAGCACCAGGCTCTGCGCCGAGACGTCGAGATAGCGCAACCGAAGTTCCCAGCCCTCGGGCACCGCGCGCGAACCCATGACCTCGCAGGGGAGGCAGCTGGAGTGCCCGAGGAGGGCGAGGCAGACGTCAAATGGCCCCGCTGGCTCGCGTCCGGCCGTGACGACACGCATTCCGGAGAGTGACAGGTCCTGGACGACGGCGGGAGCACCCCCGTGCGAACCACGAAGCTCGGCCGAGAGGCGTACGCCGTAGCGCCGGAACGTCCGACGGTTCACCGCCGTCCACGGCGTCAGCAGGCGCAGGTACACGCCATGGGGAGAGACGCGCGCACATTCGGCGACGGCCACCTCGCCGCGGGCGTCCTCTTCCCGCACGATGAAAGCCGGCGCGCCGGGCTCCCAGTGTTCATGGCCGGGCGCAAGGGGGCGCACGAAGAGCTCGCCTTCGCCGCAGGAGCCGTCCCGCAAGGTGACCTCGATGCGCTCCGGGCCACTGGCATGGTGGCGAATGACGCAAAGGCTGCCGGCCCCTGAAGACGTGTCCATGCCCCGATCGTCGTCGCGCGAGGCTGCTTCTCGATAGGGAAGCGGGTGACAGGTTGGCGCAGGGTCCGCCCGGCCATGGCCGGGACGCGTAGAATGCGCGGCCATGAAGACACTCGAAGGCAAGGTCGCAATCGTCACCGGCGCGTCACGCGGCATCGGTGAATACGTCTCCCTCGAACTCGCGCGTGCGGGCGCGGCGGTGGCGGTCGCCGCGCGCACGGAGGAGGTGAAGGACAAGCGCCTCCCCGGCACGATTCACTCCGTCGCCCAGGCGATCAAGGACGAGGGCGGGAAGGCCGCCGGCGTGTACATGGACATGCGCGACCCGGAGTCCATCGCCGCGGGCGTGGCGAAGACGGTCGAACTGTTCGGGCGCGTGGACATCATCGTGAACAACGCCGCCATCCTCGTGCCCGGGACGGTCGAATCGATCCAGCCGCGGCACATCGACCTCATCTGGCAGGTCGACCTGCGCGGCCCGATCCTGCTCATCCGCGAAGCGCTGCCCCACCTGCGCGCGGCCGGCGGCGGGCACATCATCAACGTCTCGTCGCGGGCGGGCGTGTTCCCAGGGCCGGGGCCGTACGCGAACACGCGCGGCGGCGGCTCGTTCTACGGGATGATCAAGGCCGGGCTGGAACGGCTCTCGCAGGCGCTGGCGATGGAACTGCAGGACGCCAACATCTCGGTGAACGTGCTCTCGCCGCAGGGCCGCATCAAGACGCCGGGCAACCTCTTCGCCGAGAACGACCCGAACAACCCGTCGCTTGAGTTCGAACGTGCCGACTACATGGCGAAAGGCGCGCGCTGGATCTGCGAGCAGGGCGTCGAGTTCACCGGCAACATACTCTTCGATGAGGACCTCTGCCGGGAGAAGGGACTCTAGCGCTCAGGGCAGGGCCGTGGCCGCGGGCACGATGAGCACGCCTCCGCCACGGTCCGGGTCCTTGTTGATACCGGTGACGGTGTAGGCGCCGGGCGCGAGCGTGGCCCGTAGCACTTCTTCCCAGCTCGCGGGAGGCGTGCCCGGAGCAGCCATGCGCACATCGTTCCCGGCAGCATCCAGGAGCCGTACGGTCCCGGGTTCGAAACGCCCTGCGGTGCTGTAGCCCACGACGGTCATCGGGCCGCCGGCGACGATGAACATGAGCGCGGGCTCGAACACGAGCGTCGTGGAGGCGAAGACGAGGCGCCCGGTCGCGTCGTAGGCGGCACGGTGTCCGGCGCGCTCTTCGAAGATGGTCTCGCCCGCGGGCCCGGTCACCTCCAGGTCAGCGGCGCGGAAGCCGATATCGGCGCGGCCGCGCGAACCCTCGTGCCGCAGCGGGGGATCGGGGAAGACGACATCGCGCGTGGTGCCCGGCGCCCACCGCGCGGCGACGGTGAGGCGGGAACCATCGCGGCGGATCGCCACGGGCTCGAGGTCGAACAGGACCAGGCGCTCGAAGAGGAACTCCGCGGCGTTCGCGTAGTCCGCGCAGGTTGAGGCAGCCGGCGTCCCCGTGCCCAGGTTCGTCCCGCTCAGGGCCACCGGTTCCACGTTCGCGGAGGCGATGTTGGGCACCAGCCGCAGCACGGGCGCGAAGTAATGCGAGAGGAGGTCCGGGGAAGGAAGCGGGGGGCCGCCGAAGCGCCCATCGGCGAACGTAGGAGCCATGGCCGCGAGCGTTGGGCGCGTCCAGGGCGCGGTCGTGCAGACGCGGAACGCCATCGGCCCGTCGGGGACTTCGACCAGGCCGGAGGGAGCGGGCGTGTAGGCGGGCGTGTTCGCGGCTGTAGCCGTCGCGGGGGGCGCGGACCTTGCAGTCGCGACCGGTGTGGGCGTCCGGGGCGCCGATTCGCCCCCGCAGGCGGCAGCGGCGGCCGCGGCGAGTGCCAGGGCAGTGAAGAGCAGGCCGCGCATCAGGGGAAGTCGGAGCCGGGGATGGACTCCGGGTCGTGGATGAGCTCGTCCCAACGCCGCACGATGGCTTCCATCGGCGGCGGGGGCGGCGCCCAGGGAATGCCGCGCACGACGACGCCCTTGTTCGGCGAATGCTCGACGAGCCCCTCGGACTCCAGCCGGCGGAAGGCTTCGCGCACGGGCGTCTGCGAAACGCCCCACTGCGCGGCGATATCTTCCTGGCGCAGGTGCTGTCCCGGCTCCATGCGCCCGGCGAGGATCGCCGACTGGAGTGCTTCGTACACGACGTCGGCCTTGGTCCTGCGGGGGCTGCGTGGGGCCATCACGGAGCAAGGATACGGGGTTTTGCGCCCAACGCGTGAGGAGACGCCGGGATCACGCTCGCAGCGTGTGCTCGAGGTGGGCTTCGAGCGCGCGAAGGGTGCCATCGAAATCGAAGGCAGGGTCGAGCACCCACTGGTAGGCGGAGCCGCGAAGAACGGCCACGACGAGCTGGCCGGTGGCTTTCGCATCGATGCCGGGGACGACGGTGCCGGCGGCGATGCCTCGCTCGAGCGCGTCCTCGGCGCGGAGCCGTTCGCTGGCGTGGATGGCGCGCATGCGCTCGTGGAGCACCGCCGGCTCGGGCTTGAGCGCTTCGAACATGAGGATGTAGAGCGCGCGCATCGCCGACGGGTCGTTGGCGACGCTCCGCCGGATGCCGCGAATGAGCACAAGGAGCGAATCGACACCCGAGTGCCCCTGCAGCTCTGGCAGGATGTCGTGCTGGGCCCACTCCGAGACCATCTTCTGGAGGAGGGCGAGCAGCAGCCCGTCCTTCGACCCGAAGCGGCGGGTAACCAGCCCGTGGCTATAGCCCGCGCGCTCACCGATGGCCGCGAGGGTGGTGCGCTCGTACCCGCGCTCGGCGATGAGTTCGGCCGCCGCGCGCAGCAGCCGCCGCGTCGAGACGCGCGACCGGACCTGCTTGACATCCAGCGCGTCGAGGACGGGGTCGTCGGCGAAGGTGTCCACGGCGTCAGTCATGGTTGGAGTTCCCGGTTGCCAGTTGCCAGCTCCCGGGGGGAACCGCAAGAGAGGCGGGTGCCGCGAGGGGCGGCGTGCCGGCGGCATGGAGGGCGTTCGCGGCGCTCATGCGAGGGTCCGCACGACGTTCGCCGCCTCCAGCGCCTCGAGCTCGGACGGCGAGAGCCCCAGTTCGGCGAGGATGGCGGCCGTGTGTTCGCCCAGTGCCGGCGCGGGGAGCGCGTTGCCGGTGGGGCTGGCCGAAAGAAGCACCGGGGGCCCCACGACGCGCTGCGGGCCGGTCACGGTGTGCTCCATGTCGACGATCACGCCATCGAGGTTCGCCTGGGGGTCGTCGGCCATCTCCTCGGGGAAGTTCACAACGGCCGCGGGAACCCCCGCCGCGACGAGCAGGTCAACCCATTCGCTCGCCGGGCGCGAAAGCAGCTTCGCCTCGATCCAGTCCCGCCAGGCGTTGGTGGCGGCGATGTTCCCGGGGTCGCGCGCGTCGAAATCGCGGTCGTCGGAGTGTTCGCCTTCGATGCCGAGCACCTGGCGGACGGCGGCCCGGTTCTGGGGTGTGAGCGCACCGATGACGACCGTGCCATCGGCCGCCTGGTAGCCCCGGTAGTAGAGAGTGAACGGCGAGGCGAGGCGCCCCTTCGGGTTGCGAATCGCGAGCAGTTCGGGGAAGGTCGCCCCTTTCGCGCGCGCCGCCCGGAGCTGTTCGACCATGGGGTCGCGGATGGTGGCATCGCTGACAGGTTCGCGCATGACGATCCGGTTCTGGACGTACAGGCCCGCGCGCAGCAGCGACGTGGAGACGTACTGGCCCTCGCCCGTGCGGTCGCGATGGCGAATGGCGGCACAGACGCCCATGGCGATGGCAAACCCCGCCACGTAATCCGAAACAGGCACGCCAATGAGTTCCGGCGAACCGCCCTCGTCGAACTTGCCGTTGGTGGCCATGAGCCCCGAGTGTGCCTGCGCGACGATGTCGGACCCGGCCCGCGTGGTCATCGGGCCGGTTTCGCCCCAGCCGCTGACCTGGGCGTAGATGAGGTCCGGGCGGATGGCCCTGAGCTGTTCGTAGCCGATGCCCAGGCGCTCCGGGACGCCGGGCCGGTAGTTGCTCACGACCACGTCCACGCGCGGCATCAGGCGATGAATGATGGCCAGGCCGCGCGGGTCGTGGAGGTCGAGCACGAGGCCGCGCTTGCCGCGGTTGTTGCCCTGGAACATCTTCGCCTCGCCGGGCACGGTCGTACCAACAAAGCGGTGCGAATCGCCCGCGAGCGGTTCGACCTTGATGACATCGGCGCCCAGGTCGGCCAGGTTCATGCCGGCGACCGGCCCGGCAACAATCTGCGAGAACTCCAGGACCCGGATATCGGCGAGCGGACCCGTTGGCGGCATCAGGCGAGGATACCGGACGCGCGCAGGGCGGCGATGTCAGCGGGAGCGAAGCCGGCCGCCGTCATCGCCTCTTCGGTGTGTTCGCCGAGGAGTGGCGCCCGACGGCGGACGCCCGTCCCCGACGAGGTCATCTTGATCGGGCTGTTCACGATGGTCACGGGATCGGGCGCGCCCGGCTGTTCGACGGTGGCCAGCATCTGGCGGCGGGCGACATGCGGGTCGCCGAAGATGTCGGCGGAGGTGTGCACAGGCCCGCAGGGGACGATGCCGCCGAGCAGGTCCTGGACTTCGCGCGTGGTGTGTTTTCGCGTCCAGCCGCCGATCAGTTCGCGAACCTCGGCGGCTCGGGCGACGCGGTCGGCGTTGGCGGCGTAGCGCTCATCGCGGGCGAGGTCGTGTTCGCCCATGAGGTCGCAGAGCAGTTCCCAGTGGCGTGGGCCGGGCGCGGCGATGCTTATCCAGCCGTCGCGCGTGGGGAAGGCATCGAAGGGGACGAGCTGGGGATTGCCCGCTCCCTGCGGCTGCGCGACCACGCCCGAAAACGAATAGAGGTACACGATGCGTTCGCACACGGCGAGCACGGCATCGTACATCGCGACATCGACGAGTTGGCCCTGGCCCGTGCGGTCGGCGTGGCGCACGGCCGAGACGATGCCGAGGGCGAGGTAGAGCGCGGGCGCGAGGTCGCCCATGGGGGCCCCGGCGTTCATCGGCTGCTGCGGGCCGGGGCCGGTCACACCGGTGAGCCCGCCCATCGCCTGGGCCACGACATCGAACGCGGGCCAGTTCGCATATGGACTTGGCGGCAGCGAGACATCGCCGGTGCGGCCGTCGCCGAAGCCGCGGATGCAGGCGTAGACGAGCTTCGGGAAGCGTGCGTGCAGGGCCTCGAACGACAGCCCGAAGCGGTCCATGACGCCTTCGCGGTAGTTCTCCACGAGCACGTCGGCGTTTTCGAGCAGGCGAAGGAGGACGGCGCGGCCTTCCTCACGCGTGAGGTCGAGCGCAAGGCTGCGCTTGTTGCGGTTCACGCTGTGGAAATAGCCGCCGAACAGCTTCGTCTCGTCGCCGCGGGCGAAGGGGCCCATGCGGCGCGTGCCATCGCCGTGCAGCGGCTCGACCTTGAGCACGTCGGCGCCAAGGTCGGCCAGCAGCATCGTGCAGAACGGCCCGGAGAGCGCGTGCGTGAGGTCGACGACACGCAGCCCTTCGAGCGCGCCCGCGGCGAGACCGGGGAGCGTCACAGCAGGCGCTCCGGGCGCACCCTCAGGACCCCTTGCCGAGCAAGCGGTCGGAGATGATGCGCAGCTGGATTTCGCTGGTGCCCTCGAAGATCTTGGTGAGGCGGGCATCGCGCCAGTAGCGTTCGATGGGGAGGTCGGTCGTATAGCCGACGCCGCCGTGAATCTGGAGCGCCTGGCTGGTGACGCGTTCGGCCATCTCCGTCGCGAACCACTTGGCCATCGAGGCTTCCTTGTCGCAGCGTTCGCGGCGGTCGTCGAGGTCGGCGGCGTGGTACATGAGCTGGCGGGCGGCTTCGATCTCGGCCGCCATTTCGGCGATCTTGAAGCGAATGGCCTGGAAGTTGGCGATGGGCTGGCGGAACTGCACGCGATGCTTCGCGTAGGTTATGGAGTCTTCGAGCGCGCCGCGCGAAAGGCCGATGGCGCGGGCCGCGGTGTGCACGCGTGCGGTGGAGAGGCCGCTCATCGTGCCCTTGAGCTGCGTTTCCTCGCGCGCGCCACCGCCCATGAGCGCGCTCGCCGGCAGCCGGAAGTCATCGAAATGCAGTTCCCAGGTCTTCCAGCCGAAGTAGCCGATCTTGTTGATCTGCGTGGCCTGGAGCCCCGGCGGGAACTTCCCGCGCTCCTTTTCGAAAAAGAACATGCCCGTGCCGCCGTGACGGTTGGTGGGGTCCGGGTCTTGCGTGCGGCAGAGGACGGTGATGTAGTCCGCGCCATCGGCGAAGGTGCACCACATCTTGTTGCCGTTGATCACCCACTCGTCGCCGTCGCGGCGGGCGCGGCAGCTGACGTTGGCGAGGTCGGAGCCGGCTTCGGGCTCGGAGAGCGCGACCGCGCCGAGGAATTCGCCGCGGACAACGCGCGGGAGGTACTTCTGGCGCTGCTCTTCGTCCGACCATCCGGCGCCGCCGGCCCGGGCGATGATGCTGGCGACGCTCATCCAGCCGCGCGCGAGCTCTTCGGTGATGAGGCAGTACTCGAAGATCCCCAGCCCGAGCCCGCCGTAATCCGGCGAGATGCGAATGCCGAAGTAGCCCATCTCGGCCATCTTGTCGCGCAGCGACATGGGGATGTCGCCCTTCACCCGGTCGAGCTCATTCGCGACTGGCAGCACTTCCTTCATGGAGAACTCGCGGGCCGTCCGCTGGATGAGTTCCCGGGTTTCGTTCATGTACGTCACTGGCACACTCCTCCCCGGCGGGGCGTTCCCCGTTCCGGGTCAATCTCAACAGGTGAAAGCCTTGCCGTCCGCACGGGAGGCCGGCGGCTAGCGGGCCCCGGCCATGGCGGGCACCGAGAGACGCACGAGCGCGTCCATCGATGGCAGCTCTTCCAGCCGGCGCACGGCCTCGACCAGGCTGGCGGTCGCGGCCGCGCCGATGACGGGCGTGGTGAGCCCGCGGAACTTTGCCGCCAGCCGTTCCCACTGCAGTTCCAGGTCGCTCGCCGGGATGTTCACATCCACGGATTCGCGGAGCACGCGGCCGTCCGTCAGCGTGACGGTCACCTGCGTGCCGCCCGCGGCCGCGTCGCCGTCGACCTGCACGCGGTCGCGCAGGCTGACGAGCAGGGGGTCGGCGGTGCGCTCGTCGGTGAACGCGAGTTCGCTCGTATCGCCGTGGCCGAGCGCGAGGGCTGAGGTGAAGCGCAGGCTGAACTTGCCTTCGAGCGCCGTCGCCGGCTCCTGGATGTTGCACATGCTGAGGGCACCCACGGGCACGCGCAGATGGACCGCGCTCACCTGCTCGGGCGTGACGCCGTGCGTCTCCTTGATGCGGAGCAGGCTTTCGATGCTCGAATGGGTGCCGTAGCAGGCGGCGTGGTACTTGAAGAGCACGCCGCGGATGAAGTACTGGTTGGCCGGGCCCGCCATCGCGCGCGCCGGGTCGAAGGTCGGCCCATGCGTCGCGGCGAAGCCCTGGTGCGTTTCGAGCGACTCGGTGTTGCTGGTGAAGCCACGGGCGGCCAGCGTCGCCGCCATGAGCCCGTTCGCCGCGGCCTTGCCCGCGTGGAACGGCTTGCACATGGTCCCGAACATGGACTTGAGGCCCGCGGCCTGCGCGGCGGCGATGCCGATGACGGTGCGCATCGCCTCACCATCGAGACCTTGCAGGTTCGCGCACGCCGCGGCCGAGCCGAACGTGCCGAGCGTGCCCGTCGCGTGCCAGCCCTCGGCATAGTGCCCCGGGTTCACGAGCAGGCCGATGCGGCATTCGGTTTCGAAGCCGGCGACGAAGGCGGCGATGAAGTCACGCGGGCTGGAGCGCCGCCATTCCGCGAGCGCGAGCAGCCCGGGCACGACCGGCACCGTCGGGTGGCCCGACATGGCGGTGTGCACGTCGTCGTAATCGAGCGCGTGGGAGGCGGCGCCGTTGACCAAGGCCGCCTGCTGCACCGTCCCGCGCAAGCCCGTCCCGACGATGGTGGCCTGGGCATTGCCGCCCTGCTCCGCCATTTCGTCCTGGAGGATGCGCGAAAGGGGCTCGCTCGCGCCGGCGATGGTCACCCCGAGCCAGTCGAGGAGGCACTCCTTCGCGAGGAGCACGACATCGGCCGGGAGGTCGCCGTAGCGGACGTTCGCGGCGAGTTCGGCAACGACGCCGGTGATGGAGGGCGCGTCCGGGTTGGTCGTGGTCATGGCTGCCTCCGTGCTCAGGTCGACTTCCAACGGTACGGGTAGGTCTCGGCCGGGCTCCCGTAACCGGTGGTGAGGAAGGTATCGCCGTTCTTGAGCCAGGACTGGTGGGCCGACCAGCTGGTCGCGGCGCGGTACTGGCTCGGGATGTAGTACATGTTCTGCGCGTTGAGCCGCTGGATTTCGTAGAACATCTCGCGGCGCTTCTGTTCGTTCGATTCCGACTGCTGGTCGACGGCGAGTTTCGCGAGCTGGGCGTCCTTGATCTTGCCGCGGTTCTTCGGGTTATCGGTGTAGAGCCGGATCGGGTAGCTGCCCGCTTCGGTGAAGGTGGTTTCGGGGCCGAAAGCGATGCCCTTGAAGTTCCCGACCGATGTCTGGGTGATGTACTTCGAGTTGTAGTCCTGCACTTCGAAGGTCATCTGCAGGCCGAGCGAAATGAGGTACTGGCCGCTCGCCTCGGCGATGTCGTTGAAGTCCTTGCCGTAGCGGTTGCCCGCGTACTGCCAGACGCCGGCGAAGCCGTTCGGGAAGCCGGCCGCCGCGAGCAGCTTCTTCCCTTCGGCGACGTTGTAGGCGAAGTACTTGCCCGTTTCGCCGTGCGCCGATGACTTCGGGTCGAGCCAGAACCGCGTCATGCCCGCGGGGATGACGTTGTTCCAGCCGCTCTTCACATCGAGCCCGGCGGCGCGCAGCCGGTTGACGCTGAAGCCGAGGTCGTTGAGGGCCTCGCGGTCGAGGGCCATCGAAATCGCCTGGCGGACGCGGGGGTCGCGCCACGGGGCAGCGGGATCGGAATCGAAGTAGACGTAGCTGTTCTGCTGCGAGAGCGTGCCCACGAGCACGATCTCCTTGTTCTTCTGCTTCACGTCGACGAGGTCATCGGCACTGAGGCCAGAGCTATCGGTGTTGCCCGCGCGGAACTGGGCGAGCCGGTTCGCGTACTCGGGGATGATCGAGACCTGCACCCCGTCCATGAGCGGGAAGCCGTTCTCGTGCCACGCCGGGTTCTTCTTCCATTTGTGGCCCACGGCGGGCGTGTAGCTTTCGAAGATCCAGGGGCCGCTGCCGATGGAGAGCTTCGCCGGGTCGAACTTGCCGCCCGACTCCGTGGGCATCACCCAGAAGAGGTTCGTATCGGAGAGCACTTCGAGGAAGGCGACGTTCGGCGCCTTCAGCGTGAACACCACGGTCGATGCATCGGGGAATTCGACCTTGTCCACGAAGTCGACCTGGGACGCGTTCGGCTGCTTGGGGTCGACCATGCGGCCCCAGGAGTACTTCACGTCCTCGGTGGTGACGGCGCGGCCGTTCACGGGGGCGACGTCGTGGAACTTCGCGCCCGGCTTGAGCGTGATAGTCCACTTGAGGCCGTCAGGCGAGGCTTCCGCCTTCTGGGCGAGGTCGGGCGTCGGCTTCACGTCGGCCGCCGCGATGCCCGGGCCTGCCTTGAACTTGTACAGGCGGCTATAGGCGAAGGCGGCGAAATCCTTGGTGAGAAAGCTCGTGTTCCCGTAGGGGTCGATGGACGGCGGGTCGCCGGTGGAATCGATGTTGTAGACGCCGCCCTTTTTCGCGTTGGCGAAGGGGTCGGTAGGGGTGGGCGAGGCGTTGGCGGCGGGCGTCGCGGTCGCGAGCGAGGTGGTGCCGCCTCCGCTCTCGCCGTCGTCATCGCCGCAGCCCGCGAGTGCCAGGCCGGCGGCGCCGGCGGCGAAGGCGGCGCCGCTGCCGAGGATGCGCCGCCGCGGCAGGCGCCGCGCGGCATGGCGTTCCCAGTAAGACTGTCCCATCGCGTTCCCAGAGCTCCTTGCGTGCGGCCGCATTCCCCTTGCGGCCCTTGTTCGCAAATCGATTGGCCGCGCGAATCGCGGGTATCGACCTGCTCCCGGCGCGCGCATTCTGCATGGAATGTTTGGGGTTGACAACATACTGGCAGGCTCACACCATGCGCCCCATCGCGGGCCCCGCCGAGACCCCCTCCAGCGGACCGCCTTGCCTCGCCGCGACGGTCCGGGATTCCGGCCGTCGCGCACCGGGGACACCGCCAGGAGCCACATTCGCATGAGCAACCGCCCGTTCCGCCTTCGCCGTTCCGAACTTTCGACGCCCGGCACGAGCGACAAGATGATGGCGAAGGCCGCGGCCAGCGATGCCGACCTCGTGTTCCTCGACCTTGAGGACGCCGTCGCGCCATCGGCCAAGGCGGGCGCGCGCCAGCCCATCATCGAAGCGCTCAACGGGCTCGACTGGGGCACGAAGACGCGGGCGGTCCGCATCAACAGCACGGAAACGCCCTGGTGCTACGAGGACGTGACCGACATCGTCACGCATGCCGGCCAGAACCTGGACGTGATCATCATCCCCAAGGTCAAAGCCCCGCGTGACGTGTGGTTCGTCGACACGCTGGTTTCGCAGATCGAGTTGGCGAAGGGCCTGCCGCTCGGGCGCATCGGCATCGAAATCCTCATCGAGGAGGTCGAGGCACTCGCGCGTGTGGAAGAGATCGCCGGGTGCTGTTCGCGCCTTGAGGCGATGATCCTCGGCGTCGGTGACCTCTCCGCGAGCCAGGGCATGCGCACGGGCCACATCGGTTCGACCGCCGACGCCCGCTACCCGGGCGACATCTGGCATTACGCCCGCACGCGCATGATCGTGGCCGCACGGGCACACGGGCTCGACGCCATCGATGGTCCCTTCGCGAATTTCAAGGACCCCGAGGGATACCGTCGCGACGCCGGCTGGGCCGCTTCGCTGGGCGCGGTCGGTAAGTGGGCTATCCACCCCAGCCAGGTCGAAATCGCCAACGACGTGTTCTCGCCGACCGACAAGGAGATCGAGCGCGCGAAGGAGATGGTGGAGCGCGTGCGTGCGGCCGAGGCGGGCGGAGACGGCGCCGCCAATGCCGGCGGCGTCATGGTCGATGCGGCCACGGCACGCATTTTCGAACTCATCCTGGAACGGGCGCGGCTGACCGGTCGAATCTAGGCGGACTCGTTCCATCAGTTCACGCAAGCAAGTCCTTGTTTTGTAATAGAAACCCGCGCCAATTCCGTGTGGGAACTATGCGCGGCACCCCCGCGCCGACATCTACGGCACGCCATACCGATGGCGTTGGGGGGAAAACATGCGCGTGTTCATGAATTCGAGTTTGCGGGTGAAGCTGTACGGCTCGTTCGGCTTCCTCGTCCTGCTCCTCGCGGGCGTGGCCTGGCTGGGCGCCAGCGCGCTGAACGCATCAGCCGGCCGCGCCCACGACCTCTACCGCCAGGACCTGCTGGGGGTGCACTACGCCGACGAGGTCCTGACCTACGCGGCCATCAGCGGCCGCGAGCAGCAGACGGCGCTGCTCAACGCGAAGGATGTGGCGAAGCGCGACGCCGCCATCGCCGCCGCCCGCCAGGCCATGGCGAGCGCGACCGACTCCGCGACCCTGTACCACGAAACCTTCATCGACGACGCCGACGCGGCCGCCTGGGGAGCGATTGAAAAGCAGATCGCCGACGTCTTCCAGGAGCGGGAGCGTGTCCTGAAGACGCTCGAAGCGGGCGACCTCGACGGCGCGCTCACGCAGGCGGGCGCATCGACCGCGAAGGTCCGCGCGATGAACGAGGCGGTCGAAGCGGCGATCGAGGTCAACCAGAAGCAGGCGGACCACGACTCGGCGGCCGTCGCCAGCGCCTCCACGTCCGCGCGAACACAACTCATCGGCGCGACGGTCATCGCCGCCGTCCTCGGGCTCGCGGTCGCCTTCTTCATCTCCCGCAAGCTCAAGGCGGATGTCGATACCATCGTGGGCCGCCTTCAGAGCATTGAGCGCAACTGCGTCACCGACCTGCGCACCGGCATGCAGGCCATGCACGACGGCGACCTCACCCGCGCCATCACGCCGGTGACGCCGAAGATCCCGAACCCGGGGAAAGACGAGATCGGCGTCGCCGCCACCGCCATCAACGCCACGATCGATGGCGTCGTCGCCACCGTCGAGGCGTACAACGCGATGCGTGCCTCGCTGACGGAGTTGGTCCGCGACGTTCGCGAGAACGCCTCGAGCGTGCTCTTGGCGTCGTCGCAGCTGTCGGAATCGTCCGAACAGATGGCGTCGGCGACGACGCAGATCGCCTCTGCCATCACCGAGGTCACGCAGAGTGCCACGCAGCTGGCATCGCTCTCGCAGCGGTCGGCTGAGGAGATCGAGCGCGTGGCCGCGGGCTCGCAGGAGCTTGCCGCCGCCGCCGCTTCGAACGCCACCAGCGCGGGCGACTCCGAGTCCGAAGCGCGCGTCATCGGCGGCCGCATCGGCGAAGTGGCCCGCGTCAGCGACCGCGTCGCCGCTTCCGCCGAAGCCTCCCGCGAGGCCGCGCTCACCGGGCAGCAGGCGATCGGGGAGGCCGTCGCGTCGATGTCCTCCATCGCCCAGGCGGTGGAGCGCGCCTCGGTCACGGTCAACGAACTGGGCGAGTACAGCTCCCAGATTGGGGCGATCGTGCGCACGATCGACGAAATCGCCAGCCAGACGAACCTCCTCGCGCTCAATGCCGCGATCGAGGCCGCCCGCGCGGGGGAGCAGGGCCGTGGCTTCGCCGTCGTCGCCGAGAACGTCCGCTCGTTGGCCGAGCGTTCGTCCCAGGCCACGCGGGAGATCGGCGACCTGATCGCACGCGTCCAGGCGGGCACGGCGGATGCGGTTGAGGCGATGGCCGCCGGCGTGGGCGATGTCCAGGCCGGGCGCCGCATCACTTCCGAAGCGGGCGAGGCGCTCGAAAGCATCATCGGCAGCGTGCAGGAGTCGGCCACTGAGATGCAGCGCATCGCCCACGACGTGCGCGCCCTGGCCGAAGGGGCGGACCGCATCATGAGCTCGGCCCAGGCCATCGCGCAGAGCGCGAACGACTCGGCCAGCGGGGCGCAGGAGATGGCCGAGGGCACTTCGAAGGTGACCGAGGCGATCCTCCAGGTCTCAGCCACGAGCGAACAGACCTCGGCTTCGGCGGAGGAGGTTTCGGCCTCGACCGAGGAGCTCTCGGCCCAGTCGGAGGAGTTGGCCGCCACGGCGACGGCGATGCGCCAGCTCGCGCAGTCGCTGGAAACGTCCATGTCCCGCTTCCGCCTCGCCTGACAGCTCGGGGCAAACGGCGGGACCTCACCGGTCCCGCCGTTTGAGTTCCCGGTTCCCAGTTCCCAGGGGCTACCCCGTGTGTGCGGGCCGAGCGCGACCGGGGGCGCCCTGCCATAATTTCGCCCCATCGGACGCCGGGAGGTCGTGGAAAAGCGTCGACGCGACGCGCCTGGCCGGGGCGTCCCCGGGGGGTACCGTGACCATCAGCAGCCTGCTCATCGCCAATCGCGGCGAAATCGCCATCCGCATCGCACGTGCCGCGGCGGACCTCGGCATCCGCACCGTTTCCGTCTTCTCCGAGGACGACGCCCGGAGCCTCCACACACGCACCACCGACGCCAGTCACGCGCTCACCGGCAGCGGCGCGGCGGCGTACCTGGACATCGCGGCGATGGTCACGGCCGCGCGCGCGACCGGCTGCGACGCCGTCCACCCCGGCTACGGCTTCCTCGCGGAGAGCGCCGCTTTCGCCCGTGCCTGCGGCGAGGCGGGCATCACGTTCGTGGGCCCCGCGGTCGACCAGCTGGAACTCTTCGGCGACAAAGCACGGGCGCGCCGCGCGGCGGTGGCCGCCAGCGTGCCGGTGCTCCGCGGCCTCGACCACCCGGTCACGCTCGACGAGGCACGCGCCTTCTTCGATTCGCTCGGCCCCGGTGGAGCGATGATCATCAAGGCGGTGGCCGGCGGCGGCGGCCGGGGCACGCGTGCCGTGCTCGCCGCGGGCGACCTCGAAAGTGCCTACCAGCGATGCCAGTCGGAGGCCCGCGCCGCCTTCGGGAACGCGGATGTCTACGTCGAGGAGTTCGTTCCCCGCGCGCATCATATCGAGGTCCAGGTCGTGGGCGATGCCACCGGGGCCATTGCCCAGCTGGGCGAGCGCGACTGCAGCATCCAGCGCCGCTTCCAAAAGGTCATCGAGATGGCGCCCGCACCCGGGCTGGATCCGGCGCTGCGCGACGCGATGCATGCCGCCGCCGTCCGTTTCGCCCGCGAAACCGGGTACCGGAGCCTGGGCACCTTCGAGTTCCTGGTGGATGTCACCGGGCGCGCGGGCTCGGAACCGTTCGTGTTCATCGAAGCGAACGCCCGCCTGCAGGTGGAGCACACGGTCACCGAGATGGTCACCGGGATCGACCTCGTGCAGACGCAGTTGCGAATCGCCGGGGGCGCGACACTCGCGGACCTGGGGCTCGACCGCCCGGGCGCGGCCGAACCGCGCGGTTTCGCCGTCCAGGCGCGCGTGAACATGGAGAGCATCGCCGCGGACGGCAGCGTGCGGCCGGGCGGCGGCACGCTTTCCGTGTACGAGGCGCCGGGAGGCCCGGGTGTACGCGTCGATGGCTTCGGATACGCGGGCTACCGCACCAGCACGGCGTTCGATTCGCTGCTGGCGAAGGTCATCGGCCACGCCGCGGGCGATGGTCCGCGTGCCGCCATCGCGCGCACTGCCCGCGCCCTCGCTGAGTTCCGCATCGACGGCGTGGCGACGAACATCGCGTTTCTCCAGCGCATCCTCGCGCACGACGGCCTCGCGACGGGGACCACGCACACGCGCTGGGTCGAGGAGCACATCGCGGAACTGGCGGCCGAGGGGCCGGAAGCGCCACGCCGTTATGTCGAACCGGGCGAGGCAGCCCGCGATGAGGGCTTCGCCGGCGCCCGCGTGAGCAGCCGCGACCCGCTCGCGCTCTTCGCCCACGATGCGGACGTGAAGGCTCGCACGGCGGGGACCGCGGGGCAGGAGCAGCCAGCATTGACGCGTGCCGACGGCGCCGTGGGCCTTCCCGCGCCAATCCAGGGAACAATCGTGAGCATCGATGTCGTGCCCGGGAGCGAAGTGCGAAGGGGCCAGCAGGTCGCGGTCGTCGAGGCGATGAAGATGGAGCACGTCGTCGCCGCCGACCGCGACGGCATCGTCCGCGACGTGACGATGGCCGCCGGGGACGTCGTGCGCGAGGGCTACCCCATCGTCTTCATCGAGGCTGCCGAGGTGCAGGGCGAGACCGGCGAGACCACCGGCGGCATCGACCCCGACTACATCCGTCCCGACCTCCAGGAGAACCTGGACCGGCACGCGCACACGCTGGATGAGCAGCGCCCGGAGGTCGTCGCCAAACGGCACGCACGTGGGTACCGCATGCCGCGCGAGAACATCGCCGCGCTCGTGGACCCGGGATCGTTCAAGGAGTACTGGCCGCTCATCGTCGCGCGGCAGCACCAGCGGCACGACATGGAGACGCTGCGCCGCGACACGCCGGCCGACGGGCTCATCGCGGGGACCTGCGCCATTAACGGCGACCGCTTCGCCGACGAGCGTTCGCGCGCGATTGTGGTGCACTACGACTACACGGTGCTGGCGGGCACGCAGGGCGGCCGCAACCACTACAAGCAGGACCGCATGTTCGAACTCGCCCACCGCTTCCGGATGCCGGTGGTCTTGTTCGGCGAAGGCGGCGGCGGGCGCCCCGGCGACGATGCCACCGGCCCGCGCGTCGCCTTCGATACCGGGACGTTCACGACCTTTTCGCGGTTGAGCGGGCTGGTGCCGCTGATTTCGATCGTGAACGGCCGCACCTTCGCGGGGAATACCGCGCTCGTCGCCGCCTGCGACGTGATCATCGCGACGGAGGGGAGCACGCTGGCCATGGGCGGGCCCGCGATGATCGAGGGCGGCGGGCTCGGCATCTACACCCCGGAGGAAGTGGGGCCGATGTCGTTCCAGGTGCCGAACGGCGTCGTGGATATCCTCGTGAAAGATGAGACGGAAGCCGTGGCCGTGGCCCGCCGCTACCTCTCGTATTTCCAGGGGCCGGTGGCGGAGTGGGAAGCGCCGGACCAACGCCCGCTGCGCCACGTCGTCCCCGAAAACCGCCTGCGGCTCTACGACATGCGCGAAATCCTTCGCACCATCGCCGACCGCGATTCGGTGCTGGAGATCCGCGAGCGCTTCGGGGTGGGGGTAATCACGGCGTTCATCCGCGTCGAAGGGCGGCCGATGGGGGTCATCGCGAACAACCCGCATCACCTCGCCGGCGCGATCGATTCCGATGGCGCGGACAAGGGTGCGCGCTTCCTCCAACTCTGCGACGCCTTCGATATCCCCGTGCTGAGCCTCATGGACTGCCCGGGCATCATGGTCGGGCCCGACCACGAACGGACGGCGCTCGTGCGGCACGCGCTGCGCATGTTCAACGCCGGCGCGAACATGACGACGCCGCTCTTCGGGGTCATCGTGCGGAAGGCGTACGGACTGGGGGTGCAGGCGATGTGTGGCGCGAGCGCGCTCGTCGGCTTCTTCACCGTCGCCTGGCCGACGGCGGAGTTCGCGGGGATGAACATCGAGGGCTCGGTGAAGCTTGGCTACCGCAAGGAGCTCGCCGCCATCGAGGACCCGGAAGAGCGCCGCCGGGAGTTCGACCGGCGGGTGGCGCGCGCATATGAGGGGGCGAAGGCGGTAAACGCCGCGGTGGGCGGCGGGCTCGATGACGTGATCGACCCGGCGGAGACGCGCGACTGGATCGCGCAGAGCCTGCGCCGCCTGCCAGCGGTGGCGCCCCGCGACGGCAAAAAATACCCCTACATTGATCCCTGGTAGTAACCGGGCGCCGGGCGGTTCCCTTGCCGCCGCCGCGCCTTTACCGGCCGGTAGATTCGCGCCGGACACCGGACCGAACCGGGACCGCCACGTTCGCACCGATTGCTTAGGGTTTTTATCGATACGCGAAGTTCGTCGTAAGAGTTTCCGATGATTGAGATGTGGCAACGACCGCATGGAGTCGGGGATGAACGACGCGAACCAGGGGGCGCCCGCGGGGCGGCAGCCCTACGTGATGTACGTCGAGGACAATCGCGCGAATGCGTTGCTCGTCGAACGGGCCCTGGCGGCGCACGCCAATGTGACGCTGTCGGTCATCCCGAACGCCGAGGAGGCGCTCGTGCGCATCGCCAGCCACACCCCCGACCTGATGCTGCTCGACCTCCACCTGCCCGGCATGTCCGGTGAGGACCTGCTGGTAAGGCTACGCGGGGAATCGCGCTTCGCGGGCTTGCCGGTCGTCATCATTACCGCCGACGCGGCGGCCGCGACCTCCGACCGGCTGCTGGCGCGGGGGGCGACGATGCACATGACCAAGCCCATCGATATCCGCATGCTCGTGGATGTCGTCCGCAAATTCACGCAACGGGGTCCACAGTGAAACGCCTCACCACGGGAACCCGGGCGAGCGCGGTGGCGGCGGCAGGCATCATGGTGGTACTGGCGCTGCTCACCGTGTACGAAGTGATAGCCACCAAGCGGGCGCAGAACTCGCTCAAGGATGTACAACGCGCGAGTGAACTCGCGGACTCGTACCAGGCGGCGCGCACGGGCGTGCTGCAGGTCGAACTGACCGTTCGCACCATGATGGTCGAGCCGGGCGACGTCGATCCCGCCGTCCTGGTCCCGGAAATCGACTACGTGATGGCGCAGACGAACCGCATCAAGCTCATCGGGCAGGACGAGGACCGCGCGCTGGTCCAGGCGTACTACGACCACTACCTCGGCGCGCTGAACATCCTGAAGCTCGCCGTGGCGGCGCATATCGATTTCGCCACCCTCCAGTCGAGCCTTCCCGCCGAGTCGGTCGCCCCTGCGATTCGCATGGACTTCGACCAGATGGCCGCCGAGCGCCAGGCGCAGGCGGATGCCGCGCTCGAAGGCTACCGGCACGACCAGGACACGCGTCTGTTTGTCACGAGCCTGCTCAATGCCGCCGGTCTCGCGATGGTCGTCTTCCTCGCGTTCGGCCTGCGCTACTACAGCCGCCGCGAAGCACGCATGGTCGCCATGCAGGCCGCGCAGAGCGAACTCGAAACCGCGCGCGACGAGGCGGACCGCGCGAACGCCGCGAAGAGCCAGTTCCTCAGCCGCATGAGCCACGAACTGCGCACGCCGATGAACGCCGTCCTGGGCTTCGGGCAGCTGCTCGAAATGGACGACCTCACCGAGACACAGCGCGAGAACGTCTCCTTCATCATGCGCTCGGGCCGGCACCTGTTGCGGCTGATCGATGAGGTGCTCGACATCTCGCGCATCGAAGCCGGGCGGCTTTCGCTCAGCCTGGAGCCGTTCGACATGGCGGATGTGGTGAAGGACGTGCTGGACATGTCGGCCCCCATCGCGGCCGACCACGGCATCCGCGTCCAATGCTGCGAGGGCGAGGTTCCGCAGTGGCGGGTGATCGGCGATGTCCAGCGCACCAAGCAGGTGCTCCTCAACCTCGTCTCGAACGCCATCAAGTACAACAAGCCGGGCGGCACGGTGGAAATCCACGGCGAACAGCTCCCGGGCGGTGAAATGCGCCTCTCCGTGCGCGACACCGGTCGCGGCATCTCCCTCGACAGCATGAGCCGCGTCTTCAGCCCGTTCGACCGCCTGGGCGCGGATGCGACGACGATCGAGGGCACTGGCCTCGGCCTGGCGCTCTCCAAGGCGCTCGTCGAAGCCATGTCCGGCCGGCTGGAAGTCGAGAGCGTCGAAGGCCAGGGCTCCACGTTCTCCGTGGTGCTGCCGGCGGCCACGGCCGCTCCCGCCGTCCCCGCTGGCTTCGCGGAATACCGCGAACGGCTCGCGCCCATCGGCCGTGTCGTGTGCGTGGAAGACAACGCCGCCAGCTACCACGTGGTCGAAGGCGCGATGCGGCACCTGGGCATCGACTGTATCCGCGCCGGCACCGTGACCGACGGCATCGACCAGGTGTTCGCGACTCGTCCCGGCCTGGTGATCGTCGACCTTCACCTGGAAGGCGGCGATGGCGCGGCCGTCCTGCGCGGCCTGCGCACCCACCCGGAAATGGCGGAACTGCCGATCATCGTGATGAGCGCGGACACGACGGAGCGCACGCGGCGAACGGTCCTCGCGCAGGGCGCCGACGCATTCGTGGGCAAGCCGATCGACTTCGCCCAGCTGGTGGAAACGATGGCGCGGGTGATCGAGCCGCGGGAGGCAAGGCAGCATGCAGCCTGAGCGCCCGGTGGCGGCAGCGCGAGTCCCGGCCGGTCCCACAGCCCCGCCGGAGCTCGCGAACAGCCGGATCCTGGTCGTCGACGACCAGCCGCTGAACCTCAAGCTGATCGAGGCGATCCTCGGGCGCGCCGGCTACACCGGCGTCGCCTGCTTGCCCGAACCCCGCCAGGTCCGGCCGTTGTGCGAACGGGTGATGCCGGACCTCGTGATGCTCGACCTGCACATGCCGGGGCTCGATGGCTTCGGGGTGATGGCCGAGCTGGCGCCGCTCGTCGGCCGGGACGACTACTTCCCCATCCTCGTGGTGACGGCCGATATCACGCGGGAGACGCGCGAGCGCGCCCTGCGAGGCGGCGCGAAGGACTTCCTGACCAAGCCCGTGGACGCCACCGAAGTGGTGCTGCGCGTGGGCAACCTGCTGCAAACACGGCACCTGTACGCCAACCTGCGCCAGCTCAATGGCGAGCTCGAGCGGCGGGTGGCCCTGCGCACGGAGCAGCTCGAACGGGCGCACGATGAGCTGCTGGAACGGCTCGCGCTCGCGGCGGACTACCGCGACGACATCACGGGCGCCCACTCGCGGCGCGTGGCGAGCGGCGCCGCCCGCCTGGGCGCGATGCTCGGCATGAACGAACGAGACGTGCGGCTCCTGCAGCATGCGGCCGTGCTCCACGACTTCGGCAAGATCGCGATCCCGGATTCGGTGCTGCTGAAGCCGGGGTCGCTCACCAACGACGAATTCGCGCTGATGCGCAGCCACACCACCATCGGTGCATCGCTGCTGGCGGGAAGCCAGTTCCCCACGCTCGTGCTCGGGCAGGAACTGGCGCGGATGCACCACGAACGCTGGGACGGCCGGGGATACCTGGGCCTGACCGGCGACGCGGTGCCGCTCACGAGCCGCATCGTCGCCGTCGCCGACGTGTTCGATGCGCTCATCCACGTGCGACCGTACAAGAAGGCCTGGCCGCTGAGCGAGGCCGTGGACGAGATTGCCCGCGGCCGGGGCACGCAGTTCGACCCCGAAGTGGTGGCCGCCTTCCTCGGAGACGACCTGGACGGCTACATCGGCCAATCCGAAGGCATGGACTGGGGCCCGTCCGAGGCGGCCTGACCGCCAGGCGCTCCTCGCACGTCCGAACGCAGCTTCGCACCGCTCACGCTGACCAACGGTCTCGATAGCCTTCGGCCGCTCTGCCCCGGAGACATGCCGGTGTCGGCGCCGCGCAGCCCGGCCACTTCGCCGGCCGCCGCCGTCGAGTTCCCCGTCGCGGCGCTGGGATGCATCCGGCGTAGTGGCCGGTGCATTCGGCTCCTCGCATTCGCCTGTTCGTCCGGGCTCGGCAGGGCGCGGCATCGGTGAGGCTCGCGCACTCGACTGGAGCGTTCGCTCGTTTCGTCCGGGCTCGGCATGGCCCCGGTGAGAATCGATGAGCGCCGCGCTTTCGGCCAGCGCAGGTGACCCCTGGTCCCCTACCGCTCTCGCGCGCCGGGTGACCGGACAACCGGGTGCCGGGAATCAGGCGGCGGTGGTGTGGTCGATCGCTTCAAGAACGCGGATGAGGTCCTCTGGCTCCAGGGGCACCGGCAGGAAGGCGTCGCATCCCAGCGGCTTCCAGGAACGCTCGAACTCGTCGCGGTCGCGGGGACCGACGACGACGAGGCGCGCGCGCGCGTTTGGCGCGCCGGGCCGGCGAATGTGCTGGCCGATGAGCTCCTGCACGTTCGGCAGGCCACCATCGACGACGACGGTGAACGCTCGCCAGCTATCGGAGAGCAGCTTGCCCTCGATCGTGTTCTCGGCCTGCACGAGCTTCACGCCGGTGCGGCGGGCGAGCACACGTTCGACAAGTTGGCGGCGGGACCAGTCGCCGTCGATGTGAAGGATGGAGAGCGGCGCGGTTCGCGCCCCGGCTGGCGCCGCTTCGCCGCTGCGCCGGGCGAGGGGGAGAAAGACGGTGAAACGCGTCCCCTTGCCGGGCACGCTATCGACCTGGATGGAGCCGTACATGGCCTCGACGAGGGCCTTGCTCAACACCAGGCCCAGGCCGGTGCCTTCGATGCCCCGGCGGTCGGCGTCGAGGCGCTCGAAGGGGTTGAACATGCGGCTCATTTTTTCGGGGGCGATTCCGGGACCGTTGTCGACGACGCTGATGGCCACACGGCCGGCGCGGGTCACGCCAGAACGAATGACGACGGTGCCGCCCGCTTCGTTGTACTTAATGGCGTTCGATACCAGGTTCAGGAGCACCTGCTTGAGGCGCGCCGCGTCGGCGAGCACGCCGGTGACATCCGGGCCGTCGTCGCGGCGGAGGGTGATGTGCGCGGCCGCCGCAAGGGGCGCCGTCATCTCCATCACCTGGCCGATGACGTCGCCGCAGCGCACCGGCGCAATCTCGACCTTCATCCGGCCGGCTTCGATGCGGGAGATGTCGAGCACCTCGTCGATGAGGCGCAGGAGGTGCTGGCCCGAGCTCATGATGTAGTCGACGTTCTCGCGCTGCTCCGGCGTAAGGTCCTCGAGCTGGAGGAGCTGGCCAAAGCCGAGGACGGCGTTCATTGGCGTGCGCAGCTCATGGCTCATGCGCGAGAGGAACTGGCTCTTGGCGGCGTTAGCCGTGTCGGCGGAATCGCGCGCGGTGCCAAGCTCCTGCACCTGGGCCTCGAGCTGAACTCGCATCCGCTCAAGGCCGGCATTGAGGTTGAGGTTATCGAGGATGACGACGAGCTGCCGCACCAGCGCCAGGCCGAGCACGACCACGATCAGGGCGAGCGACACGCGATGCGCGCCGAACCCATCGTCCCACCCCACGTACGCGCCCAGGCCGATCATCGCGGCGGCGGTGAAGATGGGCACCAGGTTGTGGGCACGGCTTACGGCGACCTGGCGCTCATCTTCGCGCGCGACCTGGATCCCGCTTCGCACACGGGTGAACGCCCCGATGCCAACGAGAAGGTAGCCTGCCATCCAACCGGCATCGATGAACCCGGGCGTATAGCCGCCCCGCAGGTCGGCGTAGAGGAACGCGGAATCGGCAGCGACAAACGCCGCGACACCCCCGCCGAGGCCCAGGAAGACGCTGGCGTCGCGCCTCAGGCCAACGCGGTAGGCGAGCGTGATCACCGCCCAGAGCAGCGTGATGTCGGTCACGGGGTAAGCAGTCGCGAGGGCGACTTCGAGGCGAGTTCCGGTGCTCCCGGCCATGGTGGGTTCCATGACGAACGCCCAGCCCACCGCCGTGAGCGCCAGTGCCAGGCTCGATCCCTCGAACAGCGCTCGCAGCTGCGCGTGCCAGCGGCGCTGGCTCCCGACCATTGTCATGCCCGAGACCAGGAAGAGCGTCCCGCCCAGGTAGAAGGCATCCGCGATGGACGGGAAGGGATCGGTCTTGAGGATGATCTCGTCGTAGGCCCAGATCCACTCGGCCACGGACCAGCAGAGCACCCCGGCAGCGAAGAGCAGCCACCCCGTCCGGTCGAAGCCTCGCGTCGCGCGGACGGTGTACAGCGTCGCAACCGCCGCGACGCAGGCCGCGACCGCGACGCTCACGTCGGCGGTTCCCGCGCGAACGAGCGAGTCGGCGGGAAGGAGCAGCACGGCCGAGGTGATGACGGCGACGGCCGTCGCGGCGAGGACGACCAGGTTCGAAAACCGGCTGCGCGCGCCCCGAGCAGGGTTGCGATGCACAAGATCCATCGCCTCGATCGTCGGATTGGGAGCGACTTGCCCGGAGTGCGAAGGCGGTAAAAGACGAACTTCCCGCGCAATCCGCGAGAACACCAGGCGCGCTAGATGGGAGAGCCGGCGCGGGTGGTGGCGGCCGAGAGGCGGCCGAGATCCGTGACGGGCGGGACGCCGCGCACGTACTCCGTGATGATGCCCCGCCACGGGCCGTGCGCCCGCAGGTTCGCCATCAGCCCGGCCAGTCCGAAATTGATGCGCGTGAGGAAAACCATGCCTTCGGGGACGTTGCAGTAGCGGTTGATGGCGCCGCCTTCGCCCGTGGTCTGGGTGTTGCGCCGGATCATCTCGGCGGCCAGCTCGGGCGTGAAGGTGACTTCGCCCTCAAGGATCGGCGCCCAGTACCAGTGCATGTGGTCGTACAGCGCTTCGGTCGTGAAGGGCGCATTGGGACGCAGGATGCCAATCGCCTCCGTGGCCGTGCGCCAGGCATCGATGTCGCGGTCCAGCAGCGCGCCGATGACACCCCCGAACTTCGCGACGATGTCCGGCGGGAACTCGGTCACGCAGCCGTAGTCTACGAAGGCGACGCGGCCATCGGGCGTGAGCAGGTAGTTCCCGGGGTGCGGGTCGCCGTTGAAGAGCCCGTGGCGGTAGATGCCGCCGAAACAGAAGCGGTAGACGATCTCCGCGAGGCGGTTGCGTTCGGCCTGGGGCAGGTCGAAGGCCTCGCGGAAGGGGCGGCCCTCGATGAACTCCTGGACGATTACGTGGTGCGTCGTCAGCTCGGGATGGACGCGCGGCACACGGACGAAGCCGTGGCCCTCGAACAGGTCGGCGAAGCGCTGCTGGTTGGCGGCCTCCCGCAGGTAGTCGAGCTCGGCCCGGATGCCATCCTTGAGGTCGCTCACGATGGTACCGACATCGAGCCCACGCGCGACCAGCCCGGCCATGGAGAGCATGAGGCCGACGTTCGCGAGGTCGTGCTCGATGGCCTCGGCGACCCCCGGGTACTGCACCTTCACGGCGACCTTGCGGCCGTCGTCAAGCGTGGCGCGGTGGACCTGTCCGATAGATGCGGCGGCGAACGGTTCGTGTTCGAACCTGCGGAAGACCTTGCGCGGCGGGAGGCCGAACTCGGCCATGAAGACCTGCTCCACGAGCTCGAAGGCCATGGGCGGTGCGCTGGAGTGGAGCGTCGCGAGTTGGCCCGCCATCTCATCGGGGAGCACGCCCGTCATCATCGAGAGCACCTGTCCGACCTTCATCACGGCGCCCTTCATGTCGCCCATGGTTCGAGTCACGTCCTCGGCGGTACGAAGCACGAACTGCTCACGCTTCCGTCTGCGCGCCTCCCCGAAGGCGAGGTAGGTGCCCGCCCAGCGAAAGGCCGCGCGGCCCGCGAGCCTGGCCGGGCGCACGGAACGGCCCACCCGTCCACCGCGTACCGCACGCCGTTCATTGGTCATGGATTCGAGCGTATCGCGCGGACGGTACGGATGGTGGCTGGCCGCCTCACCGTTCGCATTGAACCTGCCGATGGCGCTCGATGGTCTTCGCCATAGCGTCGAACGATGCGAGGCGAGGCCGCTATCGAGAATTCCCGTAGCCGGTCACCTTCGATATATCGCGTCGCGGCCGATATCCATGACAACAACGCCGGAGGGGCAGCCATGAGTGGCATCTTCTACGACCCGCGCGCCCGGCGCCTTGAGCGCGTCAGTGATGGCAGCCCGCGGCCGGAGTGGTCGTTCGTGACGCACAACCTTCACGCCAGCGCCCACCAGTGCCGGCGCATCCTTGGTGAGTTCCTGCCGGCGGACGCGTTGACGGACCTTGAATTCGGAGGCGAGCAGCGCCCCCGCTGACGCCCGGCTACGATAGCGCCTGCATGATCGCCGAGATCGCCGTCCGCCTCGCCACGGTCCACGACTCGCCGGGATGGACCGTCACGCGGTTCGACCAGGGCGCGCCGTTCGAAGGCCGCGTGGCCGTGCTGTCGTCGGCATTCAATCCGCCGACCCATGCCCACGTCAGCCTGCTCGAGCTCGGCGCCGCGGTGGACGGCATCACCGGCGTGGCCGCGATGCTCACGACGAACAACGTGGACAAGTCGCTGTTCGGGGCGCCCTTGTCGCATCGCGTGGGCATGCTGCTGGCGCTGGGGGAGGCCGAGCCGGGGGGCGTCGCCGTGCTCGCCAGCAACGCCGCCCGTTTCGTAGACCAGGCGGAGGCGCTGCGCATCTCCTACCCGCAGGCGTCGTTCGACTTCATCGCGGGCTTCGACACGCTCGTCCGCATTTTCGACCCAAGGTATTACGAGGACATGGACACGGTGCTGGACCGTTTCTTCGCGCGGCACCGCCTCATCGCCACGAACCGCGGACAGGACACCATATCGGCCGTGGCGGCGTTCGTGGCGACGCCGGCCGCGTCGCGCTACGCGGGGAACATCATCGTCCGCGAGCTGGACGACCATCCCGCATCGCTGTCATCGACACAGGCGCGGGAGCACGCCGGGCGCGGTGTGACGCCATCCGCGGTGCCTCCGGCGGTGGCCGAGTACATCGCACGGCACGGCCTCTATGGGATGGGCGGCAAGGCCTAACTTAGCTGCGAAACGTCCGGCCCCCCCTCGGTCGCGACGACACCGCGCGCCTTCAGCCCCTCGATTTCCGCGTCGCCAAGCCCGAGGAGGGTGCGGAGAACCTCGACCGTGTGCTCGCCGAAGTCCGGGGGCGGGCCTTTGATGCCGGATTCGCTGCGGGACATGCGCAGCGGCGTGTTCGCGATACGGACGGTGCCGGCGCTCCGGTGCGTCACGTCCTGGAGCATCTCGCGGTGTGCGACCTGGGGGTCGGCGGCGACATCGGCGATGGTGTTCACGGGCCCGCAGGGGATGCCGACGGCGAGCATGTCCTCGATCCATTCGGCGGTGGTGCGGCGGCGAAAGGCCTCGATGAGGATCGGTTCGAGCACGGCGTGGTTGGCGGTGCGCCGGGGGCTCGTGCCAAAACGGGGGTCGTCGATGAGTTCGGGGAGGCCCAGCAGCGCGCAGAACAGCGACCAGTGATTCTCCTCGCCGAAGCCAAGGGCGACCACGAGGTGGCCATCGGCGGTGGGGAACGCCTGGAAGGGCGTCGCGCTGGGATGGCGGGTACCGAGCGGCTCCGGGGCCTTGCCCGTCACGCTGTACCGCATGTACGCGTTCTCCAGCATCGAGACCTGGCAATCGAGCATCGAGAGATCGATGAACTGGCCCAGCCCGCTGCGATCGCGTTCGCGCAGGGCGGCGAGGATGCCGATGGTGGCATAGAGGCCCGCGGAGAGGTCGCCATAGGAGGCCCCGGGGCGAACGGGCGGGCCACCCTTTTCGCCGGTGATGGAGAGAATGCCGCCCATGCCCTGGACGACGATGTCGAGGGCCGGGCGCTCGCGATAAGGCCCCGTCTGGCCGAAGCCGCTGATGCTGCAGAAGATGAGCCGCGGGTTTCGCTCCTTCAGCGCTCCGTAACCCACGCCGAGACGTTCCATCGTGCCCGGGGTGAAGTTCTCAAGGACGACGTCCGCCTTCTCGGCGAGCTTTCGGAAGAGCTCGCGTCCCTCTTCCTGGCGGAAGTCGATGGACATGGAGCGCTTACCGCGGTTGATGCTGAAGAAGTAGCCGCTGTAGCCGTTCTGGTAGGGCGTGGTGGTGCGCGCGATGTCGCCCCACGGCGGCCGTTCGACTTTGATCACGTCCGCTCCGAGGTCCGCGAGGACCATGGAGGCGTAGGGGCCGCTCAGCACCCAGCTGCAATCAAGAACCGTGATGCCTTCCAACGGACGGGCCATGCGCGCGCCTCCTCGGAGGCAGGATAGGCGAGATCCGCGGAATGAGGGTCAGACGCCGCGTTTGTCGCCCCAGATATAGATGTGGAGGCGGGTGGTGAAGCGGTAGCCTTCGCGGGCACAGAGTTCGGCGAGCCAGGGGCTGCGCGCCGAGAGTTCGGACGCGGTGCGGCCTTCCGGCATGAGCTGCGTGCGCTCGCGCGGGATGCCGGCGGCCTCGCGGATGGCCTGGGCTTCGTCCACATCCTTCGCATCGGCCACCACGAACTTCAGCCACGCGTTCCCGGTCGCGGCGAGCGCGCGGAGGGCGTCGGGGCGCAGCCGCGCGAGGCCTTCGTTCCCCGAGTGCGCCAGCTTGGGCGAGACGTTCCACTGGTCCACGAACGGCTCCAGCGGGCCGGGCGCGACCGTGCCATTGGTTTCGACTTCGATGCGGTAGCCCGCTTGCTTCAGCATGCGGGCGAGGGACGCCAGCTGGCGGCGTTGGAGCAGCGGCTCGCCGCCCGTGATCACGACGCTCGCGGGTTCACGCATTGCGACCTGCGCGGCCACTTCGCCAGCGGTCATCGTCATGGTCTGGGACGCGCGGTCGAAGCGGGACCAGTCCCACGTGTAGGCCGTGTCGCACCAGCTGCAGCGCAGATTGCAGACGGCGAGGCGCACGAACGTGCTCGGCACGCCCGCGGAGACGCCTTCGCCCTGCACCGAGGCGAAGATCTCGGGGGAGCCATCGGCCATGCGTGAGAGTATCAGCGCGTCCACGGGATGAGCGTACCGCCTGCGGCCGTCGCAAGGCAGGGCCGCCCCGCAGCGTGATCGCGCCCACCTGCCCTACACTGGAACGCGATGTTCGAATCCCTGACCGACAAGCTGCAGTCCGCCTTCAAGAAGTTCGGCTCCCGGGGCGTGGTGACCGAGGAAGACCTCGACCAGGCGCTCCGCGAGGTGCGCATGGCCATGCTCGAGGCGGACGTGAACTTCAAGGTCGTGCGCGAATTCACGTCGCGCGTGAAGGAGAAGGCGCTCGGTGCCGAGGTGCTGCGTTCGCTCACACCCGCGCAGCAGGTGATCGACATTGTCCACGGGGAGCTCGTCGACATCCTCGGTGGGGCCGCGCCGCAGCTCGCGACCTCCAT
The DNA here is from genome assembly GCA_020847985.1 of Dehalococcoidia bacterium. Lineage (GTDB taxonomy): Bacteria > Chloroflexota > Dehalococcoidia > Tepidiformales > Tepidiformaceae > Amarobacillus. Next base: position 69,192 of record JADLBC010000060.1, read on the forward strand.
GCGGCCGCCAACGGTGATCATGGTGGTGGGCCTGCAGGGCTCGGGGAAGACGACGAGCATCGCCAAGCTCGCGAACCTCCTGAAGAAGCAGCGCCTCCGCCCGCTCGTGGTGGCCTGCGACATCTACCGCCCGGCCGCCGTCGACCAGCTCGTGACGCTCGCGAAACAGCTCGACATCCCGTACCACGAAGAGGGCACGGGCCAGAAGCCGGCTGTCATCGCGGCGCACGGGCTCGAGAAAGCGAAGGCGATGAACGCCACGCACCTGCTCGTGGACACCGCCGGCCGCCTGCACATCGACGAGGCGATGATGGAAGAGGTGGCGGACCTCCGCCGCCAGCTTGAGCCATCCGAGGTGCTGTTCGTCGCCGATGCCATGGCCGGGCAGGATGCCGTGACGGCCGCGAAGGAGTTCCACGAGAAAGTCGGGACCACGGGGCTGGTCCTCACGAAGATGGACGGCGACGCCCGCGGCGGCGCGGCCCTGAGCATCCGCGCGGTGACGGGCGTGCCGGTGAAGTTCATCGGCGTCGGCGAGAAGGCGGACGCGCTCGAACAGTTCTATCCGGACCGCCTCGCCGGCCGCATCCTCGGCATGGGCGACATGCTTTCGCTCATCGAAAAAGCCAAGGAGCAGATGGGCGACGAGGACGCCGACCGCTTCGGCGACAAGATGAAGAAGGGCACGTTCGACCTGCAGGACTTCGTCGACCAGCTGCGGAAGGTCCGGCGCATGGGCCCGCTCGGTCAGCTCGTGCAGATGCTTCCCGGCTTCAACAAGATCAAAATGCAGCTCGATGTCGACGACATGGACGACAGCTTCTTCGGCCACGCGGAAGCGATCGTGCTCTCGATGACGCCATGGGAGCGCCGCCACCCGGACAAGATCGACGGGCGCCGGCGCAAGCGCATCGCGCGGGGCAGCGGCACCGACGCGCACGCCGTGAACCAGCTTCTCAAGCAGTTCTTCGAGGCCCGCAAAATCGCGAAGACACTGAGCACCGGGAAGTTCCCGGGCATGCGCTTCTAGGCCGCCGGTGCCGCTCCCGCCGGACATTGACTCCGCGGTGCACGGCGCGCACATCGCCGCGATGCGCCTCGTGGCCGCCGCCCTGCCCGGTGCCGAAACGGCGCGCGTGGGCGAGTGGTTCGTCTACGACGCCGGCGTCGAGAACCCCGACTTCAACGTCGCCTACGTGGCCGGCGACTCGGTCGGCGCCACGGGCCAGCTGTCCGCGGTCGCGGCATGGTTCACGGCCCGGGGCGCGGACTGGCGCTTCAAACTCAGGGCCGGGACCGATGACGGGGTGATCGCCGCGCTCGCAGGACGCACCACGGAGGCCGCTCGGCGCGAACCGTTCCTGGCCATCTCCCTGGACGCGGTGGGCGAGGACCCACTTGAGGGCCTGGTCGCACCGGTCCGGAGCGGGGACGACCTCGCCGCGTACGAATCGTTCGACCTGGTGCGAGGACGGCCGGCGGAGTGGTCCATCGCGGGGGCGGTCATGGACCTCCCCGGGTGCTGGCTCTGGCTGGCGCGTGCCGAGGATGGCACGCCCGTCGCTCGCGCGATGAGCGTCGCGCTGGGCCCGGTCGCGACCATCCACAACGTCTTCGTGGGGGACGCGGTCCGGCGGCAGGGGTACGGGCGCGCGGTAACGGCGGCGGCGTTGCGCGCCGCGCTACGGGCAGGCTGCACGCACGGCGGCCTCGGCGCCTCCGAACTGGGGTACCCGCTGTACCTGGCGATGGGCTTCGAACGGCGGTACGACCTCGCGACGTTCGCTCCGTCGCCGCCGCCGGTGCCGGGCTAGATCGTCAGGCCGCCGAGGCCCTGGACGCCGCGCACGTACTCGATTTCGCCCACATGCCGGTATCCGTGGCTGAGGCAGATGCCGTAGAGCCCATCCCAGAGCGACATCTCGCCGAGCGGCTTGATGGTCACGCGGCGCGAGTCGAACTCCTCCGGTGACATGCCCGCGAGGTAGGCATCGGTCGCCTCCCAGACTTTCCCCTGGTACTCGAGCCAGCGGGCGACATCGTGGACCTGGACGGCGTTCGCCTCATCGGTGGTCATGCCCGTGCCCTGGCTGTTGCGGGGCAGCCCGAAGGCCTCGTCGTAGCCGCCCTCGAGCCAGACGGTGGGCTTTCGCTGAACCACGAACTGCACGATGTTGTCCTCGGTACGAACGTAGTGCCAGAGGCTGAAGAAGCCGCTGACCCCGCCCTCCCGCGGGCGGAAATTGAACTGCTCGGCGGTCATCCCTTCGACGGCCTTGTCGAGAAGGGCGTGCATCGAGCGGAGGCTTTTTCGCAGCAGGTCCTGCTGGGTGGTCATGGCGGCTCCAGGCGGGGAAGTGCGCGCATTCTGTCGCGGGCGGGCCACGATGTCACCCGGCGCCGATAGCCAACGGCCGACGGCCGACAGCTCTTTGTGCCACGGTCGCGGCCGGGACCTTAGGGAATCCCGTGTTCCCTCGGGCAGGGACCCGGCGGTTTCCTGATGTCGCGATGCGGGCGAGCGTCCGAAAGCTATGGCATGCGCCGCCTTCGCCCCTTCCTGCTGGTCCTCGCCTCGGCCGCGGGATGCTCAATTGGCGGGTTGACGCTGCACCTGAGCGACACGCTCGGCGGCTCTTCCGGGCCGGGTGCGTTCGAAGGGCCGGCCCAGGCCGAAGCCGCCGCCCCGGCGCCCGCGACCGCTTCGCCCGAGGCCACGCCCACGATGGAGCCGGGCATCATCGCGAACCAGGCATCCGCCGTGGCAACTCCCACGCCGACTTCGGCGGCCGCGCCCTCAGTCACGGTGGAAGCGCCCGTGGCCGGGGTCTCCTCACGCCTGAGCCTGCCCGCGGGGACCTCCGAGGACATCGAAAAGGCGGGCGGGCTGCTCGACCTGATGAACCAGCAGCGGCTCAAGGAAGGGCTGCCCGCCCTGCGCGCCAACCCGGCGCTCGAGCGGGTCGCGCTCGCACGGGCGAACAATCTCGTAGCGAACGGCTACTTCGACCACTACAGCCCGGACGGCGAGAGCGCCTTCAGCGAACTGGCGGCGCGGTCCATCCCCTACCGGCTGGCGGGCGAAAACCTCGCGCGCAACAACTACCCGGAGGCGCGCACCGTGCAGGCAGCGTTCGATGGCCTGATGGCGAGCCAGGGGCACCGGGCAAACATCCTTGAGCCGCGTTTCACGCAGGCGGGGGTGGCCGCGGTGCGGAGCGGGAAGATGTGGGTATACGTCACCGTCTTCATGGACTAAGCGCGGCCTAAGCCGGCGTGCGGAAGAACCTAATCGCAGCGGCGAAACCGGAGCTTCCTCTATGGTTTTGATAGACCACTTGCGGGGCTAACCCTTACGTAAGGTATTATCCGATAGGCGCTCGGCCGTGACGGGCGACCCACTTGGGGAGATGCCCATTGCGCGCAGACACGAGTGACGTCGCCTTCCGCCTCCTGATGGCCCTCGGTGACCTCTGGGATGGGTTGCAGCGGGCGCGCATCGATCCGGGTGCCCGCGGCCTTCACCTCACGAAGGAATACCTCGGGGGCTACACGCGCTACAGCGCCGGACCGGCCGCCCACGCGCGCATGGTCGTGGAATGGAATGAGGCGACGCGCCATCTCCGTGTCATCCGCTGCGAGGCCTGGTCCGGGTTCGATTCCGTCGTCTGTGCGACCGTTTCGCACGTGCGGGACGAAGCGCGCGCGAAGGGCCTCAGCGGCATCGTGGAAGCCCGCCTGAATGAAGCCTGCCAGGAGCCGGCTCCTTCGCGCCGCACGGTGGTCACTGTGGCCGCATCGCTCGCGGCCGTGGCGCCCGTTCGCCCGGGGCGCTAACCGAAGCGGCTAACGCCGCTCAGCCCACTGCTTCGCGTGGTATGTGATCACCATGTCGGCGCCCGCCCGCCGGATGGATGTCAGCGCCTCATCGATGGCGCGGTCGCGGTCGATCCAGCCGCGCTCGGCGGCAGCCATGAGCATGCTGTATTCACCGCTGACGTTGTACGCGGCCACGGGCACATCGACGGCATCGCGCACGCGCCGCAGGACATCCAGGTAGGGCAGGGCGGGCTTCACCATCACCATGTCCGCGCCTTCATCGATATCGGTGAGCACCTCATCGAGCGCCATACGGCCATTCGCGGGGTCCATCTGGTAGCCGCGACGGTCGCCGAAGGCGGGGGTGCTCTCGGCCGCCTCACGGAAGGGGCCGTAGAACGCGCTGGCGAACTTGGCGGCGTAGCTCAACACAGGGACGCGCGCGAAGCCCGCACCATCGAGGCCGGCGCGGATGGCGCCGACGCGGCCGTCCATCATGTCGCTTGGCGCGATGATGTCGCAGCCGGCGGCGGCGAGGCTCACCGCCGTCTCCGTCAGCAGGGGGAGGGTGGCATCGTTATCGACGGTGCCGTCGGGGAGGAGGAGGCCGCAGTGGCCGTGGCTGGTGTATTCGCACAGGCAGACATCGGCGATGACGACGAGGTCCGGGTTGGCATCCTTCAGGGCGCGGGCCGCCTGTTGCACGATGCCGTCGCTGTCCCAGGCGCCGCTGCCGCGTTCGTCCTTGGCGGGAGGGAGCCCGAAAAGCAGCACCGCGGGGATGCGCAGCGCCGCCAGGTCGCGGGCCTCGGCGGCGAGTGCGTCCAGCCCGAGCCGATCCTGGCCGGGCATCGCCTCGATGGGCGCGCGCCCGCGCAGGCCGGCCTCGATGAAGAGCGGGTAGACGAGGTGCGCGGGCGTGAGATCGGTTTCGCGCACGAGCCCGCGGATGGCCTCGCTGGAACGCAGCCGCCGGTGCCGCCGGAACGATGACATCTCCATGCGGCGATGCTACCACGCGCTTTCGCGGGGGTGCCCGGCTGCTATCCTGAGGCGGATGGAACGGCGACTCCCGCCCCAGTACACCGGCTGGCAAGCGCACGAACCCGCGTTGCGCCGCATGACCACGCCCGAACTCGTCATGGAGATCCAGGACGGCCCGCCCGACCGGCGGCTCGCGGCGCTCTCGGTGATCGACCTCGCGGACGTGGCGCAGGAGACGCTGGAGGACTGGATTCGCACGCTGCCGGAGGCCGAGGCGAACGAGCTCGCGGGCGCCATCCCGGCTTCGCGGCCGAATGCCACCTGCGCCGACGACCTCCGCTGGGTGGACCTCGCGCGCAAGGGATACGACCGCCGCCGCCTGCCGACCTTCCTCGTTATGTTGTTCTCCTCGCTTGAGGCGATGGAGGCGCGGGAGTGCGCGGAAGCCCCCGGCGCGTGGGAACAGGTCGCCGATTGGCTGGGCGAAACCTACGATCGGGCCGGTGAGGCGGGTGACAACGATGCCACCGAGGACATCCTCCTGTTCGTGTTCGAGAACCATCTGCGCCGCGCGGCCGTCTTCGAGGCGTTCCTCGGGCTCATCGCACGGCACGAAGAGCTTGCCGAGCGCGTCAGCAACGACCCGGCGGTCTTCCTGGCGGACCTCCCGGAGGCGATGCAGCGGGGCGCGCTGGAAGAGGCCGCCCGTTCCGGCGGCCTCCCCCTGCTGCAGTCGCTCGCGCGCCTCTACGGCGCCTTCGAAAGCTGAACCCGGCCTCAGCTCACGATCGATGAGTAGATGATCTGCTTGAGCTGCCCGCGGAAGTTGAAGGTGGCCGAGGGCATGAGCTGGGTCATGAACACGACCGACAGGTCCTCGGCCGGGTCCACCCAGAAGATGGTCGAGGCCGCGCCGCCCCAATAGTAATCGCCCTCGCCGAGCGTGCCGGCGGTGACTTCGCTAAGGGTCACGGCGAAGCCCAGCCCGAATCCGACACCCTCGTTCGCGGTCTCCGAGAAGGCGCCGATCGCCATCTCGGTGAGGTCGCGGTTGCCGAGCAGGTGGTTTTTCGTCATGAGGCGGAGGGTGCGCGGGCCGAGGATGCGGGCGCCATCGAGTTCGCCGCCGCGGCGGAGCATTTCGCAGAAGCGCAGGTAGTCCGCGGTCGTGCTGGTGAGCCCGCCGCCGCCGGAGAGGAAGCTCGGCTTCGCCAGGTAGGTGCTCGTCTTCGGGTCGTCGATCAGCTTCATCGACTTGTCGGCACCGCGCTGGTAGTTGGCGGCGAAGCGGTGGGCCTTCTCCGGGGCGACGAAGAACGAGGTGTCGTTCATGCCCAGCGGTTCGAAGATGGTCTCGCGCAGGTATTCGTCGAAGGGCCGGCCGGAGATCGCCTCGACCAGGTAGCCGCAGACGTCGGTCGAGTAGGAGTACATCCAGTGCTCGCCGGGCTGGTAGCGCAGGGGCACGTTCGCGAGCTTCTCGACGAACGTCTGGAGCGTCTCGCCCTCGCCGCGCGCGACGCCCTCGCGCCGGTACGCCTTATCGACGGGGTGGTTGGTGGCGCCGTAGGTGAGCCCGCCGCCGTGGCTGAGCACGTGGCGCATGGTCATCGGCGGGTTCGGTTCGCGCGTCTCCATGCTGTCGCCGTCGCCCGAGACCCAGACGCGCTGGTTGCGCCATTCGGGGATGAAGCGATGGACCGGGTCGTTGAGTTGGAAGTGGCCCTGCTCGTAGAGGGTCATGAGGGCGACCGAGGTGATGGGCTTCGACATCGAGTAGATGCGGAAGATGGTGTCATCGGCCACGGGCTGTTCGCGTTCGCGATCGGCGTTGCCGAAGGAGCGGAAGTAGGCGGGCTGGCCGTGGCGCGAGACCGCGACCTGGCAGCCGGCGATCTTGCCGGGCTGGATGTAGTTCCGCTCGAGATGGGTGGTGATGCGCTCGAGGCGATCGGGATCGAAACCGGCTTTGGCGGGATCGACGTGCATGAGACTCCCTTTCGGATGTTGCAGGCCATTAGCGGTGCGCCGGGTGGGGGCGTCAAGCGGGGCCCAACGTGGTTGGACAGGGACCGATTCATGCCGTAGACGGGAGGGAGCAAACAGCCTGCTTGGAGGTCGTCCATGGCGCGCGTGCCCGTCGAAGAGGGGTACTTTCGGATCCCCGAGGAGGAGGGCGCGGCGCCCGTGCTCCTCGGTTCATTCAGCCCGGCGGCGAATACCTACTTCTGGCCCCGCCGCAAGCGCTGCCCGATTTCGCTCGAACCCGTCCAGGACTGCGAACTCTCGACCGAGGGCGTGATCTATTCGTGGACGTTCGTTTCGATGCCGACCATGGGGAGCATGAAAGCGGATGCCGGCGGCGGTTTCGGCGCTGCCCAGGTCGACCTGCCCGAGGGTGTGCGCATCCAGGCGCAGCTCGAGGGCAAGCAGGGCGACTGGGCCATTGGCCAGCGCGTGCGCCTCACGACGCGCGTGGTGGGCACGGAAGCGAACGGCGACGAGCTTGTCACCATCGCCTTCCGCCTGGCTGAAGGGGGCGAATGATGGACCGCGACGTGTACGTCATCGGCGTGGGGATCCACCGCTTCGGCAAGCACGACATCAGCCGCCGGGACATGGCCTACGTGGCCGGCATCGACGCGCTAGAGGACGCGGACATCTCGTTCAAGCAGGTGGGGTCGCTCTACACGGGCTACATCGGCGGGAACATGCTCGACGGCGTCACCTACGCCAAGGACCTCGGGCTCACGGGCATCCCCGTCGTGCACGTGGAGAACGCCTCGGCCACCGGGTCCTCGGCGTTCCGGCAGGCCGTGAACGATGTCAGCGGCGGCGTCTGCGATGTTTCGATGGCACTCGGCTTCGATGGCCAGCTGCGGGGGCTGAGCACGCCGCCGCCGGTCGCGCCGCGGCCAACGATGGGATCGAACCTGCTCCCGGCGGCCTTCTTCGCCTTCTGGGCCGTTCGCCGCATGCACGACAACGGCACGACGGTGGAAACGTTCGCCAGGATCGCGGCGAAGAACTGGAACCACGCGCGCTTCAACAAGTACGCCGAACGCCAGGCCGCGAACGAGATCACGCCCGAAACCGTGCTTGCGGCGCCGATGGTGGCCTACCCGCATACGGCGATGATGGCGTGCGGCGCGGGCGCCGGCGCCGCCTCCGCCATCGTCGCGACGCGCGAAATCGCCGAGAAGCTGAGCAATGGCCGGCCGCTGGTGAAGGTCGCGGCTTCGCAGATGCAATCGGAGGTGTACCAGCCGGGCCACATCTTCCTGGGCGCGATCGTCGGGCCGTCGGAATCGACGCGCATCACGGCGAACCTGGCCTACGCGGAGGCGGGCATCGAGCCGAAGGACCTGAGCCTCGTGCACGTGCACGACGCCTTCCCCATCGAGGAGCTGATGTACTACGAACTGCTCGGCATCTGCCCCGATGGCGAAGGCGACCGCCTCGTGGCCGAGGGTGCGACCACGATCGGCGGGCGCATCCCGTTCTCGACGGACGGCGGGCTCATCGGGCGCGGACACCCGGGCGGGCCGACGGGCCTTGCGCAGATCTGGGACATCACCCAGCAGCTGCGGGGTGAATCGGGCCAGCGGCAGGTGGAGAACGCGCGCATCGGCCTCGCGCACATGATGGGCGCGGGTTCGGTCTGCGTGGTGCACATCCTCAAGCGCGAAGAGCACTGACGGCACCGCTCACTCGCGGCTGGTGATGACGCCAGCCGCGAGGAGCGCGTCGATCTCGCCATCGGGGATGCCGCCTTCGCGGAGCACTTCGCGCGTGTGGCCCGCGAGCGGCGGCGACGGCCTGCGCGCCTCCGTGGGCGTGCCCGACATGCGCACCACCGGGCCCACCACGCGCTGCGGGCCCGTGAGGTCGTGTTCGAGTTCGGCCATCATCCCGGCGGCGGTGACCTGCGGATCGTCCGACATCTCCTCGGGGAAGTTCACGACGCTGGCGGGGACGCCGGCCGCGAGCAGGCGCTCGACCCACTCGGCGGCGGGCGCGGCGAGCAGCTTCTCCTGGATCTCGCGGCGCCACCCCTCCAGCTTCGCCCGATTGTCGCCGTCGGCGGCGTTGAAGCCGGGATCGTCGGTGGGGTCGTGCATGCCGAGAATCGCGCGGATGGCGTTGCGGTTCTGGGGTGTGAGCGCGCCGAGCACAATCGCGCCCTGCTTCGTGTGGTAGCCGCCGTAGTAGAGGCGGTGCGAGGCAAATCGCGGCCCCTGCGCCTTGCGAATCGCGGCGATGGCGTCGTAGCGAGCCCCGGATGCCCGCGTGTCCCGCAACTCCGAAAGCAGCGGGTCGCGCACGGTGACGTCGTGCACGGGCTCGCGCATCACCTGGTGGGACATCAGCTCCAGCGCCGAATGCAGCAGCGAGACGTGCAGCGACTGCCCTTCGCCGGTGCGTTCGCGATGCAGCAGCGCGGCGCAGATGCCCATTGCCGCGACGGTTCCGGAGGAGCGATCGATGAACGTCGATGCCGAGATTTGCTGCGGCGCACCGAACTCGTCCACCTTCGCCTCGTTCGCCATGAGGCCGGAGTAGGCCTGCGCGACGATGTCCGAGCCCGCGCGCGTGGCCATTGGGCCGGTCTCGCCGAAGCCGGTGATGCTCGCGTAGATGAGCCGCGGATTGAGCGCACGCAGGGTGGCGTAGTCGATCCCCAGCTTCGAGGCGACGCCGTGGCGGTAGTTGATCACCATGACATCGAAGGTGGGGATGATGCGGCGGATGAGGTCCGCGCCTTCCGGCCGGGCGAGGTCGATGGTGAGGCTGCGCTTGCCGCGGTTGAGCGACTGGAAGTACTTGCCTTCGTTCGGGACGACGGCGGCGCTGTTGCGGCGCGCTTCGCCCTCGGGCGGCTCCACCTTCACGACCTCGGCGCCCATGTCGGAGAGGAGCACGCCCACGAGCGGGCCCGCGACAATCTGCGAGAACTCGAGGACGCGGATGCCCGCCAGCGCGCCGGGCACGGCTAACCTCGCGGCAGGCCGAGGCCGCGCGTCGCGATGACGTTGCGCTGGACCTCGGATGTGCCGCCACGGATGGTCGCCGGGACCGTGCCGATGTAGCTGCGCGCGAACGACTCGTCGCTGCCCTCGAGCAGGTTGCCCAGCATGCCGATGGCCTGCATCGCCGTCTGTGCGAGCCGCTGGGAGAGCTCGGAGTTGTACAGCTTCGACATCGAAGCCTCGTCGTTCGGTACCTGGCCGCGGTTCTGCATCGAGATGACGCGGAGCGAGAACTGGTACATGACCTCGGTCTCGATGTAGCGCTGGGCAATCTCCTGGCGGACCGGGGAGCTGTTGACGCGATTGCGAAGCACGGGGTTCGCGCGCACGACCTCGAGCAGCTCATGCAGCTTTCGCCGCGCGCCCACCGCGCCGCCGATGTTCGACCGTTCGAAGTCAAGGAGCGTCATGCCGACGTACCAGCCGCGGTTCTCTTCGCCGACAAGGTTGCGCGCGGGCACGCGGACATCCTGGAAGAAGACCTCGTTGAAGTAGTGCCTGCCGCCCATGTCCGTCAGCGGGCGAATGGTGATGCCGGGGGTCTTGATGTCGTCGATGAGGAGGAAGGAGATGCCCCGGTGCTTGGGCGCCTGCGGGTCGGTCCGCACGAGCGCGAAGAGGGCGTCGGCGGTGGGCGCGCCCGAGGTCCAGATCTTCTGACCGTTGAGGACGAAGTCGTCGCCGTCGCGGACAGCACGCGTCTGGAGGGATGCCAGGTCCGACCCGGAGCCGGGCTCCGAGTATCCCTGGGCCCACGTGGCCTCGCCCGCGAGGATGGGCGGCAGGTACTTCGCCTTCTGCTCGGGCGTGCCGTGGATGATGAGCGTGGGCCCGAGCAGGCCGACCCCGGACCCGCCGACGGGAGGCGCGGCCGCGCGCGCCAGCTCCTGGTTGAGGACGAACTGCTCCATGGGCGTGAGGCCGCCGCCGCCATACTCCTTCGGCCAGTGCGGTGCGACCCACCCGCGTTCGGCGAGCGCGCCATGCCATTCAATGGCGGATGCGCGCGCCGCGGCATCCGGGGACTTGCGGTCGAATTCCCACTGGCGCTCGCCGGGGCCACCCGCCTCGGCCATCGCGCGGTAGCGGCCGGGCAGGCGGGATTCGATCAGGGTGCGCACTTCGGCGCGGAAGGCGGCCTGCTCCGTGTTGTCTCGCCAGTCCATGGGCGCTCCTCCGGCCCCGGGCGGGGCGACGCGGGAGATTCTAGCGCGTCGCGGGGGCCACGTGTCTCACCGATTGCGCGGGCGCCCACGCGGCCGGTACGGTTCGCGGCACAGCAGGGAGGACGCATGGATATCACCGAAGTCGAACAGCTCATGGCCACGCAGCGCGCGGTGCGCCGGTTTCGCGACGAGCCCGTCGAGGACGCCACCATCGAGCGCGTGCTCGCGGCGGCGACGCGGGCGCCCAGCGCGCGGAACATCCAGCCGTGGCGCTTCGTGGTGGTGCGCGACCCGGAGACGAAGGGCCGTCTCGGGGAGATCTTCGATGAACTCGGCCAGCAGATGTATGGCCCGAACGCACCCGACCACGACCACTGGCGGGATGTGCCAGTGCTCGTCGTCGTGTGCGCGGAGATGGTCTTCGGGCGCGATGCGGGCGGCGAGTCGGCGCTCGCGGCTTCGGTTTATCCCGCCGTGCAGAACCTGCTGCTGGCCGCCCACGCGATCGGCCTGGGGACGGTGCTGACGACGCGCTGGAAGCGGCGCGAGGCCGAACTGCGACCCCTGCTGAGGCTCCCCGAGAACGTGAGCGTGCTGGCGATCGTGCCCATGGGCTGGCCTGACCGGGCATATGGGAAGAACCGCCGCGCGCCCGTCGCCGGCGTCATTTCGCGGGAGCGATTCGGAACCCCCTGGCGATAGACGCGCGCCAAATTGACAGGCATGGCGGGCGGGCCGTAGAAGGGTTCTACCTTGCCGCCTTTTCCGGCCGGGTCCAAACCCCACCATTCGAGCCGCCCGCCCCGGCGTGAGCGCGCCATTCGGAAGGAGCCCCGCACCAGTGACCGAAAGCACGACGACGATCTTCGAGGCGGCGAAGGCCGAGGGCCGCAGCCTGCTCACTCCTGCCGAGGCGCGCGCGCTCTGCGAGCAGTACGGCATCCCCATGCCGAAGGATGCGACCGCGACGACGGCCGACGAGGCAGTCGCGATCGCCGGGGGTTTCGGCTACCCGGTGGTGCTGAAGATCGTCTCGCCCGACATCAGCCACAAGACCGACGCGGGCGGCGTGATCGCGGGCGTAGCCGATGCCGATGGCGTGCGCACGGGCTTCGAGACCATCGTCGCGAACGCGAAGCGGTACGACGCCAACGCACGCATCTCGGGCGTGCAGGTGCAGCAGATGGCGCCCGCGGGCCGCGAGGTGATCGTCGGCGCCGTAACCGACCCGAGCTTCGGCAAGCTGGTGGCATTCGGCATCGGCGGGGTGCTGGTGGAAGTGCTCAAGGACGTGACCTTCCGGCTCGCGCCGGTTTCGAACGAAGACGCCCGCCGCATGCTTGAGAGCATCAAGGCCGGGCAGCTGCTCAACGGCGTTCGCGGCAGCGCGCCGGTCGATAAGGCGGCGCTGGCGGGCATCATCGAAACCGTCGGCCGGATCGTCGCGGAGCACCCGGAGATCGAGGAACTGGACCTGAACCCGGTGATCGCGAGCGAACACGGCGCCCTCGCGGTGGATGTGCGCATCGCGGTGAACTTCGAGCCCCGCCACGTGCCGAACCGTCCCCCGCACGACGAAATCGTGCGCGCCATGAACCGCATCATGAAGCCGGACGCCGTGGCCGTCATCGGCGCCTCCGCGGAGGAGGGCAAGATCGGCAACTCCGTGATGAAGAACCTCATCAACGGTGGCTACGAGGGCACCATCTACCCGATTCACCCCAAGGCGGAGAGCATCGAGGGGATCAAGGCGTACAAGTCGGTGAAGGACGTCGAGGGCGTGATCGACGTGGCCGTGTTCGCGATCCCGGCGGCGCTCGTGCCGAACGCGCTCAAGGAGTGCGGCGAAAAGAGCATCCCCGGGGCCGTCCTCATCCCCTCCGGCTTCGCCGAGACTGGCAATGTCGATGCCCAGCGTGAACTCCAGGAGATTGGCAAGCAATACGGCGTGCGACTGATGGGCCCGAACATCTACGGCTTCTACTACACGCACAAGAATCTCTGCGCGACGTTCTGCACGGCCTACACGGTGAAGGGCCAGGCGGCGCTGTCGTCCCAGTCGGGCGGCATCGGGATGGCCATCGTGGGCTTCAGCCGGTCGGCGCAGATGGGCGTCTCGGCGATCGTCGGGCTCGGCAACAAGTCTGACATCGACGAGGACGACCTGCTCGCCTTCTTCGAACAGGACGACAACACGCAGGTCATCGCCCAGCACTTCGAGGACCTCAAGGATGGCCGCGCCTTCGCGGAGGTGGCGAAGCGGGTTTCGAAGCAGAAGCCGATCATCGCGCTCAAGGCGGGACGAACGGCCGCCGGGGCGCGCGCCGCGAGTTCGCACACGGGCGCGCTCGCCGGCAACGACAAGGTGTACGACGACGTGCTGGAGCACGCCGGCGTCATTCGCGCGAAGACCCTGCGCGACCTGCTGGAGTTCGCGCGGGGCGTGCCGGCGCTGCCCACGCCCAAGGGCGAAAACGTCATCATCATCACCGGCGCGGGCGGGTCGGGCGTGCTGCTTTCGGATTCGTGCGTCGATAACGGGCTTTCGCTGATGAAGATGCCCGACGACCTGGACGCCGCCTTCCGGAAGTTCATCCCGCCCTTCGGCGCCGCCGGCAACCCCGTCGATATCACGGGCGGGGAGCCGCCATCGACCTACAAGGCGACGATCCAGCTTGCGCTCGAGGACGATCGCATCCACTCGATCATCCTGGGCTACTGGCACACCATCATCACGCCGCCGATGGTCTTCGCGAACCTCGTGGTCGACATCGTGGAAGAGATGAAGGCGAAGGGCATCACGAAGCCGATTGTGGCCTCGCTCGCGGGCGACGTGGAGGTGGAGGAGGCGTCGGAGTTCCTCTACCAGCACGGCATCCCGGCTTACGCCTACTCCACCGAGATCCCGGTGCAGGTGCTGGGGGCGAAGTACAAGTGGGCGCGCGGCGCGGGGCTGGTCCGCTAACGGCGAAAGCGCGCGGTCAGTGGCGGGTGTCGCCGCTGACCGCGCTCTCGGGACGATCGGGGAGGAGCCGCACGGCTTCCTCGGCGAGGGCGTGCAGCCCGGTGCCACCGGCCTCGACGTAGGCGATGATCTGGCGGCGCATGCGCGGCTCCCAGAACATGCGCAGGTGGTTCACCACGCCGGGAAGCCCCTCTTCGTGCGGGTAGGTCGCGAAGAAGAGCGCGATCTGGTTCGCCTTGTGGACCATCACTTCGTTCGTCACTGGCCGGGCGCCCCCGCCGCGAGCCGCGTGGTCTCGATCCGCATGGCTTCGTGGGCCTCCTGCCAAGCGGCACGACGGTACGTCTTTGCCACCTGCACCGCCGTCACCTTGTACTCCGGGCAGTCCGTCGCCCAGTCCGCGAACTCGGTCGTCACGACGTTCGCACCCGTGCCAGGGTGATGGAAGGTGGTGTAGACGACCCCGGGCTGCATCCGTTCGGAGACACGCGCGGGGAGGGTGGTTTCGCCCTCACGGCTCGCGAGCGCGACGAGGTCGCCATCGGCGATGCCGCGGTTCTCGGCGTCCCAGGGGTGGATTTCGAGCACGTCCTCGGCGTGCCAGGCGACGTTCGCGGTCCGCCGCGTCTGCGCGCCGACGTTGTACTGCGAAAGGATGCGGCCCGTGGTGAGGAGCAGCGGGAAGCGGTCCGTCGTCTTCTCATCGGTGGCGATGTACTCGGTGATCATGAACTGGCCCTTGCCGCGCACGAAGCCGTCGGCGTGCATGATTGGCGTGCCCTCGGGGGCGCGGTCGTTGCAGGGCCACTGGATGCTGCCGAGGCGCTCAATCTTCTCGTAGGTGACGCCGGCGAACGTGGGGGTGAGGCGCGCGATCTCGGCCATGATCTCGGCGGGGTGGGTGTAGGCCATCGGGTAGCCGAGGGCGTTCGAAAGCGCGATCGTGATCTCCCAATCGGCCATGCCGCCCTTCGGCGCGACCGCCTTCCGCACGCGGCTGATGCGCCGTTCGGCGTTGGTAAAGGTGCCGTCCTTCTCCAGGAAGGTGGAGCCGGGCAGGAAGACGTGGGCGTAGCTGGCGGTCTCGTTCAGGAAGAGGTCCTGGACGACGACGCACTCCATGGCCGCGAGCCCCGCGGCGACGTGCTTCGTATTGGGGTCCGACTGGGCGATGTCCTCACCCTGGATGTAGAGGCCCTTGAAGCTGCCATCGATGGCGGCGTCGAGCATGTTCGGGATGCGCAGGCCGGGCTCACCCTTGAGGCCGACCGCCCACGCCTCCTCGAAGACGGCGCGCACGCCATCATCGGAGACGTGACGATAGCCCGAGAATTCGTGCGGGAACGAGCCCATGTCGCAGGAGCCCTGGACGTTGTTCTGGCCGCGCAGCGGATTCACGCCCACACCCCGGCGGCCGATGTTGCCAGTGGCCATGGCGAGATTGGCCATGCCCATCACCATCGTCGAGCCCTGGCTGTGTTCGGTGACGCCGAGGCCGTAGTACACGGCGGCGTTCCCGCCCGTGGCGTACAGCCGCGCGGCCCCGCGCACATCGGCCGCGGGCACACCGGTGGTGGCCTCGACGGCCTCCGGGGCGTGCCGTGGGTCGGCGATGAACTCGCGCCAGCGCGCAAACGCATCGCCTTCGCACCGTTCGGCGACAAAGGGCTCGTTCACCAGCCCTTCGGTGACGATGACGTGTGCCATCGCGTTCACGATGGCGACGTTCGTCCCCGGGCGAAGCGCGAGGTGGTAATCGGCGGCGACGTGCGGCGTCTTCACGAGGTCGATGCGCCGCGGGTCGATGACGATGAGGCGGGCGCCTTCGCGGAGGCGGCGCTTCATGCGGCTGCCGAACACCGGGTGCGCGTCCGTCGGGTTCGCGCCGATCACGACAATGACGTCCGCCTCCTCGACGGAATCGAAGTCCTGCGTGCCGGCGGAGGTGCCGAACGTGTTCTTGAGGCCATAGCCCGTGGGCGAATGGCAGACGCGCGCGCAGGTATCGACGTTGTTGTTGCCGAAGGCCGCGCGAATGAGCTTTTGCACGAGGAAGGTCTCTTCGTTCGTGCAGCGCGAGGACGTGATGCCGCCGATCGAGTCCGCGCCGTACTCGGCCTGGATCCGCTTGAACTCGGAGGCGGCATAGGCGATGGCTTCTTCCCAGGACACCTTGCGCCACGGGTCGCGGGTGCTCTTGCGAATCATGGGGTCGAGGATGCGGTCCTGGTGGGTGGTGTAGCCCCAGGCGAAGCGGCCCTTCACGCAGGAGTGTCCGTGGTTCGCCTGGCCATCCTTGAAGGGCACCATGCGCACGACCTCGCCGCCCTGCATCTCCGCCTTGAAGGAGCAGCCGACGCCGCAGTAGGCGCAGGTCGTGACGACGCTGTGGTCGGGCTGCCCGGCTTCGATGACGCTCTTCTCCAGGAGCGTGGCCGTGGGGCAGGCCTGGACGCAGGCGCCGCAGGAGACGCACTCAGAGTCGAGGAAGAGCATGTCGCCGGCCGAGATCTTCGAGGCGAAGCCGCGGCCCTTCACGGTCAGCGCGAATGTCCCCTGCGTTTCCTCGCAGGCGCGGACGCAGCGCGAGCAGACGATGCACTTCGCGGGATCGAAGGTGAAGTAGGGGTTGGACTCGTCCTTTGCGGCATCGAGGTGGTTCGCGCCGGGGGCGTAGCGCACCTCGCGCAGGCCGACAGCGCCGGCCATGTCCTGCAGTTCGCAGTCGCCGTTGGCGGGGCAGGTGAGGCAATCGAGCGGGTGGTCGGAGATGTAGAGCTCCATCACGCCGCGGCGAAGCTTCGCGAGCTTGCCATTCTGCGTCGTCACCTTCATGCCCGCCTCGGCCGGTGTGGTGCAGGATGCGGGGGTGCCCTTGCGCCCTTCGATTTCGACCAGGCAGAGACGGCAGGATCCGAACGGGTCCAGGCTGTCCGTGGCGCAGAGACGAGGGATACGCGTGCCCGCCTCCATCGCCGCGCGCATGACGGAAGAGCCTTCGGGGACGGTCACGGCCGTGCCATCGATCTCGAGGGTCACGAGTTGGCTGCTGTCGCTGGCGGGGGTGCCGAAGTCGATTTCCTTGATGAGTGTCATGGCGACCCTCCTCAGCCGCTCGTGGCGGCGATGGTGACCGCCGGGGCGCGGTCGAAGTCTTCGGGGAAGTGGCGCAGGGCGCTGCGCACGGGGTTGGGCGTGAGGCCGCCGAGGGCGCAGAGCGAGGCATCGGCGAGCACTTCGCAAAGGTCGTCGAGCAGTGCCAGGTTCGCCGGGACATCCGCTCGCGCGAGGACCTGGTCGATGACTTCGACGCCGCGCGTGGAGCCGATCCGGCAGGGGGTGCACTTGCCGCAGCTTTCGGCCGCGCAGAACTCCATGGCGAAGCGGGCCTGGCGGGCCATATCGACGGTGTCATCGAAGACGACGATGCCGCCGTGGCCGAGCATGCCGCCAACGGCGGCGAGCGCTTCGTAGTCGATGGGCGTGTCGAGCAGGCTCTCCGGGAGGTAGGCGCCGAGGGGGCCGCCAACCTGGACCGCGCGCAGGGGACGGCCGCTGGCGGTGCCGCCGCCGAAGCCTTCGATCGCATCGCGCATGGTGATTCCGAACGCCTTCTCGACGAGGCCGCCCCGGCGCATGTTGCCCGCGAGTTGCAGCGGCATCGTCCCCCGGGAGCGGCCCATGCCGTAGTTCGCGTAGAAGGCGGCGCCCTCGGCGAGGATGGTGGGCACGGCGGCGAACGAGAGCAGGTTGTTCACCACCGTGGGCTGCCCGAAGAGGCCCTGGATGGCCGGCAGCGGCGGGCGATAGCGCACCAGGCCGCGCTTGCCCTCGAGGCTCTCCAGGAGGGAGGTTTCTTCGCCGCAGATGTAGGCGCCCGCCCCCAGCCGCGCCTCGATATCGAACGCGTGGGCGCTCCCGCTGACGCGTTCGCCGAGCAGCCCGGCCTCGCGCGCGATGTGGATGGCACGGCTGAACGCGCGGAAGGCGTGTGGGTATTCGGAGCGGATGTAGATGTACCCCTTCGTCGCACCAACGGCGATCCCGGCGATGGTCATGCCCTCGATGAGGAGGAAGGGGTCGCCCTCCATGAGCATGCGGTCGGCGAAGGTGCCGCTGTCGCCCTCGTCGGCGTTCGCGACGATGTACTTCTGGCCCGCGGGCTGTTCGAGCACCGTGCGCCACTTGATGCCGGTGGGGAAGCCGGCGCCACCACGGCCGCGCAGGCCGGAGGCGGCGACCTCCTCGACGATCGCGGCGGGTGTCAGCGCCAGGGCACGCGCGAGGCCGCGGTAGCCGCCGTGGGCGCGATAGTCATCGAGCGAGAACGGGTCGGTGACGCCGCAGCGCGCGAAGGTCAGCCGCTCCTGGTTCGCGAGATAGGGAATCGCTTCGGTGAGGCCGTGGCAGAGGGCGCCGGGCTTGCCTTCGAGCAGCCCGCCATCGAGCAGTGCCGGCACGTCCGCGGGGGCAACGGGTCCGTAGGCGATGCGGCCCGCGGCGGTTTCCACTTCGACCAGCGGTTCGAGCCAGAACATGCCACGCGAGCCGTTGCGGATGATTTCGATGCTCACACCCCGGGCCGGGGCTTCGCGCGCGAGCGCCTCCGCGACCTCCTCGGCGCCGACGGACAGCGCCGCCGCGTCGCCGGGGACGAACACGCGGGTCACGAGCGCGCCTCCGCGATGAGCCGGTCGATGGTCGCGGAGGAGACGCGGCCGTGGAGGCGGCCATCGAGCATCACCGCCGGGGAGAGCGCGCAATTCCCGAGGCAGTACACGGTCTCGACGGTGATGGCGCCATCGGGCGTCGTGCCGCCCATCTCAACGCCGAGGCGGTCGAGCACGTGCCCGGTGAGCGGCTCGCTGCCCATGGCCTGGCACGATTCGGCGCGGCAGACCTTGAGGATGTGGCGGCCCGGGGGCTCCTCGCGGAAGTCGGCGTAGAAGCCGATCACGCCAACGACCTCGGCGCGCGACAGGTTCAGCCCTTCGGCGACGAGCGGGACGGCGCGCGCATCGATGAAGCCGAAATCCTCCTGGAGCGCGTGGAGGATGGGTAGGAGCGCACCCGGCACGCCGTCGTACGCGGCGATGAGGGCGCGCACGCGGGGAGCTTCGTCCCAGTGCGCGGCGGGCGCGGGCGCTCCCGCCCCATTCGACGCGTCCCACCGGTCGCGTTTCGGCATGGCGACATTCTCCTCTCGCGGGCGCTGGCCGTCAGCCCTGGATGCGCTCGCGCCCGGTGTACACGTTGAAGTTGCCGGGTCTGACAAATCCTACCAGTGTCATGCTGAATGACTCCGCAAGGTCGATGGCCAGGCTCGAGGGCGCGCCCACGGCGCAGACCACGGGAATGCGCGCCACCAGCGCCTTCTGGAGCAGTTCGAAGCTGGCGCGGCCACTCAGGAGCAGCACATGACCGCCGAGGTCGGTCCGGCCCGCGAGCAGCTGTTCGCCGATGACCTTATCGAGCGCGTTGTGGCGGCCGACGTCCTCCTTCATCGCCACGAGCGTGCCGTCGGGGGCGAAGAGGCCTGCGGCGTGGATGCCTCCGGTGGCGGCGAATCCGGCCTGCGCATGGCGCAGCGCCGTGGGCATGGCGAGGATGGCGTCCGGGGCGACCCGCAGGCCCGGGGGGACGGCGGCGCAACCCTGCACTTCGAGCGCATCGAGCGTGGCCTTGCCGCAGACGCCACAGCTGGAGGTGGTGAAGAAGTTCCGTTCCAGGCGCGAGGGGTCGAATTCGAGGCCGGGCCGCAGCGTCACCGTGACGATGTTGAAGGCCTGGTCTTCGTCCTCATCCGGGCAGTAGGAGACATCGACGATGTCATCAAGCGCGCGGACGATTCCTTCGCCGAAGAGGAAGCCGGCGGCGAGCGCGAAGTCGTCGCCGGGGGTGCGCATGGTGATGGCGATGCTGCGCCGCTGGAGTCCGCCGCCGGCCTCCCAGAGGAGGCGGATCTCCATGGGCTCCTCGCAGGAAACCGCGTCGTCGACGCAGACCCAGGCGCCATCGCGGAATCGTTGGATGGGCCGGTGCGTTTCGCGCGCGGGGCGTTGCGCATCCATCGAGCCAGCATAGCCGATGCGGATTTCGCCCTTGAAGGCCCGCGGGCGGAGTCGCGCGCGATGCCGTACAGTCCGGAACGACCCCCGCGAAACACGATGGAGACAACCATGGCCGAAACGCTCCCGCCGCCCGCCGGTATTGACGTCCTCGAGGCGATGTACACCACGCGCGCGATGCGCCGCCTCAAGCCCGACCCCATCCCCGCGGGGACGCTGCGGGCGATCCTGGACGCGGCGATTCGCGGCCCGAGCGGCGGGAACTCGCAGGGCTGGGCGTTCCTCGCCGTTCAGGACGCGGAGCTGAAGCAGGGGCTCGAACGGATCTATCAGCCGCTGCTGGAGGCGCTGTTCCACGAGGGCGGCCCGTACTACAAGCCGCTCCATTCGGACGACGCGGAGCTGGCGGCGCGCACGAAGAAGATGGCGGATTCGGCCAGCCACCTCGCGCACCACATGCACGAGGCGCCGGTGATTATCGTCCCCTGCGTGCGCACGGGCGGCCGGCCGACAGACATCTCGACGGGCTCGTCGATCTACCCCGCGGTGCAAAACCTGATGATCGCGGCGCGCGCCTACGGCATCGGCAGCACGCTCACGACGGTCCACCGGCTGCGCCAGGACGAGGTTCGCACGCTGCTCGGCATCCCCTCGGATTGGGAAACGGCCGCGCTCATTCCGCTCGGGTACCCGAAGGGGCGCTGGGGAGTGGCCGCCCGCCGCCCGGTGGAGGAAGTCGCGTTCGGCGACCGCTGGGGTTCGCCGCTGCCCTGACCGGGCGGGCCCGCGGCCGGTCGCTCCGGGGGTTCGTTGGACGGTGTCGTGGTACGCTGCCGGCCACGTTCCGTATTCACGAAGGAGTAGTGATGGCCCGCAAGAAGGTCACCATCATCGGCGCCGGCGCAACCGGCGGCGCCATGGCCCAGCGCCTCATCGAGCGCGATATCTGCGACGTGGTCCTCCAGGACGATCCGCAGTTCGCCGGCACGATGCACTTCGGCAAGGCGCTCGACGAATCGCAGGCCGCGGCGTGGGAAGGCTTCAGCACCCGCATCAGCGCGACCGATGGCTGGGAAGAGACGGCGAACTCCGACGTGGTGATCTGCACCGCGGGCGCGCCGCGGAAGCCCGGCATGTCGCGAGAAGAGCTGCTCAACGGCAATGCCGCGATCGTGCGGGCGAAGGTGGCCGAGGCGGCGAAGCATTCGCCGAACGCCGTCATCATCATCTTCGCGAACCCCATGGACGCGATGTGCCACGTGGCCCTCAAGGCGAGCGGCTTCCCCCGCGAGCGTGTCATCGGCCAGGGCGGCGCGCTCGATAGCGCCCGCTACCGCTACTTCGTCTCCGAGGCGCTGGGCGTGTCCCCGGCCGATGTGCACGGCTACGTCATCGGCGGCCACACGGATACGACGATGGTGCCCGTGGTTTCGCAGACGCGCATCGGCGGCGTGCCGCTTACGGACCTGCTCCCGGCCGACCGCATCCAGCAGCTGGTCGCGCGGGCGATGCGCGGCGGCGCGGAGATCGGCGAACTGCTGAAGGTCGGCAGTGCGTACTACGCGCCGTCGGCGGGCACGATCGCGATGGCGGAGGCGATCCTCCTCGACCAGCGCCGCCTGATCCCCTGCTCGGTTCTCCACCAGGGCGAATACGGCATCCGCGATGTGTACTCGGGGACGGTGTGCCAGCTCGGCGAGGGCGGCATCCAGCGCACCTTCGAGCTGCCGCTGACCGACGACGAACGCACGCGTGTGGTCGCGGCGGCGGCCGCCACGAAGGACCTGGTCAACCTCATCACCGATTAGCCCGCGCTCCGGTTCGGACTTTCGAACGCGCCACTCTCGGGTGGCGCGTTTTCGTTGAGAGTATGGCAGCGCTCACAGAGGGCGATTCCGCGACCGCCATGCACTCGCGTATGTTACCGCCGCATCCACCCTTCCCGGGGAAGCGATTGCGCCCGGGCGGGCACGCGGAGCACATGGCCATGCGTTTGCTTCTCCCCATCCTCATCCTGGCGGCGAGCCTCACCATCACGGGCTGTGGCGGCGGCGGCGCCGAGACCGCCGGCGCGGCGTCTTCCCCGGCCGCCGCCACCAACGCCACCGCACCGGCACCCACCGCGACAGCGGCGCCGGCGACGGCCACGGCGAACCCCTCGATCGCGTACCGGGCGGCGATTTCCGCGGGCGCGGGCAGCCTCGGCGTGCAGTTCAAGGAGATCGGCGCGCTGCTCGGCAACGCCCAGTTCGGCAACGCCACCTGGCGGGACAACACCATCGCGAAGGCGGACGAGATCACCAGGACCGCGCAATCCCTTCGCGACGCGAAAGCGCCCTCGACCCCGGAATGGCAGCAGTTCGAACAGAAGCTCGACGCTTCGCTCGAGAAGTACCTGCAGGCGATGCCGCTCGTGAAGGCGGGAGCCCGCACGGGCAGTTCCGCGCCGTTCGCGGAGGCGATCCCGCTCATCACAGATGCGCAGAAGGGCATGGCCGAGGCGACGGCGATCATGCCGAAGGACTAACCCGCCGCCGCGGCCGGTGGCGCGGACTGCCGCGACGGTGGCCGCCCCGTATGCTGCGGAGCATGAGGGACCTTGGCTGACGCGGCTTCTCAGACCTGGCGCCCGGGCTTCTACCTCGTGGGCACCCCGATCGGCAACCTCGCGGACCTTTCGCCGCGCGCGGCCGAGTGCCTGCGGCGCGCCGCCGTGGTCGCCGCCGAGGACACGCGAACGGCCGGGCTGCTGCTCCGCGAAGCCGGGAGCACCGCGCGCGCCATCAGCCTCACCGAGCACAACGTCGGGCAGCGGGCGCCTGAACTCGTCGCGGCGGCGCACGAGGGGATCGTGGCGCTGGTGAGCGATGCCGGCACCCCCGTGGTCGCGGATCCTGGCGGGCGCCTCGTCGAGGCGGCACACGCGGCGGGCGTACCCGTGTTCGCGGTCGCAGGGCCATCGGCACTGACGGCGGCGCTGTCGGTGTCGGGATTCGATGGCAGCGACGCGCACTTCCTGGGCTTCCTTCCGAGGGGCCGCGGCGAACGACGGACGCGGCTGGCCGAGGCAGCGCGAACGGCGGCCACGCTCGTGCTCTTCGAAAGCCCGAACCGCCTGGCGGAGACGCTCGAGGATGTCGCCGCCGCGCTCGACGACCCGCCGGTGGCGGTGAGCCGGGAGATCACCAAGCTGCACGAAGAGACCGTCCGCGGCCGGGCGTCGGAGCTCGCGCGGCACTTCGCCACCGTACGAGGCGAGGTCACGGTCGCCATCGATGCCCGCGGATTCGACCGGGGGTCGAACGATGCGGCCGCGGTTCGAAGCTACATGGCGGAGATGCAGCGCGCGGGCGCACGCCGCTCGCCTGCCGCCGCCGAGGCGGCGAAGCGGTTCGGCGTCCCGCGGTCCGTCGCTTACGAAGCGTGGGACGACTGAGGGAACCAGCCCGGCCCCTGTGATAGACTGCGGATTCAATCCCATCGTCCCGTGAGCCCGCTCTTGCCCGACCGGATCCTCGTCTGCGTGGCCTGGCCCTACGCGAATTACCTCCTGCACGTCGGCCACGTGGCCGGGGCATACCTGCCGGCCGACATCTTCGCGCGCTACCACCGCCTGCGCGGGAACGAGACTGTCATGGTCTCCGGGTCCGACTGCCATGGGACGCCGATTACCGTGTCGGCCGACAAGGAGGGCGTCGAGCCCCGCGCGATCGTCGATCGCTACCACGCGAAAATCGTCGAAACCTGGGAGCGGCTCGGCATCCAGTGGGAGTGCTACACGACCACGCTCACGGAGAACCACTACGCGACGACGCAGGAGGTCTTCCTCAAGCTGCTTGAGAAGGACTACCTCTACCGGCGCACGCAGGACCAGCTCTACGACCCGGATGCGAACCGCTTCCTCCCGGACCGGTATGTCGAAGGCACCTGCCCGAAGTGCGGGTACGGCGAAGCCCGCGGCGACCAATGCGACAACTGCGGGTCGCAGATGGACGCGATCGACCTCCTGAACCCGCGCAGCCGGATGACGGGCGCGACGCCCATCGTGCGCGAATCGGAGCATTACTTCCTTCGCCTGAGCGCGCTGGAAGCCGGGCTCAAGGAGTGGGTCGCACCGAAGGACCACTGGCGCCGGAACGTTCAGAACTTCACCCTCGGGATGCTGAACGAAGGGCTCATCGACCGTGCGATCACGCGGGACATCGCCTGGGGCGTGCCCGTGCCCGTCGAAGGTTGGGATGAGAAGCGTATTTATGTCTGGTTCGACGCCGTCATCGGCTATCTCTCGGCGACACGCGAGTGGGCGCAGCGCAAGGGTGAACCCGAGGACTGGCGGCGCTTCTGGGAGGACCCGAACGCGCGCAGCTACTACTTCATCGGCAAGGACAACATCCCGTTCCACACGGTGATCTGGCCGGCGATGCTGATGGGCTACGGCGGGTTGAATCTGCCCTACGACGTGCCCGCGAACCAGTACGTGAACATGGCGAGCGGGGCCAAGCAGAGCAAGTCCGCAGGCACGGGCACCTGGGTGCTGAACCTGCTCGACGTCTACGCGCCGGACACGCTGCGCTTTTACCTGACGAGCATCTTCCCCGAGACATCGGATTCGGTGTTCAGCGAAGACGACCTCATCCGCGCGAACAACGACGTCCTCATCGGTACGTGGGGCAACCTTGCGAACCGGGTCATCTCGATGATTCACCGCAACTTCGAGGGCGTCGTCCCGGAAAGCGGCGAACTCGCACCGGAGAGCTCGGCGCTGCTGGCTGATGCCGCCGCAGCCTTCGGCACGGTCGCAAGCGAGTTCGAGGCGTGCCACTTCCGCAACGCCGTGCAGGAGGCGCTGCGCGTGGCACAGGCCGCAAACCGCTACCTGGATGAGCGCGCCCCATGGAAGGCCGTGAAAACCGACCGTGCGCACGCGGCGCAAACGCTGGCGACGGCGCTTTCGGCCATCAACGCGATCAAGACGCTGCTCCACCCGGTGATCCCGTTCACAACCGCGACGCTGCACGAGGACCTCGGCTTCGACGACACCATCGGCGAACGCGGCTGGGTGTTCGAGACCATCAGCCCGGGCACGCGGCTGCGCCCGGCGCGGCCGCTCTACACCAAGATCGACACTGCCCCCGCCGGCGTGGCGGGCGCATGACGCTGTTCGACACCCATTGCCACCTCACGGACGAAGCCTTCGCGCACGACGCCGCGGAGGTCTTCGAGCGCGCCCGCGCGGCCGGCGTCGCGGCGATGGCCATTTGCGGATATGACGCGGCGTCCAACCCGGCCGCGGTTGCGTTCGCGCAGGGCCGCGAGGGCGCGCATCCGACCGTTGGCTTCCATCCGCACGAGGCGAAGACGGTGACGGCTGCCATGCTGGCCGAACTCGATGCGCTGGCCGGGCTGCCCGAGGTTGTAGCGGTGGGCGAGATCGGGTTGGACTTCTACCGTGACCATTCGGGCCCCGCGGAGCAGCGGCGCGTGTTGGATGCCCAGCTCGAGATCGCGCTGCGGCACGGCAAGCCGGTGTCGTTCCACTCGCGCGCGGCCGAAGATGCCGCCGCGGAACACCTCGAGCCGTTCGCCCGCGAGATGGCGCGACGCTGGCCAGGCCGCGTCCCGGGCGTCATGCACTGCTTTCAGGGCAACCTCGCGCAGGCACGGCGGTACGTAACCGAGGGCTTCCTCGTCTCCATCGCCTGCCCCGTCACGTACCCGAAGAACGAAACAAACCGCACGCTTGCGCGGGAGCTGCCGGCCGAGTCGCTGGTGATCGAAACGGACAGCCCCTATCTGCCCCCGCAGCGGCTTCGGGGCCGGCGCAACGAACCCGCGAACGTAAAGGCCGCCGCGCAGGCAATCGCCGAGGCGCGGGGGATTTCCTTCGAAGACGTAGCCACCCTCACCACGCGAAACGCCGAGCGGCTGTATCGTGTTGCAATCCGGGCCGGAGTCCACGCCGCATGACGACGATGCAACTGTCCACGCTCTACGGGCCGGTGGCCGAAGACATGATCCTCGTCGAGGACATGCTGGAGTCCATCAAGCGCGACGACCTTCCCCCGCTCAAGCGGATGCTCGACCACGTGCTGCAGTCGCGCGGGAAGCGCCTGCGCCCGGCGCTCGTGCTCCTCTCCGGCACTTTCGGCGACTACAACCTGAACAAGCTCGTGCCCCTGGGCGGCGCCATCGAATTGCTGCACACGGCCAGCCTCGTACACGACGACGTGGTCGATGGCGCGCTCTCGCGGCGCGGCCGGCCGACCGCCAACGCCGTCTTCGACAACGCCATGACGGTGCTGCTCGGGGACTATATCTTCGCCAACGCGGCCGAGATGGTGACCCGCACGGGCAGCCTCCCGGTCACGCGGCTGTTCGCGCTCGCGCTGCAGAAGATGACGCGCGGAGAGCTCGACCAGGACGCCTCGGCCTTCGATGTGGGCAAGGACATCCAGAACTACCTGGCGCGCATCGCGGGCAAGACCGCCTCGCTGTTCGCGAACGCGACCGAGGGCGGCGCCATGCTTGCGGGGTGCACCGAGGGCGAAATCGAGGCCCTGCGCACCTACGGCTACAGCCTCGGCATGGCCTTCCAGATCGTCGATGACATCCTCGATTTCACGGGCGATGAGGCGGAGATGGGCAAGCCCTGCGGCAGCGACCTGCTCGAAGGCACCATCACGCTGCCGGCGATGCTGCTCATGGAGCGCTACCCGAAGGACAACCCGGTGAAGCGTTTCATCCTCGCCAAGCGGGACCGCGCGGAGCGGCTGCAGGACGCGCTGGCGATGGTCCGCTCGACGGAGGTGCTGGAAGTGTCGATGGACATGGCTCGCAGCTACATCCGCCGCGCGAACGAGGCCATCAGCCAGTTCCCGGCGACGGACGCGCGCCGCAGCCTGACCGACATCGGCGAATACGTCCTGTCGCGGCGGAGCTGAACCCGGGCGGGCCAGCGGCACACGCACGAAAGGCGCCACCGGGGGCGCCTTTCTTCGTATCCGGACGTGCGGTTTAGAGGCCGGGGGTGCCCTTCTTCAGCGTACGGCCGCTGGAAACGGCCTGGACCACGGTCTCGGGGGCGATGCGACTGCCGTAGGAGTCCACGAGCTCGTCCTTCTTGGCGAGTTCGACGGCGTCGCGGAGCTCGTCCTTTTCGCCCTTCGAAAGCGACGGCGCGGGCTCCTTTTTGTTGACCTCGGGGTGCTCGTTCGGCGTGCCGCCGGTGACGAGGCTCGAGACCTTCTTACCGAGGTGGTAATACTTGCCGTCATCGGGGATGCGGCGCGGATAGCCTTCGCGGAAGGTGAACGCCGAGAAGGACGTGGGCATGATGCGCTTCGCGTCCTTGTAGCATTCCGGGCAGGGAACCGGGTCCGAAGCTTCGCGCATCGGCCGCAGCTCCTCGAAAATGCCGTTGCAGGGCTCGCAGTAGTATTCGTACAGGGGCACGGAACGCCTCGGGTGGTAGGGCTGAGGGCTATTCTACACGGCCGTCCGGTGAAGGCGCCGGATGGGGCCCGGGCAACCGCCGGACATCCTCCAGGAAGCGCGTCGCGGCGAGATCGCGTTCGAGCGTGTGGCGAATGACGAGCGCGAGCGCCGTTCGCAGCTCCGCATCGAGGTCCGGGTCCAGGTTCAGGGCGGCGAACGCGTCGAGCGTCGCGCGGCGGGCGTACCGGAGCACCTTCACGGCACGCACGCCGAGAATACGCCCGCCTTCCGCCTGCGGCCGGCACAGGCGGCACACCAGCCCGCCGGCCGAAGGCGAAAGCAGCGTGTCCTCGGCGGCGAGCGGCGTCGTGCAGAGGGCACAAGCGTCGAGCGCGAGGTCGTATCCGGAGAGCGCGAGCAACTGCACCTCGAAGTACCGCGCGACCGTGATGCCGCACCCGTCCTCCAACGCGTCGAGGATGCCCAGGAGGAGCGAGTACAGGCCCTCCTGGGGCGCTCGCTCGGCGGTGAAGCGGTCGACGAGCTCGGCGCAGTAGACGGCGGTGGCGGCGCGGTCGAGGTCTTCGCGCACGGCGCGGTAATGGTGGACGGTCTCGGCCTGGGCGAAGACGTCCAGCGAACGGCCCTTCGCGATGAGGAAGCGGCTGCGCGTGAGCGGTTCGAGGTGGCCGCGCATCTTGCTGCGCGTCTTGCGCACGCCCCGGGCGACGGCGTCGAACTTGCCCTCGCGGTCGCTGTAGACGGTGAAGATGCTATCGGCCTCGCCGATATTGCGGCGGCGAAGGATGACGCCCTCGGCGGTGTAGGTGCGCGGCCGTTCGGCCACTGTCAGATCTCCTGCCGGCCCTCGAAGGCGCGGGAGAGGGTCAGGTCATCGGTGTATTCGAGGTCGGCGCCGCTGGGGAGGCCGCGCGCGAGACGGGTGACCTTCACGCCGAGGGGCCCGACGAGGCGATGGATGTACATCGCCGTGGCCTCGCCTTCGAGGCTGGAGTTCGTGGCCATGATCACTTCCTTCACCTCGCCGTCCGCGAGGCGCGTGACCAGCTCCTTGATATGCAGGTCCTCCGGGCCGACGCCATCGATCGGGTTAAGCACGCCGTGGAGGACGTGGTAGCGGCCGCGGAAGCCGCCGGCGCGCTCGACCGCGGTGATATCGAGGGCCTGTTCGACCACGCAGATCGCGGAGGGGTCGCGGCGCGAGTCGGTGCAGTAGGCGCAGGGATCGGTGTCGGTGATGTTGAGGCAGATGGAGCAGAACCGGATTCGCTCCTTCACGTCGCGGATGGCGGACGCGAGGGCCTCGGCCTCCTGGGGGGGAACGCGAAGGATGTGGTAGGCGAGGCGCTGCGCCGACTTCGGGCCGATGCCAGGAAGCCGGTGGAACGCCTCGATGAGGCGTGCGATGGGCTCGGGCGTGCCCGCCCCTTCGGCCACCGTGCTAGCCCAGGCCGGGGATGTTCAGGCCGCCCGTGATGGCGCCGAACGACTCCGATTGCAGCGCCGAGACGCGTTCGTGGGCATCGCCGATGGCGGCAAGGATGAGGTCCTGCAGCATCTCGACGTCGTCGGGGTCGACAACCTCGGGCTGGATCGAGAGGCCGGTGATCTTATGTTCGCCGTTCATCTGGATGCGGACGGCGCCGCCGCCGGAAGTGCCCTCGATGATGGTCTCGGCCAGCTGTTCCTGTGCTTTGGCGAGCATCTCCTGGGCAGCAGCCATGGGGTTGGCTCCGCCGCCGCCCCCGGGACGGGGGAGATTGCCGCCACCGCCACCGCGGCGCATATACCGGTTGTTCCCGCTGGTCTTGGCCATGTGGTTCTACGGTTCCTTCGTTACGGGTGTTGCGCCGAGCGCCTCGGCGGCACGGGCGAGGTGGCCGCCCCG
The DNA here is from genome assembly GCA_020847985.1 of Dehalococcoidia bacterium. Lineage (GTDB taxonomy): Bacteria > Chloroflexota > Dehalococcoidia > Tepidiformales > Tepidiformaceae > Amarobacillus. The sequence goes on from JADLBC010000060.1 coordinate 98,567, forward strand.
CGGCATCTTGCGGGGCTGCTCTTCTTTCTCGACCAGTCTCACCTTCAGCTTCACCGGGCGATGGAGCAAGCCCTCGGCCTGCTCTTCGATGAGCGGCCGGCAATCGTTGTCGACCTTCTGCATGTGCACGGGCATGAAGAACCCGAGTTCAAGCTCGTCGCCATCCATCGCGATGACGCGGCACGAGCCGTTGAGCCACGCCCCCAGGCGCGGGTTCGCCATGCGGCAGGCTTCGTAGAGGTCCTTCAGGAAGCGCTCCTCGCGCGATACCGGGCCATCCGCGGCCGCAGCCGGCGGGGCTGCGGCGGAGCCGGCGGGAGGCCGTGGTCCGGCCGCGGGACGCCCATTCGCGGGCATCGCGACCGCCTGGGCTCCCGGCACCGCGGCCGGAACCGCGACGGGGAGCGGCCCCATCACCGCGGTGGCGCAGGCGACTTCGAGTGGCACGGGATTCGCCGGGTCGAGGCGGAAGTCGGCGCTCGCGAGTTCCTGGATGGCGCGAACGATGTTGGCGGCGGCGTTCGCCGTCCCGATCGCGGCCTCGGCGAGGCCCTGGAAGGGCGAGTCTTCGCGCACACGGCCGCGCAGCGCCTGGGGCAGGACGTCGCGGAGCACGTTGATGGTCTCGCGCGTGAAGCGAGCGATGTCGATGCCGTCCTCGCCGATTTCCCGGGCGATTTCGAGCGCGGTCGCGAGGTCGCTCTCGATAATCGCCGAGGCGAGCCGCTCGCTCCGCTCATCGTGCATGAGGCCGAGGGCGTCGAGCACTTCGTTGGTCGATGGCGTGGGCCCGTAGCGGGCGACGACCTGTTCGAGCAGGGTGACGGCGTCGCGCGCGCCGCCGCGCGACTGCACGGCGATCTGAAGCAGCCCCTGGTCGGGGATGTTGAACCCCTCCTCGGCCGCGATGTGGCGAAGGCGCGAGACCATGGCCTCGTTGGGGATACGGTGGAAGTCGTACCGCTGGCAGCGGGAGAGGACGGTCGCGGGCACTTCGTGGAGTTCAGTCGTGGCGAGGATGAAGATCGCGTGGGGAGGCGGCTCCTCCAGCGTCTTGAGCAGCGCGTTCCACGCCGGGTCCGTGAGCATGTGGACTTCGTCCAGGAGGTAGACCTTTTTGCGCATGTCGCTCGGGGCGAACGCGACGCGCTCGCGCAGTTCGCGAATGCTGTCGATGCCGCGGTTGCTGGCTGCGTCCATCTCGATGAGGTCCAGCGCGGAGCCGTTGGCGATGGCTTCGCAGGAAGGGCAGCGGTTGCAGGGTTCGCCACCGGCCAGGTTCGCGCAGTTCACCGCCCGGGCGAGAATGCGCGCTGTGGTCGTCTTCCCGGTGCCGCGGGGGCCGCTAAACAGGTAGGCGTGCACCACCTGCCCGGAGGCAAGCGCGTTTCGCAGGGTGGTCACGATGTGATCCTGCCCCACGACCTCGTCGAAGCCGCGCGGGCGCCATTTGCCGTAGAGCACGATTCCCCCGGGACTGCCGTCTCACCAGATTATAGAACAGATGTGCAGGCGGTTCGACCGCCGACCGCGGCGCCTAGTGGTGGTGAACCGTCCCCGCGCCGCCGAGGTAGTGCTCCTCGCGGATGCGCATGCGGGCCTCTTCCTCGCCGCCGTTCACATGGTCATGGCCGCAGAGGTGGAGAATGCCGTGGACGAGCAGGTGCGCCATCTCGGCGGCGAGCGGATGTCCCACGGCGTCGGCCTGGCGCTGCGCCGTCGGCAGCGAAATGGCGATGTCGCCGAGGAAGGGCTCGGTATCGCCGCCCTCGATGAAGTCGTCGCCCTCATCCGGGAAGGAGAGGACGTCGGTGGGCTCGTCGTTGCCGAGGAACTGCGCGTTGAGGTCGCGGATCTCTTCGTCGTCGACAATGACGACGGCGAGGCCGGTGCCCTCCGCAATGTCCTCTCCCGCCATCACCAGCCGGGCAAGCTGCTCCAGCGCATCGAGATCCAGCCCCGGCGCATCGAGTTCGAGTTCGACCGTGATGTCGTAGCCGGGCACTCGGCTACTTCGTCAGCACTTCGGCGGCGTCGCGGGCGGCGGACATCAGCGGCATGGGGATGATCGAGAACACCAGCACGCCGAGCGTCGCCGCGCCCAGCGAAAGGCTGATGGACGGCGACGTCGGGACGCGTTCGGTCGATTCATCGCCACCGGTGAACAGCTGCCGCGCCACGCCCAGGTAGTAGTAGGCGGAGACGACGCTGTTGAGCACACCGATGATTACGAGCCAGCCAAGGTCCGCGCGGATGCCGGCGTTGAAGATGTAGAGCTTCGCCCAGAAGCCCACGGTGGGCGGGATGCCCGTGAGCGAGACCAGGCAGAACGCAAGGCCGAGTGCGAGCACCGGCGAACGCCGCCACATGCCCGCGTAATCCTTGATCTGGTCGCTGCCGATGCGCTGGGAAATCGCAATAACGGCGACGAACGCTCCGAGGTTCGTGAACGCATAGGCGGCCACGAAGAGGAGGACGCCGCTGGCGCCGAGCGTGAAGCGCTCATCGCCGCCGGAGACGGCCGCGAGCCCGATGAGGAAGTTGCCGGCCTGGGCGATGGACGAGTAGCCGAGCATGCGCTTGATGTCGGTCTGGGAGACGGCCATCACGTTCCCGAGGGTCATGGAGACGGCGGCCAGGATGGCGAAGATCATCGACCAGTCGTCGCTGAGCAGGTCGGCGCCCAGGGCGACGATGAACACCCGCACGACGACCGCGAAGGCGGCACCCTTCGAACCAACGGAGAGGAAGGCGGCGACGGGTGTCGGTGCGCCCTGGTAGACGTCCGGGACCCACATCTGGAAGGGAACGACGGCCATCTTGAAGCCGAACCCGGCCATCAGCAGGACCATCGCGAGCACGAGCAGGCCGCGGTTGGCCTCCGCCTCGGGCGACGCGACGTAAGCGCCGATGCCGTCGAGAAGCGTCGTGCCGGTGGCGCCGTAGAGCAGCGCCATGCCGTAGAGCAGCAGCGACGATGCGACCGCGCCCACGAGAAGGTACTTGATGCCCGCTTCGCTGGAGCGCTTGTCCTTGCCCCAGCCCGCGAGGATGTACTGCGGGATGGAGGAGAGTTCGAGCGAAAGGAAGATCGTGATCAGGTCCCGCGAAGCGGAGAGGAACATGAGCCCCGAGCAAACCGTCATCACGAGGGCGTAGTACTCGCCCTGGCCACGCCCTTCGCGGTTCACCCAGTCGATCGAGGCGAGTACCACCGTGGCCGTGATGCCCACGAACACGAAGTAGAAGAAGGCCGAGTACTGGTCGAGCGAGAACGTGCCGTCGAACGTCGTGATGTCGGCGGGCGCGAAATCGCGGCCGACCCAGGAGACCGTCCAGAGGGCGGAGACGATGAGGCCGAAGAGGGCGATGAACGGGAGCATGCGCCGATGCTGCGGCATGAGCGCGTCCACCACGAGGATGAGGCCGGCGGCCCCGAGGACGGAAAGCTGCGGCCCGACCGTATCGATGCCGTTCATGCGGGCAACCTCTGCACGATCGGGTCCAGCGCCGGGCCAATCATGTCCATCATGAGGGCCGGGTAGACGCCGAGGAGAATCACGGAAGCGGCGAGCCCGAGGACGACGGCGTGCTCCCACCATGCTTTCGCATCGGTGAGGCCGTCCCAGTCGTGGCGGACAGGCCCGAACATGGTGCGCTGCATCGTCCAGAGGATGTAGCCGGCGGAGAGCACGACGCCGCCGAGGGAGAGCAGCACGGCCCATTCGTACCGTTCGAAGCTGCCGAGGAACACGGTCACTTCGGCGACGAAACCGGCGAGCGCGGGCAGCCCGAGGCTCGCGAAGCCCGCGAACACCAGGCCCGTGGCGATCAGCGGCATCTGGCGGGCGAGGCCCCCGAGCCGCGCGATTTCACGCGTGTGCGTGCGTTCGTACATCAGCCCGACGGAGGTGAAGAGCATGCCCGTGACGACGCCGTGGGCGAGCATCTGATAGGTCGCTCCCATCATGCTCTCCTTGCCCATGGCGCCAATGCCGAGCAGGACCAGGCCCATGTGGCTGACGGACGAGTAGGCGATGAGCCGCTTCACGTCCGTCTGGCGGAGGGTGACGAAGGCGCCGTAGAGGACGCTGAATGCACCGATCCCGGCAAGCCACACGCTGTAGTCGTCGGCCGTGGCCGGGAGGATGGAAACGCACATCCGGATGAGGCCGTAGCCGCCCATCTTGAGGAGCACGCCGGCGAGCATGACGGAGACGGCCGTGGGGGCGTCGCCGTGGGCATCGGGCAGCCAGGTGTGCAGCGGCACAATCGGCAGCTTCACGGCAAACCCGATGAACAGGAAGAGGAACACCCAGCTCAGGGGGAAGATGGCGTCCTTGATTTCGCTCTGCGAGAGCACCTCGATGTCGAAGGTGTTCGCGCTAAACGCGAGGGCGAGGATGCCCAGCAGCATGAACGCCGAACCCGCGATCGTGTAGAGCACGAACTTGGTCGCGGAGTACTCCTTGCGGCCCGACCCCCAGATCGCGATGAGCAGGAACATCGGGAAGAGCTCCAGCTCCCAGAAGAGGAAGAACAGCATGAAGTCGACGGACACGAACACGCCGATGACGGACGTCGACAGGAGCATCAGCATCGCGAAGTAGAGGCGCGGCCGCAGCTTGATGCTGAACGACACGAGCACGGCCGCGACGGTGAGGAACGTCGTCAGGAGAACGAGCGGCATGCTCAGGCCATCGACACCGAGGTGGTAGCGCAGCTCAAATTGGCCGATATCGACCCACTTGTTGTTCTCGACGAGCTGGTAGCCGCTCGCGTGGATATCGAAGCCGGCGAAAAGCACGAGGGAATACGCGAGCCCGGCGAGCGCGAACAGGAGCGCGACGTACTTCGCGTTCTGCTCCTGCTGCTGCGGCAGGAGCATGATGATCGCCGCGGCAACGACGGGGAGGAAGGTCACGATGGTCAGATCCATGGCGGCCTCCTACAGCGGGTTCGCCGTGTACACGGCAAGAACGAGGACGATGACACCGGCGGCGACGCCGAGGCCGTAGGTTTGGAGCTGGCCCGTCTGGATGACGCGCAGCCGAGTGCTGAGCTGGCGGGTGACCCGCGCACCCCCGTTCAGGAGGCCGTCGATGACGTAGATGTCGTTCAGCTGCAGCAGGCGGTTCCAGCCCTTCTGGAGGATGTTCCGGACGATGAGGTCCTCGTAGAGCTTGTCCATGTAGAACTTGTTTTCGAAGACGATGGCGAACGGCGCGAAGCCGTCGCGGATCGATTTCGAGGTCACGTACTGCTTGTAGTAGATCGCCCAGGCGAGCCCGATGCCCGCAATGGCGACGGCGCTGGAGCTGAGGGCGATGCCCCATGAGAACGTGCTGCCGTGTTCGTGCACCGCCGGGAGCGCGCCGTTGATGAGGTCCGCGAACATGTGGTCGTAGGCGAACCAGCCCGCCGCGATGGAGGGCACGGCCAGCACGATCAGCGGGCCCTTCATGTTCCAGGGCGATTCGTGCGGGTGCTTCGGGTCGCCGTGGAAATGGTTGTCCGGGTCATGATGGTCGACGGGCTCGCCGCCTTTGTATTCGCCATAGAAGGTGAGGAAGATGGCGCGGAACATGTAGAAGGCGGTCATGAAGGCGACGACGAAGGCGCAGGCCCAGAGGCCCGTGTTCTCGCGCCAGGCATCGAGCAGGATCTCGTCCTTCGACCAGAAACCGGCGAGCGGGAAGATGCCCGAGAGGCTGAGCGAGCCGATGACGAACGTCCAGAAGGTGACGGGCATGTGCTGGCGCAGGCCGCCCATCTTCCGCATGTCGAAGGTGTTCGTGCTGTGGTTCACGGAGCCGCTGCCGAGGAAGAGCAGGGCCTTGAAGAACGCGTGCGTGAAGAGGTGGAAGATGGCGGCCACGTACCCGAGCGCACCGAGCGCCAGCATCATGTAGCCGAGCTGGCTGATGGTGGAGTAGGCGAGCACGCGCTTGAAGTCGGTCTGCACCATCGCGATGCAGGCGGCCATGATCGCGGTGATGGCGCCGATCCAGGCGACGACCTCGCGCGCATCGGTGGAGACTTCGAACACCGGGAAGAAGCGAGCGACCAGGTACACGCCGGCCGCGACCATCGTGGCCGCGTGGATGAGCGCGGAGACCGGCGTCGGGCCTTCCATGGCGTCGGGGAGCCAGACCTGCAGCGGGAACTGCGCGGACTTGCCGGCCGCGCCCGCGAAGATGCCGAGTGCGAACCAGGTGATGACCCACGCCTCCAGGTGGCCGCTCTCGGCGAGCTCCTGGATGCCCGCGACATCGAACGTGCCACCCTTCGTCCAGATGAGCAGCATGCCCGCGAGCAGGCCAAGGTCGCCGATGCGGGTGACGATGAACGCTTTCTTGGCGGCGGCCGCGGCGCTCGGCTTGTGGAACCAGAAGCCGATGAGCAGGTAGCTGCTCAGGCCCACGAGCTCCCAGAAGATGAAGATCTGGAAGAGGTTGTCGGCGAGCACGAGGCCGAGCATCGAGGTGGTGAACAGGCACATGTGCGCGAAGTAGCGCCCATAGCCGGGGTCTCCGGACATGTAACCAGTCGAGTAGATCTGGACGAGCGTCGAGACCGTCGTCACGACCACGAGCATGACAGCGGTGAGGCCATCGAGCCGGACGCCGAGCGGCACCGTCAGCTTCCCGGCGGTATACCACTCATGCGTGTACTGGCGGATGCCGCCGTCGGCGTCGATCGCGTTGAAAAGCGCGAAGTAGCTCAGCGCGCAGGCCGTGCCGACCGCGGCGATGGCGATATAGCCCGCGATCCCCGGGACCTTGCGGAACGAGAGGACGATGAGCCCCCAGCCCACCAGGGGGGCGAGGAGGATCGCCCAGAGCATGGGCTCTTTGATGGTGGGAATGGCGGCCGCGTGGGCGGGCTCGGCGAGGAACAGCATCGGCTAGATCTTCCTCAGGATCTCACGGGCAACGTGTGCCTTGCCCGTGGGGACGTACAGCGTGCGCGCGTCGCGCATGGAGGCCTTCTCTCCCTTGCCGACCGGCGGGATGACTCGCACCGAGAGCCCTTCGGCGGCGAACAGCTCGCGCCAGGTCTCGGCCACGTAGCCGTTGCGGACGTTCATGAATTCGACCCACATACGCTTCCTACGACTTCAGGAGGTTGATCTGGTCGACGTCGACGGTCTCGCGGTTGCGGTAGACCGACATCGCGAGGGCGAGGGCGACGGCCGCCTCGGCAGCGGCGACCGTGATGATGAAGGCGACGAACGTCTGCCCGGCGATCGGGCGGTCGCTCTCGCTGAAGCGCGAGAACGTGAGGAGGGTGAGGTTCACGGCGTTGAGCATGAGTTCGACACCCATGAGCACGCCGATGGCGTTGCGCTTGCCGAGGGCGATCATCAGCCCGAGGCAGAAGAGCAGCGCCCCCACCGTAAGGAAGTGCTCGATACCGACCGAGGCGAGAAAGAGCGTGCTCATGCGAGGGCATCCTCCGCTTCTTCCTCAGCCGTGCGGGCGAGCATGATCGAACCCACAAGCGCCGCCGTCAGGAGCACGGAGGCGATTTCGAACGGCAACACCCAGGACGTCAGCAGCGCCTCGCCGAGCGCCTCGGGTGCCAGGGCGGGCGATTCCGAGACCGTCTTCCAGTTCGTATCGTTGATGACGAAGAGGAAGACCGCGGCGAGCGCGACGGCGAGGAGCGCGCCCACCGGAAAGGCTTTCGTTTCGCCGTTATCGCGGCCGGCGCGGGGCGTGAGCAGGATCGCGAAGAGCAGAAGCACCGAAATCGCGCCCACATAGATGATGACCTGCGCCATCGCCAGGAACTCGGCCGAGAGCAGCACGAAGTGACCGGCGACGCCGATGAAGGCGAGGATGAGGAAGAGTACGGCGTGCAGCAGGTTGCGTGACACGAGCACGCCACCCGCCGCCACCAGTGTCACGGCAGCGAGCAGCCAAAAGGCGACGACCGGTCCGGAGCCGTCCATCAGCGCACCTCCCGCCCGACCGGGACGTAGCCGCCGGCCTCTTTCACCAGGCGTGGCTTCGTCGGGTGGTTCTCCGGCTTGTAACCGAGGAAGCGCGCCCAGGCGTAGATGATGGCCGCGGCGCTGGCGAAGTTCACGATCATGAAGAGGAAGAGGAACACCTGCTTCGAATCGAACGCGTCGACCCAGAGCATGCGTTCCGTGGCCACGAGCAGCAGGTTCGCGAGCGCGACCGGAAGCATGAACTTCCAGGCGAACGCCATCAGCTGGTCGATGCGCAGGCGCGGGAGCGTGCCGCGGGTCCAGATGAAGATCATGTAGAAGAGGTGCGTCTTCGCCACCAGCAGGAGCCACGGCGGGACGATCTTGTCGAGCCCGAACATGGACCAGCCGCCCAGGAAGACGGTCGCGGCGAAGGCCGACGCGGCGAGCGCGTAGCCGATGTCCATGCCGTAGAAAAGGCCCCACTTCATTCCCGAGTACTCCGTGAGGTACCCGGCGACGATTTCCGACTCCGCCTCGGCAATGTCGGTGGGCGTGCGGTTCAGCTCGGCGCTCACGCAGATGAAGTAGATGACGAACGCGACCGGCATGAGCATGCCGACCCAGATGTCCCACTCCTTCTGCCAGAGCACCATGCCCTGCAGGCTGAGCGTGTCCGTGAAGAGCACGACGCCCAACATCGCGAGCACGAGCGGCACTTCGTAGGAAATCGACATCGCGACGATGCGCATGGCGCCGAAGAGGCTGTACTTGTTGTTGCCGCTCCAGCCCGCCATGAACGCCGCGAGCACCGGCAGCGAGGACACAGCGAGGTAGTAGAGGAGCGCCACGTTTACGTTCGCGACGATCATCCGCGGGCCGAAGGGGATGACCGCGAACAGGAGTACCGCGGGGGCCACGAAGACCACCGGCGCCAGGTTCATGATGATCGTGTCGGCCGTCTTCGGCGTGAGCGCCTCTTTCTGCATCAGCTTGATCGCGTCGGCGATGGGCTGGATGAGGCCGAAGGGGCCCACGCGGTTCGGCCCGAGCCGTGACTGGATACGGCCGATCAGCTTCCGTTCGCCGTAGACGCCGACGTAGAGCTGCGACGGCAGGACGAAGATGAGGAAGCTGGCGATGAAGCCGATGAGCGGCCCGAGGATGTAGGCAAGCTCGGAGCTGATGTTGTCGCCCACGAAGTCCAACAGCGGGTTTGTGAGATTCGACAGGTCGCGGATGTCGTACCAGTGGTCGGTGAGCAGCATGGGAAGTGCCATTAGCGGTCGATCTCCCCCACGACGATGTCGATGGAACCGAGCACGACGATGGCGTCGGCGACGGAACCGCCGACCGTCATCTCCTTGAGCGCGCTCAGGTTGATGAACGACGGCGGGCGAATGTGGAAGCGGTGCGGCGATGGGCCTTCGTCGCTGACGACGTAGTAGCCGAGTTCGCCACGGGGGCCTTCGACGCGCGCGTAGGCTTCGCCCTTCGGCGGCCGGAGCGCGAGCGGCACCTGCGTGCTGTGCGGCCCGCCGGGGAGGCCATCGAGCGCCTGCTTGAGGATTTTCACGCTCTGGCGCATCTCCTCGAGGCGGACGACGAAGCGGTCGTAGCTATCGCCGCGGTAGCCGATGGGGATTTCGAAGTCGTACTTGTCGTAGCCGCAGTAGGAATCGGCCTTGCGCAGGTCCCAGGCGATGCCGGAGCCGCGCAGCATCGGCCCGGAGAGGCTGGCGTTGGTCGCCATCTCGGGCGTGAGCACGCCGACGCCCACCGTGCGGGCGATGAAGATCTCGTTCGCGACGAGGAGTGCTTCCATCTCGTCGATGAAGGCTGGGAGTTCCTGCACGAGCTTGCGGGCGGCGGGCACGAAGGCGGCGGGAAGGTCGAAAGCGACGCCGCCAATGCGCATGTAGTTGCAGGTGAGGCGCGCGCCGCAGGTCATTTCGAAGAGGTCGAGGATCTTCTCGCGTTCGCGGAAGCACCACATGACGGGCGTCTGCCAGGCGCCGGTGTCGTTGGTGAAGGCGCCGACGGCCATGCAGTGGCTCGCGAGGCGCTGGAGTTCGGCCATGATCACGCGGATGGCGTTGCCGCGGTCGGGCACGTCGATGCCCGCGAGCTTTTCCACTGCCAGGCAGTAGCCCAGGTTGTTGGACATGCTCGAGAGGTAGTCGGTGCGGTCGGTGAAGGGGATGTTCTGGGTGTAGGTGCGCTCTTCGGCGAGCTTCTCCATCGACCGATGGAGGTAGCCCATCACCATCTCTGCGTCGATCACCTTTTCGCCATCGACGGTGGCCTTGATGCGGAACACGCCGTGCGTGGAGGGGTGCTGCGGCCCGATGTTGAGGACGAACGGCTCGCTCTTGATCGTGTCAGTCATTGACGGGCCTCACGGGGGGAGCTTCGCGGCGGGCGATGCCGGAGAACTCGTTCAGGCCGGGCTGCAGGCCGCCGGGCATGGAGAGGAAGTCCTTGCGCAGAGGCCAGCCGGGGAACCCGTCCCAGAGGAGGATGCGATGGAGGTTGGGGTGCCCTTCGAAGCGGATGCCGAAGAGGTCGTAGGCTTCGCACTCCTGCATCCAGGCGCCATGCCAGACGGGCACCACGCTCGGCACAGAAGGCTTGTCGCGGTCCCAGCATTCCACCTTGATGGTGCAAATCTGGTTCTTGACGAACGACTGGATGTGGTAGACGACTTCGAAGTGGTCCCAGTAATCCACGCCGCAGAGGTTCGTGAGGTGGACGAAATCCGTGCCGGCGCCGCTGCGGAGGGCGTGCATGGCCTCGATGAGCCGCTCCGGCTTGATGAAGCAGGCCACCGCATCGGCCTTCGCGACGGCGCCCGGGATGGCCGCCTCGAGCGCGGCGGCGACATCGTGACCGGACCATTCACGTGTGACGGCCATCAGCGCCACTCCAGCGCGCGCTTGCGCCACGCGTACAGGATCCCGAGCGCGAGGATGCCGATGAACCCGGCGCCCTCGAAGTACCCCTGCCAGCCGATCGTGTCGTACACGAGCGCCCAGGGGAACAGGAAGATGATTTCCACGTCGAAGAGCACGAAGAGCAGCGCGACGTAGTAGAAGCGGAAGTTGAACTGGACGAGGCTCGGGCCCTCGGTGAGGACGCCACACTCGTAGATGTCCTCTTTGACGGGGTCGGATGGCACCGCCGGGCGGATGCGCGCGAACTGCAGCGCCCACGACGTCACCACCGCTCCGATCGGGAAGACGATGGCGATGATGACGAGAATTCCGATGTGACCGAATTCGTAAAGCACGCGGCCGCCGATTGTGAAATCTGTCCCGAAAGCCGGGTGGCACTATAGCACGCGCCCTACCCGGGAACAAAACGGTGGCCAACGCCCGCGATCAGCCCGCGCATCCATCACCCACGCCAGCACGCAACGCGGGGCCGCTCCCCTGGGAACCGGGGAACTGACCACTGGGAACCGGGGAGGGAGGGGGAGGGGGAGGAGGAGGAGGAGGTCCGAGCGCCTGCGGGTTGTACACATGCGCCCCCAGGTGTCAGTTCCCGCAGGCGGCTCGGAGGGTCCCGGCGGAGAAGCCGGCGGGCCTTTCGGCCACGGCCCGATAATGGCCTGCCGGCCACGGCCGTGCGCCCGAATTCCGCAAGCAGCCCGTAAAAAGCCCGTAAATCGGCTATCACGACGGGCGGTGCGCGGGATGCATCGACGAACCGGCCGTGGGTCGCTAGTGTGCGCGCACTAACCGCCCCGGAGGGTCGCGATGATTCGCCGCATCGACCACATTGGCCTCGTCGCCGCGTCCTGGACGGATGCGCGCTCGGTGTTCATCGATGTCATGGGCTTTGACATCGCGGATTGGCGGGGCGCGGGCGAAACCGGTTCCTACTTCGAACCCGAACGGACGCTGAACTACTTCATCGCGGTGGGCGAAGGCGAAACCGTCGTCGAGATCATCGTGCCCCAGGACGGCACGAGCGGGGCGGCGAGGTTCCTCGCGAAGCGCGGCGCCGGGCTGCACCACATCGGATATGCCGTGGACGATGTCGCGACGGAAGCGGCGCGGCTCGCGGGCAACGGGCTGCGGGAGGTCGATATCGGGCCAAAGGCGCAGGCGGCGTTCTTCTACCCGAAGGAGGCGGCGGGCGTGCTGACGGAGCTCGTGCCGGTGCGAAACCGGGAAGCGCGGCTGCACACGGGCACACCGAACGCATGAGGTTTGAAACGCCAGCGAATTGAGCGGCTCCCGGGGGATAGCTAGACTGGCTGCACCCCAAATCTGGCGGGAGAGCCGCCTGCGAGGAGCCGCATTGGCCGACGAACTGAAGGATCTCTACGACCTGGGCGATGTCCCGCCGCTGGGCCACGTCCCGGCGCGCATGCATGCCCAACTCATCCGCCAGCCGCGCTTCGGTGAACCGCGCCAGGCGTTCCAGCCGGAAGTGGTCAACGTGCCCGAGATCGGCCCCGACGATGTGCTCGTCTATGTCATGGCCGCCGGCGTCAACTACAACAATGTCTGGGCAGGCCTTGGCTCACCCGTGGACGTCATCGGCACGCGCAACAAGGCGGGCGAACCCGAGGACTTCCACATCGGCGGCTCGGATGCGTCCGGCATCATCTATAAGGTGGGCTCGGGCGTTCGCGACTGGAAGGTCGGCGACGAGGTGGTGGTCCACTGCGGCACCTGGGATGTCCATGCGCCGGGCGTGCAGGCGGGGCAGGACCCGATGTTCGACCCGTCGTTCCGCATCTGGGGGTACGAGACGAACTGGGGTTCGTTCGCGCAGTTCACGAAGGTGCAGGCGCACCAGTGCGCGCCGAAGCCGAAGCACCTCACGTGGGAAGCCGCGGCCGCGTACTTCCTGGTGGGCGCCACGGCCTACCGCATGCTCTTTGGCTGGCCGCCGCACAACGTGCAGGAAGGCGATGTCGTCCTCGTCTGGGGCGCCTCCGGCGGGCTCGGGTCGATGGCGCTGCAACTGGCTGCGAACGCGGGCGCGAAGCCGATCGGGGTCGTTTCGAGCCCGGCGAAGTTCGAACACTGCATGCGTCTCGGCGCCATCGGCTGCATCAACCGCAAGGACTTCAGCCACTGGGGCCGCCTCCCCGACTGGACCGACAACGACGCGATGGGCAAGTTCACGAGCGGCGCGCGTGCCTTCGGCAAGGCGATCTGGGACATCCTGGGCGAGCGCAAGAGCCCGCGCCTCGTGTTCGAACACCCCGGGCAGGACACGGTGCCCACGAGCCAGTTCGTCTGCGACACGGGCGGCATGGTCGTCATCTGCGCGGGCACGACGGGCTACAACGCCGATGTGGACCTGCGCTATCTCTGGATGCGGCAGAAGCGGCTGCAGGGTTCGCACTTCGCGAACGATGAGCAGGCCTACGCGTTCAACGAGCTCGTGATCGAGGGCAAGATCGACCCCTGTCTGGGCCGCGTCTTCCCGTTCAACGAAACGGGCGAATGCCACCAGCTGATGTACGAGAACCGCCACCCGGAAGGGAACATGGTCATCCTCGTGAACGCGACAGCGCAGGGAACCGGCGCGCGCTCCTGATCGCGCACAGGCGTCACATGCAAAACGGGGAGGCCGATAGCCTCCCCGTTTTCGATCTGTGCGAACCCCGGGGGCTGCTAACGGCCGCCCGCGGGCGCCGCGGCGGCTTCCTCCTCGACGGCGACGGGCGGGCGCATCCCCGGGCGAGCCATGCCGGGGCCCATGCCCATCCCCACGGGATATGCGCGCGGGGGTACGCGGCCGAAGCTGTGGCCGGGGTTCACGATGGCGACGAGCACGAGGGCGCCGACGACGATGATGCCCTGCACCGCGAACATTTGCTGGACGCCCACCACGTCGGCGACGCGTCCGAGCGGGAACGCCATGAGGGGCATCGCCGAGAAGCTGAGCATGTTGATGCTCATCACGCGGCCGTAATACTCCGGCTTCGTCGCATCCATGATGAGCGTGGAGTTGAGCGTCTGGTACGCCGTGAGCGCGAGCCCGAGGATGAGGATCGCGACGAGGGCGCCGCTGTAGCCGAACGCCTGCGAGCCGAACGCGAGCCCGATCAGCCCCGCGCCGCCGATCATCCCTGAAAGCCACTGCACGGTGTTCTTTCGATCGAAGGCCGTGAGCGTGGCGATCCCGAGCGAGCCGGCGAGCGCGCCCACGCCGGAAACCGATTGCAGCAGGCCGAACGCGCCGTCGCCCTTGCCCAGCTCTTCCTTGACGAAGCCCGCCAGGAGCATGACATAGGGCATGGCGAAGAAGCTGATGATGAGCATGGTGCCGTTGAGCATGCGCAGGCGGGAGTCGGTGGCGACGTACTTCAGGCCTTCGCCAATCTCCGAGAACATGCCCTTGCGCGCGGGCCCGTGCGCCATTGCATTGCCCAGGCCCGTGGGCACGAAGAGGAGGGTGATGCAGGAGAGCACATAGAGCCCGGCCTGGAGGAAGTACACCGATTCGAGGTTCCAGGCGGCGACCATCGCACCGGCCAGCGCGGGGCCGAAGAGGCGCGTGAAGTTCATCGCCGCGTTCGACATGGCCATCGCGCTCATGACCTTGTCGGGGCCGACGGCCTGGGCCATGAGCGGGGTGCGCGCGGGCATGCCCAGCGCCATGGCCGTGCCGCCGCCAAGGCCAAGGACGAAGAGCCATTCAAAGGTGATTGTGTCTGTCACGAGCATCAGGGCGTTGATGAGCGCGAGGAGGCCGGTGACCATCTGCGAAATCAGCGAGAGGTTCCGCTTTTCGAAACGGTCCGCGAGCGACCCGCCGACGAGCGAGAAGAGCAGCATCGGCAGGCCGAAGGAGAGCGAGATGGCGCCCACCGCGCCGAAGGACTTCGTCAGGTGCCAGGCGAGGAGCGCGCGGGCGACCTGCTGCATCTGCATGCCGGTGAAGGAGAAGAGCGAGGAGGTCCAGAGGTAGCGGTAGTTACGCGACCTGAAGACATCGAGCGCCTGTGAGAACGATGGCTTCGCGCCCCCCGGCATCGGACCGCCCGGCCTCGGGCCCATGGCTGCTGCGCCGCGTTCCATCGCCATGAGATACCTCGCGCGCGGACCACAAGGGCCCCGCCAATCGGATGCATCGATTATTCCACGGCGCTGACTGTGACGTAAACGGAAGATTCGAGCGTCATTCGGAACTCGTTTGGCACGAGCGGTGCCGGTAAGGGCGGCGCGGCGGATAATGCACGCACTTCACGGGACAGAAGGAAGGCAAGGCCGATGGCGCGAGACTACGCCGCAGACATCCTCGATCCGCTCGCCAGGGATGTCGTGAACAACGTGGGCGTCTGGGTCGAGAAGGAAGTCCGCCCGAACGCGAGCGAGTTCGAACACGCGGATGCCTTCCCCGAGCCGCTGCTCAAGGGGATGTCGGACATGGGACTGTTCGGCATCAAGATCCCGGAGCAGTACGGCGGCCTCGACCTGACCTTCGAATGCTATGCGGGCGTCTGCATGGAGCTCGCGCGGGGCTGGATGAGCCTCGCGGGCATCATCAACACGCACGTGCTCGTGGGCTACGCCATCAATGAATACGGC
This sequence comes from Dehalococcoidia bacterium, assembly GCA_020847985.1. Lineage (GTDB taxonomy): Bacteria > Chloroflexota > Dehalococcoidia > Tepidiformales > Tepidiformaceae > Amarobacillus. Next base: position 114,062 of record JADLBC010000060.1, read on the forward strand.
ACGGCCGAGCAGAAGCAGTACTACCTGCCGAAGCTCGTCGAACCCGAAATGCGGTGCGCGCTCAGCATCACCGAGCCGGACGCCGGCTCGGACGCGCAGGCGATCAAGACGACCGCCCGCCGCGACGGCGACGACTACATCATCAACGGCCAGAAGATGTGGGTGACGAACGGCCACCGCGCCGGCGTCTACCTGGTGATGACGAAGACCGATCCGGCGGCGCAGCCGCGCCACAAGGGGATCACGGCCTTCCTCGTGCCGCACGATACCCCGGGCTTCGTGAAGGGGAAGAAGTTCGACAAACTCGGCTACAAGGGCGTCGAAACGACGGAGCTCTCGTTCGAGGATGCGCGCGTGCCGGCCAGCGCCGTGCTCGGCGGCAGCGAAGGCAGCGGCTTCCAGCACATCATGAGCGCGCTCGAAGTGGGGCGAATCAATGTGGCGGCGCGCGGCGTCGGTGTCGCGCAGGCGGCGTTCGATGACGCGATCCGGTACGCGCAGAAGCGCGAGGCGTTCGGCAAGCCGATCTTCGAACACCAGGCCCAGCAGCTACGGCTGGCGGAGATGGCGACCAAGATTCGCGCGGCCCGCCTGCTCACCTTCGATGCCGCGCGCAAGAAGGACGCGGGCGAGCGCAGCGACCTCGACGCGGGCATGGCGAAGCTGTTCTCGACGGAAATCGCGCAGGAAGTGGTGCTCGATTCGATGCGCATCCACGGCGGCGTGGCCTATGGCAAGGAGCTTCCGCTGGAACGCTACTACCGCGACGCGCCGCTCATGATCATCGCCGAGGGCACGAGCGACATCCAGAAGATCGTCATCGCCCGGAGCCTGGTACGCGACTACCCGGTGTAGGGAGCTAATAGCTACTGGCTGTTAGCTGTTGGCGGGACAACCCCGAGCCATAAGGAGGGACCACGATGGCGGTTTATGAAGGGCGGGATAAGTTCGGGCGCTATTACGAGGAGTTCGAGCCGGGCGACGTGTACAAGCACTGGCCCAGCAAGACGATCACGGAGTCGGAAGACCACCTCTTCTGCGATATCACGATGAACCACCACCCGCTCCACTCCGACCGCTGGTACGCGGAGGAGGAGACGCAGTTCAAGCAGAACGTGGTGGTCGGCAACTTCGTGTATTCGCTGGTGCTGGGCATGAGCGTGCCGGATGTCTCGGGCAAGGCGATCGCGAACCTCGAGATTGAAAGCCTCAAGCACAGCAAGCCGACCTTCCACGGCGACACCATCCGCGCCGAGACGCTTGTCCTGGAGAAGGTGGAATCCACGAGCCGGCCGGACCGGGGCATCGTCACGGTGGAGACGCGCGGCATCAACCAGCGGGGCGAGGAAGTCTGCTACTTCCGGCGCAAGGTGATGGTCCCGAAGAAGAACCCCTAGCCCTTACCGCGGGCGAACGGAGACATCGGCGGCCGCCACGGTTTCGTGGCGGCCGTCTTCGCGCCGGACGACGAGCGCGCCATCGGCGGTGACGTCCTCGGCGTGCGCGGCGAAGGGATCGCCGGCCGCGGGCGACACGACGACCTCCCGGCCGAGCACGAGCGAAAGCGCGCGATAGCCGGGCACGAGTTCAGCGAACGGCTGCGCCAGGTTCGTCTCCAGAGCGTCGCAGAGGCGCGCGAGCAGGGGCTCCCGGGCGATGGCGTGGCCGAGTTCACGGCGGACGCTCGTCGCGATGCCAGCGAGCTCGGGGATGAGCGTCGGGTCGCCGTTGACGTTGACGCCGATGCCGGGGAATGCGAGCAACCCGCCGGGCCCGGCCTCGGCGTCGATAAGCATGCCGCAGAGCTTGCGTTCGCCCACCCAGATGTCGTTCGGCCACTTGATGCGGGCGTCGATGCCCTCGGCGCGCACGGCATCGGCCACCGCGAGCGGCAGCGCGACGGGGAGCACGCGGTGCTGCCCCTGGGAGAGCCGGAGCACGAGCGTGAAGTAGAGATTCTCGCCGGCGGGGCTGTGAAATGAACGGCCGCGGCGGCCGCGGCCGGCGGTCTGCGCTTCGGCGAGAACGATGGTGCCGTGGGGAGCGCCTTCCTCCGCCTCGCGGCGCGCGAGGGGCATGGTCGATTCGCACTCCTCGCGGTACACCATCCAGCGGCCGATGGCGCGGGTGTTCAGCGAACGCTGGAAGGCCGCGGCATCGAACGCGGGCCGGGGCACGCTACTTGCCGGTGAGCTGCTTCACGCGCTCCACGAAGGCGGCATCGGCTTCGAGCGCGCCCCGCGAGATGGTGACCGCGGGCGCGAGGTGGACGCCTTCGTCCACCAGCTTCTCAAGCCAGAGCTGGCCGACGTGGCGCGCGGCCTGGCGGCGAAACTCGTCGTTGTCGGGCTGTCCGAGGATCTCGGCGAGGTAGGCCGCGGCCGGGTCGTTGAGGAGGACGGCGGTCTCCTGGGCGTGGTGGCCGTGCTGGGTGACGAGGAAGTTCGCCTGCATCGAGCCCCAGATCTCGGGCGCTTCGCCATAGCCTTCGAAGCTGACATGGACGGACGTGGTGGTGGTCATCAGGCATCCTCTCGCGGCATGGCGATCTTCAGGGCTTCGGGGAGTTGGCCGAGCAGCTGCTGGCGAGCCTGCACCCGCGTCTGGAGGCCCCAGATGTTGATGAAGCCGACCGCCGCCGATTGGTCGTACGTGTCGCCGCGATCATAGGTAGCGAGCGCGCGGTCGTACAGGGATTCCTTCGCCTGGCGGCCGACGACGGTGGCGGTGCCGCGCTGCAGCCGCACGCGGATGGTGCCGCTGACGTGGCGCTGGGTGCTCGCGACGTAGGCGGCGATGTCCTGGTGGTGGGCGCTGAACCAGAGCCCGTTATAGATGAGCTCGGCGTATTCCTGGGCGATGTACTTCTTGAGCTTGATCTGCTGCTTCGATAGCGTCATCGCCTCAAGCGCGCGGTGCGCTGTGTGGAAGATGATCGCGGCCGGGGCTTCGTAGATCTCGCGGCTCTTGATGCCGACGAGGCGGTCCTCGATGTGATCGATGCGCCCGACGCCGTGGACGCCGCCCAGTTCGTTCAGGTGTTCGACCATCTCGACGGCGCTCATCGCCTCGCCATTGAGGGTGATGGGCATGCCGTGTTCGTAGCCGATTTCGACGTAGGCCGGCTCGGCGGGCGCGTCCTCGGCGGAGCGGGTCCATTCGTAAGCTTCGGCCGGCGGTTCCTGCCAGGGGTCCTCGAGCACGCCTGCCTCGGCGCTACGGCCCCAGAGGTTTTCATCGATGGAGAACGGGCCCTTCTGGCCCCAGGGGATATCGATGCCGTGCTTCTGGAGGTATTCGATCTGGTATTCGCGCGCCATGGCGTTCTCGCGCGTGGGCGCGACGATCTTCAGCGAGGGGTCGAGCGTCATGATGCCGACATCGAAGCGCACCTGGTCGTTGCCCTTGCCGGTGCAGCCGTGGGCCACGGCGGTCGCGCCCTCTTCGTGCGCGACATCGACGAGGAGCTTGGCCAGCAGCGGCCGGGCGAGCGCGGTCGCGAGCGGGTAGGCATCCTGGTAGACAGCGCCGGCCGCCAGCGCGGGGAAGGCGAAGTAGCGGATGAAGTCTTCCTTGCCATCGATGACGCGCACCTTTACCGCGCCGGCGGCCATGCCACGCGATTCGACGACGGGCTGCTCGCGGCTCTTGCCGACATCGATATTGAGGGCGATGACGTCGTAGCCCTGTTCGAGGGTGAGCCATTTGATGGCGGTGGTGGTATCGAGGCCACCGGAATAGGCAAGGACAAGCTTCGGCACGCGCGGCTCCGGCCCGGGTGATCCGGTCCGGCCAGTATCTCGCGCGCGCCCGCACCGGGAAAACGTCGCGCATATCCGCGAAAGCAAGGCGGGCCTGCGTTTATGATGCGCGCGCGGCCACATGCCGCGGGGACGGGAGATGGAACGCATCGGCGTGGTCACGAGCATTCACCGCTACCCGGTGAAGTCGATGGGCGGCGAACGGCTCCCGGAGAGCATGCTCACGCTCCAGGGGCTCCCCGGCGACCGCAATTTCGCGTTCGTCCTCGCGGATTCGAAAATCAGCTTCCCGTGGTTCACGGCGCGCGACTACCCGGAACTGCTGCGGTACACGACGCGCCTGGTCCCCGGGTCGCCGCCTACTATCGAAGTGGAAACCCCGGGCGGCGAGCGTTTCGCCGCGAACGACCCGGTGCTGCTCGCCGCGCTGGAGGCGGCATCGGGGAAGCGTCTGACGCGCCTGCACGACTACCGTGGGAGCTACGACGTCGCACCGGTGACGCTGATCTCGCACGCGACGGTGGGGGCGCTCGCGGCGGCCGCGGGTGTCGCCCCGGAGGCGGGACGCTTCCGCATGAGCCTCACGATCGACACGGGCAGCGACGAGCCGTTTACGGAGAACGTGTGGGTGGGCCGGGTGGTGCGCATCGGCGAAGCGCGCATCGCCGTTACGGAGCCGGACCGCCGCTGTGCGATGATCACGCTCGAACACCCGGGCGGCGAGGCTTCATCGGCCGTGCTCAAAGCTGCCGCGGAACTCAACAACGCCTGCGCGGGCGTCTATGGCGCGGTCTTCGTCGCGGGGATGATCCACGAAGGCGATGAGGTCATCCTGGAGTAACCACAGGGGCGAACAGAAGGCCCGCCTTGCGGCGGGCCCTCGTGGTGTGAGCGTGGCCGGGCGGCTAGCCCTGCTTCGCCTTCGCGGCATAGTGCTCCTGGCGGGTTTCGCGCATCGACCAGGGCTCGGTGGCGCCGGTCATGTCGCAGATCGCATCGAACTGGCTCTCGAACCAGTCGGCGTCCTTGAAGCTGTGCGGGTCATAGGTGACGCCGACGGTGCGCACCATCTGCGAGCGGCCGTAGCGGCCACCGTTGGCATCGATGCAGATGCCGCTGACGGTGCAGTTCGGGGACGCGAGGTAGGTCACGGCCGGGGCGACGTGCTCCGGCGCGGAGGTCTGCTTGCGCTCCTCGAGGTCTTCACCGCGGCCGCCCATGAGGTTCTCGGTCATCCGCGTCATCGCGCCGGGCGAGATGAGGTTGACCATGATGTTGTACTTTTCGCCCTCGATCTTGGCGACATTCATGAGGCCGAGCATGCCCGCCTTGGCGGCGCCGTAGTTGCCCTGGCCGAAGTTGCCGACGAGGCCCGAAGACGACGTCGCCATCACGACGCGGCCGTACGCCTGCTGGCGGAAGACCGGCCAGGCATGGTGGAGCAGGTTGTAGCACTGCTTCAGGTGCACGCGGATGACGAGGTCCCAGTCGTGCTCGCTCATGTTGTGGAGGGCGAGGTCGCGGAGGATGCCGGCGTTCGCGACGATGGCATCGAGGCGGCCCCACGTGTCCATCGCCTGCTTCACCATGTTGTAGCAGTCGTCGTAGTTGCCGACGTCGCCGCCGTTGGCGATGGCGTCGCCGCCGAGGGCCTTGATTTCGTTGACAACCTGCTGCGCGGGGGAGTCGTCGGCGCCTTCGCCCGAGACGCTGCCGCCGAAGTCGTTGACGACTACCTTCGCGCCGTGCTTCGCGAGGTCCATTGCGTAGGCACGGCCGAGGCCGCGGCCGGCGCCAGTGACCAGGGCGACCTGGCCATCGAGTCGAACTGCCATGAACTGTCCTCCAATTGGTCTGCGCAGCGCATCCTACTCCATCGGGCGCGTGCCCGCCCGGGCCCTCCGGTGGACCGGGGGAACAGACCGCGGGCGCCGGTCACCGCAGCGGCGAGTAGTTCGTCGGCGCGAGGATGCGGTTCTCGATGTGGTGCACGAGCGGCCCGTCCTTCTCCGATTCGGCGCGCACGGCCTGCCATGCCGTGTCGGCGGCGAAGGCGGCCCACGCGCGCTCACGATGGGCCAGGTCGGTGAAGCCGAGGATGTACCAGAGTTCGTCGCTGCGGCCGCCGATGGCGTTCGTCCAGTAGGCGACGTTGGTCATGCCGTGCTTTTCGAAGAGGGCGAGGGTGTGGTCGCGGAAGCGGGCCTGGAGCGCGGGCATCTTGCCGGGATTGGCCGTGTAAATGCGCAGTTCGTGAATCATCGGGAGTCCTCCATCGTGCGCGCATGGTACCCGGCGGCGAGCGGCGCGTAGTATCCCCGTACATCGCACGCGAGGGAGCACGCCTATGTCCGACAGCGAACAGCCGGTCCGCCTGGAACGCACGGGCGCGGTGGCGGAGCTCGTGCTCAACCGGCCAGGACGCAAGAACGCGATCACGGGGCCGCTGGTGAGTGCGGCGAGCGCGGCGCTGGCCGAAGCCGCCGTGGATGCCGCTATTGGAGCCGTGATCGTCCGGGGCGAAGGGGGCGCTTTCTGTTCGGGGCTCGACCTCAAAGAGTTCAACGCCGACCCCCGCCCGGGGTGGCTTCCTTCGTTCCAGGCGACATGGCGGGGCTTTCACGAGCAGGTGTTCGCCTTCGACAAGCCCATCGTGTGCGCGCTCGAGGGGTTCGCGATCAACGCCGGGTCGGCCTGGGCGCTCTCCAGCGACTTCATCGTGGTGGGCGAAAGCGCCTTCCTGCAGGTGGCGGAGGTGCGGCAGGGGCGGCCCGCGCCGATGAACCTCGCGTGGCTGCGGCTGCGCTATGGCGACGCGGTCGCGCGGCGGGTGGCTCTGCTCGGCCGGCGCATTCCCGGGCCCGAACTCGAACGGATGGGCATCGCGCTGCAATGCGTGGCCGACGGCGACGTCCTCGCGGTGGCCCGCGACCTTGCCATCGAACTGGCGGGCATCCCCGCGCAGGGGCTCGCGATCACGAAATCGGTCCTGCGCACGCTCGACCTTCCCGGGGGCCCGAACGAGTGGTTCCAGCGCACCGCGGAGGCAGTTGCGGGCGCGGGGGTGGTGGGCGGCCCGCTCCCGAGCGTGAAGGGGCAGCCGTAGCCCGGGGAGCCATCGACGGCGAGGACCTTCGGCCATAGTCTGGCCTGCATGACCAGCGACGCACCGGGGACCGCAGCCGAGACGGTGATCCGGCCAGTCCGCGGGTGGCACCTCCCGGACCCGCGCGAGGTGCTGCGGCATCACGAGTTGCTCCTCAACTTCGCGCGCCGCGACCTCAACGTGCGCTACCGCCAGACGTTTCTCGGCATCGGCTGGGTGGTGTTCCAGCCGCTGGCGATGATGGGCATCCTCGCGCTGTTCTTCGGCGGCGTCGTCGAACGCGCGCCAGGGCAGGCGCCGTTCCCGGTGTTCGTGCTGGCGGGCCTGGTGGCGTGGAACTTCTTCAATTCGCTCGTATCCGAATCGGCGGCGAGCGTCATCGCCTATAACGCGATCGTGACCCGGGTGTACTTTCCGAGGCTGATCGTGCCGCTGGCGCCGGCCCTGACGACGCTGGTGGACCTGGGCATCGGGATCGTGATCGTGCTCGTGATCATGGCCATCGCCGGGTACTACCCGGACCTGCGGACGCTGCTTCTGCCGGTGTTCGTCGTGCTGCTCGCGGTGGCCGCGCTGGCGCTTGGCGTGTTCCTTTCGGCGCTAAACGTGCGCTATCGGGACATCCGCTATGCGATTCCCGTGATGATGCAGGCGCTGTTCTTCTCCGCACCGATTATGTTCAGCCCCTCGGTGCTTCATGCACCGTTTTCGACCATCTACCGAATCAACCCGCTGGCGCCCCTGATCGAAGGCGTGCGCTGGTCGCTCATCGGTGGGCCGGATGTGCCGGGCGTCGAGCTGCTCTACGCAATTCCGGCGGTGCTCGTGGGGTTCGTCGTGAGCGTCGCCTACTTCGAGACCGCGCAGCAGTCCTTCGCGGACATCATCTGAGGCACGCGTTCGTTACTCGGCGCTGATCATGGGTATCGGCCGCCAGATGGGCAGCACCGTCCCCGCGAGCGAGACGCTGCGGTTGTGCGGCCCCGAGCGGTTCCACGGGTCGGGGAACGGGTACTGGGCGACGAGGTGTCCGGCCGGGCAGGCGAAGTTCGTATCAAAGCCGTGGTCGTAGTACTGCGACAGGCGTACCGGCCCTCCCGCGAACGTGTAGGCGGGATCGCCGCAGCGCCGGCGGGCTTCCTCGACGCCCTGCGCGCCGGCCGTCCAGATGGGCACCCCGGGGGCATAGGCCCCGGCGATGATGCGCCACTGGCGGGGCGTGCTATACAACCCCACCGGCAGCTTCCGCTCGCGGAAATAGTCGAGCGTCGCCCGCACGACCTGTGCGTTGTAGGTGGGGTCGTCGCTCCAGTAGTTTCCCGTTTCGACATCGAGCCACCAGAAGGAGGGCACGATGCCGGCGGCCATGGCGCGCGCCGTCACCTCGGCGCCGATGGCGTAGCCGTAGTTGTAGGCGCGGCACCACTCGTCCGTGGGCGTGCATGCGCCGTAGGGCCCGCTCGCGGCGGGGAGGTCGCGCCCGGCCTTCGGGTAGTCCACGTTCACGTACACCGCCGGGTTTCGTTCGAAGCGCTGCGCCCAGCGGTACTGCTCCACAAAGCACGGGTTCGCGGTGAATGGCCGGCCGCCGTTCATGCCGACGACCGTGAACGCCACGCGCGTGTTGGGGTAGACGCGACCCGGGCACTGGGGCCAGGAGATGTCGTACCCGGGAACCTGGTCGGCGACGTGGTCCGCGTGCGCGGCCGGCGTGGGGGGCACCGTCAGCAGCGCACCGCCCATTACGGCCAGCGCCACGACAACGATCAGACGCGAACGCACCACCGGCGCGCTCCTCGGTCCCCGCGGACGGCAGGGTACGTGGCCGTGGAGAAAGGCGGAAGCAAGTCCGCCACTGAGCGTGGCGGACTGCCCGCTGTTGCGCGCGGATTCGAATGGCGTTTGAATGTGCCCCTTCACGGCGGCGAGCACCCGCCGCTCCGTGGCCGGAGGTGTCCCGTGATCCGATCCGAGCTCGAATCCGGCGTGCGACTGCTCACCCTCGACCGCCCGGACGTCCTCAACGCCTTCAATGCCGACCAGTTCGAGCTGCTGGCCGAACGCATGGTGGAGGCGCGCGACGACACGGAGACGCGTGTCGTGGTGCTCACGGGCGCGGGCCGCGCGTTCTCGGCGGGCGCCGACCTGAGCGGCAGACCCCTCTCCGGGAAGACGTACCGGTACGGCTTTCGCGGCATGGTCGATGTCGTGATCGACTTCCCCAAGCCGTTCATTGTCGCGGTCAACGGGCTGGGGGTGGGCTGGGGCGCGACCGTGGTGGGCCTGGCGGATACCGCCTTCATGGCCGAAAGCGGCCGCCTTCGCTGTCCGTTTTCGACGCTGGGGCTCACGGCCGAGGGCGCGAGCACGTACACCTTCCCGCGGCTGATGGGTCCGCAGGCGGCGGCGCGTTTCCTGCTCGGCGCCGAATGGTGGCCCGCCGAGCGCTGCAAGGCCGACGGGCTCGTGTACGAAGTGCTCCCGGATGAGGGCTTCCTCGAGGCGGTGATGGAGCACGGGCGGCGCCTCGCCCAGATGCCGCTGGCCTCGCTGCTCGAGACCAAGGAGCTGCTGGTGGGCCCGCACCGCGAGGCGATGCACCGCGCGAACGCCGCCGAGAACGCGGCACTCGGCAGGCTCAGCGGTGGGCCCGCCAACCTCGAGGCCGTGGCCGCCTTCCGGGAGAAGCGCGAGCCCAACTTCGCGGGCCTGTAGCCGGAGGGCGCCATGACGGATCCGGAAGCCGTGCCGTTCGACCGGCTCTGCGAGCCCTATCTGCACCGCTGGGGTCCATATCGCCTCACCCGCGACCCCATCAGCGCGACGGCCATCCGCCGCTTCTGCGAAGTCGCTGAGGATGGCAACCCGGTGTACTGGGACGAAGCGTACGCACGCACGACGCGCTTCGGCCGGCTAATCGCGCCACCGCAGTCGCTGTTCGCGATGACGTTCGGGGCGTGGTGGACGCCTGACCATGTGCGCGAGCGGCTCGAGGCCGACACCGCCGCCCTGAACGAGGACGGCGGCGACGGTGGGCAGGCGGCCATCTTCGCGCTCTGCGACCGCTTCGGCTTCGTGGTGAATACGGTGGCCGGGCAAGAGGCGGAGTACCTGGCGCCGTTCGGGCCCGGGGATGGCCGCCTGAAGATGCGCAGCATGGTCACCGCCGTCACGGGCGAGAAGCAGGTGCGAGTGGGTACCGGCGTCTTCGTCACGAGCGTCACCGAATACCGCACCGAGGCCAGCGATGTGCCCGTCGGGCGGTCGACCCTGGTGCTGCTGCGCTACCGGCCGCGGGAGGGCGCCGAATGATCACACGCTTCGTAACCCGCCGCTGGGACGATGTCCGCGAAGGCGATTCCATCGGCTCGATCACGTTCCCGGTGACGCTGCGGACCCTCATGGTCGATGTCGCGGGCACGCGCGACCTCTACCCCATCCATCACGACCGGGACTTCGCGAAGGCGAGCGGCGCGCGGGACATCTTCGTGAACACGATGTTCTACGAAGCGCTGTTCGGCCGCCTCGCGACGGACTGGGCGGGGCCGGAGGCGTTCCTGCGGCGGCTGCGCTTCACGATGAAGTCGCCGAACTGCCCGGGCGACACCATCACGTCCCGCGGCCATGTGTTGCGCACGTACGAAGCAGGCGGCCAGCGGCTGGTCGACCTCGAAATCCATCTCGACAACCAGCTTGGCGCGGACGCCACGATCGCGAACCTGACGCTCGAACTGCCCGGCTGAGGCGCTAAGAGCGCATGCGGATGGTGGCGATGTCGACTTCGTTGCCGGCGGCATCGGCGAGCGTCCACCAGGCGGGGGCGAAATCAGCGCGGACGAGGCGGCCCCCGGCGGCAAGCGCGGCGTCGACGCGCGCCTCGGCGAGTTCGGACGGCACCCAGACGGCGATATGGACGGCGCCGCCGCCATCGCCGCGTGGTTGCTGCATCGCTTCGAACCAGAACGCGGGCCCACGGTTTGCGGGGTCCACAAGGTCCTCCTCGGGACTGTCGGCGCGCCGTTCGTAGCCAAGCGCTGCCTGCCAGAACGGCATGAGCGCCGGGACCGACGGCCCGCCGGGGATGACCAGCACGCTCTGCACGCCCGATGGATCGCCGGCGAGCCCGAGGGCCGCGGCGGCCTCTGAGATCGCCCGCGCGAGCACGACATCGCGTTCGCTCATGCCGAAGTGGGAGGCGTTGGCGGTGACCAGGCGCACGGTCACACCCCCGGGCCGGATGTCGATATCGGGGCGATGGCTTTCGGCCGCGGGCAGCCGGGCGATGGCATCGACGAAGCGGGCGGCCTCGGCGAACGACGAGGTGCGAAAGCAGGCACAGGCGCCATCGCCGACGACGCGCCAATCGCCGGTGCCTTCCGCGCTTTCGAATGCGGCCGGGCTGAGGTAGTCGTCCATTGGCATGCTCCTCCGGTGCAGCACGTGCGTGCCGCGAAATGTAGCGGCACGGGCAGCGTAGCCCCTCGCGGGCGCGTCAAGGATGGTCTAGGCTTGCGCCTAACTGGCGGCTTTCGCCGATGCAACGATTCATCGCGCTCGTGCGAGCGGCCCGCGAGCGCCCATGCCGGATGAGGGTGCGCCGTGCCGACATCAGCCCCGCCGCTCCACGACATTGTGGTCGCGGACTTCTCGACATCCCGGGCCGAGCTGGCCGGGCGGATCCTGGCCGAGCTGGGAGCGCTCGTCGTGAAGGTGGAGCCGCCGGGCGGCGCCGAAGCGCGCACGATGCCGCCCTTCGCCGATGCCACGGGCGAGTCGCTGTACTGGCTCTCCGTGGGCGGGGGCAAGAAGAGCGCCATCGCCGACATCCGCACGCCGGAAGGCCGCGAGGCGGTGGCGGGGCTGATGGCGCGCGCCGACATTCTCATCGAGAGCTTCGAACCCGGGGAGATGGACGCGGTCGGCCTCGGTTACGACGCCGTTTCGCGGACCAACCCGGGCATCATCTATGTGTCAGTGTCGCCGTTCGGGCAGAGCGGGCCGGATGCGCATACGCCGGCGACGGACCTCACCTTGCAGGCGGCGGGTGGCCTTCTCGGGCTGCAGGGCGACATCGACCGGCCGCCGGTGCCCATCGGCTATCCGCAGGCGGCGTTTCACGCGGGGGCACAGGCCGCCGCGGACGCACTCGTCGCCCTTCGCGCGCGGGGCGAATCGGGCCGCGGCCAGTACCTGGACCTTTCCATGCAAGCGGCGATGGTATGGACGCTAATGCACGCCACGGGCTTCCCGAAGGTCACCGGGGGCGACCCTCCGGGCACCGGCGAGAATCGGAAGACGCCGGCCCAGCCCATCGCCGGGTTCAGCATCCCGCCCATCTGGCGCTGCGCCGATGGCTACATCACCTGCGTGCTCCTGGGCGGGCGCACCGGCAGCACGCCGCTGCAAACGGTGCTGACGCTCGCAGCGGCGGAAGGCAAGGCCGACCACGACCTCATGGCACGTGACTGGTCGGCATGGGTGGCCGACTTCGCGGCCGGCAAAATCCCGCTGGCGGAGGTCGAGCGCGCGTTCGCCGCGGCCGGCCGCTTCTTCGAGGGCCACACGCAGAACGACCTGCTGGCGATTGGCGTCGAGGCATCGCTGCTGCTCGCGCCCGCGTACACGGTGAAGGGCCTCATCGAAGACCCGCAGCTGAACGCGCGCGAGTACTGGCGCACGCTCGCGGGGCGGGTCGTGCCCGGCATCCCGGCGCGGCTTTCGGCGACACCGATGCTCGAGCCGCGGCTCCCGCCGGCACCGGGCGAGCACCAGGCGCTGCTCACATCGTTCGCCCCGAAGCCGAAGCGAACCGCGACGACCCGTCCCCGGCGGCCGTTCGAGGGCCTGAAGGTGGCCGACTTCGCGTGGGTGGGCGTCGGTCCGATCGTGGGCAAGGCGCTGGCCGACCACGGCGCGACCGTCATCCATGTCGAGTCACCTTCGCGGCCCGACATCCTGCGCACGGCGCCGCCGTTCAAGGACAACGTGGCCGGGCTGGACCGCGCGCAGTTCATGGCGAACTTCAATTCGAGCAAGATCGGGCTGAACCTGAATTTGGCGACCGAAGCCGGGCGCGAGGTGGCGGCGAAGCTCATCGACTGGGCCGACGTGGTCATGGAGAGCTTCACCGCCGGGCGCTTCGATGCGATGGGCTTCAGCTATGAGGCGCTGCGGGCGAAGGACCCGTCCATCATCCGCTTCAGCACCTGCCTTCGCGGACAGACGGGGCCGCAGCGAACCTATGGAGGCTACGGCAGCCAGGGCGCGGCGATGGCGGGCATCTACGCCATCACCGGCTGGCCCGACCGCGCGCCCGCTTCGCCGTGGGGCGCGTACACGGATTTCATCGCCCCCCGCTATGGCGTGGCCGCGCTCACGGCGGCGCTGCTCCATCGCGACCGCACGGGCGAGGGCCAGCTCATCGACCTCGCTCAGGTGGAGGCGAGCATCCATTTCATCGAGCCGCTGGTACTGGATTACACCGTGAACGGCAGGGTCGCGGGCCCGCAGGGGCACGAGTCGCTGTACGCCAGCCCGAACGGCGTCTACGCGGCCGCCGGCACGGAGCGGTACATCACCATCGCCTGCGAGACCGCCGCCCAGTGGCGGGCGCTGACCACCATCGCGCCGCTGGGTGCCTTTGCCGGGAGCGAATTCGACGAATTGGCCGCCCGCCTGCAGGCCGATGGCAAAATCGACGCGGTGCTCGCCGATTGGTGCCGCGACCAGGATCCGTTCGCACTCGCGCAGCGGCTCACCCGGGCGGGCGTGCCGGCCTCGGCCGTGCTCCGCCCCGGCGACCTGTACGAAGACGCGCAACTCGCGCATCGCGGCTTCTTCGTGACGTGCGACCACGCGGTCATGGGCCCGACACCGTACGACGGCCCGGCCACGATCTTCAGCGAAACCCCGGCGCGCCTCAGTGCCGCCCCGGCGCTGGGGCAGCACACGCGCGAGGTGCTGACGGACGTCCTCGGCTACGACGCGGCCGGCATCGACGACCTGGTGGCGCGCGGCGCCCTCACCTAACGGCGTTCCGCGCGAGGAAGTCCACGAGCAACGATGCGGTCGCCGCGGGCTGTTCCTGTTGAACCCAGTGGCCCGCGCCGGGGAGCAGGTGGGTGCCCTGGAACGCGCTGCAGGCCACGTCGCGCATGCGGTCGAGCGCGCCCGGTGATTGGAACGGCCCCCAATCGCTGGCGCCGGCGATGAACATGCATGGGACTTCGATGCGGCGCCCGGCGTAGAGGTCCATCTCGGCGGCGCCAAGGTTTCCCGAGCGGTACCACTGCAGCCCGCCCTGGAACCCCGTGCGGCCGTATTCGGCGGCGTAGACCGCCATCTCGGGTTCGGGGAGCCAGGCGTTCGCGGTGATGTGCGCGGCCGAGGGCGCGAACGGTGCCACCGTCTCGGCCATCCCCTGGCCACGGTCCATGACGTAGTAGGTGGGGAGCATCGCGAACGAGGCGGCGCTGCCATCCGGCAGGGGATGCGGGCGGTTGCCCTCCCAGTCGGCGCTCTTGTAGTGGTAGTAACCTCGCAGAAAGGCGTGGATACCCTGTGGCGCGTGCCACATGTTCTCGTTGGCCGCGGGCGTCTGGTAGTAGTGCTGATAGTGCATGCGCGGCCGCTGCAGTGCGGCGAGGGCGGCATCGAGCCCCTCACGCGCGGGCGCGGCGCCGGCGGGGAACGGCCACGCGGGCGTACCGCCGAACGGCGCGCTCATGAGCACGGCCGAGCGGAAGATATCCGGGCGGGTGACGGCGCACCAGGCCGCGACGGGCGACCCGAAATCGTGGCCAACAACGCACGCCACCGAGCGGTACCCCAGCGCGGAGACGAGCCCGAGGGCATCGCGCACGATGTTCAGCCGGCGGTAGGAGTAGAGGTCGCCGTCGTACGCGGGATCCCAGCCGGTCGTGCGGCCGTAGCCGCGCTGGTCGGGGGCGACGACGTGGTATCCCGCGGTGGCAAGCGGCAGCATGACCTTGCGCCAGCTGTAGGCGAGTTCGGGGAAGCCGTGCAACAGCAGCACCAGCGGCCGCGAACCATCGGCCGGGCCGGCTTCGAGGATATGCACGCGGAGGCCATTGACGCCTTCGACGAAGCGCGAGCGCACGCCCTCCGGGAGCCACTCGGGGGGATACGGTGCGAGGTCGGTCACGAGAGGCCTCCGGCGCGGTGGCGCGCATTCTAGCGGCGGCCGGGCGGGAAAGATGGCCAGATCAGGCCGATGCGGCGGCGAATGTGGGGCCTTCGACCATATGGGGGCCTCTCCCGGCAGGCGAGCCTCAATCGTGGGGCCGGTGCGCCATGCGCCCGGTCACGCCACGGAGGGGTCCCCGGGGTGGTTGCATCGTGAACTACACATCCATCACCGTCGATGGCAACGAGGCGGCGGCGCGGATCGCGCACAAGGTGTCCGAAGTCATCGCCATCTATCCGATCACGCCCTCATCGGCGATGGCCGAGTTGTGCGACGGGTGGTCGGCCGAAGGGCGGACGAACATCTTCGGCACCGTGCCGCGCGTCATCCAGATGCAGAGCGAAGGCGGCGCGGCGGGGGCAGCCCACGGCGCGCTCATGGCCGGCGCACTGACGACGACGTTCACGGCCTCGCAGGGCCTCCTGCTGATGCTGCCGAACATGTTCAAGATCGCGGGCGAACTGACACCTGCCGTCTTCCACGTCGCCGCGCGTGCCGTCGCGACGCATGCGCTCTCCATCTTCGGGGACCACAGCGACGTGATGGCGGTGCGCAGCGCGGGCTGGGGCATGCTCTGTTCGGCCTCGGTGCAGGAGGCCCAGGACTTCGCGCTGGTGGCGACGGCGGCGACGCTGCGCAGCCGCGTGCCCTTCGTGCACTTCTTCGATGGCTTTCGCACGTCGCACGAGGTGAACAAGATCACCCCGGCCGATGACGATGTCGTGGCTGCGATGATCGATGAGGACCTCGTGCAGGCGCACCGCGACCGCGGCCTTTCGCCCGACCACCCGGTGCTGCGCGGGTCGGCCCAGAACCCGGATGTCTTCTTCCAGGCGCGCGAGGCCGCGAACCCGTTCTACGCCGAGACGCCGGACCTGGTTGAGGCGGCGTTCGACCGTCTCGCGGCGCTGACCGGCCGCCGTTACCGCCTGTTCGACTACTCGGGCGCTCCCGATGCAACGCGCGTCATCGTGATGATGGGGTCGGGCGCGGGCGCGGTGCAGGAGGCCGTGGAGGCGCTCGAGGCCCGCGGCGAGAAGGTGGGCCTGCTCCAGGTGCGCCTCTACCGGCCGTTTTCGGCGAGAGCGTTCGTGCATGCGCTGCCGCCCTCGGTACGCGCCATCTCCGTGCTCGACCGCACGAAGGAGCCGGGCGCGACGGGCGAGCCGCTGTACCAGGATGTCGTGACCGCGCTCGCCGAGTCGGTGGCGGCGGGCGGCCTGGAGGCGATGCCGCGCATCATCGGCGGGCGCTACGGGCTCGCTTCGAAGGAGTTCACCCCGGCGATGGCGGCCGCCATCTTCGCCGAACTGGATGCCGCCGCACCGAAGAACCACTTCACCGTGGGCATCACCGACGATGTCTCGTACACCAGCCTGACGTTCGATCCCGCCTTCGTGACCGAGGAGGCGGGGACGGTGCGGGCGCTGTTCTATGGCCTCGGCAGCGATGGGACGGTCGGCGCGAACAAGAACTCGGTGAAGATCATCGGCGAAGGGACGGCGCTGCACGCGCAGGGATACTTCGAATACGACTCGAAGAAGTCCGGCGCGGTGACGGTGTCGCACCTGCGTTTCGGGCCGAAGCCGATCCGATCGACCTACCTGATCACGAGCGCGACGTTCGTCGCCTGCCACCAATTCCGGCTGCTCGAACGCACGGACGTGCTCAAGCACGCGGAGGCGGGCGCGACCTTCCTGCTGAACAGCCCGTACGGGGCGGACGGCACGTGGGAACGGCTGCCGTTGGAGTTGCAGGAGACGATCATCGCGAAGGGCATCCGGCTCTTCGTCATCGATGGCGACCAGGTGGCGCGCGACGCCGGCCTGGGCAACCGCGTGAACACGGTGCTCCAGCCCTGCTTCTTCGCGCTGGCCAACATCATGCCGCGCGAAGCGGCAATCGCGGCGATCAAGGGCGCGATCAAGAAGACCTACGGCCGACGAGGCGAACTCGTGCTCGAACGGAATTACGCCGCCGTGGACGCGGCCCTCGAGGCGTTGCACGAAGTCCATCCGCCGGCCCGCGCCGAGAGCCAGTACCACCGGCTTCCCGCCGTGCCCGCGAACGCGCCGGAGTTCGTGCAGCGGGTGACGGCGATGATGCTCGATGGCCGGGGCGACCTCCTGCCCGTTTCGGCCCTGCCCGTCGATGGCGCCTTCCCGACGGCGACCTCGCGCTGGGAGAAGCGCGGCATCGCCTCCGAGATCCCGGTGTGGGACCCCTCAATCTGCATCGAATGCGCCAAGTGCGCGCTCGTCTGCCCGCACGCGGCCATCCGCATGAAGGTGTACGCCCCCGAAGCGCTGGAGGGTGCCCCGGAGGGGTTCCAGCACCGCGGGTGGTCGGGCCGCGACCTGCCCGGGGCGGCGATGACGATCCAGGTCGCGCCGGACGACTGCACCGGCTGCGGCATCTGCGTCGATGTCTGCCCGGCGCGCAGCAAATCGGTGTTGAAGCACAAGGCGATCAACATGGAGCCGCGCGAGCCGCACGTGGAGCGCGAACGGGCGGGTTTCGCCTTCTTCGAGGAACTGCCCGAGGTGGACCGTTCGGCGATCCAGGTCGCGACGATCAAAGGTTCCCAGATGGTCACGCCGCTGTTCGAGTTCTCGGGGGCGTGCGCGGGCTGCGGTGAAACGCCGTACCTGAAGCTGCTTTCGCAGCTTTTCGGTGACCGCGCGCTGATTGCGAACGCTACGGGGTGCTCCTCCATCTACGGAGGCAACCTGCCGACGACGCCGTGGGCGGTGGACCGCGATGGGCGCGGCCCGGCGTGGGCGAATTCGCTCTTCGAGGACAACGCCGAGTTCGGCCTGGGGATGCGCCTGGCGCTGGACCAGCACGAGGAGCTCGCGCGCCAGCTGTTGCAGCGGCTCGCCCCGGAGGCGGGCGAGGAGCTGGCCGCCGAGATCCTTTCGGCCCACCAGGATTCGAGCGGGGCCATCGACCAGCAGCGACGGCGGGTGGCGCAGCTGAAGTGCCACCTCGAAAAGCTGGGCACGCCGGATGCCCGGCGGCTGCTCGGCGTCGCGGACGTGCTCGTGAAGAAGTCCGTCTGGATTGTCGGGGGCGATGGCTGGGCGTACGACATCGGCTTCGGCGGGCTCGACCACGTGCTCGCCAGCGGGCACGACGTCAACATCCTCGTGCTCGATACCGAGGTGTATTCGAACACGGGCGGGCAGGCTTCGAAATCGACGTCGCGCGCAGCGGTGGCGAAGTTCGCGGCGGCGGGCAAGCGCGTGGGCAAGAAGGACCTGGGGATGATCGCCTCGGCCTATGGGAACGTATACGTGGCGAACATCGCGCTCGGCGCCGACAACGCGCAGGCGGTGAAGGCATTCGCCGAAGCAGAGGCGCACGCGGGCCCTTCGATCATCCTCGCGTACAGCCACTGCATCGCCCACGGCATCGACATGCGCACGGCGATGAGCCACCAGCGGGACGCGGTCGCGAGCGGGTATTGGCCGTTGTACCGCTACAAGCCGGCCCCCGAGGGGTCGGACGACCACCCGTTCCACCTCGATTCGAAGAAGCCAAGCATCCGCTTCGAGGAGTTCGCGATGAGCGAGGCACGCTTCGGGATGCTGCGCCTGGCCAACCCGCAGGACGCGGACCAGCTCATCCATCTCGCCGCCGACGACATCGCCGAACGCTGGCGGCTCTACGAGCAGCTGGCGGACGTGGAGCGGGTGTCGCCACCCATCATCGCCGTCGACCAGGGACACCCGGCGCCCGGCACGGAGGAGGCAGGCCATGGTTGACTTGAGCACCCGCTATCTCGGGCTCACGCTGCCTTCGCCGGTGGCGGCCTCGGCGTCGCCACTCTCCGACAGCATCGACACGCTCAAGCGGCTGGAGGCGGCGGGCGTGGGAGCGGTGGTGCTGCGGTCGCTGTTCGAAGAGCAGATCGTGCACGAGTCGCTGGACCTGCACGAACTGCTGGAACAGTGGACGGAGAGCTACCTGGAGGCGCAGAGCTTCTTCCCGGCGCTCCCGGAGCACTCGACCCGCCCAGCCGCGTATCTCGAGGCGATCGAGCAGGCCCGGCGGGAGCTCTCGATCCCGGTGATCGCGAGCCTCAACGGCATCACCCCCGGGGGCTGGACGCGGTACGCGCGCCAGATCGAGGAGGCGGGTGCGCACGCACTCGAACTGAACGTCTACTTCGTCGCGGCGAACGCGAACGAGACGGCCGAATCGGTGGAGGCGCGCTACGTCGATATCGTGCAGGCGGTGCGCGACGTGGTGCGCATCCCGATCGCGGTGAAACTGAGCCCGTTCTTCACGGCGCTGCCCGCGGTCGCGCGGCGGATCGCGGCCGCCGGTGCGGATGGCCTGGTGCTGTTCAACCGCTTCATGCAGCCGGAAATCGACCTCGAATCACTGACGGTGGTGCCCACGGTGCGGCTGAGCACGCCGGCCGAGCTGGCGCTGCCGATTCGCTGGATCGCCATCCTCCGTGGCTGCGGCGTCGATGTCTCGCTGGCGGCGACGAGCGGCGTCCACGAGCCCGCGGACGTGCTCAAAGCGCTGCTGGCCGGCGCGGATGTGGCGATGATGGCGTCGGCGCTGCTCATCCACGGCCCGGAGCACGTGCAGGGCGTCGTCCGCGGCGTCGAGGACTGGATGCGCGAACGGCACTACGACGCCGTGCGCCAGATGGTGGGGAGCCTCAGCCACGCGACGAGCCCCGACCCGGCAGCGTTCGAGCGTTCGAACTACCTGAAGGCGCTGGTTTCGTATTCCGGTGCGGCGGGCGCGCCCTGGAGCGGGTGAGCCGGCACGGGGAACGAAGCCTCGCGGACGATGCCGGAGCGGGCGCCAATTGTGATGCGCCGCGAGCCTTGACAGCGCAATTCTGCGCCGGATAGCGTGCCCCTTGCCAGTGCGGCATGAATAGCGTCCAACGACGGCGCCAATGGGAGTTGACGCCAGGCCGTTCGCGCCGCAACTGATTCTGGGGGGAAAACACATGACCACGACCGTCGAACGGCCGGCACTTTCCGCTGACTACGATGTCCTCATCGTCGGCGCGGGCTTTGCCGGCATGTACCAGCTGTACCGGCTGCGCAACCTTGGGGTGCGCACGGCCGTGATCGAAGCCGGCAGCGACGTCGGCGGCACCTGGTATTGGAACCGCTACCCGGGCGCGCGCTGCGATGTGGCGAGCCTCGAGTACTCCTACAGCTGGTCCAAGGACGTGCAGAACGACTGGGTGTGGAGCGAGCTCATGGCCTCCCAGCCCGAGATCGAGCGCTACCTGCAGTACGTCGTCGACCGGTTCGACCTCCGCCGCGACGTGCTCTTCAACACTCGCGTGAAGTCCGCGCATTATGACGAGACGGCGAAGGGCTGGACGCTGACGACGGACCGCGGCGATACCCTCCGCGCGCCGTTCACGATCATGGCGACGGGCTGCCTCTCCGCGCCGATGCTGCCGAACATCCCGGGCATCGATTCGTTCCAGGGCACTTCGGTGCAGACCAGCCTCTGGCCGAAGGAAGGCGTGGAGCTCACCGGCAAGCGCGTCGGCATCATCGGGACGGGGTCGTCGGCGGTGCAGGCGATCCCGGAGATCGCGAAGGTGGCCGGTTCGCTCACGGTGTTCCAGCGCACCCCGACGTACACGTGGCCCGCGAACAACCGGCCGCTGACCGATGAGGACCAGCGCAAGGTGCGCGAGACCTACGACCAGCTTCGCGAGACCGAGCGGAATTCGCTCGCCGGCATCGCGCTGGGCCTCGGCGGCGCGCTCTATGCTGCGCCGACGACGAAGATCATGGACCTCTCGGAGGAGGAGCGCCGGGCCGCGCTGGACCAGCACGGGTTCGCGGTCACCCGCATGTTCGCGGACGTGCCCACGAACATGGAGGCGAACAGCGTCGCCCGCGAACTCTACGGGGAGATGGTGCGCCGCGTGGTGAAGGACCCGGAGACGGCCGCCTCGCTCATGCCGACGGAGCATCCCATTGGCTGCAAGCGCGCGGTCATCGACACGAACTACTTCGGGACCTTCAACCAGCCGCACGTGTCGCTGGTCGATCTGCGCAAGGACCCGATCGCGGAAATCACGCCGGGAGGCATTCGCACGGCGAGCCGCGAGCACGACCTCGACGTCATCATCTACGCCACGGGCTTCGACGCGATGACGGGCGCGCTCAACCGCATCGATATCCGCGGCCGCGGCGGCGAGCGGCTCATCGAGAAGTGGGCGGACGGGCCGCGGAACTACCTGGGACTGATGGTCGAAGGCTTCCCGAACCTGTTCACCATCACCGGGCCGGGCAGCCCCTCGGTGCTCAGCAACATGATGGTTTCGATCGAACAGCACGTGGACTGGATCACGGACTGCCTGGAGCACCTCCGGTCGCACGGCATCGAAACCATGGAGCCGGAGCTGGAGGCCGAGGACCGCTGGGTCGATCACGTGAACAACGTGGCCAGCGGGACGATGTACGTCGCGCCGAGTTGCCATTCGTGGTACCTGGGCGAGAACGTGCCGGGCAAGGTTCGCCAGTTCATGCCCTACATCGGCGGCGTCGGGCGATACCGCCAGAAGTGCGACGAGATCGCGGCGAACGGCTACAGCGGGTTCGTGCTCGGCAAGGCCGCCCTGGCCGCGGTCTAAGCCACGCGGTTCCGAATGCCGCCGGGCCCGGTTCGTGCCGGGCCCGGCGTTTGTCCGCGACACGCCGCGGGAGGTGGCTGGAATGAGCGATACGGTGCGGCTCGAGAGCGCCGGGGACGGCGTCGCGGTCGTGACGCTGAACCGGCCGGATTCGCTGAACGCGATGAACACGGAGATGCTCGCGGCGATGCCGGCCATCTTCCGCCGCGTGGCCGAGGACGGCGATGTGCGCGCCGTCATCATCACCGGGGCGGGCCGTGCCTTCAGCGCCGGCGGCGATATGAAGGACCGCGGCCTGCCGACGGGCGCGCCTCAGCCGGGCCGTCTCTCCCTGCGCGAGGCCGAGGAGGCGTCGCGCCTGCTGGCGGAGATGCCCAAGCCCACGATCGCGGCGGTGAACGGACCAGCGTTCGGCGCGGGCATGAGCATGGCCCTCGCCGCGGACTTCCGCATCGCGAGCGAGCAGGCGCGCATGGGCACGGCGTTCGCGCGCATGGGCTTCAGCGGCGATTTCGGTGGCACGTGGTTTCTGCCGAGGCTCGTCGGCCCGGCGCTGGCGCGGGAACTCTACTTGCTCGCCGAGCCGATCGATGCGCCGCGCATGCTCGAACTGGGGCTTGCGCGGGCCGTCGTGGCGGCGGAGCAACTCATGCCCGAGGCGCTCGCGCTCGCGCGGCAGCTGGCGGCGGGGCCTACCGTCGCGTACGGGCTGATCAAGGACAACCTGGCGTTTTCGGCGACGGCTTCGCTCGCGGACCAGCTCACGCACGAAGCGGAAAACATGGCGCGCGCCTCCGCCACCGTCGACCACCAGGAGGCCGTTGCGGCCTTCGTGGAGAAGCGGGAGCCGCGATTTCGAGGCAGATAGCAAGCGTCCGAACGGCGTACGACCCGCGGGCGCAACGGGCCTCACTTGACGGGGGGCCAACAAAACGCTCTGAAAATACCTATCTAACCGCCAATTCCTCATAATCCGGCTGTGCGAAGGGAAAAACCGGCTAACATCCCGCGTTCGAAAGGGATTTCGACCGTTGCACAACGAGCCACCAGAGCGGGGCAGCCACCCCACGGCAAGCCAACTCCCGGATGAACCGCCGGCACTGACCGCGATGCAGTACCGGCTCCTGCGGCTGCTGAAGACCGCACCCCAACGCGATGCCTTCGCGCTCGCCGAGCGCCTGGTGCTGACGGATACGGCCGTACGCCAGCACCTCGGCGTGCTGGAAGCGATGGGGCTCGTCGCCGGCACTACCGCGCGGGACGGGCAGGGCCGCGGCCGCCCGAGAACCATCTACACGACGACTCCGCTGGCCGACCAGTACGTCCCGGACGCTTCGCTGAAGCTGCTGGTGACCCTGGCGCGGCATTGCGCGGCAACCCGGCCGCAAACGCTGGGGACATGGCTGCGCGGGCACTTCCGCGGCATATTCGAGAAGTGGCTCAAGGGGCGGGATGTGCCCGCGGGCGCGCGGAGCGCCGTTGAGTTCGCGGCGGCAGCCGGTGCCATTATGTCGTACGAGGAGTCTCCGGCGGGCGATCTCACGGTGCGAGTGCACCAGTGCCCTATAGCCTCGCTCGCCCGCGAGGTGCCGCTGGTGTGCGACGTCGAACTTGAAGTCCTCCGCGAACTGCTACCGGGCTTCGAGACCGTGCGTGTCGCTTCCAAGCCGGGCGGGCACATCGCCTGCGAATTCCGCGCACGGCCGAGGAAGGACTAGGTGTAGTGACCACGACCGTTGTCTACAGGCGAGAGGCCGGTGGGCGGTTGCCGATGGCAGTGTGGGGGCGGGCGAAGTTGTAGTCATCGAGGAAGGGCTGGAGGACGGCCAGTCGTTCCTCGTTGCTGCTGTAGAGGCGGCGGTAGGCCCATTCGCGCTGGAGGGTCTTGTTGAAGGCTTCCGCCTTGCCGTTGGTCTGCGGGCGGTAGGGCCGGGTGTGGCGGAGGCCGA
>JADLBC010000061.1 GCA_020847985.1 Dehalococcoidia bacterium
ACCGCCGCCGCATCCATTCCGCCCTCGGCTACCAGAGCCCCGCCACCTACGAGGCTGGTAGACTCCGCCAACCTGAGACGGCTCCCGCCGCCTAAGAACACTGTCCGTCAAATCGGGGCAAGCCCACGCTGCCTGCCGCTGTGCCATTCCCGCGTGTTCCTTTTCTCTTTCCTCCTTTCTCTTTTCTCTCGCTGGACGCGTCAGCGCGCGTCCAGCGTCGCCAGAAGCTGCTCGGGCCCGGGGCCTTCCCCATCCATGCGGAGGGCGAAGTCGATGCCGTCGCGGGTCCAGGTGTAGCGATCCCCGGGGCGTACGGAGGTGAGCTTCGCGGCAAAGGGGCCGGCCGCGATCGTGAACAGCGGCGTGTCGATCGCGGCCGCCGGGTCGAGCACGCCGCCCTTGGTCGATGCGCTCGCCGTCGCGAAGAACTCCAGCCGGTAGCCGTACCCTTCGTTGGCGGTATCGCCGTTCGCCAGTTCGAGCGCGTGCAGGGCGATGCGGCCGCGGAAGCCATCGATGGTGGCCTCGCCCGGGAGGTAGAGGGTGGGTCGCGAGCCGCCACCCTTCGCCAGCGCCGCCGCCAGCGCCGTCGCGGGCACGATCCCGTTCTCCGGGTCGATGGGCACGGCCACCTTCGTGCCCGGGGCAAGCGCGCCCGCGGCGATTCCGTTCGCCTGCTGCAGCTCCGCCGGTTTCGCCTTCGAACCGAGGGCCGCGGCGATGGATTCCCAGGTGTCCCCCGGGCCGGCCGCCACGAGCACGTGCGATGCCGTCCGCGCGAGCGTCTCGGCGGGGGTGCGCGTGGGCGTGCGGGGCGCGGTCGCCGCCGGCGATGGGGTGGCCGGGCCCGCGGTGGCGGCAGCGGCGGTGGTCACGGTCGCGGGCGTGGTGGGCAGCGGCGCGAGGTCGTCATCGTCGTCCCCGGCGCAGGCGGCCAGGGCCACGGCGCCGAGGGCAAGGAGCGTCAGAGCAGCGTTCGCGCGGACAGAGCGCACACGGTTACCTCATTCCCCACGGGAGCGAGTGTACGGCGCGCGGTGCGCTCGTGCTGGCGGCCAGGTTCGGGCGCGGTGAACCTCAGCGGCGGCGAAGGCGGTCGATCGCCTCGGCGTGCTCCATCCAGTGCGTTTCCAGTTCGAGCAGTACGAACGTCTCCAGCGGCACCTCGTCCGTTCCGAGGAACGCTTCCCACCCGGGGACGCGCGCGCGGCGCCGTTCGAGCACGGCCGGCGGCAGCGTTCCCAGTTCGATCTGCACGCGGCGATGGAGCAGCCGCAGGGCATCGGCGAACTCCGCGAGCGTCATCCGTTCGCGCTCGAGGGTGAGGCAGGGCGCGCCGTCCGGGAGGGGTGCGATGGTGGGCGGGTTCGCCGCCGAGAACGTGCGCAGCAGCGCCGGGAGGTCGCGATCGGTGGGCCCGAGGAGGTGCGAAAGCTGCTCGCGGAGGGTCATTTCGCCGGGTGCTTCGGCGTCCTCGAGGCGGCCGTCGAGCCCGTCGAGCGCGGCGATGAGGGTTTCGAGGGCGAGGTTCATGCGCTGGCGGGTGTCTTCGAACACGCGCGCAGGGTAGCAGGCGCGGCATCAGCGCGATCGCGATGGGCGCGCTACGCTCTGGCGATGCACGCTCTTCGCTTCTACGAACCTGGCCGCGTCGCCGTCGTCGATGTCCCCGACCCCCACGCCGGGCCGGGGGAGGTGGTGGTGAAGCTCCACGCCACGGGGCTCTGCAACAGCGATGTGCGCGTCTACCTGGGCGAAAAGAAGGCCGCCGCCGGCGTCATCCCCGGGCACGAGCTCTCGGGCGCAGTGGCGGAGGTGGGCGCGGGCGCCGAGGCCACGGTGGGCGACGTCGTCGGCCTCTGCCCCATCCTCTGCTGCGGGCGCTGCTCGTTCTGCCGCGAAGGCTTTCGCAACCGCTGCCCGTCGCGCCGCACGCTCGGGTACGACCTCGATGGCGGCATCGCGGAGTACGTGCGCATCCCGCGCGAACTCGTGGCCATGGGCCACCTGCTACCCATGGACCCTGCCACGCCGCCGCACCTGCGCGCGCTGCTCGAACCCTTCGCCTGCGTGCTGAACTCGATCGAATCGCTGCACGTCGCCGCCGGGAACGCGCTGGCGATCGTCGGCGGAGGGCCGATGGGGCTGTTGCACCTGGTGGCGGCGAAGGCGTGGGGCGCGGGCCCCATCCTCGTCGTCGAGCCCGAAGCGGAGCGCCGAGCGATGGCCCTGGAGCTGGGCGCCGATGCCGTGGCCGCGCCGGGTGAGGCGCTCGCGCTGGGGAAGGATCTCACGGGCGGGGAAGGCTTTCGCGCCGTCGCCGTCGCCGTTGGGTACGCCGATGCCATCCCGCTGGCGCTGGACCTCGCGCGGCGGCTTGGCCGGGTGAACCTTTTCGCGGGCTTCCCGCCGTCCTCCATGCACGTGCTGGACCTGAATCGCGTGCATTATGACGAGGTGCGCATCTTCGGGACGCAGAACGCGCCGTTCCACCTCTATGCGAAGGCGGCGCGGCTCATCCCCCGCCTGCCCGCGCTCGACCGCGTGGTGACGAATCGCTACACGCTCGCGAACGCGGCCGAGGCGTACACGGCCCGCCTCGGCAAGGAAGGGCTGAAGTCGGCGGTGGTGATGGGCTAGACCGGCAGCCAGTGCTGGTGGTTGCCGCGCATCACCTTCGCCAGCCGGCCCTGTTCGTACAGGTATTCCAGGTGGGCGATGGTTTCGCCGACGGCGGCGCGCTGCATGTGCGGTTCGAATTCCGAAAGCATGCCCGTCGCCCACTTCACGCGGCCCGCGACATCCCACGCGGTGGACCCGCCGCGGTCGACGCAGTTCCACATCTCGTCCAGGCGCACGGTGTGGTGCTCGTGGATTTCGATGATGCGCTTCTTCAGGTCCTTCGTATCGAACTCGTGCGCGGGGAGCACGTACTTCACATCGAGGTCGACGAGCAGGTCGAGCGACCGCATGTAGTCGCCGAGGGGGCTGCCATGCGTCTGTGAATTGATGGAGACGTTCGGAGTGATCGTGGGAAGGATGTGGTCGCCGGTGAGGAGGACCTTGTGGTTCGGGTCGTAGAGGCAGATGTGCCCCGGGGAGTGGCCCGGCGTCCAGAGGATTTCGAATTCGAACGGCCCGGCCTTGATCACTTCGCCGCCCTTCACCTGGGTATCCGGGGGCACGGGCGAAACGCGGTCGAGCATGTTCATCGAACCGCGCGCGATGGTCGGCGATTCGAGCGGGGGCACGCCGTTCATCTCCATGAACTTGCCCATCGTGTCGGCCAGGCTCTTGGGCGCGAAGTAGCGGTCGGTGATGACCTCGGCGTCCTTTTCGTGAAGGATGACTTCGCAGCTGGAGAGCTGCTTGAGGCGGCCGGCCATGCCGTAGTGGTCGGGATGAATGTGCGTGACGACGAGCTTGGAGATGTCGTTGGGGTGGGAGCCGTGCTCGGACATGCCCGTTTCGAGGGCGCCGTAGGCATCATCGGTGTTCCAGCCGCAATCGACGAGGATGGTTTCGCCGCCGCCCTTGATGAGGTAGGGGAGGACGTAGGGCAGCCCCTTGGTGACGCGCGGCTTCTTTTCGAGCTCGACGCGGAGCTCCTTGGCCTGGGCGAAGGTGAACTGGGGGAAGGGGGTGAGGAGCTGGAAAATGCCGGGGAGGATCTCCACGTGGGCCTGCCGGGGTGCGAAGGCTCGCCGCCCGCGAAGGGTCGGCGGCGGGTTGTGCGGGCCCATCCTACCCGGGCGGCGATGGGGGCGCGAGCGCGCCGGGCCTAGGCCTCCAGCCGTTCGCGCTCCATGCGCCGCCGCGCGCGCCGCAGGGCGATGGGCCGCGCCGCCATCGCCGCCGCCAGCCGCGCGGGCCGGGCGATGATCGCGGGCGCATTCGCCGGGTCCGCGGCGAAGGCGTGGCCCAGGTAGCGCGCGCCGAGAAGCCAATCACGAGGGTGGACGGGCCGCAGATAATGGAGCCCCCGCAGCCAGGCGTTGCTGCGCGCCCGCTTCGCCCGCGACCGGATCGCGGCCGGCACGCGTTCGTCCGCAAGCCACCGTTCGACCACCATCCGTTTGCGCGCGATGGCGAATTCCGGCGCCATGCTCTGGTTCTCGTCGCGGATGCGCACGGCCGCGAGCGTTTCGGGGATGGGCACGAACACGCCCCCGGTGACGGCGATGCGCAGCCAGAGGTCGTGGTCGTGCACCCATTCGTGCAGCAGCCCGCCGGTGCGTTCGTAGGCGCGGCGGCGAATGAAGGCGGCGGGCTGATTGATCACGTGGTCGGCATCGAGGATGGCGGCTTCGAGGCTGAACGGGCGCGCTTCGCCCCACCAGATCAGCCGTCCGCGATTGTCGATGCCCGCGCTCGCGCCGTAGATGACATCGGCCTCGGGGTGCGCGGCGAAGGCGGCCACGGCGCGCGAGATGGCGCCGGGGAGGTAGCGGTCGTCGGCGTTGATCCAGGCGAGGATGTCGCCGCGGGCCTCGGCCCAGCCCGCCTCGATCGCTTCGAAGGGGCCGTCGTCGGGCTGCGAATGCCAGCGGATGCGGTCGCCGAAGGATTCGAGGATGGCGGCCGTGGCATCGGTGGACCCACCGTCGCGTACGATGCATTCCACCGCGCCATAGGACTGCGTGAGCACGGAGCTGATGGCGCCGCGCAGGTAGCGGGCGCTTTCGCGCGCGGGGATGACGACGGAGACGAGCGGTTCGCCGCTTTCCGGGGGCATCAGCGGTGGAGGAGGCCGCCGAGGAAGCCGCGTGCCGTCCCCCTGGCGGTGGCGAACGCCCAGTACACGCGGTCGAAGCGGTGGACCGCGCGTGACGCGATCCCCCGGAGCACGAAGGGTGCGTTCGCGGGGCATTCGGCGATGGCTCGCACGAGGCAGATGGCGGCCCAGCGCCAGTGCCGCGGGTTACTCGGGCGCAGCAGGTCGAAGCCGCGGAGGTAGGTGTTGCTCAGGGTGCGGGCGCGTTCGGCGCGCAGTTCGGCCGGGACATCCGGGCGGGCGAAGTAGCGGTGCATCATCGCCACGCGCGCGGGGATCATGATGCCGGGGAAGGTGTGGATGTGGCCGCGGACATCGCGCACGTTGGCGAGATGCTCGGGGATGGCGAGGAATTCGCCGCCGGTCGTCGCGATCGTGAGCCAGAGCTCCTGGTCGTGCGTCCAGGCGGGGTAGAGGCCGCCGGCCGCATCGACGGCCGCACGCGAAATGAAGCTCGCCGACTGCATGATGATGTGGTCGCAGTAGACGAGCGAAGCGGCGAGCGTGAACTGCCGCGCGACCACGAGCTGGGACACCTCGCCGGCATCGTCCATGAGGCCACAGGCGCCGTGGACGACGGCCGCGCCGGGGTGGGCTTCGAAGGCGGCCACGGCCGTGGCGACGGCGCCCGGCTCCCAGGTGTCGTCGGCGTTGAGCCAGGCGAGGATGGCGCCGGTGCCCATCGCCCAGCCCCTGGCGATGGCCTCGAAGGCGCCGGAATCGGGCTCGGAGACCCAGCGCACGCCGCGCGATTCGTACGCGCGCAGCAGTTCGACCGTGCCATCGGTGGAGGCCGCATCGACGACGATGCATTCGAGTTCCGGATAGTCCTGCGCGAGGATGCTCTCGAGCGTGGCCGGCAGATAGTGCGCGCGGTTCTTGCAGGGCACGACCACGGTAACGCGCGGCCGCGTTGTGGGGAGCGGGTCGAGGGGGGCGGGTTCGCCCTCGGGCCGGGGTGCGAGACGGGGTGTGCTGGATTCGGCGACGCGCAGGCTTTCGGCCAGCGAGCGCGAACGGGCGTGTGAGGGACGAGGCTGCGCGGTGCCCGGGGCCGGCGCCCTGACGGAGGGCGCGGAGGGAGCTTCTGGCACGAGCAGGCTCACCGTCCCCCCTTGTGGTGGCGCCGCCGCTATTCCCGCTCGAAATGGGCGACCGTGGCCATGCTACCCCCGCGCAGGCTCTGGGGCCACCCTTCCGCGTCGAATTGTGACGCGTTGTTCACGTGCGAGTTGCAGCGGAATGACCTTCAGGCCGGGAGGAAGCCACGGGCGGCAAGGAGCGCGCCGGCGCGCGTGGCGAGGGCGCCGGGCATCGCCATGCACGCCTCGAGGTCGGCCGGTGTATCGAGGTCCAGTTCGAGCGGCGGGCTTTCAAAGGCGGTGATCGCCATGCCCGCGGCGGTCGCGGCGGCGACGTGCTTTTCGTAGCTGCCGGGCCCATAGGCGAGCGCGAAACGGCCGGCCGGGCGCAGCAGCATCAGGTTCGTGCCGCCATCGACGCTGCGGACGAGGGTAACCGAAGGCTCATCCGGCGCGGCCGAGAGGAACCCCTCCAGCAGTTCGCGCGTGGCGAAGGGGAGGTCGGCGTGGAGGATGGCGATGCCGCCCCCGGGTTCGCCAAGGATGGCGAGGGCGTGTTCGAGCTGGGGGTTCAGGCCGCTGCGCGCCGGGTCCTCGGCGATGACGCGCGCGCCGGCCGCGGTGGCGATGGCGGCGGCGGCCTCATCGGCGGTGAGCACGACGACGGGCGAAAACACACGGCGGCTGGCGTCGAGCACGGTGGTGAAGGTCGCGCGGGCGAGGGCCTCGCGCGTGGCCGCATCGAGCCGTTCGGCCAGGCGTCCCTTCGCGCGTTCCAGCCGGTTGACGGGGATGAGCGCGGTCGTCATGGCGCGTCAGTATGGGGCGGGCGCCGGCTCTCGGCCACGGGCGAACGGCCGTCGGCCATCGGCAACCGGTTTCCCCCGGGGTTGCCCTACTCAGCACTCAGCACCCAGCACTCAGCACTTTGCTGGGAACTGTGAACCGGGAACTGGGAACTCGCCTACGGCGTCCGCGTCGCCGTCGGCGAAGCCGCTGGCGGCGTGGATGCCGTGGCGGACGCCGTGGCGGAAGCCGCCGGCGTCGGCGATGCCGTGCTCTTCTCGATGTAGTCGTCGATCGCCTTCTTCCAATCCTCGTTGCTGGCGAGCGCGCCGGATCCGATGGACTGGTCATTGAAGAGGAAGCTGGGGGTGGAGCGCAGGCCGTACTGGGTGGCCTTGCGGTTATCGGCGGTGACCTTTTCGAGGGTGGCGGGGTCGCCCATGCAGGCTTCGAACTTCGCGGTGTCCATTCCAAGGTCGCCGGCGTAGCCCTTCAGCTTCGCATCGGTGAAGCGCCCGGCGTTGAGCTTCTCGTTCTTGTCCTGCCCGGCTTCGGCCTGCACGAGGTAGATCTTGTTGTGGAATTCCCAGAACTTGCCCTGGTCGGCGGCGCAGGTGGCACCTTTGGCGGTGGCGACGGATTCGGCGCCGAGGAGGGGGAGGTTGTTCCAGATGAGCTGGACCTTCCCGGTCTTCACGTAGTTCTCAACGATGTAGGGCTCGGAATCGGCCGTGTACTGCAGGCAGAACGGGCACTGGAAGTCCTCGAACATCGTGATCTTGAGGGGGGCATCGTCCTTGCCGAGCTTGACGCCGTTCGCGAGTTCGAGGGGGAGGTCCTCGCGGGCCTTCTTCATCTCATCGACGCGGTGGCCGCCATCGGAGGTGGTGGAGATGAGGATGCCGAGGACGACGACGAAGACGACCACGAGCCCGGCGACGATGAGGGTGAAGGGGCGGAAAAGGAAATCCATACCGCCGCCGCCGCCACCACCGCGGCGGGGGCCGCCGGGAGCGGAGCGGGCACTCTTCGCGCGCTGCTGCGCGGCGGTGTTGCGCGCGTTGCGCATCTGGTCACGTCGGGCCTGGCGATTGGACATGGGTGTTCAGGTTCCTGTGGGGGCAAGATTCGGCGCGCGCACACGGGCCGCGCGCTCCGCGAAGGGTGGCTTCGATGGTAGCAGGGCGGGGGCTAGTGGCGAGCGAAGCTCGGGCGAGCTGTTAGCTCTTGGCTGCTAGCTATTAGCGTGAGCACATGCGGGCTGTTTGAGCCGTAAGGCCGGCGCCGTCTCGCGGCTGGCCACCGCTAACAGCTAAGAGCTAACAGGGTGCTGAAAAAAGGGATCGGCTGAAGGGTCTGGATGGAGGATCATGCCTCTCGAAGGGGGAGGTGTCTCGATGCGCGGCCGGAACGAACGACAGGCGAAGATGCTCCTGGGCGTGAC
>JADLBC010000062.1 GCA_020847985.1 Dehalococcoidia bacterium
ACATCGCCACCACCTCGGCTTTGTACTCCTCGGTGAAGGTCCTTCTCGGTCGCCGTGGGCTCATCCAGACACCTCCTCGGGGATCATCCCCTCATCGTTGGTGTCCGTCGATCTGGGGCAAGCCCACCCGTCTCCTTTTCTCCTTCCTCTTTTCTCTTTTCTCTACTTCCCCATCTCGCCCACGTACTCCCACGGGTGGTCGTCTCGATCCCGTTCATGGCGGGCGCCGGCTTCCTCACCGTGCTCCTGCTCCAACTCGGCGAATTCCGGGCCCGCCGCTGGCAGGGCGATAGATAAGAGAAAGGAGAAAAGAGAAACGGGGTGGCCAGCCGCGTCCATCCGCCCCGCACGGGGTTGCCCCCGTCTCCTTTTCTCCTTCCTCTTTTCTCTTTTCTCTACTTCCCCATCTCGCCCACGTACTCCCACGGGTGGTCGTAGGGCTGGTCCGGGTCGGCATGGGGCGTGTCCCCCTGGGTCCACCATTTCGCGCGGAAGACCTGCTTGTCGTGCTCGACGATGTCCCCCGCGACGTAGACCTTCTCGCCGCTCCAGCGCTGGTAGCTCCCCGGCGCCACCGGCACCACCGCGCGTACGGCCTCGCGGTCGCTTTCGAGCACGGGCCCGAGGTAGCGCCACGGCGTGTCCCACGTGTTCTTCACCGGCGCGTCCGGCTGGGCGCCCTGGGTGTACCACTTCGCCTGGTACACACGCCCCTGCCAGACAACTTTCGCTTCCGCTTCGTACGCCTTCGCCGCCCGCCAGATGGGGTACGGGCTCGTCCGCGGGTCGTCCCGCCCGGCCGTGTCGACGCGCGGCGCCGGCGTCTCCTCGTCCTCGCGCGGCTCGTGGCGGGCCCGTTCGCCGAAGATGCGCGCGAACTCCAACGGCTCCTGGCTCACGCCGCTGCAGGTGTTCGAAACCCGCCGGTCATCGACGGCGACACCGCAGCTCACATCGCGATTCGCCGACCACGTCGAGATGCGCCCGAGCCCCGTCTCCTGCGCGAACTGCACCAGCGCGCGCGCGTCCCGCTGCGTGAACACCTCGTCGGGGATGTCGTTCTGGCCGATCATCGGCGTCGCCGCGAGCATCGCCCACAGCTCCTCCTGCGTCTTCACCACCCCCGCGCGGCGGTATGCGCCATCGAGCTGCTGCCACGCCGCCGTCAGCGCCAGCGTGCTCGCTTCGCCCATGCTCATCCCCGCCGGCCGCGACCCGCCGTAGTTCATGGTCATCACGTTCAGGCCATCGATGCGCGCGCCCCGCGCCAGCATCAGGTCGATGAGCGCGACGCCTTGGCCCGTGAGCCCGAACGGCGCCACCGGCAGCGTCAGCCACACCCGCAGGCCCGCGTTCTTCTCCTGCAGCGCGCGAATGGCATCCGCCCGGCGTTCGTTCGCGCCCGTGTTGGCGATGGCCGCGCCCTCGATGTCGAAGTCGATCTCCCTCAGCTGGTAGCGGTCGATGACCTCCTGGTAGGCCGCCGCGAGCTGGCCCGCCTCGAAGCAGACCGTCGCCAGCTCGTCGTTCACGGCGCCGCCGAAGGAGACCGTCGCGTCGCCGCCGGTTTCGCGCAGCCGCACCAGCCGCCGGTCGAGGTCGAGCGCGCGCGCCGCCGCATCGAGCGTGTAGTAGGTACCCCACGAGGGCGAACAGCGGTAGGTGGCATCGGCCACGATGAAGCCCAGCACCACGTGCGAGGCCGGCTGCTGGCTCGCGTCCTCGAAGTGCAGCGTCGGCGTGAGCGTCACATCGACGTAGGGCGCGAACGACGTGCGCGGCGCTTCCGCCACGGCGTCCTCGATCGCCGCCATCGTCCAGCGCACCCCCACCGCGATAAGCGCCGCCACCAACGCGATGACGAGCAGCACACGCAGCAGCGAAACGCGCCGCGCCGTGCCCGCTGGCGCCCCGGGAAGCGTGATGTCGCTCATGGCGTGTCTCCGAGGGCGTGCTGCCGGTCGAACTCCGGGTGGCCGCGAAGCGCGCGGTCGCTCATGCGCAGGTCACGGTCGATGCGCCCGGCCGCCGTCATCACTTCCTCCTCGTTGCCGAAGCGGTCGAGCGCGGCGAGCGAAACCGCCAGCGGCGCGGCGCGCTCCACCTCCTCCGGAACCGAACTGCCGACGTAGAGCACGGACGCCCAGTGCGGCACGCGCCCTTCCCGCTGCTTCCCGCCCACCGGCCGGTAGAGGAATTCGCGCGTGTTCACGGCGATATCCACCACCATGCTGCGCAGCCCCACGAAGGCGGCGCAGGCGTACGCCGTCATCAGCAGGTTCGCCCCCGCGAAGGCGCCGTGCGTGTAGTTCCGCTCATCGATATCGCGCAGCAGCGTCCGCGCCGACCAGGCGATGAGCACCAGCGGCAGCGTCACGAAGAGCATCGGCGCCACCGTGCGGTTGCGAATCTTGGGTGTGCGCGCGAACGCGATCTTCTGCCCGCCAATCGCCTGCACGACCGATTGGATGGTGCCCGCGAGGTTCACCGGAAGCAGCAGCAGGTTGAAGCCGTACACCCGGAAGATGTCGCTGCGGTGGTAGCCCACGCGGTGCAGGTCGTTCGCCATCGCCCAGAAGTAGGGTGCCGCCGTGATGATCGCGAAGCGCGTGAGCAGGTCCTCGCGGAAGGGGTAGAAGAGCAGCAGGAGCAGCCCCAGGCTCGACCAGCAGATCGAGATCAGGTAGTTCGTGCGCAGGAAAAGCTCGGCCAGGCGCGGGCGCCGCACCCCCTCGCGCCGCCGCCACAGCAGCCGGAACAGCGATGGCGCGATCACCAGCCCGCCGTTCGCCCAGCGCTGGCGCTGCACCACCAGCGCCCCGAAGTCCGGCGGGGTGGCGCTGTAGCTCAGCCGCTCCGGGTAGTTGTAGAGCCGCCAGCCCTTCGAACGCAGGTCGATGCTCGATTCCGTGTCTTCGATCACGGTTCGGTCCTGGATGTAGCGGCGAATGGTGAAGCCCGCCTCGTCTTCCTCCACCGGCAGCTCATCCAGCGCCTTCTTGCGGATGACCGCGTTCGCGCCCACCCAGAAGGTCGCGTCCCAGCGCGTGAGCCCCTGGTGGACGATGTGCTGGATATCGGTGGTGGCCCCGGCGATGCGTTCGATGCGCGTCGCCGCCCCGCGGTAGGCCGAATACGGCGTCTGCACCACCGCCACATCCGCGTTCTCCGCCTGCTCCATGAAGTACACCAGCCGCAGGCAGTACTCCGGCAGCAGGATCGAATCGGCATCGAGCGTGAGCACGTAGTCGCTGTTGGGGATCACCAGGTCCGGGCGGCGGCTGCCCGCCGGGATGAGCACCCGCCCCCCCGGCGACTGCACGATGCGGTAGTTCCCGCCCATCAGCCCCAGGTAGCTGTTCAGGTTCATCGCCTTGTTCGGTTCGTGCGAAAGGGATGCGAACTGCTTCCGTTCGAAGCTCGTCACCTCCGCCCGGAAGGTGCGCACGAGCCGCGAATACAGCTGGTGCACCCGCCGCCGGCTGATGCTCACGTCCGGCGAATCCGCCGCCGTGCGAATCGCCTCCGACGTCGCGCGCAGGTCCTTCCGCATCCGGTCCAGGAACTCGATGGCCAGGAACTGGTCGCTGTGGTCGGCGCGCTCCATCCCCCGGCTCAGCCGCGCGAACCAGTCGCCCGCGCGGTCGTAGCTATCGGCCAGGCGGCGCAGCGTGGGCCCATCGGCCGCCAGGCTCGGCGAAACCTCGTGCTCGAACGCCTCCAGCGCCTCCTCGAACGGCCGGCACGCTTCCGCCAGCTCCGCGTTGATCTCGATGGGCAAGCGGCGCGCGCGTTCCAGCTGACGCACGTGCCCTGGCTCCGTGGCCTGCGGCGGGTCGTCCACCAGCAGCACCACGCGCAGGTTCGGGTATTCCTGCAGCGCCGCCGAAAGCAGGGTCTGGCGGACCACCCGCTCGTCCTCGCGATACGATGGCACGATCACCGTCATCGCCGGCATGGCGCGGTCGAAGTAGTCGTCGATGGTCGAACGCGGCACGCGGCGATGGTTCTTCGTGCGGTCGAAGTAGCCCATGCGCGCCACCAGGTAGGCCGAGGCCGACATCGTCAGCAGCGTCACCAGGCCGATGTACATCGCCGTTTCGAGCACCGTGCGGAGGTCCATCTCCGAATGCCCCAGGCGCCATAGCTGGTCGACCGTGTAGGCCAGCCAGGCCGCCGCCGTGAAGAACACCGCAAAGCGCGCGCCGCCCGCCGTCGCCCGCCCCGCCGGCCGGTGGATGACGGGCGCGCCGCCGTAGACACGGTCCGTGCCGAACTGCCGGCGCCGTTTGCCGTGGGGTGCCGCCTGGGCCGGGGACGTCTCCATCGGTCCTCCACAACCGGCGGCCCCCGGGAGC
Source organism: Dehalococcoidia bacterium (assembly GCA_020847985.1). GTDB lineage: Bacteria > Chloroflexota > Dehalococcoidia > Tepidiformales > Tepidiformaceae > Amarobacillus. The sequence continues at coordinate 4,359 of JADLBC010000062.1, forward strand.
AGCGCGCACGAAACCAGGGCCGCGCGACCTTCGCCGCGAAGCCAGATCATGGTTGCGTGGTCACCGGTCTCCTGGGAGCGCGAGCCCGGGGAATGAGTTTCCCGACCATACGGTAAGACCCCTAATCAGCAAGATTCTCCTGTCTAACCGCCGGAAATATTCACACTGGCCGAACTGTCCAGCGCCCACAAACCGGCCTCCGCGCGCAGGGGGCCGGCGGCGGCGAACCGCGAGCGCGCTCCCCCTTGCCTCGCGCGCGAGCCATCGCAACCAGCAATCGCGGCCCGGTTCAACGCACCCCCGAGGGCACGCTACGGTGCCGTAGCGCCACAACCACCCGCAATGAAGGCGTGCCTCTCGCGGTGTCCATGCGGGAACAGGTTCGGCATAACATCCCCGGCTTATCGCCAATAACGCGGGTTTCTGCACGCAATCATGCTTATGTCGTTCTTTATGCTCCCCCGGGACGCTTCTCGCGGTCCCGGACCGCCGCGCTACCATGGCCCCATGCCGCCCACAGCCCCCGCGCGCGACGCGATCCTCGCCATGGCCCGCGACGAAGGGTTCGCGCTCGCGCGCATCGCCCCCGCCGCGGTCATCGCCCCGGCGCGCGCCCGGGCGCTCGCCGCGCACGCCCAGGGCCATCTCGCGGACCTCGGCTGGATGACCCCGGAGTGGCTCGAACGCGCCACCGACCCCGGCCGCTTCCTCGAAGGCGCGCGCTCCGTGGTGATGCTGGCCCTGCCGTATGCCCGCGCGGGCACGCCTCCGGCGGACGGCATCACCCGGGGACGCGTCGCCGCCTACGCCGCCGGCCGCGACTACCACCGCACCTTCGAAACCCGCCTGCGACGGCTCGCACGCCGCATCAGCGAGGAGTTCGCCGCCGGTGCCCGCGCCACCGTGGATTACGGCCCGCTCCTCGAACGCCCCCTGGCCGCGCTCGCGGGCATGGGCTGGTTCGGCAAATCGACGATGCTGCTCGCGCCCGGGTTCGGGCCGTGGGTCATGCTCGGGGCCATCGCCACCACCCTCGACCTCGTGCCGGACGCGCCCCTCGCGAAGAGCTGCGGAAGCTGCACGCGCTGCATCGCCGCCTGCCCCACGGGCGCCATCTCCGCCGATGGCGGCGTCGTCGATGCCCGCCGCTGCATCAGCTACCTCACGATCGAACTTCGCGGCCCCATCCCGCTCGAATTGCGCCCGCTCATGGGCAATCGCATCTTCGGCTGCGACGACTGCCTGGACGCCTGCCCCGTGGGCGCTGCCGGCCGCGCGACACACCCCGATTTCGCGCCACCCTCGCCCGACGCCCTCTTCCCCCCGCTGGCCGAGCTGCTCGCGCTCGACGACGAAGGCTTCCGTGCGCGCTTCCAGGGGCGCGCGATCATGCGTGCGAAGCGCGAGGGCCTCCTTCGCAACGTCTGCGTCGCCCTCGGCAACACGGGCACGCTCGCCGATCTCCCCGCCCTCGAAGCCGCCTGCGCCGATCCCTCCCCGCTGGTAGCCGAGCACGCGGCGTGGGCGGTGGACCGCCTGCGGGCGAGAGAAAAGAGAAAAGAGGAAGGAGAAAAGGGGTTCGAGGTTCGAGGCTCGAGGCCCGAGGCGGGGCAACCCCGGAGGGGCGTGCCCAAAGCACGGGGCTGATCCCCGGGCGAGAGAAAAGAGACAAGAGGAAGGAGAAACGGGGCTCGAGTGGGCTTGCCCCAGATCGACGGACACCAACGATGAGGGGATGATCCCCGAGGAGGTGTCTGGATGAGCCCACGGCGACCGAGAAGGACCTTCACCGAGGAGTACAAAGCCGAGGTGGTGGCGATGT
>JADLBC010000063.1 GCA_020847985.1 Dehalococcoidia bacterium
ATAACGGAACAGGTACCCCCACATGTAATCGTGGCAGCGGGCGTTCCCGAGCTGGTAGACGGTCAGGTCGTACGGGAGACGCCGCTGCATCCAGACGAAGTCGCGGGCGGCCATCAGGCCGTCGGCGGCGGTGCCGGGCAGTTCCGTGAAGACGTCGATCGCGATGCCGCGCGCGCGGAGCAGCGGCAGGACCTCCGCCGAATAGGCGGCGATGCCCGACGGCGAGGGGGGCATCGGACTGAACCAGGCCACCCGCAGGCCGCGGGCGCCGGGGGGCGTCGACAAATGGTGTGCAGCGTTGGCCGCAGCACCGAGGGGTGGGAGGGTCATGACCGTGGGAACACCAGTAATCGTGTCTAGGGCGTTTGACTGTGCCCTGTGTGGTTGACTACCATCTACGCGACTCTTGCGAAATCCTTCACAAGCGGCGCACCGACGCGCCTGCGTCTAACGAACGAGAGAACTATGGAAGGCTGGGGCGGTGTCGCCATCATGGTCGCGCTCGGGGTCGGCTTCGGAGCCGTCAACGTGGCGCTGTCCTATTTTGCGGGCCCGCGGCATCCTACACCCGAAAAAGAAGCGGCGTACGAATGCGGTATGCCGCCGGTCGGGGATGCGCGGGAGCGTCAGTCGGTCAAGTTCTACCTCATCGCGATGATCTTCCTGCTGTTCGACATCGAAGTGGCGTTCCTCGGCCCCTGGGCGATGGCGCTGCGCGATCTCGGCTGGCCCGGCTTCATCCAGATCGCCCTCTTCTTCGCGATTCTCGCAGTGGCCTTCATCTACGTGTGGCGCAAGGGCGTCCTCGACTGGGGTCCGGAAACCGACCCCGACTACGTGCGTCCGCCCAAGCCGGGGCCGGCCGTGGTCAAGAGATACAACTATGGGACTGGAAACTGATCTCCCCGAGATTCCGGTACTCACGACCACGCTCGAAAAGGTCGTGACCTGGAGCCGGCGTTCGGCCATCTGGCCGGTGACGTTCGGCCTGGCGTGCTGCGCCATCGAGATGATGGCGATGGCCTCGAGCCGCTACGACATCTCGCGCTTCGGCGCCGAGGTGTTCCGTGGCTCGCCGCGGCAGTCGGACCTGATGATCATCGCCGGCCGCCTGTCGCGCACGATGGCGCCGGCGCTGCGCCGCATCTACGATCAGATGCCCGAGCCCAAGTGGGTGATCTCGATGGGCGCCTGTGCCTCGTGCGGTGGCGTGTTCGACAACTACTCGATCGTGCAGGGCTCCGATCAGGTGGTGCCGGTGGACGTCTTCATCCCCGGCTGCCCGCCGCGGCCGGAATCGGTGCTCTACGGCATCGTCCAGCTGCAGAAGAAAATCGACGCCACGAAGCTGAGGGCGTCGTAACGCCATGATCGACGTGCAGCCCCTCATCGACCAGCTCACGGCGCTCGTGCCGGGGGCGGAACTCTCGCCCTGCCCGTCGGCGGATGCCGACGCCACGCCGGCGCTCTGGGTGTCGGCCGCGCACATCGTGCCGGTGGCGCTCGCGCTGCGCGACACGCCCGGCCTCGAGTTCGTGGCGTTCTCGAACGTCACGGCGGTGGACTACCACCCGAAGCGCGCGCCGCGGTTCGACGTCGTCTATCACCTGGTCTCGCCGCATCGCCGCACGCGCGTGCGCCTCAAGGTGCAGCTCGGGCTCGACCAGCCCATCGCCTCGGTGACGTCCGTGTGGGCGGGCGCCGGCTGGTGCGAGCGCGAAGTCTACGACCTGTTCGGCATCGTCTTCGAGGGCCACGCGGATCTGCGCCGCCTGATGATGACGGAAGACTGGGTCGGCCACCCGCTCCGGAAGGACTATCCGGTGCAGGTGCGGAAGGACGCCCAGACCTACATGCCTCTGCAGATCACCGCCGAGGAATTCCGGGCGAACATGGAGCGCGATCGCTACTCGCGGACGCGTCCGAAGTAGCCGATGACCGCAGGCGACACGGCGCGGCGGGCGCTCGTCATCGAGACGCTCGCGACGACCGCGCGGCTGCATGCGGCGCTGGCTGACGGTCCGGCGGTGGAAGCCATCGCGCGGGCCGGCGACACCCTCGTGCGGGTGCTCGCGGCGGGTGGACAGGTGCTGGCGTTCGGCAATGGCGGCAGCGCCGCCGATGCCCAGCATTTCGTGGCGGAGCTGGTGGGGCGGTTCGAACGCACACGGCGGGGGTTCCCGGCCGTGGCGCTCACGACCGACCCGAGTATCGTGACGGCCGTGGCGAACGACTTCGGGTTCGAGGCGGTCTTCGCGCGGCAGGTCGAGGCGTTCGGACGCGCCGGCGATCTGGCGGTGGGCATCACGACGAGCGGCAATTCGCCGAACGTCGTGCGCGGGCTCGAGGCGGCGAAGGCCCGGGGGCTGCGGACGATCGCGCTCACGGGAAACGACGGCGGCGCGGCAGGACGGCTTGCCGAGGTGCACGTGAACGTTCCGGCGGCGGTGACGGCGCGGGTGCAGGAAGCGCACATGACGGTGCTGCATCTGCTCTGTGCGTTCGTCGACCGGGAAGTGGAAGGCTGAGGATGGCTGAAGTACGCACCGAAACGATGACCGTCAACATGGGGCCCCAGCACCCCAGCACGCACGGCGTGCTGCGGCTCGTGCTCGAGCTCGACGG
>JADLBC010000064.1 GCA_020847985.1 Dehalococcoidia bacterium
ACGGGTCGTGGCGACCGCTCTGGGGAAGATGGAGGCGTACCGGGAACCAACGGGGCCGGGCGTACGCGTGGATGGCTGCGGGTACGCGGGCTACGCGCCGGCGCCGCAATTCGATCCGCTGTTCGCGAAGGTCATCGGCTCTTCGAGCTCCGCCGGTACGTTCGAGTCCGCCATCGACCGGACATTGCGCGCGCTTGACGAGTTCCATATCGAGGGCCTGTCCACGAACCTCGACGAACTGCGGACCGTCCTGGCGCAGCCGGTGTTTCGCGCGGGCGAAGCGACGACGACCTGGCTGGAGACGCTCTCCCCTGCCGAGCCGGCGAGCAACGGGACGGGGCCGCTCAGCCTCCTGGCTGGTTCGGGGATTGGGCAGATGAACGGCAAGTCAGTTACGGCGGCGCCGGGGCTCGACGTGCCCGAGGGCATGGTCGCGGTTGCCTCCCCCCAGGCCGGCTCCGTCGTCGAGTGGTCGGTCACGGAAGGCGCGGTCGTGGCGGAGGGCGACCCGGTGATCGTCGTCACGGCCATGAAGATGGAGACGACGGTGGCGGCACCCTGCGCCGGCGTGCTTTCCGCGACCCTGGCTTTGCTCCCGGGCGACGCCGTGGCGAACGGCCAGGTCCTCGCCGCGATTGAGCCGACCGGCGCGGCCGCGGTCACCGCATCGCCATCGGGGCGGGCCGCTGATGGCGGGTGGCAGCCGATTCTTGACGATATCGCGACGCTGGAGGCGATTGCCCACCGCCGGCTGGCTCCGGGATCGAACGACCCGGGCGTCGTCCGTCAGCGCGACCGGGGTAAGCTGACCTGCCGCGAGCGTATCTCTCTGCTGCTCGACGATGGCTCGTTCCGCGAGGTTGGAAGCGTCGCGGGGTTTGCCTCCTACGATGACGAGGGCCGCATCGCCGACTTCACGCCCGCGAACCACGTGGGCGGTTGGGGCACAATCGAAGGGCGGACGGCCATCGTCTGCGCTGACGATTTCACCTCCCGTGGCGGCCACTCGGACGGCGCGATCGCGGGGAAGAGCACCTACCTTGACCGCCTGAGCATCGAACTGAAGGTGCCTTCCGTGCGGCTGCTCGATGGCTCGTCGGGGGGCGGTAGTGTCGCTTCGATGGTCCCGGCGCAACGCAAGGAAGGCGAAGCGAACGCGCAGGAGAGCACAGGCGCCATCAGCGCGGGCCGCCCGAGGGTCACCGGGACGGGCGGGTCGTTCCTGCCGGGCCACCTGGGCAGCTCAATGTTCGCGGAACAGCTGGCGACGGTGCCGGTCGTGAACATGCTGCTTGGCAGCGTCGTCGGCATCGGTGCGGCCAAGGCGGTACTGGGGCACTTCGCCGTGATGGTTCGTGACATTGCCCAGCTCTTCGTCGCCGGGCCTCCGGTGGTCAGCCATGCAATGGGTTACGACATAACCAAGGAAGAGCTCGGCGATTGGCGCATCCACTGCCGCAACGGTTCGGTCGATAACCTGGCCGAAACCGAAGAGGAAGCCGCCGCGATGGTCCGGCGCTTCCTCTCCTACCTGCCGCCGAGCGCGTTCGAAGCGCCGCCCGTCCTCGCGCCGAACGCCGCGGACCCGCCGGACCGCCGCGACGAACCGCTGTTCTCGATCGTCCCGCGAAAGCGGACCGCGACATTCGATATTCGGCGCGCCATCCGCTTGATGGCCGACGAAGGCTCGTTCTTCGAAATCGGGCCACTCTGGGGCAGCGACCAGGTGACCGGGTTCGTGCGCTTCAACGGCTACCCGCTCGGCGTGATCGCCTCGGATAGCCGCCACGTGAACGGCGGCGCGCTCACAGCCGACGGGTGCAGCAAGCTGACGCGCCACCTCGATCTGTGCGACCTCTTCCACATTCCGGTCCTGAACCTCGTAGATAACCCGGGCTTCGCGGTCGGACTGGAGCACGAGACGACGAGCACGATCCGCAAGGGCGCGGAATGGATGATCGCGTTCGCTCAGGTGCGCGTGCCCATCTTCACCGTCCTCATGCGGCGGAGCTTCGGCGTGGCCGGGACCAACTATGCGACGCCCCAGTCTCGGCCGTCGGTGCGCGTTGCCTGGCCGGCTGCGGACGTAGGCGGCATCCCGCCTGAGGGCGGGATCGAGGCGGCGTACCGGCGCCAGCTGGCGGAAGCCGCGGACCCCGTGGCCTTCCGCGCGGAGCTCGAAGCCCGCATCGAAAGCGCGCGCGGCCCGCTCGGGCCGCTCTCACGGTTCCAGCTCGAAGAGATCATCGACCCGCGGGACACGCGCCGGCTGGTGTGCGAGTGGGTGGAGAACGCCTACCGGGTGGCGACGCAGCCCGCGAAACTGGGCTCCCGTGCGTTGCAGTTCAGGCCATAGCCGGGGACGCTCGGGACGACCGGCGATGGCTTCGAGCCCGGGTGGGTGCTAGCCGAGGGCGGCGGCGCCGGCTTCAGCGACCTGCATGTCCTGCGAGTAGTGGCCACCGCTGACGCCGATCCCGCCGATCATGGCGCCGTCCGCGCGCAACGGGTAGCCGCCGCCGAACACGATGAGCCGCGGCGTCTTG
>JADLBC010000065.1 GCA_020847985.1 Dehalococcoidia bacterium
GACCACAAGCGCGCGCCACGCATGTAAGCCATGCGCGGTTAATGGGACCTTCAGCCGGCCGAAAGCGCTTTCCGCATTTCCGACGCACCCTTAGCGGCCAGTTCCGGCGACGCGGCGGCCATGAAAAACGGGTTCAGGTGATCGCCGCCACGGCCGTAGGCGAGGGGCCGGCCGTCGAGGGTGAGCACAGCGCCGCCGGCCGCCTCGAGAATCGCCTGGCCGGCCGCGGTGTCCCATTCGCAGGTGGGCGTGAAGCGCGGATAGAGCTGGGCGTCGCCCTTGGCGAGCAGGCAGAATTTGAGCGAGGAGCCCACCGACACGTCGTCGGTGACGACGAGGGCGTCGCAGAACCCCTTGAGTGCATCGTGGCCGTGCGAGCGGGACGCGACCACCCGCATCGGGTGGTTGGGATTGGTCCGGATGGGCAGGAGCTCGTTGCGGTAGTTGATCTCGAACGCCCCGTCCGGCCCGCCCAGATAGGTGGCGCCGGAGGCGGGAGCGAGGATGACGCCTCGGGTCGGGCGCCCGCCCTCGATGAGCGCGATATTGACGGTGAACTCGCCGTTACGCTTGAGGAATTCCTTGGTGCCGTCGAGCGGGTCGATGCAGAAGAAGCGGTCGCCCAGCTCGGGGACATGGCCGGCCGCCACGCTTTCCTCGGCGAGGAATGGCAGGCCCGTCGGCGCCAGCAGCTTGAGGATGGCGGTTTCGGCGCGCTGGTCGGCCAGCGTCACCGGCGAGCCATCGGCCTTCTCGTAGATGTCGAACTCGTCCAGATAGATGTCCATGATCGGCGCGGCGGCGGCGCGCGCGGCGGCGAGCATGAGGTCGAGCAGCTTGTCCGGCATCCGGCGAAATCCTGTGTTGGCGGCGGTTTAGGGCGCGCTTGGGCGCGTGTCTATCGACAAAGCGTCCACAGTCGGGGAAGAACGGGCCATGACCCATGCCGATGCACAGGCGCTCGACCGCGCCGACCCGCTTGCCCCGCTCCGCGACCGCTTTTCGATCCCTGACGGGACGATCTATCTCGACGGCAATTCGCTCGGCGCGCTGCCCCGGTCGGTCGCCGCGCGAACCGCCAAAGTGGTGAGCGAGGAGTGGGGGCGCGACCTCATCACGAGCTGGAACCGGCACGACTGGATCGACCTGCCGCGCCGCGTCGGCGCCCGCATCGCCCCGCTGATCGGCGCCGAGCCGGGGAGCGTCGTGGTGGCGGATTCCACCTCGCTCAACATCTTCAAGCTCCTGGCGGTGGCCGCCGGACGGTCGGACCGCCGGGTGATCCAGACCGAAACGGGCAATTTCCCCACCGACATCTATATCGCCGGCGGGCTCGCGACGCTGACCGGGCACGAGGTACGTGTCGACGATCTGGCGGTGATCCGCGACGATGTGGCCGTCGTGCTGGTCACCGAGGTCAACTACCGCACGGGTGCCCGGCACGACATGAAGGCGCTGACGGCGCGGGCGCACGCGGCGGGCGCGACGGTGATCTGGGACCTCTGCCACTCGGCGGGCGCGTTCCGCGTCGACCTCGCCGGGGCGGGGGCGGACTATGCCATTGGCTGCGGCTACAAATATCTCAATGGTGGGCCGGGGGCGCCGGCCTTCGCCTATGTGGCGCCGCGCCATTTGCCCGGCCTCCGCACGCCGCTCAGCGGCTGGCTCGGCCACGCCGCGCCGTTCGCCTTTGCGCCCGACTACCAGCCCGCCGAGGGCACCGACGCGCTCCGCGTCGGCACTCCGCCGGTGATCTCGATGAGCGCGCTCGACGCGGCGCTCGAGGCGTTCGACGGCGTTGACCTCGCAGCGGTGCGGGCCAAGGCCGACGCGCTGTTCGATGTGTTCGCGGGCGAAGTGGGCGCCCGTTGCCCGGAATTCGAGCTGCTGACGCCGCGCGATGCCGGATCGCGCGGCACTCAGGTGTCGCTGCGCCACCCCGAAGCCTACGCCATCATGCAGGCGCTGATCGCCCGCGGCGTCATCGGCGACTTCCGCCAGCCCGACATCATGCGCTTCGGCCTGACGCCGCTCTATTTGCGGTTCGAGGATGTGTTCCGCGCCGCCGAAATCCTCGCGGAGGTGATGGCGACGCGGGCGTGGGACCGCGACGCGTTCAAGCGGAAGGCGAAGGTGGTGTGATCACCTCGGCGTTCCGTGCTCCGCGTCCTCGATCCTCGCGAAGGGCTTCTCAGCGGGAATGTCTAGGTTGTCCGCTATGGGCGCGAGGCACTCACCACTTCCCGATGACCCGCTTCACCTTGGCGATGAAGCCCCGGAGTTGGTCAGGCGAGACGTTGTTCATGTCGTAGAGGGCGAGGTAGGTCGGGGGGAGCCAGCCGCCGAAGGTGACCCAGCCCCAACGCCTTGCCATGCGGCGCGGCGGATCGCCCATCACCATCGTGCGCCAGCGGCTGCCGCCATAGGAGGTGACGAAGGCGATCTTCTTGATGTGCTTGAGGTTGGGCTTGAGCTTGCCCTTGTCCGGTCCGTCGCCGCCTTCGAGCACGAACGAGACGCCCGGCATGAACACCTTGTCGAA
>JADLBC010000066.1 GCA_020847985.1 Dehalococcoidia bacterium
CGCCAGCGCTGGCGACGGCGGCGCGGGCAGCCTCGACGCGGCCCCGCGAAAGCAGCATGCCGGCGGAGAGCGCCTGGATGAGCGCGCGGGCCTCGGGACGGCGGGCGGTCCACGCGGTCGAGTGCTCGATCAGGGCGAGGGCATCATCGAAGCGGCCTTCGGCATCGAGTCCCGCGCAGACGAAGTGCACGATCTGCGAAAGCTCATCGAGGTTGTTGGAGATGTAGGCCGCTTCGAGTGCCGCCTCGACTTCGCGGTCCAGGCCGGCGGTGCGTCCCTGTTCGCGGAGCATGCCGCGGAGCCGCTCGATCGAACTCGCGGGCGGGCTGCTGGCTGCTTGCGGCGTCACCGGGTGAGTGTACATCGACGTGTACACGCGTTGGGGATAGGTGACATAGCGTCCCTCCGGGCAGACTCGCTCCATTCGGTTTGGAGGGAGCAACAATGACATGGGTCGGGTGCGAGGAGACGATGGCGTGGCTATCGCGGGCGTTTGCGGAGCCGGGAGTCCAGGAGGAGTTGCGGGCACTGCGGGCGGCACGCGCCGATCCGGGCGACTACATCCGCGCGCTGGCTGAGGTGGCGGAGGCGGGCCAGCGATCGACGCTCGTCGAGGAGTTCCGCCAGCTTCCGGCGTTCACCGTCACGGCGATCGTGGAAGCCTGGGCGATGGCGGACGCCGCCGCGAAACCGTTCGTGCTGGAATCGGTGAAGCCGGCGCGGCCGTTGGAGGCGGCGCGGCGGAAGCAGGTGACGCTCTCCATCGCCAGCGACGCGGACGGCGTGCACGTGGGGCTGGCGCACGTCGCGACGCGCCACGCGGGGTGGTACCGGCCGGCGTAGCATTCGGAACGTGGACGGACTGGCGATGCTGGTGCTGCAGGCGGGTGCGCTCTTCACGCGGGACGCGCGCGGCCGGTTGGTGGCCGAAAACGCCCCCGGCGGGCATCCGGCGCCGGACCTCTACCTGGCCGCGGGAGCCGGCGGCAGCGAGTACTGGCTGGGGCAGGACGTGGGTGACGATGCCGCGGCGGCGGTGCATTCGCTGCACATGGCGGTGCGCGAACGCGAGGATGTGCGCGACCTGCCGCTGGCAGAGTTCGCACGCGCCCTCGATGGCGATGGCGGCATGGCCCGGAGCCTCGATGTGCACCTGACGTTCCTGCTCGAACGGCGGATCGCGCCCACGGTCCATGCGGAGCTGGTGCTTTCGGGGACGGAGCGGGCGATGGCGCTGGCCGAACGGGTGCGGCGCGAGGGCATGCCCGCGGATGTGGCGGCGGCGGGCTTCCCGGTGATGGAGGAGTTCTGGGAGCCCTGGTGCATCGCGCTGGTGGAGGGGGAGATGGCGGCAACGGCGTTCGCGGCACGGCTCGGGAGCGACGCCGCCGACGTGGGCGTGTACACGTTCCCGCGGTTCCGGGGACGGCGTCTGGCGGGCGCGGTCACGGCCGCGTGGAGCGCGCACCCCGCCCTGGGGGAGCGGACGTTGTTCTACAGCACGGCGGTGACCAACGCGGCGTCGCTGGCAGTGGCGCGCGGGCTGGGTTTGCCGCTGGTGGGGACGAGCGTGGGGATCGGGCGGGAATGACGAAGGCCCTCCGGATGGAGGGCCTTCGCTTCGATGATTGGTACGCCCGGGAGGACTCGAACCTCCGACCTTTAGGTCCGCAACCTAACGCTCTATCCGCTGAGCCACGGGCGCGCATGAGTGCTGGTGCCGAAGGCGAGATTTGAACTCGCACGCCCATTACGGACACTACGCCCTGAACGTAGCGCGTCTGCCATTCCGCCACTTCGGCACTCGTGTTTGAGTATGGCCCAAGCGCGGCTCCCGGGCAACGCGTGCACGGGCCCCGGCGCGCTGCCGGGAGGGGGCCGGAGCGCGGTTCGACTTGACACATTACGTTCAGGTAGCGAAAAAGGGGGTACGCTTGCGTGGTTCCCCGCCACGCTCACTGGAGTGCCACGCTTGTCGAAAACCCCGGCCGGTAACCTCTGGCTCGCCGAGGAGCTCTGGAAGCTCAACGCGATCGATTTCGGTGACTACACGCTCGGCCGCACGTCGGTTCATTCGCCCATCTACATCAACCTGCGGCGGTTGATTTCGAACCCGAAGGCGCTGGCGAAATGCGCGCGCATCATCCGCGAAGAGCTGGAAACCTTGATGTCGATGCGCAACCCGCACGTGCAGCCGTTCACGCTGGTCGCGGGGGTGCCGTTCGGCGGGCTGCACGTGGCGACGGCGTTCTCGCTCGCGGTGAACACGCCCATGATTTACATCCACCCGCCGGCCACGGATAAGGCGGACGTGATCGAGGGCATCTTCGTGCGCGGGCAGTCGTGCCTGATCATCGACGACCTGATCACGGGCGGCGGCAGCATCCTCCAGACGGCGGCGACACTGACGGAGGCGGGCCTGGTGGTGCGCGATGCGGTGACGCTGATCGACCGGCAGGAAGGTGGCCGGACGAACCTGAAGGCGGCCGGGATCAACCTCGTGAGCATCCTCAAGCTCGACCAGATCGCGACGTACCTGATGTCGGCCGGGCACATCCCGGAGGATGCGTACCGGCGGACGATGGAGTACATCGAAGCGCGCGACGGGGAGTAGCGGCCCCGGCGTCCTGGCCCGTGCAGGCCCTTTCGCCCGGCGTTTCCTGCGTTGTTGGCGGTAATCCCTAGGGGAGCCGTCACCTTTCGGCGCGGCCGTGCCATTCGTACAGTGAAACCGCTGTGCTTGAGGTAAAGGCAGATGCGCTGGCGGCTGAAGGCCGTGACGATGCGGAGGTCGCCCGCCGGGCGGCCGCCCGGGATGCGGCGGCGTGGTCGGATATCTTCGACCGGCACTGGAACGCCGTCTTCGGCTTTGTGCGCTACCGGCTGCGGGGCGCGGCGGAGGCCGAGGACATCGCCTCGCAGGTGTTCGAAGTGGCCTATTCCCGCGCGGACCGGTTCGACTACCGGGGCGTGCCCATCGAAGCGTGGCTCATCGGCATCGCGCGGAATCTTGTACGGGACCACATCAAGAAGCTCGGGCGCAGGGGATTCGAGGAGGAACTGGTGGAAGCGGTAGCACCACCGGACGCGGACGGCATCGCGGCGCTGGAACTGCGGCAGGACCTTTCGCGCGCGATGCACGCGCTCACGGAGGACCAGCAGACCGTGCTCTCGTTGCGGTTCCTGCTCGATAAGTCGGTGGCGGACACGGCCAGGCTCATGAACCGCTCCGAGGACGCGGTGAAGAACCTGCAGCGGCGCGCGCTGGCGGCGATGCAGCGGGCGCTCGCGGGGAGCGCCTATGCCGGGGGAGACCTGTGATGGCGGACCGCATCGACGACCTCCTCGAACAGGCCATCGAGACGGGGACGATCCCGCCGGAGGCGACCAGCGCGGAACGTGCGGAGGTCGAGCGGCTGCTCGCGGGCAGGGCGATGCTGCGGGCGGCGCGGGACGCTGCACATGCCGAGGCGGCCGCGGCAAAACCCACGGCCCGCGCGCGATTCGAGCGGTTCACGACAGAACAACAGGCGACGGCAGCGGCCGCGAAGGGGCGGACCCCGGTTCCCGCGCCCGGGCCGCGGAGCCGGTTCGGCCGGTTCGCGGTCGTGGTCACCGGGATGCGCGGGGTGGCGGTGGCGGCTGCCATCGGGCTGGTCGCGGTCGTGGCGCTCTTCGCCGCGCAGAACCTGCGGAACACGACGGAAGCGGCCGCGGCATTCGAAGCCGGAGATTATGTGCAGCTCCAGGGTACGGTCTCCCGGGTCGGCCCGGGGGTGCTCACGCTGCGATATGAGCTTGGGACGGTGACGGTCGAACTCGGGGAAGCGACGACGGTCGTGGCCGGCGGGGTGGCCGTGGCCCCGGGGACCCTGAAGGCGGGCGACACGGTGCTCGTCGGCGGCGTGGCGGGCGATGGCGGGAACGTGAGCGCGCGAACGCTGGCGGTCTCGGCGGCGCAGTTGCCGGCGCCGGCGAAGGTGGCGGTGCGGCGGCTTGATTCGTTCGAAGGGAAGCTTCCGGGCCGCGTGGTCGCCTTCGCGCTGACGCCCGCGGGGCGCGGCCGGGTGACCCTCGAGACCGCGGACAGGCAGCGGGTGCTGGTCATCATCGACCCACGTTCGGCGGAGCGCCTGGTGGAACTCGGTGCAGTCATCGGGCGAAGTGTGACCGTGGCCGGGGTGTCGCCGGGAGCGGGCGGGATGTACTTCCTCGAATTCGAGGGTGTGCCGCCGCCTTCGGCGCGGCCGGCGACGGGCGTCCGGCCGACGCTCACGCCGGCGAACGGAACACCGGTGACGCCGCCCAATCGGCCGAGTGTGGCGAGCACACCGCCGGCGACGGGGCTGGTGCGCGTCACGGGCGTACTCACGGAGCATGAGGGGCTTGTGCTGCGGGTGACGACGGATGGGGGGCCGGTGCGCGTCCAACTGCGGGCCGACACGCGCATCCTCGTGGGGGAGAGCGGCATCACGCTGCGCGAGTGGCTCGCGGGCGCGACGGGCGCCGGGCACCTGGTCACCGTCAGCGGAGGCATCGACGCGCGGAGCGGGCTGGTGGTCGCGGACCTGGTCTTGCTGGGGCCGAAGCCCTAGGTGTAGTGACCACGACCGTTGTCTACAGGCGAGAGGCCGGTGGGCGGTTGCCGATGGCAGTGTGGGGGCGGGCGAAGTTGTAGTCATCGAGGAAGGGCTGGAGGGCGGCCAGTCGTTCCTC